>NZ_CP083740.1:0-1352500 GCF_020150455.1 Bremerella sp. TYQ1
CATCTTGGGAAAGCGGCAGCAGGTCGTGTTCTCGCTGGTGGCTTGGCTTTCGGAGGGACATGTCCTGATGGAAGACGTTCCTGGTGTGGCCAAAACTATGCTGGCAAGGGCGCTCGCCAAAAGCGTCGGCTGTACGTTGAAACGGGTTCAATGCACGCCTGACTTGTTGCCAAGCGATGTTACGGGGACGTCGATCTTCAATCAGAAGACATCTGAATTCGAGTTCCGCCGCGGTCCGGTGTTCACCAACATCCTTCTGGCCGACGAAATCAACCGGACGACCCCACGAACTCAGGCATCTCTGCTGGAAGCCATGGCTGAGTCTCGTGTGACCATTGATGGTGAGACGTATTCACTTGAGCCACCGTTCCTTGTTTTAGCGACACAAAACCCAATTGATCACGAAGGGACGTTCCCGCTGCCGGAAGCGCAGCTCGATCGTTTCCTGATGAAGTTCAGCCTCGGCTACCCTAGTTTGGAAGACGAACTGAAGATGCTGACGGCATCGCGGAAGCAGCATCCGCTGGAAACGATCGACGCGGTGGTGACCAAAGAAGAACTGCGGGCCTGTCAAAAGGCGACGCGAAGCGTCAAGCTGCACGAGAAAGTGCAGCGTTACATCGTTGAATTGGTACACGCAACTCGCCGACACGATCAATTGCTGTTAGGAGCAAGTCCTCGAGCTTCGTTGGCATTGTTTCGCACAAGTCAGTCGCTTGCGGCCATTCTGGGAAGAAACTACGTATTGCCAGATGACGTGAAACGGGTGCTCAGCCCTGTCATGGCGCATCGATTGATTCTGCGACCAGAAAGCCGCCTGCGAAAAGTCACGTCGCAAGATGTGCTGGACGATATCTTGCAGGAAGTCCCAGTGCCGATGATCGAAGAGGCGACCGTCTGATGCGCTGGGTCTTGGGAGCATTGATCCTGCTGGCCATCTCCATCATGCTCGGGTTGGGGCTGATGGTTTATGCGATGTACGCTCTCGTCGCGGTCATCTTAGGATCGCGTGTTCTTGTTCGGTACTGGCTGCGACATCTTTCAGCATCGCGGCACGTCAGCCGACTTGATGTCGAGGAAGGAGACGTCATCACCGTGGGCTTGACACTGCGGTATACCGGGGCGATTCCCATGCCGTGGATGTTGGTCGAAGATCTCCTGCCGCGTCATGCGGTGATCACTCGGCCGCCGGCTTTGGAAGTCGATGGCAAACGAATTTTTCTGGCAATGCTGTGGCCACGGTCGACGAAGCTGCTCTCGTACAAGATTGTGTGCAATCGGCGAGGGTACTATCAAATTGGTCCTGCTGTTCTGGAGACCGGCGATGTCTTCGGGCTGTACAAACAATTCAAGATGATTGCGGAACCAGAGTTTATTACCGTCGAGCCAGCGATCATTTCTCTGGATGGATTCGATTTGGTTTCCAAGCGTCCGTTGGGCGAGATCAAAATGCAGTCGCGATTGTTTGAAGATCCGTCGCGGATAGCTGGGATTCGTCGTTATCAGTTGGGCGATCCGATGAATCGTGTCCATTGGGCGTCGACCGCACGAACCGGCGAACTGCACAGCAAACAGTTCGAGGCGACATGCATTGCCGGTGTGAGTATCCTGCTCGATCTGCACCCTGAGAGTTTCCCTGAGAAAGACGAGCCGATTCGCAGTGAGTTGGCGATCAAATGTGCGGTAGCGATTGCCAATTCGGTTCATTTAATGGATCAACAGGTAGGCATCTTCACTAACTCGGTCGATGCGGCACAAAGGATGAAATACGAAGGTTGGGATTTCGATACACGTACGCGTGATGCCGCACGTAAAAGTGCCGGTCGGCTCGATCGCGATCCGCGTCTTTCACCGCAAAAGGTGCGCACCAAGCGAGGATCGCATCAGTTTCAAGAGATCCGCCACATGATGGCCCGTAGCGAAAAGAACGAAGGGCTCACTCTTCCATCCCTCATCTTGGAGATTGAAAGCGACTTGCCCCGAGACGCAACGGTCGTGCCGATCCTCAGCAAAGTGACGCCTGAGATCGCGATGTCGTTGGGCAATCTCGTTCGTGGAGGGTACGCGGTTACGCCAATCGTCAACTGCTGGGACGAATACGAATTCGCTCAGGCAGCCGGTATGCTGCTGGCCGAACGCATGATCGCCAAGCAATTGAAGTCACTCGAAACTATCAGCCAAATCTGCCAAGAACAGGCCTATCCCTTGTTTTGATGAGCGTATCTATCCAACGTCACCACCCAATTTCCTGCTGAAAACTCTTAAGCCATGCGTCCTCGACTTACCGAACTCGACTATGCCATCATCGCCGTTGCTCCGGCGTTGATCATGGTTTTGGTGGGTAGCTTGGTACTGTTTTCCGTTGGGATCTTCTACGAAGGCTCGCATGCTTGGCGATTGAACTTCATCATGTGCATGTTCGTGCTGGGTATCGTTGCCAACACGCGTGTCGGTATCGAAGAAGGTGGCGCGAAGGCGGTCATGCTCGGAGGCATTCTGGGTGTCTGTGTTTTATTTGCCGTCATGCGATTCGTTCCTGGCGGTACGATTTTGACGGTGATTCTGCTGGGAATCGTTTGGTGGCTTAGCACGCGGTTGGTCTACGACTGTACCGTTGTCGCCGGTTCGGTCGATGCCTCGAAAAAAGGCCTGATGGAATGGATTCGCAATGAGCCTTCCCAGGAAGCACCTGAACAGCAGCCGAATCCTGACGACGTCGACGAGCAAGGAGTTACCGGTCGCCGCGACGAAGAGTCGAATCAGCCGAAGTCGCTGCTGGAAAAGCTTGATGCTTGGATCAATCCGACCAACACGCAGTTCGCTCCGGGGGCCTGGGTCGTTTACTTTTCGCTTGCCGCGCTGCCGATCTTTGGCCTCGGTCAGGCATTCGCCCCAAGCCATGCCAAAGACCACCGTTGGTACTTGTTCACGCTCTTGGTTGCCTACGTCTTCGCCGCGCTGTCGCTGTTGGTGACGACCAGCTTTTTGGGACTACGTCGTTACCTGCAAACACGTGGGGTCGTTATGCCACTTAGCATGACCGGCACCTGGCTAGGCGTCGGCTTCAGTGTGGTAGCGTTGGTGTTGCTAGTCGTGTCGATCTTGCCGCGACCGAATGCGGAGTACGAACTCGCTCAGTTGCCGTTCTATCAAGACGAACAACAACGCCAAGCCAATCAGGTCGCCGTCAATAAAGAGGGCACCAAAGACAATCGCGACGATCGTTCGAAGTCGACAGATAACCAAGATCAGACCGACGAAGACTCGCCGAAATCCAACGAGACTCGCAAGGATGGTAAGCAGCCAAGTGATCAGGACGATCCTAATTCGGACAAGAAAAAATCAGGCGAATCGAACGAGTCGGACAAGCAGCAAAGTAACTCGTCGAAGTCGGACAATGACAATAAACAAGAGACCCAGAAACAGTCCGACTCTCAGGAGAAATCAGAAGAACAATCCGACTCGCAGCAGGGAGATACAGGAAAAGAGCAAGAGCAGGCCGATTCATCCAAGCAGCAAGAGAAAAGCGACGATACAAACAAAACGGAATCGAGTGAATCGGACGAACAGTCCTCACAGGAGGAATCTTCGGAAGAGACTTCGTCCGAGCAGCAGTCATCACAGCAGCCGCCACCTCCCCCTAGTTCTTCCTTTTCCAATCCATTGGCTTCCCTCGGGCAATGGTTGAAACTGCTCGTTTATATCGCTGTGATTGCGACGATTCTGTTTTTCGTCTGGAAGTTCTGGGACGACATCGTCAAAGCTTGGAACGAATTCTGGGCGAGCCTCTTCGGCGGAAAGAAGGAGACGAAAGAAGCGGAAGTGACTCCAGCTGAACCGCAGCGGAAACCCCGCGTCGCTTTCTCCGCGTTCCGCAATCCGTTTCAAGACCCCAGTTGGAAAGGAAAGCCGCTGGAAGAATGGGTGCGATATAGTTTTGCCGCGCTAGAGGCTTGGGCCGCAGAGCAGGGGAGCGAGCGAGGCAACGAGCAGACGCCTGGCGAATTCGCCTCGATGCTCGAGCGGCAACACAACGAGCTGGCCAACGCAGTGCGTCCGACAGCTGATTTGTATGGCCAAGTTGCCTACGGTTCCGGGAAGGCCCCTAGGGAAACGCTCGAAATTCTGCGAAAACTGTGGGATAGCTTAAGAGGCTAGGCCGTCGGCTTTCCTCTATTTAGAAGTCCTATAATTTGTCTGACCCCAACGCGATCGATCATGTTTCAAGATCTCGACGAGCGGAAGAAGCAGGCCAGGAAGGTCGTGCGTCAACTGAAGAAAGATTACCCGGCCGCCGAGTGCGCGTTGAATTACGACACGCCCTTTCAGCTTTTGATCGCGACCATTTTGTCTGCTCAATGTACCGATGTGCGCGTCAACATCGTGACGAAGGATCTGTTTGCGAAATATCCCGATGCCGACTCGATGTCGCGAGCGTCGGTTAAAACACTTGAAGAACTGATCAAAACGACCGGTTTCTTCCGCAACAAAGCCAAGAACATTCATGCTGCGTCCATCGCTTTGGCAGACCAGTACGATGGCGAGGTACCGCAAGATCTGGACGCTTTGGTGGCTCTGCCAGGCGTGGGTCGCAAGACGGCGAACGTGGTTTTGGGAACGGCGTTTGGCATTCCTTCCGGCATTGTGGTCGATACGCACGTAGGAAGGCTTACCAAGCGAATGGGGCTGACCGATAAGGGAGATGCGGTCAAGATCGAGCGCGAACTGCTGGAAGTCGTTCCCAAGAAGGAGTGGATCGATTTTTCGCATCGGCTGATCCATCATGGCCGTGCGATTTGTGCCGCTCGCAAGCCGAAGTGCGAGAAGTGTCACTTCGAGAAATTTTGCCCTCAGATCGGTGTCGACTAGCTTTCTGCAAATGGTGGCAGCGATTTGCAGCCTCATTCGAGGGGAAAAACGACGTCATTTAGGGCGAATCGGACATCAACGTCGCGAAACAAGTCCGTTTTAATTTCTCGAAATCCCTTTATAATCAGCAGTTCGGCATTACTCAGGTTTTTTCGCCGGCGACGGTACATGATGGCCGCCGCCGACAACCCAAGGCCCATTTATGATTCTTTCCGGTAATGAGATTCGGAAACATCTCGGCAGCAAAATCTTTATCGAGCCTTATGACGAAAACCGGTTGAACCCCAACAGTTACAACCTGACCCTGAATGAAGAATTGATGACGTACGAGGAATTAATCCTCGACATGCGTCAACCGCACCGGATTCGGCGGATTACAATTCCAGAAGAAGGATATGTGCTGAATCCAAATCAGCTGTACTTGGCACGCACCAACGAAATGACCGAAACGCACGGCTTTGTGCCGATGATCGAAGGTCGCAGCTCGATTGGTCGACTCGGTTTGTTTGTGCATGTGACCGCAGGTTTCGGCGATGTCGGTTTCAAGGGTTTCTGGACGCTCGAGATGTTTGCGGTCCAGCCAATTCGTATTTATCCGAACGTGCCGATTTGCCAGATCTTTTATCACGAGATCACCGGCGACATCACCGAATATGTCAGCGATAAGTATCAGAACAACCAAGGGATTCAACCGAGCCTGCTTTTCAAAGAACTGAATCCCGAGGCGAAAGCGCCCGATGAATCGCAGATGGCGTTTCCTTTCGACAATCAATAACACGCATCGTTTTCAGAAAGCGAGAGCACTGCCATGCCTCAAGAACCATCCCATCTTTCGCGTCGAGATCTCTTACGAACTGCCGTCGGAACTTCCGTCGCCGGCGGTCTGGCCGTTACCGCAACTGCTTCAGCAGCCGAACCTGACGCTCAAACGAAGCTTCCACCAGAAGACTTCAAAGCCACCGGCAAGAATGTCAAGCAATCGGTCATGGCATGGTGCTTCAACCCAATGCCAATGGAAACGCTGATTCCGGCATGTGCGAACATGGGGCTGGTCGCCATGGAAGGGCTCGATAAGAAGTGGTATCCGCTGATGAAAGAGCACGGCTTGAAGGTCTCGCTCTGCTCAGGCCACGGGTTCGCTGAAGGTCCTGTGAACCCTGAATATCAGCCGATGTGCCGCGAGACATTGAAGGAAGCGATCGATACCGCGGTGAAGTGGGATTGTAAGAACGTCATCACATTCACCGGCATGGAAGTCAAAGGACAGACTTTCGAGCAGGGCACTAAAAACTGTGTCGACTTCTTCAAAAGCATTGTTCCTTACGCCGAAGAAAACGGCGTGACGCTGGTCATGGAGCACTTGAATACACGCGACGATTCGCACCCTATGAAGGGGCATCCTGGCTACTTTGGCGACGACGTCGATCATTGCATCGACATCATCAAACAAGTCGATTCGCCGAACTTCAAGTTGCTATTCGACTTCTACCACGTGCAAATCATGAATGGCGACGTGACGCGTCGGTTCCACCAACTGCTGCCGTATATCGGCCACTTGCATACCGCTGGCAATCCTGGCCGCTGCGAGATTGATGAGAACCAGGAAATGAACTACGCCGCGATCATCCGCGCCGTGGCCGATTCCGATTACGATGGTTACGTTGTTCAGGAATACATCCCGACCTGGGACGACAAGATTGCCGCACTGCGACATGGCGTCGCCCTATGCGACGTCTAATCGAACGAGCACATTCGATCAAATCGACAAACCATTGCGGGGTACGTTATCGTGCCCCGTTTTCTTTGAGGTTGTCCTGGAACGCGGTATAGAAATCTCGCTGCTGTTCGTACTGATCTTTCGGAATCTGATGTTGGAAGTAATCGAGATAGTCCAGCATCTGTTCGGTCAATTCCGTGTAGGAATAGCCAGGGTCGGCTTGCGGATTCACCCAATCCGGATCGCCAGGCTCGGTGTGGCTGACGTATCGGCCTTGGTCGTCGAGTTGAACATTGGCTAAAAGGGTCGGTAGCTTCATCTGCAAGCCGAAGAAGCTGCGTTCCATTTCATCCATGCCGGCGGTCGTTTCATTCCACGCATTGACAACCGCTTCCGGCGTGCGGCTATCGGGGAAACGAATCATGTACCCTTTGCCCACTTCAGTAAGCCCGTCGAAGTCGAGATCGACCTGGGCAGGCCGCGGCACCATGAGGTTCAACGCGCCTTCCTGCGTGAGCGAATCGACATCGATCGGGTCGGCTAATCGATTGACATGTTGCAGCGTCGCCATCTCTTCTTTGGAGAGGCCGTCGATAAAGCCTTTCGGATCGGCGTAGCCCCCTTCGTTGTAAGAACGAACAAGCAGCTTGGCGTAATCGGTTTGAAGCTGTTCCGATTTCACGCCGTCTGGATAGTTGCCGACATTGGCGAGCGTGAACCAGTCGTTCCAAGTTTGCTGGATATCGTCCTGAATGGCGTTGTCCGACTCATACGCTTCCGCCGAAGCGAAACCTGATTTGCCCGCACCGATCAAGATTTCATTGAACAGGTTTTGGATCTGTTCTCCGGCCGCATCCTGTTTTTGTAATCGGGTAACCGGCGGCGTGGTTTGCGTTTCAACACGCATAGGGGAGGCTCGCTAAGTCGAGTGGGGCTAGTCGTTTCTAGCCTTCTCTTCGGTCACCATGTGAACCAGAGTTGAGTCGAATCCCCCTCTGCAGAAGACAGCCACCAAGCTGCGTGGCTGTCGCAAGTTAGGCAAGCTATCACTTGGACTGCAAGCTTGCTTTCGCGGCATGGGCAGCGTCAATGGCGGCGTCGACGGTATCGGCGGTGACCGTCATATGCCCCATCTTACGACCGATGCGAGGCTCGTGCTTTCCGTACAAGTGCAGCTTCACATCAGGATTTTCGCACGCGGCTGCCCAGTTGGGTGTACCAGGCTCCCAGACGTCACCCAGAAGGTTGATCATCGCAGCTGGTCGCAACTGACGCGTCGATCCCAACGGCAGACCGCAGATCGTCCGAACCTGCTGCTCGAACTGACATGTCACGTGTGCGTCGATAGTCAGGTGCCCCGAATTGTGCGGACGTGGAGCCAACTCGTTGATCATCAGCGTATCGCCCGGTGCCAGGAAGAACTCGATACAAAGGACACCGACAACGTCCAGCTCGGTTAATACGGCCTTGGCGATGTCCATTGCCTCGGCACTTGCTTTTTCCGACAGTCGCCCCGGCGAAACCGAAACGTCCAGGATATGGTTCACATGAACGTTTTCGATCGGTGCATAACACTGCACCTGTCCGTCGAGACCTCGTGCGGCAACGACGGAGAATTCCATCTCGAAACCAACCAACTGTTCCAGGATGGCTTCCTGTTTCAGTTCTTCGGTCCAGGCCCGCTTGAGTTCTTCGCGGTTAGCAACTTTGACTTGCCCTTTGCCATCGTATCCCCACGCCGCCGTCTTCAATACTCCAGGCAGAAGTTCGTCCGGCACCGCATCCAAGTCGGCCGCTTCCCGAATCGCATGAAACTTGGCGACCGGAAAACCATGATCCCGCAGAAACGTCTTTTCGCGGAGGCGATGTTGTGTCGTGTGGAGTACGCGACCTGCTGGTCGAACCGGTACTTTTTGATTCACGACATCGACGGTCGCCAGTGGAACATTCTCGAACTCGAACGTCACCACATCGACTTGTTCCGCAAAGCGAGCCACCGCATCTAAGTCGTCGTAGCTGGCCGTAATTTCAACGTCGGCCACTTGTCCGGTCGGCGTGTCGGTCTCGGGCGAAAGGACGTGCACACGGTAACCCATTCGCCGTGCGGCGATGGCAAACATGCGTCCGAGTTGACCGCTGCCAAGTACGCCAAGGGTTGCCCCAGGTAAGATTGGTTCGCTCACAGTTGGGAATCCTCCAGCACTTTATCGGTTTGTTCTTGCTGGAATTGAGCCAGTTTCTTTTGTAGCTCTGAATCGGTCGTCGCGAGAATCCGAACGGCCAGCAGGCCGGCGTTCTTCGCCCCTGCGTCCCCGATGGCAAGCGTGCCGACAGGAATTCCGCCAGGCATTTGCACGATCGAAAGGAGCGAGTCGAGACCTGACAAAGCTCGGCTTTTCACCGGAACGCCCAAAACAGGAAGCGTTGTTTGCGATGCAACCATTCCAGGAAGATGGGCCGCGCCGCCAGCACCGGCGATGATGATTTTGATGCCACGACTTTCGGCGGTGGTCGCATATTCGTTCATCCACGCCGGCGTGCGATGGGCGGAGACAACCCGCTTCTCGTAAGGGACATCGAACGATTCCAAAATATCACAGGCATTTTGCATCGTCTCCCAATCAGACTTGCTGCCCATGATGACGCCCACCAGCGGCTGATTTGCTTGGGACATTCCTGGCTCTCTCTTTCGTCGTGGTCGGACTCGTATCCCCGCAGACGGGGCGATACTCCAAAGGACAAATGGTAACCCGAATCGCGACTTTTCGCACCGGGATGACCTCGTCTGAGAAAGGAAAAACCAAGATGCGCCAGGCGTTTTTTACGGAAAACCGTTCAACTTGCCAGGCCGAAAACTTCCGATCGGCGCATAGAAAAGCGGCGAAGCTCGGGGGAAGCTTCGCCGCTCCGGGGGGCTGAATCAATTTTTACGAATCTTACTCACTTGGCTGCTCGTCGTGCGGCATATCGCGAATGACGTGCAAAGCCAGTTTCCCGACGACATGCCCACCTTCGCTTTTGCGGTGGGCCGCGGCTACTTCGCTGAGCGGGAAGACCGTATCAAGAATCGTACGCAGCTTGCCTTCATTGGCCATCGCCGCGAGTGATTTGAGGATGTCGCCGTCAGGGCGTGCGAGAACCATGTGGCATGACTGCTTTTGAAGCTTCGACAGCATCGAAAAGCCAACACGCTCGACCGAAGGTAGCGTCGCAATGTAATGTCCGACCGGTTTCATAATTCGGCGACACTCTAGGAACGACGATTTGCTGACTGCGTCGAACACGATGTCGAACGATCGGCCGATGCGTGTGAAATCGGTGGCGTGATAATCAATCACGTGATCAGCGCCCAAGTCTTCGACAAGGCCATGATTATCCGCACTGCAAACTGCCGTCACATTCGCGCCCAGCGCTTTGGCGATTTGGACAGCGTAAGTTCCGACGCCGCCTGATGCACCGTTGATCAGCACGTCATCGCCTGCGTGCAGCTTTCCAAGTTTCACGAGGGCTTTCCACGCCGTTGTCCCAGCAAGTGGAATACATGCTGCTTCTTCAAACGACATGCTGTTTGGCTTCTTGGCAACGAACTTCGCATCGACCGATAGAAATTCCGCGTAGCCACCACCCATAATGTGGTTTGAAAACGCCATCACCTCATCGCCGACGTTCCAGCCTTGTTGCTTGGCACTGTACCCTACTTCCACAATCTCGCCAGCGACATCAAAGCCGAGAATGGCAGGCAGTTGTTCTGGAAGTACCCACTTCAACATTCCTTGGCGGATCTTCCAGTCGATCGGGTTGACGCTCGCGGCGTGAACTCGGATCAGTACGTCGTCAGCGGTGATTTTCGGACGGTCAACGCTGTCGATCTTCAGATATTCTTCTCCGCCGTAAGCTTCGAGGATGGCGGCTTGCATGGTTCCGGTTTTCACTTGAGGTTCTACTTCGGCGGTAGCCATATTGCGTCTCCTTAATGTTCGGTTTCGATTGAGCGGTTGCTTAGCTGTGCGACGCGTTGTAGCTAGGTGGGTCGCTCGCGGGGAAAGATTCTTCCAAGGCTTCTTGAACCTCATCGAACTGACGTTCCTTTGGTTCGCTGATCGAGGGCGATTCGCGATGTCGAGTCGGCTCAGCCGTCAGCGATGTAATTAGCACCGCGCTGTCTTCTTTGGCTTCCAACCGAAATGGAGAGCCGGCCGAAACATGAATGATTTGGTTCGGTTGTAAACAGTGCTCATGCTCGTTTACGACAGCATCCACTTTTCCAGTCACGCAGAAGATCAGTACTTCGCCTGCGGAGGCGTGTGTTCCCAAGTGATCGTTCGCCTTCAGTGGCAAGTATCTAGCATCCGCACGAAAGGACGCGTTCGCATCGGATGGCAGCGCGACGACCGGCGTCGGCTCGCCGAGACCAGGCAGATCTCGTGTATCGATAGGATTGGATGCGGTGGACATGGCAAACTCCTTCATTGAATTCGTATTCCAACCATGAAGGTGCACATCTCGTACCAATCTTAATGGCGAACGGCACTAGAGAGGGGAGAGTAGATCTTGCCGGAAAAATTAGCGTCTTTGGCGGCATGGAAGCCGAAAAGCAGTCCCTCAAAATCGAAAGAAATTGGACGCGGCAAGCGCATCGTGACCGGCGGCAAACCAATGAGCCAATTGGTTTGGATCAGATTCTAAGGCAGCTATTCCGGTTTCAGTCCCCAGCCACCTCCGCCGGGAGATTCGAGAATTAAAACATCGCCGGCACTGACCTGAACGCTGATTGTGTTCGGCAAAGGCTCGTCGGGCCGATTGGCTCGTCGCAGGTAATTTTGCCCGCAAGCTCCAGGCTCGCCCTGCTTCAAGCCGTAAGGAGCATAAGGGCCGCGACGCTGCGTCAGCAACGAAAGATCGAGCGGTTTGAGAAATTCGATCTCGCGGATAATGCCATCGCCGCCGCGGTGTTTGCCAGCGCCTCCCGAGCCACGCCGAATTGCAAACCGACGGATCCGAGCCGGAAAGCGAAGCTCGAAAACTTCCGCATCGGTTAAGCGCGTGTTCGTCATGTGCGTATGGACGGCCGAAGCCCCGTTGGCTTTCGGGGTGGCGCCGGCTCCACCGCAGATTGTTTCGTAATAACCAAATGTCGCGTCGCCGAAAGTCAGGTTGTTCATCGTTCCCTGGCTTGCGGCCGCCATGCCGAGTGCACCCAGCAGAACATCAACGATTCGTTGTGATGTCTCGACGTTGCCCCCTGCGACCGCCGCACACTGACGAGGTGTTTCCCGTCGGGGTGGATTGAGAAAGCATTCCGGCAGAATGATTGTCACCGGTTCAAGGACACCTTGGTTGAGCGGTATGTCTTCGTTCAACAAGCACCGCAAACAGTACATGACCGCTGCTGTAACGATCGCTCGATTGGCGTTCAAGTTGCCAGGCAAAACAGGACCTGTGCCGGTAAAATCGATCGTTGCTGTTTCCTCGTCCAGATCAATAACAACGCAAAGCGGTGAGCCATCGTCGAGGTGATCGGTGAATTGGTAGCGACCGGACGGAATGCCAGAAAGTGTCAGACGCGTCTTGCGTGCCGCGGCTGCTTGGATATGTCCGGCATAAGCAATCACCATGTCCAAGCCATATTGATGGACCATCCGTTGAAGGTCTTCCAAGCCATGATGATTCGCCGCGATCTGAGCCGCGATATCGGCCAGGTTGTCCGAGGGCTTTCGCGAAGGGTAGGGAGCCTCGGTCAAAATCGTTTCCATTTCCTGCCACCGAGGAGTGCCCGCGTCGATTAACTTGAAGTTGTCGATCAGGACGCCTTCTTCCGCCAGGTTGGTCGAGCCAGACGGCATCGAACCGGCGGCGATGCCCCCGATCTCGGCATGATGGGCCCTGCTTGCTGCGAAGAAGCTTGGCGCGGAATCTTTTTCGCCAACGAAAACCGGAGTGATCACCGTCACGTCCGGAAGGTGTGATCCACCATGGTAAGGATCGTTCGTCACGAACACATCGCCCAGACGCATTTGCGGATGCTTGTCGATGGTTGCTTTCACCGTTTCCGACATCGCCCCCAAATGCACCGGAATATGAGGCGCGTTAGCAATCAGGTCACCAGCCGCGGTAAACAGCGCGCAGCTGAAATCGAGTCGTTCTTTCACGTTCACGCTGACGGATGTGTTTTGCAACGCGACACCCATCTGCTCGGCGATTGCCGCGAACTGATTGTTTAAAATCTCGAGCAAGATCGGATCGGCCGTTGTCAAGTCGCTAGACGTCGGTGCGATCTGGCTAGAGGCGACATCGTTGTTGGCAACACGACGAGCAATCAGTTCGCCACCGCTGAGCATTTCGGCTTCCCAGCCAGGGTCGATCACTGTCGTCGCGAGCGGTTCCGAAATCAACGCGGGGCCCAGCAGTTTCGCGCCAGGGTGAAGCGTGTCTCGGTCGTACACACCGGTTTCGATCGGCTGGCCATCGAAAAGCAACGAGACGCTTCGAAGCGGTCGGGCTTCGTAAGTCTCGACGGTGTGACTGAGTGGTTTCTCCTGGGCACCGCGACTGATCGCTTCGACCCTCGCCGCGACGACTTCAATGGTTTGCTCTTGGCGATCGTACCCATAACGCAGTCGGTGCTCGGCATGGTACCGACCAGCGAGCGTCTCAAGCGGTACGGCATCGATGACTAACGAAGACTCCAGCCCCCGATAACGTAGTTCGATCTGCTGCCGATAGCTGATCGTGTCGCAGGTAATGCCCTCTTGCTGCAGTTGGGCTGTGGCGGAGTCTTTCAATTGATCGAGTGCTGCGACGAGTTTGGAAGCTGCTACTTCCAGCGGCTGATAGAACGGAGACGTTGCGAACCGCGTGGTGTCAGCCGCTCCAATTCCGACGGCGCTTAAGATGCCGGCGCTGGGATGAAACAGCAGCTGTTCCGCCCCCAGGATATCCGCCACTGCACAAGCATGCTGCCCAGCGGCTCCGCCGAAAGGGACCAGTAGGTAAGCACGTGGGTCATAGCCTTTAGCGACTGAGATCGTACGAATCGCTTCCGCGATGTTGGCGTTGGCAATTTTCAGGAAGCCTGCCGCGAGCTCTTGCGGCGAATGTTCGATTCCAGTCGTCTCGCGGACTTGCTCACAAACTTCCTGCAAGCGTCGATTGACTGCCTCGGCATCCAGCGGGAAGGGGAGCCGGGCCGCCTGCAGTTTGCCGAGTGCGAAGTTAATGTCCGTCACTGTCAAAGGACCGCCTCGACCGTAACAAGCTGGCCCTGGATCGGCCCCGGCACTCGCTGGCCCGACAACCAGTTTGACGCCATCGAATCCGCAAATCGAACCGCCACCGGCAGCGACCGTTTCGATGGCCATCATCGGCGTGACGATTCGGACGCCAGCTTTCTCCGTCTCAAACTGCCGCTCGTACGTTCCATCGAAACGTGAAACGTCGGTGCTGGTTCCCCCCATGTCAAAGCCGATTGCTTTCTCAAATCCGGCAATCTTTGCCGCGGCGGCAAAGCCGACAACGCCCCCGGCCGGCCCCGACAAGATGCTGTCTTTGCCAGAGAATGAACCCGCTTCGATCAGTCCTCCGGCCGAAGTGAGCAGACGCAGGTGGCTACCTTCGCCCAGCTTGGACTGAATTCGAGCGATGTACGTTTGCAAAACCGGATTGAGATACGCATCGACGACGGTCGTATCGCCGCGCGAAACAATTTTGATCAGCGGAGCAACGTCGTGCGAAAGGCTGACCTCCTCGAAACCAACCTCCCTCGCAATCTCGGCAGCGCGTAGTTCATCCTTCGGCTCGCGATAGGCGTGCAGAAAGCAGATCGCCAGCGAACGAATTCCTTTCTGATGCAGCGCGATAAGCTTCCCACGAAGATCGTCTTCATCCAGTGGCAATAGCGTGTGACCGCTGGCGTCGAGACGCTGTTTCGCTTCGATAACTTGCGAGACAAGCGAGGTTGGTTTACGGATGTCGAGCTGAAACAAGTGAGGCCGGCTTTGCGTACCGATCTCGAGAATGTCGGCGAAACCTTCGGTGATAACCAGGCCAACTTCCGCTCCGTTTCGAGTCAGCAGCGCGTTCGTGCCACGTGTCGTTCCCAGGCGGACGTTGACGTTAGGAATCGTTTCCGAGAGCGGAAGTCCCAGCAGGTAGCGTATCGCCAACAGGGGAGCTTCTTCGTTGCCGGTTAACTGGTAAACGGTTCCATTCAGGGGGAGTTCGCTGAGCGGTGTTTCCAGCTCGAGTGTGCCTGATTGGGGATCGAAGCGAGTCACCGTTCGCTGGTCGGTAATGCTTCCATCGGCCGCCAGCAGTTGCAAAGAATACCCACGCCAAACATCGGCTGGGTCAGCCATTCGCAGGGGATCGACAATTTCCGAAAGCGTGCTGCCTGCTTCGACGGTTCCTTGCATGCACCCGGAACTAAGCACTTTCTGGCGTCGCTCCGGCTTGCCTGATAACGACATCAAGCAGTCGGTGAAAGTACCTCCGACGTCAATCCAAAACTCTGGTCGCATTCGCTCGCCGCAATATCTACTGAAGTCTCAAAGAAGGGTTCTGCTTTGCATGATAAGCCAATTGGCATCGCTGGCGAAGTATGACGAATTATCAAATCCGTGGGTGGTCCCGGTTTTCAGATTAGTGTATCCATGAATTGTCGATCGGTTTCATTATCGAGCGCAAAAAAGAAGCTGGCAGCCGATCGATTCGACTGCCAGCTCTTGCGACGCACGCATGAACTCGTTTAAGCAACGCCTACGGAGATGGATCTGCCGCGGAAGTGGCCACGTAAAGGCTCTTCGACATCTCGAACAGCTTTTGATAGGTGTTCTCATTGCCTGGTTCCGGCGGAGCGAATTCGACCCCGTTACGAACCATGTAGGAAAGGAGCGACGTCAGGTTCTTCCCGTCGACCGACGGATTGTAGCCATTCATCACCAACGCTCCGTCTGCTTTGCCGACACGCTTCAACCGGCGAACGGCATGCGAAAGGCTTTGCAGGTGCTGTTCCGATTCGCGATAGATGTAATATTCGGCGACCCCTTTACGAGCCATGGCCTGGCCATCAACTTCCTGCAGGAACTTGTTCGCCAACGCGAGGATCGAGTTTTCGAGTTTGTCGATCAGCTTCGGATCGATTTCCGTTTGTCGCGATGCGGCTTGGCGAACTTCTTCCAAGTTGGCCTCAATGGCCTGGCGGTCTTCTTTGAACTTTTCGTCTTGCAGCAAATGTGGCCACCACTGGAAGCTACCCAGCTTGCCGGTATCGGCGCGGAACGTGCCGGTCTCGCCGCGGACGTTGGTCAACTTCAAGTTGATGTTGGACAAGTCTTGCGGAGTAAGCTGGAATCGGGCCATCAGTTCTGCCACGTCGATGTCGTCGTTCAAGTAATCAAACGAAAGGACGCTCGATCGCAACGCTTCCTTCATGGTGTTCAGTGCGGCACCATTGGTGACTCCTTCCCCGGTCAGATCGGGGTGGTCGACAATTCTTCGCAGGGCCTTGGCTTTTTGCGAATCAGCTTCATCCAAGTGGTTCTTCAGAACTTTCGCGTCGCGAAGAGCTCGGCGGTCGAAGTAAATCTCGACCGCTTTCAGCGCGTTGTCGAGTTCTTTATCGTACGCTTCGGCCGCGATTTGCCGAGCCGTTTGATAATCGACGGCCGCTTCTCCCTGGGCGCGAATCAGTTCCGCTTGTCCGAAAACGAGGCCCACTTCCATGTGCGGCGAACGCGAATAGTAGTAGGGGCGTACGTCATCTTCCACGACGACTTGTGCCTGAACGGCAGCCATCGGGGCAGCCAGCACGGCAACGGTCAAACAAAACTGAACGGCTCGGTGGGACATCGATCGATTCCTCTGCACAGGACGAGTTTAGTTTTTCGAGAACTTGCGAATAAATGGCATGACGTCCGCAATCACCGTTGCGTCAAACGTTTGACCGGTTGGGGGCGAACCCAAGGTCATCTCCGGCGTAACACGCGAGTAAATTGCGACCATCTCTCCTTGCGAATTCAGCAGAGCGGATCCATTCCAATTGGTATCTAAGT
This sequence comes from Bremerella sp. TYQ1, assembly GCF_020150455.1. NCBI lineage: Bacteria > Pseudomonadati > Planctomycetota > Planctomycetia > Pirellulales > Pirellulaceae > Bremerella > Bremerella sp. TYQ1. Next base: position 16,636 of record NZ_CP083740.1, read on the forward strand.
GATCTTGGGCCGACATCGAAGCCAGCTTGGCAATCAGCAGTCGGGCATTTTCTTCCTCGCCTGCTTTGCCAAACGCTTGCTGGACGCGAACGGTTTCTTCGCTGACCGGCGTGTCGCTATTGGGCGGCAGATAAGGAGCGACCCGATCAAAGCCATGTCCGACCAATGTCAGCTTGGCAAGGGGAGCCAGATTGGCTTCTTCCGCCAGGGGAATCCAGTGCGGCAACGTTTCGCGAACCTGCAAAACGGCCACGTCGTAATGATGCGGCTTTTCGGCGATCAGCATGAATTGGCGATAGGTGTCGTCCAGCTTCTTTTTCAATTCTGGCTCGATGTCTTTCATGTCGACTTGCGAGTAAAGATTGTGGAACTTCGCTTCCGCCCCATCTCCTTCTTGCATCGCCGACTCGTACGTCGGATGCGCGACAAACTGCGTGATGGTCAGCGGCTTCTCACCTAGAACGACCAGTTTAGGAAGACGCTCTCGAGCGAGTTGCGCAATGGTTTTCACGGTACCAGTCGTCAGGATCGTATGAGGACCGATCGCGATTCCGGTTCCGATGCGGTACTGCTGCGAGAGATCCGCATTTGCGGCGGCCAACACGTAGATTGCCTCGGCCGGGTCATGCTGCTGGGCGGTTTCTACGGGAGCTGGCTGCGAGGTGTTTCTTGTAGGGGTGACTGGCGGCGTCGGTGTGACCGGATCGTTATCGATGGGGGCTACCGGGGTGGCGTCAGGGTTGTCGTTGTCGGCGACGTCTGGCTTGTCCTTCGAACCACCACTGAACGCGACAATTGCGAACAACACGATCAAAAGCAGAACGGTGGCTCCAACACCGCCGGCGATTAGCAGATGGGCGGGGAAGGGGGCTTCGTCGTCGGATGCCTGCGAAGTGGCAGAAGGAGAAGCTGCAGCTGGCTTCGGAGCGTTCGGAGGCGACTTTGGTCCGGACAACTGCGATGGCATCGGCATCGTCACGTTCCGTCCGAGCGTTACCAATGCGTCGGGGTGGATCTGCTTCTTTTTGAAGATCTGTTCGCCGTTGACAAATGTTCCGTTGGTCGATTGCAGGTCTTCGATAAAGACTCTGCCGTCCTCGAACTCTAGCCGGCAATGCTCGCCAGAGACCGTCGGCTGATCAATGACGATATCGCACGTATCGCGAGCCCCAACAATCCAGACCTTCTTCGACCCCATCCGCTTTACAACCATCCTTCCTTTTTCATAACAACACGAAGCGCGTTTTGCATCTCGCGGGCATTGGGATATCGCTGGGCACATTCGGTCTGTAGCGAGGTATCCAATATCTCGGCCAGGCCGCTATGGAAGCCTGGGTACTTTTTGCGTAGCGGTTTGACTTCGCCATTTAAAATCAAAGCCAACGAATCGGTCCCTTTTTCGTCGCCGCGAGGATAACGACCGGTAATGATTCGATAGAAACTGGCCCCCATGCTGAACACGTCGCTGGCCGGATTCACATACTTGTGGTCGGTCAGCTGTTCCCGAGGCATGTACGGCAAACTGCCGGTGTAGCTTCCCGTGGCGGTCATGCCGGCAAAGCCTGCTTTCTCGAAGTCTTTCGTCAAACCGAAATCGGAGATCTTCGGAATCCAGCGTTTGTTTCGTTTGGCGGCCAGCAAGTTGGAAGGCTTCAAATCACGATGGACGAGCCCTTTCTCGTGGGCATGAGCTAAACCGTCGAGCAGCAAGTACAACGAAACGGCGATATGCTTCGGCTGAATGTTCGATTTCTTTTGGCGGAAGAGCTTAGCCAACGGACCACCGTCACAAAACTCGTTGACCACATAAAATTCATTGCCGATGCTGCCGGCCCCGTACGACTGCACGATGTTGCGATGCCGTAGGCGACCACTGACGCTCAGGTCTTTCAGGAAGTCGTCCCGCGCGTTTTGCATCACGTTGACGTGCGATCGCAGGAATTTTACCGCGACGGCACTTTCGTCGATCGTTCGTTTGGCGAGATAAACTTCGCCCAAGCCCCCAGCGCCGAGGAACTCTTGAAACTCGAAACCATCGAGAACGGGGAATTCGCCTGGCTTGCGTTCCGGCGGAACGTACGCGGATTGCTGACCCTGGCCGATTCGACTGCCGAAAGCGCCGTTGGGTGAATTGCCCCCTTCGACCATGGTCGCACGTCCAGCAATCGCGGCGATATCGTCCTGCTGCGGCGGGAACTCGTTGATCGTTTGGCGACCGACATTCGATGCCGGAGGCTGGGGAGGCAGTTCAACAATGGTATGCCGTCCGGCGCCGCCAGGCATCGCGGGAGGTGGCAGTTCGTTGATTGTTTGGCGGCCGACCGCTCCGCTGGACGGGGGCAGCTCGGTAATCGTCCGGCGAATGTCGCCACTAGGCTGAGGAGTCGGTTCTTCTCCGGGATATTTATCGAAGACGCACGTCGCGGTGATCGGCTGTTTCTCTTCAACGAAGACTTGAAAGACGGTCTTACCGGCCGTGATGACGTCGCCGCTGGTCAAGTCGACCGTGGGGCCGCCCACTTTGCCTTCGCTTTCGAGACTCGCGAACGAGACGCGGCCCCCATGTTTCTTACCATTAACGAACGTCCCGTTGCGGCTGCCCAAGTCACGCAGGCGAGAAAGTGGCGGATTGACTTCCAGCAGGAAGTGATGGCGCGAAACGAACGGGTCTTCCTGAATCGACGCGTGGCAATGCTGCTCGTCGCGACCGAAGAGGAAGATATCGTGCCCCTCGAATTCGTAGACCCTGCCTTGCATGGGGCCTTTTTTCACTTCAATCCGAATCAAATCATCGCCTCCGCTGGGAAGTTCTCACCTTTGGTGCACCGAACCCAAACAAGGCCCCGGCAGCGGCTCATCGGCATAGGACGCGGCAGAATGGTATCGGTCTGTCGCAGGCCCAATCGCAGGCATGCGTTTCCCGCTAATTCGACAAATCCGCCTACGTTATCGCGAGCTGCGCGCGGCGGTTGCCAAGAATCCCCACAATTGGTCAATAAATTGCCTTAGATCGATTATCATCAGCGACGACTTGCCCGATCGTGCCGATTTCCATGTGCCACGAGAATTGCGAAACATCCGCTCTCGTAAGACCTTAACGGTCGTCTACCCATAGATTTTAAATTGCACCAATCCAAAGATGCAAACCTATTTTGATATGAAAAAGTGGGCAAAAACGGTCCCCGTATCGTTGGGTAAGGGAACTTACACTTTCGTCCTGACTCATTTTCGAGGCCTGGGCCCACTCTGGGTGGAAAGTCACGGCACCCAAACGAACCACGCGACGACAAGCAGCACCGTGCCGATCAGGGTGACGACCAGCCCCGGCGTGCGCTGCTTTTTCAGGAAGAGAAGCAACACGAGCCCCGTCACGGAAACCAAGATCATTAAGATTGCCGAGACATCGATCACCCACGACCAGCCGGGGCCGGAATCTCTTCCTTTGTGCAGATCGTTCAGCACTGCGACTACGCCGCTGGCCGTTTCGGTCATCGTATAGGTGCCGCTCTCGCGATCGATGAAGACGTCCGCGACATATCCGGCCGTCTTGAAGGTGACCATACAATCGAAGTCGGAAACCTCGAACTCGGTCACACGCCCTTTCAGATGATGCGTCGCGCGAAGCTGCTCGGCGATGGCCAGCTTGTCGAGATCGTCGGTCAACTGCGAAGTAGGAAGCGTTCCTTCTTCATCACGAACCACGGTGGTGTCGCCGCCTAGCCAGGTCGGATGATTGAGCGTCAGACCCGTCGCGGCAAAGAAGAGCAGCGTCGCGAAGCTGGTCATCGAGATGTAGGTGTGCAGCCAGCGCGTCCACTTGGCACTCGCGGCGTACCACGATCGGCTTCGCCGCGGTTTCGGATCGTCCGACCTCATGAGGCCTCGTTCTTATCGCCGGTCGTCGGGATGAAACGATACGACATCGCTCCGACTTCCACGTTTCCTTTTAGTTTCTTTTCGGCGACGGCCTGATCGCCCCACGTAATCGGTTCGCGGATGATCTGGTACGTGCCATGCTCCCTGGCCACTTCCAGGCACAATGTATATTGCCCTGCCGAGAGCGGTTTGCCAAGGTTATCGGTCCCGTCAAAATGTGCTTGGTACTCGCCGGGGCCACGTGTTGCCCCAGAGATCGTCTTGATCAGGTCCGACTTTTCGACCGTCTTTCGCAAACGATCGTTACGGTACCAACGCGTCAAGTCGCGATGCCAACGGGGGCCTGGCTGTTCGGTTTGCAGCCACAAAATCTCGGTCTTCACCGGAAAGCCGTCGGCATCTTCCAGCCACATCGCCACGTAAGGACGACGGTATCGCCCTCCTTTGGGTCGATCGATCGTGAAGTCCACGAACAATCCGGTTTCCGCTGGCACGGCATCGTTCATCACGACCAACTTCTGCGAATCGAGACGATCCGTTCCGAGCGGCCAACCGCTTGATGTAAGTACCAATCCATCCGCGGTCACCACGCACGCTTCCGTCTGCGGCAAGCTTTCAATCAGTGCCAAGCCTTCGTTCGCACCAAGTACGCTGACGGCGGTTGCCAACGCGTCGGCATCGATTGCGGCAGTGCTGACCACCGTAGCCGAAGGTAGCTGCTTGGCCGGCAAGCCACTCCGCGGATCAAAGATATGGGAAACCTCGCGATCGCCAATCGTCATCGTCCGGCGGTAATCGCCACTGGTTGCCATCGCCATAGGTCGAGCCACGACGAACGTCTCAAGCGGCGCCGCCCCTTCGGTAGCCGTGGCGGGGTTCTCGATGGAAACTTCCAGCGGAGCATCACCCAGCTTGCGGAGATCGCCACCAATGTTGATCACGAAGTCGGTCGTTCCGGGGAAATCACGCTCAATCATCTCGCACACGCAATCGAGCACGTATCCCTTGGCCAGCCCGTCCAAGCTAAACGCCAGGTTATCGTTCCGCTTGACCGAATCGTTTTCGACGAACGTGTAGGGAGCCTCTTGAAGCTGCTCGATCAATCGTTGACGGGCGCCGTCGCTGGGAAGTTCGCCCCGCTCGGCCGATGCTTGCCATAACTGGGCGATCGCCCCGGCGCGGACATCGAAGGCCTGCTTCGTGTCGTGTCGCCATTGTTCGGCTTGCTTTAACACATGGGTCAGGTCGGCCGAAAGAGTTGACGTTTCACCACGCTGCCAACGCATTAGTTCGCTCTCAGGCGAATAGCGACTCAAGATCGCGTCGAGCCGGTCGATCTCTTCCAGAACACGCTGCTCGATTGCGTTTGCTTGCTCGCGATTATCGCTTGTAAACGCAAGCTGCAGCGACGTGCCGAGAACATGTTCGTGTTGAAAGTGAAAGTCTTCCGCCGACACACTCGGCCCTGCAAACAGAAGAAACAGCAGGACCGCAAGCGTCCCAAGTTGGAGGTTTCGCATCAAGGTATTCCCAGGGATGAAATCAAACCGCGCGTGATGAATGGACGAACCATAGTCGCTTACTCTCAAAAGGAGCATGCGTTTAAGCTTCGTCATCTTCGCCTTCGGAAGCATCCTCTTGTTCCGCTTCGGCTTCCTGTTTCTTCAACGCTTCGATCAGTTCGCTTTTCGTCAGCAGACCATCGTTGTCGGCGTCTCCCAGTTCGATCAACGAACCGAGACGTTCGCCCAGTTCTGCGGCGGAAAGCTTGCCATCTTTGTCGGCGTCTTTTCGCAGCATGGCCTTGGCGTTGGCACTTGCTTCGCCACCACGACGACGACCGGAGAAGCTCATTCCCGCCACTTCCGCAGGGGCTTCGTGCGGGTTCGGATCGAGGAGAACGAAGTTGGCCTGGCCATCCTTTTCTTTGTCGATTCCGTAGAACAGAAGACGACCCCCGAAGCCGAACAGGCTCATCGAGGCATCCACTCCATCCAGCTTCGATGACAACACGGTCCAGCGATCTGCCTGCGGATCGTACACTTCCAGCGTCGTTTCTGGCTGGAAATGCCCATCCGCGTTGGAGAACCCACCGTACAAGAAAAGCTTGCCGCCGGTGCTGACGAGGCTCGGGAAGACACGATGCTTATTCGGCGAAGCAATCGTTCGCCAGGTACGGTCCTCGAAGTGGAAGACATCGACGGTATCCGCAATCTTGTTTCCTTCGCCTAAACCGCCGACGAGGAAGTATTCGCCTTCAAGCTCGGCACCGCCGAACGATCGGCGTGGATGAGGCAGCGAAACCTCAGGCAACGCAGCAATCGCCGTTTCGTCGCCCCACCAATGCAGGACGTTGGCATTGAGTCCTCCCCCGTGCCCCGCAGCACTACCGCCGAAACACCAGATGGCGTCGTCGTGCGTCACCGCATGGAACATGCCGCGAGCTTTCGGCAGCGTCGACTTGGCAGTTGTCCATTTCTTCGACTCGGGATTGAACGAGAGAACCTGCTTCAGTGAACCGAACTTTTCGTCCGGCATGCCTAGCCCGCCAAGGACGACCAACTGGCGATGTTCGCTCGTTTGGGCGTGACTTACGGCGGCTCCGGCTTGTAGTGCGTGCGGCATATCTGGCAGTCGCTCGACCGTTTGATCGGCGATGTCAAAGACGTACGCTTCTTTCAGAATCGTTTCTTCGGTGAAGTTGTGCGGGGCTCGGCTGGCGTTGCCACCAAAGGCATACAGATTTGTTCCAGAAAGAACAAACGTTTGGCTTTGTTTCACTTTGCCATCGAAGGGAACCGACCAGCGAACGACGTTGGGGGCCTTGGTTTCCGCACGAACGGGAACCGATTCGACTACCGCCATTCGGCCGCCAAGCATCGATGTGCCACCGAGGGCCAACAGCCGCGATTCGGAAACCGGCAGTAAGCGAAGGAACATGCGTGGATAGACCAGACGCGTTTCCACTTCCCAGTCGTTACCGTCTTCGCTCAGGCGATAGACAATGCCGGAACCGCCGGTAACGTAGAGATGATCTCCGGCCGCGAACGAGCTGGTCGCGAAACCTGCGGCACCACTGTCGGCTTTCAGCTCCGGAGCGGCTGACCAGCTCTCCGACTTCGGATCGTAGACCGAAACTTTCCGTGTGATTCCCTTCGGCGTGATGCCGCCGAACAGGTAGATCTTGCCGTCGTGGGCGGCGAGCGAGATGGCTCGCGTTTTGTAGCCTGGGCCTGGGAGCGATTCCCAACCCTTTTCAGGGTTGTCCAAGTCGAAGCGGAGCATGTCTTCGTGCCAAGGGGCGTCGTTGGACGATTCCCCTTGCAAGTCCCAGCCGGCGGCGACATAGATGTGCCGTCCGAGGACCGCCGCGTCGAGCGACGAGCGAGACTGTGGCAGCGGAGCTAAGTCAGTCCACTCGTTTTTCTCGGCATCGTACCGCGCGAAGTGCGTGGTCGACTTGAAGTTGGTTTCTTCCTCGCCGGAGTTCAGGAACGTCAAGCCACCGATGCGGTAAAGGTATTCGCCGTCGGTTACCAAGGCCGTGCTTTGGGCTGGCTCGTGCTTGGCGAGTTCTTCCCACTGGGCGTCGGGATCGTCGAACTTGATGCGACGGAAATGATCGGCAAGGACATCCTTACCAAAACCATGGGCGTCGCCATCATGACCGCTGAAGACATACAGGTAGTCTCCCATGACTGCGGCACCGAAACTGGTGAGCGGTTCCGACAGCGGTTTGTGCAGCTTCACGATCTGCGGCGAAGCGAGGTGCAGTTGGTGATTGGTGAACTGTAATTTGCGAACCGATCGTTGCCCGTTGTCGCCTGTTTTGACGGTGTAACAGCTTTCCGGCAGATAGAATTCGCCGACTTTCGTCCAGGTAAAGTGGTTGCTGAGGTTCGACTCAATGTCGCCACTTTCTGGATTGCGGAACGTCACCGACGTGGTCTGCGGAAGGACTTTGCCGGTCGGCGTGGTGAAGTTTTCAAGCGTGGTGATCTCGAACCAGGAAGATTCGTTGCGGCGAATGATTTCCCTGATCTGACCATCTTGAATGCGGAAGATGCCGGAGCCGTCGTTCTCGGCAATCAGTTGGCCGCCGACATGGTTTCCTGATTCTTCCTGAAACGCAACGTCGTACTTCTGGGGTGCAGCGTGCGGCTCGCGATGAGCGATGACCGACCGCAGCTTCGACTTCAGCCAAGGCTTCTTGGCTTCGTCGGCGATTTCCAATTGGTACTCGAAATCGTTCCCGACGCGGATCACTCCGTCCCACTGCTGAGCATCTTCCCCGATCGTCACGTTGGCGGTGAAACCAGGAAAGTTGTGCCACACTTCGCGGCTATCGTGCGCGGCCTGACGCAGACTCGCTGCGGTGGGCTCGGACGTTTTGCTGGTGGTCTTCGTTTCTGTCTCGTTTGCCCAAAGCGGCGAAACGATCAGCAGTGACAGCATCGCCGCGAGGGCAGGGAAGGTGGTACGCATCGGTGGTTCTTACGAAGGTTGGGGGAGAAAGAATGTCCGGAAATTCCGCCGTGAATCGTCTGACTACTTCTTCTCGAAGTCTTGCGGATCGTGGAAGGTGACCGTCAGGTAATGCGAAGCCGATTCGTACTTTTTGTCGTCCAGCTCGCCACTTTCGTAGGCAGCGGTCAGCCCGACCATGATGCCGTTCAAGCCATCTTCGACTTCCTTATCGGTGAACGAAACTTTACCGTTTTCGTCGGTCTTCTTGCTGGCTTCTTCATGACCTTCTTCGCAGTAAAGAAGAACGTCGGCGTCGGTCAGGGGCTTTCCTTTCCAGGTGACGTAAGCGTCGACCCCTTCCGCCGTATCGACCAATTCCGCTTTCAGATCGAGATTGGCGGACTTCTTCTGAGCGTCTTCCCGCGACGTCGGTAGCTTGCCGCCGTAGTGGACGGTGTAGTAATCGAGACGCGAACCGTGATAGATGCCAAACGTCGCTTTCGACTGCAGTAGCGAATCCTTGGCGATGGATTCGCTCGAGGACCGACCAACGAAGTCGTCCGTTTCGACCGCGACCAGGTCAAGCTTCTCCGAGGTCCCCTTTGGCGTAACGATCGCGACTTCCGACTTGGCGATACTGCCAGGCAGTTTGTAGGTGCAGTCGGCGGGGTTTTCGCCGAAGAAGTATTGCACTTTGCCATCGTCGTCAATGGTGACCCACGGGAAGTGAGCATAAGCAGGCGAAGCGGTGGCCAACAGGGCAAGCGTCAGCAGTGCGGTCGTAAGCATCTTCATGGGATATGGCTTTCTCGAATGAGGGGGAAATTTGATGGTTGGTAGGGACGTTACTTCGACGTCTCTTCCTTGATCGCAACCAGGCGGCTGCCGGTGCGAATCAGCAGGTACGGTGGCACGGCAACCGCCGAGTAAATGATCTCGCCGCCGGAGGATCGTTCTCCTTCGGCAGGCTCATCAGCGGTCCAAAGGGCGTTTTCGGCGATCGAATCTCCTTCGGTCATGTCGATAATCGAAGTCGTTCCTTTCGAGCCGAATACATACAGCAGCTTGTCATTTTGCAGAGGTGTCGCCCAAACGCCGCCGGTGGCCAGGCGAGACGAAGCAGTCTGCTCGCCTGACTTCAAGTCGACGCCAAACAGCACGCCGCTGCGGTTCACGAACCAGGCGTGCCCATCGGCGGCAATCGGGCTACCGAAGCTCGACTTCGCCTTCTCTGCTTGCCAGGCAAACTTCGCGGCGTACTTTCCGTCGGCGTCTTTTTGAATCTGGATCACGCCATTCGATGTGCCATCGGTCTGAGCAGCCGTTTCACCGCGGCCATCCGACGCACCGATAAGAAATCTTCCGTCACCCAACGGCATCGGCGTGCAGGTCGTGTTGTTCGAGATTTGATCGAAGTCCCACAGTCGCTCGCCGGTCGCGGGATCGAAGCCGGCAATCTTGCCGCTCGAGCTACATACCAGCTGCTCTTGGCCATCGACGGGAATCAAACGGGGCGAACTCCACGAGGTGCTGCCGAGCCCGGGCACTTTCCACAGCGGCGATCCGTCCGACTTTTTCAGTGCTAAAAGGTACGGTTCTTCCGACCGTTCTACCCACACAAAGACGGCGTCGTCGGTTTGTTCCAAGGAAGAAGCGAGTCCATGTCGCGACTCGATCTTGCCATATTCGTCGACCAGATTCTTCTGCCAACGGACCGAGCCATCTTGCTTCAGCGCGGCGACCACGCCACCCTCGAAGTAAGCGATGATGCCATCTGCATCGAGGATCGGCGTCGGAGCGGCCCGGCTGACGTAGGCGTTGTTCTCGACAGGGCTTGGGTTGGCGAAATCTTGCTGCCAAAGCTTCTCGCCGGAAGCGAGGGCAAACGCGGCTACGTGATAGTTCTCTTTGTTGGGGCCGCTCGTCGACGTGACGATAATCTGCTGATCGGAGGAAACGACCGGGGTCGATTGTCCGTAGCCTTCAATGTCTGCCTGCCAGGCAATGTTCTCGTCGGCCGACCACTTCGTCGGCAGCTTGCCGCCGGACACGCTCAAGTGGCCACCATTCTGAAACGAAGGCCATACAGCTGTGCGAAGCTCTTCGGCGGAAACCGCATCGAGCGAAACCATCCCCAGCAGGGCAATCAAAGCAGTCAAAGCAATAGGGCGAAGCAGGGGCATCATGTTAGCTCGATCTCCACTTTCCAAGCGATACAACCAATGAACCTGAAAACTGGACGATATTCTAGGACAAAATCAAACGGGAAATCGGTCCTTTGCGCCACAGTACGACGTCTTACCGTCAGACCGAAAAACAACGGCATCCTCAATAGATGTTCGTTCGCACTTGGCATGTGGTTCAGCACGTGTGCGGGGCCGGGATGCTGGCAAAGAAAGCTGGCAGGCTCGTGTTGATATTGAATCTCAGTACGCAATAAAGGATACCAAGGCTCTCGGCACTTGCAAGAACCCTGCTCCGATTCTGTTCAAGAAAAAAGGACTTCCAGTGAATCACTGTACGTCCTTTGCGATGTTGTAGTTGTGCTGACTGCCGGGCGAAGTGCGGACCAAGTCTGCCTCGCCGAAAATCAGGCTAGGTAATCGATGCGTCGTAGATGCTTTGAATCGAAGCATCCAGCATGGTGTTGAACTGCTCGTCGGTTTGCTGGGCGGTCAAGCCTTCGGCAAGGGCTCGGGAAAAGCTGGCAATCACGCCATGATTACGGCTCAGCTTTTCGTTTCCTTCTTCGCGCGAGTACCCGCCAGACAAGGCCACCACTTTCAGCACGCGCGGATAGTCGACCAACTCTTGATAAAAGTTGTCCTCTTCCGGCAGTGTCAGCTTCAGCATGACGAAGTCTCCTTCCGGAAGCTGGCTCAAATGACTGGCCAGGTTCTCCTTCAAGATCGCTTCCGCTTCCGCTTTTTGAGGGCTGTTGATGTCGATCTCTGGTTCGACAATCGGAACAAGCCCTGCCGCGAGAATCTGATCTGCGACGGCGAACTGCTGATTAACAACTTCCTTAATACCAATCGTGTCGGCCAACTTAATGACCGAACGCATCTTGGTACCGAAGATGCCCTTCGATTTCGCTTTCTGTAAAAGTTCTGGCAGTTGCGGCATCGGCTTCATCAGTTGGACACCGTTCGCTTCGACCGCCAGGCCTTTGTCGACTTTGAGAATCGGCACAACGTTTTTGACGTTCCACAAATAGTCAGGCGTCGGCTTGCCTTCAATGTCGCGGTCCATCGTGTTCTCGAACAAGATCGCCGCCAAGATTCGATCGCCATCAAAAGCAGGGCTAGTGATGATCCGCGAACGCATCTCGTGCACCAGGGCAAACATCTCTTCGTCGTTGGACCAAGCGTCAGGCTCAATGCCGTAGGCATGCAAAGCCTTCGGGGTGCTGCCGCCACTTTGATCGAGGGCGGCAATGAAGCCAGGGGCACTTTTGATTTTCTGAAACTGGGCAGTGCTGCTGTCGATACGTGACATTACTTTCCCTTTGCGGCTCGGAAACGACGAATCAGATTGTTGGTCGAGCTATCATGCTTCAGCTCAGGCATCTCGGCACTTTCCAGTTCCGGAATGATTTGCTTGGCGAGCTGCTTGCCTAGTTCGACGCCCCATTGATCAAACGAATTGATCTGCCAGATGACCCCTTGGGTGTAAACGCAATGCTCGTAAAGAGCAATCAGCTGACCAAGAACCGAAGGAGAAAGCTCGTCGGCGAAGATCGTATTGGAAGGTCGGTTGCCTTCAAAGACACGATGCGGAACGAGCCACTCTTCCGTTCCTTCCGCTTTGACTTGCTCTTCGGTTTTACCAAACGCGAGGGCTTCCGATTGGGCAAGCACATTAGCGATCAGCATATCGTGATGACGACCGAGCGGATTGAGCGACTTGCCAAAAGCGATGAAGTCGCAAGGAATCAGTTCCGTTCCTTGGTGGATCAACTGATAGAACGAATGCTGCCCGTTGGTGCCTGGTTCGCCGAAGTAAACGGTTCCGGTCGTGTAGTCGACACGGCTGCCGCTCAGGGTGATGGTTTTGCCGTTGCTCTCCATGGTCAGCTGTTGCAGGTACGCCGGAAAACGCTTCAGGTACTGTTCATACGGCAGCACGGCAATCGTTTCGGAACCGAAGAAGTTGCTATACCAGATGGACAAAAGCGCCATCAGCACGGGAACGTTCTTTTCAAACGGAGCGGTGCGGTAATGCTCGTCCATCTTGTGGAAACCGGCCAGCATCTCGCGGAAGTTGTCTGGTCCGATCGCCAGCATCGTCGACAGACCGATCGCGGAATCCATGGAATAACGGCCGCCGACCCAATCCCAGAAGCCGAACATGTTGGCCGTATCGATACCGAACTCCGAAACCTTTTCGGCATTGGTCGAAACAGCCACAAAGTGCTTGGCAACCGCGGCATTGTCGCCGCCAAATGCTTGAAGCAGCCAATCGCGAGCGGTGGTGGCGTTGGTCATCGTTTCAAGCGTGGTGAATGTCTTCGACGCCACGATGAAAAGCGTTTCGGCCGGATCGAGATCTTGCACCGCTTCGGCAAAGTCGGTGCCGTCGACGTTGGAAACAAAACGGAACGTCATCGATCGTTCGCTGAAATGCTTCAGCGCTTCGTACGCCATCACAGGACCAAGATCCGATCCGCCGATGCCGATGTTCACGACGTTGACGATTCGTTTGCCGGTGTGTCCTTTCCAGTCGCCGCTTCGTACGCGATCGGAAAACTGGCTCATGCGGTCCAGCACTTCATGCACAGCCGGAACGACGTTTTCGCCATCGACAGTAATCGTGGCATCTTTCGGTGCACGCAAAGCGGTGTGCAGCACGGCGCGATCTTCAGTGATGTTGATCTTCTCGCCGCTGAACATCGCATCGATTCGCCCGCGAAGGTCGGACTCTTCAGCAAGTTCCAAAAGCAGCTTCAGCGTCTGATCGTTGACGCGGTTCTTCGAGTAGTCAAAGAACAGATCGCCCCCTTCGGCAGTCAGCATCTCGCCACGGCTGGGATCTTCGGCAAAGAGGTCGCGGAGGTGCGTGCTTTGAATGGTCGAGAAATGATCTGCCAGACTTTTCCAAGCCTTCATTTGCGTCAGGGGAGTCTTCGTCGCGGTCATGCAAAATTCCTTGGGGGCTAAGCCTTGGCGTTTATCCTAGTTGGCAGGGCGAGTTGACCGATTGGTAGGCCAGCATCAACTTGCTGAAATTCGTGTCTCTCACCATCAACTACCAGGATAACCTTTGTACGGCACCATGCCAGTAGCGGTGGAGTGGTGGGGGGAGGCTGCCTAAGAGATTTTTTCGCCCGGCGATGCTTATCTTGCCTAAGCCCACATGAAGTTTCGAAGTGGGGAGGAGGATCTTCGAATGGCGAATGGAACGCCTTAAAAATTCGCGAAGGGGCAAAACCGAGCGAAGAATGCGCATTGTAAGGAAGTCTGCGCACACTTTGCAAGAAGTATTGCCAAGATGTACGCGAAACAGGATCGTTTTGAGTCAACGTTTGTCCCGAATGTCCGTTGCCTGTGGGCAAAAATAAGGGGGCGTTTTTACACCCCTTTGTTTTTTAACAATCGGTAAGACAAATGGACATACCTTTGCGATAATGCATGACGAGTGTATCCCGGCGGCAAAGCATTACGAAGCCAGTCGCCCTGTCGCGTGCGTTAGGCCTTTAAGACGCAAGAAGTTAGGGCTATCGAGCATTTCGGCCGTGCAGCGCCAGTTCCAATTGTCGTCTGCTTCGCCAGGAACATTCATCCGAGCCTCGCCACCCAAATTCAGCACATCCTGCAGCGGAGCAATCGCCAGGGCAGCCTTACTCCCCCAGGCAACATCCAGCAGCCGCCACGCAACTTCTTCTGGTGGAAGGGGTTCGGAGTTGAGCATTTTCCAAACGGTCTCGCGAGCCGACTCGGTCAGCTCTTCGTACCACTGACGCGTCGTGGCGTTATCGTGCGTGCCGGTGTAAACGGCCGCGTTTTCGACATAGTTTTCCGGCAGGTACGTGTTGTTCGGATCGCCATCGAACGCGAATTGAAGCACCAACGTGCCAGGCAATTCAAACTGATCCCGCAGCTGATAGACGTCCTCGGTGATCGTGCCTAGGTCTTCCACGATATAAGGTAACGACCCGAGCTTGTTTTGGACCGCCTCGAACAGTTCGGCACCGGGGCCATCGACCCATTTGCCATCCACGGCGGTCTCGGCATCCGCAGGCACATTCCACGCGGCAGCAAATCCGCGGAAGTGGTCCAGCCGGATCGAGTCGACGTAGGTCAACAATGAATGGAGGCGATCGATAAACCAGCGAAAACCGCTACGTCGATGGGCTTCCCAGTTATAAACCGGATTGCCCCACAATTGGCCGTCGGCACTGAAGTAGTCCGGCGGAACCCCGGCGACGAACTGGGGCCGCTTGTTTTCGTCGAGCATAAATAGCTCGGGATTCGCCCAGGTATCGCTAGACTCGGCCGATACGTAAATCGGGACATCCCCGATCAAGCGAACGCCCTGCGATTTTGCATGCTGCTGAACGCGCGAAGCATGGTCGGCGACGACATATTGATAGAACCGGAACTTGTCGAACAGTTCGGCAACATCCTGACGTGCTTCGGCCAGGGCTGTGGGGTCGCGATCGACCAATGGCTGCGGCCAGGTAAGAAAGTCGGCGTCGTCGAACTTGATTTTTAAAGCACGAAACAACGCATAGTCGTCCAGCCAGTGTACGTTGACTTCGCAGAACGACTGGAAATTCGCCTTCTGAGTTTCACTGGTGTTCTGCTGAAAGCGGTTCCAAGCTTTATCAAGCAGAGCAAACTTAAACGGCGTGACTACCTCGAAGTCGACTTTGACCAACTCGATCGAGGCTTCGCAGTCGGCTGGTTCGATCAGGTTGTCTTCGAGCAGCCACTGTGGACTGACCAGAATTTCATTCAGCGCGAAAGAAGACAATGGAAGGTAGGGGGATCCGCCACGTCCGGTTGGACCCAGCGGAAGCACTTGCCACCACGATTGACCACTTTCATGTAGCAGATCGATCCAGCGAATCGACTCTGGGCCGAAGTCGCCAATGCCAAATCGACTCGGCAACGAGGTCACATGCAACAGCAATCCGGAGCCACGGTACCCGGCCGGAAAGGGAGGAATCGCGCCCAACGCTTGATCTTCACTCATCAGTGCCCATTCTCAAATCAAACCACCCGGCACCGCCAATGCCCGGGAAGCCAATCAACGGAAGTTTCAACGAATCGAGAGGGTGTTAGGAGAGGAGAACGCCACACCGCCGTTACCTACCCCTACACAAGATCAGATGAATCGACCGAGCGAAAGGTGCTAGCTTAAGAAATTCCAAGAAAGGGAAGCCTGATGATTGTATGGGTTCTAGGGCGAGAGTGATCAGGCCGCGAATTGCCCCAATGATTTTGTGACACGTGAAAAGCCTTTCGCTCTATTATTGCTGGACCGAATGAGGATGAACCATGGAAAAAAATCGTGGTTAGTCCATGCGGCGAATCCACCCTCCAAGATAATCACGTTTTTGATGCCTGCGGGCTGAAAGATGCTCACGCCGATTGCAAAGTGGGCCCCGCTTAGGCTGCGATCGTGGGTCAATTCGCCTATGTGGTGGGAGTGCGATCAATGGTGACGGCATCTCGTCGATTACGGCCTTTGGAGTTCGATTAGAGCTTCGCAGATTCGGTTCGTTGCATTCCCTCCACCATATAGCTGAGGTGCATCTTTTCTAGGTAATTCGACGAATTCTTCAACGATTGAATCTAGTTGGAGCATCTCTGTTGCACTGACAAGGCGATTCCAGCCAGCGTCAACTAGCTCGACCCATTCTGTTTCATCGCGCAGAGTCAGACAGGGAACCTGAGCGAAAAACGCTTCTTTCTGAACGCCACCGGAGTCGGTAACAATGGCAGCAGCGTTCTTTTGAAGCTGTAGCATGTCCAAATATCCCACGGGATCGATCAGGCGTACGTTCTCAGGTGGCGTTAGTTCCATGCGATTCATTGCTGCTTTGGTCCGTGGATGAAGCGGCAAAATGACTTCCCATTTGCGACCTAGTGAGGCGAGGCCGTTGAATACTTGACGGAGACGTTCTGGATCGTCGACGTTTTCAGCGCGATGAACCGTCGCGAGAATGTACGCACCGCCAGTAAGTTTCCATGTGTCAACGATGTTTTCTCCATGGATAGGTCGACTCGCGTAGTACTGAAAGACGTCTTGCATGACATCTCCGACAACACGAATTTTTGAGTCGTCGATCCCTTCTCGCTGCAAATTGCGAAGGGCTTGTTCTGTGGGCGCGAAAAGGATGTCAGAGATATGGTCTGTAAGTATCCGATTCGTTTCTTCAGGCATTCTTTTATTGAAAGAGCGTAACCCTGCTTCTACGTGAGCAATCGGTATGTGTAATTTCGAAGCTGCCAATGCACCAGCTAGAGTTGAGTTTGTATCACCGTACACCAGCATCCAGTCTGGTCGATTATCCAGAAGGATCTCTTCGATTCGTTCAAGCATTCTACCGGTCTGCAGGCCATGACTGCCTGAGCCGATGTCGAGATTGTAGTCTGGAATGGGAATGTCGAGCTCTCGAAAAAACACGCCTGACAAATTGTCGTCATAGTGCTGCCCTGTGTGAACAAGTCTCTCCTGAATGTCAGGAAATGTGCGTAATACACGTGACAATGCGGCCGCTTTAACAAACTGAGGTCTCGCGCCAACGATCGTAACGATATTCACTCTTGCTCATTCCTCGACGAATTCAAATTGTTTCAGACGTAAAACGTGATCAGTAACTATTGGGAAAATGTCAGGTCATTGATCGCATGGTAGATACGAGCGATACATTACGTGAAAGCCGTTCAACGCCGATGGTCCTCTTGTCTAAAATTATCGAGAATTGATGGATGGCTCTAAAATCACGCCCAGTTCTCGATAAAGTTCAATATAGTTTGTCGCGACCGATTCCCAGGTATACTCGATGCCCAGAGCTGAACTGGCCTTCTTCATGGTTTTCAGTTCTTTTTGATTGCCTAACAGACCTTCCATTCGCTTGACCAAATCTTCCGCAGAGATCCCGGCTGGGACAGTAATTCCAGATCCTGTTTCGCGAACTCTTTCCGCAATGGAAAAACCGTCCGTCGCAACGATGCCAAGCCCAGCAGCAAGGTATTGGAAAATCTTATTGGGACTGGCATTTGGGACTTCTTCTTTGAGGAACCAGATGCCGATGTCAGCTCTCGCCGTTCTCTCGAAAACTTCGCCTTGAGGGATCTCATGAAGCCATTCGAATCGACAACCAAACTCTTGCGATAGCTCCGTGAGTTGAGCATCGTAATGTTCCGACTTGGGTCCTCGCAATTTGCCTGCGATTTGGAAACCGATCGTTGGATAGGCACGAAGCAAGAGCCAAGCAATGTTGATCATTAGCTCGACATCACGATCATGCGTGTCGAGACTGCCAAAATAGATGATCGTTAAGAGGTCGCTAGGGGTTTCGTCGGATTGGAATACCTCGGATCGCTGATAGTTCGGAACGATCTTGTAAGGCACTTTCTCTGATGGAAGGACATCTCGGCAAACGCCCACTGCGCCGTCTAAAAGCGGATAGAAAAGTCGGTAGTAAAGCTTGGCAATCGTTCCAAAGAAGCCGGGCATTTGTGAGAAGTATTCGTGAACGTCAAACACGACTTTCGAGCCAAGCCCGTACTTTAGGAACGGTACAAGAGGAAGCAATGGCAAGTCGTGAATGTGAACGAGATCCGGCCGGGAACGCCGGGCTTCAAAAAAGCACCACCTCAAGAAATTCAAGTATCGAAACACATTCGTTCCAAATACCTGAGACTTAGTGCGATGAACTAACGTTACGTGGTCTTCGTGAGACAGCGGCCAGGCATAGTCGTCGGGCGATTGGTTGATGTAAGTCAACTCGCAGTCGTATTTCGACAGAGTGTGTGCGTGATTAAAAATCCGAGTATCGTACAGCGGGTGTACACTCAGAAGGACGACCTTCTGCATCAGCTTTCTGGCGAAATAGAACTCTCGAAAATAGCTCGCTCCGGCACCCTACCAGTACGAGATTCCCAGTGGTAGTTTAGCATCTTAGGGTGATGATCCGTCTGTCGACAAGCCTGCTGAACGTCGGCTGACTACAGAATTATTATTGCATAAGTGTTGCGTGTGTTGTAAGGGAAGTTTCCATGAAAATTGGTATCGCGGCGCTGCTGATCCACCCAAAGCGTCAAGGGGGACCTGAGACATACGCCCGTCGATTACTAGAGGGACTGCAGCGAGTTGATCGACGGAACCAATACGTGGTTTTTGTGGCAAGCGGTTCCGATTTCAAACCGGAGGCTGACAACTTTCGAGTGCAGTTTGTTCCAGCGCCGGTTGCGAATCCCTATCTGAGGGTGGCCTGGGATCATACATTTTTCAGTCGGTATTTGATGCAGCATGATCTCGACCTTACGCATTTCCTGGGATCGATTCTGCCACGCAATTATCGAAGGGACTCCGTAGTCACGATTCATGACACTCTGAGGTTTCAGGTTCCCAAGGCCTCGCCATATTTGTTGGCTCGCTATTACGACTGGAATCATGACTTAATTCGACACCGCGAAACGCCTGTCATTTCTGTGTCGCACGCGGACTGCGCTGTGATGGCAGAGAACTGTCAAATAAGTACCGACCGGATGTACGTTACACCCTTGGGCGTGGATGAGCGGTTTCTTCAGCTTAAAGAAGCGGATAACGAAAAGTCCGGAATTGTGTGGATTGGAAAGAACTACGTCCATAAAAACGTGCGGACATTGATCGAGGCGTATGCGTTATTGAACAAACGACGAAGGGCACCTCGGCTTCGTTTAATTGGCCTTTCTGATGCCGAAGTGAATCAAGTGAGGAAATGGTGCCTCGAGTCTGAGATTCCTGACGAGCAGGTAAGCCTGGAGGGACCGGTTCAGCATGATGAAGTTCCTGGCATTCTTCGAAGTGCTGAGTTGCTATGTTTCCCTTCGATTTATGAAAGCTTTGGGTTGCCTGTGATCGAGGCAATGGCAAGCGGCACTGCTGTGGTGTGCAGCTCGCTGCCATGCTTTCGAGAGTTGTTTGGGAGTCACGTGGAATACTGCGAACCAACGTCAGCGCAACAATACGCGGACGCTATGGAGCGGCTGCTTGTCGACAAAGATTTCCGCAAGATGCGAGAAAAGGCTGGCTTGCATCACGCGGCAAATTTCACTTGGGACGCGTGTGCGAAGAAAACTGTCGAAGTTTACGAGGCAATTGGAGAGCGAAGTACAAGCAACGGGTGAGCAAGCTATGTACTTTTCGCTATTGATAGAATCGCGAGATTTTACGAACGATTCTTTCAACTTTCCGTTCACTGAGGCCAGGGTAAATAGGAAGAGCAAGCGTTTCCTGAGATGCTTGCCAGGAAACGTCACAGGGTTCGGCTCGGCACTTTCCGAAAAAGCACGGCTGTCTGTCTAACGGGAGGGGATAGTAGATTCCGGTTTGAATTTGTGCTGTTTGCAGGGAAGCTCTCAATGCATCTCGGTTCTCGGCACGAATCACGAATTGGTTGTAAACATGTTTGCAATTGGAAGCTTCACCAGGAAGAGCAACTTTATCCTGCAGGACTGGACCGGCCTCTTCAAAGTAACGTCGATAGCTCGTCGCGATGGCTTGACGCTGCTCTGTCCATGCATCGAGATGACTTAGTTTGACTTTCAGGATTGCCGCCTGAACGGAATCGAGGCGAAAATTACCTCCAAGGTATTCGTGAAAGTACTTTCGGTGAGCTCCATGAGTTCGTATTGCTCGAACTCGATCGGCTTTAGTTTCATCTGACGTCGTTACAAGGCCGCCATCCCCGATGCCTCCCAGGTTTTTAGAGGGGAAAAAACTAAAGCAACCGTAGTCGCCGTGGGCTCCAACGCGACGTGAATCATGATCTGCTCCCATGGCCTGCGCGGCGTCTTCGATGACCGTCAAGTCATGTTCACGAGCGATCTTCATGATGGATGTCATATCTGCGGATTGTCCATAAAGATGGACAGGCACGATCGCTTTCGTGCGTTCGGTGATTGCTTGCTCGATACGGTTGGGATCGATATTAAAGGTTTTCGGGCAGATGTCGACAAAGACAGGAGTCGCACCAACACGAGTAATCGCACTGCCTGTGGCGATGAAAGAGTAGGCTGGAGCAATGACTTCATCGCCAGGCCCGATTTCTTCAGCCATCAATGCAACTAAGATCGCATCGGTGCCTGAGGAAACACCGATTGCGTGAGTTACGCCGCAATAATTTGAAATAAGATTCTCAAACTCCGTAACCTCTTGGCCCAAGATGAACTGGTCTGAATCAAGCACTCTGTTGAAAGCGGTCAGGAATTCATCACGAAGAAAAGCATGCTGATAGGACAGATCCAACAGTGGGATCCCGTGTTCGCTTTCGTTTTTCGCTTCTGCTTTCGAATCGACCCGCAGTGTGCTCATTTCAGGATTCTCCACCATTTGAGGCTACGATTGAAGCACGACGCCATGGCTGTTCAACAGGTAAGTCGATTCGCACTTTTCACACGTCGCTACGCCATCGTGGAAAGTCAATTTCGCTTCGGCGCAGCGACACATCCACCCAGTTTGCTTTGCGGGAACTCCCGTGACTAAAGCAAAGTCAGGAACGTCTTTGGTGATGACCGCCCCAGCACCCACAAACGCATAAGTCCCTATCGTTGCACCACAGACGATGGTGCAATTGGCTCCCAGGGTGGCCCCTTTTTTAATCAGTGTCTTGCGATACTCATTCTTTCGTGAGATCTCGCTTCTTGGATTCACGACGTTCGTGAATACGACAGATGGCCCGCAAAAGACATCATTCTCAATCGTTACACCATCGTAGACAGAAACGTTGTTCTGTATCTTGACTCTGTCGCCGATCTTCACGCTGTCGCTTACAAAAACGTTCTGGCCCAAAGAGCAGTTCTCGCCGATTTCAGCGTTGGGCATGACATGGGAGAAGTGCCAAATCTTTGTGCCTCTTCCAATTTTTGCTCCGTCATCAATGCATGATGTGTTGTGAGCGTAGTAGTCGCCATTCATGGCATTGATCGTGTTTTACTTAAGAGGCAACGATGGGATGAACAACTTCGTCCGGCTTTGATACTTTTTGGTGACGAATACTGTGCACTAACTCAATCCCAGGGCGAGCATCGTCAAGGCCGTAGCCTTCGCCATCGAGTACGCCTTGATAGACTCGCGTATGAAGGTCGGTAAATCCAGAGGATAAGTCAATTTCATTGCCATCAACGGTAATTGAGCGATAGGCATACTTGCCTGCCTCCACATGTCCGGCAGGAAGATCGCGTTGATCAACCGATAAAAACCATCGTACGGTGGCAGACTTGAGTCGAAGTACCCCAGACATGCGATTGGGCTCTGCGACATGCACATCAATTGTTTCTGCTTTGCCGAAAACCCACATCAGGAAGTCAAAGAAGTGGATTCCGATATTCATGGCCAAGCCACCAGAGCGTTCTTCGGTTCCTTTCCAGGAAGAATGATACCATGCTCCTCGGCGGGTCACGTAGGTCAAGCAAACATCATGCACTTGGGAGTTCTCTTCGCTTTGAATTTGATCGCGAAGTTCAACGACCGCCGGATGGTATCGAAGCTGAAGGACTGTATTGACTTTACAGCCAAATTCGTCTTCTAGACCCTGAAGTGCATCAAGGTTCCAGGGATTGATCACCAACGGTTTTTCGCAAATGGCATGGGCATGTATTCGCAAAGCCATGCGAACATGGGCATCGTGTAAGTAATTCGGAGAGCAAATAGAAACGTATTTTGCGGGTTCCTGATTTGTTTCGCGACGGAGTTTTTCAAGGTACCGATCGAACCGTTCGATCTCAGTAAAAAAGCGAGCTTGGGGGAAATAGCTGTCCAGGACACCGACAGAATCGTGCGGATCGACCGCGGCCAAAAGCTTTCCGCCGACCGCCTTAATGGCTGCGAGGTGTCGAGGTGCCACGAAACCAGCAGCACCGATCAATGCGAACGTTGGCGTACTGTCACTCATAGGAAGCCTTGTTGGCGAAGCGTCGACTGAAAATCGTCTAATGTGAATTGATCTATGGATACTACCGAAAAGACGAGTCGTGTTAATGTGATGGATACGACAGTGTGCTTACCGGGATCCTACGGCTATAGAGAGTGGCTGATCATAGCCAAGCAAATTCAGCTCCTCAATCGCTCGCCGCGGAAGTCATTAAATCTTCATCTTCGTAGCCACCGGAAGTACTGAGCTCTTAACTTTCCTCGCCTCAAAACTCACGATTTCTTCATGCGGGCTTAATGTGATTCACGTCGACTCGAGAACAATTGGCATTTTGGAAAGGGGCGATTAACGTCGACGGTATAAACTCCGAACTACGCGGTTGATGCGTAGGCACTGCTGAGTGAATTATCCCAAGTGTGCCACGATGTTTCAGGGACAGTTGAGCATATTCCTTGTTGTGCAGTTCTCATCGCGGCACCAACTGATCGATCGTCATGGAGACTTGCAGCGAAGTGTTTTCATTGGACTGGCAACTAGTTTAGATCATGGCAACCGACGCAGATGTCATTAGACCGACGCCCGAAGAAGCGATTTCAGTAACCGTTATTGAGTCTAACGCAGGTTGGTTCGATCTCGACTTTAAAGAGCTTTGGCGATACCGAGAATTGCTGCTTCTCCTTGCATGGCGCGATGTCGCAGTTCGCTACAAGCAAACCGAGCTTGGGATTGTCTGGGTGCTTTTACAGCCACTGCTCACTACTGGAATTTTTGCAGTGCTGTTCCAGTTGCTATTAGGTGTTGGGGACAAGATGAGTCCCAGTGGTGTGCCGTACTTCGTGTCAACATTTTGTGCGATGTTGCCATGGCAGTTGTTTGCCGAATCACTAACCCGATCAGGTACGTGCATCATTCAAAACGCGAGCATGCTTCAGAAGATTTATTTTCCACGGTTAGTGCTTCCGCTTTCTGCAACGATTGGCTGCTTGGTAGACTTCGCGATCGCATTGTTAGCACTTGCATGCCTGATGGCCTTTTATGGTGTTGTGCCATCGATCGCGGTACTGACTCTTCCATTCTTTATTCTATTGGCTTTGATGGCATCGATGGCGATGGGATTATGGCTCTCCTCGCTATCCGCGATGTACCGCGACTTTTTGTACGTACAGCCATTTCTTATTCGAGTCGGCATGTTTGTCAGTCCAGTGATTTATTCCACCGCGTCGCTCGAACAAAAGCTACCTGGCTGGGCTTTGGTCATTTACGGCCTGAACCCCATGGCCGGAGCGATTGAAGGGTTTCGTTGGGCTCTTCTCGGTCATGGTCAATTTTCCCCGTTGGTGATCATTCCCTCGGTCATTTCCACGTTGTTTGTGCTGCTAAGTGGCATGTGGTACTTCAGTCGCATGGAACAACAAGTTGTTGATGTGGTTTAGTTGTTTGGTTATCTGCCTACTCGTCACTAATTTTGGGAAGTTGCTTTTTTATGTCAGATGTCGTCATTCAAGCTGAACACCTAAGCAAAAGGTATCAGCTTGGGCAAAGACAATCTTATGCAACTTTTAGGGAGCTCATTCGGTGGGGAGCTCAAATGCCTACACGTGCGTTACGTAAAAGCGTAGACGGAATTCGCGGCCAAAATTCCGTAGATGAAACGCACAGTAAGCGTGAAGTATGGGCGCTGAAGGATGCCACGTTTCAGATTCGTCGCGGCGAAGTTGTTGGAGTAATTGGAAGAAACGGTGCCGGAAAAAGTACGTTACTAAAAATCCTCACTCGTATTACGAAGCCAACAAGCGGTAGGGCTGAAATCCGCGGCCGTGTCGGCAGTTTGCTTGAGGTAGGGACAGGCTTCCATCCAGAACTTTCGGGACGCGAAAACATTTTTTTTAACGGCGTTATTCTTGGGATGCGACGCCAGGAAATCATTCAAAAGTTCGACGAGATCGTTGAGTTCTCAGGTGTTGAAAAGTTCCTCGATACGCCTGTTAAACGATATTCCAGCGGAATGCGAGTTCGCTTGGCGTTTGCCGTTGCTGCGCATCTTCATCCAGAGATTCTTTTAATTGATGAAGTCTTGGCGGTAGGGGATGCCGAATTTCAAAAGCGTTGCCTCGGAAAGATGCAAGACGTGGCTACAAGCGGGCGAACCGTAATTTTCGTCAGCCATAACATGGGAGCCATACAGTCGCTTTGCTCGCGATGCTTTACACTAAAAAATGGTTCTATCGATTTCGTTGGTGAACCTATAGAAGCAGTTGATCGTTACTTGGCCAATTCTCAAGAGTTTGAATCTGAAATTGATTTAGCTATTTTGCCTCGCGACTCTAGGTCAACGTCTTCCGTTTTTCAGCGGGTGTCGATCGCAGTAAATGGAGTTAGGTCCGGATATATGAACACCGGCGACTCTATTTCATTCAAACTAAAGCTGAGAATCCCAGATCAAACCCTCGGCGCTCGATTAGCAATTGGAATTTCGAATTTTGCAGGTCATCGGATTTTCACTCTTGATACACGGTCTTCTGATGTGTCAGTAGAGTTTACGCCCGGCGAAACGTGCATCGAATGTGACTTGCCTTCGCTCTTTCTGGCGCCAGGTGCGTACACGGCAACTCTCTATTTTAACACTTCCGCTGGTCACTGCGATCATCTAGTCGATGTGATCGGGTTTGGCGTTCGCGCAGTTAAATCGCAGGCATCTACGGTAATTCCTAAACTGGTAGGTGATTGGTTAATTCCAGCGAATTGGCATTTAGCGTCGGATGTGATCAGTCGCTCAAGTCCTAGTGCTGCCAAAACAAATTCCAGGTAAATAAAGAAGCCAAAGCTGCCCATAGGCCAGTCGTCAGACATCTGCAGAAGATAACATCCATGCAATTGCCTCAGCCCCTTACCGATCAAGTTGAAGAGGCAATTAAGAAACTGGACCTATGGGTAAGGCGACGTGATTTCAAAGGATACGATCCTTATGACCTCGCCGAATTGCAACGCTGTTGGGGTAATCGCGTCTCTCGCATTCCCTTGGCGGACCGGATTTCCGGCATTGTTATTCGATTAATGTGGCCCTATGAAGCCGGACGAAGGGTTTTAGGGGCAAAGCCCACATATAACGCCAAAGGCTTGGGGCTTTTTTTGCAGGCTTACTGCAATCTATTTCGCGTCACGCAGATCAACGAGTTTCGTGACGTAGCTATCACCATTGGTGAGAAACTACTCGAGCTAAGTCTTGCACCTAAGTATCCTTTTGGCTGGGGGCATACTTTTGACTGGCAAAGCCGTGTGTTTTTTCCAGCAGGTACGCCATTCGGCACGATCTGTTGCGAAGTTGGGCAGGGGTTCTGCGAATTATTCGCAATCACCAACGACGAACAATGGCTGGATACGGTTGTTGGCATTTCGAAGCACCTGACAACGAACCATCGTATGGACTACTCGGTGGAGCAAGATGCTGTTTGCTTTAGTTATTCACCAATTGATGACTTTCACGTTCACAACGCCAATCTGTTAATTGGCAGTTTCCTGGCTCGCGTCGGAAAATTGACATCGAATGCGCACTTTACGAATGTTTCACGGATGTGCGTTAACTATGCATTGAATGAAATGGACGAGGATGGCGGTCTCAATTATTGGGCGAAAGACCAGACAATTAAGAATCATCAGGACAACTATCATACAGGATTTGAGGTAAGAAGTTTGCTGATGATTGGTCAGCAATCCAATGACCGAAATGCGTTTCAAGCAGCCCTCCGGAGATATGACTACTATGTCGCGAATTTCATTGGACGAGAAGGGCAGCCGAGGCGAAGTCCACAATTGGACGAGTTAATTGACATACATGGATGTGCAGAAGCATTACTTGTTCATACTGCCATGTTGCATTTTCACGAAGATGCGTACGGCCATCTGCTGAATTCACTCCGATGGGTTCTCCACAATACGCAGAATCGCGACGGGTCGTATTGTTATCAATTGGTTCGCAAAAAAACGCATCACAGGTACGTTGCCAATCGAATGCCGTATATGCGATGGGGTCAGGCATGGATGTTGCTTGCATTGTCAAAGGTTCTAGAAGTCAATGCATGTAGTGATGGGTAGGGTAAAGCAGGAATAGTATGGGTATGTATATGGTAGTAGGTGGTTTTTGTGGGTTCTGTTAAGTTGTAATGAGTTATTGTTTGGCCACGCGATGTGTACTTGAAGAATGGAATTCGATGTCCAGGATAGTTGTTTTTTCTCGTTCCGATCTTTCTCGTGATCCCAGGGTCAAGCGGCAATTAAGCACGCTCTGCAACAGCCACGAAGTTATTCCGGTTGGATTCAATCCCCCTGTCGATGAGTTCAAGGAGGCGATAGACATCTCGGATGTCGTGATATTAGAGATCGCTGGAAAAAACAGGATTGAGAAGATTCGTTCTTTAGTGAAAGCGAAAGGGCTTTGGTCAGCGGGCAATATGTTGCTTGGGATTGTTTCCGAGCAATGGCTGATGGCGTTGCCGGTGATTGGATTTCATCTGCATACTCTTATCGAGACCCAAATTGTTCGCAGATCGCTGGTAAGGAAGTTACGGAGTAATAAGGCTGATTTAATTTTGGCAAATGACCTTTCGGCTTTGGCTGTCTGCGTTTGTGCTAAGGGGCATTCCAAGCTTCTGTTTGACGCCCACGAGTTTTCGCCTGAGCAGTTTCCCGGCGGACAGAAAGCAAGTGTGCAGAATCGCTACGCCACTTGGCTTCTTAAGAGGTATCTTCCCAAATGCGATCAAATAACAACTGTGTCGGAGGGCATCGCAGATGAGTACAGTCGGGTCTTTGGCATTGAACAGCCGCCGCTGATCAAGAATGCGAGAGGCTTTGAATCTTTAGAGCCGAAATTAACTCCAGGAGAAAAAATACGACTAGTCCATCATGGCGCAGCAAGCCGACATCGCAGCATTGAGCTATTGATCCAAGCAATGTCGCATTTGGATGAACGTTTCACTTTGGATTTATTTCTCGTCGGAAGTGATTCACAGTATCTCAATGAATTGAAATCCTTAGCCAGCGATGACCCAAGAATTCACTTTCAAGATCCAGTCAAATTCGATGATATTCCCAGAGTGCTGAATGGTTATGACTGCGGAATATCTTTATTGCCGCCGGTGTCTTTTAATCATGAGCATGCCCTGCCCAACAAGTTCTTTGAATTTGTACAGGGGCGGCTCTGTCTTGCCGTAGGGCCATCGCCGGAAATGGCACGACTTGTCAAGAGTTATGACTTGGGAGTTGTTACAGACGACTTTACGCCGCAGTCTCTGGCCACATCTCTTTCACAACTTAACGCCGAAAAGGTGATGCGTTACAAAGAAAATTCACATCGCGCCGCAAGAGAGTTGAGCGCTGAGCACGATATGAAGCGTTTGCGTGAGATCGTAGAGGGAGTACTCGCGGAATAGGCAAATTGCTGTGAGCAGGTGACGAATGAACGCCGTTTTCCGATTGTCTCGGAATACTTCCTCATTGTTACGCGGTCAGA
This sequence comes from Bremerella sp. TYQ1, assembly GCF_020150455.1. Taxonomy (NCBI): domain Bacteria; kingdom Pseudomonadati; phylum Planctomycetota; class Planctomycetia; order Pirellulales; family Pirellulaceae; genus Bremerella; species Bremerella sp. TYQ1. The sequence continues at coordinate 44,577 of NZ_CP083740.1, forward strand.
TGCCTGGATGAGTTAAAATATGAGCAAGTCATTCGTGCGATTGCAAAAAAATAAGGCTCGCCGCAAAGCCTTCCAGTTGAAGACCTTACGGCGAGCCTTATTTCAAAAGCGGAGAGAACGGGATTCGTTCGAGCCGTTCGCGCAAGTCGTTGTAAACAAGTGACTTAGGTCGAAGCTCTTGCCCCTGCAAGGATTTAGGGCTTATCAGCTGTTATGGCATAGAATACCGTCCTCTCACCTCTTGCGACGTGTTTTGGCACACTGTGCCATTCACTCTGTACTGGACGACTACGGGAATCATCCTGCCATAGGCGAGATGCAAGTAGCGTGAAGGGAAGGGTAGTCATGGACATAATCTCTTGGGAGATCTCCATGATTTCTTTTTCCGGTGGAATTCCTTCACCAAAGAATGGCCTCACATACTTGGTCCTGATCGTGGCCCGCATCTCGACGGTCCATCAGGATACGCGTAGCCTTGAAGATCAGATCGCAATCTGTTCCAAATGGTGTGAAGACAACCTTGATCAGAAATTCGTAGTCAAGGTCATTCAAAGCCGGGGAAGTGGCGAACTGCTTGATCGCACGGAACTGAATGAAATCGAAGAGGCGATCGAGTCAGGCCGATTTGATCTGTTCATGGCGGAGGACTTGGCTCGAATCTGTCGCCGAAATCGGGCGATTGATTTCTTGGAATTGGCCGAAGACCACGATACTCGGGTCGTAATGCTAAACGACAACTTAGACACCGTTAACGAGGATTGGCGCCTGAAAGCCAGCTTCGCGACGATGCACCATGAACAGTCGAATTCGGATACCTCTAAACGAATTACGCGAAGTATTCGAAACCGATTTCTTCAGGGGATGATCCAAACGGTACCGAAGGGGTATATCAAGCCTTTTCCCAAAGCTCTCGATGCGGATGTGACGAAGGATCCCGATGCAGAGCCGATCGTTATGGAGATCATTTCGCGACTTGAGAAGGGAGAGTCCTACTCGATGGTGGCGGATTTTCTCAACGAGAATCAAGTCCCGAAAGGTCCGTTTGGTCGCTCGAAAAAATGGACTGCAGCTGCTGTCTCGGGACTGATTCACAATCCAATTCTGAAGGGTATCCGGGAAGCAGGCCGTAAGATGGCCAAGCGGAACAATAAGTCTGGTAAACGACGCTCCGTAAAGGCTCCGCCAGAGAATCTTCAAGTCCGAAAAGTTCCGCATTTGGCTTACATTGATGCCGAGCGATATGACCGTCTCCTCCGAAAGCTCGACGCAAAGAACGCACCGTTTCGGCGCAAGAAGGTGAACGGCCGCGATTCTCGAGCCAACGTTCCCAAGAAACGCACGCGTTTTCCTGGTCAGCAAGTGTTCTGCGCTGTCTGCGGTCATCCAATGCAGTGGGGAGGGCATGGCCAAGTGGACCACATGGTTTGCAAGGGGGCTCGTGACTACCATTGCTGGCAAAGTGCGACCTTCGATGGGCTTCTTGCATCTGCGAAGATTCTGACGGCTGTCTATGAAGTATGCGACAAGTTGCCGAATTTCCCAGAAACGCTTCAGAACCAAGTGCGAGATGAATTTCAAGCTCTGACTAACACGCGAGAGTCAGAGCGGAACCAGATTGAAAAGCGGATCGACAAGCTTACACGTGACCTGAATCGCTTGGTCGAGTTCATTCTGAATGGCAAGGGCTCTGACTTTGTTTCCCAGAAGATTGCTGAAACCGAGGCCGAGTTGGAGCAGGCGAAGTTAGAACTGCAAGAACTAGAGTCACGTCCTAGCGTGGCGCCGGTGCTTCCGACTTCCGATCAGGTACGAGAACTAGCCAAGGAGGCGATCGCCAAAGGTTCGGTGTGTCCATATGAACTTAGCCGAGTGATGCGCAAGTTGATCCCACGTATCGAGGCTCATCCCATGCGTCTCTGCGACGGCGGGGCGATCGTCATTCGCGCGAAGTTTCAGCTGAATCTATGTTCGTTGGTTCCTGGATTGAACGACCTTACGTTGGCGCGAGAAGTCATGACGCCGTCGCTTGAGGTGGACCTGTTCGAGCCAGTTCAGCGTGAAGCGTTTCGAGAGCGTGTTATCGCGCTCCGAGACGGGGGCATGAAACAACGCGACATTGCCGCCGAACTAGGGATCACCCTGCCAGCGGTGCAGAATGCAGCCAAATTGCAGGCTGAAATGGATTCAATGGGCCTGCAAGATCCATACATCCCGGTGACCGAGGCTCCGATGAACCTCAATCGTATGCGACGGCACTTGCATCCGCGATTTGAGTTTCAAACCTATGAACCTGGCAATCAGGACTAATCTCTTTGCCAAACAATTCGATGTTTCCTCTAAGCCCACGGTGAACTTCTCCGGGGGCTTTTTTATGCGCATAATTCAGTTGGAGGACCTATGTCAGAGAACAGGCCGAATAATTCGACCGACAACAGTCATGCCACAGAACCCATTGCGAACGCAATGTCGCAGTTTATTCAACTGATTGCTAAGACGGTAGCTCGCCAGCTAAGCGAAGAGTTAGTCGCTGGCGATGATGATCAATTTGAACAATTGTAGCTGAAGACGCCATTCGACAGCAGAACTTGTTTTGTGGTATTCACCGCGATGATCGACATTCCCGCGGCCGGTTACCAGATGATTCATATCGCTTCCCTGGAACGATCTTAGATAGTAGACTTGGGGGATGGCGAGCAACTATCTTGCTACGTCCATTTTAACACATTAATGGAATACGTTATTCATGAACGGCTGACCCAACGTCGGCCAGACATCTCGATATGACGCGTGAGCGTTGGAAAACTGCTTCGTCCCGAAACCGCCAACTTGAGCCCTCGGGCTCTCGAACGACAGAAAGCAGCAACCTGTACCGCGTCCCCGAAAGGGGACGTCGGCCGGGTGCTGTTCTGTCGTGCCTCTTGGCGGAGGTCGGGACGAGCGGACTTGGTTCGGCGTCCCTTTTTCTATGCGTCGAGCCATCTTCCTCCGCTTGCGTGATCCCTAACTCTCTTATCCTTGAGGAGCGATCATGCGAAACAATTGGGTGCCTGCGGGCCATGAGTCTTACCTGGCCAGATCGATGGCTTTGCTTTTGGGGGCCCTGGGGGGCATTGCCAGTCTGCTTGTTTCGGAGCCGGTCGTGGCCGCGCCACCGGCACTTCCCCAGGAGTACCGAACGCTGGCTGGCCACCTGGCCATGACCTTGAAGACGTCTCCTGACGAGTTCGAGGGACCCGGCAACCTGACCGAGACGCTGTCATCAGGGCATACGACGATCTTGTCCTTGAAGGACATCAAGTCTTCCGATCGGCAGATTGAATACATCACGCGGCAGACGGAAGCGTCGCTGGTGGAATGCCTTCAGCGGGCAGAGCGTCTTAATGCGCTTCCCAAGCCGCCAGGAACTGGGGAACTGATGGCCAATTCATTCATCGATGGGTTCATGGGGAATCCTGGTGGAGGATACGCTCGTGGGCTGGAAGCTGAGCAGATGCAGACAGCGATCAAGAATGAACTCTATCCCTTGTTTGCGGCGATGGAAAAGTTGGATGCCACCCACCAGATGTTGGTGCCAGTTGCCAAAAAGTATGCCGCGAATCTGACCTATCCCGCCAACCGCATCACGGTTGACCTGGATGAGTCCTGGGGACCGGTGGGCCCTTTTGATTGGCTTTACGTTCACAACCAAGGCCCGGCAATTCGCGACGCGACGGTGGTCGTGAAACTGACCGGTGCCGATGGCGCGACGCGTACGAACGTCCACTTCGTTCCAAACTGGGACGCCAATACCTGGCTCTATGGCCGCTATGAGGCAGGACTCCAAGCCCTGGGGAAGTCCGTTGGGAACACTACAGTCCCCGGGGTGAAGAAAGTCGAGGTGACCGTTTATTCTCCCAGTTTTTCGACGGCGGTCAGCTACACGTATGAAGGGGATGCCAGAGATAGCGATATCGCCAAGTACTGTAAGTCGTTGACGTTTACCGGACGGTATCAGCCCTACGTCACCAAGCGTTATTGGCCGGATACGAAGCGGGGTGTGGAGTTCACGCTGGATGGCCTAGAAGGCATTCCGCATTGCCAAGTCAAAGTGACCTTCTGGAAGGGGCTGCTCCAAAAAACCGAAACGTGGGAATTCGACGATTGGAAACGAGGCGACAAGAAGATGTTTCGCCCGAAACAGCCGCTGGAATCGGATCCTACCATGGCGACGATGGAAATTTCTTTTCCTGGGACGTCTTACCAGCATCGCTACTCCTACTACGTGACTCCCTAGCGGGGAGTATGGGGGCTTGGCGTTCTGCTTTGGGCCAGCAGAAAGGCGAACGCTCTGTCGTCCAATTTCATTCAGAGCACTCTTTAGGGGCGAGTAATGGAAGATGATTCGAAGAGGCAATGGTATGTAAAAACCCCGCAGGGGATTTACGGGCCATATACCTCGCTGCAGCTTAAGCAGTTTGGTGAGAAGGGCGATGTGCATGCCGGTTACCAGGTACGCAAAGGCCCGGATGGCGAATGGGTTGCTGCCGATAAGATTCGGGGCTTGAAAACGCGCGTTCCAGTCGCTGAGCCTGTGAAACCTCCGGTACCACCAGCACCTCATCCGTCGAGGGTGGCAAACCGTGCCCGTGCGTCGAGTACTTCTCCGTTGGCCTGGCTGGCCATTGTGGGCGTTCCGGTAGGTGCCGCACTGCTTGTTGGGACGATCATCGCCGTCACCAGTCAGTCGAATTCCAACTCGGAGGTGCCGGGAGTTAGCCGAAATACTGGGCAGCCCGTAGCGACCGATGAGCGTTCCTGGGCTCGTGATCGACAGGTGTCTTCGTCACCAGCCACGGTTGACGGAAACAACTCACCGATGTCGGTCCGCGAAATCGTTCAGGCGAATGAGCAGTCGGTCGTGCTTTTGCGTGGCGCTGTGGGAAGTGGAACCGGCTTCATTGTCGGGGATCAACTGCTGGTAACCAACAGTCATGTGGTCGCTGTCGCGGCACTCAATCCCGCCACCGGCGAGTTTAAGGATTTGCGAGCTTATAGCCCAGCAGCAAGTGCAGACCGTCGCGGTCCTTATCGCGTATCGCTTCTGTACGAGGATCCCGACTGGGACCTTGCCGTTCTCCGGATCTTGGATCGAGTCGACTTTCGCCCAGTAGTGATGGCCAAGAATTACCAGTTTCAGCGTGGGGAAGCGGTCACCATTATCGGAAACCCGGGTTTGTTCAACGGAGTCGAAACACTCGAGACAGCAGTAAGCACGGGCATTCTCAGTACAACGCATCCGCTCCAGGGGCGTGAGCACTATCAACTGGGAGCGTCCGTGAATGGAGGCAACTCGGGCGGTCCCGTTTTTGGCGAGGCGGGACAGGTGATTGGTGTGGTGAATGCCAAGTCCGTGTCCGAAGACGAGATCTCCTTCTGCATTCCCGTGCGTGAGGCGATTAGGGCGACAGCGGAAGCTCGCAGTATATCAGCAAGATCGCAACAGCTTATGTGGAAGGAGCATGAGAGCCGTGTCCCGAAGGCCATCGCCAATCTCGCGGTCCCTTCGGGATCCATTGTGACCATTGCCAACCCTCCTTGGTCCTTTGTATTTATTGCCAGTACGCCCGACGATCTCATCGCGGCTTCCGAATACGCTTACGCAGGCAACACGATCGGCATGCAGCAGATGATCGCTTCAGGACGGGTGATGATGGTCGATTCGGGGACGAAAGTGGAGGTCATCGACTCGAATATGTTCTGCGCCGTCAAGATTTTGAATGGCCTGTATGCCGGTCGAACCGGACTGGTTTCCATTAAATGTTTGAAGTAAGGGGAACACGGATGATGGATTTTTGGCAGGGATGTCTTCACTTTGTTTTGAGAAGGAGGATGTATGAAATCAATGCAACCTGGGAAATGGACACTGCAAATTGCCGGAGTCCTTAGCTTGGCTTGTCTATTCGGGGCGATCAGCTATCTCACGCTCAAGTCGGGACCAAGTCCTCCCGAGCTATCGACGGAGTCGACCTCACCAGAGGCGTCTCAGCGATCGGAGTCTGAGATGCGACAAGAGTTGTTCGACGATCATGTTTTCCCTGTCATTCGCCAGGCAGATTTGGCAAATCGTGCTGCCGCGGAGCGTTGTCTCGCCCGAATCCAGGAGTCATTTCAACGCTATCGACAAGGGGTAAAGCCATTTGCGGAAGATGTGACTGGGCTGGGAAGTAAGTGGGGGGTACTGCGACGGATGCCAGGCGATTGGATGACCGGATCGAATTCAGTCGAGGCATTCATCTCGGGCCAATTGGAAAAGCATGTATTCTCAGCGCAGGAGATCCAACGCGATATCGATGCTTCATTGGCCTTGTTTCGCGAAGATGTCGAAGCCAATCGCAATGTCATGCTCAGGAAGGTAAAAACAGCGACAGCGGGGCTTTCCTTGCCTGCGATACAGAATCTGAACACCCGGACGTTCTCGCAGCAGGTCACAGAGAAGGTTCGGGAGTTTTCCACGGAAACGGCGGCGGATGGCGTTACGGATTTGGTGGTGATTGAAGTGACCTCGGGTGTAGGCGGTTATGCCGTGGAACAAGTCTTCATGGCCATGCTGGTACGGATTGGCACGACCGCAGGAGGAGCGACCGTCGGAAGTGCTTCGGCGGGAAGTGCCCTCGGATCAACAGTCGGTCCATTGGGTACCGGTGTTGGTGTGGTCGCTGGTTTGATCGCGGGGCTGATCATTGACCAAGTGTTGGGGGAATACGCCAGGTCCGATGTTAGCAAGCAATTGTTGGAACTAATCGATCAAATCGAAGTCGCCGCGATTCATGGTCTCCCAGAATGTACGAATTCCGCGATAGATGCCTACCCTGGCCTGAAGCATGTTCTGCAAAATACATGTGACGAACTCAACCGGGCCAACCTGGAAATCTTAAAGCAATCGATTCTGGAGGTGAAAGCGTGAGAACTCGCCCCGTCTTGATTTTGGGCGTGGTACTTCTCGTTCTGCTTCTCGCGTCTCCTTGGCTTTTAGCGTCGCCCGCATCGACAATCTCTAAAACACTCATGCGGTTCTTCTCGAAAGAAGCGGTCGAAGAAGGATCCGAAAAACTCGCCAAAGAGGTTGGCCCGGAATTGCTACAGCGAGTTTCTGCCAAACTGGCTCGTGACGGGCGTGAGTCTGCAGTCGCCAAAGCGTCGGAATTGGCGGCGAAACATGGTCCTGATGTGGTCCGTGCTCTCGACAATGCTCCGGTACCCGCCAAGATCGTTCAGGCCCTTGGGGAATTACCTACGGAAGAAGTTTCGACAGCGGCTGCCCGACTGGCGAGTGGTCGTCGCGGTCAACAACTGGCCGAAGCGACTGAAGAGCTTGGTGCCCAGATGCTTCAGGCCGAAATCAAACATCCCGGCGTTGGAATGGAACTGGTCCGAGTTTGGCCAGACAGTGGAGCAGCGCTGGCGCGCCAGCTGAGTCGGGAAGAAGCTCTCACACTGGGAAAACACCTAGATGATTTGCAGAGCGTACCGCAAGAGCAGCGAGCAGGCCTCTTACAAGTCATTCAGAGCGACAAAGAGCGTTTCTTTGGCTGGCTCGGGAAATTCATCGAGGAGCATCCTGGCAAAACGATTGGATCAGCGACCTTCCTGGCGGCGTTCCTACCGAATTCGGAGCGAATTCTCGGTGGGGATCAAATCATCTTCGATGACAGCGGGAGTCCCATCGTGGTTCGAAAACCGGGACTTCTGGAAGCACCGCTCAATAAGCTCGCAGATTCCTTGGCGTTTGGTGCCCTATGGCTCGTCGGCGGAATCGGCGTCGTCGTAACCCTTTGGCTTGCCTTGAATCTCATTCTTCCTGCTTGGCAAAGCAACCGTCCGTAGCAGAACTTGGCAAATCCGAGTGCGGAATTGTGGGTGATCGCTTTGCTGATTTGTCTTGCTAAATTTTCGGATCAAACGTGGCATAACTAAGTGAGGGATATTATCTCCCGACATGTTTATGCCACCTCTGCCTTGGCTGAAATCAGGGGCTGGATTGGGCCGCCATCATTTCTCATTTGTCAGATCACCGCTGTGATCTTTGTCAATAGTTTTCAAAAGGAGGTTCTATGTCACATGTTGTCACGGTTCAGACAGAAGTACGCGATCTAGAGGCAATTCGCCAAGCAACGCGGCGTCTGCAATTACCAGAACCCACATTCGGTGAAGTCCAACTGTTTAGCGAACGCAAAACCGGTTGGGCGATCCAACTGCGAGACTGGCGATACCCTGTCGTCGCCAATCTTGAATGTGGTCGCCTCGACTATGACAACTATGCGGGCCGCTGGGGGCGGCAGCAAGAGCTCGACCAGTTTATCCAGCGGTACGCCGTCGAGGCCGCGGTCTTGCAGGCTCGTAAACAGGGTTACACGACCACCGAGCAGCCATTAACTGATGGCAGCATCAAACTTCTCATTCAAGTTGGAGGCGAAAATTAATCCGTGAAAGTGATCGAAATCATTGTCTCTCCCGAAGGAGAGTCCAAGCTGGAAACCCGGGGCTTTCAAGGGGCCGAGTGCCAGGAAGCCAGCCGCTTTCTGGAACTTGCCTTGGGCAGGAAAACGTCCGACACGGCAACGTCGGAATTTCATCAAACGAGCGTCCAGCAGCAAACCCAGCTGGAGCAGAAAGAGTAGGTAACCATTGACCGAGTTTCACAATCATAAACCACCCGATAACCAGGCATTGATCGATCGAGCACGCGTACTGGTGATCGTCGAAGGCACCAATGACATTGAGTTCTTGCGAAGGATCTCACTGACGCTTCATGTGATCAGTTCCGACCTGCCTAATCTGGCCGAGATGGAACAGCAAGGTCAACTCATTTTTGTTCCGTTCGGTGGCAATAACCTGCCAAGTTGGACCCACCGCTTCGCCGCTCTCGGTAAACCGGAGTTCTTCCTGTTGGACCATGAAGTCTCACCGGAGACCGAATCTCGCCAGGAAGCGGCCGAGATCATCAATCGGCGGCCTGGTTGCCGGGCTATCGTTACCCGCAAACGCAGTCTCGAAAACTACCTGCATCCGGATGCCATTCGCGATGCCGGAAAGATCGATGTGACGTTTGGCGACTTCGATCCCGTGGGAACGGTCGTCGCCAAAGCACTGTTTGAGTCGGGCATTTCCGACGAGCCATGGGAACTCCTCTCGCGGCGATCGAAAAGTCGTCTCACGAGCCGAGCGAAACGCTGGCTCAATACTACGGTTGCCAGCCAAATAACGGCAGAATTCCTTGAGCAGCGAGATCCCGATGGGGAAATCGCTTCTTGGCTCACCACCATCGGGCAATTGGCCCATTCTGTCTAACGCTTGCTCTAGCGAGCGTTGTTCTACTTGTTACTTCAATCCATAAGGAATCCGTATGCGCTTAGCAGACGAAATACAGGAACTGGTACGGGCCGGCTTCAGCGGCCTCTGGGTTCAGAGTTGTGAGCCTGACGATGCCTTGGCCGAACTAGCCCAAATGTGTCAGACGGAGAACTGGCGGCTGGCAACTTGGGATATCGACGTAGGTCTCAGCGGACAGGCGTCGACCGAAGGTGTAGCGGTAACCGATCCGCTATCGGCGGTTCGGTCACTGGCCTCTGTCCCCAGTGATGGTCATCCTACGCTCCTGGTCTTGGCAAACTTTCATCGGTTTCTCGGATCGGCGGAAGTGATCCAAGCACTCCTCCACCAAGTGGGTCAAGGCAAGATTCATCAGCGGCATCTGATTATCCTGTCGCCCGTAGTTCAATTGCCGGTCGAACTGGAACGCGTCATTACCGTGATCGAGCATGCCCTACCGACTCGCCAGCAGTTGGAAGAAATCGCGGCTTCGATAGCGGCAGACGCGGAAGAATTCCCGGAAGGTTCGCAGCGGGAGCGAATTCTCGATGCGGTTTGTGGCCTGAGTCGATACGAGGCAGAAAACGCGTTCGCGTTGTCTTTAGTACGCCATGGCCGCATTGAACCATCGGCGATCTGGCAACTCAAATCTCAGGCTCTCCTGAAAGGAGGTCTGCTCTCGCTTCATCGCGGAGGCGAAACGTTTGCCGATTTGGGAGGCCTGGATTCGCTGAAGGAGTTTTGCCTCCGAGCACTTCGCCCAAGCCCATCTACGAACAACTCCGTCAAGGCAAAAGGTGTCTTACTCCTCGGTGTGCCTGGCACGGGCAAATCGGCACTGGCGAAAGCTTTGGGGGCGGAAGTCGGCAGGCCCACCTTGACGCTCGATGTCGGCACGCTCATGGGCGGCATCGTGGGTGAAACGGAGGCAAGAACACGCCGCGCGTTGAAGGTGATCGACGCGATGGCCCCCGCCGTGCTTTTTGTTGATGAACTGGAGAAGAGTCTCAGCGGATCGACCGGTTCAGGAAAAACGGATAGCGGTGTCGGCAGTCGTATGCTTGGGACCTTGTTGACATGGCTTGCGGATCATGAATCCGACATCTTCGTGATCGCAACGAGCAACGACATCTCGAAGCTTCCGCCTGAACTAACCCGCGCCGAGAGATTTGACGCGATTTTCTTTTTGGACCTGCCAGGGCGATCGCAGAAGCACGCGATCTGGCAGATGTATTTGCGGCGGTTCGAACTCGATCCTTCGCAAGTGTTACCGGCGGACGAGTCATGGACAGGGGCTGAGGTTCGCGCCTGTTGCCGCCTGGCAGCACTGCTTGATGTTTCGCTCTTAGAGGCGGCCAAAAACGTTGTTCCGGTTGCCGCGACTTCCGCCGAATCGGTCCAGCGACTACGAAGCTGGAGCAGCGGACGTTGTCTGTCGGCAGAGTCTGGCGGCATTTATCGAGCAGAAAATACGCCGTCTTCCAAGTCACGACGGCGACTGTCCCCCACCCCAGAAACCAACTAATCCAGTCAATTTCACATTATCCAGGAGGTCTCTATGACGGCGACAACCTTAGAACCGCCCGTTCAACGAACCGAATCATCGGCAGCGGATCGATTGCGATCCACCATGTGTGCGACCCGAGTCAGCTTTGTCTGGTTCGGAACCCAGAAGACACTCACCCGTGCTCAGAAAGATCAGGCAGCTGAGTCGTTCGATGCCCAGGGGGAATTCCTACGGGCAGAGAAAAAACTGCTCGATACCCGGAATCCTCGCTTCAAAGCCGTCAACTCGGTGCGTAGCCAGATCCGCTCAATCTGGGAGATGACGAGCTTGCCGTATCCCGAACCTGGGATTCGACTGATTCGCCAAGACATGGTGCAAACATTTGAGGGCTGGATGGAAGAGCGACGCCAGCAACTACGAGAGGCGGTCCAGAAATTGGATGAGGAGTACGCCTCGCTGAGAGACGCAGCGCGCGAGCGACTAGGTGCTTTGTACAACAGCGCCGATTACCCTCGCACGCTCCTAGGACTATTTGACGTCTCTTGGTCATTTCCAAATATTGAAGTCCCACCCTATCTTCGGTTGGTGAACCCGGACGTGTATCAGGCCGAATGTGAACGCGTTCAGGCACGCTTCGACGAGGCCATTGAGCTTGCAGAGTCCGCATTCATTGAAGAGCTGTCCGGGCTCGTGTCCCATCTCACGGAACGGCTATCCGGGAGTCACGATGGAAGAGCAAAGATCTTTCGTGATACGGCGATCTCGAACTTGAATGAGTTCTTCGATCGATTTCGGTCCTTGAATATTCGCTCGAACGATCAGCTAGATTCGCTGGTGTCCCAGTGCCAAGAGATTGTTCATGGTGTCCAGCCGCAGTCTTTACGTGACAGTGCTCAGCTACGTCAGGCCGTCAGTCGGGAATTGTCGAGCGTCCAGAATTTGCTCGACGACTTACTTGTCGATCGCCCGCGTCGTCGGATTATTCGTTCACCGAAGTGAGGTTGGCCATGCAAATCGTGATTGCACCTGGCGGCGGGATCCGTTGTGTCTATGACGAAGCGATTGACCTGAGTTTGCTTGGCAAAGTTCAGATTTCACGTGGTTCCCACGTGGAGCCCAACAAGAGAGGTTATTGGTTCGCCGACCTGGCACCCGTTGGCGGCCCGAGACTTGGACCATTTCTAAGGCGAACGGAAGCCTTGGCTGCTGAGGTAGCCTGGCTGGAAGCAAACTGGTTGTCCGCCAGCGAAGGCTGACGACAGTCGAACAATTGTGAACTGAATAGTTAGCCCCATGGAAAGGCATGACCGTCTTTCCGTGGGGCATTTTTATTTCTTGTAGAGAGGAAATACACATGCATGCATCCGAACTATGCCAACAAGTCGCTCACGCAACCGGCGAGAGCATCCAAACCATTCGGAGATTGGGTTTCTCGCTCGTAGAAGAGTTCCCGGCGGAGATCGATGATGAGATGTTATTCGGCCCCAACATGGTCGATTGGGATGAGGTGGAAGTCGCACGCACTCAACTCCAAGATGGGATTGAACGAAATGTTCCGTCGGCTGCTTAGGACTCAAAAAACGATTAAATGGTTGCGACGCTTCCTCGATCATCGCCAAATTCGAGGTGGCCAGCGCCGAGGACGGCGAGAGATGAGAGCTTGCCGTTGTCGACCAAGATGCCGCTACGTACGCAATACTGATTAAATTGTGTTTGACGACAAACGAGGGGGCGTCCGGATGGACGCCCCTTGGACCATTTTCTTAGCTTTTGGAAGCCTGCAAGAAAGGTTGAGCTGGGTGTGATGAAAAGTAACCCAGGTCGGTTCGTCCTGGGCAAGTTCTGCACGAGCATTGCGCACAGTCCTTCTAACGACTAAGAGATGCCGAGGATGTAGGGCTAATCATTCGGCGTAGTTTTGGTGCAAGATTTGACAGTTCGTCGGTGCCGATAATCCGTTCCTCCACCTGGCCGTCTACCATGACCAGAAACGTTGGATATTGAGAGATGTCGTACTTCTCGGCCAGAAACGTATTTCGTTCGACGTCGACTTCACGAAAGCGGACTTTGCCCTTAAGTTGATCGGCAAGTTCTTGGAGGTGGGGTTTCGCTTTTTGGCATTCGGGGCACCACCTGGTGCTCATGATGACGACGACCGGGTTGGGATGCTTCAGGACTTCTTGTGCAAACGTTTCGTCGGTAGCTTGGACGAAGGTGGAGGCCACGGACCTATCATCATCGTTCGACAGTGTCTTGTCGAGCCCGTGATCACAGCCCACGATGACAAAAGCAAGTATCACACTCCAACAGCAAAAGCAGCGTGGAAGAACGGAGCGAACAATCATCGGAACTGGAAGTTTCATAGGGTTATCCAAAAACGTCAGTCGACGGCTAGCTGCTCTAGGCGACAGCCAGCCGTCGTATCTGACGAGCGGAAGGTAACCTGCGACGATAACCTCCGCTAGAGACGATACGTTAGGAATCGGAGTCCTTCTTGAGGACCTCTGGCGTTGGTGGGTCTTCTCCATTCTTGGCCTTATACCGGGCGGCAAACCTTTCGAAGAGTTCCGGCGAACAGATGAAGCATTGCGAATCGGGACGATTGTGATCTTCACACCAATCCCCTTTTTCTTTGAACTCAGCTATCAGCTTGGTATCACACTGAGCACAGATTTCTTCGGGGACGCCATGTTCGGCGCACCACCATTCGCCATGGACATGGCCGTGTTCGTCACCGTGCTCATGCTCGTCGCCATGTTCATGTCCATGGTCGTCGTGGGCTACTTCCGAGTGCTCGTCGGAATCCCCCATCGCCGATTCACTGGTGCCGCAGCCCGTCAGTGTAAGAGCGGCGATCGCCAAAAGGCCAACGGCCAAACTCGAAAAACCAAACATCCACTTCATTAGATTCTCCTTTTCAATTCTTGATGACTGAATTCTAGTTAAACCGAAGCAGTCTCGGGCACGTGCCCAGAACCAGGCGGCGTCGGTTGTTCAGATTCAAACTCTCCATGATCGTCGTCCCCATCTCCGTCCGAACTCAATTTCTCGGCCGGAAGGTTGAAGACCACATAGAGGACACGCAGGACCAACAGACTCATGATCATGGCACTACAAACGCCACCGATCACCACCGTTGCTAAAGGTCGCTGCACCTCTGCCCCCATACCCGTACTGAAGGCCATCGGCACGAAGCCTAAGCTGGCGACCAGCGTTGTCATGAGGATGGGACGTAAACGCGTCATTGCCGCTTCTTCCACGGCTTCGTCCAAACTTCTTCCCCGTCGTCGCAGTTGCCGAATGGTTGATACGAGCAACATGTCGTCCAACACGGCGACGCCTGAAAGGGCGATAAAGCCAACTGCCGCCGAGATGGAAAAAGGCATATCTCGAATCCACAAGGCGATTACTCCACCGATCCAGGCAAACGGTACCCCGGTGAATACTCGCAACGAATCGATCCAATTTCGATAGGTCATATAAAGCAGTGCGAAGATCATCAGTAGTGCGATAGGCACCACGATCATCAATCGTTTCTGAGCACGTTGAAGATTCTCGAATTGACCGCCCCACTCAACGCGGTAGCGTCCAGGCGGCAAAGCAATCTGCTCGGCGACTGCCTGCCGTGCTTCGGCGACAAAACTACCCATGTCGCGTCCACGGACATTCGACTCAATTGTGATCCGCCGTTGATACCATTCCCGTTTGATCGTATTCGGCTCTTCGACTCGCTCTACGGATGCTAGTCTTGAGAGCGGAATTCTTTGCCCGGTTGAGGTGGCAACCAAAATATCGGAGATGGCTTTAGGATCGGCCCGTGCCTTTTCCGGGAGACGAATGATCAAGGGAAATCGCAATTGCCCTTCATAAACTTCCCCTACATGGTGACTTCCCAGTGAGCGAACCAAGTTCATCACATGACTGGCTGGCACGCCGTACCTGGCAACTTGATCCTGCTTGATTTTGATCTCCAGGACCGGTTGTCCAGTCACCTGTTCCACCTTGACGTCTGACGCCCCATCGATTGTCTTTAGGACTTGCTCGATCTCCGCGGCCTTGCTGACCATCAGGTCAAGGTCGTCCCCGTAAAGGATGGCGGCAACATCGGCTCGGACGCCTGAGATCATCTCATTCATCCGCATTTCAATTGGCTGCGACATCGCTAGGCGCGGTCCCGGCAGATCCCGCAGTTCTTCCTGCACGAGGATCGTCAACTCTTCCTGCGTTTCGGCCTGCGTCCAGTCTTTACGTGGATGGAGTGTAATGAAAAGGTCCGTCAGTTCCGTTCCCATCGGGTCAGTTGCAACCTCCGCCGTACCGACACGACTCCAGACGTGAGCGATCTCATCGGGGAACTTTTCCAGCAGGACCTTTTCCATCTGCGTGTTATACCGGATCGATTCTTCCAGATCGGTGCCCGCCAGGCGGACGACATTGAGCGTGATCGCCCCTTCCGACAGCCGCGGTACAAACTCTGAACCTAAGTTGGGGGCAATTAGCCCGAACACCGCCACGAAGATGCAAACGGCTGAACCAATCACGACAAACTTGTTATGCATCGTGAACCGCAGCACGGGGGCATAAAGCCGTTTGAGCCAGCGAATGAGAATCGGTTCTTTTTCTTTGATGTTGTGGGGAAGGAGAAAGCTCGCCAGGACCGGCATTAGCGTCAAAGACAAGATCATCGAGCCGGCCAAGGCCATAATGACGGTCATGGCCATCGGGCGGAAGAGCTTCCCTTCGACCCCTTCGAGCGTCAGGATCGGCAGGTAGACAATCATGATGATTAGTTCGCCAAACATGGTTGGCTTACGAACTTCGATCGCCGCGTCGCGGATAATCTCCAGGCGGCTTCGTCCCTGGTTATCATGAGACAAATGCCGAACGCAGTTTTCAATCATCACGACCGAGCTATCGACCACGAGGCCGAAGTCGATTGCTCCGAGGCTGAGCAAGCTGGCAGCGATTCCGACTTGAAGCATCCCGGAAAATGCAAAGAGCATCGACAGGGGAATCGCTAACGCAACGATGAACCCGGCACGTAGATTGCCCAGGAAAATGAACAGCACCGCAACCACCAACAGGCCGCCCTCGAACAGGTTCTTCTGCACGGTGTGAATGACATGGTCGACCAACTCTGTCCGATCGTAGACGGTCTTGATGGTTACCCCCGCTGGAAGTGTGCTACGAACTTGATCCAGCTTATTCTTCAATGCCCAGGTGACCTGGTGGCTGTTCTCGCCCATGAGCATGAAGCCGAGACCAAGTACCGCTTCTCCTTGACCGTCAGCGGTGACGGTACCGCGACGAATCTCGTGGCCGATTTTGACTTCGGCAACGTCGCTGATCTGAATGGGGACACCATCTTTGGCCTTGATGACAATATTCCTGATCTGGTCAACGTTGACCGTTCGGCCGATCCCGTGCACCAACAGCATTTCGCTGCCATCGGTGATGGTACCACCGCCAACGTTCTCGTTGTTCGCGCGAATGGCATCTGCGACCTCTTCGTAGGTCAGGCCGTGCTTGAGCAGGCGATCGGGATCGAGGCGAACCTGGTACTGCTTCTCGTAGCCGCCCCAGCTATTCACTTCAGCGACCCCTGGCACGGAGCGCAGCTGAGGCTTAACGACCCAATCGTGGAGCGTTCGCAATTCAGTCAGCCGGTCAACACGTTCCTGGTCACCAACCTTGGAAAAGTCGACTCCCTCATAGGTCAACACATAGTGAAAGACTTCCCCCAGGCCAGTAGAAACTGGCCCCATTTGGGGACGACTAATGCCTACCGGTAATTCAACTGTACTCAATCGCTCGTTGATCAATTGCCGAGCGAAATAGATGTCGACCCCGTCTTCAAACGTCACCACGACCTGAGAGAGCCCAAACTTCGAGATCGAACGCATTACCGTCAGACCTGGCAGACCACTAATGCTCTGTTCGACAGGAAAAGTAATCTGCTTTTCGACTTCTTCGGAAGAGAGGGCAGGTGCCGTTGTATTGATCTGAACCTGGACTGGTGTGGTATCCGGAAAGGCATCAATATCAAGCTGCTGCAGCGCAAAGACGCCGCCGACAGCCAATACGAGCGTGATAATAATCACCAACGCTCGATGCCTGAGTGAAAAATCAATTAACGTGTTAAGCATCCATACTCCCCTTTATTCTTCCACGCAGCAGCCAGCACCCAAACCGTTTTTCAGCAGTTGGGCTCGCAACACATCGCTGCCGGACGTGGCGACCACTTCGCCCGGCAAAACACCAGCAACCACTTCCGTGAAGCCGTTGTGCGATGCTCCCAGACGTACGGATCGAACATGAAAGACTTTGGGGCTATCAGGGCTATCAAAATAGTGCTTGTCTCGTACGAATACGATTCGGCAGCAGCCTTCCCAGTGAGCTGACTCAGAAGGAATCGCGATCGCATTAGGTTCCTCACGCAATATGATCTCGCCAGTGCCATATGTTTTGTCTCGCAGTCGACCATCTGGATTAGGAAGTACAGCTCTGATCTTAACCATGCGAGTCTGTGCGTCGGCACCCGTACTGATCCAGTCAACACGGCCTAATACTTCGTGGGAACTACCATCGGCATGAAAGCGAACTGGCTGACCCGTCTTCACGTTTTCCAGATCCTCCAAAGGAATATCCAGCATCAGCCACATTTGGCTCGTATCGGCCACGCGGAAAAGGGCACGGTGCGTGTCGACGACTTCTCCTTGGGTTACATTTCGCTCGACAACCACTCCAGAGATTGACGACCGAACCGGCAATAGGTTGGCAGTCGAACCTTGAGACTTCACACGCGACGTGAGTTCCTGCGGAATTCCGAGAAAGCGAAGCTGCTCGAACGCCTCGCGTTCGGATAGCTGAGCCAAAGACTGAATATCGACCGACAGTCCCAGGTTTTCCAAGGACTGAGTAATGCTCAAGACTTCCGCTTCGGCCTTTGCCAAGTCTGCGTCCGCCTCCAAGAGCCGAACGCCTGCTACGGCTTCTTTGGCGATATTCAGTCGCTTAACGTTCTGACGCTGAAGGGATTGTTCTGCCAGGGCACGGATAAGGCTCGACTTGAGTGCACCGACTTGTTCGGCCTCGACCAGGGCCAGAACATCTCCCTTTTGCACCTGATCGCCAACATTTTTCTCGACGCCCCAAACGCTACCGGACGTACGCGAAGCGAAGCTGGCCGTACGAGTCGGGTCGTAGAGAATCTCTCCGCTTCCCGAGACCGATTGCTCGATGGGACGACGTTCGACCAATTCGACATCAACGCCTGCCTGAGCAACGGCATCTACCGAGGCGAACTGAATTCGCTTTGTATAAGTGGAACAGCCGCTGTTATTTACTTTGGAAACTGGCATTGTCATTGCCAGTTCTGCCCGCACCTTATCCTCGGTTGAAATGGACGGTGGATCGCTCAGTTGGGCCAATTCGGGGTGATCGAGTACGCAGTTATGAATGCCATGTTTCGAGCACCAACCGAAATCTGGCGTCTTAGGCATGAGAGTTTCATCGCACTCGACGCAGATCGATTCCGGGACACCGTGTTCGTCACACCAGTCTGCGACAACGGGTTCGGATTGGCCGGTCAGCTCGGCAAACTTTGGCATCTTCCAGTCGTAATGGTGACCAAAGGCAAAGATGCCTGCGAAGGCCAACAGCACCAAGAACGGACCAATGCTGCCTAGCGCGAATGTCCAGACTCTTTGCAGGAAAGATCTTGATTGCGCTTGCTTAGCAGTTGCGGTACTGGAAGCACCGAGATGCCCTTGTCCGCTCCCTGCACTAGATTGTTGAGTGTCGATTACGGATTGGCTCATGACAGAACTCCCGCAAAATGAATATCGATGGATTGAGAACTTGGCGGTCGGAATTGTGATGCCGAGAGATGCAGCTACGGATTTATGCTGACAAATTCAGCCCGCGGATTTCCGGCCTAGAAGCACGACTGTGAAGATCAGGTGCTTAAATGAGAAGAGAAGCGAAAGCTAAGCGCAGGGAACGACCCGGGGTTATGCCCGTCGATCGCGTGCTCGCTAAATCGATGAGAGTTCGATTCTCAGCGACCTGCCATCGGTCCTGACTTGGAAAATAGGCCTCCCATACGGACGAAGACATATCATCCAAATCGACTTTCATCCCAACGATCGCGGACTGACTGCAAAAGCAGTCGCAGTCTGGACAGGAGTGCGTCGGGCTGTTCTCTGACGCTGGTGCAGTAGGTTCTAAGGCACAATGACTACAGCACGTGTCATGATGTGTCGCCAGGTTTTGATCTTCACTAAGAAGGGCGCGCATCGGCGTACATCCCTGCACTTCGCACAAGAGCGGGCAGAAGATAACGCGTAGCGCGATCAAAATAGTGAAGAAGTGGCTCATGCCAAGAGTATATCTAAAAAAAGAGTAAGGTTGCTCGATTGAATGATAGGTGACTGAGTGTCCTGTTTCAAGTCGAGTCAACAAAACCAAAAGAACTGAAGATGAATGCCGAGGCTTCAAGCCTAGCGTTATAAAGGAGTTAGGATACGTTAGAGCCTCACGCGTGTGGTCAAATACTATTGTCGAAGGATCGGTGAAATCCCTCTCTGACTTTAAGACGACGTTTGCTACCCTAGCCCGGTAAGTAACATTGCTACCACGCGACGCTGTTTGTACTTAATTGAGCTGTTTTTTCAGAGCTTCACTTTTTGCGGCGGAAACTCTCCAGTCAATTCTGGTTCCGCGTCGATAAATCCGACAGGTCCGTTTGTAGCAGTTTTATTGGGATGATTCTTATGCCTCGCAGGGCGACAGCAATAATAGCACTTGTCGCAGTGATTGTTCACTGCGTCATTGGCTGCTGCGTTCGTTGCGTAAACGCTTGCGAGCTTGTCTACTTGGATGCATCTCATGCCAACTGCTGCACGTGTTGTGATGCGCACGCACGAAAGCGGGGTGTCGATCTATGTTGCCAACCAGCCACGAATTCTTCCTTGGCCGAAGAGACCACCGAGCACGGCGAACATGACTGCCTCGGATGTGGCAGCCATAAGTGCCCATTTATTTTGAGTGAGTCCCCTTCGATCGGCCTGAATGAGACTCTGCTTTCACCAGCGCGTCTCGATGGCTGGAATGCGTCCCTCACGTCGATAGCGATTCCATCTTCGCTCCATCGGCGAAGTCGTCGGTGCTTGGCGCTGCCGAACTCTCAGGGCGATCTGCGCCTCCATCTTTGCCTGGCTGTGCTCACACTTTAGCAGGCTCTGCTGACTTAATCACCACAGCTTGCGATTGAGGATCAGCACTCTCCGTTGAACGATGGCCAACCGCAACGTTTTAGTTGCTGTTTCCAATCGTTATTGCACAACGACCAAGAGCCATTGGAGCTAGACGCCCATGCGCAGTCCTATTGGCAACCCACATCAAAACCATTGAAGCCAATTCATCAGAAAGAAATCGAGATGAAGACCATCATCCATGTATGCCTGACCATCGCTTGTTTGATTTCCATCCACAGCGGAACTAGCTTTGCCCAATCTTCTCAGGGAAATCTCAGCGCTACACTGCAACAAGCCCAGCAGGCCGGAAAGTTTACTTTCGTCGTTTTCTACCGAGATAATTCTCCGCAAACACAGAAAATGCTACAGGCCGTGCAGCAAACCGTGGCTAGTCGCGGCCAGCAGACCACGATGGCCGCGGCGAGTGTGACGGCCCCTGAGGGGCAGGCAATGGCGGAGCAGTTCAACGTCAGCCGAGCCCCGATGCCGATTACCGTGGCCGTCGCTCCCAACGGTGCCGTTACAGGATTGTTCCCCAGGCAGGTTGCCAATGCTAATCTCGACGCGGCCGTCGTGCCTCCCGTGATGATGGAGTGTATGAAGCAGTTGCAGGATCAAAAGCTCGTGTTCGTGTGCCTGACCCAATCAGAACAGGCTGCCGTTCCAGCCGGAGTACGCGCCCTTCAGTTAGACTCGCAATTCAAGGATCGCATGGCACTGGTCGCCTTGAATGTCCAGAACACAGCCGAAGCGAGACTGATGCAGCAACTCAAGGTCGATGTAAACCAAGTTCAAGGTCCTTATGCCGCCCTGATTGCACCACCAGGCGTTCTTGTTGGCCACTTCAATGGTACGTCATCGGCCGATCAGATCGCCGCTGCAATCCACAAGGCTGGCCAGTGCTGTGAAGATCCCAACTGCAAGCACTCCGCTTCAGCCCAGGCATCGCAGTCTACTCCCACACGCCGCTAAGCTCATTAGATAGGGAAAAACGATGAACCTTCGTTCTTTAATCTGGCAAGAGTTGAAATCGCGGCCGACAACGGTCGCTTTCAACAGCCTGACAATACTCTTAGGGGTCGCTGCGTTAGTGGCGATCCGACACGTTACGGTTTATTCCGAAGAGGCGGTAGCGAACCAATTGACCAATTTGGGAGCCAATATCCTCGTGCTACCCAAGGAGGCGACCCTTCAAGATTACTATGCGGCCGACCAAAATGGCGGCACACTTCCTGAGGAGTATGTGGCGGAAGTCTTTCTCTCCGGGTTATCCGGTATCGAGCAGGTTTCCCCGCGGTTAAACGTTACCACAGAACTTCATGGGCATTCGGTGGCAATTACGGGGATTCTTCCTCAGTCCGAGGTCGAGACGCTGGCAACTTGGCAGGCAACGACCTCGTTCATGAACCCGACCGACTCTGGCTGTTGCCTCAAGGCGAACGTCGCGACAACCGACGATTTGAAGTCTCCCGAGGCCTTGGTCAAATATCGAGCGATCCAGAACCTCGATACGCACGCGATCATCCTTGGAGCTGATATCGCCAAGAAGCTGAACTGCAACGTGGATGATCGCCTGAAGCTGATCGATGAAACGTTTACCGTGATCGGTGTCCTACCTGCCACGGGCACGGTGGATGATGGTCGGATCTTCGCCCACCTTCATTCGATCCAGCGAATCTGGAAGAAAGATTCCACTTGCAATGCGATCGAGATTGTTGGCTGCTGTGAAGATGCAGCCGGTGGCCTGGTGCCGCAGCTTCGTGAGCTTCTGCCCGATGCTAAAGTCGTGACGATTTTACAGGTCGTCGAAACCCAGGTTGGTGTCAACCAACTGATGGCCAAGACGTCGTGGATTGTTCTGGCCGTCTTAGTGATCGTCGGAGGCGTTGGTTTGGCTGGAGTTATCGCGGCAAACGTACGAGAACGTCGTCGCGAGATTGGTACGCTCATGGCCCTGGGTGCTACACCGAGTTACATCCAGAAACTATTTCTCGGCAAGGCACTAATTTTGGGTCTCGGAGCGGGAACGCTGGGATGCCTGATCGGAGTTGTGGCGGCCGTGATTGCTGGCCCCGTCTGGGCGGGCGTATCGATCAGCCCTTTGCTGGGCACTTCGATGCTTTCCGTCCTGATTGCCACGTTCGTCGCAGTTATCGCAGCCTGGTGGCCTGCCCAAAAAGCTGCTCACCTCGATCCATGCATCTGTTTCCGGGAGGTTTAACCCATGATTCAACTTGAAACAATCAGTAAGGAGTACACGCGACGCGGTCAAGCGTTGACGGCGTTTCGTTGCGACAGCGTAAAAATCGAAAATGGAGATTACGTAGCGATTGTTGGTCCGAGCGGGAGCGGAAAGACGACGCTGCTTTCGATGCTCGGAGGCATGCTTTCACCGACGACGGGTCGTGTGCTGGTCGACGATGTCTCGCTGTACGAGCAATCGGTAACGCAGCGCTCGGCGTTACGCGGTCAGAAGATGGGCTTTGTGTTCCAGAGCTTCAATCTGATCCCGTACCTGTCGGCACTACAAAATGTGCAGGTGTCACTGAGCTTTTCCGCGATGTCCGCGGAACTCCAGCAGGAACGGGCTACGCAACTGTTAACCCACCTAGGGCTAGAGGAACGACTCCACCACAAGCCTTCGGAATTGAGTGTCGGTCAGCAACAGCGTGTGGCTTTGGCACGAACCTTGGTAAACGATCCTCAAATTATCTTGGCGGATGAACCGACCGGAAATCTCGATCCGATTAGCCGTGAGGTTGTCCTCAAGACGTTTGATGAATGTCATCAACAAGGCCGAACGTTGGTGGTAGTTACCCACGACCCCAGCGTTGCCCAGCGGGCAACGCGTCGTTTGACATTAGTCGATGGCGCTTTAGCGGAAAGTAGCGAAGCGTGGTCAATGCCGTCGCATCGTGCTTCCGCCGCATAATACTGCGTTATCCCCCGCACCGTGGAGAAGTAGGGCTTCGGTGGCCTTGCTTCATTCACGGCTGGAGAAATCGTTTGATTTCCGTAGTTAGTGCTCGCAGGTCGCCACCGTAACAGAACAAGCGATCTGCCTGACAAAACTCCTGATAGCCACGCGCTGCGGTTGCGGCATGGGCTGAGTAAAGCCAAAGGCCTCCTTGAAAACCATGCATCCTGAGCTTAAGAGAGACGAGAAACCCAGATTCATCTGGCATTTCGGCATTGATGAGAATCAGGCCAGGCTTGCGCTGACGCCAAGTAGGGACAACTGCCTCTGTCGAGTTCGCACGAGTAACCGAAATCTCTGGATTTTCAATCTCGCTGCGAATGGCTGCAAATACTTCATCGCGAAACTCGACCAGAAGAATCGCTATAGGAACAGATGCCAATGTATTCGGTTGACGAACACTTCGTTCTGTCGTGCCCATGCGGCGGTGGTGCAGAAACGAAAAATGAATATAGGGAAACATAATGACTCTCGCGTAAATCCAATGCTGAGCGCATGGCAATTCTGGTGGATTACCAAGCGGTTAACAAAATCAACGAAACTTGAATTCCGATTGATTAAGTCAAAAATCGCGAGAGAGAGATGCAGCGATCTAGTGCATCAAGTGCGTTGTAATGGCAGGTATCAAGATCAACCCCCCGGGGTCGGGCCAAGCATTCTTTTTTTGAATGCCAAACGTAGTGCCCCAGGAAGATATTCGGAGGACTCTCGTGCTGAATTCGATCAACTGGAGACGAGATACCTGATTGACATGCACATTTGGATGGCTGGCTACCGGGAGCATTGTCACAACAGTTCCGCTCACAGGCGAGACACTGATTCCCTACTGACATGCCGGAAGGCATGCAGTGGCAAGTCGGTAAAAATGTCGCAAGCAGCAACATCCCAATTAGCCCGACGGCGGCTAATTTACGAATTTGCTTGCTCGATAGCATTTTATTTGTCCTGCCACGTTGGTGAAAGTTTTCAACTGACCCAATTTCATAGCAGAAAAGACCGAATTGGGATACCGGATTTCGAGTTCAATTTTCCGTAGATCAATTGTTATTGGTGAAACTACCTAAACGCGGTTACCGATCAATTCCAATGTCGATGTCGAGATTCACCTAAGTTAGTTAATGACCCGCAATATGCCCCAGTCTAAATGACCTAAATCAGCAAGGATCTTGGTATGAAAATCACGCAGGAAAGTCTTCGATGTCTGATCATGGCATCCCTGGGAGTTGTGAGCATAGCGGGCTGCCAAACGGGTGCGTCTCAGAATGCGATCCAACAGGAACGTGGACCAATTGCAACCGATGTCGCATCTTCAAGTGAATTGAAGGCATCACTGACTTCTGTGCTCAATAATTCACCTGAAAGCTACCATACGGCATCACTTGAGAGGAATGGTGTGGAATTGGTCGATTTTCAATCCACCAATCTCCTTGAAACGGCCCATGTGACAAATGCAAGCGAGGCGATTCCAATACCTCAGGTGACAGAGGAGGCAATGACGCTAAAAGAGATTCAGGACTTGGCACTTGTTAACAATCCGTCGATTCGTGCCCTGTCAGCGTCAGCTGAGGCGGAGCAGGACTACCAATACCAGGTCGGCCGATCGGCAAACCCTGAAGTCGGGTATGCTGCGAATCAACTTGCCGATCAGGGGACGGATCAGCACTTGGTGTACGTCCAACGAGAATTTGTTACTGGCGATAAGCTTGCATTAAATCAGAATATTTTGGGCCACTCCGTAGAAGCTCAACGCTGGGACGTGGAGTCGCAGCGGTATCGCGTACTAACCGACGTACGCATGAAATTTATCCAAGCATTGGTTGCGCAGCGACAAATGGAAATGATCGATGAATTTCATGCAGTCGTTTTTAGGGGGGTAGGTTTAGCAAGGCGACGTTTCAACGCTAAAGAGGCTGCTCGGGCGGATGTGTTGCAAGCAGAGATTCAGTTGAACGAAGTTGAGGTCTTGCGTCAGAAATCAGAATATCGATGGAAAGCAGCCTGGAAAGAAATGGCTGCCGTTGCAGGTATCGCCGATTTACAACCGTCCAAGCTTGATGGGGAGTTGAGCGTGGCTCAAGCAGGGCCAAACTGGGAGGACGTTTACGCTACGCTCGCGATGGAGAGTCCTGAGATCCAGTCTGCATACAGCCGAATTCGACAAGCTCGATCCAATATGTCACGTCAGGAAATTCAAGCAATTCCTAATGTCACCGCGAACCTTCAGGCCGGTGTGGATAATTCCACAGGCTCGGGGCTAATTCAATTGCAGGTTGGTGCTCCCATTCCCGTTTTCAATGACAATCGAGGGAATGTCTCTGCGGCATTTAACGAGTACAGCCGTGCGACTCACGAGTTGAAACGAGTCGAAATGTCGCTCAAGGCGAGGCTCGCGCAGGTTTCTCAAGAATATGATTCAGCTAACTTTGCCGTCCAACGTTTCGAGCAGCAGATTCTTCCGAAAGCACAAGAGACCCTTGACCTTGCCGAAAAGGCCTACGAGGCAGGTGAGTTCTCCTTCATCCAAACTCTAATTGCGAGAAGGACTTATTTCCATACTAACCTTAATTATCTGGATTCGTTAGGGAGTCTGGCCCAGTCACAGGCAAAAGTGGACGGTTTGCTTCTCACAGGCGCCTTGGATCAAACTAACACTTCGTCGCTGGGAGATGGATTGCGAGGGCAGACTTTCAGTCAGCAATAGTTCAACCATTTGGCTATGTTTTTTCTGAATGCAACCGGAGTCGACTCAAATTGGAACTATAAAATCGCCCTACGGCGGCAATCGAGGTTGTCTGATTAGACTTTCTGGTGATAATATTGCTTAATAATCGAAACGTGGGAGAAGTAGATGTCGCTTTCAACAACCTTAATCACACTCTTGGTCATGCTATGGCATGCCATTGTGGGTTGTTGCGCTCATCATCCACATTCTTCGGTCTTTAGCGTAGGCGACAAATCCGAAGCGGATGTGGTTTCCGTGGAACATGTTTCGGCAACTCATGCGTGCTCACATCACCACGCTAAGAGTGCCCCGAGCCACGATACCGAAGATGGTGATCATCACTCGCATCCTAGTCCATGTAGCGATGTCGATTGTGTATTCTCGGCGACCAACTTGGATGGACATCTTGCGCTAAGCAAATCAATTAGTTCACAGCTTCATTTTGATTCCCGCTGCATCGTGGGGCTGAATGGAAACCTCAGTTCGAACGATGATTTTGCTCTTCCAAATCTAAGCTTAAGCTGGCGCGTAGCGCCCCCGGTCTATATCCAGTTTCAGAGCCTTCTTATCTAATTCGCTCGATTCTTGCGTCCGCTGACGCTGCGAATTTCGTTGTTTGAGTGGATTGTTGGTCCGCATGGTCACTCCACCGCAAACCCTCTTTCGAATTGATTTAACATCCACGTAGTCCCTTGCTTGCTGCAAGGGGGGTAAGACACATGAAATCTACCGCGCTAGGTATCAAGCCTTGGGTATGGAGCATCGCACTGCTTCTCGTTGTGCTGATAGTCGCAGCTGCCACTTCTTCGATGTGGTTGCCTCACGTCAAGCAGCTCTGGGCGAGCCAGACTGCCCAGCAGAGTGAGAAGGAATCAATCGATACACACGATGATCACGCTGGACATGATCATGCCGGTCACTCAGAGGCCACGACCGTGGAACTCAGTGAACGAGGCCTAAGGAATATCGATTTCAGGCCACTCACGATTGAACTGGGAACCTACTCTCGCCGCGTTACGGTGCCGGCAATGGTGGTCGAACGTCCTGGCCGAACGCTACTCAACATTTCGGCACCACTGACTGGCGTGATCAGCAAGATCTATCCCGTCGAAGGGGCTTCCGTAGAGCCAGGCAGCCCTTTATTTGAAATACGTTTAACCCACGAAGAACTTGTCACGGCGCAAAGCGATCTGATTCGAACCGCGGAATCACTGATCGTTGTCAATCGTGAGCTTGCGCGATTGAGCGGACTGGCGGAAGGGGTCGTGGCAGGAAAACGCATTTTAGAACAGGAATACGAAAAGCAGAAGTTAGAAGCTTCGCTTCGAGCTGAGCGTCAATCTCTCTTGCTTCATGGGCTTAATGAGAAGCAGGTTGGTAATATTTTGGAAACCAAGACGCTACTCGAGAATCTTGTGATCCGCGCACCAGAACATGGAGAAAAAAGCGAAAGCTGTATTGAATCCCATAGTTACCACGTGCAACAACTACCGACCCGCGTTGGTCAGCAAGTGCAAGCAGGTGAACTTCTTGGAGTAATTGCCGACCACTGTGAACTTTATATCGAGGGACGAGCATTTGAAGACGATGCTGTTCGTCTTCGTGATGCAGCAAACAATCAATGGGACATCGGAGCGTCACTACTCGTCGCCGGCAAGGAAGCGGATCGAATCAATGGCCTGAAGGTGTTGTATCTGTCGGACCATATTGATCCGCAGTCTCGAGCATTTCGCTTCTTCCTGGCTTTGCCCAATGAGATTGTCTCCGCGCGGACTGTAAATGGTCAGCATTTTGTGGAATGGCGATTCAAACCAGGACAACGCATGGAATTACATGTTCCGGTTCAGAAATGGGAGGGAGAGATTGTCGTTCCGGTAGAAGCAGTGGTTGAGGAAGGGGCGGAAAAATACGTCTATCAGCAAAATGGCGATCATTTCGACCAGGTGCCAGTCCATGTGAAATTCCGCGATCAAACATCGGTCGTAATTGCAAACGATGGTGCACTATTTCCGGGCGATGTCATCGCGGCAAAGGGTGCCTATGAAATGCATTTAACTCTGAAGAACCAGTCTGGCGGAGGTGTCGATCCCCACGCTGGTCACAACCACTAGTGTCAACGTTCAGGTTACTCATGCCTGAACCAGTTAGTGCTTGAAATGGTTACCAACGCTCAGTTTGCTTCGGAGTTTAGATCGTGCTCAATGCAATTATTCGTTTCTCACTTCAGAATCGTGTGCTGGTTATTGCGATTGCAGTGTTTCTGCTTGTTTATGGTGGCTGGCAGACTTATAGCTTGCCGATCGATGTTTTCCCAAATTTGAATCGCCCTCGTGTCGTAATCATGACCGAGGCTCATGGAATGGCGCCGGAAGAAGTTGAAACGCTCATCACATTCCCGCTTGAAACCGTACTCAATGGGGCCACTGGCGTTCAGGACGTACGAACTCAGTCGGGTGTCGGGCTTTCCGTAATCTATGTCGAATTCGACTGGGGAACCGACATCTACAATGATCGGCAAATTGTTGCCGAGCGTCTGGCTCTCGCTACCGACCGATTGCCTCCTGGGACCAAACCTCAGCTTATGCCGATCTCCTCAATCATGGGGCAGATCATGATTATGGGCATGGTAAGCAAGGATGGCCAAACACCTCCCATGGAACTTCGAACGATGGCGGACTGGGTTGTCCGCCAACGGCTGCTAACCATCCCAGGTGTATCTCAAGTCATTGTAATGGGAGGTGACAGAAAGCAGTTCCAAGTCCTTGTCGATCCTAATGGCTTGTTACGCTACGGCGTGACTTTGCATGAAGTCAAACAAGCGCTGAGCGAAAGCAATCAAAATACGGCTGGGGGATACCTTGACGAACAAGGCCCCAGTGAACTACTCGTTCGATCATTGGGCCGTGTCACGACTCTCGAAGAAATTAAAGGCATTGTTGTCGCTCATCGTGACGGGCAGACGATTCGACTGGCTCAAGTTGCTCGCGTTGTTGAGGGCCCCCAAGTAAAACGCGGGGACAGTGCTGCCTATGCACGAGATCAGGAAGGTGAATTCTTCGGCGGCCCCTCTGTCGTCTTGACGATTCTCAAACAGCCGAATGCTGATACCCGACTGGTTACCGAAAAGGTGATCGAAGCATTGGACGAACTAAAACCGTCGCTTCCAACAGATGTAACCATGTTGCCCGAACTCTATCAGCAAAAGGCATTTATTGACCTTGCGATTGAGAACGTCGTCGAGGCATTGCGCGATGGTGGGATACTAGTGGTTATTATTCTGTTCCTATTCCTTATGAATCTTCGGACGACTTTTATCACGCTTACTGCCATTCCGCTTTCGATCGTGATGACTGCACTGGTCTTCGCGACATTTGGATTGTCCATCAATACGATGACGCTTGGCGGCCTCGCCGTAGCGATTGGTGAATTGGTGGATGATGCCATTGTGGACGTCGAGAATATCTTCCGACGTCTCGGCGAGAACCGCCATGCGGATAATCCAAAGAATCCCTTGCTTGTGGTGTTTCAAGCGAGTTGTGAGATCCGAAATTCTATCGTCTACGGGACGATGATTGTGGTCATTGTTTTCGTGCCGCTCTTCGCTCTCTCCGGAATGGAGGGGCGTTTGTTTGCTCCCCTTGGCGTAGCGTACATCGTATCACTGGTATCGTCTCTCGTAGTGTCGCTTACCGTAACTCCTGTCCTAAGCTATTGGCTGCTTGGATCGGCCAAGATTGGACATGGTGAGAATGATGGATTCGTACTTCGTGTTCTAAAAGCGATAGCGGATAAAGTAATGGCCCTAAGTCTAAAACTAGCTTGGCCAATTCTTGCCCTCGCATTTACGGGAGTTTTGATTGCTGGCTGGGGCATGTTTCGCTTGGAGAGTGACTTTTTGCCTCCATTCAACGAAGGTGCCGTCCAAATCAATGTCGTCCTTCCGCCGGGTACATCGCTTGCCAAGTCGAATCAAGTCGCAGCTCGCGTTGAACGCCGCTTGCAGGAAATCAACGATATCGATGCTTTTGTCCGAAAGACAGGCCG
The DNA here is from genome assembly GCF_020150455.1 of Bremerella sp. TYQ1. Taxonomy (NCBI): domain Bacteria; kingdom Pseudomonadati; phylum Planctomycetota; class Planctomycetia; order Pirellulales; family Pirellulaceae; genus Bremerella; species Bremerella sp. TYQ1. The sequence goes on from NZ_CP083740.1 coordinate 74,432, forward strand.
TGCAGAGTTAGATGAACACGCCGAAGGAGTAAATGTTACTGAATTCGTCGCAACCATCGATCCTCACACGGAACGTTCGCGAGAGGAGGTCATTGACGAAATCAGCGAGGCGATGGCAGATATTCCGGGTATCGTCACAGCGGTTGAACAGCCGTTAGCACATCTTATATCGCACATGCTTTCCGGAGTGAAGGCGCAAGTCGCGATCAAGCTATACGGTGACGATTTGGATGTGCTTCGAAGAGAAGCCAAGAAAATGGAAGCTACTATCTCTGGCATCGAAGGAGTTCGCGACTTACAGGTAGAGCAACAAGTTAACATCCCGCAGCTTCGCATCGAAGCTAATCAATACCGTCTGGAACAGTATGGGCTACGTCGACAGGAAATAAACGAGTTTGTAGAAACAGCAATGCAAGGGGAAGTCGTTTCGGAAGTGCTCGACGGCCAAAGGACATTTGATCTCTTGGTACGTCTCGACGAAGAGTATCGTGAGGATCTTGGTGCACTTCGACGACTCGTGCTCGAATTGCCAGGCGGGGGGACAACCAAACTCGAAGATGTCGCCAATATCTATGAGTCAAGCGGTCCGAATACGATCAATCGCGAACAGGTTCGCCGGCGAATTATCGTGCAATGCAACGTAAGTGGGCGTGGCTTGGTCGATGTTGTCGAAGATATTCGTGATCGTCTAAAGCCCCTCGAGGCGAATCTCCCGACGGGTTATTTCACAGAGTACAGCGGTCAATTTGAGAGCCAGCAATCTGCTTCTCGGATGATTGCGATTCTCTTTATGATCTCCATGGCAGGGATGTTCTTCGTGCTTTACAAAATGTTTGGTTCGGCCAACCTCTCACTTCAAGTGATGATTGCGTTACCGATGGCATTTATCGGATCTGTGGCCGCTCTTTACATCACTGAGCAGACACTTACCGTTGCTAGCATGGTTGGGTTTATCTCCTTGTGTGGCATCGCCTCAAGGAATGGGATTCTGCTGATCAACCACTATCTGCACCTCGTAAAGTATGAGGGAGAGTCCTGGTCGAAACAGATGATTATTCGGGCAGGTAAGGATCGTTTGGCTCCTGTGTTAATGACTGCACTTACGTCAGGCATCGGCCTGGTTCCATTGGCAATGGCGGCAGGCGAGCCAGGGAAAGAGATTCTTTACCCGGTAGCGACGGTCATTATCGGCGGACTTATTACAAGTACGCTGCTGGAATTCTTGGTCCGGCCAGCCCTGTTCTGGACGATGGGAACAGGCGCTGCAAAACGAGTTGTTGAAGGTCAAGATTCTAGCGTCGAACTGGTCGAAGAGGCGGAAGAGCATCAAGCAACATTCGCACACGCCGACTAGCTAGGAAGAACTAATTCGCCTCGGATCGTTTCGAGTCAGCGATCGATTGGGGTTTCCGAATGGCTCATTCACATTTGTGTTTCTCAAAGGATTACTGAAAATGCGACAATTGAAAACATTGGCGAGTATCATGCTCGCGATAGTGCTTGGAGTCGGTTTGATTGGCTGCAACGGGTCTCCCAAAGCATCCGGAGGAGCGGACGAGCACGAACATTCCGAAGGAGATGGCCATGACCGTGGTGATGAACATGCTCATCCCACAGAAGGTCCCCACCATGGTACACTGATCGAACTCGGAAATGAAGAATATCATGCGGAGTTGGTTCACAATGACGAGGCGGGCACCGTCACGATCTACCTGTTAGACGGACATGCTGAAGCACCAGTTAATACTTCTTCACCTGAGATCACGATAAACGTGACCATGGATGGCCAAGGAAATCAATTTAAGCTGCCTGCGGTGGATGCTACCGCAGGAAAGTCTTCCGAGTTTGCATCAAGTGATCCTGCGTTGGCAAAAGCTTTAGATGCCGAAGGGGCAAAAGCTCAACTCGTAGTTACGATTGGCGAGAAGCAATATCGGGGAAGTGTTGCACATGATCACGAACATGACCATGATCATTAATCTTTACTGACGCTGATTCCATTTCGTTGAAGTCAACAAATAGGTAACTATGACCGAACGCATTGGCAATTCAGAGCACCGTCACGGCCAAGCCCATGGGCTGACCCAGGGTGAAGAACTTCGTGGAGTGAGCGATGGACGTCTTCTTTGGGCAGTTGTGATTAATCAACTGCTCACTGTGGCACAAGTTGCTGCCGGGATCATTAGCGGCAGTGTCGCCTTGCTTGGCGACGCTGCCCATAATTTTAACGATGCCAATGCCTTACTAATTGCCTACATTGCTCGGCGATTCTCACGAAGGAAAGCCGATGACAAATTCACATTTGGATATGGTCGCGCCGAGGTAGTTGGTGCGATGATCAACCTCACCCTACTGGCTGCCATCGGGCTTTATTTGGTCTCAGAAGCCATTAGTCGTTTTGTCACTCCCGAGCCAATCGAAGGTCGGCTAATGGCAATTACATCCATTCTGGCAATCGTCATTGATTTTGCGACGGCTTGGATGTTGTGGTCAATGAGCAAAGGATCCCTAAATGTTCGAGCGGCATTCGTTCACAATATTGTCGACGCGATTGGATCGATAGGCGTACTTTTGGGATCGATTGCAATATTGCTCTGGGAATGGTACTGGATTGATCCCCTGATCACGTTGATGATCGCAGGGTATGTATTGTATCAAGTAATTCAGATGCTCCCGCAAGCAGTCCGCATTCTGATGAATGGCACGCCCCCCTGGATTCAGATACCCGAGTTGATTGCTTCAATCGAGTCGGTGGAAGGCGTCGCTGATGTTCGCCACGTTCACGTCTGGCAAATCGATGAAAACCACGCTGGGATTGAAGCTCATCTAGCGTTGGATGTTGCAAAGAGCCTCAACCACGAACAAGTGAAATCTAGGGTTCGCAATGTAACGGCAGAGCAGTATCGAATTTCACATTCCACCTTAGAAATCGATGACCGATAAGGTATGGCATATTGGCTTGACTATTATTAGCGCCATGGCAATGCAACAGCCGTTTCTATTCGGACATTGTCGGACGCTTGGAGAATCGAGATTATGGAGTTGCAAAAGGAAACTTGGCGTCAGTCTTGGCTACTTCGTAAACGATCTTGATCTCATCCGTCTCCCGATCGATTTCTTTTCGAGACTTTCGTACTACGGAATGAAATCCTCGCACGGGGTCAACCCAACGACAATCTGCCGTTATTGAGTTGCTTTCGTCCGAGTTTCTTTTTGACCAATTCTCCAATTGGGCTGCGATTTCCTTGGGCAGGGCCAGTTGTTTGCCTGGCTCGCACGCCTCCTTAATTCGGTCAACATTGTAGTAGTTCTCTGCCAAGGATATGCACTTGCTTGTTCCGTTGGGAATGTCGACCAACAAGAACACTTCGTCCTCGAATGAATACAGGCTAAGAACAGGTCGGATTTCCGCATCTTTTACGTCCAATTCGCCACGTGTTGCCTCAGCTTGAATCTGAATTAGTTCCTTGACGAAAGAGTCGCCCAACTTCATTTTGGCTCTCATCGCCGTGTCAAAATAGGGACGAAGATATCTAACCGAGTCAGATACCGTGGCATTGCCGAATTGATCTTCTGTCGTGTTGGCCCCGTATGGCTGTAACGCCAAGCGACAGAAGCTAAGCAGAAGATCGGCGTCGGCGAGCAACTGATAGTGTGATCTTTCACCAGAGTTCTCGAGCAATACTTTCGAGGCAAACAGACACATTTCAAGTTGATCGCGGTGAGGTGTCGTGCCGATTTTGTCACGATAAGCCAAGATACTTTCTCGTAATCGCTCCTGTGCTTCGGAAGACTCCACGCTATTCGACGCCGCGGCCTGACACGCCTGAACAACGGGAGTTGCAAGCGATCCGAGCGAATCAAATAGACCACCTGCGCCTACTTTCTCGATCTCATAAACCTTGTCTGCCCGCAAGCACATCTCGTTAGCCATTCCGAAATCGGTAATCTGAGACGGCAGGCTTAATGCAAGGGCCTGTTTATAGAGCAAGACCGCGGCGGATCGATCACGATCCGTTTCTGCGGTCAAGTGAACCCGCATCATGGCCCTTCGATAATCGTCAACCGCTTCGCGTAGATCTCGAGATGCTGGATTACCAAAAAGATTACAGTCTCCCAATCGTTCCTGAGTATTAATGCAACGCTGGATGAACTGCAGTTCAATGTCTGCATCCGCCGACTCGCTACGGAACTGAGTAAATGCCGTTTCGACGTCATCAACGAGTTGCCGGTAATCTTTACTTGCTGCGATTGAATCTCCTTCGAATCTTCGGGCCATGGCGATACCATGCAAATTATGTAAATAGGCGACCTTGGATGCATAGTCTCGAGATTGCTTGAAGAGCGTATCATCAAACGGTTCATCAGGATCGCAGGCACTTGACTTATCAATGGCAAAAGAATTGAGTGTATTTTCATTTGCATCGAGTTCGTCAGAATCGATAGATGACCTTTGCTGTTCTAAACGGAATTGATGAGTCAGAATTTGATTAGAGATATTGAATGAACAGATAGCCTCTTTGATGTGCCACTGGATCATCTTTGACCATGCATCTCGTCGGTAGACATGTGCTGCAAGGAAGTGACCGGCGACTGGCGACTTGTTTTTTTCATCTCCGTCAGCGATTAACTTCGCCTTATCCAGGAGTTCGTTTGCCTGCTTCCACCGATTTATATTCAACCAAGCATCTGCTTCACGACAGAGGCAAAACACTTCGAAGAACATGGTGTAGTCTTGCTGGTCGCCCGTCGCTTCCAGCAAGGAAATCTCCTTTCGCGCCGATCGATACTGGTCGGCTGCAAGCTTGTTCTTGTTCAAAGGGCCCTGAAGCAACTCCCCATAGTCAACTAAGCATATTGCGTTTAGGATCTTCTCGGAATAGTTGACAACGTCCTTCTTGTCGTCGGAGTCGTTGGAAGATGAACGGTGTGATTCAGACTTGTCTTTGCCCTCGTACTTTTCAAGCGCCTGTTTGTAGAACGTCTCGGCATCTGGCTTTCCCAAGGAATGCTTGACGACCGCTAGTAAATGAAAGTCAACGGCCTTTAGGTCTTGACTCGAAGGCATCACAGGAAGCGATGGAGTGATCCCATCGTACGTAGGAGTGTTGGCTCTTTTAGGAGCTTCATCCGTTTGATTGATATTGTCCTTATTCGCTGAGATGACGCAGTCGAAGTCAAACTCGATTTGGTCTAACGCATCTTTAAGCTTCTTGGCACTGTCAGCCTCAAAAAGCATTCGAGCATGATCATGCCTCAACTTCTCAATTGGCGATGTTCGATGCTTTCCACGATTGAAGACTGCGTCCGCGGCCTTACGCAAATTTCCGTGGTCCAACAGATCCGCGAGTTCGTTTCCACGACGAACAACGCGATGTTGATCGTAGACTTCGATCATTTCCGCCCGTACGCTCGGGATAAACCAAGGCATCTCATTGAACCACCAACTACCCTGCCGACTCACGACCATGCTTCGTAGGTATGCCTCCTCGCGCTCTGGCATTAAAAAGCGACTGAAGTCAGCATCTTTGTCCGGTAGAAAACAAAACTCTCCTTCCATGTCGATCAGATTTCGACAATCGGGTCGTTGATCTTCGCCCAAAAATGTATCAACGTAATCAAGCAATTGGTGGACATTGACGTTCTGATTTTCATATTGGGCTGGAATTCGCCGAAGCCCCTGGAGCAATGCAGTTGTAAAACGAGAGTTTCCGCCACTTCCATCCGAAGCCAGTTCACTTGCGCGGCACGAAGCTAGTGCCTGAAACGTAGGCATTGACTGAAGCTTTTCGTCATTGCGATTTCCGGACGTGCTTGTCGGCTGAAACGAAATTCGCCCTCGCTGTTGATTGAAAATCTCGCCTGAATAGCAGCAATCGAGAACAATCAACTTCTTGTCGGCCTGAATGAAATCTAACTCGTCGACAAGTCCAAAGGGCAGATCGAACGTATTTCCGCGCGGCTTGCCCTGCTTCAATTCCACATCTAATGCCAGAATGGCGACATTATTGCCACCAGTAGATGCATTTTCATATTTGAGTCCATGACCAGCAAAGAAGAATAGAAATGTATCGTCCTTGGTGGCTTGCCGTCGCACGACCTGCAAGGCCTGGTCGATATTCAGCTTGGTCGGCAACTTGGACTCCGCTGTGCTTGGCCTGTCCGCCAGCACAATTACGTTCTGCTCTTCGTATTGATAGTACTTCGTCAGGACGTCGGCTAAGTTTAGGGCATCATTAGCCGCGTTCTTCAATTCCGGCAAAGCACGAGCGTTCTCGGGTTCCGACTCGAGTTCGCCCTGACGCGATGAGTAATTGACACCAACTAGTATTGCCCAGTTGCGGCCTTTGCTATCGCCACGTTTCAAAACATCCAGGCCTTCGAGCCCTTGTGCCCCAGTGGTTGCTGCTAAACTGGTCAGCAATGTCAACGCAAAAAGTAGTCGGAGGTAAGGGTGTGTTGAATGGTGCATCGTTATCTCATTTCGATACTTATCTGGCCTGAACATCCTTACTCACATGCTAAAAGGCGGTGTTCCTAGCAACAACCGAAACTTTTGTGAATTGAGAGTTCGGCGAAAAATTCTTGCACTGCCTTGGTAATGTGAAGCGTTTGTGAGTGTCTATTCATCCACCTCGTCGGCGAGCCGAGCCCATCTTGGCTGATGAGTGCGTAATTCGGTCGATTGGGGTGTTCTTCGACTGAGACGGCGATTACGACGAAGCCATTGGTCCCCTTGCATTCTTCGTTGATGGCAAAACGCAGGACATCTTCCCGTACAGCATCCTCGGACTTGACTTGATAGTTGCGACCACGGATTGTGTCGGTGGTAACATGCTGAATACCACATCGTTTATTCAGAAAAAAAACTACATACCAATAGGGTTCATAGCTCTTATTCACGACACGCAACAACACGGTATCACCGGCTTTAAGAGAACTTTGATTGAGATCGGTACCTTCAGAGTGGTCGGAAGGGCTAGCCAACCTTCTTACTTCAATCTGCGTATCTCGCCTGGTTACAAGTGGCGAAGAAGCAGAGTACTCACCGGCCAGTCGCCATAGATTTCGCCAGGCAATAATTCGATTAATATCCTTCGAAAGTCGGTCTCCAACAAAATCAGGATTTGCCATAAGGTCCGCGGAATAAAACACATGAGGAATACCTTCGTCAGCCAGTAGCTTCTGATAGTCGTTGCCGGTATCCAACAAATGAGTTGATGAAGTTGGAAGTAAAACCGCGTCGGGATGGGTGGTGCCATTGTCGGACATGTTTGGCACGTCCATGAAAACCCATTCTGCATTATTATCTTGGTCGGACAGATAAAAGACCGCGTCAGGAGACTCCGCTACATCGCGTATGGATTGGAGTATTTGTGTGTGTCGGGTCCTAACATGAAGTGCAACTCTGCCTTCACCTAGCGGCCGGCTTACAATTCGACAAACGGAATTCTCGGGCAATGAATTAAGCTTGTCGAATTGCGCTGTATCTCCAAAGGTAATAGACTCAACAGACGCCGTCGTTGAAGTTGTTGCCATAACTCGTAAGTGCGCAAGCGGTTTAGTGTAAGCGTGATCCGAAGGTCGGTAGACTCCGACGATCGTACCTTCGGATAATCCCGCAAGTTCACCGCCTCTCAGATGAAGTTGGCCTCCTGCCTTCTCGATGTAGATTCCAGTTGCCTCTGGCCAATTCGAGACGCCAAATACTTGACGTTCCAAGTCTCCTTCCCAAGCTGGTGTAGGCCATCGTCTTCCGTCGGACCGGTAACGGCTTACCAACGCACGACCAAGGGCTGCGTAGCTTAATTCGTGCCCTTGGTCTCGTAAGAGACGCTCAAGATGAAATGACAACAATCCATGCTTGTATTTCGGATCCTTCTCGTCCGCACCAGCAGGTCGAGTAACTTCCGGGGCTGGTTCATAGTCCTGGGCTGCGTAGAATGCGACAACTGACCCAATAGAAGACTCGTTTTGTGACACATCCAGTTCGCTCAGCTTCACCGAATTCCGGTACGACGACCGTGCTTTGACAGCTCTACGTTCTGCATTTCGCATTGCTTGCAGATCAACGCCAGCAACCGAGGGATCAACCCGTCGGAAACCTGCTTCATCACCACCGCGGGTCATTGTTCCGGAAAAACAGCTATCGAAAACGATCCATACATGTACGCCTTGTTCCTTGAATCGATCCAGCCATTGGCCAATCTGATTGTCCAAAATTACTCTTCCACCAGGCTCGTAATCGGCCGGCAGAAAGGATTCATCAAAACCATCTGGTTCCGGATTGGCGGGGTCTAGGACATCTTGTTGTGATTCAGGCAATGGAAAACGGAAACCATGTCCAGCCATCAAGATCATGACCTGATCGTTGGCATTTGTTTGCTCGATCAATTGCTCGAATTCGCGGCAAATGTTGTCGTAGGTAGGACGATCCTTCTCGTCTTCGGGCCACCCGACAAGGGTTCTCACTTCATCAAATTTGAAGTGAGACCGCAAAAGCTGTTGAAAGTTCGCAACGTCGTTTTCCGTCCCTGCCAACTCCTCGATTCGTGTATGGTTAGGATACTTTGAACATCCGACTAGCAACGCATGTTTTTCGCCATTCGCGGTGGATACGAGTAGCAAAATTGATATCGAGCACGCCAGAATCCAACGCATGGCTTCCATTGTTCGTCTCTATTTGTGGTCGTATCAGGTATTAAAAAGAGATCCATTCGGGAAGAAATTCGAATGGATCTCTTTGATTTCAAACAACATGAATGCATCCGTCAGACCGAGAGAAATGGTCTAGTGGTGATGGTGTGGCGGATGAATCACCATGTCGTAGTGGTGATAGTGCCCGTAGTGGAAATTCGCGTGCCACCGATGTCCCATGTCGTCACGAACAACAACGTGGTAGCAGTGATGGACATGAAATTCACGCGTACCATGTGGGTAAATATGTCCTACCTCGTGGCCGTCGACATAGACGTGCAAAACCGAATGGGTGTGGTTATCGATATGAAGGTCCCCATTCAAGTCTCGTGTCGTTTCGCCCTCTTCGCCTTGTTGTTGTTCGGCTGCTTTGGCGACTGCTTTAAGGTCGTTGGCCGAATCACCGCCGACCAAGCTTGCAATCGTGAGCAGCTCCGCCGGATTGCCTCGTTCTTTCGCCAAGTTCGTGGCTTCTTCGTACAACGACTCCGAGGTAATTTCCGCGGTCTTTCCCGAAGCCGTTTCGGCGGATTCAAGAAGCTTGGCGGCGACTGCCAAATCGACCGGATTCGACGCAATACGTGCCGTGTCAATCTTTTCACCGAGTGTGTTCATGGATGAGAACTGGAGGCCAAGCGTGCCGGCGAAATCTACTAGCTTGCCTTGTTTGACAGCTTCAGCCTTCGCCGTAACCGTCTCGCGGTCTTTCTTCGCGTCGTCGGCTAAAACAACATTTGCCATGCCAATGATCACCAACACACTGAGCGTAAATCGAGTAACTTGTATCTGGTATTCCCCCTGCGGCTAAGCCGCTGCAAAAAAATAAAGCCCAAGAAACGACCAAATATCTAGCTTGGCTTAATAACTTCGGCTTGATTGTAACCCGCCACAATGGGGGATACAATAAAAAACCAATCTTGTTTCTTGGATGATTACTCGCGAGGCGAAATCGTTTTACTTGCCTCTTCCGTGGCTAAACGCAGAAATGACGTTTAGCGGACAGATCGTTTACGAAAATCGGAAAACTATCAAAGGATTTTCATCGGAAAAGCTATCTGATGACAGAATCTTCCCTTGAGTTCGAGCGTCTTGTTGCCCTATTGCGTGCGGGCGATTCCAACGCGGCTGTGCAGCTCGTTGAAGAATACGAATCAGAAGTCCGACGATTTATTCGAGTTCGACTGACGACCCCAGAAATTCGTCGTTGGATCGATTCTTTGGACGTTTCTCAGTCCGTTCTCTCAAAGTTTTTCGTTGATGTACGTAGCGGAGCGATCGAAATTCGCGATCCCAATCAGCTACGTGTCTTGTTGCTAACAATGGCTCGCAACAAGCTATATGACCATGCACGACGGCAAAAGGCGGATAAACGAGACGCACGTCGTCTTGAAGAAGAATCCAAATTGAATTATGTCGCGTCGTCAACTCAGACGCCAAGCCAGCAAATAGCAAACTCCGAAATCGCCGATGCGATTCTGGAACGACTGTCGGCAGAGGATCGCTATATGGCTGAACAACGTTTGTCGGGTTTCACATGGCAAGAGTTAGCCGATGAACTGGGATCGTCCGCAGATGCTTTACGAAAGAGGTTGTCTCGTGCGCTCGATCGAGCCGCGGGAGAAATAGGAGTTCTCTGAAAGTGCGTTCCCACCAACGGCCCGAAATCTCAAGCTCATCGAAATCACGACGATCTGGACATTCTCAATCTTGGTTCCACCAATCACTGAATGAAATACAACAGCGGTTTGACCAGGGGGAACATCCTTCAGTCGAAGCCTACATCGCTGATGCTCCTGATGCAGAAGCTGCCGTCGATCTGATCTATGCCCATTTCGTACTCGAGACCGACACTGGGAATCGGAGTGATCCTTGGGAAGTTATTCAGCGATTTCCGCAATATGCCGAACTGCTGGAACGACAATTCACCTTTGATCGAGCGCTCCAGCATGTCGAGCTATCGGAAACAGAAACTGTTCCTATTTCATCTCCTCATGAACTCACCACTAATCCTCTACCACGCATCGGTAAGTATACGGTGATCTCCAAGATCGCTGGTGGTAGCCAAGGGGAAGTGTTTCGCGCCGTGCACCCTGACTTGGCAAACGAGGTCGCTATTAAGATCTCAACGACACCGGTCAACGCATCAGAACTTGATCCAAGTCAGATCTTAAAAGAAGGGCAGGTTTTGGCCCAACTCGAGCACCCGAACTTGGCAAGAGTGTTCGATGTCGGGATTCACGAGGGACGACCCTATCTAGTAAGTCGATATGTCCGCGGCAGAACGCTCGACAGCTACCTTCACCAGGAGTCTCCTAGCCAAATGGAGATCGCCGCGTTGATCGCTAAGATTTCTGGGGCAGTGGGGACGGCACATCGAATGGGAATAACACATCTTGATATCAAGCCTCGCAATATCGTAATTGACGAGACAGACGAGCCTGTCTTAATCGATTTTGGTCTAGCTGTATCGGAAAATGCAATGCAAGAGGCACCTGAATATGAATCAGGCAGCTTGCGAGGCACGATCGCGTATATGTCGCCCGAACATGCCCATGGAAAGGCTGATCTGATCGGGCCGCAGTGTGATGTATTTTCGCTCGGGGCAGTTCTATATTACTCGGTTGTTGGACATCCACCCTACGTAGAAGACGGCTTTTTGGAGAATCTTGAGTCGGCACGTGAAGGTCGATGGGATCGGAAAGCACTAAAGCAATCCACGATTTCGAAGCATATCCAAACCATTATCGATACGGCTTTGCAGTCAGAAATGGAGAGTCGGTATCGCAACTGTACGGAATTGGCCGATTCCCTTGATGCTTACGCAAAGAGGGCCGAACGGACGAAGCGTAGGGCCCTTTTTTCTCTTGGTGCATTGGTTCCGCTACTTGCAATTCTGGGCGTCTGGATGTTTTTCGGCAGAGACGTGCCCAAGTCAGGTGAATTGTCCCCAGTACCGTATGCTCAAGCAGCCCCTCTTAGCGTAGAGGTGTTCCACTCGGGAAGATTCGTCAATTTATTGGAGAGGACGCCCCTCAAAAATGGTGATCAACTTCGAGTCACAGCTCCTATTCCCCCTGAACAGTTTGGGACCCTTTTTGCACTTTCTAGCGAAGGGCGATTGACGGAACTATGCCATTTCGATCGACAACCAAAACAATTTACACTTCAATTCCCTACCCAATCAGGTAAGGCAGTGCCAATTGTTGGCGAGCGAGGCACGGAATTGGTATTCCTTTGCCTATCGAGCGATCACCCTGTGTCACTGAAGGACTTATTACAGCAGGACTTCTTTGAAACCACGATGCCTCCACTTTCCCCATACGCCATCGCTCGCGTCGATGACAAGGGAGTACGGCTGGAGGGTGAAACGAGAGGGTTTGGGGCTCCTGTAGATCTACCAAGTCCAGATGAGCAAGTCCTTCAGCGACTTGAAAAAATGCAGGAAGCCATCTCTTCCAATAACGGAACATTCTCTGCAATTGCCTTCTTTCACGCCGAGTAGTTGAGGTAGGCAACTTTGTTGTTCCGCGATTAACGTCTTTGATCATCATTCGCTAACGCTCGTTTCATTCCGGGGGCGGCAATATTCGAAATGGAAAAAGGCCACCAAATCAAGGCGGCCTTTTGAACTTAAACAAACGTGGTTAACTCTTACCAGTGGAAGTGACCCGTGCGATGCAGATCGTAGTGCCCTGGCGTGTAGTGGTAATGATTGCCATGACGCTGATATCCACCAGGATGGTAGTGGTAGTGGCTCGTATTGTGCCAGGTCGGCGTATACCAACTCGAGTTCCAACCGTGCGAGTAACCTGGGCCATGATTTCCAGAATGTCCGTGGTAGTGACCAGCGGAAACGGTGGAACTGGAAACCAACAACAACACGCAGGCGACAAATGCGGACAATTTCATCAGGATCGAGCGAGACATGAACGAACTCCTTCTTTAGCGAAATCCAAAACCTGGATCACGTCCCCCATAGATCGGATCCATTCGGTTCACTGAGCTAAACGCATTCTTTTCGGCCGGCGGACAAAATTCAGTTCGCTTTTTCTCATGCAGTCCGAAACGCTACCGGTAAAATCGATTGGTTCGCGAGAGAAAGCATAAAATTGCTGAAGAACGGGATTTCGCTAACACGAGTGTTATTCCCCAAGTACGGATTGTTCCGAACTGGTGACATACTGCCTTCTCCCCTCAACGCATGAGCCTCGACATGGGCTTTGCTATCGACTCTATGTCAACCGACTGCAAATTTACGCCAGTATCTTTCCCGGGGATCGCAAATTCGTTGTTAGCGTCCTACGCCAGAATACAATACACCACTAAGTACCTGTGATCGAAACGATCCACCCTAGAACCCATCCAAAACCCAGCCAGACAAAGGAGGCATAGGCCAGTCCCGTAAGAAGGCGTTCTGACCAGCTTGTCCGTCCTGACTCGTCACGGTGCTGGTGATCAGACTGCTCTTTGGGAGTGTTCTTCAGCCAGAGAAGCAGTCCACTTATGGCCAGGAAAATGAGATTCAGAAAAAATGTATAGTCGATCTTAAAGCGTTCCGAAGGCGATTTCTGCTCGGCCGATTGGGCTGTTTCCGGCAAGAGATCGAACGCTGCAAATCCATAGTGCAGGAGAAGGGAAGACGCGACCAAGGCGATTAGCAGCACGACGAGAATGTACAGGGCCATCTTCCAGCCGAAGTATTGCGAGTTGATGCGGAGGACGGGAAACACGACCAGATCGCTGAAGATGAATGCCATAATGCCGCCAAAGCTAACTCCGTTGGCCAACAGGAGTGTCGCCAGCGGTATGTTGCCCATCGAGCCGATGAAAGTAAAGAAAGCGGCAACCGGTCCGACCAAGGTTTGCAGCAACACTTGCAGAAACGAAGGATCGGAGTCGCCGCCGGCTCCGGCGAATAGCGTCGTGAAAAAGGCGTTGGGTACAAATGCGGAGATGATGCCGGCGATGGTGAAGCCGAACGTGACATCTCGCCAGACCATTCCCCACTCCATGAAATACTGCTTGGCAACCCGTTTCCACCCTTCGCGGCTGGTAAATAGTTCTCGCCAGTTGGGAACTTCCCGACTTTCTTCTTCCTCTTCGACATGGTCCCTTGCTTCGTCTTCGAGCGATTTAGGAAGCGTCAGCTTGACGACGAGCCACATCACGAGAATGAGCAATAGTCCGCCGACGTACTCACCGACGACAAATTGCCAGCTCAGAAAGACGGCAATGATAATCCCGAGCTCAATCACGAGATTCGTCGATGCCAACATAAACGCCAGCGAAGGAACCAGGCCTGCCCCTTTTTTGAACAAAGACTTCGTAGTGGAGAGTGCCGCGAAACTGCAGGAGCTGGAGATGAAACCGAAAAAGGTCGCCAAGGCTACCGACTTCGGACCTGCTTGCCCCATGGTTTGCTTCATCCGCTCTTTGGTAACGAAAACTTGGATACAGCTACTAATGACGTAACCCAGACCGAAAGCCCAGAACGCCATCCAGAAGAAACCCAGGGACGTTAAAGCGGCTTCGTTCCATTGGTTGAGAAATTGATCCATGGGATCGATGGCTCCTTTCGCTGCTTAATTGTCTTCGGTCCCGGCCCAGTGACGATCATGCATGCCGAGATTCATTTTGAACTCCTTGAAGCCTGCAAAGACGACCGGCACCACGAACAGCGTCAGCAGCTCCACGGTCATGCCCCCCACGACTGGCCAGGCCATCGCTTTGGCGACATCGCTGCCACGCCCTGTCGACAGGAAGACCGGCACCAGAGCAATGATTGTCGTGAAGGTGGTCATCAAGCAGGGACGGATCCGTTTCATGCCGGCCTCGACCGTCGCGTTGCGGATGTCGGCAATCGTCTCTAAACGCTTTCGCGTAAAGACCTGATCGAGGTAGGTGGCCATGACCACGCCGTCGTCGACCGCAATTCCAAACAGGGCGATGAAACCCACCCAGACCGCCGTGTTGATCTCCACGGAGTTGATTGCCAAGCAAATCATGCCCCCAGCGAATGCAACTGGGATGCCAGCGAACACGGCCAACGTGATCGGGAGATGGCGAAATTGCAGGTAAATGATGAACAGGTTGACCAGAATGACGAGGGGAATCACCCACATCAAGCGTTGGTTGGCTTCGATCTGGTTCTGAAACGATCCTACCGGCTTCAATGCATACCCGGCCGGAAGGGAAAGTGTTCCGTTCTGTTGCGCTTCACGTAAGCTCTGCTCGACGGAGTCGACCGTTTCCAGATCGCCCAATGATCCTGCCGGAGAGAACGAAACGTGCGCTACCAAGCGTGCATCTTCGCTATTGATCACGCCTGGCCCCCAGGTGGTGTTCATCTTGGCCAGATTGGCCAGTGGAATGACTTCGCCGGATTGGGTGACGACAGGAAGTTCGTCCAACGCATACAGTTGCTCTCGGAGTTGCCGTTCGTACCGCACGCGAATTGGATAGCGTTCTCTCCCTTCGACCGTCTTGGTGACATTGGCACCCCCCAGGGCCGTTTCAATCACTTGATTCACCATCGCCGTGGACATGCCATAACGGGCCGCTGTATCCCGATCGACATCGAACTCGACGTAGGGTTTGCCGAGCACGATATCGGGATTGACGGTCGCCGCGTTGATCTGTGGCAGCGTTTTCAGGAAGTCAGCGACCTGAATGGATGCGTTGGCGAGTCCATCAAGGCTGTCGCCGTAGATCCGAATAGCCATCGAGGCTTTGATGCCGCTTTGCAGCATCACAACACGTCCCTCAATCGGTTGAAGCGGCGACGCTGGCGTGACGCCGGGTAGGGTTGCAACCGCGTTGATTTGTTCCCAAATGTCCTGGGTGGAAATTCCCTCTCGCCACTGATCGACTGGCTTGAGCATTACGTACGTTTCGATCATGGCCGCGGGCGCAGGGTCCAGGGCGGACTCCACTCGGCCAATTTTCCCAAGAACGTTTTGCACCTCGGGAATTTCTTTGATCAACGCATCTTGGGTCTGAAGCACTTCCATTGCCTGCGAGAAGCTGGCCGCTGGGTAAAGCGTGGGCATGTAGAACCAGCTTCCTTCATCCAGGGCGATCCAGTCGTCTGATTCAAGGCCAGGCAGCGTATGCTTCAGATCGACATATCCCGGTACCCCGTTCAGATTAGTACCCAGGTAGCTGCTTGCGGTTTCCGCGGGACGCAGGATTGTGGGAAGTCCGAGCCAAGCACCAAGTCCCAAAAGAATCATCATCGCCGGCAGTGCCAGGAACGCACCCTTTCGCGCCAGGAACAACCGCAGTAACGGTTCATACACCCATAGGATAATCCGGCTGACAGGGTTTTCATCGACAGGCCGCAGTCTCTCGCCGAGCGTCCAATACCCAACGATACCCAGGAGCAGGCCTGCCGATATCACGGATATCCAAGTTGGGATGTTGAGCAGGTCCTGAAGCGTGTCGCCGAACATGAACCCAAGCAGCATCCCGGTCAGGCCAAGGCCAATGGCGCCGATCCACCTTGTCCGGGTGCTCGAATGACTGGAACGTAGCAGGACTCGGCTTAAGAACGGCACAAGTGTCACGGCGACAATCAATGCGGCCACCAATGCGAATGTCTTCGTCCAGGCCAGGGGCGCGAAGAGCTTGTAGTCGCGTCCCGTGAGCATGAATACCGGTAGGAAGCTCACGACTGTCGTCATCACCGCTGTGACGACTGCTGGGGCCACCTCGCCGGCAGCTTTGTTAATGACACGAAGCCTTTCGGAACTGCCGCCGGGCCGACCGTCGCGTTCCCAGTCGGCCAGTTGGTCGTAGATGCTCTCGGAGACGATGATTCCCATGTCGACCATGGTGCCGATCGCAATGGCAATTCCCGCAAGTGACATGATATTCGCATCGACACCAAAAACATGCATGCCGATAAACGCTAACAGTACCGCAACCGGTAGCGATACGGCCACCACGATACTTGCCCGAAAGTGGAGCAAGAAAAGAAGAATCACCGCACCTGTGATAAGAATCTCTTGAAACAGGGCGGATGTGAGTGTGGCGATGGTCTCATCAATCAGGCCGGTTCGGTCATAAACAATGTTCACCTTCACGCCGTTGAGGCTAGGCTCGATCTGCTTGATCTTTGCTTTGACCCGGTCGATGACCGCGCGCGGGTTCTCGCCGAATCGCATCACGACGACACCCCCGACCGCTTCGGTACCGTTAAGGTCGATCGCGCCGCGGCGAAATTCTGGACCTAACTGTACGCGTCCAAGGTCACGCACGCGGAGGGGAATACCATCTTGCGAGCGGACGACGGTCTTCTCGATGTCCTCGACGGCTTGACTGGTATCTTGATTGGCGCCAATGAAGCCCTTTCCACGAATAATGAACTCCATGCCGCCTGACTCGATGGTTTTCGCACCGACATCGATGTTCGATTTACGAACCGCTTCAACCAACTGATCGAGCGGAACGTTGTGAAAGCGGAGCCGGTCCGGGTCGATTTCAATTTGGTACTGACGAACATATCCACCCACGCTGGCAACTTCACTGACTCCAGGCACCGACTGTAGCTCGTATTTCACGACGAAGTCCTGCAGGCTGCGCAACTCGGCAAGGTTCGTTCCTTCTGGAGAATCGAGCGTGTAATACAGAACCTGTCCCAGCCCGGTGGCATCTGGGCCAAGCGTCGGGACGACACCTTCCGGCAGCATCGCCCCAGCCGTGCCGAGTTGCTCCAGGACACGTGAACGAGCCCAGTAGAAATCGGTACTGTCTTTGAAGGTGACCTGGACGAAGCTGTAACCAAAAAGGCTTTTTCCGCGAACCGATTCAGCATCGGGAACCGCCAGTAAGGCAACCGAGAGGGGGTAGGTGATCTGGTCTTCGATGTCTTTAGGGGAACGACCGGGCCAGGCCGTAAAGACGATGACCTGGTTTTCGCCGATGTTAGGAATGGCGTCGATCGGCACCTGCTGGGCAGAGTACCATCCGAAGCCGATGGTCACGAACAACAGAATCACCATGATCAAGCGTTCGCGAACGCAAAAGGAGATGATGTGGCTCAACATCTTATTGCTCCTCTCCGCTGGTGGGCTCGTGCTGATGTGCTTCATGCGGTGTCATGTTCGATATCATCACCGGCGGAATCGTGCGGACGTGCTCGCCGCAGCGAAGCATTTCGCTTCCATAGTAAGGATTTAGCAATCGGTCGTTGGCTTGTAGCCAGTCTCCCTCACCTTCTTTGACCATGGGGCAGAAGAACTGGTGGAACTCTTGTTTCGCCTGGGAACCTCGGATGGATGTCGCGAGTTGTAAGACGGCATGGCTGATCGGTTTGAACTGCTTACGGGCATCGTCGATCGATTGATGATGTAGATGCTGAGAACGATCCGCAATCGTTTGCAGTCGCTCGCGTGTCTTGTCATCAAGCTGCGCGGAAGTGGCTAATTGCATGGCGGCGTTGTAAAGGGTTAACGCGGCACCTGGCGACGGCTTTTTGTCCGAAGCGAGTTGGCTCTGGATGGTGAAGTAGGCTTGGTAGGCGGCCTCTAGAGTGACCCCTTCCTGCCCTTCGATGGGCGAAATGTCGATGGAGTCGAATTCCATCGGAGTATTGCGGTTTCCCTCTTTCTCATAGCGAGTCGGGTCGATCAGACTCGGCTTGCCTGCCAATTGCATTTGGGAATCGATCAGGAAGTTACCGGAAGTGGCGACCTGTTCGCCTGGCTTCACTCCTTCCAGGATGACGGCCTTGTCTCTTAGGATCGGACCGATCTTCACCGTACGAATCTCGAACCGTCCTGGCTCGGTCTCCACGTAGACCACGCTATTGTCTCCTGCCATCAAGAGGGCAGAGCGTGGAACAACGACCGATGCCGTCCGCTCGACCGGCTGCTCGGTGTATCCGTAGCGAGATGTGGGAACGAGGTCCATGCCGCAGATAGGACAGGTGCCCGGTTGGTCTTGAATGATTTGTGGATGCATAGGACTGATCCACTTGCCGGCGAGTTGTTCGTCGTAAATCTCTCCTTGCGGACCGATGGGGATCTCGATCTTGGCGACGGCATAGTCGCCTGGTCGTAGTTGACCTTGATCATTCTTGAATTCAACCCGAACACCGACCGTGCGGTTCTTCTTGTCGACGCGAGGATCAACAAACGCAACGCGGCCGATAAGAGTCTCGCCGGGACGAGAAGTCAGCTCGGCTTTGACCACTTGTCCAAAGCGAACACGTGACGCATCCTCAGGATAGAGTTCCAGCATGAGCCAAACGGTCGACAGATTGGCGATCCGGTAGATCGGTTCGCCGGAAGAAATATACTTCCCTTCTTCCGCGAGTTTTTCGATGACAGTACCACCCATGGGGGCGTAAATCGTTAGCCGCGACTCCGCTTTACTGGAGGTCTCAAGTTGATCGAGCTGTGCGGTCGTCATGCCCAGTTCCACAAGTTTCTGCCGCGAGCTTTCAAGTAGCTTTTGCTGGGCTTCACGGATCGATGCCAGGGAGGTGTTTTCCGTGCGTTGGACACTACTTCGAGCTTCGAGAAACTCGGCCTGGGCTGCATAAAGCTGTGGACTATAGACCACGGCCAAGTGGTCCCCTTTCGCGACGACGACCCCCGTATAATCCGCGAAGAGTCGTTCGACGCGTCCATCGATATACGCGGCGATGGTTGCTTGTCGACTCTCGTCGATCTCAATCGATCCAATCGTTTCCAGCGTGACTGAGACGGGCTCAGACGTCACTGCGGCCGTCTTGATTTGGGCGAGGCGTCGCTGAGCAGGTTCGATCGTGATGGCGAACTGATCGAGATCGGCGCTGCCTGACGATGCCGGCACTAAGGCCATCCCACAAATAGGACAGCGCCCCGGACCGGGCTGACGAATCTGAGGATGCATCGGGCACGTGTAGATCTGCTGACTATCACCGCTCGCTCCAGCGGATGGGGAGGCGTCGCCAGCACCAATCCAACCGATGCGTTGGGCGAGCCCCAAGAGGACAATAAGTAAGACCCCAGCGATGAGGAACGTTCCGATCGGAGCTAAACGCGACATCCACCAGCGGATCGAGTGGGACCGAGGTTGTGGGGGATCAGGTGAGTTCGCCATGATCAAATCCAATCGGCAAGGGGGAAGCAAGGGAGAGCGGCTGGACCGGAACAAGTCGCCAGCATTGGACCGCGCCAGGAACTGCCCCAGCCAGCCGCTCGTATTCACGTAGTTAAGCCTTGGTTAAACAACGTTACGAATGCTGGTGATCATGGTCACCATGGTCGTGGGCACCAGGATTGGGGTGCTCATCTGCTTCCGCAAGCTTGGTTGCCTTGTCTTCTTCCGAAAGAGCTTCCCACTTGGGCTTGCAGCCGGGGCAGCAAAACCCAACGGCCTTGCCGTTCCACTCGGCACGCCCGCCGTCGGCCGCGACTTTGCCACCCATGATGGGGCAGTACTGGTTCACGGTTTGGGCCGTGTCAGGGGTGTCTCCGGAGGATTGATTGCAGCCCAAGAGCAAAACGGTCGCGCAAAGCGACAACAATAGATAACGCATGGTTATTTCCTACGTTGGTGAATCGTGTTTGAGATCGCCCAGTTAGGGCGAAGTAGCAGACGTATCGGAGGATCGCTCCGAGCAAAGAATCGACGCCGTGGTCGTTACGTCAGCCAAACACAGAGAACCGTCTGCTTCTCAGCCGCTAAGGCCAATGCAGGACGGTCGGTCTTAGGAAAAAGGGTCGTTCGACAGCAGACGGCTTCGTACTCGCAAGTCACGGTCGCCAAGTGCAGGTCAGCCAGGTCATGAAACTCCAACGTCGACGAGACCGGCAGAGGCTGTTCTTGGACGGGACTTGAAAGATGGCAACTGCACCCTGTTGAGGTGTGAACCCCGTCATCACGCGACGGATCAGGATCTGGAGTCGAGGAAGAGCCGGATCGGCAGTGGGAGCAACTCGACGGTACCCCGTCTTTCGTCCGTGGATTATGGCAACAACACTGCGTCAGACAGGCCGATGCCGATGTCATCGAACAGCGACACTGGCCAGCGTGAGCGAAACAGACCGACTGCGTCAGCATCATCAATGCTGCGAAAAAGACGGCCAAATTGCTCACAAATGAGATCACTTCGGTTTCCTCTAGCCCAGTGGGGATATTCAAAGTCTAGGCTGCACTTCAACTTGCGTCAACGTCTAAGTCCCGCTGGGAATCGTGATTGACTCGGCCTGCAAGGTTTAGCTTGACTCCGTACCATAGTACAGGGTCGATAATGCGTGTAAGGAGTTTTTGCTATGCCTCGATTTACGATCGGAAGACTTGCCAAGGCGTCGGGCGTCGGTGTCGAAACCATTCGCTTTTATGAAAAGCGAGGCTTGATCGCGCGGCCCAAGGCATTAGGTACCTATCGTGAATATTCACCAGAGACGGTCGAGCGGATCCATTTCATCAAACGTGCCCAGGAATTGGGATTCACGTTGGCTGAGATTCTGGAGTTGTTGAGCTTTGCCGACACTCCCCAAGCGGACCGGAAGGCGGCTAAGCAGTTCGCTACTCAGAAGGTAGAAGAGATTCGCGAGAAGATTACGGACTTACAAAGAATGCAAGAGTCACTTGGGCACCTGGTCGAGCAGTGCTCTGGGCATGGTCCGATGGAAGGGTGTCCCATCATCGAGGCATTGGCAAATCGCAAACATCACCCACAGTCTTTGGAGTCGTAACCGATGGAAGTTGTTTATCAAAGCAATTTACGATGCGGAAGTTGCCTTAGCAAGCTGAAACCATACCTCGATGCAGAACCGACCATTCAACAATGGTCGTCCGATCTCGCCGATCCACGAAAACTCGTCCGAGTTCAACTGAATAGCATCGCGGAAAAGACTCGCGTGCTGGAGTTATTTCAGCAGGCAGGCTTCTCCGCACAGGAGATTGTCACCGAGAAACCAGATACAAAAGAAGCGTCGAAGTTCAAGCTGTCCACCTATCGTCCACTATTGTTAGTGGTGGCATACATCCTGGGAGTAACGCTATTTACTGAATTCGCCATTGGCCAGTTCGCGTGGATTCGCGCCATGAACCACTTTATGGGGTTCTTCTTTGTCGGGTTTGCCTTTTTCAAACTTTTGAACGTGACTGCTTTCGCGGAAGCGTTTCAAGCCTACGATGTCGTGGCCAAGCGATGGCACGGCTATGCAGTGGCCTACCCATTTGTGGAGCTGGGGCTAGGGATCTTGTATCTGTCCCAGGCGTTTCCGCTATTGGCCAACGGATTGACGATCGCGGTGATGGGTATCGGCCTGGTCGGAGTGATCGCAGCTGTTCGTAATCGAAAGCCCATTCAGTGTGCATGCCTGGGCACCGTGTTTAACTTGCCGATGTCCGTAGTGACAATTGTCGAGAATTCAGCAATGTTGCTCATGGCTGCCATAATGTTAAATCTGGCAACAAACCGCATATAGAAGTGGCTTGAATTGTCATTTCAATTGAGTTGTCCTTAGTCGCAGGGCATTTCCAATAACCGAAACCGAGCTAAAACTCATGGCCGCGGCGGCGATCATTGGGTTGAGCAGAAGATGTTCGGAGATTGGATACAAGATCCCAGCGGCTACGGGCACTCCGAGAGCGTTGTAAACAAGTGCGAAAAACAGATTCTGTCGAATATTGGTCATGGTGTGTCGACTAAGTTGAATGGCTCGGACAATCCCTCGTAGATCACCCTTTACGAGGGTCACTCCAGCCGATTCAATTGCCACATCCGTTCCTGTTCCCATGGCAATGCCGACATTCGCTTCTGCCAACGCGGGAGCGTCGTTGATCCCGTCACCTGCCATGGCCACAATACGACCTTGGGACTTAAGCGATTGAATTCGAGCATGTTTGTCCTCGGGGCGAACGCCAGCTTCAAAGGAGTCAATTCCTAGCTTCTCGGCAACATGTTTTGCTGTTTTCGCGTTGTCACCAGTCAGCATCATGACTTCAAGCCCTAACGCATGGAGCGTTCTCACGGCTTCTGGAGTAGATGCTTTGATGGGATCCGAGACAGCAATCAGGCCAGCGAACACCCCGTCGATGGCAACGAACATCACCGTGCTTCCCTGATGCTGCAATTCATTTGCTTCTCTATCCAATTGATCTAGGCCAGAAATGTTTTGCTCTTCTAAAAGAGAGCGTTTTCCTATGAGCACTTTTCGGCCACTAGCGGTACCATAAACGCCGCCACCAGTAATGGAGTTGAAGTCGGTTACTGGTACTAACTGCAAGTGCTTTTCCCGGGCGCCATTAGTCACAGAATGAGCAAGGGGATGTTCACTGTTTGTTTCAACGGAAGCTGCCAGCCGCAGCATTTCATCTTGGTCGATACTTTCGGCGGCTAAATAGCGAGTAAGCTTGGGCATTCCTTCGGTAAGTGTACCTGTCTTGTCGACCACAAGTGTGTCGACTTTTTCTAGGGTTTCTAAAACTTCAGCATCTTTTATAAGCACTCCTTCTTTCGCGCCACGGCCGACACCGACCATGATCGACATAGGAGTCGCCAATCCTAAGGCACAAGGGCAGGCGATAATCAATACGGCTACCGCATTGACCAGTGCCCACGAAAGAGCTGGTTGTTTAGGTTGAAAGGTGGCCCAAACAACGAACGTGAGAATCGCGATCAGCACCACCGCTGGCACAAAATAGCCTGCCACGCTATCCGCAATTTTCTGAATCGGGGCCCGACTTCGCTGAGCACTGGCAACCATCTCGACGATTTGGGCAAGCATGGTATCTCCGCCAACGTTTTCCGCTTCCATCAGGAATGAGCCTGTTTGATTGACCGTTCCTCCGATGACAGAGTCCCCTTGTGTTTTCTTCACCGCGATAGGTTCTCCGGTGATCATCGACTCATCAACTGAACTGCTTCCCTCTCGCAAGCGGCCGTCGACAGGGACCTTTTCCCCAGGCCTAACGCGAATTAAATCGCCGGAGTGGACGTCGTCCAAGGAGACCTCAGTCTCCTGCCCATCACGAACGACTCGGGCCGTTGGAGGTGCAAGCGATAACAACTCTTTGATGGCACCACTTGTTCGTCGACGTGCCCGAAGTTCGAGAACTTGTCCCAAAAGTACGAGGGTAATAATGACTGCAGCAGCTTCAAAATAAAGTTCTACCTGTCCCTGGTGTTTGAAGTCATCTGGAATGAGATGGGGAAATAAGACTGCGAAAAGGCTGTAAAAATAGGCCGCACCAGTACCTATGGCAATTAGCGTGAACATATTGAGGTACCAGGTGACGATTGAACGCCATCCTCGGACAAAGAACGGCCACCCTGCCCAAAGGACGACTGGCGTACTCAATGCCAACTGAAACCAAGAGAAGGCGGACGCGCCCAACCATTTCTGAACAGGCACTCCAACCATAGGTAACATAGCCAGGAGAAGCACTGGAACTGCCAATACGGCTGCTACCCAGAAACGACGAGTCATATCGTTCAATTCTGAGTCATCCTCCTCTGACTCAAGAGTCGCAGATTTGGGTTCAAGCTCCATGCCACAAATTGGGCATTGGCCAGGATGATCCTGTTCGATCTGTGGATGCATCGGACAGGTGTAGATCATACTTTGGGTGACCTTGAGTGGCTGGACAGGCTCTAATGCCATCCCGCATTTTGGGCAATTGCCCGGCTCTTCGCTTTCGACGCCTTTGCACATAGGGCAGATGTACTTTGGCTTTTGTGATCGACTAAGCCGATGATGCTCATCGGACGGTTTGTGTAAATCATCCGATTGCGTGTCCGCTTCTTGCGAAGAAAACTTCTGTAGGCAATTCTCACTGCAAAAGTAGAACCTCTGGCCATCCTTTTCAGACGATAGAGCTGTCGCTTCATCGACCTTCATACCACATACTGGATCGATCGCCATTGTTCTACCCTTCGAGATGTTGCGTGTTTTACTACTAGATACGCGATGAACTATCCATTTCATTCGCTAGATGCCGTACTTCACCTCGCTAATCACAAGGA
Source organism: Bremerella sp. TYQ1 (assembly GCF_020150455.1). Lineage (NCBI taxonomy): Bacteria > Pseudomonadati > Planctomycetota > Planctomycetia > Pirellulales > Pirellulaceae > Bremerella > Bremerella sp. TYQ1. The sequence continues at coordinate 99,096 of NZ_CP083740.1, forward strand.
TGTTGCGAGGTGAATTGTACGACTTAGGAATTTACTTCTGGCGAGCACGAAGTGATGCCAGGTAGAGTTCGTCGAGCTTCTTCAGATAAGCTTTTGGATCTTTGGCGATCTTCTCCGTGCACGGAGGACAACAGACATAGAAGATTTGACCTTCTACGATTGTCCATTTTGCCTTGGGCGACAGCTTGTTTTCCATCACGGGGCAAATACCTTGGGCCTCGGCGAAGTTGTTGTGAATGGTTGCCCAGTGTTCCGGTTTGACTTGTTGCTGCAAGCAACCTTTGCAGCACACGTAGATAAGCTCTTCACCGACTTTCACCTTAATCGGTGTTCCCATCGAACCAAGCTTTTGGCCGGAGATCGGGCAGATATCCTGCACCGCGATGTGGATCTTATCATGTTCCGACAGCTCTTGTGCCTGTGCGGAAACGGCTGACGAGGTAACCAGTAATACGGCGATCATGATTAACGTTTTCATCAAAGCTTTTCCTTTCTAACTAGCGACAATTTGCATACGACCGCAATCCGTTAGGCAGCCGTTGCATGAGGAGCCAATTCTTCGGACTCCTCTTCTTCCAAAGACATTTCAAGCAGCGAGTCACTGAGGCCCGCCCTCAACTTGAGTTCCAAATACCAGCAATAAATCGTGGGCACCACGAAGGTTGTAAAGGGTTCGATCATCATGCCACCGAAGACCGGTAAAGCCATTGCTTTGGCGACGTCTGCTCCTCGGCCTGTCGAAAGCAAGACAGGGATCAACGCAACGATCGTCGTGACCGTAGTCATTACGCAGGGACGAATGCGTTTGAGGCCAGCCTGGTAAATCTCTTCGCGCAGATCCTCGACGCTAGTAATCGTGCGTCGTTTCAAACGGTCGTGAATGTAGCTGGCCATCACGATACCGTCGTCCGCGGCGAGGCCTGCCAGGGCAATGAAGCCTACCCACACGGCGGTGTTCAGTTCGACATTCATGACCGCGAGCGCAATCATCCCTCCAGCGCAGGCAATGGGAATCCCGGAAAACACCACCAGCGAGATCGGCAGATTGCGAAAGTGCAGGTAATGCAGCAGCAAGTTAATCAGAAACACCGCCGGAATGATCCACATCAGGCGATAATTGGCCTCGATCTGATTCTGAAAGGAGCCCACTGCCTGGAGTTCAAAGTTGCCATCGGGAAACACTAGCTTCCCCGATTCACGGGCATCGCGTAGTGAATGCATGACCGAATCGACCGTTTCCAGGTCGCCTGCGACGCCGGAAGGGGTAAACATGACGTGGGCAACCAGACGCGAGTCTTCGCTATTGATCATGCCAGGTCCCCACGTGGTGGAAACTTTCGCTAATCTTTCCAGCGGAACTACGTCTTTTGTTTGCGTTACGATCGATGTCCTGGGAAGTTCGCCCATGTTCTCGCGGACTTCTCGATTGAAGCGGACTTGAATCGGATATCGTTCTCGCCCTTCGACGGTGGTCGTCACGTCGAGCCCACCCAGTCCAGCCGCGACGATCTGATTGACCATCATCGTGGTCATCCCGTAACGGGCAGCTTCTTCACGATCGACCTCAAACTCGTAATAAGGTTTCCCCATGACGATGTCGGGATTGACCGTGCCTGCGTTCACGAGGTGATGTTTCTTCAACTCTTCGGCAACGGCCACCGATGCTTCAGACAGCCCTTCTAGGGAATCCCCGTAGATACGAACGGCCATCGATGCTTTGATGCCGGATTGCAGCATCACGATACGGCCTTCAATGGGCTGCAGTGGTGAAGCTGGCGTAACGCCAGGAAGCGTTGCGGCCTCGTTGATTTGATCCCAGATCTCGCGTTCTGTGATTCCTTCGCGCCATTGGCTACGTGGTTTCAGCATGACGTAGGTTTCAATCATCGCGGCAGGAGCTGGATCGAGAGCAGATTCGACGCGACCAATTTTTCCCATCACGTGGGCAACTTCCGGAATCTCTTTGATCAGGACATCTTGCGATTGCAGAATCTCCATGACCTGATTGAATCCGGCCGCAGGATACAAGCTGGGCATGTAGAACCAGCTTCCTTCGTCCAAGGCGATCCAGTCGTCGGACTTGAGGCCTTGGAAGGTGTGCTTCGCATCGACGTATCCGGGAACCTCATTGAGGTCCGCACCGACGAGTGATACCAACTTTTCAAACGGACGAAGTACGGTCGGCAGTCCAATCCAGGCACCAAGGCCCAGAATGAAAATCACCAGCGGAAAAAGCAGCATAACTCCCTTGTGATGAAGGGCCATTCGCAAACGTCCGGCGTACAGAAATATCACGAATCGGCTGGCAGGGTTGTCTTCCATGGGCCGCAGTTGTTCACGGCTCATCCACCAGCCAATCGCCGCACCAGTTAGCCCTAGTGCGATCGTGACGAGCATACTCGGTACACCAAGGAGTTCAGCCAGATGCTCACTCCATAGAAGTTGACCGAGAAGCATGCTGATACCGGCCAACCCTATCGCAGCTGTCATAGACCGCCAGGTGAGCTTGGGAGCATTGTGCAAAAAGATTCGGGCAAGTACCGGGACGACCGTCACGGCGACAATCAAGCTGGCTGCCAAAGCGAACGTTTTCGTCCAGGCCAACGGAGCAAACAGCTTGTAGTCTCTGCCGGTGAGAAAGAAGACGGGCAGAAAGCTCACGATCGTCGTACTGACGGCCGTAAGAACTGCCGGTATGACCTCGCTGGCCGATTCCTGTATGACGCGTAATCGTTGACGTGGTCCGCCTGGGGCTCCCTTCGCTTCCCATTCGGCAAGGGCATCGTAGATGTTTTCCAAGACGATAATCCCCATGTCGACCATTGTGCCGATCGCGATCGCAATTCCCGCGAGCGACATGATATTTGCATCGACGTGAAACCACTTCATCGCCGCGAAGGACATGAGCACAGCCATTGGCAAGGTAATCGCAATGATCAGGCTCGACCGGACGTTGAGTAGAAAAAGAACCACCACGGCAATCGTGATGAGAATTTCATGACTCAATGCGTCGGTGAGCGTAGCAACTGTTTCATCAATCAGTTGCGTACGATCGTAGATGCCGAGGATTTTGATTCCGCCCAGTTCGCTTTCCAAGGAAGCGATCTTCGATTTGATGCGCTGAATAACTTCGCGAGGATTCTCGCCGTAACGCATGACGACGACGCCACCCACGGTCTCACGGCCGTTCAGGTCGATAGCACCTCGCCGAAAGGAAGGGCCTACCTGAACTTGAGCAAGATCGCGAACGCGGACCGGTATCCCGTCGCGAGTCTGAATAACGGTATTCTCGATTTGCTCAATCGTTTCCGGCTCAGTCTTGCCGGCACCGATGAATCCACGTCCGCGGACAATGAACTCCATCCCAGACGTCTCGACCGTCTTTGCACCGACATCGATATTCGAGGCCTTCACCGCGTCGATAACGAGGCTCAAAGGAATGTCATGGAAACGCAATTGGTCGGGATCAACTTCAACCTGGTACTGCTTGAGGTAGCCACCGATCGAGGCAACTTCCGCGACACCATCGACCGACTGCAACGCGTATTTCAGGAAGAAGTCTTGCTTGGAACGTAGCTCGGCCAAGTCCATTTCGGGTGGACCTTCCAGCACGTAGTAGTAGATTTGCCCCAATGCGGTCGCGTCCGGTCCGAGGCTCGGAGTCACGCCTTCAGGCAGTTGATTGCCGAGGGCCGTAAGCTGTTCGGCGACACGCGATCGAGCCCAGTAGAAATCGACGCCATCGTCGAACGTCACCTGGACAAAGCTGAAGCCAAACATGCTTTTTCCGCGGACACTTTTCGATCCTGGCACGGCTTGCAGCCCGATCGATAGCGGGTAGGTAATTTGGTCTTCGATGTCCTTGGGGGACCGTCCTGGCCATTCGGTCAGGACAATGACCTGGTTCTCGCCAACGTTGGGAATCGCATCGAGGGGAACCTTGTAGGTGCAGTACCAGCCAAAGGCGGCCAGGGACACCGCGGTCAGTAAAACGAGTAAACGTTCTTTCAGGCAGAATTGAAGGAGACTTTGAATCATCGGACGACCTCCACGGGCTGAATTACAGGGGTCGCGATCGATGGAGTTGTCGGCCCATCGCTTTCAACAGGAACGGCTACCGTGTTAGGTGGTAGTTCAGGAACAAGGGGAATCTCTTGAATGGGGCCGATCGGCGGCAAGTCAGGTGCGCTCTCTGATTGGGTTCCGCTATCTTTGTTGTCGAGGACCGCGAGATACTTCTCAGGCTCTTTCATCAGTGAACCGCGACATCCCTCGCAGCATAGGAACACCGTACGGCCGTTTACTTCGGCCTTAGGTGGTGTGCCCATCGAACCCAAGGCCATCTCGGTAACTGGGCAAATCTGCTGGGCGCTGGCCAACGTCATTTCTTCCGGCGGCAACTTTTCGAGAGCAGCCAGCATCTCAGGTGACAATTCTTCAGCTTCCGGAGCGACATACTTCTCTGGGTTGATCAGGGAAGGGTTCCCTGCGAGCTGCATCTGAGAATCGATTAGGAAGTTTCCCTTGATGGCTACCTTCTCGCCAGGGTTGATCCCATCGTGGATCGCAATCTGGTCTCCACTTTGATGACCTAAAACGACTCGCCGAATCTCAAATCGTCCTGGCTCTGTTTCCACGTAGACAACGCTATGTTTACCAGCCATCAAAACCGCACTTCGAGGCACGGATACGGATTGGGTTTCATCTTGCGGTTGGTCAGCAAACCCAAAATGGGATGCATGGACGAGTTCGAGATTGCTGATGGGGCACTTGCCAGGCTGGTCGAAGATTTGATTCGGAAACCGTGGGCTGATCCACTTGTTGGCCAACTGCTGATCGTATCTGCGCAACTGTGGACCGGCTGCCGCGGGAATGCGAAGAAAGGCTGTCGCGAAGTCGCCAACTTTGAGAAGGCCTTCTTCATTCGGTAGGGCGACACGAACGCCGATCGTCCGCGTACGTTCGTTGACATTTGGATCAATAAACGCCACCCTTCCCGTGAACTTCTTTCCTGGGTGGGATTGAACCTCGGCTTCGACCTTCTCACCGTATCCGATGCAGGCAGCGTCTTCAGGGAAGAGTTCGAGCATAAGCCATACTGTGGAAAGGTCCGCCAGTTGGTAAATCGGATCGCTGGCCTTCACGTATTGGCCTTCGACCGCCATCTTCTGGATGACCGTACCACTCATTGGGGAATTTAGATGCAACCGGCTATCTGCCTTGCCATTACCTTCCAAGTCAGTAATTTGAGCTTCCGTCATTCCCAATTCGATCAGCTGTTGTCGCGCGTTCTCGAAAAGGTTTCGATTGGCACTTGCAACGCTCGGCAATACTCCGGGAGATGCTTGTACAACGGATTTTTTGGCCAGTAAGTATTCGACCTGTGCCGAATACAGGTCCGGCGAATAGAGCAACGCCAGCGGCTCGCCTTGCTCGACGACAACGCCGGTGAAGTCTGCGTAAAGGCGATCCAATCGTCCGCCCACATACGCAGAGATGGTCTTGAGCGAGGCTTCGTCATATTTCAGCTTGCCAATTGCACGGACGTTCCGCGTCATGGGCTGCATGGTGGCTTCGGTCGTCTGAATGTTAGCGATACGTCGAGCGGCCGACCCGATCTGAATCGAATGCGAGTCCCCGCCAGAACCACCTGACGACGCCACGACAAGTTCCATCGCACAAACGGGACAACGGCCTGGCTGCGACGACGGAGGCGTACACATCATTGGGCAGATGTATTCTGCCCCGGCCTGTGCCGAGGCAGAAGCTGCGTCTCCACCTATGGCGCCACTCGAGATCAGTCCAAATCGCTGCATAAGTCCCAGGCCCGCGAACAGTAACGTCCCGCAGACAAGGAAGATAACTGGCTTGATGAATAGTCCTACCAGCCACCGACGATCGAAGGCTTGTCTTGTTTCCTTCGGATTCTCGGGTGCCTGCTCAACGGGCTCTGGAGACTCACTCATGAGAAATGTCCTGTGTGGAATGATGAATGCGCGCAGTCGTGATGCGACATAGCTCACTGGTATGGACTCGATCATCAGCCGCAAAACGTCTTCCTGACGCAGGAGTACGCGGCCTTATACACGCGAAGTCGTTCGCATGATCGACAGGAATTAACACATGCGCATCAAGGTGCGCATGGATTGGCTACCTAGAGTGTGTAGCGACAGAGAGTGGAACAACGATCGATTGACAGAGACTGGATCGCTTCCGATTGAAGTTGCACGCGTTGTTGCGGGCACTTAATTTCAGGAGCCGTATCGAGCGAATTAGGGGTCAAGGCGAGTGAAGCGATATCAGATCGTGCATCCGAATCACGGGATGGAGCTGCAGGGATATCGGAAGGCTTGCCTTCGCCGCAGGGACATCCAATGCCACACTCACACTTTGACTGCGACACGCCGGATTTCTGACAACATGTGCCGGTCGTCTCTGACTTATGGCAGCAACAGCTGTGCTGCTGGCGATGTTCCAAGCTACAGCAGCAACAACAATCTAGTCGCCCGCCGTTGCAGGCAGTGCCATCACTTGCACATACCGATCCATTGAGCACAAGTCCTTGCAGGGGCAAGGCCAGGATTAAAGTCCAGATCCAGACTTTAGTCGCATTGTGCGTAATGAATGACACGTTCGGAATTCACTCAAATAGAAAATCAAAGGCCGCGAGTCAGCCGCTTTTCTTTACTTCGGTCGTTTTGCCCAAACTTCTTAAATGACGGCAAAGTTTTCGTGACCGGAATATTTTCGCATCATGCCGACGCGAGGCAACCAAGTCAAGGGCGAATAGGCCGAGGGTAATCAGGTGCTGAAACCCTAGTATCTAAGGCTCAAAACCTCATAACGTATTGAAATGACACATTTTGGTTTGAGGGCAATTCCCTAATGACCGATAAATCCGAGTGGACCGTGCCATTTAGAAATCCGTGCATAATTTGAAATAAGTGACCGACTATCTACCTTCGGATTTGAGAACACACATGTTGGCACAACGCTTAGCATTTCCAGGACTGGCAGCCACGGCGGTCTTGTTTGTCGGGTGCATCTCCACCGATACACCATCGGCGGCACCTCCTTTCGAGGAGCAAGTAGCCCCGACATCGCAGAGTTCGGTGGACCAGCATCTCCCTTCCGATATCCAGCCGGTAAGTTATCTGGACGATGAGCTGGAATTGCCCGAAGTGCCGACGGCGTCTGAAACAAGCTCGTCTCTTGTCGCCCTCGAGCAGATCGCCCTGCAACAGAACCCTCGTCTCCGGAAGTTATCGCAAGACTACCAGGCAGCGATGTCCAAGTCCCAGTATGCCGACAAGCTGCCGGCCCCTCGCATCGGGGCCAATGTTTTCGGTAACGCGATCGAAACAGCAGCTGGGTCACAACGAGCCAATCTCACGTTCAGTCAATCGATTCCCTGGCTTGGTCGCCTATCTGCGGAAGAGCAAAGGGCCATCTTTGAGGCGTACGCTATCCATTCTGAATTGGAAGCGGAGCGTCTGCGCGTCATTGCTCAAGTACGATCCGGCTGGTACCGCCTATATGTGATCGATCGCGAGATTGAGGTCACCAACGCCAACCAAAAGCTCTTGGAGTCCTTGATTCAATTGGCCAACGCTCGCGTGGCTACGGGCGCGGCGTCACAAGGAGACGTTCTTCTGGGAACGGTTGAGTTGTCACAACTCGAGGAACGAATGCTGATGTATCAAAGACAGCGGCAGGGAGTTGAAGCGGAAATTAATCGACTTCTGTCTCGGCCGACTGATCAAGCGATTGAAAGTGTTGCGAGCTTGAATGCAGAATTGCCCGGCATGACGATGGAACAGGTCATGCAGGCCGCCGTTGGAAATCAGCCTGAACTGGAGGCCGCACGGTTGCGAGCCCAGGCAACGCGTTGGGGAATAGAAGTCGCAAGGCTCATGCGGCGGCCTGAGTTCATGATCTCGGCCAGTTACTTCCCTACCGACGACAACCGTCCTCCGAGTACGATCGTGGATGTTGGTCAAGATCCCTGGGCCCTGGGAGCCCAGATGAGCATTCCTATCTGGAAGCACAAATATGATGCGATCGAGAACGAGGCTCGCTGGAAACACCAAGCCGCAAATGCTTCCGTAGAGGAGATGACCGATCGCTACGAGTCGCTGATCGTCGATCTCTATGCGGAAGCCAAGCGAGCTCACGAAACAGCAGCGTTATATCAAAGGACCATCTTACCCCAGGCTCGTCAGACATTAGCTGCCGACCAGGAAGCCTATACCAATGGAGGCGTTGAGTTCGATCGGGTGATCCGAGACTATCGCAATCTGTTGACTCTGGAACTGGGCTATCACCGCGCACTTGGGGACCTCGCAACCGCCAATGCGAGACTACAGCAAGCCGCGGGAACGGATTTCGACTCACCGTAGCAGATGTGATTACAAACTCTTGCCACTGCTGTTGATTTCTTCATCGAATTGTTCTGCACATTTGAGTGAGCAGAATACGTACTTCTTGTCTCCATTGGTACGACGCGCGGCGGCCGAATTTGGTGAAATCCACATCCCGCAAACAGGATCTTGGGAGTTGCCCTCGATATCTGTAGGGCTATTCGTACAAGATGATCCACGGCAGAATACCGAGGGATGCCGAAAGTGTTCACTCCGATACGCTTCGACGAGATGCTCTATCAACTCGCGTGGACTCCCGTTGTAGATCACGCGTGACCCGGTCTTCTTATTGCACTTTGCGAGAATGTCGGCGACCATGTCGCTAAGCCCGCCAATTCCCGTCAAAACGCCTATCAATTTGCCTTCGTCATAAGCGATTGCCAGCTCCCCGAGTGTTCCACTGCTGCCACCAATGATCACCACGATATCGCTGCTACGAATGTTCACGACTTCGCGTCCCATCAGGCCGCTTCCGGTGAAAATCAGCACGTCGTGAGCCAATGTTGGCGATTCGTATTTGAAGGCGTGTTCGTCAAGGCTGAGGGCTGGCGATATGCCGATGACGGTTCCACCACGACGTTTTGCACCACGTGCAGCGGCCAAGGGAAGGCCTGGGCAAGCACCCGTGATGGTGACGCATCCATTGAGCGCGATCGCCTCACCGGCCTGCATGGCGAGTTCAAGATATTTCGCGGGAATGTCCCGTCCGGCTCCTCCCATGACACCAATCTTGAGTGGCATCGCTGCGTGGGGAGCGTCGGTCGTATCCTTGCTGGCGGCGGACACAGGATGGAGTTCGTTGTTTGACATAATCGCTGGACATTCCTACATGGATTTCACTTCGACGTATTCCGTCGGGTCTTGGTTGAACTTCTCTTGGCATCCAGGCGAGCAAAAGAAATAGCAATAGCCCAAGTAACTTTCACTCGCCACGGCACTGGAACGGTTGATACGCATTCCGCAGACAGGGTCGGTTACCGGTTCCTCTTCAAAATCATCACGTCCCCGATCGATTCTTAGATACGCATCCAGGAAATCCATCAATCGCTCATCGACCCACTTCTCGATATCGTCTTCTCGAATCGATTCCAGAGCCATCGTGATCTTGTCGCGTTCATTCAGCTTGATGAATACCGGCATCACCCAGGCTTCATAGGTGACGGCAAGTTTCTCGAATCGGATGTCATGCTGCACTTCGAAGGCAATCTTGGCGGTGACCGGAAATCGATCGCAATAGCCAAACCAGCACGAGCGATGACTGGCTAGTTCTTCCTTGGCCATGCTGGCGTTGTCAAAAAAGGCCGCGATCGTGTCCAAACGCGGCTTAATGATTGTGTCTTGGATCGTGCTTGCTTTTTGTTGGAACTGCTCACGCCTGGCCGTCGACGCGGTCATATATTGGTCCGCCTCTTCGTTCGACCAGTACGGCGGCCGATTGGCGATAGCCATCTTTTGCTTCACTTGATTGGCAAATTCGACAAGATCACCCATCGTAACCATCTCCTTTGGAAAACGGTTTCTAAGATCGACACCGTCGGGGTGTCCACTCGCGCAAATTGCTTGAGTGGGCACCCATACTGGTGAACCCTGCAAAATGGCTATTTACCGTCCGCTTATTCCGCTTTCGTCGACGCTGCCTTTTTGTCGATGCCAAGCTGCCGCATTAGCGCCGCATGTTCTGCAATTGCTTTCTCGAGTTCTTTCGTAATGGTGTTGCAGCATTCCATTGTTTTGGAACTATCAACTTGATCACTTTGGCATTCGGCATGTAGTTTTTCATGCTGAGTTGCCGCGGCGGACAAATGCTCCTCGATGGCCTTCAAGCTTGCTTGAACGTTCTTGTCATCGCCGTATTCCTTGCGAATCGCGGAGACTTCGTTCTTAGCGGCCTCGATGTTTCGTCCGAGCTCGGCAGATTCCTTTTCTGCGATTTTCCCTTGGACTTCTTTGGCGTCTCGAGAGTATTCGTAGATGCCTTTCGAGTAATCTAGCGCGTGCTGCATTCGGCGTGCGGCTCGCTGGTTGGTCCAAAAGCCCGTGCCAATTTCGCCTCTTGCCTTAGCTCCAGCATCTCGCTGGGCGAGGGCAACCGATGAAGCTGAAAGACTCATCGCGGCAACTAAGGCTACCGAAAGGATGGACAATGTCAGGTAATTTCTTCGCATCTTTTAGGCTCCAATATCAGGGATCGCCATTGCAAATCTCTTGATGACAGGGATTGGATCTGTTCACCCGGTCTGGCGATCAGGCGAAAATGGTTGAGGAAAGCACATCTCTCCCCCAGAACTAACCTTGAGATGCTACGAGATCGCCTTTTCTTCAGAATTATTCAAGTGCGCGCGTATCCGCACGATAGGTGAGCGAACTAGCACGCCAGTCAAAATAGGTCAGGCTGGGAGCATATGAAACTGTTAGACAAAGAAAGTGCCGGAACCTAGGGCGAATACCTATAGGTAGCTGTATCTTGCCGAATGGAGGTAAACGATTCCGAAAAAATGGAACGTGGTTTGCTTCCCTCGTGGCCATCAGCTTGTAAAATCGATAGTTGGATAAGCACTAAATGAGCACGGCAACTCTGCGATCAAACCGCCATTCGCTCGCACCTCAAGATTCAGGAAACCGGGGGATCGTGAAGTCTATCGAGGAGATCGTGGCATCTGCCCAGGCAGGTGATCCAGAGTCGTTCAGGGAACTCTACGATGCGTTCCATCAGAACACCTACCGATTAATGGTAAGGATGGTCGGACTGCAGGAGGCGGAGGATCTGACGCAGCAAGTCTTCCTGCAGGTATTTCGCAAGCTTGCGAAGTTCTCATGGCAGGCGAAATTCAGCACATGGCTGTACCGTTTGGCCATGAATGAGTCTCTCCAATATCTCCGCAATAAAGGACGCAGCCATATCATCAGGCTTGAGTGGGAGCCAGAGCAGCATAGCCACTCTCAGGAGTCTTTCGAGTGCAAGGAGTGCTTAGAGCGAGCTCTCGCGTCGGTGGACCCTGAATTGCGGGCGGTGTTTCTACTAAGAGAAGTCGAAGAGATGTCCTATACGGAAATTGCTGAGGTGCTGCACATTCCCAGCGGAACCGTTGGTTCTCGGCTCAATAAAGTTCGTCGCGAGTTGCAATCTATTTTGACGGAACTTGGGGCAGAAGTTTAGTGCTTGCGACGAAAGACACGTGAACCTGGGCATGACTTCTATGCCGAGCCAAAAGTAAATATGTAATCCAAAATACGTTGCCTGGGATGCGTTTTCCCGTAGAGTTGTCCGATTGCAGCCATGTAGAGGGGGTAACGCATTTTTCGAACAAATCACGCGATTGGAGCATCAAATGAAGTTAGTGGGGATGAATCTTGAGAGATTTGGGGTGTAAAGAGATGAACTGCTCCGAAGTTCAACGATTACTCTCTTCGTACTTCGATAACGAATTGCCAACCGAGGTGCGCGGAGATGTTGAAAAACACGTGCAAGAGTGTTCCTCGTGCGCCGAAGATTTGGCACGCTACGAACGTCTGTCGAACGTGGCCGGAAATATCGAAACGCCCCTTGCACCCTCTACCCGTATCTGGGAGCAACTATCGGAAAATCTTGGTTTAGAAGACCAGGAGGAAATTGCCGCCGACTCACGTTCCGAGAGACCAACTCTTTCTCATCGGTTAGATGCGGGAAGAAAGTCACGATATGTCCCAGTTGGCTGGCTGGCCGCAATAGCGGCCATGCTCTTGATCGGTGTATCCGTGTTCAGTTTTGGAACATGGTTTGATAAGGACGGTCACGATCACGACATGTCCGCCGTGTTTGGGCAATACCTTGAAAAGTTTCGTCACGACCCATTGGCTGCGCAGACCTATTTGCTCACCAGCTACGAGAATCACAATGTGGACGTAAGCAAGGCTGGCGAACTATTGGGCTATCAACCCGCAATCACTCCTGGGTTGCCTGGGGGCTATGCCGTTGAGTCGATTCATGTCTTGAAGATGCCATGTTGCACTTGTGTCCAGTGTCTTTGCAAGCGAGAGAACGGTACGAGCTTCGCTATTTTTGAGCACAACGAGGATTCGGCCAAAGAGTGGTTTGGCGGTTCAAAAGCCAAGCCCATGGTCTGTGAAGGTATCCCATGTACGCTCATCGACGTAGGGGAGGATCAATTGGCCGGGAATTGGATCAACGGCAAGCGCCGAATGACAATTGTAGGCCTGCAAGATTCAGACGAGCTAAATCAACTGGTGTCCTGGTTCGAAGGTATGCGTCGAGCACAAGAAGAGAAGAGGCCCGAAGAACCGACCATCGAATCAGGAGCGGCGACCGGTAGCAACAGCTGACAAGTCCGTGTGGCCATGTTTGCCATTGAAGACGTAGGCACGCCATTTTCGCTCCAACTCCGGAATACCTTCCATGCCGTAGCAAACCTTTAACGCACGGTCATAGCCGATGTCCTTCGCCTTTTCGGCAAACGTAATGATTTTTGCAGGTTCATCATGGACGGATAGAAAGCTTATGAGCGAGAGGCTCTGTCCATAGAATGCTGGCACTTGCTGGGCAGACGTAAACTGCTCCAATTTGAATACTTCAAAAAGTCGAAGGGCCGTGCCGCTTTGAATGGAATGCAAGCAGTCACGCAGGTGCAAGCTGCGTTTTTCCGGACTGTCTGCTCGGGTAGCAATCCCTTCGTCAATCCATCTGGGCGTACGACCCTCGAATCGATCGGCAAGGACAACATGGGTTAGTTCGTGAGCGAGTGCCGTCAGTTCCCCATCTTGGTTGACGATCAAGTCAATTCGACGTGCAGTTATGCGGCCGTGTTTTGAGCGAACCAAGCTGCTTCCGGATGTGGACCCACCTCCGACACCTACCGCTTTTAGGTACTGCGTGCGATCTGGGTGCAGCACGATTTCGCACTGAGGCTCCCACTTGTCTGCCGTTTCAAGGCGAAGCCAGGATCGTTGGAGTTCTGCCCGAAGGTCTTCACATTGATCTAGGACAACGCTTGCCTTGGGGCCACCTGGGAAGGTTCGAACAATGAAATTGGCCGGATCTGATTTTGTTGAGACGAACGTCGTGGCGTCCTGGGCAAATAAGACAGATTCAATCAGGAGACCAACCACGAGGGCTCGGAAAACGAGAGGGAGCATAGACTCGAATTGTGCTGAAAAGGAGTAGCCACAGTTGAAGATAACGGACCTTGAAGATGGCTATTCCGCAGGAATTTGCAGCACGTTATTTCAAATTCCGTGCCCGACACCCCGGGCGAAATTCCGGAACACACTCCATGGAAGCGGTAAGCCATTGCTGATTCGCCAGTTGCGCATGTTGTTCCGGTCTTATCCTTCACCGAAATGGCGGCAATTCATGCCACGTAATTACGCCGCATCTGCCTCCTTTTCTGGCAGACAAAAAATGACGTAACTCGCGAAGAAATGTGCATGCCGGAACATCCAATAGGAAAGAGCGATGACGGGTCAACGTTACAGGGAAGCGTAGCTTCCTGGCGGAAGAATTGATCCGCTCGACTCACCCATTAGAAGGCGGAGGTGTGAAATGTTCCGATTCATGCTTGTTGGATTGTTAGCAATCACGATGTCAGGATTTTGGGTGGCCGAAGGAATGGCACAACGTGATGCAGGTGCGAAGGCACGCGGCGAGTACGGCAGAGGATTCTGGAGCCAAGAGCGAGTTTCGCAACGTGCTAACTCGTACTACGTTCAGCCGACACAGACAACAGAGGAAGCCGTTCGAAGCTTTTCCTATGAACCAGCCCGATTCATGGAAGGTGACGAGGTCGTCGTGGCAGGCCGAGATGTTCGCATGATGGTTGGGCGGGATGTCATCGGCAACATGCCAAATGGTATGCACTTTCGCGTCATAAAGGTTGTCGATGGATGGCTAGGAGCCATCGTTGAAGTCGACGGTCAGGAAATGAAGGGATGGGTAAGGAATACCAATGTTCGTTCCGCGAATGAAGAAGCTTCTGTCGAACAACCTCAAGAGATGCGACGGTTCTCCTACGAACCTTCCCCGAGTGTACGTTCGCGAAGCACTCAGCAACGTCATTCCCCGCCGGAAGTCCGACAGCACCCAGGAATTGGACGCTAAATGTTGTCTCTCCATGGTGGCTTGTTCCCCATTACAAATTCCTGAGGGGACAAACCACTTAGGAGTGGCTCGGTGATTGTGCCAACGTAAAAAGTAAAGGAAACGCATGCACGGTCGTTGGAATAGGCGGCGACCGTGCATTGACGTTTCCAGCCTGAAACTACGAGTACGATTCCTTTTAACTTTCGTCCCAATAGTCAGAGAGAATCATGACGAACTCCATTCTTGCCAATCAATGGTGGGCCGAAGTTTATCGAAAGCACTTTGGGAAACTCTGGTTGTTTCAGGCTGGGATCTTGCTGCTCGTAGGATTCTTGCTGGCGTTCAGCTTCGGCACGAACGCCCCAAAAGTAGCCGATAACGAGCCTGTGGGGACTCGCGTTCCCAATGGTTCGAGCATGTGGACCTGCTCCATGCATCCGCAGATCCGTTCGGGAGATTCTGGGGACTGTCCGATCTGTGGTATGGATCTCATTCCGGTTGCACAATCTGCCGGTGGGATGCGAACACTTACTCTCAGCCCTGAATCTCGGGCACTGATGAGCATTTCTTCCATTCCCGTCGAGCGGAAATATGTATCCCAGGAAATCCAAATGGTCGGCAAGGTCGACTTCGACGAGACCAAGTTCGGATACATCTCAGCCTGGGTTCCAGGAAGACTAGATCGTCTATACGTGGACTACGCAGGAGTGACCGTCAAAGAGGGCGATCACATGGTCTATATCTACAGTCCCGAACTTTATGCTGCTCAAGAGGAATTGATCCAGGCGCTTAAGTATCAAAACATTCCGCAGGGATCGATACGTCTTCCGTCGGTTAACCTCGTTGCAACAGCACGCGAGAAGCTGCGGCTGTTCGGTTTAACGAAGGAACAAATTGAGGAGATTGAGGGACAGGAGAAGCCTTCGGACCACCTCACAATCCACTCGCCGGCCAGTGGTGTCGTAATCGAAAAACTCAAAAATGAAGGGGATTACGTCAAAACGGGCGAACGTATCTATACGATCGCGGACCTGAACCAGGTATGGCTTCACCTGGATGCCTACGAGTCAGATCTACCTTGGATTCGGTATGGCCAAGATGTCACGATCACGACCGAGGCTTACCCCGGGGAAGAATTTCACGGGAGGATTGCCTTCATTCAGCCAGTACTGGATGACAAGACGAGAACGGTCAAAGTTCGGGTCAATATTCCCAATCCCACCGGTAAGCTTAAGCCTCAGATGTTCGTGCATGCCAAGGTGCAGCCCACCATCGCAGCCGGAGGACGGGTGATTGATCCAAGTCTGGTTGGTAAATGGATCAGCCCGATGCATCCCGAGATTGTCAAGGATGAGCCCGGTCTATGTGATATCTGCCATATGCCACTGGTTCGTGCGGAAACACTGGGGTATATCGCGCCCAGTACCGAACAGGAAACAGCCCCTCTGGTGATCCCATCCTCCGCAGCATTAGTTACCGGTCGTCGAGCAATCGTTTACGTGGAATTGCCTGTCATGCCGGCCGGCATCGAAGCGGCGACGCAAGGACTTGGCACGGCAATTCAACGCGGCGATTTAGAGCAGATCCGACGTGCATTCGCTGTTCTGGAGCAAGTACTCGATCAACCGTACGAACAGGGAGCGAGTATCTATGCCCAGGAATTATGGAATCGCTATGCCGACCGTTTAACACCGTACGCACTTGCCGGCAATCGAGCGAATACTCCCCAAGAGGCATCAAACGCCTTTGCCGAAATCGAAGCGATCACGGAGCAAATGCACGAGGAATTCGGTCCCGTCGGTCAACCGACCTTCGAAGGCCGAGAGATCGTGCTAGGCCCTCGAGCCGGCAACTACTACCTGGTAGAGCATGGGCTCAGTGAGGGTGAACTGGTCGTCACCCAAGGCAACTTCAAGATCGACGCCGAGATTCAGATTCAGGCCAAGCCCAGCATGATGACGCCTGAAGGGGGCGGCGGTGGTGGTCATCATCATGGCGGTGGTGATCAGAAAAAGGCAACCACCAACGAACATGCCGGGCACAACATGAAACTGCCGGCAGCATTTACCAATCAGATCTTGGAATTGATCGCCTCCTTCGATCGCGTTCAGCAGTCTTATGCACCAGGAGATATTAACGAAGTCCGATTAGCATTTGCTGATTTTGATCGCACGCTTCAGCGTGTTGACGGCAACATGCTGACAGGGCATGCCAGGATGCAGTGGAAAGAGTTCTCGATGTTGCTGGGAAACGATGCATTCGAGGGGCAGCAATTAATACAGATGTCCGATGCCGAACAGCTCCTTGTAACGCTCAAGTCCCATGTGCGTCGGATGCGTTCGCAGCTTGGAGTGATGACAAACATGAAACCCATGATCGAGCGGGTTAGCGTTCCCATGCAATTTCAAGATGGACTGGGAGAGATTTGGGACCGCTATCTCGAAATCCAATATGACTTGGCAAAGGATGATTTCGCCGGTGCCAAAGAGAAATTGCCCGAACTCCAATCAGCCGTGGAAGCAATCGATTCGAATGTGCTGACAGATGATGCCAAGGGTATATGGGATAAAGAGCGAGCCAATCTAGCCAAACTAATTGCCGATTTACAGCGATCGGAAGACATCAACGGATTTAGGGCTGGATTCAAATCCCTTTCTGAAGAAGTCGGGGTCTTGGCAAAGACTTTTGGCTTCGGCACAGCAAGAACGGTTTACGAACTTCACTGTCCCATGGCTTTCCAAAATCGAGGAGCGGTGTGGTACCAGGGCAACGATCAAGTAAGAAACCCATATTTCGGGACCCAAATGCTCAAGTGTGCCGATAGCGTGAAGCCTTTGATGACCGACCAGCCCGAAAACTCGGGAGCCAATCAGTCCCATCCGGATCACTCCCAGCACTGACAACTCACCATCGATTGGATGAACTGATGATCGATAAGGTTATTCGATTTTGCCTAGAGAACAAGCTTGTTGTCGTGCTCTTAGTCTGTGCGACGCTTGGTTGGGGTGTTCTCGTATCGCCATTTGACTGGGATACCGGGCCGTTGCCACGTGACCCGGTGCCGACCGATGCCATTCCCGACATCGGCGAAAACCAACAAATCATATTCACGGAATGGATGGGACGCTCGCCGCAGGACGTTGAAGATCAGATCAGCTATCCCATGACCGTTGCGCTTCTGGGGGTCCCAGGCGTAAAGACGATTCGTAGCTATTCTTTCTTTGGTTACTCGAGCATCTACGTCATCTTCGATGAAGACGTTGAATTCTACTGGTCACGAACCCGCGTTCTCGAAAAGCTAAGTAGTTTGCCTTCGGGCACATTGCCAGACGGCGTTCAGCCGACGCTAGGTCCGGATGCGACGCCATTGGGGCAAATCTATTGGTACACACTGGAAGGACGAGACCCTGATGGAAAACCCGTAGGTGGATGGGATCTGAACGAACTGCGGACGATTCAGGATTGGTACGTTCGCTACTACCTGCTTTCGGCAAACGGTGTCAGCGAAGTGGCATCGATCGGAGGATTTGTCCAGGAATACCAGGTTGACGTTGATCCCGACGCGATGAGGGCAGCGCGGGTTAGCATCAACGACGTGTTTCGAGCGATCAAGCGATCCAACATCGATGTCGGTGCTCGCACGATTGAAATCAATAAGGCGGAGTACTTTATCCGTGGACTTGGTTTCGTCGAGAGTGTCGAAGACCTGGAATATAGTGTTGTCACGGCGAATGACGATGTCCCCATCTATGTCAAAGACGTCGCCAAGGTATCGCTGGGGCCAGCTTTGCGTCGTGGAGCATTAGACAAAGGCGGAGCAGAAGCCGTCGGCGGTGTGGTTGTCGTGCGATATGGATTCAACCCGCTGGAAGCAATTAAGAACGTCAAAGCCAAGATCGATGAGTTTGACGACGGACTACCAACCAAGGCGATCGTTGATTATCAGAAAGTAACGCAAACGCAGGTAGCGGCTTACGCTGCTTCGCACAACTTCGATGGATTTACAGGGGAAGGTCTACTGGCCCACGACGCGTGGGTCAAACACCTGCGATCGATTCCAAGGGAGAAGTGGCCGGCGTGGGTTACGACGAGCCAGGTCACGGTGGTTCCGTTCTATGACCGTACTGGACTCATCTATGAAACTCTTGGGACATTGAACAAGGCGCTCGTCGAAGAAATCCTTGTTACGGTGATCGTGATTTTGGTCATGGTCATGCATCTTCGCAGCTCTCTCCTGATCAGCGCACTTCTCCCGCTGGCCGTCCTTATGTGCTTTATCGCCATGAAAACGTTCGGTATCGATGCCAACATCGTGGCACTGTCAGGCATCGCCATTGCGATCGGGACCATGGTCGACATGGGGGTCATTCTTTGTGAAAACATTTTGAACCATCTCGACGAGGCAGATGAGTCGGAGGATCGATTGGAGGTTGTGTATCGAGCTTCCAGCGAAGTTGGCGGTGCCGTGGTTACGGCCGTCGCGACGACCATCGTGAGCTTTTTACCTGTATTCACGATGATCGGAGCGGAAGGGAAGCTATTCAAACCGTTGGCCTTCACGAAAACGTTTGCCTTGGCGGCCTCGGTGATTGTTGCCTTAACGATTATCCCTCCAGCGGCGCATCTTCTGTTTACGGCGAAGATCAACACGAAGTTATTGAGGCAAGTTCTGTATGTCGGCTTGGTCGTTGCCGGGATCGTGATTGGTATTGGGCTGGCATGGTGGGCTGGAGTGATTATCTCCGCACTTGGCCTATACAAGGTCGCTGAAGAGACACTACCGGAACGTTACGAAGCCTGGCGATCACGGATGCATAGCAGCGGTCTTTTGCTGGCGAACGGCGCAGCTGTGCTATTGGTGGGTACGCTCTTAACCGATGACTGGTTGCCTCTGGGGCCTGAGAAGGGTTTTCTACGCAACTTGATATTCGTTGGCGTCGTGATCGGTGGCTTGCTCGCATTCTTTCAGGTATTTCAGAAGTACCTGTATAAGCCGCTGCTTCGATGGTGCTTGGATCACAAGCTGCTTTTCTCGATTGCTCCAGCATCAATCCTGCTTTTGGGATTTGGTGCATGGTTAGGGCCGGCACTCATCTTGGGGCCTATTCCGCAGGAATTTGATTCGCAGTCTTTAGAGCAAGATGAAGTAGCCAAGCTCACGTCGTTAGGCCGCTTCAAGTATGAAATGGCGGGGATCCGTTCCAAGTCTTGGGAGGATCCATCTGTAGCTCAGTCACTGTACGTGAAAACGAAATGGACACTGGCCAAGAGCTGGGACGGATTCGGGAAAGAGTTTATGCCGCCCTTGGACGAAGGCTCTTTCCTGTACATGCCCACCACGATGCCGCACGCATCGATTGGCGAAGTGAGCAATGTGCTTCAACTTCAAGACCGTCGAATTAGCGAAATCCCGGAAGTTGAGCTGGCCGTTGGGAAACTGGGTCGCGTAAAGAGTCCGCTTGATCCTGCCCCGATTTCAATGATTGAAACCGTAATCAACTATAAATCGGAATACGTCGTCGATAAGGATGGCAATCGAATCAAGTACCGATTTGACCCAAATGCTGTCGACTACTTCCGTGACGTTGAAGGGATTCCATTGCCGGCAAGCGATGGTCAGATCTACAAGGTTCAGGGGAAGTTTGTTCGAGAAGATGGCAAGCTCGTAGAAGATCCTCGGGGACTTCCATTTCGCCAGTGGCGTATGCCGCTCGATCCCGCTCTCAACCCCAATCGTGAAAGCTGGGCTGGGATCAAGAATCCGGATGACATTTGGCAGGAGATTATTGAGGCGTCGCAAGTGCCGGGGACAACGTCGGCTCCTCGCTTGCAACCGATTGCTGCCCGGATTGTGATGCTGCAAAGTGGGATGCGGGCACCCATGGGGGTCAAGGTCAAAGGCCCTGACCTGGAAACCATTGAGCGGGTCGCATTGGATATTGAACGGTTTCTTAAAGAAGTGCCAAGCGTCCAGGCTTCAGCGGTTATCGCGGACCGAATTGTCGGGAAGCCCTATCTTGAGATCGATTTCGACCGCAAGGAGATCGCTCGGTACGGCCTCAATATCCAAGACGTTCAGGACGTTGTTGAAGTGGCGATCGGGGGGATGCCAATTACAACCACGGTCGAAGGGCGGGAACGGTATGCCGTGCGTGTTCGTTATCTACGAGAACTACGTAATGAAATCGACGAACTTAAGAAAATCCTCGTGCCTACCAAGGGCGGTGCACACATTCCATTGGCACAAGTTGCCGAAATCAATTACGTACGTGGTCCCCAGGTAATCAAGAGCGAAGATACGTTTCTGATCGGCTACGTGCTTTTTGATATGAATCCTGGCGAGGCTGAGGTGAATGTCGTGGAGGACTGCCAACGCTATCTGCAGGATAAAATCGATCGTGGCGAGTTTCTTTTGCCTCCAGGCGTCAGCTACACGTTTGCGGGCAACTACGAGAACCAGATCCGATCACAGAAAACGTTGATGATCGTGTTGCCACTCGCCCTGTTTGTGATCTTCATCATCCTCTACTTTCAATTCCGGTCGGTGATCACGACTTCTCTTGTCTTCAGTGGAATTGCGATCGCGTGGTCTGGTGGGTTCATCATGCTTTGGCTCTATGCTCAGCCATGGTTTTTGAACTTCAATGTCTTTGACACCAATATGCAGTCACTCTTCCAAATCCACCCAATCAATCTGAGCGTGGCTGTCTGGGTGGGCTTCCTGGCATTGTTTGGCATTGCTTCTGACGATGGCGTGGTAATCACGACTTATCTCGATCAAAGCTTCTTTCGTCATCGAATTACGACCAGTGCCGAGGCGCGGGCTGCAACGCTCGCGGCCGGTCTGCGGCGGGTTCGGCCTTGCTTGATGACCACGGCCACCACCATTCTAGCCCTGATACCCGTGCTAACTTCAACAGGCCGCGGCTCTGACATCATGGTCCCAATGGCGATCCCCAGCTTTGGTGGAATGTTGATTGAAATCATGACCATGCTCATCGTGCCTGTGCTTTATTGTTCCGTGCAGGAATGGAAGCTGCGTCTTGGAATTAAGGACCCTCGATTTTTGGAGCATGACGTGAATGTGCCTGACGCTGACAGCGGCGTCGCTCAGAAACCTCAAGGAGGCTCCTGAGATGGCGGGTGACGGCATCAACGCGGAAAACGGCCCAGTCTCCTCAGGTACCGAGAATTGCGGTTCGATCGTTCGGATCCGTGGAAGTGTGATTGACGCTCATTTCCCAACGCAAATCCCGGATCTCAATAATGAGCTGCGCGCAGGTGAGGGCGGAAAGGTTGTCGTTGAAGTAGTCAATCACTTGGATGCCAACACCATTCGTGGCATTGCCCTCACACCGACGGAGGGTTTATTTCGGGGCTCCGTGATCACCGACTGCGGCAGGCCGCTGATGGTGCCTGTCGGGAAAAAGTTGTTAGGAAGAGCCCTGAATGTGTTTGGCGAGACCATTGACCGCGGTGAGGAGATTGGCAATGTCGAGCGGCGATCGATCCACCAGGAGCCCGTGCCGGTAACACGACAAATCACAAAAATGGAGGTGTTTTATACGGGGATCAAGCTTATTGACGTGCTGGCTCCGCTGGAAAGAGGAGGCAAGGCTGGGCTGTTCGGTGGTGCCGGGGTAGGGAAGACCGTTGTGATTATGGAGTTGATCCACAACACGGTCAGCAAACACCAAGGCGTAAGCCTGTTTTGCGGAATTGGCGAGCGTTGTCGAGAAGGGGAAGAACTCTATCGCGAACTGAGTGATACCGGGGAACTGAAGAATACCGTGTTGGTATTCGGACAGATGAACGACCCACCTGGGGCAAGATTCCGCGTTGGGCACGCAGCTCTGACCATGGCAGAGTACTTCCGTGATGACGCTCAGCAGGATGTGCTGCTATTGATCGATAACGTGTTCCGGTTCATTCAAGCCGGTTCGGAAGTATCGGGACTCATGGGCCGACTGCCGTCGCGACTTGGTTACCAGCCGACCCTAGGAACCGAATTGGCAGAACTCGAAGAGCGGATCTGTAGCACATCCTCAGGGGCAATTACATCGGTACAGGCCGTCTACGTTCCCGCTGATGACTTTACAGACCCTGCCGCCGTACACACGTTTGGCCACCTTTCCACCTCAATCGTTTTGTCGAGAAAACGAGCAAGCGAAGGACTCTATCCGGCGATCGATCCACTGCAATCACGATCCAAATTACTGGTACCCCATGTCGTTGGTCATCGTCACTACGAAATCGCCCAGGCAATCCGCAAAACGTTGGCTCAATACGAAGAACTCAAGGATATTATCGCCATGTTGGGCTTGGAGGAGTTATCGCAGGAAGACCGGGGTATTGTGAATCGCGCTCGAAGATTGGAGCGTTTTCTGACGCAGCCATTTTTCGTAACGGAACAGTTCACGAGCCACGAAGGGAGATTTGTAAATTTAGAAAACGCGTTGGAAGGATGTGAGAGAATTCTGAACGACGAATTTGTCGACGTGCCAGAAAGCTCGCTTTACATGATTGGTACGATTGACGAAGCCAAAAGGGAGTCGAAGGTACCATGAATCTCAAGGTGCTCCTGCCAAGTGAAGTGTTCTTGGACTGCCAAGTGCTGAAGCTAACCGCGGAGGCACCCAACGGCTTCTTCTGCTTGCTTCCTCGGCATATTGACTTTGTGGCAACGATTGTCCCGGGAATTCTTTCGTTTCTGGATAACGAACGTCTCGAACACTTCGTAGCTGTGGACGAGGGCACTCTCGTGAAGTGCGGTCCCCAGGTACTTGTTTCGACGAGGCATGCCGTAATGAGTATGGATCTCGGACAATTACAACAAGTTGTTGAGCAGCAGTTCGAGTCCATTGACGAACGGGAACGACTAGCTCGTTCGGCTGCAGCGAGACTTGAATCGGGCATGGTAAGACGCTTCATGGACCTCGAGAAACGCCCTTAGGTATAGGGAACAATGACTAAACCTCAATATCAGGATGAAATGCAAAAGGAGGTGGCCAAGAAGGAGCGACGAAAGATTCGCGCACGCGAGTCCCGCGGACGTAGCATTTGGTTCGGATTAGGAATGTTTGGATTAATTGGTTGGTCGATTGCGATCCCGACCTTGATCGGCGCCATTGTTGGCCTATGGATGGATCGAACCTGGGAACATAGTTACTCATGCACCCTCATGGGCTTATTCGCTGGCATCACCAGCGGTTGTTGGATCGCATGGTATTGGATCCAGCAAGAGTTATTCACGAATGAACAAGATACGGAAGACGATCAGAAAGTGCAGAAATAGAGGAGTTGTCTTATGAATCCGATATGGGCTCTTGGCGTGTTTGTAATTGGACTGACTCTCGGCGTGGTGTATTTCGGGGGGCTTTGGTTGACCGTGCGACGTTTGCCGTCGATGCAAATACCGGCACTGTGGTTCTTGGCGAGCCTGCTGTTTCGCCTAGGCGTTGTGCTGACCAGCTTTTTTGCCGTACTTCAGGGAGGCTGGGAATTACTCGCAATTTGCGTGTTTGGATTTCTAGTCGTCCGATTCGTGTTGGTGGGTTGTTTAGGGAATTCGCACGAGTTTGCGAATTAGCAGGATTGATGACGATACTTGGTAACGTAATTGGATCCACTGTTGATCTGAAATGAACATCGAAGACCTAAGCCCTGACGACGCTGTTTTACTGCAATGGAAATTCATTTCATTGAATTACACCATTGTGTACACCTGGCTCGTGATGGTGCTTCTTGTCGGTATCGCATGGTGGTCTACCCGCAAGTTGTCATCCGGGCGAAGCATCTCGCGCTGGCAGAACTTCTTGGAAATCGTTGTTGGCACGATCAATAAACAGATCCAGGAGGTCAGCCAGGAAGACTCCGCGGGTTATTTGCCATTTATCGGGACACTGTTCTTGTTCATCGCAACGTCGAACCTGCTAGCCGTTGTCCCTGGCTTTCATTCCCCAACATCCTCACTTTCGACGACGACAGCACTGGCCCTATGTGTCCTGGTGGCTGTTCCCTTTTATGCCATCTCGAAGCAGGGAGTCGTGGGCTACCTCAAGCAATACTTGCAACCTACACCCCTCATGCTTCCCTTCAACTTGATTGGTGAGCTTTCGCGAACCCTTGCCCTGGCAGTGCGACTATTCGGAAACATGATGAGTGGCGCTAAGATCGCCGCTATTCTTCTGGCAATTGCGCCCTTGTTCTTTCCGATTTTGATGAACGCCCTGGGATTGCTAACCGGCCTGATTCAGGCATATATCTTTGCAGTACTGGCATTGGTGTATATCGCATCGGCCAGCCAGGCACATCATCGTCCCGAAGCGAACGCCCAAAGTGAAACTACTGAAAGTAAGAACGTCTCATGATCCGTAGGAACTAAAAGAAAGGAATGATTCGATGGACAACGTTGGACTTATCGGCATGGCGTCGATCTTTACCGCAGGCATTACGATTGCGATTGGCTCAATCGGGCCAGCACTGGGAGAAGGCCGCGCCGTTGCCCAGGCACTCAGCGCGATCGCTCAGCAGCCTGATGAAGCAAACCGAATTACGCGAACTCTCTTCGTTGGGTTAGCCATGGTCGAATCCACGGCCATTTATTGCTTTGTTGTATCCATGATTTTGCTGTTTGCGAATCCTGTTTGGAACTACGTGATTCCAGCAACAACAGCAAACTGACGGGGTTACTAGGAGTTGGCAAGTGATTGATTGGTTCACCATTGTAGCCCAGATTGTCAATTTCCTGATTCTCGTAGGGCTCCTGAAGTACTTCCTCTATGGTCGTGTTATCGAGGCCATGGAGAAAAGGGAACAGGTGATTGCCAGTAGCTGGGATGAGGTCAACTTGGCAAAAGAGGAAGCTCAACAGCAACGAGACTTGGCTGAGCAACACAACCGTGAGTTAGAAGACCAGCGGCAAGAGGAACTGGTTCGAGTTCATGAAGAAGTAGAAGTACACCGACGGGAACTCACCGCGAAGGTGCGAGAAGAAGTCGATCAGGTCAAGGCCCGTTGGTCTGCGGCAATTCGGGAAGAATCAACATCGTTCTTGCGTGACTTGCGGCGACGTGCGTCCGAGGAAGTATTTGCTGTCGCGCGTCGCGTATTGGACGACTTGGCTGATACCGAATTGGAGCGACGCATCGCCGAGAAATTCATTGTGTTGTTGAATCAGTTGGGAGATCCCCAACGAAATGAGGTCATGGCATCGCTTCGGCAAGGCGAGAACACAGTTGTCGTTCAATCGGCATTCGCGTTGCCTGAAGACCTCCAGCAGCGTATTGCGGAAACCCTGCGGACTCGGTTTGTGGATTCCATCGAAGTAACTTTCGAGCAAGCACCCGCGTTGATATGCGGCATCGCGATCCAGACCAATTCCCACAAGCTTGCATGGGAACTAGACGACTACCTGACGGGTCTCGAGGAAAGTCTGCATGCTGCCCTGGAAGAAGAAACGCTGGCCTCGGCCTCAAACGCATGATTCGGTGAAATAGGCATTTGTAGAACCGGTTGGCAAGATCATGGATCCATCAATCGAAACACTTCATGACGTTCTTGATCAAACGTTTGCCCTATTGAAACGTGTCCGAAATGTGAGTCCACGTCAACTTGCTCCTGAGGAAGTGGGACGGGTTAGCTTCGTCGGCAACGGTATTGTAGGAGTCGACGGGCTGCCAGGCGTCCAGTCCCAAGAGCTCGTTCGGTTTCCAGGAGATCGACTGGGTATGGCATTCAATCTCGATCCAGACGAGGTAGGGGTGATCTTGCTCGATAGAGCAAAGGGATTGCATGCTGGGGGCGAAGTTCGACGGACACAGCGTGTACTTGACGTACCAGTTGGCGAAACGCTTCTAGGGCGTGTAGTCGATGGCATCGGTCGACCCATTGATGGACTAGGGCCAATTCGAGCCGTTCGTCGCCTTCCAGTAGAACGTCCTGCGGCTGCCATCATGGATCGAGCTCCCGTTACGGTTCCGTTTCAGACCGGAATCAAAGTCATTGATACGTTGATTCCCATCGGGCGTGGCCAAAGACAGTTGGTACTCGGCGACCGGCAAACGGGCAAAACTGCGATTGCCGTCGACGCGATGATCAACCAACGCGACAAGCAGGTACTGTGTGTCTACTGTGCGATCGGGCAGCGTAGTTCTTCCGTGGCACGGGTCATTGAGGACCTGAAAGCCTACGGGGCAATTGAGCATACCGTCGTCGTTGCCACGACCGAAGATCATCCCCCGGGAGAACAGTACGTTGCGCCGTATGCCGCGATGAGCATTGCGGAACATTTCATGCAGCATGGGCGTGATGTGCTGGTTGTGCTCGATGATCTTACGAAACACGCGCGGGCATATCGAGAATTGTCTTTATTGCTTCGCCGTCCACCGGGACGAGAGGCTTTTCCCGGAGATATCTTTTACGTTCACTCGCGATTGTTGGAACGTAGTACACACTTGCGAGAAGAGTTCGGCGGTGGTTCGGTAACGACGATGCCCATCGTCGAAACAGAGGCAGAAAACTTATCTGCCTATATTCCGACCAATTTGATATCGATTACGGATGGTCAGATCTACTTAACCCCCTCGCTTTTCGACAAGGGGATTTTGCCTGCTGTGGATATCGGCAAATCCGTTTCACGAGTTGGCGGCAAGACCCAACTCCGAGCCTTTCGCACGGTCGCAGGGGACTTGCGATTGTCGTACGCGCAATTCGAGGAGTTGGAAAGCTTTGCACGCTTCGGAACTCGATTAGATGTTGAGACTCGGAAGACGCTTGAACGAGGACGTCGTGTGCGCGAGATTTTCAAGCAGCCCCAGTACCATCCACTTTCTGTGGCCGAGCAAATCGCTGTGCTTGTGGCTGTTAATGGCGGGGTCTTTGACGAACAGCCTCTCCGTGTGGTCCGCCAAATCGAGAGTGGGATCCGAGAGGCAATGTTGAAGACATTACCCGAACTAAGCAGGCGTTTAGAGTCAGGTTTAGTTGTTGCGCCAGAGGATTACGAGTTGATCCTCCAAATGGCCCGTGAAGCGTCAGGGAATTCGCGTATCGAAAAGTAAAGGAGCTTCCCTTTTGGAAACTGTCGAGTTACTTAAGAGCCGTATCCAAACTACTGAAGATTTGCACTCGGTGGTACGTACGATGAAAGCGTTGGCGGCCGTCAACATTCGTCAGTTGGAGAACGCAGTCGAATCCTTAGCCGAATATCGGCGTACCGTAGAATTGGGACTTCGCGTTGTCTTAAGCCAGGGCAGTGGCCGGGCGGTATTGGCCAGAGAGTCGGCCCAACATTCACTGGGAGCAATCGTGTTTGGTTCCGATCAAGGAATGTGCGGCCAGCTCAACGATCAAATAGCTGCGTATGCGTTGAAACAAATGGATTCGGGAGATTGTGCTTCCGAAGATCGAACGATACTGGCCGTGGGAAGTCGCGTTTCGGCACGTCTCGAAGATGCCGGCCAGAGGCTGGAAGTAACGCTTCCGGTCGCCAGTTCCTTGAGCGGAATTACACCACTTGTTCAAGAGCTATTGCTTCATATTGATCGATGGAGCAGCAACCAAGTGGTCGATCACATCGTGGTGTTTCATTGCCAACACCTCTCGCGGGCCGCTTATGTTCCGTGCAAGTTCGATTTGCTGCCCATCGACCGCCATTGGCTTAAGTCTCTGACGCAAGAAAAATGGCCCACGAAGATCTTGCCTACCTTCACGATGAATCCCGAACAGCTTCTGTCTGCCTTGGTTCGTCAATATCTCTTCATTTCGCTTTACCGCGCATGCGCAGAATCGCTCGCCAGCGAGAATGCCAGCCGTTTGGTTGCCATGCGTGGTGCCGAACGAAACATCGGTGACAAGATCGAGGAGTTGACGAGGCTGTTTCACCAACAACGGCAAATGGCGGTCACGGAAGAACTGCTCGACATCGTGGTCGGCTTTGAGGCACTTGCTGAGAATTGAAGAGCCTGCAAGCTATCTGAGTTGAGTAGTGGTTCAAAAAGTGGAATTCAAAAGCTCTAATGAGCAACATGTTAAGTCTAATCATCACAATTTGTGGCGTGATTATCGCCTTGGTCGGAATCTTCGAAACATGGGTTGCCGTTCTTTACCCGCGCGCTTTCAATGGCCCCGTTACATCGGCAATCTACCGTAGCTATCACTACATTTCACAGCGAATACTTGGTCCAGAGAGCACGCTTTTGCTTTTCAGTGGCCCGGTACTGATCGTAATTCAGGTAGCTGCTTGGGCCTCTCTTCTGTTGCTCGGAGTGAGTTTGGTCGTTTGGCCGCAACTTGGAACAAGCATTGTGAGCGTCACTGATGTTACCGATCAACGCTTCGGCACTGCTGTCTACTACGCCGGGTATTGTATTACGACACTGGGAACAGGTGATTTGGTTCCAAAGACGACATTTGCTCAAATGGTGACAACGACGGCGGCAGTTGTCGGTTTTAGTTTCTTCACGCTGGTTCTAGCCTACGTTATCTCAGTCTACAGTGCGCTCGAACGACGCAATCAATTTGCATCTGAGATCGACTATCGTATGGGGAGAACCGGTGACACCCTGGCCTATCTCAAGGGCTATCTCGCAACTAACGATGGTTCGCTCCTCAAGCAAGACATGTTCACACTGGCGTCGGGACTTGCTGATCTCTTGGAATCACACCACTTTTATCCCGCTTTGCACTATTTTCGATTCCGTGAGAAACGGTACTCCATGAGCAGGATATTGCGATTCTGTCTCGAAGTATCTTCCGCTTTCCGTAGTTTGAATGAATCAGCATCTAAAAAAGAGAATCCGGAACCGGCTGATCGGCTCTGGCACTCCAGCTTGCAAACACTCGAAGATACGATGGAGCATTTCGTGATATGTAGAGTACCGGGCAATCAAGAAGATATCACCATAGCGCTCCGGATTGCAGAGCATTTGAAATCTTGCAACACAGGAGCGAGATTTGATGAGGAAGTATTCGTCGCTGCCTATCAGAATGATTGCAAGCAATGGTTTGCTGATCTTGAGTCATTAGCGCATTGTACAATGACCGACAATTGAGAGCTTGAAAGTGAATTCCTCGTTTGAACGAAATTGAAAACGCTTATTCGCGCGGTATTGTCATTTATGGCTAGAGTTATCCTGCTTCCAAGAGAGGCTAAGTTCCATGGCCATCCAGAGTAAAATTCGCGGCCAAGGTCAAGCCAAACGACGTTAAGTCGAACCGGCGTTTCTGTGACAAGTTGTGATTCAACCGGGTTAACCCTAGTGCCCCATCTTCATCAAGGGAGCTTTTTGATAGGTCTCAGGCGTACCGAAGCGTTGGACGATCTCTTCAAAGATCGCTCCCTTGGGGACGTCATCGGTTTCCATGACCTGTTGGTAAAGATCGTCCGGCAGGACTCGCAAAAGGGTCATCAGGCCGTGAACCGACTTGGGCCAGGTCGCTCGCATGCCTTGGACTTCGCGACGTGACCAGATGGCCTTCATGAACTTCTCGGACATCTGCATGCCCTGCATCCCTTGCGGGTAGCCAGGGGTGGCAAAGCCCTCAGAATGCTTCATGTCGACCGGAGGACGTTGATCCAGGTTGGTCATATAGGCATCCACGTTTGATCCTTCGCGGATCCGCGGCCCGACTTGTTCCACCATGTGATTCATCATGTGATGGACCATATGACAGTGGAACATCCAGTCGCCGGGGTTGTTCGCAATGAACTCAAATTCAGCGGCCTGGGCGACTCCGACGAGTTCCGTATTGCGCGGAATCCAAGCCGACTTTGGCGTTCGAGCACCTTCTCGGCCGGTCAACCAGAACGTATGTCCATGCAAGTGAATTGGGTGATGCTGCATTGGTGAAAAATCGAGCAAACGAATACGCACCCTCTCGCCATGTTTAACGACCAGCGGTGTCGTAAAAGGTCCACTACGACCGTTGATCGTGTGCCAATTCCAGTCCATTGACCAGGAATTGCTGATGGTCTGATTAGCCTTGATGTGAAAATTTTGAAACAACAGGCCAAAATCGCGATCGACCGGTGGATCAAAAACCTTCTTGGGATGAACGATGAACCAGCCGACCATGCCGAACGCTTCCTGCATCGCGACATGAGAGTGATAAAAGAAGGTCCCCTCCTCGTGTATGTCGAATTCGTAGACGTAGCTCTTGCCCGGCATGATCGGGTTCTGTGTCAACGTCATCGAGCCATCTTGCTGGACGGGCAGTTCAAAGCCGTGCCAGTGAACTGTCGTGGGTTCTGGCAGTTCGTTGTGGACGATAATCCGGACGCGATCTCCCTGGGTTACCTCGATCGTCGGGCCAGGCATTGAACCGTTGTAGCCCCACACATCCATTTCATAGCCCGGCAGGAACTCACGGCGGACGTTTTGCGCGACCAGTTCAAACTGCTTTGCTCCGTCTTTCATGACGTAGGGAAGCTTTTCCAGGTCTGGGGCAATAAACGGTGCTGGTCCCTCCTCGGTTGTGCGAAACCCAGGAACCAGCTTGCCGAGGTAGTAGTCGCTATCAGGATCATTTCCGCGGCTTGGCTTGAAGCGTGAGAAGCCATCGTATTCATCACGAACGGGGCTTTTCTTTGTGCCATCAGATACTGGAGGCGATGTGATAGGACCGGCTTGAGGCGTAGCTGCCTCTTCGGGATCAACTGACTCTTGCGCGGAAAGTGTCGTCCCAGCGGCCAGAGACGCTGCGGCCAGCATGCCAGACTTGATAAACTGTCGACGGGGTGAGGTCTCGCGTTCCATGATCGGTTGATTCCTGAAAGATGTGGGTTAGCGAGGATTCGGCGTCGCATCCAAGTGACCAGGCGGTGTCGCCCCAGGAGCGGGATTTAAGCCACCGTGCAATAGAAAACCGTTAATCAATACTTCACTGGTACGGCGGGCAAGCAGCTGTTCGGTATACTCGATCCGGCGTAGCGTGTAGTCTCGATACGAGTGCAGCACATGGGGCCAGGCGAGGCGATCTTCTTTGTAACCTTGGAGCGAAGTGGCATAAGCTTGCTTCAGCTGAGGTAAAACCATCTCCTCGTAAGTCAGCACATGCTGAGCGGCAGTCAGGTACGTCTCGTACTGCATGGCCAGTCGCATCTTGAGGTCCATTTCGGTTCGGAGAATCTCCTTCTGCTGCCGAACGTAATCGGCTTGAGCCTGACGATACGTTCCCTGATTGCGATCGTAGATGGGAAGCTCCATGCGAACGCTCAAAGCTCCGGTCGTATCATTTGCCTCGAAGTTACGCCCGACGCCACCTCCAACAATCACATCGGGTACCCATTCCACACTCTCGCGATTGATTGTGATCTGGTCTTCCCTAAGTTTGGAATGCGCGGCGAGAATCTCCGGACTCTGGCTTAGCACCCGCTGTGCTACGGTATCGTAATCGATGAGATCGCTCGCAGTACGCAGATCGCCCGATAGCGGCAAAAAGGCGAGTTCCATGCCAACAAGCGAGCTGAGTTGGAGGAACTCACGACGGATGCGATTTTCAGCTTGAAGAACGGAAAGCTGCTGTCGCCGCAATTCTGAGTTGGCGCGATGGAGATCGACTTGATTGGCCTGCCCGGCATTGAACATTTCCCGCGTCGTCGCCAAATCATCTTCGGCCGTCTTCAGAAGCTCTTTCTGGAGGTCGAGGATCTGCTGAGCCGCGAGTGTCTTAAAGTAGTGAATGCGGACATCGTTGCACACGCGAAACTGCTGAGCGACAGCCAAGTGCTCGGCGACTTTGGCCCGCTGAAGGTACTTGTCTCGGCTCAACTGAAGCTTGCCGGCCGTCACGAAACGTTGTTCGAGTTCCGCACCCTGCCACTCGCCTGCGGTACCTTCGACACCGATGTTCTCGGCGATATAAGCAATCATTGGGTTGGGATAGAGGCCCGCTTGTTGAGCTTTCGCCAATTGCCCTGTGATTTGATACTGGGCTTGCAAGATGGTCGGATTGCTACGAGCGGCGAGTTCCAGCATTCCGTTGAGTGTGTGAACCTCTGTGGCATTGCCCTGGTTGGTGGTCAAGCCATTCCAACGTGTGCCTGGGGCTGCTGTGTCGAGTCCAATGTCCTGCGGTTCGGTCAGCATCTTTTCGATTGTCTGCTGTGCTGTAGGAGCAAGTTGTTGTCCCTGTACTGGTATTGCCAGCAGGGCGATTGAAATCGCGAGGGAACCAAGCAACTTGGAAAGTATGGAGGCGTCCATGAGCACTCTGCCAAAGGGCAATCCTGAGAATCGATCGAACGATATCACTACCTTCGGCATGTCGTGCGAGGTCGTTCTACTGACACCCCTCGTGGCACTTCTTTTCAAGCGTTTCTTTGGTAAGCCATGACGGTTATCAGAAATGGGTACACTTGGGTTACCCAGCATCCAGCGGTTCGGCGTGATTCGATAAAGAAATGACAGCACTGTCGAAATGATTAGGACGGTAAGGAACGGGTTTTGCAGTCGACAATGTCGACTATCTCGCGGACGAAATGCCTCTGACTTGCTAGGAGACGCACCCATGACAATGGTCTTCGAAACGGTCCAGACTGAGGGAATTGCGGAGCTATCTTACCTGATAGGCGACAACGGTTCTCAAACGGCCGCTGTGGTTGATCCTCGACCGAATGTTGAAGTCTATGTGACACTTGCCCGCAAACATGGGGTTTCCATCACTCATATTTTCGAGACGCACATTCATGCCGATTTCATGAGTGGCTCGCAGGAGTTGAGTCACCGGCTAGGAGAAGCCGATATCTACGTGAGCGGAGAAGGGAACGCTCAATATGATTTCCCCGTTCACAAAATCTACCACGGCGACCAATTTGAATTTGGGAACGTTGTGCTGACCGCACGTCATACGCCTGGACATACCCCTGAGCATTTGTCGTACGAACTGGCCGACAAGGGCGAGGTTGATAACCCTTGGGGTGTACTGACGGGGGACTCGTTGTTTGTGAACTCTGCCGGCCGCCCAGACTTACTGGGCGAGGATGAAACTGAGGAGCTTACCAAGCAGCTATTCCACACTCTCCGCGACTATTACTTGAATTTGGAAGACGGTGTTCTCGTTTATCCATGCCACGGAGCCGGGTCGGCTTGTGGTGCCGATATTGGCGAGCGTCCTATGAGCACGATTGGGCGCGAACGAGGGTCGAACGAATTCCTTCAATATGAATCGTTTGAAGATTTTCGGAGGTTCGTCCAAAACGGAGCGCCCCCAGTCCCCCAGCACTATCCCATTTTGAAAAAGGTAAACGCGAAGGGACAAAAACGGATCGGAGCTGCGCCTTCGATACCAGGTTTACCCCCCGAAGAATTCCAACAAGCGATGGATGACGGCAAGTCTCAGCTTGTCGATACTCGCCAAATGTTGGCCTTCGGCGGTGGGCACATTCCTGGTGCGATTAATATCGGTGATCGCCCATCGCTATCCGTTTGGGCGGGAGACATGCTTTCGTACGAAAAGCCCATCCTTCTGGTTGTGGAGGACGAAACTCAACTTGATTGGATTACGTGGCATTTTGCCTACGTTGGGCACACTAATTTCACGGGCTACCTGGCCGGCGGTATGAAGGCCTGGAGCAAGCAAGGGATGCCATTGACGACCTTGCCGCAACTCTCCGTACAGCAGTTGGCAAAACAGTTGGACCGATTTCAATTGCTCGATGTTCGATCCCCCAGCGAGTTTGAAAGCAGTCGGATCAAGGGGGCCAAGCATCAGTTCGTGGCCGAGATGCGAGATGGTCTCGACGACAACTTGGGCCTTGATCCGCAAGAGCCGGTGGCCGTCTACTGCGGCAGCGGCTATCGCGCAAGTATCGCTGCCAGTATTCTGCAAAGAGACGGCTTTAAGTACCCCTACAATGTGCCGGGGAGCATGCAGGCTTGGAAGAATGCTGGATTTAAGGTGGAAAAGTAAACGGCTATCCGACACTGAGACATGCCATGAAAATTAAAACGACTTTGTCATTTGTTGCGTTGATGCTGCCGGTATCTTTGGTGAAGGCCGACGAACTACCGTCTCGCTACCCGTATCCTGAACCAGCGTGGTCGCCTTACCTAGTCGGGGTTCTTATCGGACTTCTCGTTCTTGTCGCATTGGCATTCGCCGGCAAGAAGATAGGTGCTTCGAGTGCTTATTCCGATGCCGCTGGACTCATCGGAAGATTGATTGCTCCGAAACACATCGCCTCTTTGCCCTATTATCGAGACAACAAACCGCAGATCGGCTGGACCTTCATGATCGTGATTGGCGCGATCCTGGGCTCGTTTTTCGCCGCGTGGTCAGGGGGTGAACTGACCGGCACCTATCTTCAGGAAATGTGGGCTGCCCGCTTCGGTTCCGATAGTGCGTTTCTTAGAACGGTAGTGGCCCTGACGGGTGCCGCACTGATGGCATTTGGAGCCAGAATGGCTGGTGGTTGCACGAGCGGACACGGAATCAGCGGCACTTTGCAACTTGCCGTCAGTTCCTGGATCGCGCTGATTTGCTTCTTCGTCGGTGGAATTGCCTCGGCGATGTTGATGTACCGCATGTAGGTCGTACGAAGGATTAAATCATGGACAATACTTCTGGATTTATTTCCGATCAGAGCAGTCAACCGTCGACTGCAACTTCGCCGACGGGATCGTCGACACACACCGATACCACCGGATGGAGTTGGCTGGAAGCTTCGCCTGGTAAACTGGCAGCTGGCCTGGTTTTTGGGATGGTGTTTGGATTTCTACTGCAAAAAGGAGGCGTAGCGAAGTTCGACATTCTCATCGGAGTTTTGCTGCTAGAAAACTTTGTGGTCGTGAAGGTGATGATGACGGCGATCATCGTAGGGATGATCGGAAGCTATTTTCTTCGGCGGGCCAACATCATTGATTTTCACATCAATGAAACAAAGCTCGGTGCGAACATCCTTGGCGGATTGATTTTCGGGGTGGGATTCGGCCTGTTGGCATACTGTCCCGGAACTAACGCAGCAGCTGTCGGCCAGGGTAATCTCGATGCGATGTCAGGCATCGTTGGACTCTTGCTGGGCTCCTACGTTTATGCGATGAGCACTAAATTTGATAAGTCCGCTATCTCCAACTGGGGGCACTGCGGGAAGTTGACGCTAAACAGCGTAATGGGCATCTCGCAGGGAGCGTTCATCGCTTTCGCGGTTCCCGGTCTCGTCCTGATTCTCGTGCTTCTCGAGGTTTTAGGCTTCTAAGGCGACCTGATCTCATGCAGCCTGATGAATGTGACTCTGCTTGGAAGATTACGGCCGAGTGCTTTCGCCCGGAGAATTGAGACAGTTCAAAGTTTAATAGCAACTGTCGGCCTGCGGGGGGATCGGAAGTCACGGGGTACGCGAAACGCTATTGCTATAAAACGACTTTCAAGCCGTTTACGGTAGGGTATTCACGGTATTACTAGTTGTCTAACGTCGGTCCCCACGCAAACCAGAAGCCGATCGTACCGGACGCCAATGCAACTCCCAAGGCAAATGCACCCCAGAAGCCTAAACCCAAACGTTCTGAAAACGCCAGTGGTACGAAGAATGGCAAACCCAGCGGGACGAGGATCAGTGTTTCGCGGGCTAGTTTCGAGATTGTGGTCAGCTCTTGTTCTTTCCACCAGACCGACACGAACGCCACGATGCTGACGATGGGCAATGTGAGCAGCAGTGCTCCGAGCCGGGGGAAGCGGTCGGCGATTTGCGAGACGGCGGCGACGACGAGGCCGGCGATGATGGCGCGAAAGATCATGGGAAAACCCTTCCTGGTAAAAAGAGAAAGGCCCAAGCTTTGTGGGCTGTGGGCCTGTTCTCATCTTCTAGACTTACTCAACCGCAATCGGTACGTCGTACGTTACCGGTTCGCCTTCGGCTGGAACGATGCGGAAGCGAATGGCAACGGCATTAGCATCGGCTGGGATCTTCAGGCCGCCTTGGGCGAAGTGAGCCGGTTCCTCAGGGGTTTCTGGCTCATACACGGTGGCGACTTCCCTCGCCAGGACCGTGCTGCCATCCTTGGTGACCAGGGCGTTGAAGACTTCGACGTTGTCGACTGGCTTGCCATCCTTGGTGATCGAAACGGCGGGCTCGACTTCTTCACCCTTGTGCAGGTGCTTACCGTGGTGCCCCAGCTTGATGACCATGCCGGCATGCTCTTTCGGTTCCCCTTCCCAAACGAGGGCATCATCTTCGCCATGGGAGTGGCCGTGCTCGTGGCCGTGGGCTTCTTCCTTGAAGTTGCCGGCGTACGGAGTTCCGTCGATCGCGGCGCTCATGGTGCCTTCGTATTCCTTGACGGTGCCCAGGCCTTCATGGGTTCCGACGAAACGCGATGACTTGCCTTCCGGATCTCCTTCTTGCGGCTGGGGCATTAAGTCGGCTTGTAGCTTGGGGTCTTTGATCGTCAGCAAAACCGATTCTGCCGCGATGGGCTCAGGCGTCTTTTCGTCGCCTCCCAGGATGTAGACAGTTGCTTGCTGCTTGTCGTGATCGACGGTGAACTCGACGTGGTACTTGCCACCGCCCCAATCGGCCAGCGTGCCATCGTGTGGGCCAGGTGCGTGACCGTGTCCTTCTTCACCATGGTCATGACTATGGCCGCCAGGGCCGTGATCATGGCCGTGGTCTGATTCGGCTGTGTTGCCCGAGCCTGACACACCGGTCTTAGGTGTTTCGCTCTTGCAGCCCAACATGCCAATCGCGGCAATCATGACGGCAAGCCATACTTTGTAATTCACGTTAAGATTCACGGGTACGTTCCTTCTAGTAAATGAGGCGTCAACGTTCGAGGTTAAGGAATGATCTCTTCGCCTGACTCTTCCAGGCGGGCAAGATGCAGGGCATCCTTTCCGCTGTATTTCCAGAAGATGCCGGGGTGAATGAGAAACTCACAAAAGGTGGATGTCACTAGGCCACCAAGGATGACCGTAGCGACAGGATAAAGGATTTCGCGGCCAGGTTCCTGCCCCCCAATCACCAGCGGCAAAAGGCCAATTCCGGCCGTCAGAGCCGTCATCAGCACGGGCGCTAAGCGTTCCAGACTACCGCGAAGAATCATCTCTTGGGTAAAGTCTTCCCCTTCTTCTTTCATCAGGTGGAAGTAGTGGGTCACCAGTAGAATACCGTTACGAACGGCGATCCCACCGAGCGAAATAAAACCAACCAGACTGGCAACTGTCAATGTTTGGTCGGTGATCACCAGGGCCAGCACACCACCGATGAAAGCGGTCGGCAACGCGTTGAGGATTTGCAGCACAACGCGTACCGAAGGGAAAAGAACCATCAGCACGACGAACATGCCCACGACCGAGACGCCGGCCAGGACGACAATCGTGCGGGTAGCTCGCTGTTGGCTTTCAAACTGGCCGCCGTATTCAATGAAGTAACCTTCCGGCAAGTCGACCTGACGATCGACGTTTGCTTGAATCGCGGCGACCGCACTAGCCAGGTCGCGGTCTTGCGTGTTACAGCGAATGACCATCCGGCGTCGTGCGTTCTCGCGGTTGACAGCATTGGGACCGTTGCCAGGACCGACGTTGGCGATCTCGCGAAGTTCGATCTGTCCTTTGTCATTGGGAAGATCGATCCGCAGCCGTCCCAGGTTGGCATAGTCGGTACGGTATGCTTCTTCCAGGCGTACCAGCAGGTCGAACCGCCGTTGCCCTTCCAAAACTTCGGAAACGATTTCCCCTTGCAGGGCCGTTTGCAGCACGCTGGCCACGTACGCACGTGTGATGCCATAGAAAGCCAAGTCGTCCGTACGCAGTTCGATGTGTAGCTCTTCGGTCTTCTTGATCGGCTCGATTACCGGAGGCGTGATGCCATCGATTTGCTGTATGGTTCCCTTGACGTTCTCGGAAAGCTCTTGCAGCTTGTCGATGTCGTCGCCGAAGATCTTGATCGCGATCTGAGCGTACACTCCGGATACCATGTGGCTGATCAAGTGGGCCAGCGGTTGCTCCACTTCGATCGAAATACCTGGTACTTCTTCGCCCAGTTCTTCCAGCAACTTGTCGATGATCTCGTCGCGCTCGTGCTGGCTTTCCGGGTTCATACTCAGGATGTATTCGCCGGCGTTCACAGGCGACGCGTGTTCGTCCATCTCGGCCCGGCCTGTGCGACGGACGAAGTGGAGGATCGCCCCATCGGGGTTTTCGCTCGACTTCTGCATCTCGCGCAGCTTGGCGTCGATCAGGCCAGAGGCCATGTTCGAGGCGTCCAGCGACGAACCAGGCGGAAGCGTCACGTTGATCTGCACGCTTCCTTCGTCAAACTCTGGCAAGAAGTTTTTGCCCAGTTTGGCCATCTCCCAGCCGGCAAAGCCAACAGCGATCCACGTCAACAGTAGCAGCAGCGTGGGGGCAGCCATACTGAAACGAATCAAGTAGCTTGCCATCCACTTGAGCGATCGCAGCAGGATGCCATCGTGCTCGGCATGCGTCGCCGGGGCGTTGGGCAGCAGGTAGTACGACAGCACCGGCGTGACCGTCAACGAGACCAGCAGCGAGGCGAGAATCGAAACGATGTAAGCCACACCCAGCGGTGCGAACAAACGGCCTTCCACGCCAGACAGGGCAAACAGCGGCAGAAACACCAGGATCACCACCGCGGTACCAAACACGATCGCACTACGGATTTCCTTACTCGCTTCGTACACAACCTGCACGGCAGGTCGAGGATTCTCCAGCGAGTTGTTTTCCTTCAGGCGGCGGAAGATGTTCTCGACGTCGACAATCGCATCGTCCACCAGTTCCCCCATCGCCACGGCTATGCCGCCAAGCGTCATCACGTTGATGGACAACTCGGTGCCGGACACGAAGCCAATCAAACGAAAAACGAACGTCGTGATCACCAGCGATAGTGGAATCGCCGTCAACGTGATAAACGTGGTACGGAAGTTCAGCAGAAAGAGGAACAGAATGATGATCACCAGGGTCGCCCCGATGATCAACGCTTCGCCGACGTTGAAGATACCCCGGTCGATGAAGTTACGGAGTTGAAACAGCTCCGGATTGATCACGATATCGGCTGGCAGAGAAGCCTCGGAGTCGGCAAAGGCCGCTTCCAGGCGATCAGTTAGGTCACGCGTGTCGACGTGTGGCTGCTTGACGATCGTGAACACGACACCAGGCCGGCCGTTGACGCTGCCATCGCCTCGCTTGAACTCGGCTCCTTCGGTGATCTTGGCGACTTGCTCTAGAAGAATCGGGCGGTCTCCGTCGTACTTAATCGGTACCTGGCTCAGGTCGTACAGCACGCGATCGGGTTCAGGACCGAGCCGCCCAAGAATACGGATCGGTCGCTCCGTTTCTCCTTCCACCGCGAAGCCACCACTGGTGTTGATGTTGCTTTCCTTGAGGGCCTGTTCGACCTCTTGCAGCGTAACGTCGTACTCAAGCAGAGCCGTAGGGTCGATGCGAACCTGGTACTGCTTGCGGTCACCCCCAAGGATGAACGCTTCGGCGACGCCAGTCACTTTAAGAATGCGGGGTCGAATGACCCAGTCGGAAACGGTTCGCAAGGAAAGCTGCCGGGCTTCGCCGGAAGGGAAATCAACCTGGTATGTTTGGCCGGCAATGCGAAGAACAGCCGAGGGATCGCGCTGAATCTGAAAAGCACTTGCAGCAGGGGCAGCATCCCATCGAAGTAATTCAAAGTTGACCTTCTCCCAAGTATCGACTTGATCGCGGATCACCGGACGCCAAACCTGGAGCGACTCTTGGCCGCTTTCATCCGCGGCTACTTCGACCAGCATCGACGACTTGTCGATCGGGTACAACTCGCCACCACGAGGACCTTCTTGGCGGTAGATCCCCGCGACGACGATCTGCCCCATGATCGATGCCGGAGGCGTCATCTTCGGTGTGACCCCTTCCGGTAAAACGCCGTCGAGCGTCGCCAGCCGTTCTTGCACGGTCTGACGGGCTGATTTGATTTCGGTATCCCAGTCGAACTCGATGTAGATGACGGCCAGGCCGGCAGCGGACTGACTGCGAACGGCCTGAACACCGCTCGCCCCCAGCAGGGCAATTTCGATTGGCTGGGTCACGAGTGTTTCGACTTCTTCCGTCGCCAGGCCAGGACTTTCCGTCAGGATGATCACCCGCGGACGGTCCAGGTCGGGGAAGACGTCGATCGGCATTTGCGTGGCCAGGTAGGAACCGTAGACCAGCATCGCCAGGCTGACCACCATGATCAGCAGCCGATATTGCAGCGAAAATCGAATAACCGCGTTGAGCATGAATCGGTCCAATTAGTGGGAGGCGTGAACGGTTCCGTCCGCATGAACGTGCACGTCGGCACGCATACCGCTGGCAGCCTGGGCTTTCAGCACACGGTTGAGTGAAGCGGCCGCATTCTGGGCGAAGTACAACCCCGGCGTAATACTGCCGTCGTCGGCCAGAATGACGTTCAAGCGATCTTCGTGCAGCACCTGCACGGGAACGCGATTGAACAAGTCGCCATTCTGCTGAAACACGAATGCCTCGGGTCCTTCGCGTACGACGGCTGCCCGGGGAACGACCATCACGTCTTGCATTTGCTCGACTGGCACATGCAAGCGGACTCGCTGACCAGGACGGAAACGCCACACCACGAACGTCTCGTCGTTTTTCTCGTAGAAACGCGACTGATTGGTCAGCGGAATATAGAAATCGAACGTACGGCTATCGGCGTCAACTGCGTTGGACAGGTACTGAATCGTGAACGCCTGTTTCATCTCAGGCCAATGTTCGGGGTGATCTTCCGCAAACTCGACCGTAATCGGCCAATCGTTCTGCGCGGCATCTTCCAGGAATGGAGCTTCTCGTTTAAACGCGTGCCCTTCGATGTATAAGTTGCGATGATTCGAGAGCGTCGCGAGTAGCTGCCCCGCTTGAACCTGTTGACCGAGATCCGTTTCCAGCCCTTGCACTTCATAGGCGATCATGTTGTTGCTGCTGGCACGTTCCGAATCGTCGACGCTGGCAACGGGATGGGTCACTTGTTCGGCCGGTGGTGCCGTGATGGTAACGGTCGGCACAAATTCCCCCTGGGTCACCTGGTCGACTTGCTCCAGCGTCAGACCGCGGGCGAGCAGATCCTGCCGATGGCTTTGGATCAATGCTTCCTGGCGTCGCTTGTTGCTTTCGAGGTCGATGATTCGCGAACCCGAGATGGCCCCACTCTGGGCCAGCGGACGCAATCGCTCGATCTCTTCCTGGACTAGCTCTTTCTCCTTAGTCGCTTTGAACAGCTCTTTCTGTGTGTTTTGAAGGTATTCGCTGGAAAGCGTCAGCGTGAACAGCTTCTCGCCTGGTCGTACCGTTTGACCTGGGTAAGCGAAGATCTCAGTCACGATTCCCACGGCCGGCGACGTGATCCCTCGGTCGGTTTCGCCAGGCCGGTCAGCGATAATGCCTGGGATCGGAATGGTCCGCCAATAGGTTTGAGAACGGATCGGCTTGGCCACTAGGTTCAGGTTCTTGCGGGCCGATTCCGATAGTTTCAGCATCTTCGGCTCTTCGATCGGTGCTTCAGCCTCGGCATGTTCCGAATCCTCATCGGATGACCCGCCAGCGACCAGCGGCACCCACTGATCTTGTGTCATATACGCGCCTGCCCCGATCGCTAGAACAACGATCGCCACCACGGCATAGCGCAACAATTTCGTCAATTGCATCGGTCGAAACTCCAGAGGACGCAGGGACGTTCCCTGCAAAACAAGCCGACTATCAGGCTTTATCAAAGCAGCGTTAGAAGGCGTATCACTCGCAGCAAATTGCGAATTACGCCTAGCCGATCCCTAGCAGCGGATCGAGAGAATTTGCGCATACAGCGCGCATTGAGAGCGCACACCGTCGTCTAAGACGTTCCAGTGGCCTCCGATAGAATCCACGCAAACGAGAGCTGAGTGGTCATGGACGCTAGGAACCACCGCAACCATAGCGGCCAATTCCGGAAGTGAAGTCGAAAGACAAGCGTTCGTTAGATCGATTTCGGGTAGATAGACGGCGTCGTCATCGTGCTCATCGGAAGCCGGCCTGGCCGGGGCTTCCGGCTCATGGTGATGAGCGTGCTCATCGTTATGGCAGTGATCCGCATGAAGATGAATATGTGCCCTGGACGCGTGCGAGCTTTGCTCCACATCGACCGCATCGGTATGCACATGGGGTGCAGCAGCAACGGCCTGCCCCAAGAGCATAAGGAGGATCAGAGATGTGGAAGTGAATGATCGCATAGACACTTAATTATTGAGATTCAGAACAAACGTATCCTAAGAATAGGTCGCAAGTCCGGCAAGTTCAAGCGGGAGCGTTACCGCTTCTGGAACTTTCTAGCCAACGGGTTCAAGATGTCGTAAGCCTCATCCTCTTGAGACCTT
The DNA here is from genome assembly GCF_020150455.1 of Bremerella sp. TYQ1. Taxonomy (NCBI): domain Bacteria; kingdom Pseudomonadati; phylum Planctomycetota; class Planctomycetia; order Pirellulales; family Pirellulaceae; genus Bremerella; species Bremerella sp. TYQ1. The sequence goes on from NZ_CP083740.1 coordinate 141,932, forward strand.
GTCGCACTGTAAGTCCCTGTCAAATAACCGCTAACGGCTGTCGTTTTCTTACGGGAAGGCACTAAGGATGGTTCACCGGTTGCTTTAAATTCTTTGCAAATTGGCACCCGCCGTGTGGATGAATCTACATGAGAGTTCGGCGAACCTCAGGTGCCCTGAAACGGTAGGTTGGGCGCTCTGCGTCACGTTTCCTCATCAGATCAGAAGTAGTTGTTTCTCGCGAAGATTCGGCCGAAGAAACCGATATGAGCCGTTTTATCGCACTAATCCTGATCCCTTTCAGCATGCTCATGCAGCCGATGCCGCATGTCCACTGGGCGGATTGTGCTGATGCGCAAGAAGGTCATGTCCATCATGGGCACGTGCATCTCTCGACGCTCTGGGGCGAACACAGCCACCACCATCACGATCACCACCAGCATCCATCGGCCCCCACGCCTGATGATTGTTCTCACGATGCGGACGCACTGTACGTTGGCGATCTGGCCGCGACTATTTCCAGTTCCGGCACTTTGAAGTTGGTCGCATCATCGTGGCAGCCAAACATGGCACACCCGCAATGCTTTGCCATCGTGCAGGATGGAAAGGGGCTCCCTCGACCATTCCCTGATCCGATGCGCCAACTTGGATCGATTTCTGATGTACCCCTGTTTCTTCAGGGTGGGTCGTTCCGAACTTAAGTCGACCCTTCTCTAAAACGTCCAGCTAGCTGAAGCCAGTGCAGATGGCACGGTTCTCGATTGACGACTAACCGAAGTGCTCTGGGCAGGGCTGTAAGCCATGACCGCGCTACCAAGTTATTTACCGACCGCAAGAAAACATTTGGCCCAAACTTCAGGGGTGACGAGATGGCAATTTCCAAGAAAACGTTTCAGATGTTCCTTATCGCAGCCATCGGTGGAGCAGGCCTCGCCGGATGCGTAAGCGATCGCGCACGCGACTACTCGTCGTTGGTCGAAGTCCCCCCGGTTCAGCCAGCGGAAGTCGAGCCGAAGACTTCGATCGCAAAGGACAGCACCGTCACGTTACCAACGCTTCCTGCGGATGACCTTCAGCTGGTCTCTCACTTACAAGACGCTGATATCGAGCTTGCTTCAGCCGAAAGCATCCACATACCGGACGTACCCAGCGAAGCCAACGGTATAACGCTCAAAGCGATTCAAGACCTGGCCCTGCTCAACAACCCCTCGGTTCGTGCAATGTCAGCCACGGCCCAAGCTGAGTCGGATTACCAGTACCAGGTAGGCCGTAAAGCGAACCCCGAGGTCGGCTACATGGCCGTTCAGCTTGCTGACCAAGGTACCGACCAACACCTTTTGTACGTCGAACGCGAGTTCGTCACCGGTGGCAAGTTGCAATTGAATCAGAACGTGCTGGGACATTCGGCGGAGGCGTTTCGCTGGGATGTTGAGTCGCAGCGGTATCGCGTGCTGACCGACGTCCGTTTGAAGTTCACCCAAGCCCTTGTCGCCCAGCGACAAATGGAGTTGATCGATGGCTTTAGTGGTGTGCTAGAGAAGGGGATCGACCTGGCCCAGCGCCGCCTCAACGCCAAGGAAGGCACCCAAACCGATCTGCTGCAATCGCGGATTCAGCTGAACGAAGTGGAGGTAATGCGGCAGCAAGCCGAGTATCGTTGGAAAGCAGCCTGGCAAGAGATGGCCGCAGCTGCTGGCGTACCTGACATGGCCCCGACGCGCCTTGCCGGCGAGCTTGATCCGAAAGCAGGGCAACTCGCCTGGGACGATGTCTACGGAAACTTGCTAAGCAGCAGCCCCGAACTACGTGCCGCTGAAAGCCGCGTTCGCTTGGCCCAGTGTAACCTCTCTCGGCAAGAGGTGCAGACCATCCCGAACGTTACGGCCAACTTGCAATCAGGCGTCGACAACGCCACTGGATCGGGGCTTATCCAACTTCAAGTCGGAGCACCCATCCCGGTTTACAACAAGAATCGGGGCAACGTTTCGGCGGCCTACAATGAGTTCAGCCGAGCCACGCACGAAGTCAAACGCATCGAGATGTCTCTCAAGTCGCGATTGGCCCAGGTATCGCAGGAATACGACTCTGCCAAGTTCGCCGTCCAACGCTACGAAGAACAGATCTTGCCGATGGCAAAGGAAACCCTCGACCTGGCCGAACAAGCCTATGGAGCCGGCGAATACTCGTTCATCCAGACCCTCATCGCCCGGCGTACCTACTTCGACACGAACATCGGCTACCTGAACTCGCTAGGCAACCTGGCCCAGGCCCACGCCAAGGTCGACGGCCTGCTGCTGACCGGTGCTCTTGATCCATCGACGTCAACGAACCTGGGAGATGGTCTGCGGGGGCAGACGTTTAGCCAGCAGTAGAAGCGTGTCGACGGAAGAGTAAGTGAGGACGATTGTTGAGCAGTTAGCGACGTTGGAATAACTCACAACAACTTTAGTTAGTCGACCAAGGAGAGCGTGTCCAGAGGTTAGAACCAGATGCCAGTTCGCGATGACCGTTTTCGCATTTCGAGGCCAGTTGCCGTCGAAATGAAGGAGGACGGAGCCCAACCATGTGAACACAAGATTCGTAAGTCCTTGTGAGGAAACGTATTGAAGAAAGACAACACAATCAAGGATTCCAAAATTCATCATCCGATGTCTTAGCCCTTGCCTTGGTTGTGTTGTCACATCATGTTGGGCTTAGTTATTAGCTTGGCCGTTTGATGCTGAAGCTGCATTGGATGTCGATTGGGATGTCAGAATGAAGTCGATTTGAGCCATCGGTCATCGGTCACGCTAACTTAGCAGAAATGGTCGCTACGGTTTATTGGTGCACCGGAAGGCATATGTTGGTTCACTATGATAACTCCAATTCAGCTACTTATCGGACTGGCCACTGGCGACACATGTCCTGAAAACGTCTTAGGTGATCGGGCCACGATTTGCCTCTGAATGACGGTGTATTGAGAAGCTAAATTAGAGCCCAAAACGTGGCATAAAACTAAAAACAGGAATTGAGATATGAGAGCGGAGCGGGAGGTTAGCTATCTGGATGTCGCGCGCTAAATTTCGGCCTGTTTTGTGTCATAAATACTTGATGGAGTAAGTTAACTACCTGAATAACGCGAAATTGCCGAACTCATGCCATCGGAGATGTGCGGGGGTGGCTGGAATCCGCGCTCTTCCCATTTATCTCCGAGACTCCTCTTAAACGCCCGGAAGTCTTCCTTGATCGAGTTCACGCCAGTATCCAGGGCATTTGCAAGCAGATCTTGCAGCTTGCCCCGGTTGCCGGAGAAGACGTCCGGGTGACGCTCGTGCAAAAGCCGCCAGCAGTGTTGTACTTGGAACCGCCGCGCGTATTGGTCGATAGCGGTTTTATTTGGCTTGCTGGAGTCGATGAGTTGGCGCCAGTCTGCAAGATGCTGGGTATCTTCTTCGGTCGAGAGAGCCCCCGTGATCAGGCTGCGGAGTTCGTCTCGGGAAGGAATGGGGATAATGTCAGGCAGAAAGAAGAATCCCCCCGAAGATTGAAGTTGGTCGAACATTGCTTTGACCATAACGCCACTTGCTAAGGGGCCCAGAGGGATCGGGTAGGATGGGCCAGCTAGTCTGGCGAGTCGCCACCGGCTCAGAAACGCCTGAAAGTAACTCAGTGATTGCGGAAGTTCGACCGGCACCGTGTCTTGATTTCTCATCGAATCAACTTGGAGACGAATATACCACGCTTGAGCATCGAATTGGTGCTCTTCAATTGCTGGTTCGTGTTCGAGTAGCAAATGGTCCAATTCTTCAAGGAACTGCGGGTTGGACATGAGCCACCCCTGATAGCCGCGGAGTGCCTGAACGAAGGGGCGTTTGGCCATTTCGTTTCGGATACGCGCTACGTTGTCGAGTCTCGCCGTGTTTGGTGGCGTCGAATTGGATTGATCATCCGGGGTACTTTCTTCACTGCGAAAGCTCACCGGCGACTCGATCTTGAGATATGGATCGTTGTACAGGTGACCGTTGTGGACGGCGACATGGTTGGTTTTGGCTGTCCACTGTGAGAGACGCCTTTCTATGTCGATCTTCTCTTGATCGACTTTGTCTGAGAACTCTCCGCGTTCTAGGGCTCGGCACAGCCAATTTGGCAAGGTGTAGAAGTAACGGTTTCTGACAAACGCATGCTCGAAGTAGGGCATGTTCTCATCGGTCGATGCTACAGACCACAAAGTGGGTGCTTCTGGGATGGCTTGGATCTGGTCGGCTCTGTCGGACAGCGTTTTTTCAGACAGGTTGTGTCGCCAGATCATTTCCATTTCTGACTGAGGGCTGAGCGGTGTTTTCGGCCGGTTGATCTTTTTCTTGGATGGCATCAAAGGCTCTAGGGTCTGAGCAGTGGTTGGTCACGGAATTCATCGAGATTCAACGATCATAAACAGGTTCAGTCAGCTTCCAAGCTCGCTGACCTATTTTCCAGTTCTCCTTTGTAGATGATGGTGACAACGGAAGACAACAGATGAGTTTCCAGCCTGTTTCACAAAGTGAGATTCGAATGAAATCGAGCAAATATTTGTCCGCCAGTGAGCTTGCCGAAGTGGCTGGCATTTCGGTGGCCACGGTCTGGCGGCTTAAAGGTGAAGGCAAGATTGGCTTTCTTCAGCCAGGGGGACCTGGTTCGCGTGTGCTCTTTAAGTGCGACGCACTTGAGCACCCGCCGAACTGCGTGACGCCTGGCCAAGGACCGGTGGCAGCCCCAGAGCGGCCTGGGCCTAAGGCCGGGTTTAAGCGAAAGAAATAGCATTTTGAGAAAGGTAGGTGCGAATGCCGAAACCGACGAAGAATCCGAAGATCAAGAAGGACTTCTTCGAGTGGAGTATCAATGAACGGAACGACGGCTGTCTCCAAGCAACGACGTATGTCGCAGGGGTGGGCCGAATTCGGCGATCGCTGGGGACCAAGGACTGGGACGAGGCGATGGAGGCCCTGACGGAACTGGATCGGCACGAGGCCGAAGAGCATGGACTCGCCCCAAAGTTCGAGGGGCGCAGTCGTTCCGGGGAAGTGTCCATTGAAGACGGATGGCAGGCTTTTCTCGATGATCGTGATCGCGGGCAAGTCCAGGGTGGCGTCTCGCCGGCAACTTTGAAGCGATATCGAGCCGTGCGGGCTCACCACGAAGCGTTCGCGAAGAAGAAGGGGATCACTGAGTGGCAGCAGTTCGGTAAGCAAGAGTTTGTGGCTTTCGGAAAAGAGCGGGAGAGGGTTGCCGAGGCTCGTACCGTGTTCTTCGAGTTGAATCTGGTCAAAGGTGTCAACCTGTGGCTGGTTCACGAGGAAATGTTGCCAGAGCAGTTGCGGCTTCGTGTTAAATTGCCGAAGCCAAAAGGCACCAGCACGTACTGCTATAGCAAGCAAGAGATTTCCGCCATGGTGCGCCAGTGTGAGGCTGCACAAGAATTAGAATGGTTGCGATTGGTGATCCTTGGTCTGACCTATACCGGAATGCGAATTAGTGAGTTGGCATCCCTGCGGTGGTCAGACATCGACTTTGACTCGAATCATATTCATGTCGTCGATGAACGATCGCGAAGTCGAAAAAAGACCACTGGGCCTGTGCGGACGACCAAGGGAAAGCGATCCCGGGTTATTCCCATGCACCCGGAGCTGAAAGAGGTCCTTAGGCCACTCCGGGAGCAAGCTGGTGGATACGTGTTCAAGGCACAAAAGGGGGGACAGCTGCGCCCGCGCGTGGTCCTCGAAGTTTTCATTCGAGAGGTCATCACGCCGCTCTCCAGCACGTTTCCCACTCCGAAAGGCGAAATCGGATTCCAAGACGGACGTCTACACTCATTCCGACATGCCTTTTGTTCCCACGCATTGAGTGGTGGAGCAAGCGTCGGCGAAGTCCAGGACTGGCTTGGTCACGCGGACAGCAAGATGGTCGAGCACTACCGTCACCTTCGAGATGACCAAGCCCAGCAGCGCATGAATTCACTATCGTTTATGGCCGATGACAGCGTGTCCGCGGCCAGTTAATTTGACCTTGTCCATGACCGCGTTGCGGTGGTGAGAGAGAGGGAAGTGCCGTATGAGCTAAGGGAAGCGAGTCAGCCGTTACTTGTGTGATCGCTTCTTTAGATAGTGCCCTGAATGACACAATGAATGCCACAGTTGATGTGGCATTCATTGACACGCTTCAGTAAGTCATTGTCAGATAACGACTTGCAATGCCCCGGAAAAGGGGAAGCGGAGAGAACGGGATTCGAACCCGTGGAACGGTTTTACACCGTTCACCGGTTTAGCAAACCGGCGCATTCGACCACTCTGCCATCTCTCCTGAGGAAAGCGAAAGTCTACACCGTTTTCCTCTCGTCCTCAACGGGACCTACTTCGCTTTTTCCTAATATGGCCTATGGTTACGCTGAAAAGGCGTTACAAAAATCTAGGGGCCATGCTTTCAGGCCTGTAAATAGATGTCATTTTGCCCCTGAATTACCTAAGCTCTGTAATTTAATCGCAGAAAACGCATGATTGTCGGAATGTCTATCTTGGAACGTTTTATGTTGACACGATTTGCGTCGATTTTGCTGATTGTAGGGCTGTTTGGGCAGAGTTGCTTGTTTGCTGGAGAGTTATCCCTTCCGGCAGCCATGGATACGATCCAAAAGGACGATTTGAAACGCCACGTCGATATCTTGGCTGACGACAGCTTTGAAGGGCGTGAGGCAGGCAGCCGTGGCGGCAGGGCTGCAGGTAACTATTTGCAGCAGCTGTTTTCCAAGTACGGACTTAAGCCCGCCGGCGATGGTGGAACGTTCTTCCAACTCTTCCATGGTGGCTATCGAAATATCTTGGGCGTATTGCCAGGTGAAGAGGGGCCCGATGATGGCGACCTGATTGTTGTTGGTGCTCATTACGATCACGTTGGATACGGCAATCGAAGCAATAGTTTTGGACCCTTTGGTTATGTTCATAACGGCGCGGATGACAATGCCAGCGGAACAGCGGCTTTGCTGGAAGTTGTGGAAGCTCTCACGAAGCTGAAGGCAACGCCCAAGCGTTCCATTTTGTTCGTCCTTTGGGATGGCGAAGAAAAGGGACTTCTTGGCTCGAAGTACTGGGTAGAGCATCCGACTGTTGATTGGAATCGAGTTCGTCTTTATATCAACTTGGACATGGTTGGAAGGCTGCGGCCCAGTGGCGTGGAAGTCTATGGCACTCGAACACTGCCTGGCTTGCGACAGGAAATAGCACGCGCGAATTTGGCAAGTGATCTGAAACTCGATTTTCGCTGGGAGATGACCGACAACAGCGACCACTACACATTTTATTCACGGTCGATTCCTACGCTCATGTTCCACACTGGTCTTCATGGCGAGTACCATCGTCCCCAAGACGATGCTCATTTGATCAATCACGAAGGAATCGAAGCGGTCGCTCGACTAACTGCTCAAGTAGCTTGGGCGGAAGCGAATCGGCCAAGTTTTCCATCCTTTCGTACGCGTTGTCGGTTGGAATCAGAATCGGACCGAAAACGATTCGAAGTGGCTCGTTCGGTGGGGCGCTCCCGGCTTGGAATTCGTTGGAACCCTGAAGAGCAGCTGTCAGACGGCCAGCTCATCATTTCGGCTGTTACACCTGAAGGGCCGGCCGATCAGTCTGGGCTGAAAACAGGAGATCGAATCACCGCATTCGCAGGAATTCCATTTACCACGACCCGCGAGTTTTTGGCCCAAGTTCAAGCTGCGCCAGAGAGTGTTTTGATTGAAGTAGAAAGGGATTCCGAGGAATCGCCGACATCAATTAATGTTTCTTTGGATTTGCATCCTGCACCAATTGGTATTTCGTGGACGAACGATCCTGCGGAGCCTGGCTCGGTGATGTTAACTAGCGTGACGCCGGGATCGGTTGCTGCTTTGGCTGGGCTTAAGCCTTTGGATCGCGTCTACGAAGTCAACGGCGAACGAGTTGTCGATAGCGCCCATTTCAAGCAGCTTGTCACTCAATTCAAGCAACCGACGACCCTGCTTGTCGACCGAGAAGGACGCATGCTAACCATGGAATTGCCGCTAGAGGTGATCCGTCCTCTTCTGCCTACTGCAAATAACGATTCATCGAGTGACGGATCTTAGGTTTGCCGAAAGTCTGTCGAAAAGCGCCCTTATTGTCATTTTCCGGCGCGCACGCTGTTGAATATCGCCAAGACGCTTGATTCACGTGCCATTACCATAGCTGCATATTGCTTGGCTGCCCCCACGATTTGCTGTGGCCGAGCACTCTTTCATCATGCAGTGGTTCGACGAATGACGTTTCCTGGCGTTCAGCGTCGAGGTTTGCAGAATGGCATTTCTGAATATAGGGATGAGCTTGATGACGACTGAAGTAGTCGTCGAAACGACCGAAGTTTCGCTCGCTTTCGACGTTTAATGTAAAGTGCTGGAAAGGTGTACGCAGGCCGTGGGGCGCTATATCCCGTCCTGCGTCATCTTCCTGTATTTCAGCGGTGACAGGCCTGTAATTCGCTTGAATTGCTTACAAAACGAAGGTTGATCGCTAAAACCGCAATCGAGTGCCACGGCAGCCACGTTCTTCTCGGTATCACGTAGCATCACTGCCGCGGCCTCGACTCTTTGCCGGATCAGGTATTGTGACGGAGTGATCTGAATCATGCTCCGCATGAGTCGCTCAAACTGGCTTACCGATAAGCCTGATTCTTCCGCGAGCTGTTGAATTCTTAATGGTTTAGCAAACTCAGTCTGCATTTTTCGGAGCGCTACCGACAGTTTGTCGTAGCGATCACCTTTCTCCGTTGGAGCATGAAGGTCTCGTGACATTCCGATGATGGCAATCACTTCCTGGTTGGTGTTTTTGGCAAGGACCTTGCTTGTGATGTACCAACCGAGCGACCCGTCTGGATTCGTGATCATTTCAAGTTGATCGTGCAGATTTTGTCCGCGGCTATGCAATTGCTGATCTTGCTGCTGGTAGCCGATCGCTAAGGCCCTGGGATAGATGTCAAAAGCCGTTTTCCCAATGACATCTTCTTTTCGAAGCTTCGGTACGCTGCGCAAAAATGCATTATTTACGCTTAAGTAGCGACCTTCGAGATCCTTGATACATAGATTCACTTCGTCGAGTCGGGCGAATAGATCTTCGACAATTGCAAGGGATGGAGCCTGGGAAAAAAGTATCGCCAGTTGCTCTTCCCATTGGTTTTTGTATTTATTCGGCATTTTAATGGTCGAAACAGCCAAAGACAAAATCGAAGGAATCATTGAAAATAACTTGAGTCGGTTGGGAAATAACTCCCATCTGACAGACTCGCCTCTCCATCATGCCAGTCAACGACAGTCCCCACCAGTTCGTTGGCACCATCATTTTTATTTTCCTTCGCATGGTTGTACTCTGGAGAAGTCCCCTATGTTGGCTCGAAGCTCCTCTCAGCAACGAGGTTTCACCCTCGTCGAACTTTTGGTCGTGATTGCGATCATTGGTGTTTTAATTGCACTGTTGCTGCCGGCCGTTCAGCAGGCGCGTGAAGCAGCTCGAAGAATGCAGTGCACGAACAATCTCAAGCAAATGGCGTTGGCACTGCATACGTATCACGATACGAATTTGCAATTCCCGCCAGGGCATATCCCTGATGCCAGTACGCCAAACGGCTGGGCTCGACGCGGTTCCTGGATGGTTCGCATTTTGCCATTCATTGAGCAGAAAGCAGCGTACGAGCAATCGCAGCTTCCTGGCGGAACGCTGGACAATCACACGGCCGGTTGGGCAGCACCGACGTTGGCCTGGCAGGCAATGCAGCAAGCACGGATCGATATCTACTCGTGTCCTTCGAGCCCGCTTCCACAAACTTATCTTCAGACAACATCATCGGCCACTCAAAGTGCCGGCGGTCCAGAGCAAATTGAAGTTCAGATCGCCGACTATGCAGGCAACTCAGGCTGTGCGTTTCGGGGCGGGACGACCAACACGGCTCACTCGACAATGTTTTGGGGCTGGGGTGGCCGTATGGCTGACAATGGTTTGCTCTCGACGTTTCTGTCGAAAGCCGTGTCGACTCAGCCACCATGGTACGGATCCAAAGTCGACTTTGCTGCGGTAACGGACGGCTCGAGCAACACGATTGCATTGGGTGAGCAGTCGAATTTCTATCAACAGACGCAAGACGTTCGTGCTAGTTACGTCAAAGGAGGTTGGTGGAACGGTGGTTCAACCGACGGGGAAGGGCAAGACATGGCCAATTATGTCTGCACCTCTTATCCGATCAATGCCGTCAGCGTTGGCTGGATGGGAACCTCGCGCAGCGAATCGGTTACCTACAACGAAACAGCATTCCGTTCTGCACATCCGGGCGGTGCTCAGTTTGCCCTTGCTGATGGTTCCGTCAAATTCATTCCAGAGACAATCAACTTTGCCACATATACGGCGCTTATGGATCGGGCAGATGGGGTCCCGGTCGGAGAGTATTAGGGGATGAACCAGGGGGGCGACTCCTCGTTGGCGTTGACCCCCTGGTTATCTTTATTGGACTTCTAAAACTCTCATACCTAGGTTGCCTGATGTACCTTCAAAACAAATTACTTGTCGCGTTTTGCGTATCATTGTCTCTCTCTGTATTGCCCGGCTGTTTCAGCGGATCTAGCGTTCCTGTTGGACCGGTAAGTGGTGTCGTGACAAAAGATGGTCAGCCGCTTGCCGATGCAACGGTCACGTTCTTTCCAGAGTCAGGTCGCCCCTCTATCGGAATGACCGATGAATCTGGCCGTTACGAATTGCTGTTCACCGAATCGGTCAACGGTGCGATGGTTGGCTTGCACAAAGTGAACATCAGCTTCGGAGGCCCACCGCCGCCGGGAGAAATGAACCGAGAAAAGAAGAACAAGCGAGTTTTACCACCCCAATCGGTCGATTGGCCTGACATGGTAAAAGTGAGCGAGTCGTACAACACGCTCGATTTCGATCTTTAACCGACGCCCCATTCGTCCCGAAGTTTATCGGCATGCGTTCGGATATCGCTGATGTCACCCGATTTTCTTTTGTTGTCGACATGCTTCATTTGCAGCTTCATGCGTGAATTGCCTTGCAGTTTGTCGTAGTGACGATCAAGGAAATCCCAGTAAAAGGTCGTGATGGGGCATGCCTCTGCCCCCACGGCCTTTTTGTGATCGTAGACGCAGCTTTTGCAGAAGTTGCTCATCTTGTCGATGTAATTGCCGGTCGAACAGTACGGCTTTGTGCCAACGATGCCTCCGTCGCCATGTTGGCTCATGCCGAGTGTGTTGGGAAGTGAGACCCAGTCGACAGCATCCAGGTACATCGCCACGTGCCACTCATGAAACTCATAGGGATGCACGCCCAAAGTTAACGCGAGATTGCCGAGCACCATTAAGCGGTGAATATGATGCACATAACCAAACTCGACGACATGCGACAACGATTGACGCACGCACTGCATATCTGTTTCGCCATCCCAAAAAAATGACGGCAACTTTGACTGATGATCAAAGTAGTTGTGCTCAGCGTACTTGGGCATGTGAGTCCAATAGATTCCCCGGATGAATTCTCGCCAACCGAGTATCTGACGCACAAAGCCTTCGACACTAGCCAACGGAGCATCATTGTTGTGATACGCTGCGACGGCTGCCTCGATACATTCACGCGGGTCAAGCAGTTTCAGATTGAGGCAAGTCGACAAACGAGAGTGATGCAAAAAAGGTTCGTCTGTCCACATCGCGTCTTCGAACTTGCCGAAGTCGCACAGGTGTCGCTTGACAAACCCCGATAGCATTCGGCGGGCCTGTCCTGGCGTGACTGGTAAATTGAAAGAGTCGACCTCTCCAGGGTGGTCGCCGTATCGATCTTGAACCAGAGTCATGACCTCCGATGTGATTTCATCGTGAGAGAACGACGTCGGTCGACCGATGTCGCCTGGTCCTTCCTTGGAAAATGATTCGCGGTTGTCGTGATCATAGTTCCACGTGCCGCCGACCGGCTTGCCGTTCTTCATCAGCACGTCATGCTTCTTACGCATCTGCCGATAGAAGGTCTCCATCAAAAGCGTCTTGCGACCTTTAGCGAATTTGTGGAACTCGTTGACGGTGCTCAGGAAGTGAACGTCAGGAAGAAAGTCAATCGGCACGTCGAATTCGCCAGCGACATCTTCCAAGAGCTGCTTCACACGAAAATCGCCGGGCAGTACGACTCGGATTGCCTTCGGTGTCGACTTCTTAAGCGTCTGGCTGAGAAGTTCTTGGAAGCTGCTCCCTGAATCCTTTCGCTTGTCGGCATAAAGCTGGTGGTATTGAACTGGGCGATTGGAATCGTTCAGTTCGTCGCGAAAATGACGCATTGCCGACAGGAACAGCACAATCCGTTGTTTGTGACTTGGGACATAAGAGATCTCGTGATCCGTCTCGGCCATCCAAAGTTGATCCTGATCGGGATCGTATCCGTCGAATATGGCTGAGTTGCGGTCGAGTTGGTCGCCGAGTATCAGAAGAAGGTGTCGCATGGTGCTGCTTTCCTGGAGGTCTTAAAGCCAACCGTGCCAACCGCGAATAGACATCTACAACAACTCAATTCAGGGATTGCAGGTCAATTCAGATGTGCTCCCACTCGCGTAACCTGAAAAACCACGACTGCCCACGTCGGGTATTGCCATGCATTCGAGGAGCCGTTGTTCGCGACACACTGATAAACAGTGAGAATCAATCATTCGGCTGGTGGTCGCTTAGCCATTGTCCCAGATTAGGACTCGACCAACTGACCGGCTTCTCGTCCTGCAATACCTCAAGCCAAGCAGCAATTGTTGGTTGGTTTTTAAGTGCTGCGCCCGCTTTATTCGGCCCTAAGACACTTACGGCTGATGCCCAAGCGTCCGCTTCCGTCGCATTCTCTGCGAAGACGGTAACTGTGCCACGATGTTCGACGCCATACCCAGTTCGTGGATCGAGAACGTGGGAATACCGTTTTCCTTCATGTTCGAGAAATTGAAAAGCATCTCCAGACGTTGCCACAGCACTATTGGCAATGTGCGTAACGAGAATAGGTGGAGCCTTCGGATTCAGACCAGCGATGCCAACTCGCCAGCCAAGTTCTCCGCGCGGTGCCCCGGTTACTGCAATATCGCCTCCAGCATCGACAAGTGCACGCGTTATTCCTTGTTCCGAGAGTACCGCTAACGCGACATCAATCGCGTAGCCTTTGGCAATGCCTCCCAAGTCAATCCGCATGTCCGATGTCGCCAAACTAGCGGACTGAGACTTTTCGTGAAGTTGCAGGTGCTTTGCCCCCACGGCAGCAAGCACCTTTTCGATTCGTTCGCGATCCAATTGGCCGCGTCGGCGAAAACGCCGCCACTCTTTCGTTAGAGGGCCAACAGTGACATCGAATGCTCCTTGAGACGCAAGATTTACCTCTTGTGCCTTTGATAGGACGTTCCAGAGATCGTCGCTGACAGAAATAGGCTCGGTTGTAGGAGATTTTCCGGAAAGCTGCAGGACTTCGGAATCACTCCGATAATCGCTACAGATCTGTTCGATAGCACGAATGCGTTCAAAGGCTGTGTCCGTTGCCTTTTGGAATTTCTCGGCGTCGTCGCAGTCGGCCACAATGCGGACGATTGTCCCCATGTGTGGCTGAGAAACTGTGAGAAGGGAAGACTCGTCGGCGCTCAACGCTGGCAGTTGCATGCTGAAAAACGCAATTATTGCCAGCAGGATGGGGGAGGCCTTTGAGAATGGTAACGCCATGTTTGCTCCGCAATATCGTACGTGACAACAGCTTAAATAAATGCGCAAGCCGTTACCCCGGTTGGAAATAATTGAATCCGAATTGAGAATCCAGTATGCTAAAAGCTTACCCTCATGGTAGGACGCACGTCTAATTTTTTCCCACCTCGCCCTATCTCGAATCACACATTACGGAGAGTCTCCATCTATGGCTAAGAAAGATTCCAAGAAGAAATCTGACGCGACGCATTCTCGACGCGATTTCATCAAGACCGGTTCGTCCATGCTGGTCGCCGGTGGTGCAATTGCTGGTTCGCTGAGCATTGCTCAAAGCGCACACGCTTTCGGCAGCGATCAGATCAAAATTGGTCTGGTGGGTTGCGGTGGCCGTGGTACCGGTGCTGCCGACCAAGCCATGAACACCAAAGGCGATACCAAGTTGGTCGCCATGGGTGATGTGTTTGAAGATCGTCTGAAGCAGAGCCTCCGTTCGCTTTCCAGTCGTCACGCGAAGCAAGTCGATGTGCCGGAAGACCGCCAGTTTGTCGGTTTCGACGCATACAAGCATGTGATCGATTCCGATTGCGATCTGGTCATCTTGGCGACTTCGCCTGGCTTCCGTCCGCTTCACTTTGAAACCGCAGTGAACGCTGGCAAGCAAATCTTCATGGAAAAGCCAGTTGCGACCGACGCCCCAGGGATTCGTCGTGTCTTGGAAGCCAACAAGATTGCCAAGGAAAAGAATCTTGCCGTCGCAGTCGGTCTTCAGCGTCACCATGAAAAAGCCTATGTCGAAACGATCAATCGTCTGAAAGATGGTGCGATCGGCGACATTATCTTCTGCCGTGCCTATTGGAACTCGGGCGGTGTGTGGACGCGTAATCGTTCCGCTTCGCAGACCGAACTCGAATACCAAATGCGTAACTGGTATTACTTCAACTGGCTATGCGGTGACCATATTGTGGAACAACACATCCACAACATCGACGTCATCAACTGGTTGATGGATGGTCCACCAGAAACTGCCGAAGGGCAGGGTGGTCGCCAAGTTCGTAAGGGCGCCGATCATGGTGAGATCTACGATCACCATATGATCGAGTTCACCTATCCAAACGGCGTGAAGATGCTTAGCTCTTGCCGCCATATCCCAGGCTGCTGGAACAGTGTTTCCGAGCACGCTCACGGCTCTAAGGGTTACGCCGACATCAGTGGCGGTAAGATCTACGACGCCAAGGGCGACTTGGTCTGGAGCTACGGCCAAGGTGGTCGCGGCGGTCACCAGGAAGAGCATCACGATCTCTTCGCTGCTTTGCGAAACGGCGAACGTCCTAACGAAGGCGACTATGGTGCTCATAGCACGATGACCGCGATCTTCGGCCGTAT
Source organism: Bremerella sp. TYQ1 (assembly GCF_020150455.1). Classification (NCBI taxonomy): domain Bacteria; kingdom Pseudomonadati; phylum Planctomycetota; class Planctomycetia; order Pirellulales; family Pirellulaceae; genus Bremerella; species Bremerella sp. TYQ1. The sequence continues at coordinate 157,011 of NZ_CP083740.1, forward strand.
GGCGACCTATTCTGGTGGTCACAGCGGCAAGGGTGGCAAAGTCCTGAAGTATCAGGATGCTTTGAATTCCGAAATCGCGTTGGCCGACTTCGACAAGCTGACGAGTATGGATGACGAAGCACCCGTGAAGCCAAATCCGGAAGCGGTCAAAAAGCAGATGGAACAATCGCCATACATCGTTCCGATGCCAGGCGAATCGGTCACCATCTAAGTGTTTCGCGATATCGAAACCTGAGAAATCAGAGAAGGCGGGCCGCATGGCCCGCCTTTTTTCATGGGCAGAACCGATTATGAATAGATCTTCATCAAAACAGGGGAAATACGCCCCTGCTGAAATTGGAAAGTCCGCCTATCATACAAGATGGCACTTTTTCGCAGGGAAGATTTAAAACGAAACGTCATGGTACGGTCGCGCTTTGGTACTTACATACTGCTGATGGTGGTTGCCCTCAGCTTCATAACTTTGGTGGCAATGGCATGGGCTGCTGCCAAGGAACGTAGTGCTGCTGTTCGTGGCGAACGCATCCAGAAGCTGGAAACAATCGTTCAGCTGGTCAAAGCAAGTATTCTCAACGAGGAGGATCCCTCGTTTCTCGACGAAGAACAGTTGCAGAAGAACGTCCGACGGTTTGCGTCCGAGTCTGGCGTCTATCTCACGGTGACGAGTGACGGAGGACGAGTTCTCGCGGATTCGCTGAACCCTCCGCGACAAATGGAAAACCTTCGTGAGCTGAGCGAATTTCGTGATGCCGACGCGAATACCTTTGGTTATTCAGAACGACTATTAATCGATCAAGACGTCACAATGTTGATGGTGGCCCAGCGTGTCGTTTCGCAAGGCAATACAATCGCGTTTGTGCGTGCAGGTATTCCGAAGAATCAACTGCAAAGCTCAGCAGGAACGATCTCGTTCGTCATTGGCGTCATTGCCATCGGTGCGGTCATCGCCGGATTCTTTTTAACGCGACTCGTTGAATCACGTGCGGTGGATCCGGTTGTCGAACTGACCGATGCCTGCGATACGCTGGCGACAAGCGGTGAAATGAAACACCTGTGGAATTCATCGAAAGATGAACTGGGTCAGCTCGTTCGACATTTTCAAGCAATGGCTTTAGCGGTGACACAGCGTGAAGCCGCACTACGGGATCAAGCCAATCGAATTGAAACGGTCATGGGCAGCATGGTCGAAGGCGTGCTGGCCGTGAACGCTGATCGAGTTGTTTTGTTGGCTAATCAAGCCGTTCGAAAGCTACTGGGCATCCGAGTTGAAAAAATTGAAGGTCGTCCGCTGATTGAAGTGACTCGAATTCGAGCCCTCGATCAATCGGTTCAACAAGCCCTTTCCACTGGCGAGCCATGTTCGACTGAGTTTGAAGTCACATCTCCGTTTCGCCGTGTCTTGGCGATTCAAGCGAACTGTTTGCCTGGGGATCCATGCCCTGGTGTCGTGCTGGTACTGCACGACATGACCGAACTTCGCCGGCTTGAAAATCTGCGACGCGAATTCGTAGCGAATGTTTCTCACGAATTAAAAACGCCTTTGGCAGCCATTCGCGCCTATGCCGAAACGCTGCACATGGGGGCTGTGCACGATGCTGAAAACCGTGACTATTTTCTGGGGCAGATCACCGATCAAAGCGATCGACTACACGACTTAATCATGGACATGCTTCAGCTTGCACGTGTCGAAGCAGGTCAGGAAGTGTTTGATATTACGGATGTGAACGTAGCTGATATCGCTCAGTGGAGCGTCGATTCGCTGCGAGATAAAGCAGCCGCGAAACAGATCCAGCTTGTTGTTGAATCGGCAGAAGATGATGAAGTTTATGTTCGTGCCGACGAAGAGGGCCTCAGAACGATTGTCGGCAATCTGGTCGACAATGCCGTGAAGTACTCGGGAAAGCCGGGGGACGTCATCGTTCGATGGACAACTGAAGCAGATCAGGTCGCCATTTCGGTAGAGGATCACGGCATTGGAATTCCCCAGGAAGCCCAGGATCGGATTTTTGAACGCTTCTTCCGCGTCGATAAAGCACGATCCCGAGAAATGGGGGGTACGGGTCTCGGGCTTTCAATTGTAAAGCACTTGGCTAGTTCGTTCGGGGGTTGTGTTGAGCTGGAGAGCTCCCCTGATGAGGGGTCGGTGTTTACAGTTCGGCTAAAAAGAAGCCGCGTTCTTACAAATTAACAATTCTGTTTACATTCTCTTAATGAAGCGTCGTTAACATTGGGTTCATCGAAAGCACGCTAATTCACCCGTAATTGCTTAACGTAACTCTCGGGCTGGCGAGACTGATTCGATCCGAAGCTGGCGGAGCCAGCCTATCGCCCTCTTTGGTTCGCCCAATTACGACACGATGCCGCTTCACTTACAACGCGATTTGGACCACCTTCATCACGAGGTGTTATCGCTGTCTGGAGTGGTGGAAGAAATGCTTGAGAAAGCGACCAGGGCACTCTTTGAACGCAACGCTCATATCGCTGATGAAGTCATCGGCATCGACATGATTGTCGACGAACGCGAAGTGCAGATCGAGGAAGAATGCCTCAAGGCACTTGCGCTGCATCAGCCGGTCGCGGTCGATCTCCGCCGAATCGCGACCGTATTGAAAGTTAATAATGACTTGGAACGCATGGCGGACCTGACGGTTAACTTGGCCGAACGTGCCAAGAGCGTGATCGAATTTCCCACGTTCACCATTCCGCCTCGTCTGGCTCGCATGGTGGATCTTACCAAGGGCATGGTCTCTGACGTGCTGGATTCGTTCGTCAGTATGGACAGTGCTGCCGCGGCACGCGTTGGGGCAATGGACGCACAAGTTGATCGCATGAATTGCGAGATCATTGAAGAGCTACAAAAAGTGATGCGAGAACGGCCTGATCAAGTCGTTCCGGCTCTCCACTGTTTTTCCGCCAGCCGACACATCGAACGTATTTCCGATCATGCCGTCAACATTTCTGACGACGTGATTTACATGGTTGAAGGAGTCATCGTTCGCCACCGTTTTTCCAGCAATGGCGACGCTGATTCTGCTGCTCCCGAGTAACTCCCCTTTTGTTTTAGTTAATTGGACCTGAACATGGCCCGAATGAAAATTCTGATTGTCGAAGACGACCGAGCCTTGGCCGACGTGTTGGCTTACAACGTCCGTCAAGCTGGCTACGAGGTACTCTCCGCCTACGACGGTCAGGATGGACTGACTCAGGCACAAGTCAAAACGCCTGACATGATTATTCTCGACTTGATGCTTCCCGTCGTTGATGGCCTGGAAGTATGCCGACGTCTGCGAGCCGACCCAGCGACGAAAGACGTCATGGTGCTGATGTTGACCGCCAAAGCGGAAGAATCAGATCAGTTGATCGGTTTCTCCCTCGGCGCTGACGACTACGTGACCAAACCGTTCAGCGTGAAGGTACTGCTGGAGCGGATCAAGGCTCTGGAACGCCGTCGCCGTGGTACAGAATCGACCGCGACCGATGTCGTTTCCAGTCAGGGCGTAACCATCGATCGTCGTCGTCATCGTGCCACCGTTCATGGCAAACCATTGCAACTGACTCGCAGCGAATTCCGTTTGCTTGAAACGTTGACACGACAGCCAGGACGCGTATTTGATCGTTCTGAACTAATCGACGCTGCTTTGGGTGAAGACACCGTCGTGATGGAACGAACGATCGACGTTCACGTTCGTGCGTTGCGTCGCAAAATGGCTGAGTTCGCTGATCTGATTGAAACCGTTCGTGGTGTTGGCTATCGCTTCCGTGATCCAGGAGCTGGGCCAAGCAGTGATGCCGATGCCGACGAAGAGTATGCTGAGCCGGCCGGCAGCAATCATGCGTAGGCCTTCAATTCAAAGTTAAAATCACTTAAGGAGCGAGCTGAACGGTTCGCTCCTTTTTCTGTTAATGGAACTACGCGCTATACAGCGGAATTATCCGCGTAATTGGCAAATGCCAGCATGCTCGATGTCTGATTTGATCAAAATGATGACCGACTTGCGCTCGTTTCTCCCACCTCAGTTCTGGTATACTGGGCCGCTTCACCCCACAACATGTCTCTTGTCTGGCTTTTCCGTCCTGGAATGCCGGTTGTTGAATACGGCCAACTATGCAAAAAATCACCAAGCTTCTGGCAGCCAATCGTAGTGAAATTGCTATCCGAATTTTCCGAAGTGCCCACGAATTGGGAATTCGGACGGTCGGTATGTACTCGTATGAAGACCGTTTCGCGCTGCATCGTTTTAAGGCGGACGAAGCCTATTTGATCGGTCAAGAAGGTGAGCCTGTTCGGGCCTACCTCGATATCCCCGGTGTAATCCGAATTTGCAAAGAGCATGGCATCGATGCCATTCACCCTGGCTACGGTTTCATGTCGGAAAATCCGGATTTAGCCGACGCGTGCGAAAAGAACGGCATCATCTTTGTCGGTCCGTCAAAGCATTGTTTGGAAATGCTCGGAGACAAAACGGCCGCAAGAAATGTTGCCAAGCAAGCCGGAGTGCCCATCCTCGGAGGCAGTGACGCAGCAATCGAAGATGTCGATTCCGGACGCAAGTTGGCCGAGAAGATGGGCTTTCCCATCATCCTGAAAGCAGCCAAGGGTGGTGGTGGCCGCGGGATGCGAGTCGTTAAATCCGCCGCAGAATTCGACGGAGCATTCAAGGAAGCTCAGCGAGAATCGCTCAACGCTTTCGGCAGCCCAGATATCTTTATCGAAAAGTTCATCGAGCAGGCTCGGCATATCGAAGTTCAACTGTTGGGCGATAAGCAAGGAAACCTCGTTCATCTTTACGAACGCGATTGCAGTGTTCAGCGCCGTCATCAGAAGGTCGTTGAAATCGCGCCGGCACCGAATCTCGATCCTAAGACGCGCCAAGGCTTGTGCGATGCGGCGGTTGCCATCGGTCAGGCGGTTGGATATTACGCCGCAGGAACCGTTGAGTTCTTGGTGGATGCGGCCACCGGAGAGTTCTACTTCATCGAAGTGAATCCCCGTATTCAAGTCGAGCACACGGTGACCGAAGAAATCACGGGCGTCGATATCGTTAAGTCGCAGATTCTTATCGCACAAGGAGAATCGCTTGATCATCCGGAGATTGGAATTCCTAAACAAGAATCAGTCACTCCGTTTGGTTTCGCGTTGCAGTGCCGCGTGACGACTGAAGATCCGTCGAACAAATTCATGCCTGACTACGGCCGCGTTACCCATTACCGCAGCGGAGCAGGCATGGGAGTTCGCCTCGACGCGGGGACCGCCTTCAGCGGAGCTGTTGTGCATCCTTATTACGATTCACTGTTGGTGAAAGTTACCGCCAGGGCGAGAAGGTTTGTCGACGCAACACGACGCATGGAACGTGTCCTACAAGAATTTCGCGTCCGCGGCGTGAAGACAAACATCCCGTTTCTAATTCGGTTGATGAACAACAAGACGTTTGTCGATGGAAACTGCACAACACGGTTCATCGACGAAACGCCTGACTTGATGCAGTTTACGCCACGAAAAGATCGGGCCACCAAACTGTTAAAGTTCCTCGGCGATATTGCCGTCAATGGAAATTCGCTTGTCAAAGATCGAGCCGTTTCTAAACGTCGCGATCCGGCACCGACACCTAAAATCGATAACGACGCGGCACTGCCAAAAGGATCGCGAGACCGCTTCAAGGAACTAGGCGTTGAAAAATTTGCCCAGTGGGTTCGCGATCAGGATCAACTGCTCTTCACCGATACAACGTTCCGTGATGCCCATCAAAGCTTGTTGGCGACCCGCGTGCGAACCAACGATTTGCTGAACATCTCGCCAGCCTATGCCCACAATTGTGCTGACATGTTCTCACTCGAAATGTGGGGCGGAGCAACGTTCGACACGACGATGCGTTTCCTTAAGGAATCGCCGTGGCAGCGTCTGGCCGACATGCGTGAACGAATCCCGAACATCTTGTTTCAAATGCTTCTGCGTGCATCGAATGCGGTTGGCTATACCAATTATCCCGACAACGTCGTGAAGGCATTCGTCGAAGAAGCTTCGCAGGCCGGGATGGATGTTTTCCGCGTCTTTGATGCGCTGAACTGGGTGCCTAACATGAAGGTCGCCATGGATGCGGTCATCGAGTCAGGCGGAATCTGTGAAGCTTCGATTTGCTACACCGGCGACATCAGCAATCCGAAGCGAGACAAATATAACCTGCAGTACTACGTTGACCTGGCAAAACAGTTGGAGTCGATGGGGGCTCACTTCCTAGCCATTAAGGATATGGCTGGTTTGTGTAAGCCAACCGCGGCACGAAAGCTGATCAAAACGTTGCGTGAGGAAATTGGTCTACCGATTCATTTCCACACGCACGACACGGCTGGGATTCAGGCCGCGTCGATCATGGAAGGAGCCGAAGTTGGACTCGACATTGCCGATGCCGCGATGGCCCCTCTCTCAGGCGGAACCTCGCAGCCGAACTTGAACACGGTGGTCGAAATGCTCCGTGGTACCCCGCAGGAAAGCAAGCTGGGCACGAAGCAGATCGATGAAATCGCAGAATACTGGCGTTCCGTTCGCGAGTTCTATACTCCTTTCGAGAGCACCGTTTTGCCGGCGACGGCCGACTTGTATCGGCACGAAATGCCTGGTGGTCAGTACACCAACTTGTTCCAACAGGCCCACGCGCTGGGGCTATCGGATCAATGGTCTGAGATCTGCGAGATCTACGCTCAAGTCAACGAAATGCTGGGTGATATCGTCAAAGTGACCCCCACATCCAAGGCGGTCGGCGACATGGCGCTGTTTATGGTGGCCAACGACCTGACACCGGAAGACGTGCTGAACCCGGATCGGGAACTTGCCTTCCCGGCTTCGGTGAAGGACTTGCTCGGTGGCCGCATGGGACAGCCGCCCGGCGGTTTTCCCGAGCCGCTTCAGAAGCGAGTAATGCGCGACGAAGCGGTTCTCACCTCTCGTCCCGGCGAATCGTTCGAGCCAGCCGACTTTGATGCCGCGGCGGAAAAAGTCGAGCAATTGCTCGGCCGCAAACCGAAGCGAAACGAAGTGGTTTCGTACCTATTGTATCCGAAGGTGTACGAGGACTTCGCCAAGCATCAAGTCACCTATGGTGATACCAGCGGGCTGCCGACGCCGGTCTTCTTCTACGGACAGGAACCTGCCGAAGAGTTGGTCATTGATATCGAAACCGGCAAGACGCTCATCGTGAAGTTCTTGACGGTCAGCGATCCTCATCCGGACGGATCACGAGTCGTTTTCTTCGAGCTCAACGGTCAGCCCCGCGAGGTCAGCATCATCGATCAATCGCTCGAGTCGGACGTTCCGAAACGTCAGAAAGCGGATGCTGCCGATCCGAAGCAGATTGGTTCCTCGATGCCGGGCATGGTGGTGACGATTGCAGTCGAGCCGGGAGAAAAAGTTGCCAAGGGGCAGAAACTCCTTTCGCTGGAAGCCATGAAAATGGAAACCACTGTCTACGCCGAAGTCGATGGCACCGTCGAGGACGTCTTGGTCAAACCAGGCAGTCAGGTCGAAACGGGCGACTTGATGATCAAGTTGTCGTAAGCGATGAGTGACTGGTTTCCTGAACTTGTCGTTGGCGAAATTGAACGCCAGGCGTTCTTTGCCAATGTGGATGTCTTCGACGAGATCTCGTCCACGTCGGACCATGCATTGGCCGAACTGGAAGCGTACTCGAGCCGCTTACCGGCATTGGTGGTTGCCCGGCGGCAGACCAAAGGGCGCGGCAGGGGAACGCGTAGCTGGTTTGCCGGGGACGGGGCACTGACGTTTTCCGCTTTATACGGAACTGCGGACATTCCGATGTCTCCCAGCGACTGGCCGCGCTGCTCGCTGGTGGCCGGCGTGGCCATGTGCCAAACGCTGGAGGCACTCGCCCCGGATTGTCTCGTACAAGTCAAGTGGCCGAACGATGTCTATCTGGCTGGGCGAAAAGTGTGCGGAATCCTGGTCGAAAAACGTGATCTCGCCGAACCGATTCTTTGTGTCGGCGTCGGCGTGAACGTGAACAACTCGCTGGAGAATGCTCCGCAGGATGTGCAGCAGCGGGCCATCGCGCTAACAGATGTGACGCACCGGGAACATTTCCTGCCGGAGATTTTGCTCGAATTCCTCGTTCGATTCCGTGAACTCTGTGCGGCGAATTCTGCTTCGCTTACCGCGCTGTTGCCGTATTGGCAAACGCATTGCTTGTTAACAGGCAGATCGGTCGAGACGACCCAGGCGGGGCGAACGTTCACTGGCGTTTGCCATGGCATCGACGAGCAAGGTGGCCTCTTGATCGAAACTTCGTCGGGGCGAAGAACGATCGTTTCTGGCGAAATCGTTCGATGGTAGCGGCTACTGCATGTGGCAGAAGTGGTAGAGGAAAATTCCGGTCGCCATCGCCACGTTCAGCGAATCGCTTCCGCGCTGCATCGGAATGGTGATCTGATGGGTACACTCGGCGAGGGTAGCATCCTCGAGGCCGAAACCTTCGTTGCCGACCAACAGAACGCTGCGAGGGGCTCGTTTGACTTCGGAAAGTAGTGTCGCATCGTTCGATAGAACCGTAGCGAAGGTCTCGAATTGCCAGCGACGGAGTTGCTTCAAATCGCTCAGGAAGTCGGCCGATTCGACGATCGGAATCTTGAAGGCATGTCCGGTCGAAACGCGTAGCGAACGCCGAGAAAACGGATCGGCACACCCCGCATCCAGCAAAATGGCATCGGCGCCGAAGGCACATGCCGCGCGAATGATCGCGCCGAGATTCTCGTAATCGCCGATTTTCGAGGCGGCTAAAACGGTTGAATGAGGAGGAATCTCTGCGGAGAACGCGTCGCTGATGCCACTCCGATCCTGCCGCTTACCACACGCCATGATGCCGCGGTGGAAGTTATAGCCAACCAACTGTTGGATGACCGACCGCGCGAGTACGTAGATTGGGAACTGCCCGCGGCGATGCTCTGGCAGTGCGGGAAGCTTGGCTTCGTTGTCGACTAAAACGGAGTCGACATGCAAGTCACTCTCGAGCAAACGTTGGACGAGGAACTGGCTTTCAGCGACGAAGTAACCGTCGCGCATGTGGACTTTTCGCTCGTATTCTCGCTGGTAACGAACGAGCCGGGGATCTTCTGGCGAGGTGACGTGGACGATGTTCTCGGACATAGAACGCTATTGTACCGAGTGCCACGTGAGGACGAAGAGGGCGTCGGAAATCACGGGAAAAGTAGGGCGAAGTTGTCAAGGAACGGCAGCTGCTTGTCTGTCATTCTAGCGAAAAAGTGTACGCAGGTCGCATGATTGCTGAGGGGGAATAGATCCCCTTATTTTCGAAGAAATGAACCGCGAAAATGACCTCAAAACGATCTGAAAGCGACACACCTCGTGCAAATATGATGAATAATCGTTGTAGACTGTGCGCATAATACCTTAAAATGGCGCACGAAACAGATGGCGGTGGCTCGATTGGAAAATAAGGGATTTCTAAACGTCGCTAATTTCTGCTGGCGACTGCCCTGATGCACGACAGGGCTTCGAACGCAAAAAGCCCTTGGAGCTGGGAAACCTCCAAGGGCTGAGTCGGAATTCCTCTGAGTCGGGCGGAGAGAGACGCTTACCAGGCCGGAGCGAAGAAAGTCGTCTGTTCGATCACCACCGGGGGCATCGGTGGAACTTCCGATGGCGATGGTTCTGGGTTAACGTTGGCCGGAACCGGTTGGGCTCCTTCGATGGGCGTGCCGTAGTCGATGCTGTAGCCGCAAGCTGGATCGCCACAAGCACCGTTACAGTTGTTGCCGCAACCGCAGCCATTTCCGTAGCAGCCGTTGTCGACGACGTTCCATTTCACTTCGCAGTCAGGGCATTTGTACTCGAACTTCGTCAACTGTTTCACCGAGCGAACTTTGCCGCACTTCAGTGGCGAGCAGCAATCTTCCCAGGGGAAGCGAACGGCAGGGATGCAGACGTCTTTGCACTTGTCGGCATAGCAGTTATGCGCGACTTCAATTTCCTTCACTTCCGGCGAACAGGTCTTGCCGTACGACGAGCAGCACGTCGGTGTGCAGCATTTTGTCGTGCAGCAGCCACTGCCGAAAAACAGCAGGCCGAGGCCAATCATGGCGAGGTAACGGTTCATGGAGAACTCTCCGTATTTGTTTTAACTTTGGTATTTCAGGAATTGCCTGATTCGTGGTCAAACCAGGCAATAAAGTTGCTTAGGTCGGCCGGTTTAGAAGTCGACCATGAAACGGACACCGTAGATGTCGTACCAGCCGGCGTCGGTTCCGATGCCTGCGATCTGGCGATCCGAGAGGCGACCGTTGATGTAGTTGAACTGAACGCGTGCGTTCGGGTTCCACCACCAGTTCAAACCAAACGTGGCACTTTCGCCGACACCACCAAAGACGTCCGCATCGGTGTAGTCGCCGTACGAGTAACGTGCGGCCACTTGCCAGGCACCCCAGCCGTAGCTCTTGCAACCGTCGCAACGATTGACGAGCCAGAAGTTTTCCAGCGGCTTGGTGCGGCCGAGCGTACCGGAGTCGCGTTCCCATGGCGTGTATTCGCCGGTCAGCCAGTAAGCGGCGTAGACATAGCCACCACCGAAGTCGACATCTTCCGCGCCAGATCGGTTGGCGTGGGCAGTCATGTATTCGCCGACGAGCGAGAACGCACCAATGTTCAGCACACCTTCCAAGCCAAGCAGTTGGTAGTTGGAAGCGCCGATGCTGCCGGTGTCGATCCAGCGTTGGCCGGAACGTGCTTCAGGACGAGTACGGAAACGATCGTCGCCGCCGCTGCCTGGGAATGCGGCCGAACCAGAAACAGCCCAGTGAGCGTAACCGCGACCCCCAGAGGTTTCGTCGTACCAAATGGTGTTGGCCAGACGACCAGCAATTTCCGATTGATAGTTGTCGGTACGTTGACCCCCAGTCGTGGCCAGGTCGTCCATCAGGAAGACGCCGTAACGCCAGTTCCAAGCTTGGTTGTCCGAAACGCCGTACGATTGCAAACCGAGACGACGAGCATCTTGGTTAAAAGCTTCGACAACGAAGGGGCGTTCGAGGAAGACGTTGTAACGGCTGGAGTTCAAGTGGTCCAAACCGTAAGGACGCTTTTGATTACCGAGCAATACGGTGTGCAGAAACGGTAGATGGTTCCAGCCGAGGTAAGCGTCTTTGAAGGAAAGATTGTCCGGAGCAGCGAACTCCATTTCAATCTTGTATTCCATGTTTTCCCAGACATCACCCTTCACGCCGAATCGCAAACGACGGAATCCGATGAAGTCGCCGGGGCTTTGGTTGGGGTCGCCTGTTTCGATGAAGTTGGGAAGTTCCGATTCTTGGGGAAAGCCCCAGTAATCGAAGTGCACACGGCCAGACCACTTTTGGGTCGGCTTCATGATGATGTCGACTTCTTTGCAGACATCCTCTTGGGCTTCTTTGGCGTCTGCTTCCAACGCTTCAACGCGTTCAAGCAAGTTGTAATATGAGGTCGCGGAGACGGTGTCGACTTGAGGCAAAGCCTGAGGGACGTCCGGGGTCGCGTAAAACTGCTGAGGAGGTGCGGACACCGGCTGCGCATAGTTCGCATTCGGTGCGTTGTAGTACGTCTCTTGTGCCGCAGCGAGAGACGGGATTAGTGCGCCGAGGCAAATGCCCAAGGCGCGACAAGTCCAACTAGTTTTCATCGTGTGGTTTCCATACTTCACGAATAACGTTCATCCTGAACGAAAGTGACCAATGCCGTTAAGTGCGATAATCGGTACGTACCTTAAGAGTGGCAGATCGATTCCCAGCGGTACCAAAAATCCGCTACGGCAGCGAGAATCGCGAGAAGAGTTGAAATCGCTCGATGACGCGCTTCAGGCGCATCCGTTACATTCGGAACGGAAAACCATTTCAACCGTTACAACAGTTGCTAGCGGCATAAAAGAATCGAAGAGGGTAACGCGATTTCTGCTAACGGTTGTTACAACAAAAAAGAGCGACGCCTGAAAATTCAGACGTCGCTCGCAGTCTTGTAAGGGGCGTTAATACGGCTATTTACATAGTCTTAACAAAGCCACGGCATTCCGTATTCCGGTTATAACGGCTGAACCAGTCAGGTCGCCGTGGCGCCTCCCTTAAGCGAGCTAGTTTCCGTTTGGGCGTGGCTATTATTTTGGCTGCTCGATTCTTCATGTCCGTTCCCATTGGGGCGGATCTCGACTTCCTTCTGGAACTTGCCGTGCAGCATGTTCCAGTCGACCGTTAACGTCGCTCCGGTCTTTTCATGCTGCTTGGCCCAATCCATGAGGGTCTCGAAACAGGCATGATCGACGTAGCTTAGGTTGGTGAGATCGACATGCAGATCAACGCCATCGGGAACTTGTTCCAATCGCTGCGTCAGGATCGGCAGGCGTAGGAACGTGGCAGCTCCGTTCAAGCTGAGCGTGGCTTGGCCTTCTTCTTCGTTGATGTACAAGTCGGCTTCAAAGCGAGTGAATGTCACCAGCAGTTTGACCGCGGAAAGCACGATGCCGGCGACCACCCCAATGAGCAGGTCGAAGCTGACAATCAGAGTGACGGTGGTGGCGTAGATGGCGAATTCGGACCAGCTGGTTTTGTACAGTTCTTTGATCTGCTTGATGTTCAACAGCTTGAAGCCCGTGTAAACGAGCAACGCCCCCAGTGCGGCCCTGGGCACAAGCGTCAAGATTTGCGGCAGGAAGACGATGAACAGCAGAAGCCATGCCCCATGCATGATGGTCGCCCCACGGGTTTGACCGCCGGCGTTGACGTTGGCCGAACTCCGAACGATGACGCCGGTCATCGGCAGGGCACCGACCAAACCGCAAGCCATGTTGCCGATACCTTGGGCGGTTAGTTCTTTATCGTGATTGGTTTTGTGGCCTTGCTTCATCTTGTCGACCGCCGTGGCACATAAAAGCGTTTCGGCACTTGCCACGAGCGCGATCACCAATGCTGAGATGTAAACGGCCGGATCGACGATAATGGACGTCCATTCAGGAGTGGTGTTCAGGAACGAAACTTCTTCGAGCAAGTTTTGCGGAACGTCCAAGTTCTTCAGCGGGAAGTTCCACACAATGGCAACGACGGTTGCCAAGACGATGCCCAGCAGGGCAGCGGGGATCAGTTTCAGTTGTTTCGGAGCGAACGATTGCCACAAAATCATGGTGACAATCGTGATAATCCCGATGGTCGCGGCGAGATGATGCGACGGTAATTCGCCGGTCGTGTCGAAGCATTTCCAGATCGCTTCGGGAATGGTGGCCATGTACTGGAGGCCGCCATGGGCCTTGTGACCGTGCCACAAGGCTTCATGGTCGAGCATCACATGGAACTGGCTGACGATGATCAGTAAGCCGATACCTGCGAGCATGCCGTTGATGACCGCAGGCGAGACGGCTTGGAACCAACGACCGATCATCAGCTTTCCGGCCACAACCTGGATGAGGCCAGCGACCAACACGGAAAATCCGAGGGCCGACAATGCATAGATCATCGCGGAATCGTCGGCCGATTCCTCGGCGACCGTTGCGAAGCCGAGGAACTTTGCTTTCTGCTGCGCGATGATGTCTGCCACGATGACAAACAAGCCAGCCGCAGGGCCACTGACTTGCAAGGGCGATCCGCTGAAAATCCCGACGATCAAACCACCGATGATCCCGGTGATTAACGCGCGTGCAGGATTGACGCCGACCGCCACAGCAATCCCGATACAAAGGGGCAGGGCAACAAGAAAGACAACGATCGAAGAGATGAAGTCTTTCTTGAAAACGCCTGGGAAGTAACCAGGTGTTTCAGGTTTGCTGGTGTCTTGCGTAGCCATGTGGTTGTTTCCGAAAAGGTTTTCCAGAGATCATGCGATCCGGACGTTCGAATCGATGAACTCGTTCGTTTCAGGCGAGAGGACGGTGACTTTTCCAGTGGTGAAGTCATAGAGCCAGCCTTGGAGGCGGAGCTTGTTGGCTGCGACCGCTTCGGCGACTTCGGGAAAAGTCATCAAGTTGCGCAGTTGGAGCCTTATATTGGCTTGAATCAACTGCGTCAGCCTATCGGCGTTGGGATCGGGCGAGTTGTCGTTCAGGGCATCTTGCGAGAGAGCGACCCACTTACCGACTTCTGGCAAACTGGTCACCGCTTCGGGATTCATGAGCCCCTGCATGGCCCCGCACTTGGCATGTCCGCAGACAATGATTTGCGGGACTTTGAGCGCTTTGATGGCGTACTCGATCGTCGCGGCCATCCCGAGATCGGCTTCACCCTTTTTGCCGATGATGTTGCCAGCGTTGCGAATGACGAACAGTTCGCCAGGTTCGCTGTTGGTGATCAACTCGGGATTTACTCGCGAATCGCTGCACGTAATGAAGAGTGCCTCGGGGCTTTGACCTCCGGCGAGTTCTTCAAAGCGGCTTTGCTTTTTGGGGAACGTTTCGTTCTGAAACTTGCTGACTCCAGCTAACAAATCGCGCATGGAATGTATCTTTCTTCTTCCGCGTAAAAACTTGAGGTTGGTAACGTGGGGAGGATCTCGGCTGTGAACAGACCGACGATCTTTCCCAAGTTTACTGGGAGCCTGATTCTGCTGGCAAAGCCTGGCAAAGAATCAGGACAGGGCCTGGGTGCTGCTGAAAGAGTTCGCGCATGGTGCCTGGCAATGGCTGGGATATGTAAGCGCGCAGCAGCCCTGGGGAGAACTAAGAGGTGATGTTTCCGCCGAAGCCGTTATGAAAAGCGACTTGGATGGAAGCCATGGCGGGTATCGCAGAAGAGAAACGTCGATATTGGCGCAGCTTCCAAGCGAAGCTGGCCTGGTTACGAGCGAAAGCGATCCGCTGACACTGACGCGAGATAGCGGAGCGTTCGTGAACCTCCTCTTCCTCGGTCTGCGTTCTGTTCGTGTTCGAGGCCGGAGCCCCCTGCAGTGGCGCACTGCCTGCGACAATCGCACTGGCAAACCGGGGACGTGTGCCCGGCAGCAGTAATGCGAGAATCAGCAGTAAGTAAAGCCAACGTGGTTTCATGCAGTCATTTGCTTCGAGGATGTCGGACACTTAGTTCCAGTACGGACCAAGCGTGCCGTGCGTTCATATCGGCTCTCGGAATTTCCCGCGCCGAATGATTACTCTAGAAAAAGGATAGGTAAAGTGAGAGCTATCGTCCAACCCCGAACAGCGTGGTTCGCAAAAATTTAAGCAGAGTCTCCCCATAAAGCAAGAAAAGACCCCCTAGTAGTTCGCATGCCAATAAAAAAGCCGCCCTGCGATTGCGAGCGGCTTGATGATCGATTGAGCGAGTTTTCACATTGTCCGTCAGGACTATTCAGCCCAGTAATCGATGACGAACGCTTCCTCCAAGTGAGGAGTCAAAATGGAGACAAACTTTTTGTGGGCCGGGTGGGGCAGATATAAGGCTCGATCTTCTTCACTGGCGAAAGTGACGAGAAAGCAGTGCGTGAAGCCTTTGTCGAACATTTCCGGACTGTTATTGGTGCCCCACTCGAATTCCATGATTTGCGGAATCTTCTTGGGCAGCGCGGCGAAGGCCTTCTCGACCTTCTTGATGTCTTCTGCCTTAGCCGACTCTTTGAACTTGAAGATCACCACGTGGCGAAGCTTCTTGGCCGACGAGTTGGCTTCTTTTTCTTCAGCGTGCGACATGGCAGTCATCGAAAATACGCCGACCATCATCAGGAAAGCGCACAGGGAAAGGCAGCGTAATGGCAGACCGGGGAACTTCATAGGAGGCGGGACCTTCTCGGATCTTGTGTCAGGTGGGAGATGCAGCTGGCAGGCAAACATCTAATTTGACACGTTAGCCGACGAATTTCAACGTCTTTCTCCAAGAATTAATGCACGCCTCGATGAGGATTTTTCCTTACCGAGGCGTGCCAAACGCTTTTGCGGATTGGGTTAAGCCAGCAAAGACCGCACTTCCTGGGCCGCTTCCACCATCGATTTCAGCGCGGCTTCCACTTCTGTCCAGCCACGCGTTTTCAGTCCGCAGTCTGGATTCACCCACAGTCGCTGTGGCGGAATGACTTCGACCGCCTTCTGCAGCAGCCCAACCATTTCTTCCTTGGAAGGAACCCGCGGCGAGTGAATGTCGTAGACGCCAGGGCCGATCTCGTTGGGATAACGGAAGCTACCGAATCCGTCGAGAAGCTCCATTTGCGAACGGCTCGTTTCAATCGAGATCACGTCGGCATCCAGTGCGGCGATCGACGGCAAGATCTCGTTGAACTCGCAGTAGCACATGTGGGTGTGGATCTGCGTTTCGTTGGAAACACCACTGGAAGCCAGGCGAAACGCGTCGACCGCCCATTGTAGGTATCGTGGCTGATCTTCCTGACGCAGCGGCAAGCCTTCTCGCAGGGCGGGTTCGTCGATCTGAATCACCCCGATGCCAGCCGCTTCCAAGTCGACCGCTTCGTCACGAATGGCCAACGCGATTTGCTCGCATGTATCACGCCGCGGTTGATCGTCGCGGACGAACGACCAGCACAAGATGGTCACTGGACCGGTCAGCATCCCTTTCACCGGACGGTCGGTCAGCGACTGGGCATACTTGGCCATCGGCACCGTCATCGCCGAAGGACGCTCGATGTCGCCGAAGATGATCGGCGGCTTCACGCAACGGGAACCGTAACTTTGGACCCAACCGTTCTTGGAAACGACAAAGCCGTCGAGTTGTTCGCCGAAATACTCGACCATGTCGTTCCGCTCGAATTCTCCATGCACGAGCACATCGATCCCAAGCGATTCCTGCCGGCGAATGCAGTCTTGCGTTTCCTTCTCGAGATATTGCTGATAGGCGTCGGCGGCCAGGTCCCCTTTACGGAATGCCGCGCGGGCCTGACGTACTTCAGGAGTTTGCGGAAACGAACCGATCGTGGTCGTTGGCAGCAAGGGAAGCTTCAGCCGATCGCGCTGTTGCGACTGGCGGGCGGCATAATCGTCCTGGCGTCGAAGACTTTCCGGCGACACGCTTTTCACGCGATTTCGGATAGCCGGATTGTGGGTGCGAATCGATGTGCGCCGCGTTTCAATCGCGTTGGCGTTAGCTTTCAACTTGTCGGCAACCGCTTCGCGGCCTTGGTTGATGGCCTGGGTCAGCGTCGAGATCTCGTCCAGCTTTTGCCGAGCAAACGCGAGCCAAGAGGTCACCTCCGCATCGATTTCGGTTTCGCACTCTAAGTCGACTGGGCTATGGAGCAGCGAGCAACTTGGGGCAATCAACAAACGATCTTTGCCAATCGCGGAAGCTGCTGTTTCAGCCAACTCCAATGCTTTCGCCAAATCTGCTTTCCAAACGTTGCGTCCGTCGATCAGGCCCAGCGAAAGGTATTGATCGTCACGAACATGCTTTAGCGCCGCAGTCAGTTGCTGCGCGTCGGCGACCAAATCGAGATGCACCGCACTGACCGGCAGCGAGAACGCCAGCGGCAGGTTTTCGCGAAGCGACTCGAAATAGCTTGTCAGGACGGGCTTCACATTGCCAAGCGAATTCTGCAAGACATCCCAGCTATGCTTCAAAGCGTTCTGAGCATCGGCATTAAGATCGAGGGCCAAGATCGGTTCGTCCCATTGAACCCACGTAATGCCAGCTTCGTTCAGCTTGCCGAGCAGTTGTTCGTAAATCGGCAACAGTCGATCGAGCAGCACCAGCGGCGAAGCGTCGCTCCCTTTCAGTTTGCCTAGCAGCAGCAGGCTGACCGGACCAAGGACGACAGGGCGAACATCCGCGGCGATCTCGCGAGCAGCCGCGATCTCTTTGAGGTAAGCGTCGGCGTTCAATTCAAACTGCTGATCGGCAGTCCACTCGGGAACGATGTAGTGGTAGTTGGTGTTGAACCACTTCGTCATTTCGAGCGCCGGCAGATCGGCACCTTTTTGCGTGCCACGGGCCATGGCGAAATAGCGATCGAGTTCGCTGACCAATTGCGGCGTGCGATAAGCCGCAGGTACCGCACCGACGCGCTGAGCCCAGTCGAGGACATGGTCGTAGAACGAGAAGTCGCCGACGGGAAGCTGATCGATTCCTGCCTCGGCTTGCCACTTCCAGTTCGTTTCACGTACTTCCGCGGCGCCCGAAAGCAGATCTTCCGCTCCGATCGAACCTTTCCAGTACTTTTCTTGCAGCCATTTCAGCTGACGTCGGGCTCCGATCCGTGGAAATCCCAGATTTGTTGCCATTGCCATGAGGGTTACAGTCCTTGTTGAGGGGAAATGAGTGATAACACTTGCTTGGGGGACTAATTTATCGGTACGATACTCATGGATACAGTTTTGGATGTGTGGTTTAATTGGGGTTACAGATGAGGTGGCACGAAGATGCCCGATCAGATTTCCTCAGAGAGATGGGTGACAGATGAAATCGGCCCCTAACCAGAGCTCCCCGGCGAGCGAAGATGAGAACACGCTTTACTATCAATTGGCCGACAAGATACGCCGGTTGATCCAGTCAGGCGCGTTTGAGCCAGGCGAAAAGCTTCCTTCGATCCGCCGACTGAGCGAAGAGCATCGCGTCAGTTTGAATACGGCCAAAAGCGCACTGGCGCTGCTGGAAGACTGGCGAGCGATCGAAGTGCGACCGCAGTCGGGGCATTACGTGCGCCGGCCGCCGGAGGAATTGCCGAAGCTGTCTTCGACGAGTCCTAACGGTGAGGCTTGTGTCATCCAGACCAACATCCCGACACGCATGAATGCCGCGATCGGCTCTGGCGCGGAACCGACATTAGGTGCCGCGGTGCAGTCGACCCAACTGATGCCGCTGGGCGTGCTGAACAAGTCGTATCAGAAGGTGATGCGCGACTTGCCAGATGCCTGCTTCGGTTACGACGGTGTGCCAGGCCATGAAACGCTGCGGAAGTCGATCGCCAAGCGCGGGACGGAAGCAGGCTATATCGTGAGCCCGGACGATATCGTCATTACCAGCGGAGCGAAGGAGGCCGTTTATCTTTCGATCAAATGCGTAGCGCCTCCGGGAAGTATCGTCGCGATCGAATCGCCGGCCTATTACGCCTTGTTGGAAGTGCTGCAGTCGTTGGGACTCAAAGCGGTGGAAGTGGCGTGCGACCCGGAAACCGGCATTCAGCTCGACCATTTGGATCATGTGCTGGGGAAGTACGACATCGCCGCGTGCGCGATGGTGTCGAACTTCTCGAATCCCACCGGCAGTTTGATGCCGGAAGAGAATAAGAAACGCCTGGTCGACATCTTAAACCGTTACCAGGTTCCGCTGGTCGAAGATGACGTGTATGGCGATCTTTCGTTCCGTTCGCCCCGTCCCCGCGCGGTGAAAGCGTTCGACACGGAAGGGCGAATTCTGTACTGCGGATCGTTCAGCAAGACCCTTTCGCCAGGACTTCGCTTAGGCTGGTGCATCCCGGGACGCTACTTGCAGCAGTTTCAATTGATGAAGTTGGTCGTCAATCAATGCACGTCCGTAGCCCCGCAGTTGGTGGCCGCGGAGATTTTGGAGACCGGAGCGTACGACCGGCATTTGCGAAAAGTTCGCTCGCAGTTTTCCGAGCAAATGGACGACGCACTTCGTGCCGTGCGGACTTGTTTCCCCGATGGCGTGAGAGCGTCGCGACCTTCGGGTGGGCACGTCTTGTGGATTGAAATGCCGCGGCATGTCGACGCGATGAAGATGTACCACACGCTGAGCGAAGAAGGCATTCAGTTCGCGCCAGGGCCGATCTTCTCGCCCAGCGGAGCGTTTAAAAACTATATCCGTATCAACACCGGATTCCCCTGGTCGCCGTTTCTACATCGGCAAGTCGAACGAATGGGGCAGTATATCCGTCACGGGATGTAGCTGAGCAAGGAAAGCTTCGCTTTTGCGGGTGGTTCGGGTTTGTAAACCCGGATCAGCGCAGCTGACAAGAGGCTGATCGTTTGAGTCTTTAGAAAATTGCGGCTTCCACGAGCCATTAGCCGAGACTTATCTGCCTCTTGTGGCCTGCGGCCATCCGGGTTTACAAACCCGGACCACCCGGTTGTTGGTTGGGGGGCCAGGCGAGAGCTACTCGCTGGATTCTTTTTGCCGGTATTTCTCGAAGGGGCTGGTCTCGGGCGAGAAGAGCATGTGGCCGATTTCGGCGGCGAACAGCAGCACGTGTGCCGACAGGAAAATCCACATCACCGTAATCACCAGCGTCGTGCTGGTGGCGTAGGCCTGGGCGACGACGTTTTTGATGGCAGCGGCGATAATCAGGTATTTGCCAATTTGAAAGAGGACCGTTCCGATCAACGCGCCGCTGACAACTTCTCGCCAGGGGGGACGTCGCATCGGCAGGAATCGTAGCATTCCGTAGAAAACGGCGAGAACCGTCAGCCACGAGATGACCTGCATCGGCAGCCAGTCGCGGTCGTCCGGGGCGATAAAACTTAGCAGGGGAGCTTTCACCAAAAGCGTATGCGACCAGGCACTCAATAGGGATGCGAGTGCCAGTAGGAGGCCGACGCCAATCGAAAACAACGCGGCACGCACGCGGCCGAGGACGACGGCCAAAACGCTGCCCCGAATTCCTTCTGCAGCGAAGCCATTGATACGGTTCAACGCTTTGCGAAGCTGCATGAACGTTGCCGAAGCACTCCAAACGGCGATCAAGCTAAAGAAGATCGTCGGTAGCATCGTCGCTTCACGAAACGCTGACAGTTTCACCTGATCGACAATCGCTTTTCCGTAGGTGTCTCCCAGGGCACTATCGAAGAAGTCGACTGCTGCCTGGCGAGCACCGGCGTCGCTTTCCAGGATTTCTCCGGCAATCGCGACGGCGAAAACGATAATCGGGGCCAGGGAAAAGATAACGAAGAACGCAATCGCCGCCGCCGAGGTCGAGTGATCGTTTGCGACCCAGCGCTGAAAAAACTGGGAGAAAAACTTTTTCCACGGCTGCAGCATAACGGTATGGGGATCGAGAACCTTAGGTGCTTCTGAGTGCATCAAAACCGCCATTCTAACAGGGGTTGCGCGACTGCGTAGTTCGCGAGGTGCCGCAAACCTGGAAAGTTGGGCAAGACCCCATTGAAAATTGACCGCTCAACTTCGTACCATCAATGGGCTCTAGAGGCCGTCTGGGCCTCGGCTCTCTACGCGAGAAACACCTCGCTAGGGGGCAACGATTTGCCACGCAGTCAACGGACGAGAATCGGGTGAACGGACTCAATCCGCCACAATTGGAAGCGGTAAATACCTTGTCAGGCCCCATGTTGGTGTTGGCCGGGGCAGGGTCCGGCAAGACCCGGGTGGTGACGTTCCGTATCGCGAATCTCATTAAGCATCGGATCAAGCCGCAGCGTATCCTGGCGGTGACGTTCACCAACAAAGCCGCTGCGGAAATGAAGGAGCGAGCCCTCAAACTGCTGGGCAATAAGTCGGACGACGAGCCGGTCGTGTCGACGTTCCACTCTCATTGTGTTCGCATTTTGCGGCGACATATTAACCATTTGGGTTATCCGAACACGTACACCATCTACGATCGCAGCGATCAGGAAATGGTCGCGCGAAGCGTTCTCCGCGAAATTCGCGTTCCCAACGAAACCCTGCGGCCAGGCGACCTGTTGAACTTCATCAGCCGCTGGAAGTCGGCGGGGATTCGCCCAAAAGAAGCGTTTTCGCACGCCGATACCGACAAAGCCCACTTGGCCGCGGTCGCATTTCGGCGATATCAAAATGCTCTGAAATCGTGCGGGGCACTCGACTTCGACGACTTGCTGCTGTGCACCGAAGAGCTTTTCACCAACTTTCCGGCCGTTCGCGAGCAAGAAGCCGCGATGTTCGATCACGTGATGATCGACGAATATCAAGACACCAACGCTTCGCAGTACCGCATCGTCCGCGGTTTGACCGAAGGGCACCGCAACTTGTGTGTTGTGGGAGACGACGACCAGTCGATTTACAGCTGGCGCGGGGCCGAGGTGAAGCACATTCTGCGGTTTAAAGAAGATTGGCCCGAAGCGAAAGTCGTGCTTCTGGCCGACAACTACCGCTGTACAAGTGCCATTTTGACGGTGGCGAACCGCCTGGTGGCGTTCAATGGAACACGCTACGACAAAGTCTTGAATGCGGCCCGGCATGGGGGCGACCAGCCGAAGGTACTGTACTTTAAAGACGAAGAAAAAGAGGCCGAAGAAGTCGTTGGTGATATCGCTCGCCGGATCAACGATCCGAACGTCGAGCCACGTGATTTCGCGATTTTGTTCCGCACCAACGAGCAGCCGCGTGCGTTCGAGCAGCAGTTTCGGGCAATGAATATCCCCTACACGCTGATTGGTGGAATGTCGTTCTTCGATCGGAAGGAAGTCCGCGATATTCTGTCGTACCTGAAGCTGATCAATTCGCACCAAGATGAAGTCTCGTTGCTGCGAATCATTAACACGCCGCCACGAGGGATTGGGCAAAAGACGGTCAAGGATTTGCTCGATTACGCGACCAACGAAGGGAAACCGCTGTGGGACGTGCTACCATTGGCTGCCGCCATCCGAGGTGGTTCGTCCACGACGACCACCGAAGCGATCAGCAAGTTTGTGCGTTTGATCAAACATTACAGCAAGCGTCTGGAGAATAAGGACTCGCTGACTGACATCGTGCGCGATTTGATCGGTGCGATCGGCTATCAGCAGGAGTTGCAGCGGCTTTACCCCGACCCGAACGACCGTGAATCGCGTGAAGCGGCTGTCGAACAGGTCGTCAATGCGGTGAGTGCGTACGAGGAAAAGAAGAAAAAGAAGGCCACCCTGGCCGGATTTCTCGACGATACGGCGCTCGCTGGCGATGGCTTCGATAACGAGAAAGAAAAACAGCTCAAAAAGAACGGCGTCATCCTAATGACGTTGCACGCCGCCAAAGGGCTCGAATTTCCCTACGTTTACATGGTCGGTATGGAAGAAGGCATTCTTCCCCATAGCCGCAGCTTGAAAGATGGGGACGAAGCGATCGAAGAGGAACGCCGACTCTGTTACGTCGGCATTACCCGGGCCCAGGAACGTCTGACGTTCTCGTTTGCCCTGGCTCGAAAGAAATGGGGTAAGCCCCGTCCAACCGAAACGAGCCGATTTCTTTACGAATTGACAGGACAAGCCGATAATCCGAATGCGGTCGACCCAGCCGCTAAAGCTCCGGCGGCAAAGCCCAAGTCAGCCCAAAAGCGGCCATCGGCCGGTGCCCGACGTCGGTAGGGTCCGCACGTCGAAAAACTTGTTGTCGACGCCAACTCAGACGCACTTGTTAGCCCCAACGGAGCTGGCGGGAAGAAATCGTCGTACCATGGAACCCTTCAAGCACGATTCGTCCGAACCGGCCGCTTCGATAGCCGAGGTGAAGCCGAAGCTGTCCTTAGGCGTGATCTTCGGACGGCTGATGATTTCGCTGGTGTCGTGGTCGGTGCATGCAGGAGTGACGTGGACATTGCTCTTAATTTACATCCACGTCGTAGGAATGGCACGCCAGGACTATGTCGAGTACGACCTCGATCTGCCGGCGGTATCCGAGCTTGTGATGCATTTGTCGGATGGATTCACGAATTACTCGTACCTTTTGATTTTGGCGCTAATCGTGATCGACGGACCGATTGCTATCGGTGTTTGCTACCTGCCGCGACGGTTTCAATGGGTGACTTGGATCTGGTTTACTAGCTATTTGTTGATTGCCATACTGCTGCTCGCCCTGGCCGCGATAGGCCTGCCGTTTCCATTTATTGACATCACTATTGGTTTCTAAATACGCCCAGTTGGTCGGGCCCGCGTGTCGCGGGTCGAAAAAGCGTTATTGATACCAATTTAGGTATCGAGATGCTGTTAAGGCCCTATGCCACTCCAGGGGCTTCCGCCCTGGCTATTTTCGGTCGGTCCTCCGGAGCTGGCGGGAAGGGAAAAGCGCGAGATGGAACCGTTCGAGGACTCGACTTCGGAGCGTGCCGCCTCAGCGGAGGAGACTGGGGCAAGGCTCTCGGTAGGGGTGATCGTGCGGCGTCTGGTGGTTTCGATACTGGCCTGGTCGGTCCATTTCCTGGTCACCGCAGCGTTGTTGGTCGTCTTTGTCCAGCTTGTTCCAATGGTTCGCCAGCAATTAGAAGATATGGACCTCGATCTGCCAGCGACGAGCGAAATTACACTGTACTGGTCTTCTGGCTTTATCAACTACTGGTATTTGCTTGTTCTCGCACACGTTGTAATCGACGCGCCGATTGCCATCGCGGTTTGTTATCTGCCGCGAAATCTTCAGTGGGTGACTTGGATTTGGTTTACAAGCTACTTCTTGCTGGCCATTTTCATGCTGATCGTCGCATGTGCCGGAGTAAGCTTGCCGTTTGTGGACATGACGGTAAATCTGTCCTAAGTCGATGTCATTGGATGGAGATGTTCTTTCACCCCTTCAGGACTGGCAAAAATGCCTGCCAATTAAGTAGATCGGCCTAAACCGGGAATGTATTACTGAAGATGGCCGGCCCGTTTGGGTGGTTTCTGGTGTCGGTAAACTCTCTTCGCGACTTTAACAAATCTGGATAGGCGAAACTTTGTCGTTTCGTTAAACTGTACGCATTGTGCCAGCATGCACGATGCTATCGCAGGATGTTTCGAAGGCCGTCAGCCATGGAGAGAGGCCGTGACGCCTGGTTCCCCTTTCAGGTTTATCCAAACCGGTGACATTCATCTCGATCAACCGCTTGGCGGGCTCGCCGAAGTGCCGGAGCACTTGCGCGAGATCTTTCTGAGTGCGCCGCGCCAAGCGATGCAACAAGTGGTGGAAAACGCCTTGTTGCATGAAGTTGATTTCGTTCTGATCACCGGGAATGTTCTCGACGTTCGCCAAAGTAGTCCGGTGATTGTCGGTTTTCTGCTGGATCAGTTGGAAACGCTGAACGACGCCGGCATCAAAGTCTATTGGGTTGGTGGCGAAACCGATCCTCCGGCCCGCTGGCCTGCTTCGATTCATCTGCCGGCCAACGTCCACACCATTGGTCCTGGCAAACCGATTGAAATCTTACATCAACGCGAAGACGTGCCGATCTGCACGATCATCGCCCAAGGCTTTATTGGCCGCGAACCAGGCTGGAGCCAGTTTCGACCAGACGCCGCGGGCCTGTTCACCATTGGTGCCCTT
This sequence comes from Bremerella sp. TYQ1, assembly GCF_020150455.1. NCBI lineage: Bacteria > Pseudomonadati > Planctomycetota > Planctomycetia > Pirellulales > Pirellulaceae > Bremerella > Bremerella sp. TYQ1. The sequence continues at coordinate 182,112 of NZ_CP083740.1, forward strand.
AACGGCGATTTCGAGTCGGAAGCGATTGCCCGCAGCGGGATTCCTTACTGGGCCCTCGGTGGCAAAGAGCTACGCGACAAATTGAATTCTTCGCCAGCGATTGCTGTTTATGCAGGTTCGCCGCAAGGACGCGCCATCACGCACAACGGCCAACGTAGCTGCACGCTGGTAGAAGTCGACGAAGAAGGGGATGTCGCGATGGAAGCGATTCCCACCGACGTCTGCCGCTGGCAAAGTGAAATCATCGAGCTGGAAAACTGCAAGAAGGTGAGCGACCTGACGCAGATTATCAAGAACCGGCTCAACACGCTGAACACCACCAAGGGAAATCGCCAATTGATGATCGATTGGCGGGTGATTGTTGCTAACGAAGCGACACGCGAACTGCTGAAGGAAGAGACCTGGCAGCAAGTCACTGACGAACTGAACAAGCAGTTCGGTGAAGAACCGATGGGTTCGTGGACGTACGAACTGACCGTCGAAACGGCCTCGGTGATTCCCGAAGCGTGGTTCCAAGAACAATCGATTTGTGGCGATTACCTGCGACTGACGCGGGAACTTGCCGCCGATCCGAGTCTGCCGATCGAGCTAACGCAGTTCCTTGCCGAAGGGCACGAGGAAAGCCAGTTGGCCGAGGCGGTTTCGATCGAATCCAGAGAAAATCGCCGCCGCGTGTTGCAAGACGCACGCCGGATGGGCGTCCGATTACTGCGAGCCGAGTGACCAAGCGATCCGCCGGCAAGCTGGTAATGGGCCATCTTCAGGAGTGAAGGGATGCAACTCAATCAAATTCAAATCGACGGTTTCGGTGTCTGGCACGACTTAAGTGTCGAGCAACTTTCACCGACGATTACCGTCTTGTTCGGCCACAACGAAGCAGGCAAGAGCACGCTGTTGCACTTCCTGCGAACGATGCTGTATGGCCAGGAACCCGATCTCGAACGTCGCTACTTGCCCCCAGTGCATGGCGGAGAGCCTGGCGGGGCGCTGCGTGTGAATGGTTCGATGGGCCGCTTTAAAGTGGTCCGTCGTTTCAATCAGGACGGCACCGAAGAACAAGTCTGGATCGAAGCGAAAGATGGTACCCGGCAAAGTCGTGCGCAGCTCGACGCGCTGCTGGAAGGGGTCGACCGCCTGACGTACAGCAACATCTTCGCTGTCGGTCTGCGTGAAATGCAACTCCTCGCGACGCTGGACGATAGTGTCGCTGCCCAAAAGATTTACGAACTGACAAGCGGATTAGACCGCATCTCGCTCGCCGAAGTGATGCGAGAATTAGAGACCGCCCGGTGCCGCTTGATCTCTGGCGGCGAAGAAGAAGCGCTCGTCGATCAACTGCTCGAAAAGCATCAAGTCCTTAAGAAGGAAATCGATCAGCTGCGCGGCGGTACGCAGGAATGGTCGAACCTGTTGAATCAGCGCCGCGCGCTGGAAACGCAGATCAACCAGTTCCAGTTCAAAGTGGCCGACTTGGAAAAAGTGGTCCAGTTTATTGAACTTGGTCAGGCTCTGCGTCCTGAGGTCAATCGCCGCAACAAGCTGCAAGAGAAGATCGAGTCGTACGGCGAGTTGCCGGAAGTGTCGCGAGAAACGCTGCGTCATTTGCACTCGCTGCAGGATCAGATTGCCAAGAAACGAACCAAATGCCGCGAACTGCGGGGCAACTATACCGAACTTCGCGAAAAGCATAGTTCGATCCCCGTTAATCAAGAGCTGGCTCGACAAGCAGCACGTGTCGACGCGTTGGGCGAACAGCGGCAGTGGATCCTTTCGCTCACTCAGCAATTAGAGCGAAACCAGGACGAAGAAGCGCAGATCAAGTCCGAGATCGAAGATCTGTGGGAACAAACCGGCGTCAAGACACGCGGCGGCAAGCGACCTGACTTGTCACGCAAGCAGCTCCGCTCGCTGCGAGATCCGCTACGAACGCTCGAGAACGCCACTCAAGAGCTGGACGACACCAAGCGTCACACATCGACCCACGAAGAAGAACTGCTCGACGTCGAAAGCGAAGTCGAAAAGTCGCTGACTTCGCTCGGGGAAGAAGACCTCAACAAGGCGCTCACCAAAGCAGGCGACCTGGTCAACTTGCTGCGTCGCCGAATTCAGGTCGAAGACAAGATCGATCAGATTCGCATCCAGTACCGCGAGTCGGAAGCGGAAACGCACGACCTGCTCGAAAACCAGATGGCTCCGAAGCCCGAGATGGTGATGCTGGGAGCATTGTTCATCGCCGGCGGTTCGATGACGCTCTACTCGATCTTCGGGCCTGCCCTGTTGATCGGTTGGCAACTCGGGCACTTCGGGTGGATTTTTGGCTCGATGGCGATGATCGCTTCGTACAGTATGAAGCGAAAGATGGACAACGAGACCGCTCAGCAGTTCGACTCCGCCAAGCGGCAGTTGATGCTGTTGGATCAGCAGCTCGATAAAGCAGTGGCGGAGCAGAAAGAGCTCGACATCTCGTTGCCACGTGGCAATGGAGCGTTGATGGCCCGGCTGAAAAGTGCCGAAGAACATCTCGCACGACTCGAAGAACTGATTCCGCTCGGCCACAAGCTGGGCGAAGTTCGCGAGAAACAAGAGTCGAGCACGCAGCAGATTACCGACTTGGAGCAAGCGGTGATCAAAGCGCGAAAGAACTGGAAAGAAGCCCTGCGTGTCCTCGATTTGCCGGAAGATATTGACCCGGACCGCGTGAAGTCGCTGGGGCGATTCCTAGCTCAGATTCATCAACTACGTAAGCGTTTGAAGGGTATTCGCAGCGAAAACGAAATCGCCGAACGTGAACGTGAAGCTTTGCTGACTCGGATTTCGCACCTGGCCAAAGATGTCGGGGTGCAGCCCAAAACTAACGACGCACTTCTGCTGCTGGATCAGTTGGAAGACGATTTGCTGCGTCAGGAAGGGAAGCATAAACAGCGTTCCGGTTTGTTCGAGCAAGGGCAGAAAGTCCGTGGTGACTTCCGCCGCGTCGCCGCAGAAGCCAAGGAACTGATTGCCGAACGTGAACAGATTCTGGAAGAAGCCAACAGCGCCGACGAAGAAGAGTACCTGACTTGGATCGTGAAAACCGAAGAAGTCGAGGAACTCGAAGCGAAGCTGGAAGATCTGACCGAAAAGATCGACGAGAAAATCGGCACCGACAGCACGCTGGAAGAAATCGAAGCCTGGCTCGAAACGAACGTTAGCAAGGAAGCGGACGAGCAGCTTGCCAAGTTGTTGGCCGACCATCAGCATGCCGAAAAGCGGATGCAGGAATGCTTCGAGCGTCGTGGTGAACTGAAAGTTCAACTTGAATCGCTCGAAAAAAACGACCGCCTGTTGCATGCTCAACTCGAGCTGACCGAAGTCGAAGCTCAGCTGGAAAAAGCGATCGAAAAGTGGCAGACGTTGGCGACAACCTCCTGCATTCTCGAACAGATTCGTCGTGTGTACGAAAACGATCGTCAGCCGGAAACGCTGCGTCTCGCTTCCAGCTACATGCGAAAGCTGACCGATGGCCGATACATCCGTATCTGGACGCCGCTGCACGAAAATACGCTGTTCGTGGAAGAAAAAGATGCCGACTCGAAGAGTCTCGCGCACCTCAGCGAAGGGACCCGGGAACAAGTCTTCCTCAGCGTTCGCTTGGCACTGATTCATTTGTTTGCTCGCCAAGGCCGCGTGCTTCCGGTGATTCTGGACGATGTGTTGGTGAACTTCGACTCGAAGCGATCCAAAGCGACGGCGAACCTGTTTAAGGAGTTCGCCGCCGAAGGACACCAGCTGTTAATCTTCACCTGTCACGAGCATATCGCTGCGATGTTCCAGGACATGGGAGCCGACGTTCGTCAGCTGCCGAAGTTCACCGGTGTCTGTCGTCCTGGTTTGATCGAGATCGATCAGCCACTTCCGGCGATGGAGCTTCCTGCCCCGAAACCCGAACCAAAGCCAGAGCCCAAGCCGGAACCTCCTAAGCCAGCTCCTAAACCGGCTGTCAAACGCGCCCCGCTGCCAGAGCCTGAGGTAACCGTTCATATCGAGAACCCTAAGCCAGAGCCGGTTCCTTATCAGCCACTGAAGTACACCGAAGTCGTGCTTCCAGAGTACGTGCCAATCGAATACGAAGTGGTGAAGAAGGTCGAGTTCGAGGACATCCCGCTACCGGTGATCGAACTGCCGAAGGAAGAGCCTGTCCGGCTTCGCTGCGACGTGTTGCAGGAAGATGTCAGCTACCGCCTGAAGGGAAGTGACGTCACCAGCAAGTACCATCTTTCGCTCTCCGATTTTGATGTCGATACGAGCGAAGCCATCAACTATCGCTTGAAGGATGCCGACGGCCAGCGCAAACCGGCAATCGACTGGGATGCGTTACTGGCGGAAGAGCCTGTTGAAGAAGAACCATTCGAAGAAGAGTTCCCTGTCGCCGATTCAATTCTTCAGCCAGAGCCGATGTGGGGCTATGCTCCTGATCCGCTTCCTGAGCCTGAACCAGAGCTTGAGCTCGAATTGACGCCGGAACCAGAGCCTGAGCCTGAACCGATTCCTGTTCCTGCGAAAAAGAAAGTTCGCGTGAAGTACGTTTATACGGCTCACGACGAATTCGGCTGGGACTCGCCACGTCGCTGGTACGAGCATGAAGATCCTCGTAAAGATCATGATGAAGTGGTCATTCGCGAAGAAATCGTCGAAGAAGGTGATGTCTAGGGAAGCGGCCATGCTTAAGGAAACAGTGCTTTCTCGGCATTGTTTCCTCCTCGCTTCGCAGTAGTTAAAATCAATCCAGCACCGCCGAGCATTCGGTTCTTGCTCGGCCATTTGCCCCCACCTGGATTGACCTCATGCGAATTCTCCTGCCCTGCTTGATTACTGTTCTGCTGGCGATGCCACTTTGGGCCGATGGCCCAGCGGATAACATTCCTGCAAATGTTCGTCCGATACCTCCGCTCGGAATCGAAGTTCCGGCTGATGATGCGGCGGAACTGTCGCAAGGGCTCGAGCGGCTCGACGATCTGATCAAGCAGTTGAAGATGCGTCGCGACGCACGCACGCCTCAAATGCTACCGGATGTCGAAATCTTCTCCCGGGCCATACACCAAGCCCTTAAGTATCGTGAGTTTTATAAGCCCGGCGATATCAGCGCCGCCAAGCTGACGTTGGCGGAAGGGCTCAATCGGGCAGAGAGTTTGTTGGAAGGGAAGACACCCTGGACAACGCAAACGGGGCTCGTCGTGCGGGGGTATCGCTCGAAGATCGATCAAACCGTGCAGCCTTATGGTCTGGAGGTTCCGGCGAACTACAACTTCGATTCGATCGATCCTTTCCGTCTGGACGTTTGGCTGCATGGCCGTGGCGAACGAAACACCGAGGCCAACTTCATTGCCGAGCGGATGAACCGCCCTGGTCAGTATCAACCGAAGGGGACAATCGTACTGCATCCTTTCGGCCGATACTGCAACGCGTTCAAATTCGCGGGCGAGATTGATATTCTCGAAGCGATGCAAGACGTCAAGCAGCGGTATCGAATCGACGACAACCGCGTCGCGATTCGTGGTTTTTCGATGGGCGGGGCTGGCTGTTGGCAGATGGCCGTGCATTACCCTAGCTTGTTCTTTGCGGCGAATCCCGGAGCTGGGTTCTCGGAGACGCCGCTGTTTCTCGATGTGTTCCAGAAGGAAACCCTCGAGCCTACGTGGTACGAAAAGAAGCTTTGGCAGTGGTACGACTGCCCTGGGTACGCGACGAATGTGTTTAATCTGCCGACGGTGGCTTACAGCGGCGAGCTTGATATTCAGAAGCAAGCGGCCGACGTCATGGCCGATGCAATTGCGGAAGAAGGAATGCGACTAACGCACGTGATCGGTCCGGAAACGAAGCACAAGATCCACAACGATTCCAAGCAAATCATCGCCACAAAGCTTGATGCGATTGCGGAAAAGGGGCGCGATACGACGCCCGATGAGATCCGTTTCGCCACGTACACGCTTCGTTATCCGCAGATGCACTGGGTTTCCGTCGGAGGGCTGCAGGAGCATTGGAAGCAGGCTCGCGTTCATGCGAAAGTCGATTCCCCGACCAATACGATCGCTATCGGCACTCAGAACGTTGCTCGCTTGCAGCTCAACTTTCCTGCCGGGCAGCAACTCTTATCGGTCGATCACCCAGTAAAGATTCGTATTGCGTCGTCCGTGCCGGGCGGGGAAGGGGATGCGTACGATCTGGAGACACTGCCGCCTGAGACCGATCGTTCCTGGTCTTGCTTGTTGGAGTATGGTCCCAACGGTTGGCAGCTTGGTTGGACGCAGCGAAACGAGTTGGCAAAAGTGCCTGGGCTGCAAGGACCGATCGACGACGCGTTTCTCGATTCGTTTGTCGTGGTCAGTCCCACTGGGAAGCCGTGGAACGAGAAGGTCAACGATTGGGCCGTCAGCGAGATGAATCACTTCACCGAGCAGTGGCGTCAACAGTTCCGTGGTGATGCGATCGTCAAAACTGACGAGCAGCTTACCGAGGCCGATATCGCTAACAGTAACCTCGTTTTGTTCGGCGACCCCGGCAGTAACGCAGTGCTGGCAAAGATCGCCGCTCAACTTCCCATCCAGTGGAAGCAAGGGGAAATCGTTGTTGGTGGGCAAACGTTTAAATCGACTGAAAACGCCCCGGTCATGATCTACCCCAATCCGCTTAACCCAAGCAAGTACGTGGTGATCAACAGCGGTTTCACCTACCGCGAGTACGCTTATCTCAACAATGCTCGCCAGGTACCGAAACTGCCAGACTGGGCGATCGTTGATGTGACCACGCCGCCGAACGCTCTGTGGCCAGGGAAGATCGTCGCGGCAGACTTCTTCAACGAAGCCTGGCAGCTTAAGCCGGAGTAAAGTTCCGGCATCGAATGCGGCGTGAACGATTGACGCTTCCCGACAAGAAACGAGCAAAGCCATCATGGTTCTCCATGATGGCTTTGTTTTTTCAATTGTCTTGCGAGTCGTTACGAGAGCGTGACCAATTCTTGGTTTCGCAGTGCGTTTGCTTGGACCGCTTTCATTTCGTGTTCTTTAGGGAACAGTTCATAATGCACGTTTCGCTGGCGGGGCTCGTAACCTAGCTCGGAGATGGCGTCACGAATTTCCTGCAGCGTCAGGAAGTGAACCGTTCCCGCTTCCGCGACCACGTTCTCTTCGATCATCAGGCTACCCATGTCGTTGGCACCATACTGCAGGGCCAGCTGACCGATCTTAAGGCCTTGGGTGACCCAGCTAGATTGGATGTTCGGGACGTTGTCGAGATAAAGCCGCGAAACGGCTTGGGTCTTAAGGTACTCGAACGTTCCACGGGCCGGGACGTGGCTCATGTCGGTGTGATCAGGCTGGAAAGTCCAGCAAATGAACGCTGTGAATCCGCTTGTTTCGTCCTGCAATTGGCGAACACGTTCGAGGTGTTCGATTCGTTCGGCGAGCGTTTCCACGTGACCGAACATCATTGTTGCCGAACTACGACCACCGATCTCGTGCCAAACACGCATCACGTTCAGCCAATCGTCGGTCATCACTTTACCGCGCGTTAGTTCGTGACGAACGCGGTCGACGAGGATTTCAGCTCCACCGCCAGGCAGACTCCCGAGCCCGGCATCTTTCAGTCGTTGCAGGACTTCTCGCAGCGGCAGGTTGTTTACTTTGGTGAAGTGATGGATTTCCGGCGGGCTGAACGCGTGCAAATTGATTTGTGGGAACGCCTTCTTGATGTCGCCGAGCAGCTCCTCGTACCAATCGAGCTTGTACTTGGGATGCAGACCTCCTTGCATCAAGATCTGATCGCCGCCGAGAGCTACGGTTTCTTCGACTTTTTTGAGGATCTCTTCGCGCGGCAGGACGTAGCCTTCGCTGCTTTTCGGGCTACGGTAGAACGCGCAGAAATGGCAGACCGCTGTGCAGACGTTGGTGTAGTTAATGTTGCGGTCGATGTTGTACGTGCGATAGTTCTCTGGATGCAAGCGGCGCGTGACGGCATCGGCGGCACGGCCGATCGCCAACAGATCGTTCGACTCGAGCAGCTTGAGGCCTTCTTCCGGGGTCAGTCGCTCTCCGGCGACTGCTTTATCGAGCAATTTCGCAATCATCGTAATTCGGTGTCCTGCCGCTGGGTGCTAAATCCAAACCAACCGCATAGTCGTAGAACCGCTTCAGACCTGCTTTTTCCTGCGGGCCAAGCGTGAAGTGTAAGTTATCGTGGAAGTAGTGGAAACATTCGCTGGTCGTCAGTCGATAGTTTGGGGCTTCCCGTTCGGCGATGGCTTCCAGGTTTTGCAGCCCGCCATTGCGAGCGTGCATCAGATGCTGCGCGATCGCTTCGGTGGAAACGCCAGGGCGGGCAACCCACATCGCAAAGACAAACGGCAATCCGGTCCACTCGACCCAAGTTTCGCCCAAATCCCAAACCTCAACGGCATCGATCGCCGGAGGATGGATTGCCCGGTCGCCGATCAGCAGGATGGCGTCTGCTTCACAGTCTCGCATGTCGCTGCCCAGCGGCAACGCTTGTAGCTGAGGCCGAACCCCAAGACGTTCGGCCAGCAAAATCTTGGCCATTGCTGCGCTGGTGCGCGAGCCTTCGTCGAGGGCAAGCGTGCGGACTTGTTTGGGAGGGACGCGGAAGAAGATCTTCACGCTCCAGACAGGCCCCAAACAGCCGATGCAGGCGTCGGTGATGATTCGGTAATCGTCCCCCAGAAAGTATTCGATTGAGGGAATCAACGCGACATCGAGCAGCCCGAGTGCCAGTTGGTCGGCGAGGTGGCTGGGATAGTCGAAGCTGAGCGTGAACGGCAGAGACGCATCGTCCAGTCCATGGACAAGCGGCTTGGTGTTCAAATAACGAACGGCCCCAACGCGGGCCTTCATCTCGGTGGCGTTCACAGCGTTCTTCAGCACGAGAATGGAAAGCAATTGGCAAGAATGCCCTGTCGAGGTAACCGAGCGCAAATGCCCGGAGTAACCCCGTAAACCCGCAACTGCTACGGACTAAGGGAATTCAGTCTCTAGGGTACGCGGATTAGGCCTCGAAGGGAAGGTCGGCCAACCCTCCGGCGACGACCCGGCAAACCGATTTCCAGGGGATCAAGTGAACCTGATACTTGCCTGATTCGGCTTGGCGGGCAAAGTAGCCAAGCTCTGCCGATGATTTCTCTTGCGAGAAATGCTGTGGCACAAACACTTCCCCCTCAGGAAGGTGGATTTCCAGCGAGGATTTCGCGTCTCGTTGGTTCCAAAGATGGCAGAACTCGTGATAAAGCCGCTGCGTTTCCACTTGCGCCGGTGGGGCGACGACTGGTTTCGGGCCGATCGACGACTGCAAGACATCAGAAGTGCCAGCGTCGTCGTGAAAGCCAAAATCGGAGGAATTACTGACTTCCTTGATTTCGTTCATGTTCCGCATCGCCGATGCACTGGAGGCCGATGTGGACGCGGCGGCCAGTTCCAGCGGGTTATCGCCGCTGTCCGTGACATTGGGAACACGGAAGCGGACGTTGCAATGGGGACACTTGCCAGGCTGCCCTTGCAGGCGACGAGGCGCATTCAGGCGATGCCCATTGGGGCAAAGAAACATGATTATGTCCGGCTTGCTGTTCACCTTCGCTCCCATCATTCTGCAGAAATTACCGCTTCGTGCGCGTCCGAAGGCTTGTTTTGAGTGGGCCTGAATGTGCTGAGCATACGGCTTGGATTTGAACGATTGATGAATTCGAGTATCTGGATCGGAAAAAGAAGGAAGTTTTGCCGAAGTTTCACCAGCTGGCATCCTTAAACCTTTGCCTTGAGGCGGATTATCAACCACCAGACAATTGACTAAAATGCCAACCAGGGCCAAGTTAGAGACGCGGCTCAGCTTATCTTTTAGACGCCACGCAGCCCTGCTTTCGATTCTTATCGCGGAACAACATGGCAGAACAGCAAGAAAAAATACGCGTAACATGTCCCAGCTGCTTTAAACGCTTCGAGGTGAGCGCCAAGTTCGCCGGGCGTGAAGGGCCATGCCCCAGTTGTAAGAAGCCGATCAAAATTCCGGAGCTGACCGAACAGGTTGTCCTTCGCGAAAAAGAGAAGTTTGGTGGCGTCAAATCGGCCGAAGGGAAGCTGGTCTTCCAGCCGGTTGCCCGCGAAGATGCAACGTTCTCGACAACTGCGTTGGCGGTTGTATTGACCGCTGCGATTTCTGCGTTCGCGATTGCTTTTTTCATTGGCCAATCGACTGAAGACCCTAAAAGCTTAACCTCGGTGGTCGCCGCAGGCTCGTTCCTGATTGCGATTCCGCTGTGCTGGAGCGGTTACTGGTTTTTACGCGACGACGAATACGAAGCTTACTCAGGGCAAGAGCTGTGGGTTCGCGTCGTTGTCTGCTCGGCGTCTTACGCACTGATTTGGGGCATCTATGCGTTTTTGGTGGGCTACTGGGAATTGAGCCCCAACTTAAACGAGTATCTTCCGTACTACGTGATCACCGCTGTGGTCTGCTTGATTGGGGGCGGCTTTGCCGCGGCTGGATCGTTTGATATTCAGCCACTGTCTGGCTTTTTGCACTTTTCGTTCTATATCCTCATCACGCTACTGTTGCGAATGACGATGGGGCTGTCGGCCTACTACGTGAGTTGGTGGGCCTAGCGACGACGACCTAAAGTAACGAAACGGGGCGGTCCCGGGTTTCAAACCGGGATGGCCGACGGCCACAAGAAGCTATGGATCACGTCCTGTAGAAACGTTGCTTTCAACTCCAACTCTTCGCAATGGCTTGCTGCCGGAGTAGCTTTGAGGTGAAAGTCAAAAGCTAGGACGGACTGCCCAGCTGGTAGATGCGTTCGGCGATTTCGGTGGCATCGAATTGGCCGGCCAGTTCCACTTCGCGGCATTCTTCCAGGCTACGGAACCACGTGCATTGTCGTTTGGCGAACTGGCGTGTGCGGGCTTTGACTCGCTGCTTGGCAGCCTCCAGGTCTTTATTGCCGGCCATGAAGTCGATCACCTCTTGATAGCCGACCGCTTGCAGGGCGGTGGTGCTTAGTGGTGAGTGCGTTTTAAGAAGCCGCTCGACTTCTTGGACAAGGCCAGCGTCAAACATCGCGTCGACTCGCTGATTGATCCGATCGTGCAGCACACTGCGTTCCCACGATAACCAAAACGCGCGGCAATCTTCCGGCTTGGCGTGATCTTCGAATTCAAATTGATAGTGGCTCATCGGTTGCCCGGTGGCATGATGCACCTCCAAGGCCCGAATGATGCGTCGCCGATCGTTTTCATGAATGCGTGCGGCCGCCAGCGGATCGATCATCTTCAAGCGTTCGTGCAGCGCGGTATTGCCCACTTTGACGGCCTCTTCTTCGAGGGCCTGGCGATAGGCTGGATCGGGGGCGGGACCTTCCGAAAGGCCACGCAGCAACGCCTTCAAATAGAGCGGCGTACCACCGACGAAGAGAACCTCTTTTCCACGAGAACGGATTTCCTGAACGGTGCTCTTAGCCATTTCGAGGTACTGCGAGATGCTGGAAGTCTCGGTCGGATCGAGGACATCGATCAGGTGGTGCGGGACTTCGGCTTGCTCCTCGGGCGTCGGTTTGGCGGTGCCGATATCCATGTCGCGATAGAGCGACATCGAATCGAGGGCGATGATTTCCGCGTTAATTTTCTTGGCTAACTCGAGTCCCACGCGGGTCTTACCGCTGGCAGTCGCGCCGGACAGAAACCAGCAGTCGAGGAAGGTAAACTCTTTGTCAGTCGGGGGATTCGTCATTCGATCAGTGGGCAATTGTGGGCGGAAACCCTGAATTCTACGGATGTTAAGGTTCGTCAGGGGTGCAATTTCCAGTTTACCCCCAGCCGACTACAATACTAGATTCCCGGCCACTCGACGAAGGGGGCAGGGGATTGTTCCGCATCGATCTTCCTTCAAAGGGGCCGAGCTTTGTCCGGCGAACCAAACGCAGATTCCTCCGTGAATGTCCTGGCAGCGCTGATGGCGGTGATTGAAGATCGCCGCGCGAACCCGCCTGAGAAATCGTACACCACGAAGTTGTTCAACGGTGGCGTCCCCAAGATCGGCGAGAAGATCATGGAAGAGGCGGCCGAAGTGGTCGAAGCAGCTGGGGAAGAAGGAGATGAAGGACGTCAGCATTTGATCTACGAAGCTGGCGACCTGATCTATCACTTGTTCGTCATGCTGGGGCACCGTGAGATTGCCCTCAGCGAGGTCGAAGCGGAACTAGGCCGACGTTTCGGCGTTTCCGGCATCGATGAAAAAGCCTCGCGTCCGCAGAAGTAGTTTTTCTCTCAGAACCATCCAACCCCAAGCAAACCATCATGGAAAACTTTCGGATTGGCATCCCCAGCAAAGGTCGACTCGCGGAAGTCGCTACGGAACTTCTCGGCGACGCCGGTCTCAAGTTTCGTCGCCAAGACCGCAGCTTGTTCGCACGCGTCCGCGACATGCCGATCGATATTACCTTCCTGCGAACCGATGACATCCCCGTGCTGTGTGCCGAAGGTGCCATCGACATGGGTATCACCGGCAGCGACTTGGTTCAAGAAGCGGAAGTCGATGTTGAGACTCGCATGGAGTTGGGCGTCGGCAAATGTCGCCTGGCACTCTGCGTTCCGGAAGATACCGACTGGAAGAGTGTCGAGGACATGAAGACTTGCCGCGTGGCAACAAGCTTCCCCAACGTCACCAAAAGCTTTTTGGAAGCCAACGGAGCGAAGCCGCACCTGGTGAATCTTTCCGGGTCGGTCGAAGTGATGATTTCGCTGGGCATTGCCGACGCAATTGTCGATCTGGTCGAAACCGGCAGCACGTTGGCCGCCAATCGTTTGAAGATCTTCGCCGAGATCGGCAGCTATCAGACGGTACTGATCCAGAATAAGCAGAAGCGACTTCCGGAGCTGGCCGATCGTATTGTCCGCCGCTTGGAAGGTGTCGTGATCGCTCGCGACTATTCGCTGCTGGAATACAACATTCCACGCGAGAAATTGCAAGACGCGGAGAAGATCACCCCTGGCTTCAACTCGCCGACAATCAATCCGCTGGAAGACGACGCCTGGTGTGCCGTCCGCGCGATGGTCAAACGGAAAGAGGTGATCGACGTGATGGAGCAGCTAGAACAGCTCGGCGCGTCGGCGATTCTACAAACGAACATCGCCAACTGCCGTCTGTAATCGGCCGTGATCCAATTCTCGTTCCCTCTCCCCTGAGGGGAGAGGGCTAGGGTGAGGGGCGGAATTGTGGGTAGTGAATCGTCGGACAACGCTCAACGACGAAAAGCCCTACGCCAAACGTCTACCAAGCCGGAACAGTTGCTCTGGACGGCACTTCGAAATCGGCGTCTCGCGGGATTGAAATTCCGCAGGCAACATTCAATCGGTCCATGGATCGCGGACTTCGTTTGTCTTGACAAGCTGCTCGTAATCGAAATCGATGGTGGTTACCACGACAAAGTTCAAGACAAAGACGCGGATCGGCAACGATACTTAGAAAAGCAGGGGTACCGCGTCCTGAGATTTCGGAACGAAGAGGTACTTTCCAACCTGGAAGGTGTCGTGATTGCGATCCGGCGTTTCTTGGGTTTACCGGATGAAGATCGCCCCTCACCCTAACCCTCTCCCCTCGGGGGAGAGGGGACTAGAGAGTTGATGTTGCGTTGAGCGAATAAGCCTATTCCTTCATCGCGGTTTGCTTGGGATCTGTGTTGGCGACGCCGTGGGCTGACTTGAGGCCTTCGATGACTTGGTCTTCGGTCAGAAGATCGCTCATCACGTAGACTTCGCCTGCTTTGCCGCCAGGGAAGATGGCCAGTAACGGGATGCTCTTGTAACCGAGCTTGCCGAGGAAGCCCTCCACTTTTGGGCTGTTGTCGTGCGTCGTGTTAGTCCAGTCGACCAGCATCGGGACAATCCCATGTTCGTTGACCACTTCGCCGACGCCATCGGTGTTGATCGCCGTGTAGTAGTTCAACTTACACGTTGGGCACCAGTCGGCGGTGAAGTCGACCATGACCGTTTCGCCAGCTTGCTGTCGGGCAAAGATGTCGTTCTCGAGCGCCGGCCAACGTTCTTCCGAGTATGTATCCCAAGCAATGCTCCCTTCGTGGGCATCCCCTTCAACCAACGCGGTGAACGAGAAGTACCCGATCCCGATCGCCACGACGAACGCACCGATTGTGGTCGCGATCTTGGAAGACTTATGCTCCAGCGTATGCACTTGCCCCAGCATCCAGCAGCCGGCACCCAGTCCGACCAAAAGCGTCAGCGTTGGGACAACCCATTGTTCCTGCAACGTGTACATCAGGTAGACCACCGTCAGCATCATGACGAAGCCCATCAACTGTTTGAAAGCGACCATCCAGTTGCCTGGCTTCGGCAGAAACGCGATCAGACGTGGGTTGATGCCGATGATCAGGTAAGGGGAGGCCATGCCGAGCCCAATCGCTCCGAAGACGATAAACGTCACGAAGACTGGCTGCGAGATGGTGTAACCGAACACAGGGCCCAGGAAAGGACCGCTGCAGGGGGTCGACAGCAGCGTGGTGACAATCCCTTTGAAGAACGCACCGCCGTAGCCAGACTGATTCGAGGCATTCGCGACGCTACCACTTCCCAGGAAGCTGGGCATCGACAGTTCCCACACGCCGAGCATGCTGAGACCCATCGTATAGACCAGCACGATCATGGCGAGAATGTAACGCCAGTCACCACTCCATTGCCCCCAGGCCATGCCGCCGGTTTCGCCTGCGGCACCGTCTGCCGATGCAAACTGCGCGACGATTATGTTCAGCGACGACGAGACAACCGCCAGCACCATGAACACCGAGATCACGCCGAGTGAGTAAATCAGGTTCAACATGAAGACCTGACCGCGGTGTTTACCGGCCTGATTGACGAACGAAAGAATCTTTAGCCCGACAACTGGCAAAACGCACGGCATCAGGTTCAAGATCGCACCGCCGATAAAGCTCAGCAGAATGATCCAGCCTAAGCTGGCGCTTTCCGGAGGGTTGATCACCTTCCATTGAATGTTGTTGTTCTGTAGCGGAGCAGGAGGCATTTGGGCCGTCTGCTCTTCTTCCGGGGCAGGCGGATCGGTCAGCTTGCTGGTTTTCTCTCCGGTCGCTTCTTGAACTTCCGCGTGCGTTACTTTGGCGCGTTCGGCTGCTTTGTTGTACTTGTCTGCCGAGAACGCGAACGGAGCCGACTCTTCGTTTCCTTTGTCGGCAACTTGAACGATACCCTCGAACTTCGCCGCCGAAGGACGGTCACACGTCGTATCCGTACATGTCTGATAGCCGACGTAACCAACCAGTGGATACTTGCCAGGGACCGCGTCGATGGGGACCTGAACGGTGAACTTCCACGTGGTGACACCATCGTGATAACGAACTGGGGGAAAGCCTTCGATCAATGCTTTTTCGATGATCGGGTTTTCGGTCTTCGGTTGCATGGCAAGCCACGGGGTGACTTCTGCCAAAGCGATCTGTGTCGACTTGTAGCCAATCGTCGAGTCAGTCGGCGAGTAGGCGTAGATGTGGTAATTGCCCTTAGGTTTAAAGCTAAGCGTGACGGTGATTTCGTCGCCAGGCTCGACTTTGGAGGGCTCGAACTTACCGGTGAAAATGCCATGACCACCTTCGGTGGTGTAGTCACCCATCTGGCCTTCGATTTTGTAATCGGCCGGAGGAATCGCACCGCCTGGGGTCATTGCAATTTTAGGGAGCAGCTTTTCGTCCATCTCCACGTCGTGCAGGCCTGCGAACTTGGCTTCCGCTTTAGCGGTAACCGGAATGCAAGTTCCTTTGTCGTGGCAGCTTTGGCCATCCAGTTTGACTTGGAGGTTCAGCTTTTCTGGTTCAGTTCCAGGAGCGAGAAGGAACGGAGCGCTCCAGGTGACTTTCTCGTAAAACTTCTCTTGCGGAACGCGAATGATCTTATCGGGCGGAACAATCTTCGGCTTCTTGTCGGCGGTGAACGTGCCGACCGCGGTGACTGCATCGTTCGGTTCCACTTTCAGCTTGGTGGCCATGGGCCCGCCTTTGGGCTGCGTCGTGGAATACAAGCACCAGCCGCTGCCGACCGTGGCAGTGATGTCGACACGCCCATGCTTACCGGAAGGGTCGATCACATACTTTGCGGTGATGGCCAGATTCGGATCGCTTTGGTTGCCGCCACCAAAGTCGTCAAACCCTTCAATGCCCTGAAACAGATCGCCACCCAAGCCTTGGGCAAACGTGGCAGTCGGCAAAAAACAAATAAGCAAAGCCAGGGCGAGGGGAGCAAGTCGCTTCATGAGAATTCAGTACCGAGGATTCAAGCTGGGTAAGGGCCTAGCGAGGCCTAACCACCATCTTCGGAAAAAATGATGGGTTCGTAAATGCAGAAATCGCAAATCGTTCCGACGGAAATCCGCCGACTCTGTGGCTATCGTTCGCATTTGCCACTGCCATGTCTGTGATGCCGCTCACTAACGATCGTTTCTCGCAAACAGTTACAGGTTCCAAGCAGCGTGTTGGCCGATTTTGGTCAATCGTGTCGCGATGTGTGCCAGTCGAGCACTGACATGGTCACAGTTTCGGAAACTGATACCATCCACGACAAGCCACTGTATCCAATTGAGGCCTGTTAGTAATACGTTCGCCGCATCAAGAATGATCGCTAACCGTTCCTCAGGAGGGGAGAGCGGACGGTGCTTTTGCATCGCTTCGAAGGCAAATGGCCAATCGATTTGGCCTTCTTCCGCGACTTCGCTGGCCAATCGAGCCACATCCAGCGCGACGTTGTCCCAGCGCATCGACCCTAGATCGAATAAGCCGGTCAGTTTTTCCCCCTGAAATCGAAAATTCTCGGGTCGAGGGTCCGCGATGCGGTCACTCAGTTCAAACGAGTCGCGATCGACCAATGTCAATGTTTCGGCCAGGCAAGTTTTGTAAGTAGCGAAACTGTCTAGGAATTGGGAAAGCATCGGTTCCCATTGCGGATGACCGAATCGACTGATGCGGGCCTGAGCCTCCGAAATTCGATCGGATGGCCAGTCCTCGAGCAACCGTTTTCGCGTGCCAATTCCAGGGGATAAGCCCGATGTTTTGAGAGGAGTTGTATGCAATGCATGGAATTGCCCAATCGCGTGAAACATGGCCTGTTTTTGCGGTCCCGGGTAGGGCCAGAAGGGTGGTTCGCCAGGCATCCAAGTTTGCAGTTCCCAAAGGTGATCGGCATGTTCAAACCATGTCGTGTCGTCGGCGGTGGAAAGGAAACCGGCAAGTAACGTCATCCCGAGCTTCCGCCGCGAGTTTGCCGCTGCATGAATGGCTTCGATCCGTTTGACCGAAAACTGGGCCGGCATACGCTTTAGGCAGAAGCACGCCGAAGATCCCACCACTTTCCAAGCCTCGCTTCCGCTAAGTCCTCCTTCGCAGGCCACTAAATTGCTTACCGACTCGGTATCGATTTGAAATCGGGCCAAAACGTGAGCGATCGTGGGGGGCAGGTAAGTCATTTACGGTTGTTTTTGTCGGAACTTTTCGGAGATCCAAATACGCGGGAAGGAAGGGCGAATCGGTGACGCTAGTCGATTTTATTGGTATAACCGGCTTTTCTTTCCCAAAATCCCGTGCGCAGAATAGAACAATTACGGCGGATGCTTAGAGTGGGGTATATTTTCCAAACGCTCTAGATTGAAATCCGTTATGGGAAGCTTTTCCGATTTCGTCGTTAATTTTCGCAAGAAAACGGCGCGAGAAACCTCTATCTGATGGGCAACGGCTGCATGCGGTAGGCGGCAGTGGCCTCATTAGTAAGCGAAAGAGACCAAAATCGGAAACGCTTATCGAAGTCTCCCTCCCTTTTTAATGTACGAGAGTTGTACGCATGAAGGTGTTTACATTGTTGCGTCGGTCGACGGCCTGGTGTGCGACCGCCATGGTCGCGTTGGCGGCGACCAGTTTGGCCGTCGCAGACGAAACCAAAGCCGACGGTGACCAGGCTGCCAAATCGCCAGCCGAAGTTTCCGCGACGACCGGAGGTTCCAGTTCCTCTGGATCCAGTGGTGGCGGCTCGAGCAGTTCCAGCTCTGCCCCGCACGCTGCCATTCTAAAAGATTTCAAAAAGCAGGACGGACTGATTCCTACCTATCACAAGGGGAATCGGATGTTCTTCGAACTCAACAGCTCGCACTATAACGGCGAATTCATCGTTCTGATCTCGATCGCTCGTGGTGCCGGGATCGATCCGCTTTACGGCGGTATGTCTTGGGGCTTCGGCGATGACTGGGTTTGGAGCTTCCGCAAAGTGGACGACCGCGTGCACATCGTGCGGAAGAACGTTCGCTTCAAAGCACAAGATGGCAAGCCTGAATCGCGTGCGGTGAAGCATGCCTATAACGACAGCGTGCTGTTCAGCATTCCGATTGCCACGAAAGGACCTGGCGGCGGCGACTTAGTCGAAGTCACCCCGGTCTTCATGAGCGACTTGCCGATGATCGGCGACGTGCTGCCAGGTTTTGGTTTCTCGTCCAGCAAATCGATCTTTGGTGAAGTGAAAGGTTTCAAAGAAAACCTCGAACTGCAAGTCGAAGCAACGTACCAGTCGAGCGGTCGCTCTTCGATCGATACGGTTCCAGACTCGCGTGGTTTGACCATCGACGTTCATTACTCGATCAGCAAGATCCCCAGCGGCGGCTACACGCCTCGCTTGGCCGACGACCGTGTCGGGTACTTCCTGACCGCCGTCAAGAACTTCTCGAAGTCGGACGACGAACAGTTCGTGCGTTACGTCAATCGCTGGAAGCTGGAAAAAGCCGATCCATCCGCGAAGATGTCGGAGCCCAAAGAACCGATCATCTTCTACATGGAAAATACGATTCCGTATAAGTATCGTAAGCCGATCCGCGACGGCATTCTGGAATGGAACAAAGCCTTCGAAAAGGCTGGTTTCATCGACGCCATTCATGTCCGTCAGCAGGAAGACGACGCCGATTGGGATCCGGAAGACGTGCGTTACAACACGTTCCGCTGGATCACTTCCGACGCCGGTTTCGCAATGGGCCCTAGCCGTGTGAATCCTTACACCGGACAAATTCTCGATGCCGACATCATCTTCGATGCCGACTTCCTGAATTACTGGAAGCAAGCCTTCGAGAACTACAATCCGCAAGCAACCGAAGCCCTGCTTGGTGGTCCGCTGGATGTCGACAGCACCGAGGACTTCCTGAAGCGTGTCGGTTCGATTTCGCCGCGTCATCAGTGCCGGCTCTCCGGTGGCATGTCGCAGCAGTTCGCCTTCGGTGCCGCGGCCGTCTTGGCTCAAGCCGAGAAGGAAGAGGTCGAAAAGAAGAAGAAAAAGAAGAAGGCCAAAAACAAAGAAGAAGCGAAGGAAGAAGCCAAGTCCGACAAGGAAATGAAGGACGACGAAAAGGCTGACAAGGAAGAGGAAGCTTCGGAAGAAAAGGCCGACGAAGAAAAGAAGGAAGAGTCGAAAGAAGACGATTCCAAGGAAGAGGAAGAAAAGAAACCTTCTGCCGAAGAGGTCAAGAAAGAGCGAGAAGCCTTGCTCGATCGCATGATCATGGAAGGCTTGAAGGAAGTTGCGATGCACGAAGTGGGTCACACGTTGGGCCTGCGTCATAACTTCGTCGCCAGCAAGTACCGCAGCCTGGAAGAAATCCGCGAAATGGACAATGGTGCCGCTACCGTTTCCAGCGTCATGGATTACGTTCCTCCGCACATCGCCCCTCCCGGCGAAAAGCAAGGAGCCTTCTTCCCGCAATCGATCGGTGTCTACGACATGTGGGCCATCGAGTACGGCTACAAACCTTTGAACGGCAGCACCGATGCCGAAAAGGGCGAGCTGAATAAGATTGCCTCGAAGAGCACCGAGGATGGTCTTGCTTACCTGACCGACGAAGACACGACGAGTATCTCGCCTGATCCCGACTCGAATCGTTTCGACTTCGGTAAAGATCCACTCGAGTTCGCCAAGAACCAAGCCGAAGTGGTCAAAGCCGCTCTGGATGGTCTGGCCGATCGCGTTGTGGAAGAAGGGGAAGACTACTCACGTGTTCGCCAGGCGTTCAACACGCTGCTTAACACGCACGGCCAATCGATGTACTTCGCTTCGCGTTACATCGGTGGTGTGCACGTGAATCGTTCCCACAAGGGTCAAGAAGACACGCCTCCATTCACCGTCGTCGATGCCGACAAGCAGCGGGAAGTGATGGAACTGATCAGCGATCAGGTCTTCAGCGACGAACCGTTCCAGTTCAGTGCCGAACTGTACAACAAGCTGGCACCTTCGCACTGGAATCACTGGGGTACCAGCTTCGACGTTCGAGGCGACTACCCGATCCATGAAACGATCTCGCGATGGCAGTCGACAATTCTTTCCCGCATGTTCTCCTCGATCACGCTGGAACGAATGCATGACGCCGAATTGAAAGTGCCTGCCGATCAGGACGCTTTCACCACGGCGGAAATGATTGAAAGCCTGACCGACGCGATCTTCAGCGAACTCGATTCGTTGGAAGATGGCGAATACACCGTTCGGCAGCCAGCGATCAGCAGCCTTCGCCGCAACTTGCAGCGAGACTATCTGCAGCGTCTGTCAACGTTGGCGATGGGCAACTCGTTCGCCCCAGCCGACTGCCAGACAATCGCTTACGCCGAACTGATGGACCTGAGCAACAAGCTGGAAGAACTCGAAGAAGAGGAACTCGAACTCGATTCCTATACCCGAGCTCACTTGCTGGAAACAAAGCGACGTATCGACAAAGTGCTCGATGCCGAACTGACGCTCTCGCGTCCGTAAGCCGCCGCGGTTCATCAAGCCAATCAACGGAACGCCGGAGAATGGTCTCCGGCGTTTTTTTATGCGCCTTCCTCGTTTATAGGCATGGAGAAAGAATAAACAAGTAAAAATAAAAATAAGTGTTGATGCGTTATAGTTGCGCGTTGTAGGATGCTACCGGCGGCGAAAATACCACTGATAGCTATTCGCTACTGCTTCAAGGATCGCATCATGCATTATCGTAGGGCGGGTTTCACGCTCGTCGAACTTCTGGTCGTAATTGCTATTATCGGGGTGTTGATTGCCCTGCTGTTGCCGGCGGTGCAGCAGGCCCGCGAGGCGGCACGGCGAATGACATGCTCGAACCATCAAAAGCAATTAGGTTTGGCACTTCACAACTATCACGACACGCACCGAGTCTTCCCCCCTGGGGTGTTTGCCGATGGTCTTAACGACGCGTTGAATACTCCTCCGCATTCCATGTCCTGGATGCCGACGCTGCTGCCATTTCTGGAGCAAGCGGCCCTTCACGATCAGCTTCAGCCCTTTATGGAGTCACGAAATTCCAATGCGTTTCCGAGCGACTTGATGAACACCAAGATCGAAATGCTCATGTGTCCTTCCGATCCGAATCGGGGGCAAACGGGAGAAGTTCACGGAACGGCCGATCCACCGCCAGACTATAACGACGGCTTCCATGGCAACTATTTGCTCTGCAATGGCAACGAAGAGATTACGACAACGACCGACAACAATGCCACCGGCATGTTCTACTATCTCTCCGATACCGACTTCTCGTCTTGCACCGACGGTACGGCAAATACGGTGATGGCCGCTGAGATTTTGTTGGTTCCTTCCAACCGCTCAGGGCTACGCGACTGGCGCGGACGTTATTACCGAGCGGACCATCTCAGCAGCATTTTCAGTACGCGTCTTCCTCCTAATACGACCGCCGCGGATCGGATGCGCACATGCCAAAGTAGTCCTGAAAGCCCCACGTACGCGCCTTGCGTCTGGGACACGAACACCCAGGTAATTTACGCACGCAGCCAGCACCCCGGCGGCGTCATGATGACATTGATGGATGCCAGCGTGCAGTTCGTTTCAGAGACGGTGGATACGCAAACGTGGCGAGATTTGGGAACGCGTTCCGGAGGGGAAGTGCCCGGCGAATACTAACGGACTGGATCACCTCGTTTCACAACTTATTGACCGTATTCGTTTGCAGAAAGAATTAACATGCGAAATCAGTGGCATGCTTTCTCGATAGTACTCACCGTGGCAGCTTCACTTGGGCTATGTGGTTGCGGAGGCCCGTCCGAGATTGTCGTTAACGGCACCGTTACCTACGAGGGCGAACCGGTCGAGAAAGGAGAGATCCTTTTTATTCCGGCGGATGGAACTGGATCGGTGGGAGCCGGTCCGATTACCGACGGAAAATTCTCGTTCGTCTCCGATCCTGGCGAGAAGAAGGTAGAGATCCGTGCGAACCGAATAAGCGATAAGCCGGCGCCGGATGGATTGCCAAACTACGTGCCGTACATTCCCCCAAAGTATAACACCAATACTTCCCTTACCGCCTCGGTCGAAAACAAGCCGGAGAACACGTTTACGTTTAGTCTCGAAAAGTAAACCTTTCGAGGGTTGCAAAATTCGTGCATCTCGAACTATGCCGGAAACGTGTTTTCCGGCTTTTTTATGCGCGCACGGATCGACTCACAATTTGCTCGTCAACGGTTGAAGTGGCCGTTACCATAGATCGAGCTTGTTTGGCCTGATAAAGAGTCGTTTGTATGCCTAAATGGTTGTTGGTGTTCGCCGGTGGGGCGGTTGTTTTGGTGCTCTTGGGCTTCTTGTCTGTGGCCGTTTACCAGGCTCGAGAAGCGGCGAGGGCGAACGACTGCCGGAATCATCTGAAGCAAGTTGTCTTCGCTTTGCACAACTATCACGACACTTATATCAGTAAGTTTCCGCCGACAGAGATGGACGAAAACAGCTGGAGGATACGCGTGAACCCAATGATGGTTTCGTCAGCGTTTTATTCGATGTATCGTCTAGAGGAACCGTGGGACAGCGAATGGAATAGCACGCTTGAATTTCGCAGAATTGACTACGATATGTCACCCAAACATCGTTACAACAAGATCGTGCCTACCGACGACATGGTGAAAGAGATCGATCCGGCAGCAACATCCTTTGCATACGGTTGGTGGCAATGCCTTGCCGATTCCGCCCAGAAGTCGACGCATACATCGTATCTAATGCTTGTTGGCCCTCATGCGTTTGGATTGGCCAATGATGCGCGTTCCTTTGATGAAATTACTGATGGGGCATCGATGACAATCGCCGTGGGCGAGACGACGGGGCGCGATATTTCGTGGCTGCAGCCGAAAGATTTTGACGTGGAAACGATGTCGTTTGCGATCAACGACCCCGGAACACGTTCCCTAGCGAGCCACCACTCCGGCGGACCGCAGGTTGGTATGGTCGACGGTAGCGTGATTCAACTTTCCCCAGAACTGCCGCCGGAATTGCTCCGTGCGATGATTACCATCAATGGTGGCGAGAAAATCATCGCTGACGAAAACACTCTCGGCGGGTATCGCTCGGAACGTTAACTCGTTTCCGTTTCGGCTGGGGCCGTTCTTACTTCGCCCAGCGGACGAAAGCCGTAAGTTTTTGTTTCCGGTTCGATGACAAAGTCGTAGCCGAGCCAGAACATCACGCCGACACCCAGGGCCAATAAGCTGAACAACCCCAGGCCGGCCGACACCAGATAGTTGGCCACTGGATTGGTCGTGGAATCTTCGACGAGGCCTTCCAGCAAAATGGTGGCGTCAGGGTGGTTAGGCACTGTCTTGATAGGAACTTCGGTGGCGTCTGCTAAATATTCGTAGTACGCCGGAGTGACTTCCTTGTTGTGAATTACCGACTGACCGTCGTCCGAGGTGACTTCAAATTCGATGCGCGTGGTGACGCCATTGGGAGCCAGAAAGCGGCGGACGATCGGGGCGGTGGATTCAATGCCTTGTTCGGCCAGCAGTGCGTCGACTCGTTGCTGGTCGATTGCCGTAGTGGTCATAAAGACCGATCCGGCGATCATAAACGCGGCAAATGCGAACGCCCCCAATGCCTGCCAGCGAGCCTTTCGGCGGTGAAGCGTGCTTGACCGCTCTGGATTTTGCGAAGCGACTTGTTGCTTCAATATGGTGACCAGGTCTTCGTAGCCTTCGACGACCGACGGAATACGTGCGATCCGCTTTCCTTCGACATTCATTACGTCCAGATACTTCTGCTGCTGAATACCAGCTTCGCCCTGCGAGACCATCCCGACTTGTTCCCAGGGCGTGGTGACGACGTTGTTTCCTTTGATGGTCGAGATGCCTTCTTCGCCAACGCTGATCTCTTGCGGAGCTTTGGCCAAATTCCAGGCATGCGTCAGTAGCGAGAACGCAATAATGGTCGGAACCGTCGACATCATGTGCAGCGTGATCTGCCCCTGCGAGGTGAACAGATTGATCACGAAACCGATCACTGCGACGAAAATCAGCGCGACACCTCCTAAAGTGAAGAGGGCCACTTGGTTTGAGTTATCGCTGGCGAGACGAAACGTCCGCGAAGAAACCTGGGGCATGAGAATGTTCTCACGTCGAAGGGGGCTGCAGGGTAGTTCGGAAGCGGAGTCCGGATTACACCACATGCCGGCAAGAGATGCTACCAAAAAAGAGAACCCCGCAAATTCGCTAGGAACTTGCGGGGCCTCATTGGTAGCCTGATCGGATTCTCAGAAGAGGTTCCGACAGGGAATGTGGTTGCCTACCGGCAACCCGCCGGTAGCCGTTAGGCAGAGCCACCTCTACGGCAAATACAGACAGATTCCACTG
Organism: Bremerella sp. TYQ1; assembly: GCF_020150455.1. Lineage (NCBI taxonomy): Bacteria > Pseudomonadati > Planctomycetota > Planctomycetia > Pirellulales > Pirellulaceae > Bremerella > Bremerella sp. TYQ1. The sequence continues at coordinate 206,788 of NZ_CP083740.1, forward strand.
GAACACCTCCTTTCTACTAAAGCTCACCTTTGGTTGGACAGAACGCCGTGTAGAGCCAACCGCCGGTCTTCAGTAATGCCGCGATGCGTTATCGCGACCCTTCGGTAAACTTCACTTTGAACCATGAAATCTTAATTGGCAAGACCAATTTTCAATTCACGTTTCGCTGTGAACGCCCCCTTAGGACAGGGCAATGAATTGTAGGTTCACGCCCTCAGCGAGGAAAGTAGCAAATTTTTTCGGACCGCAAACGATTGCTCGTCTACGATCGGTTCGTAGTGGCCCATTTCCAGCGGGGCATCAAGCTCGACCCAACTCTTGCAGCCGGCCATCGCTTCGGTCGGCATAACCGTTACCGGCGTGGAAACCTCATACGCTCGTACCACTAAAAGGTGGATGCCCGGGCTGCGATAATGAAACCGCATCTGCAGCGCTTCGTGGTTTAAGATCTGCTCGAACATCGACGCCGCCAGCTTCGCTTCGTCTTCCACGTAAACGGCATCGGTCACTTCGCAAACCAGGCTCATCGTCACCTCGGGGGAAGTCGCCGGCTGCGTGAACTCCGGGTGCTCTTTCAAAAGCTGTTGACCGAGCGAGTTCAGCTTCGCCCCGGCCTCGTGGAAGTGTGTCGGATAAAGCCAGAACCGATCCTTCGGCAGCTCGAACTCTCCTTCCGGTTCCGAAATGCCCCCTTTGCGGGCCAAGACAATCTGTTGACCACGACGGATGGCCTCGCAGACGACGTTCCACTCTTTCAGGGCAAGTTGACAACTCATATCGAAGGTCGTCCCTTCCTTTTAAGGACCGATTACGCAGCTTTAAATCGACGTAAAGTCAATCTGGCCGCCGAATTAATGTGGCATAACGCGCAGCGACTTGCTAAGTTTGAACGTAGCACTACTCACCCCCTCCCGCCTCCGCTGACCTACCTGCAGAAATGATAATGATGGTGCCACAATCCGTAAGGACTGCGTTCGCCGCGTCGCTACTGCTGCTTATGTTGTCTGGCAGTGGGCAAGCTGCGGAATTGGAACCACCCACGTTCGATGCCGCTCAGCTCGAATTCTTCGAGAAGGATATCCGACCTATTCTGGTCCAGCGCTGCTACGAATGCCATGGCCCCGATTCGGATGCCCCTGGCGGCGGGCTCTATCTCACCTCCCGCGGAGCCATCCTCGATGGCGGCGATAGCGGCGAAGCCATTGTTGTCGGCAAGCCGGATGAAAGCTTGCTGATCGAATCGATTCATTACGACGGCATCTACCAAATGCCTCCCAAGTCGAAGATGCCTGCCGACGAAATCGCCAAGCTCGAGCGTTGGGTCAAGTTGGGCGCACCCTGGCCGGCCGGCGAGGAAAGCAATACGCCCAAGAAAGAAGTCTTCGACATCGAGCAGCGCAAAGCAAAGCACTGGGCCTGGCAGCCGGTTCAGCGGCCAGAACTGCCAGCGGTGAAAAACGAGGTCTGGCCTCAAGACCCACTCGATCGTTTTATCTTGGCCAAGCTCGAAGAAGCGAAACTCGCTCCCAACTCTCCTGCAGAAAAGACAACCCTCTTGCGCCGTGTCTACTTCGATCTGATCGGCTTGCCGCCGCAGCCGGACGAAGTGAAAGCGTTCCTCGCCGATTCGTCGCCTGACGCGTTGGCCAAAGTGGTCGATCGCCTGCTCGCTTCCCCTCGCTATGGCGAACATTGGGGACGTCATTGGCTCGACCTCGTGCGTTATGCCGAATCGCGAGGACACGAGTTCGACTACGACATTCCCAACGCCTACGAATATCGCGACTACGTTATTCGTTCGTTGAACGAGGACATCCCGTACAACCAGTTGGTGATCGAGCATGTCGCTGGCGACTTATTGAAGGAGCCCCGTCGCAACAAAGAAGCGGGCTACAACGAGTCGGTCCTTGGCACCGGGTTTTGGCATCTGGGAGATTGGGTTCACTCGCCGGTCGATATCCGCAAGGACGAAACCGACCGCTTCGACAACATGCTCGATGTGATGAACAAAGCGTTTCTCGGGCTGACAGTCACATGTGCGCGTTGTCACGATCATAAGTTCGACGCCATTTCTCAGGCCGACTACTATGCCCAAATGGGTTTCCTTCAAAGCTCTGCCTATCGCCAGGTTCGCTTTGAAACGGCCGAGCACAATCAGCAAATCGCTCAGGCTCTCGAGTCGCTTCGCGAAGAGTTCCAAAACAAAGCAGTACAAGCCTATCAGCAAAGTATCGACCAAGCGGCTGAGCGCTGGAAGAAAGAACTGCAAACGCCTGAGTCGGCTTGGAATGTCGCACTCGCGAAAGCAGTTCAGGACGGAAAACATCCGCTCCACTTCTGGGCCAAGTATCTTGCTGCCTCTGCCGAACAACAGCCAAGTGTTTTGGCCGCAGCCAAGAACGTAATGGACAAGCAGCAAGCCGACGCCGCTGCTTACCGGGGGCAGATCGTTCACGACTTTGCCCGACTTGTCCCCAATCAGTGGCGAACCGACGGCGTCGCCTTCGGTAGCCAGCCTCGTGCCGCCGGCGAATTTGTCTGGGACGTATCATCACCTCCGTCACTGCGAGGCGTTCGTACCGACGGCGCGGCCGTTTACGACACGCGTTGGAGCGGACTGAAAATCGCGAAGGGTGTTCAGGATGACTTCGGTAAGACACGAAATTGGAATCGCGCCGGGCGAACGCTGAAGACACGTACGTTTGATTTAAGCGATGGCCGGATTCATTATCTCGTCAAAGGGAGCGGCAGGGCTTTTGCGGTGGTCGACTCTCATCGTCTCGTACAAGGCCCGCTGCATGGAGCGACTGTGAAGGAATGGAAGTCGAACGACGCCGGTCAGATTCGTTGGATCACGCACGACCTTCGCGACTACCAAGGGCACGCCGTCCATGTCGAGCTGACACCGATCGATAACCAGCCGATGGAAATCTTGCAGATTGCCGAAGGGGAAACGCACCCTCCACTGCCAGCACCGCAAGTTGCGTCGGCCGCTTCGCTACAGCCGTCGGAAAATGCCATTGGTTCGTTGGTCGAGGCATTGAAACAAGCTCCGCATTCTGCCGACGGCGCCCCGCTGGCCGATTGGCTGGTGCGTCATTGGGACAAGCTGATGCCAGAGAAAGCGAACCCATTCGATGCGTTGGCCCAGCAGTACCGAGAACAATCGGACGCGATCATGGCCAATGCCAAGTGGGCGTCCCGCACGGCGCCTGGGATGTGGGATAACTCAGCCGAGAGCGAATATCTGCTGATCCGAGGGAACACGCTCAACCCGGCCGATCAGGTCGAACGGCAGCTGCTCACCGCCATTCAAGCGGAGTCTCAGTCGTACGACGCTCATGGGAGTGGTCGCTTGGAACTCGCCCACCAGATGATGCATCCCGACAATCCGTTTGCCTCGCGTGTGGCGGTCAATCGAATCTGGCACTACCTAATGGGACGCGGGATCGTTCGCTCGGTCGATAACTTCGGCGTGCTGGGCGAGCAGCCGACGCATCCGGAATTGCTTGATTATCTGGCGAGTGAATTCGTCGCCGATGGTTGGTCGTTGAAACGAATGATTCGTCGGGTCGTGTTGTCGCAGACCTATCAAATGTCGTCCGTGCAAGCGGGCGCCGCGGAAGAGCAAGATCCGAAAAACGATCTGTTTCATCGTACGGAAGTAAAGCGTCTGACCGGCGAAGCGATTCGCGACAGTTTGCTTTCTGTCAGCGGGAAGCTCGACGAAAAGATGTATGGCCGCAGTGTTCCTGTCCATCTGACATCGTTCATGCAAGGACGAGGCCGACCCAGCAAGAGCGGTCCCGTCGACGGCCAAGGTCGCCGCAGCGTGTATCTTGAGATTCGGCGGAACTTCCTCTCTCCGATGATGCTGGCCTTCGACACGCCGCAGCCGATCACGACGATCGGTCGTCGGAACCAATCGAACGTGCCGGCCCAGTCGTTGATATTGCTGAACGACCCCATGGTGATCGAGCAGTGCGAGCATTGGGCGAAAAAGGCCATCGCCGAAACGCCCGACGATGCCCACTTGCGGATCGAGCGAATGATTCAGGAAGCGTTTTCGCGGCCACCGACCGAGGCGGAGCAAGCGTTGGCGCTACAGTTTCTTGATTCGCATGCGAAGACACTAGGCGTCGATCCGAATCAGACGCTGGCATCGGTCGAGCTGTGGCGTGACCTGGCCCATGTGTTGGTCAACGCGAAGCCATTCATTTTTGTTCGTTAGTCGCGGAGAGATCGCGTGAATTGTTGTTCTTCTCAACAGGGCAAGATGAGTCGTCGGCAGCTGCTTTCCAGCGCCGCGTGCGGTTTCGGTTCGTTGGCACTCAACTGGATGCTGCATCGTGACGCGACCGCAAGTGAACGCTTGGGACTGTTAGGGTCACCCCATGCTGCTCCGAAAGTGAAGAGCGTCATCTTCTTGTACATGGATGGCGGTCCTTCGCAAGTCGATACGTTCGATCCGAAACCGCTGCTGAAGAAGTACGACGGTAAGCCCTTTCCGGCTAAGACCGAGCCGACGCAGTTCAACAATTTGGGTGGAACGCTGGCGAGCCCCTGGAAGTTTCAAAAGCATGGGCAAAGTGGGATCGAAGTCAGCGAGCTGTTTCCGAATGTGGCCAAACATGTCGACGACTTGGCCGTGATACGTTCGATGACGTCGAACTTCTCGGAACATACCAACGCCAACTATTTCCTGCACACCGGCAGTGGATTGCAGGGGCGCCCCAGCATGGGAGCGTGGACGACATACGGCTTAGGCAGCGAGAACGATAACCTGCCGGGCTTTGTGGTGCTCAACGGTGGTTTGATTCCGCCTGGCGGGCTCGATAACTTCAACAGCGGATTCCTGCCGGCCGCATTCCAAGGTTCGATCTTCGCCGCGAACGATCCGCCGGTGGCGAACATCAAGTCGCGCGATAAAAGCCCTGCGGCGCAGCGTAGCAAATTGGATTTGCTGGAGAAGCTCGATCAGCTGACGCTTAATCAGGTCGGCGTCAACGACCAGATGGAGTCGGCGATTGCGAACTATGAACTTGCATTCCGGATGCAGTCGGCCGTGCCGAATCTTATGGACCTCGCTGACGAAACGCCGAAGACGTTGGAAGAGTATGGCTTGAATCATTCGTACGACAAGACCCAGATCTTCGGCCGGATGTGTTTGCTCTCGCGACGTCTCGTCGAGCGAGGCGTTCGCTTTGTCGAACTGACGGTCCCGAACGTGGGACACGATCGTTGGGATCAGCACAGCAATCTGAAAGATGGTCACGAGAAGAATAGCCTGGCCGTCGATCAGCCGATTGCCGCGCTCCTGGCCGACTTGAAACGCCGCGGGATGTTGGACTCGACGTTGGTTGTCTGGGGAGGCGAATTCGGAAGGACTCCCTTCGCCCAAGGAAAGAACGGCCGCGACCATAATCCGTTCGGTTTCACCATGTGGATGGCCGGCGGCGGCGTGAAGGGGGGAACCGTTTACGGCAGCACCGACGAGTTCGGGTACAAAGTGCAAGAGAACCGCGTCGAGATCCATGATCTTCATGCCACGATTTTGCATCTGCTGGGAGTCGACCATGAACGGCTCACGTTCCGTTTTAGCGGCCGAGACATGCGACTTACGGACGTTCATGGGCATATCTTGCACGATATCCTCACGTAGTTTGCGCGAAGTTTGCGCCTAATCGCGTGAACTTTGCGCCGGCATTGCGGTCCTTCAAGGAAGCACGAAAGGACCCACTTCGGCAGCAAAACGGCAAATCGTCACCACTTACGGCGAATGAGTGCCAAACGGCCCCTTGACAATCGACCCGTTCCGGCGGAAACTGGTTCCCTTCCCAAACGAGACTGTAGCTCAGTCGGTAGAGCAACGGACTTTTAATCCGTAGGTCCAGGGTTCGAGCCCCTGCAGTCTCACTTTAAAGCATTTCTGTGCAAGCATTTAAGGCGATTTCAGCAAACGGCTGACATCGCCTTTTTTCGTTTAGATGCGCTCGGCAACACGCAGCTTGGCAGTCCGGCTGCGAGGGTTCGCGGCGATTTCCTCGTCGGTGGCCGTGATCGGCTTTTTCGTCAGCCGATTCAATCGAGGATCTTCCAAGAAAGCTTGCTTCACAGGTCGATCTTCCAGCGAATGGAAGCTGATAATCGCCAATCGCCCGCCAGGCTTCAGGCGGTCTGGAAGCGTCTCTAAAGCGGTCTCCAGGGACGAGAGCTCCCGATTTACGGCGATACGCAGCGCTTGAAACGTACGCGTAGCCGGATGGATCCTACCGCGTCCGCTGCCGGCACTTGGGGGATAGCAGCTGATCACCACGTCAGCCAGCTGCTTTGCGGTCTCGAACGGCGTTTCCTTGCGGATATGGCAGATCTTCTTAGCGATGCGGCGACTAAGGCGTTCCTCGCCGTTCTGATAGATCAAATCGGCTAGATCTTTCTCTTTCAGATGATTCACCAAGTCAGCGGCTGTTTTCTTGTCGCGCAGATCGAACCGCAGATCGAGCGGCCCGTCCGATTCAAAGCTGAAGCCGCGGTCATCGTCGGCCAGTTGATCGCTCGAAAGCCCGAGGTCCAATAGAATTCCGTCGACTCGATCGACTTCCAGTTCGTCGAGAATCTTAGGGATCTCGACAAAGTTGGCATGAGCAATTTTGACCGGCAAACCGGCCAACGTTTCTTCGGCTCGCTTGAGCGGTATCACGTCGCGGTCGACCGCAATCACGAAGCCTTCGTCGCCGAGCTTTTCGGCCATCATCCGCGTGTGCCCACCACCTCCGAGGGTACCGTCGACGATGACTTTGCCCGGTGCCGGGTCGAGCCACTGCAAGACTTCGGCGGGCAGAACAGGGACGTGAATGGTCGGTGCGGCCATGGATTCGTTCAGTAAAACTCGGGCAAAACGTCCAGCTTACCCAAGCCAACCGCCCCCGGGCAGGGCGGGAAAGAAAAAATCCGTCGTGGCGCATCCGTGCCCCAAATCGACGGATCTTGTGGAGTCGCCGCTGCACTAGCGACTTCACAGGGCTTGCCCGACCCGGCTTCAGTCTTTGAATCCGTGATGACATACGTCTCCCGATAGTGGCCTGATCGGGAAGAGCGACATCGCGCGGAGCAAGCTTCGGACGTAAGAAAATATTGCTTAGTTGCGAAGTTGTTATTTAGCAAAACATCAACAATCGATGTCGCTTGATGAGCATGTGATTGAGGATATTCGGCGACGAAAATTCGTCAATCCAGAAATGATTACCGCGGCAATGCTAGCGTGTGAGGGCTAGCGTGGGTAACGTTTGGCCGTCGTAAGGGTTGCGAGGAATCCCCCCGCTGGAAAAAGTTTTCTGGATTACAGAAATGGCGTGCTAGCGTTTGCGGCTGGCGCTGGAAGGTAGGTTGTCCAGCATTGTTTCGTAAGAATGCAGCATCTGGCGAAGTGAGAAGTGGGCTTCAATCTGTTGACGATTCGCCACGCCTAATTCCTGGCGTAGTGCTGGTTCTTCCATTAGGTCGACCAAATCAGTTTCGCCAGAAGCGATCTGTTGAATCGTGTAGACCTGTCGAGCGAGGGAGTCGGGTAAAAGCTCGTCGACCCCTTCCACGTCCGTGGTAATGACGGGAAGGCCATGGGCCATAGCTTCGATAAGAGCGTTAGGCATCCCTTCCCAGCGAGAGGTAAGCAGATAGACTTCCGCATCGCGAAGCCATGCCGACACATCCGGCTGCCATCCCACAAGCCGTACCTGGTCTAAAACGCCGTGCATCATGGCATCGGATTGGATTGTGTCACGATCTTGCCCATCGCCAACGATCACCAACTCCCACTGCGGAAATTTCGGAAGCACTACGGAAACGGCAGCAAGCATCGACGAATAGTCCTTTTGCGGATCAAGCCTTCCCACGGCGATCAAGCGGTGTTTTCGATCGACTGGCTCAGCATAGGTGGTGGGGGTGATCGTGTCGGTGTCGATGCCGTTGGGGATGACGATTAATTTAGGAGCGTCGACGCGAAGTGTCTCGGCTGCGAATCGCCGCACGCCGTTGCTAACGCACAGGACACGATCGGCTGATTTCGCGGCCCATGTTTGTAGCTTTCGTCGCCAGGTCCCTTGTTCGACAACGCGAAGCGACTGCAAGCGCTGCACGTTCATCCCTCGTGAAGCGATCGCGGCGACAATGTTCGCGTGAAACAGAAAGCTCCACACAATATCGACTTCCGCTTTGCGTAATAGCTGTTTGAGTTGTGAGATAGCCGAGAAAAACTGCCATTTCGTGCGGCAGTTCAGGAACGTGAGCGGAATGTTGGCTTCTTCCAGTCGACGAACCAAAGCATCTTTCGGAGGTTCGGGACGCGGGGCCAACGCGACCACTTGCACTGCGTACTTGCTGGGATCAAGCCCTACCGCGACATGGGCCACGCAACGCTCCGCACCGCCCATGCCTAATTCGGTGGTGACTATCACGATTCGCTTTACGGCATTTGGCATAAGCGTTGGTAGGTATTCGGGGACTTGGCAGGCCTAGTCGACATCCCCGCAGGCGACGTATACTCAACCATGGACGACACAACGGACGGACGTCGCCCATGCATGTATCTAACGAGTTTTGCGAGTTCTATGACCAATATCGACCAGTACGACTACCATCTTCCTTCCGATTTGATTGCGCAGCAACCTTTGGAAAAAAGAGCCGACGCGCGACTGTTGGTGGTCAACCGGAAAACCGACGAGATCTTGCATCAGCATATCCGCGACTTACCTGAGTTTCTTTCGGCGGGGGACTGCTTGGTGTTGAACAACACCAAAGTCGTTCCGGCCCGTTTGATGGGGCGACGCGTGAACACCGGCGGGCGTTGGCAGGGGCTATTCGTCGAGACCGATGCCAGCGGAAATTGGCTGGTTCTGGCGAAAACTCGCGGCAAAATCCAGCCCGGCGAAAAAGTCGTTCTGGAGAACCGAGAGGCCCGCGAAGATACGGAACTAGAGCTTTTGGCCAATCTTGGTGGTGGCCAATGGGCGGTGAAGCCGTTGACTGAAGAATCTCCTTTCGACGTGCTGCAGCGCGTCGGCCGCGTACCGTTGCCACATTACATTCGTGGCGGCGAGATGATGCCGGAGGATTGGCAAGACTATCAGACTGTTTTCGCGGAAACGCCAGGGGCGGTCGCGGCTCCAACGGCCGGATTGCACTTCACGCACGAACTTCTCAATAAGATGAGCGGCCAAGGCGTTGATCGGCAATTTGTGACGTTGCATGTCGGCATGGGAACGTTTCGTCCGATTGGCGTCGAGAATATCGACGAGCACGAGATGCACTTCGAATATGGGGAGATCGGCCAGGAAACGGTCGATCGGCTGGCCGAGGTCAAAGCCAACGGAGGGCGTGTTGTTTCGGTCGGCACAACCGCGACGCGCGTCTTGGAAACGGCTGCCGCCGAGGGGACGCTGCAGCCTTGGTCGGGAAAGACGAACTTGTTCATCAAACCGCCGTATCAGTTCAAAGCGGTCGATGTGCTGCTGACCAATTTTCACCTTCCCAAATCGACGCTGCTGATCCTTGTACGGACGTTTGGAGGGGATGAATTGATCCGCCGGGCCTATCGCGAGGCGATCAAGGAAGAGTACCGGTTCTACAGTTACGGCGATGCGATGCTGATCCTGTAGGGTCCCTCTGAAGAGCGGCATGCCTTTGATTGATCTCGCCAATCTGGGGGATTTATTGATTTCTCGCGGAATTAGCGTAAGAAACCGACAATTTCGGGCAATTTATCGGTAGGCTAAGGAAGACCCAAGCAAGCGCGGCGCGTGCCGAATTCGAGAACAAGCATAGTGCCGCAAAGGGGTGTCGAAAGCGTGATAGCATTGCGTTACGATAATCCCGAGAATCATCCCCTAGACCCCTTGGCATGGAAGGGAAAGCCAATATGAGTATTGCGGAAGTTGAACAGGTCCTGGTGGTTCCAACCGAGAAGTTTCACGAGATCGGGCAGTTCCAAGGGTTCCACAACGACGTGTCGACCTATTTAGATCAACTGCTGACTTCCGAGCAGATGAGCTTCCGCCCACGCGACATCATGGAAAAGTCGCCAGAATTCAAGCAGTTGATCCCTTACGTCATCTTTGAATACAAAGACGATCAGGGGACTCAGCACGTCTTTCAGTACGTTCGCGGTAAAGGGCAGGGCGAATCGCGTCTGCACAGCAAACGCAGCGTTGGTATCGGCGGGCATGTTTCTTCGGAAGATGCTCCGAGTGGCGATTTGGATCCGTTTCAGGAAGGCATGCGACGCGAGTTGGCTGAAGAGGTTACCTTCACCGCTCCGCACGAAATGGTCTGTGCCGGGCTGATTAACGACGACGAATCGGAAGTGGGCAAAGTTCACCTTGGCGTGGTTTATCTCTGCAAGATCGAACGCCCTGAAGTGATGCCGAACGAAGAAGACATTCTGGACGCCGGCTTCCGTCCGGTCGACGACATGCTGGCCCGACTCGACGAATTCGAGACCTGGTCAAGTATGTGCCTGGAAGCGATTTACGGCAAATAATTGCCGAGCAACGCGCGACGTAAATTGCTGCGTCGCTTCGCTTGTACGGCAATTGAGTACAATGGTGGCCGAGCTTGTTTCGGTCCACCAACGATGCGTCACGAATGCCGATCTACTTCGATAATCACGCCACTACCCAGGTCGATCCTCGCGTCGTCGAGGCGATGCTGCCGACGTTTGCTGAGGCTTATGGCAATCCTTCCAGCGTCGGTCATTCTTTCGGCGAAGTGGCGAAAGAGCTGGTATCAGCGGCCCAGCAAACCATTGCTTCGGCCGTTGGGGCGGATGCGGCGGAAATCGTCTTTACCAGCGGAGCCACGGAAAGCAACAACCTGGCAATCGGCGGCGTGCTGACCCAGCGACGGCGTCGTGGAAATCACGCGATTACCGTCACGACTGAGCACAAAGCGGTGCTCGATCCGCTTGAGCAGTTCGAGCAGCAAGACATTGAAGTAACAAGACTTACGCCACGCCAGGCGGGTGATCCACTGGCCGGAATGCTCGATCCCGAGCAAGTTCGCGAGGCGATTCGGACTGACACAGCCCTCGTTTCGGTAATGCTCGCGAACAACGAAATTGGTGTGTTACATCCGATCGTCGAGATCGGCCGAATCTGCAAAGAGCAGGGCGTTCTGTTGCACTGCGACGCCACTCAGGCGGTTGGCAAAATGCCGGTAGATGTGCAGCAACTGGGTGTCGATCTGATGAGTTTTTCGGCCCATAAGATCTACGGACCGAAGGGCGTCGGCGGGCTTTATGTCCGTAAGTCGAGCCCGCGTGTACGGTTGCAGCCAGCTATTTTCGGCGGCGGACAGCAGCGAGGCCTACGGAGCGGGACGCTAAATGTCCCAGGAATTGTCGGTCTGGCCGAGGCCGTTCGCCTCGGCGTGTCAGAAATGGACCAAGAGTCGAAGCGGCTCGAGCTGCTACGTCAGCAGCTTTGGAGCGGCTTGAATGAGCGAATTGAGGGGCTGCATTTAAATGGCCCTGACTTGGATCGGCCGGAAGCTCGTTTGGCCGGCAATTTGAACTTCGCAGTGGATAAAGTCGATGGCGAATCGTTGATGATGAATGTCCGCGAAATCGCCGTATCAAGCGGCTCAGCTTGCACTTCGGCGAATCCTCAGCCGAGCCACGTGCTGAGGGCGATAGGGCTTTCGGAGGACCTCACGCGAAGCAGTTTGCGATTCGGGATCGGTCGGTTCAATACGGCCGAGGAAATCGATTTTGCCGTTGACGTTGTCGCCCAGGCGGTAGATAAACTGCGGAAGCTGATTGCCTGAACTGGCTTGCGGCAGGCCGTACCCTCGATTTTTAGGGTAGAATAGGCAATAATGGGGTGTCGATCCTCGGTGAAAAAATTTGCACCCTTTCCCCGTTTCGGGGCATCGATAATAATAAACACATACGAGTTTGCGTTAATTTAACGTCTGGAGTGAACAAAACATGGCAGTCGTCATCACCGAAAAAGCGGCCGGCGAAGTCAAGCGAATCCTGGAAGATCAGAAGCACGAAGCGGACACCAAGCTGCGTATTGGCATCACTGCCGGCGGTTGCAGCGGCTTCTCGTACAGCCTGACGCTGACGCAAGACTTCGACCAAGAAAAGGACTCGAAGTACGATTTCCACGGCGTCGAAGTCGTTGTCGACAAGAAGCACGCTCTGTACCTCGACGGTACGACGGTCGACTTCTACGACGGTATCGATCGTCGTGGCTTCGCATTCAACAACCCGAACGCCACGCGTAGCTGCGGTTGCGGTTCGTCGTTCCAAGCGTAAGCTTCGGCCGACTCGCATCGCTCGCAATTTAACGTGCACAAAAAACGCCTTAGCAAATCTGCTAAGGCGTTTGTCGTTTCTTGTCGTGAACGCCCCGGTTCGGCGCAAGGTTCAAGCGTTTTCACGCAAAGTTGTTGTACACTTGGACAATACTTCGTTACAATTTATGTAACACGCGGCCGGGGCGAAGTTAAGGGGCATGGCTGCCTCCTTATTTTGGTCCATTCTTAGAACGGCGCCGCTTCCAGCTTGTGGAACTTGGTCGTCACGTTGCCGGAAAGCTCGAGCGTGTCATGGTACGGATCGATTTCCAGGACTGGGGCACCTTCGGCGAAATCGAGTTTCTTCAAGTTAATCCAGATCACGCTGGGGCTGGTCGATAGCTCGAAGAAGTATCGCTTGTTAGTCAAATCCATCGCCGTGCGATACTCGGTGTTGTAAACGCCGAAGCTCTTGTAAGGGGCACCGAAAGGGACCGAAACGTTTCGGGCAATCGCCAGCACGTTAGCAATCGCCTGGCGTTCATCCTTCGGCTGCGGCAGCAAGTTCAGATAGTACGTTGCACGCTGGAATCGATCGCGTGGGTTCACGTTGCCTGGCAGTGGCATGTCGCTGCTCGGTTTCGAGAAGTCAAGCTTCGACAAAAGCTTCAGCTGTTCGTCGTACGTTGGGTCGTTGGTCATCACGCGGAACTGTTTGCCATGATGAACGACCGGTTTGCCGTCGATGTATTCGATGATGGCCGAATCGCCGTTGGCGTCTTCAATGGCCAGGTGCAGCGTCGCTTCGCGGCCGTGAGCTTCGACGAGAACCACTTGAATTTCGTCGTTAAGCGCGACGGCTTCTTCCACCGTCTTGGCGTTGTCCAATAAATACTGAGCCCACAAACCGGCATGTACGCCTGCTTTGGTGGTGTCGCGTTCGCCGTAGCTGGTCGCCGTCAGGTACAACGCATGCACGCCAAGCCCTTCTTCGTTCATCCCGTCGACGGTTCCGATGCCGTAAACGGATGTGATCACGCTGCCATACTTCGACGTCCACTTCGCTGCGTTCTCGGCCACAATCTGGTGACCTTCCAACTTACCGCCGTCACGCTGGATGCCTTTAGGAAAGACCAACAGCGTTGGCTCGGTCGATTCAGGCCAGTCCATCGTACGAGACGAAACCACGGCAAAATCGTTGTTGTTCCACAACACACGCGAGCAAGCCATCACCGTCGGCGCGGCCAGCAGCGGAAGCATAAGGGTCGTTACCAAAAAACTGAGCGATTCAAGTGAGATCGTCATCGTCTATTCTGCCCATCGAGAAAGTGAGTGAACTAAGTATCGAAAACTTACCCTCTAAATAAGGTCACGCTTCCAAGATCAAAACGAAATCTTGATGAATCCTCGCGAAGGTTACCTCCTTCACATTTTGGCCGCTCGATTTCTCTCCGATTCGCCTTTGCCGATGCTGCTATGGTGGGGCATCATCCGGTTCATCCAGTTTTTTCGCAAACTCTCGCATGTCATCTAAAGTCACCACTCCAGCTCGAAGGCCCTCGGTGAGCGTTTGCAGCAGTTCCACATAAAGATCAGGTTCGTCAAGCTTCTGCTCATAACCTTCGGGATCGAAATGCTCCAGATAGGTCAACGTCTGATGGATCTGCGGCAGCAGCGGCTCAAATTCGGAGACATGCTTCGTGATGTAATCTCCCAGGACATCGGAAATCTCGTCGCTTTGGCGAGAAAGCTCTTGCTCCAGTTCTCCGACGTTGGCCAGGCTATAGAAAAAGTTCCAGCGGACATATCGCTGCAACTCGCGACCAAGCGATGGATAGCCAAGCTCTTGCAAATAGGTAGGGAATGTCTTCTTGCACGGGAGACGCAGCAAGCCACTTAAACCGGAGTTGCTCAGGAATCCTTTGGTTTGAAAAATGATATGAACGAGCCGAAACGTTCGAGGGATGGACGAACGGTCTTCGGTTACCGCATCGTAGCCGTAACGGTCGTCGATCGCACAAACGACACAATCGGCGAGCTCCCGTTTCGAGAGCTTCGCAATGATCGTCGGAAAGTCGTGGAGCTTAGAAGTCATCGAACGCTCCTTATGCGTCGTTAAATCACTCGCCTCAGTCGCCATGCCGACATCCGCGTGGGCATGGCATCGACATTTCGTGAACCTATTTCATTGCGTTGCGAAAGTCCATTCAAGTCTGTTTTTAGTGTTCTTTCTGTTGAACGCTAAGGCATGCCGACGAAGACGACGGCATGGCACCGGGCGTGGATGACTTGTTTTTTATGTTGTCAGGACATGCCCACGCGGACGTGAGCATTGCACCCGGGGATTGGGGTGGCTTGTTACCATTTCCAGTTGGGTTGGACTTCAGGGTTGAGGATGTTTCCAGCGGGCCATTTGCCTTGGTAGAGGTCGATGACATTTTGGGCGGCGGTAACGGGGACGTCTTGGAAGGCTTTGTCATCGGCGCCGGCGATGTGTGGGGCGAGGACGACGTTGTCTAGTTGCAACAGCGGGTTATCGGTGGGGGTTGGTTCTTCCGCGAAGACATCGAGCCCGGCTCCTAACAGTTGGCCAGATTTCAGCGCCTCGATCAAAGCTGCTTCATCGACATGGCCGCCGCGACCGGTGTTGATGAGGATCGCGCCACGTTTCATTTTGGCGAGGGTCTCGCGATTGACGATCTTCTCGGTCTCAGGCTTCAGCGGCGCGTGAATACTCAGCACGTCCGACTCGGCCCAAAGTTGATCGAGCGAAACGAGCTCGACATTCGCGTGCGGCGTTCCAGAGGGAACGTAGGCGATGACTCGCATCCCGAGTCCATTAGCCTTGTCAGCCACCGAGCGTCCAATCGAGCCGAGGCCTAGCAGGCCGATCGTTTTGCCGGCGAGCCTGGGAAATGCGGTATAACCCCAGCGTCCCTCAAGAACCGCTTGATGGCGTCGGACGACATCGCGTGAAACGCCGAACAAGAGTGCGAGCGTTTGTTCGGCGACCGATTCCTGCAGCACGCCCACGGTACGAGTGACAACGATATTGTTTTGCGTGGCTGCCGGCACATCGATCGCGTCGAAGCCGACCCCAAACCGAGAAACAACGCGGAGGTTGCTTCGCTCGAGCACTTCCGCCGTGTAGGGTTCCATGCTGCAGATGGTCGCTTCGCAGCCGTCAAGCTGAGCCAGTAGCGTGTCGGCGTCGTTTAAGTTGTGCTGTTCTGGATCGATAAAACGAACGGTGAACCCGGCCTCGGTTAACAATCGGTAGAAATCGTGGTCTGTCAGGTGGTAGCTTGGGTTAGTCACGCAAACGGTTGGCATTCGTGCTCCTCAGGGGTTCGGCAAACAGTTCGTGGTGGGTGAACTTTCCCCGAGAGCCTGCATCTCGTAAAATCGACGCAAGTCTTTTCTACTTCAGACGCTTGGTAATGGAACAATCGGTGAGTACGTCTCCCAGAATATTTATCGTAGGAATTGGCGACGACGGTTTCGAGGGGCTGACCAGCCAATCGATGCGGATTCTCGGCGACGCCCAAGTCATCATCGGCAACCCTCAGGTGCTCGTGCACGTCGAAAAAGTTTCGGCGGAGAAAGTGCCTGTCAGTGGAGACTTAGGCGAGATCGTCGAAGCGATCGAAACGCACAACGACAAAGACGTGGTGCTGCTGACTAGTGGCGACCCGTTGTTTTACGGGGTGTCGAAGTATCTTTGCGATAAACTCGGAAAAGATCGCTTCCATGTCATCCCACATGTCAGCAGCATGCAGTTGGCGTTTGCCCGCATTAAGGAGAGCTGGGACGACGCCCACCTGGCGAACTTGGCCAACCAGCCGCTGGAGTCGGTCGTAACCGCGGCCCGCATTTCCGAAGCGATCGGTCTGTTCACGACCGAAGCGATTCCGCCGAAGGAAGTTGCCAAAACGCTGCTAGGGCACGATCTCGATTACTTCCACGCGTATGTGTGCGAGAATCTTGGTTCCCCGAACGAATGTGTCACGCAAGGCGACTTGAAAGAAATCAGCCAGCAAGACTTCGGTCCGCTCAACGTGATGATTCTGGTCCGCAAGCCAGACGTGCCGGATCGACCGATGTCGTTGGTCGGAAAGCGAAAGTTCGGCAACCCGGACGACGTCTTCCGTCAATCGAAGCCGAAACGTGGCTTGCTCACGCCGATGGAAGTCCGCTGCATCGCGCTGTCGTTGTTGGATCTGGGCGATTCGAGCGTGGTGTGGGATGTCGGTGCTGGGAGCGGAAGCGTGTCGATCGAAGCTGGCATGATCGCCGAAAAGGGTTCGATCTATGCGATTGAAATGGACGCCGAAGACCATGGTTTGATCCGCCGCAACATCGACGCATTCGGCGTGAAAAACGTTCAAGCGGTGCTTGGGAAAGCTCCAGATGCTTGGGCCGAACTGCCTGACCCCGATTGTATTTTCATCGGCGGCACCGGGCGACAAGTTCGTGGTATCTGCGAACAGGCCATTACCCGTCTAAAGCCAGGCGGGCGAATCGTCTGTAACCTTAGCAGCATCGAAAACCTGGCCGAAGTGCATCAGTATTTCGACGAAGAGATGGAATCGGCCAAAGTAACGATGGTGAACATCTCGCATGCGACCTATCAACTGGAACGCCACCGCTTCGAAGCCTCGAATCCAACGTTCCTGGTGAGTGCGAAGAAGCCGTTGAAGAAGGGCTAACGTTCACTACTAGGGGCTTCCGCCTCTGGCTATTTCCGGTCGCCCCCTTGGGGCTGGCAGGAGGTACTTCGTATAACCCCTCACCCTAACCCTCTCCCCTCGGGGGCGAGGGGACCGGAGTTAGAGAGACCACATTGACTGATGAGTTAAATGCGTCGACGGTGGATGTCGAAAACGAGTACCCGCAGATTGATGTTTTGGCGGTTGGGGCTCATCCGGATGATGTGGAAATCGCTTGCGGGGGGACGCTCGCGAAGCTGGCCGACATGGGGCATACCGTTGGGATTATCGATCTGACTAACGGCGAGCCAACGCCTCGTTCGCCGGATCCCGAAACGCGTCTGGCGGAAGCGATGGAGGCTGCGAAGACGCTGGGCGTGCAGAAGCGAATTGTGCTCGACTTGCCGAACCGGAAGTTGTTCGACACCTTCGAGGCACGTGTCGCGTTGGCGAAAGAGTTTCGCAAGTATCGCCCGAAAGTGGTCATCGGGTTTGGCGACCGTACGCCGATGGCTTCGCCTGACCATTGGCAGGCCATGCAGATTACCGACGCGGCCGTTTTCTATTCGCGGCTTACGAAGTGGGACGAAACGTTCGATCACTTGCCGGTCCACACAATCGGTCGGCAGTTGTACTACAAGATAGCCTTCGAGCCGATCAACAAGCTCGACGCGCCTGGCAGCTTCGTGCACGACATCACCGATTGTCTGGAGCGGAAGCTGGAAAGCATTCGCTGTTATCAGACCCAGTTCCCCGAAGAAAAAGCGTACGTCTTTGAACGCGTCAAAGGGGCAGCGATTTACCTGGGGGCGACCGCAGGGTACGGAGCCGGCGAGCTGTTCTATACGACACGCGCGATCGGTACGTCCGACATGATGCAGATGCTGTATCCTGACGACCGCGTCTATACCGAACGGTACTTGCGTAACACGACCAAAGTTGAGTGAAGATCTTCCGGCATCGGGGCTTCAAATTCGAGCGGTTCCCCGGTCACCGGATGGGTGATCTTCAGCCGCCGAGCATGCAGTGCGGTGCGTGAAAGGATGATTTGCTCGTCATCGGTTCGAGCAAGCTCGCCGAGCGTGATACGAGCGCGACTACCATAAGCGCGATCGCACAGCACGGGATGCTTGATGTGGGCCAGGTGCACACGGATCTGATGCGTGCGGCCGGTCTTCGGCATCACTTTGAAGACTGCGAAGCCGTCGAACCGTTCGGCCACTTCATAAAACGTCTGGGCTTCTTTAGCGGTCGGGTCGTCCCGCACGATCGACATTCGCTCGCGGTAGCGAGGATGCGGACCGATCGGTTCGTTGATCATGTCTCGGTCGCGATCGGGGCAGTTCGCGACGATGGCGAAATACTCTTTCTCGGTCGAGCGGTCGGCGAACTGCTGGGTGAGGGCCTCGTGGGCTTCGTTATGCTTCGCGATGACCAGCACGCCGCTGGTGTCACGGTCTAAGCGATGCACGATACCAGGCCGCGAAGCCCCACCGATATCGCTCAGCTGGCTGAACTTCGCCAGTAGCGCCGCGGTAAGCGTTCCGTCCCAATGCCCTTTGGCCGGGTGGGTGACCATGCCAGGCGGCTTGTTGATTGCCGCGAGGTGTTCGTCTTGATAGAGGATGTCGAGATCGGACTGCTCAGGCGTTTGCTGTTGCTGCCGGGCACCGATCTGCGGGAAGTCGACCACGTCGCCCGGGCGAAGCTTGTAGGAAGGCTTCATCGGCTGCTGGTTGATCGTGATTTGACCGCTGTCGATCGCCTCGCGAACCTGGGCACGGCTCGCCTTCTTGATCTGCTGCGTGACGAATTGATCTAACCGTTGTCCAGCGTCTGCTTTGTCGACCGTATATCGCATGGCTTGTGAGGCAGAAAAAGTATGATTCAAAATGAGCTAAGCCCTGTAAGGGCGGCCGATCCTGGAATCCTGCGATTCGGCCGCCCCTTCAGGGCTTAAGAGTCTTTCCGTTTGCTCAATACCAGGAGTTTCCACCCTGGCTATTTTCGGTCGCCCTTCCGGGGCTGCAAGATGCTGCGAAGCCTTACGATCGCGTTGCACCGTTTCCATTGGTGCTTAGCGAACGTGTTTTATTCGCTGTCGGCTTCGGACGATTCCTCTTCCGAGGCAGGCTCGTCAGCCGGTTTCGCTTCTTCCGCTGGCTCTTCGGCGGCAGGCTTATCTTCAGCAGGCTTGTCCTCGGCCGGTTTGTCTTCTGCCGGCTTTTCTTCGCTGGAAGCTTCTTCCTTGGCAGGTTCTTCTGGGGTTCCTGCAACAGGAGTCGCCATTTCTTCGATGGCTGGTTCCGCGGCTGGCTTCGCTTCTTCTTTCTTAGGTTCTTCGGTCATCGGTTCAGCAGGCGATTCCGGCTTGGCTTCTTCCATTGGCTTTTCGGCATTTGCTGCTTCTTCCTTTTCGGTGAAGGAGGAAGGCTTCGGTGCCGCATCGCCATCGCCACTGGCTCCATTCAGATCCATGCTAGGCGTGAAGAGCGGATCGGTTCCTGCGGCAGGGGTTGTGCCTGCACCACCAGCGGCCGGAGGATTGAACAAGCTGCCGGTGCCGGGGGCTTCCAGGTCCATGCCTGGCAGTCCGCCTTCCAGGGGAGCACGGTTTTCGCGTTCGACTTCCGCGGCTCGTGCGGCGAAGTCTTGATCGCGGTACCAGGCGTAAAAACCGTCAACACCCTGGTTGTCGAGACGCTTGATGCGTTCTTCGGCTGCGGTGGCCGTGTTGGTGTCTGGCCAGATCACGGTGATTTCTTCGTAGCTGGTCTTCGCTTTACCGAGCGATTCCTGCGTGGCTTGCAGCTCGTAAGCTTCGGCCATTCCCCACAGTGATTTGACTTTCAGGACAGGCAGGTCAGCGTTGTCGTAAACTTTCTGGAACGACTTCAGGGCTCGTTCGATATCGGCATTGGCCGACTGGGGATCGCTGAAAGCAACGTCGCTGGCTTGTGTCAGGTTTTGCTGACCATAGAAATACTCGGCCCACAGTGCCGGTCGCGAAGTGCCGTATTCTTCCGCGAGCGTCGCGAATTCTTGAGCGACTTCCTGACGTTTAACGTCGTCTTCGCCAACGCGGAACGATTCGTCCAGGGTGGTGTAGATCGAGTTCCACTCTTCATCTTTGATCTCGCCACTGCTGGTTTGCAGGACGACGTAGCCGACGAAGCCCAGCACGACAGCCAGCGTGATGCCACCAATCAAAGTGGCGTGTGGCTTGGCCTGTTCGAAGACGCCTTCGAGAAAGTGGGCCAGGGAATTCTCTTGAATTTCGTGCCGACGTTCCGACTTCATCGCTGATCAACGCTTTAAGAGGGGGGCCTGCGAGAAACGCAATCGCAGCACGATTTGCTACTAAAGCGTTTCGTATAAAATGCTTACAAACAAGCGGCTAAGTATAGGAGAACGCGGCAAAAAGCGTCAATAGCACTGCGGCCATCGCCTGGGGGGCGTCATTGCGGCGTTTAGGAAAGCGGGGGATGATGGGGGCGACGCGGGCATTCGGTTTTCCGAACCCCCTTTTCAGTAAGATGGAGACGAACACTTGTGCCGATTTGTGCTTCTTATTGAAAACCGAACACCGAAACCTGAAAACCCATCTCCTGGAGATTCATTTTGGAATTGAACCAACGCGCCCATGGCTTGGTGCAGCCGATTATTGAGACGCCTCGCGAAATTGGGGCGGAACTTGTGCAGATGGCGTGCGGAGCGAAAGTGCTCGATCTGGGCGTTACGGCGGGAAAAGGGGGACTGGAAGCAGGGCGGCAGCTGGCTGAAATCTGCCTGGCAGGGCTCGGAGAGGTCTCCTTTTCGGTAGCCGATGCGCCAGGGACGCGGACGTTTGTGAATGTCTGTACCGATCGACCGGAGCTCGCGTGCATTGCCTCGCAATACGCTGGCTGGCAGATTAAGACCGACAATTTCTTCGGAATGGGCTCGGGGCCGATGCGCGTGAAAGCGGCCAAAGAACCAGTCATCCAGGAAATGAACCTGACCGACGACTACCCCGTGGCGGTTGGTGTGTTGGAAACGTCGCAGCTTCCTGGCGATGAAGTTTGCCAGAAAATTGCCGCCGATTGCCAGGTCGACCCGAAAAAGTTAGTCCTTCTGGCCGCTCGTACGGCCAGCATTGCCGGGCATGTGCAAGTGGTTGCACGAAGTGTCGAGACCTGTTTGCATAAGCTGCACGAGCTGAAGTTCGATCTATCGAAGATCGCCAGCGGTTTCGGAGCGGCCCCCCTTCCACCCATCGCCGCGGATGATGTTGTCGGGATTGGTCGTACGAACGATGCGATTCTTTATGGCGGCACGGTCACGTTGTGGGTGAATGAAACGTCCGAGCGATTGCGCGAGTTTGGCGAGAAATTGCCCAGCAACACCTCTTCCATGTATGGCCAGCCGTTCGAGAAAATTTTGCGTGACGCCAAGTTCGACTTCTACCAGATCGATCCGCTGCTGTTCAGTCCGGCCGAAGTGTGCCTGGTCAGTTTGCAGGACGGAAAGTCGACCATCTTTGGCGAGCGAAACATCGACGTATTAGCCACTTCTTTCGGACAGGGCTAACGCCGCGATGACGCAAACCAAGCGGCTGCCACGAATCGGCGTGCTGGCCAACGCCGACAGTTGGTACTTTCACGATCTCGAGCGAGCCGGCCGCGGTTTGGCGAACGTCGAGCGGTTGGAGTTCTCGGCGCTGCAGTCGCGAATCGGCGGCCGCGAGTCAATTTCGGCGGACTCGGTGCTGAGCGATCGCTTCGATGCGGTGATTGTCCGCACGATGCCGCCTGGTTCGCTGGAGCAAGTCGTGTTTCGGATGGATGCACTTGCGGCGCTCGAGCGGCAAGGGGTTCTCATCGTCAATCGGCCGAAGTCAATGGAAATGGCGATCGACAAATATCTTTCCCTCTCTCGCCTGGCCGAAGCAGGCTTCCGAGTCCCGGAAACCCACGTCTGTCAGACCTGGCAAGATGCTATGACCGCCTTCGAGCAGTTGGGGCCATCGGTCGTGGTGAAGCCGATCTTCGGCGGAGAAGGGCGGGGCATTCTCCGCGTGGACGATGCCGACTTGGCACATCGTGTTTTCAAGACGCTGCAGCAGCTGGGACAAGTTATTTACTTGCAAAAGTTCATTTCCCATCCGGGCTACGATCTGCGGGTGATGGTGCTTGGTCGGCAAATGTGGGGAATGCGGCGAACGGCCGAGGATGGCTGGCGAACCAATCTCAGCCGAGGAGCCAACGCGACACCGGAGCCCATTCCAGGCGAAGTCGCTGAGGTGGCACTCAGAGCGGTCGAAACGTTAGATCTGACGATCGCCGGACTCGACTTCCTGCCAGATGGACAAGGGGGCTGGTATTTACTGGAGGCGAATGCTGTACCAGGATGGAAAGGCCTTTCGTCGGCATGCGAAATCGACGTGGCAGCGAAATTGATCGAATACGTGATCGCGGACGTGAAGCGAAGGACTGCCTGACTGGGACTAAGGTTGGGGCTTGATACCGGAAACAAAATCAATGGCCGATGGCACGATGACATCTCCTGTTTTCAATGTCGGTTTGCTGCTGGATGAAGTGGCGCGGACGCAACCGGATGGGACGGCAATTGCGGTGGCGGGAAAGCGGGACGCCCAGGGAAAACGGCAATACGATACGATCTCGTTTGCCCAGTTAGCCAAAGACAGTACGGTGATCGCCGCAGGTCTCGCGAAGATGGGCGTGACGCCAGGGACGCGGATGGCGTTGATGGTGAAGCCTGGGATCGATTTCGTGTCGCTTGTGTTTGCCCTGTACAAAGTGGGAGCGATCAGCATTTTGATTGACCCCGGCATGGGCAAGAAGAACGTGCTTTCCTGCTTGGATCAAGTTAAGCCAGAAGGCTTCGTCGCGATTCCGATCGTGCATGCGATTCGCAAATTGTGTGGTCGACGTTACCGTGATGCAAAACTGAACGTGACCGCCGGACGGAAGTGGTTCTGGGGCGGGGCAACCGTGGAAGAACTTCGTCGAACCGATGTGGGCGACTTCCAACCGTTTCAAGCAACCGCCGATGACAAAGCGGCTATCATCTTCACATCCGGCAGCACCGGACCGCCCAAGGGGGTTGAGTTTCGGCACGAAGGCTTTCGCCGGCAGGTAGAGTTCATTCAAGAGCGTTACGCGATCGAACCCGGCGACGTCGATGTGCAGGGGTTTCCGCTGTTTGGTTTGTTTAACAGCGCGATGGGGGTGACGTCGGTCATTCCTGAAATGGATTTCAGCCGACCGGCGACGGTGGACCCGAGAAATATCTTGGAAGCGGTGACTGACTGGGAAGCAACGCAGTCGTTCGCATCGCCCGCGGTTTGGAATTCCGTGGGGCAGTTCTGCGAGCGAGAAAACCTGTGGATGCCGTCGCTGAAAAGGGTGTTGTCGGCCGGGGCTCCGGTTCCTCCGCATGTGCTAAAGCGGATGAAGAAAGCGGCTCCGAATGCGGAAATGTATACCCCTTATGGAGCGACCGAAGCACTTCCGGTGGCTTCGATTTCGGCGAGCGAAGTGCTGGGCGAAACGATCGAGCGGTCCAACGAAGGGGGCGGTACTTGCGTGGGGTCTCGATTTAGCAGCATCGATTGGCAGGTCATCGCCATTTCGGATGAAGCGATCGAAACCGTGGAACAAGTTCAGCCGCTACCCCGTGGCGAGATTGGCGAACTGATCGTTCGTGGGCCGGTGATTACGCGGCGTTATGCGACCAGCGACGAAGCGACGCGGATGTCGAAGATTGTCGACGGCGACGCGGTATGGCATCGGATGGGGGACGTCGGTTATCTCGACACGCAAGATCGGTTCTGGTTTTGCGGTCGCAAGTCGCACCGACTCGAGACGGCCGAAGGGCCGATGTTTACGATTCCGGTTGAATCGATCTTCAACACGCACGAAAAGATCTTCCGCAGTGCGCTGGTGGGCATCGGCCAGCGGGGCGAGCAAATGCCGGTGGTGATCGTTCAGCCCTGGCCGGGGATGTACCCCGACACGCCACAAGAGATTGACCAACTGCTGGACGAACTGCGTGAGATCGGCAATAAAAATGCCCTGACGCAGCGAATAGACCATTTCCTGCTGCACCCGAATTTTCCGGTCGATGTGCGGCATAACTCGAAGATTTTCCGCGAAAAACTCACCGTTTGGGCGGAAGAGCGGTTAGAGACGATGGCCGCACATTAAGTTTCGTTGCGATCGTTTTTCCTACCGTGGCCGGCGAATCCCTCACCCTTCGAGGGAGGCGCAACCCGAAGAAGTTCTCGTCTGACGATTCAAGGCAATTTGTTCCTATGCATCTCAAGTGCCCTCATTGTTCGACTGTTCTCAATGTGACTAGCCCGGCGGGGACTCAGGTTCAGTGCCCGACGTGCCAGGGGGTGTTTGTGGTGCCTCAAGTGACGCCGCAACCGGCCGCACCGCAGGTCGGTCCGGTGATCACGCCCAAGACACCGGGTAGCAAGCCACCCAAAAAGAAGGCCCCTGCCAATGCCAATCAGGCCGATGGTACAGAGGGAGCCGAGGGAGAAGAAGAACTTGAAGGACGCGAGATCCCCTGGGACTTGATCTTGAAGATCACCAAAGTGGTGGTGATTCCGATGTGCCTGGCGGTGGTGCTGTTCTTGGTTCTCGTAGGAGCCGGGATTCTGGAAATTGGCTCTGACGAAATCGTCGACGATACCCCGTACGTGAACGATGGCGTTGCCAACAGTGGCAATCAGATTCAAGACGTCATGGAAGCAGGCGAGAAGGGGGATATCTACGTAAAGTGGATCCCCGCGAAGAACTCGGCCACCATGCAAGGCTTCAAAGTCAAAGTAAACCACGTCGACTGGGGCGAAGTCCGCGGCCGCGACGAGGCTGGCGAACTGGTCACCTCCAATGGCCGGCCGTACATGAATGTCTATTTGGAACTGGCCAACCGCTCGGATAAGACATTCCAGTTCAAAAGCTGGTATGGCAACGAATTCACCACGCAAAACGGCGCGATTCGTACTGCCCAGCTTTCCGATGACGACAAGAACATGTACTATCCCCTCAAGTTTGACGATCTTGCCGACCTGAAATGGTGGACCCCGAGCAAGACGTTTGATCCGCTGGAGGAAGGGACCGATTGCATCGTGTTCGATGTTCCGGAAGATTTCGACCCGAATAAAGTCGAGAACTTGTACTTGGACCTGCCTGGCGAAGCGGTCGGACAAAGTGGGTCTTACCGGTTTAAGATCCCGAAGTCCATGATTCAGGGTCTCTAACGAGATTCGCATCCGGAGCCAGTCTTGAGCGTGCTAGTTACCGGCGGAGGGGGATTCCTTGGCCGATACATCGTCGAGCAGTTATTAATGCACGGCGAACAGGTGCGCGTTCTCGGACGCAGCCGCTATCCTGAGCTGGAAAAGCTGAACGTCGAGTGCGTTCAGGGCGATCTTCGCGAGCGAGCGGACGTTGAGAAAGCGGTCAAAGGCTGTGAAGTCGTCTATCATGTCGCCGCGCTGGCAGGTATCTGGGGCCGCTGGAAAGATTATCACGGCATCAACGTCCTCGGCACGCAGAACGTGATTGATGCCTGCTTGGCTTGGAACGTCGAACGCCTGGTTTACTGCAGCAGCCCCAGCGTGACGTTCAACGGAACCGATCAAAAAGGTGTCGATGAATCGGCCGCGTACCCCGAGACATGGCTGGCTCACTATCCCCATTCTAAAGCGCTCGGAGAGCAAGCGGTCTTAGCGGCTCATCGGCCTGGCACCCTTGCTACATGTGCATTGAGGCCCCATCTGATTTGGGGACCACGCGATCAGCACCTCATTCCGCGATTGATCGAGCGCGCGAAGACAGGCAAGCTGCGTATTGTCGGCGATGGCAAAAATCTGGTCGACATGGTCTTTGTCGAGAATGCCGCGGCGGCGCATGTGCAAGCGGCGAGTGCACTTGCCAGCGATCCGGAGAAGGCCGGCGGTAAGGCCTATTTCATCACGCAAGGGGCTCCCGTTCGGTTATGGGACTGGATTAACGAGATTTTGGCGCTCGACGGACAGCCCCCCGTCCGAAAACAGGTTTCGGCAAACGTTGCCTATTATGCGGGTGCGGTCATGGAATCGGCCTACAAAATGATCGGTCGGATGAACGAAGAACCCCGCATGACACGCTTCCTCGCGCGGCAGTTGGCGACGCATCATTATTTCGATATCTCTGCTGCCAGACACGACTTGGGGTATTCGCCTAAAGTCTCGACCGAAGAGGGGATGCGGCGATTGGGCGACGAATTGGCTTCTCGCAGGTGACTTGTCAAGGTTCCAGGGAATCGGTAGCTTGAACGGTTTCCGTTAAATTGCCGAGGATGGGCAAATGATTGCCACCGCCGAACAACTACCTGACTCGCAGCGCATCGTCATCACGGGCATCGGTCTGACCGCCCCGAATGGCAATTCGTATGCCGAGTACCGAGCCGCGCTGCTCGAAGGGAAGAGCGGTGTGCAGGACTACGAAATCCGCTACGTCGGCGAAACGCTCGCAGGTATCTGCGACTACGAAGCAACGCGTTACCAAAAGAAGCGCGAAATCCGCCGAGGCACGCGAGCCGGAAGTATCGGCATTTACTGCGCCGGCGAAGCGATTGCCGATAGCGGTATCGACTGGGAAAACGTCGATAAAACGATGGTCGGCGTCTATATCGGCGTGACCGAGCATGGCAATGTCGAGACGGAAAACGAAGTCTACAACATCAAGGGTTACGACTACGATACGTCGTTTTGGTCGCACCACCATAACCCTCGCACGGTTGCCAATAATCCGGCCGGCGAAATCTGTCTAACGCATGGTATCGTCGGGCCGCACTACACCATTGGGGCCGCATGTGCCGCGGGAAATGCCGGACTGATCCAAGGGGCCCAGATGCTGCGTCTGGGGGAATGCGACTTGGCTTTGGCTGGCGGCGTATCGGAAAGCATTCAAACGTTCGGCATCTTCGCAGGCTTCAAAAGCCAGGGCGCTTTGGCCCATCACGACGACCCCACGAAGGCTTCACGCCCTTTTGATACCCAGCGAAATGGCATTGTCGTTTCGGAAGGGGGCTGCCTTTATACGCTGGAGCGGTTATCGGATGCGAAGGCTCGCGGTGCTAAGATCTACGGAGAACTGGTCGGCTACGCGATGAACACCGACGCGACCGACTTCGTGCTGCCCAACCCAGAACGTCAGGTGCAGTGCATGAATCTCGCCCTCAAGCGAGCCGGCATGAACGCCACCGACATCGATATTGTCAGCACGCACGCGACCGGCACAACGCTGGGCGATCAGCAGGAATGTACTGCGATTCGCGACGTGTTTGGCAAAAGTGAAACGACGTTCATCAACAATACAAAAAGTTTCATCGGTCACGCGATGGGAGCGGCTGGGGCATTGGAACTAGCCGGCAACTTGCCTGCGTTTGAGGATGGCGTGTGTCATGCCACGATCAACGTAGACGATTTGGACCCTGAATGTGCCATCGACGGTTTGGTTTTAAATCAACCGCGGGAACTCGGAAAAGCTCAGACCATTCTGAATAACTCGTTCGGAATGCTGGGCATTAACTCAGTAGTAATCATCAAGAAGCTGTAAAGCACACGGTTGAAGGAGCCAGATCGGGATGACGCCAGCGGAAATCCGTGAAGAAATTTTGGACATTTTGCGAGACATCGCTCCGGATGACGACATCACGGATATCGACGACGATAAGCCCTTTCGCGACCAGCTAGAGCTGGACAGCATGGACTTCCTGGACATCGTCATGGAACTCCGCAAGCGGCACCGTGTGCAGATTCCGGAAGAAGAGTATCCGGAACTCGCCTCGATGAGCAGCACCGTGGCGTACCTCGAACCGAAGATGAAGGACTTGTAACGCGCCGCGTTACGACTCCTTACGTCCCTTCTCCCTCCCCGGGGAGAAGGTGCCCGAAGGGCGGATGAGGGGGCGATTCAGGCACACGCCTGGTCGGTCTCATCGCCAACGCAAAGAACCCCTCACCCTAACCCTCTCCCCTCGGGGGCGAGGGGACCCGATTCGGATGCCTCCAAGGATATTCTCGTCACAATGTACGACACGATCATCATCGGCGCAGGCATGTCCGGGCTGGCGGCCGGGATTCGTTTGGCCTATTTCGGTCAGAATGTCTGCATCCTCGAGCGGCACAACACGATTGGCGGCTTGAACTCTTTCTATCGCATGGCCGGACGCGACTTCGACGTCGGTTTGCACGCGGTGACCAACTTCACGCAAAAGGGCGAGAAGAAAGGTCCCCTCGGCCGATTGCTTCGACAATTGCGATTCAAGTGGGACGAGTTCGCGCTTTGTCCCCAGTTGGGGTCGAAGGTGATGTTCCCTGGCGTCGAACTGAAATTCGACAACGACATTGAGCTCTTGCGAAGTGAGATCGCCCAGCGTTTTCCGAAACAGGCCGACAATTTCGATCGCCTCCGCGGGCAGATCATGGATTACGACGACATCACGCCGGACAACTATTCCGGTTCGGCTCGGACGCGGTTGGCGGAAATCATCACTGATCCGCTGCTGATCGAGATGCTGCTTTGCCCGCTTATGTGGTATGGCAATGCTCGTGAGAAGGACATGGATTGGGGCCAGTTCTGTATCATGTTCCGCAGCATTTACATGGAAGGCTTCGCGCGTCCGCTGAAGGGTGTGCGGCTGCTGCTGAAGAACCTGGTCAAGAAGTTTCGCAGCTTAGGGGGCGAACTAAAACTGCGAACTGGCGTTTCTTCATTGAAGATCGAAGATGGCCAGTGCGTCGGCGTAACGCTGGACGATGGAACGGAATTGATGGGCCGCAAAGTGGTTTCTTCCGCCGGCTGGTGGGAAACGATGCGGATGTGCGAGGAAGGCATCAAGCCTCCGGCGAGCGAGCCAGGACGTTTGAGCTTTGTGGAAACCATCTCGGTCATCAAAAAACAACCGGTCGAAGTTGGCTACGACTCGACAATCGTCTTCTTTAACGACACGAACCAGTTTCACTGGCAAAAGCCGGAAGACGATTTGTGCGATGTGCGAACCGGAGTGATTTGTTCGCCCAATAACTTCGACTATCAAGATGGGGCGAACCTCGACGAAGGATTCCTGCGCGTTACCGCGCTGGCCAATTACGACCGCTGGGTGGACTTGCCGGAAGAGCGTTATCGCTTCGAGAAAAACCGCTGGTACGACTTAATCAGCGACAGCGTCGTGCGGTTCATCCCAGAGTTTCGCCGGCATGTGGTGGCGGTCGATATGTTCACGCCAAAGACAATTCATCGCTATACCTGGCACAAAAATGGTGCCGTATATGGTGCCCCGGAAAAGCACCTCGACGGCACCACGCACTTGGAAAACCTTTATATTTGTGGAACCGATCAAGGCTACGTCGGGATCATTGGTTCCATCATGAGCGGTGTATCGGTCGCCAACCGATATTGCCTGCAAGACGCTGGCTAACCCAAACAGATGTAGGGTGCGTCTCGATGCACGTCTACGACAACGCCGTAGCCAGCTGAATACCGAACATTTGGTGCGTCAAGACGCACCCTACGAGACGACAGACGAGTAACAGGTAGATCATGCCGAAAGATTTTCTGAAAGATACGCAGGACGAATATGACGTTGTCGTCATTGGAAGTGGCCTGGCAGGGCTAACGGCGGCGAATACGTTGGCTCGTCAAGGACGAAGCGTGCTGCTCTGCGAACAGCATTATAAACTTGGTGGCATGGCCACTTGGTTCAAGCGACCTGGCGGGCACATCTTCGACATCTCGCTGCACGGTTTCCCAATCGGGATGATCAAAAGCTGCAAGCGTTATTGGACGCGTGAGATCGCCGATTCGATCGTGCAGTTGAAAAACATTCGCTTCGACAACCCTATGTTCTCGCTGTCGACGACGTTCAATCGTGACGACTTCACGAAGTTGTTGATCACTGAGTTCAAGCTGCCGGAAGAAACAGTTAAAGCGTTCTTTGACACCGCACGCGGCATGAATTTCTACGATGATCAGGGGACGACGACGAAGGAGCTCTTCGAGAAGTTCTTTCCCGGCCGCGAAGATGTCGTGCGTCTATTGATGGAGCCGATCACCTATGCCAACGGTTCGACGCTGGAAGATCCCGCGATCAGTTACGGGATTGTCTTCTCGAACTTCATGAGCAAAGGGGTGTTCACCTTCCAAGGGGGAACCGATCGCCTGATCACGTTGATGCATGAAGACTTGATCAAGTCAGGCGTCGATGTTCGCATCAACGTGGATGTCGAGAAGATCAATCTCGAAAACGGCAAAGTCCGAAGCATCACTGCCAACGGGAAGACGATCAAGTGCAAGTCGATTGTCTCGAACTCGAACCTTAAGCTGACCATCTTCGACTTGGTGGGCGAGCAGCACTTCGATAAGAAGTTCATCGAAGATGCCAAGGAGGTTCGTCTGAACAACTCGAGCACGCAAGTCTACATTGCCATGAAGCCAGACGAGCAGATCCCGGAAGAAACCGGCGACTTGCTCTTCAGCAGCACGGCCCCTGCGTTCCGCACCGATCTGCTGCTCAGCCGAGACATCACCAGTCGTACGTATTCGTTCTATTATCCGCATACTCGACCAGAGGGGCGGCCACGATCGTTGGTCGTTTCCAGTACAAACGCACGGTTTGAAGACTGGGCGAACTTGTCGGAAGAAGAATATAAAGCGAGCAAAGACGATCTCGCCGAAACGACGCTCGATGCGTTGGAAAAATACGTTCCGAACGTGCGCGAGCGGATCGATCATGTCGAAGTTTCGACGCCGAAGACGTTCCAGCGATACACCAAGCATGCCCTCGGTTCCAGTTTCGGTACGAAGTTTGAGGGGCTTTCCGTCAGCCGAGCGATTCCGGAGCAGATCCCCGGTTTGTACCATGCCGGAAGTGTAGGCATCATCATGTCAGGCTGGCTCGGGGCAATTAACTACGGCGTGATTGTCTCGAACGATGTCGACTCGTACATCATGAAGGCTTCGTCCGGATCGCAACTGGCGGATAGCACCAAGTAACGCAGGAGCAAGCATGTCGAAAGTTTCCATTGAAGAAGCCATTCCGCACCGTGGCCCGATGCTGTTGGTGGATGAAGTCGTTGAGCAGACCGAAGAGCATATCGTCTGCCGCAAAACGTTTACGCCGGACGAGTATTTCTTCCAAGGGCATTACCCTGACTATCCGCTCGTACCGGGCGTGATCTTGTGTGAAGCCACGATGCAGGCCGGAGCCATTTTGCTCTCCAAGTTCGTGGTCGATGGGGAAGGAGTGCCTGTCGCGACACGTTTGAACGATGTGAAGTTCAAAAAAATGGTCCGCCCCGGCGACACGATCGAGATGAACGTGCAACTGAACGAACGCATGGCTGACGCGTTCTTCATGACCGGAAAAGTAACCGTCGATGGCAAGCTGACCATGCGGTTCGACTTCGCTTGCACCGTGGCGAAGATGGAAATGTAGGGTCCGCTGCGCGGACGCCGTAAGTTGTTTTCAACTTCGAAAGCACTTTTGATCCGCTTGTGGCTCCGATCCATTGACTCACCCATCTTTTTCCCCGCTTCTAACCGTTAACTGCGTCCGCACAGCGGACCCTACGCAATGACCGACTTTCTCAAGCTTTCCGGCAAGAACATCGTGGTAACCGGGGTCGCGAATCGTAAGAGCGTGGCCTGGCATATTGCCAAGACATTGGAAGAGGCCGGGGCGAACGTGTTGTACGTAGTACGTAGCGAAGCTCGGAAAGAGTCGACGGCCAAGCTGCTCGCCGGTCGGCAGGTTTATGTCTGTGATGTTGAGTTTCAAGAACAGATCGACAAACTCCGATACGATTTAGCCGCGGAAAATGTCACCATCGATGGTCTGGTTCATTCGATGGCATTTGCGGACTACTCGGAAGGGATGAAGCCGTTTCACGAAACAACCAAAAAGCAGTTTCTGCAGGCAGTCGATATCTCCTGTTTCTCGCTGGTGAATCTATCCAACGCACTGAAAGAACGGTTTGCCAAGGACGCATCAGTCGTTACGATTTCGATCTCGACGACAAGGATGGCGAGCGAGAACTATGGCTTTATGGCCCCCATCAAAGCGGCACTTGATTCGTCGTTAGCTTTCTTAACCAAAAGCTTCAGTAGCTTTTCCAGCGTGCGATTTAACGCCGTTGGTCCGAGCCTGCTGAAAACGTCTGCTTCCGCAGGCATTCCTGGGTATGTCGACGCGTATCTTTACGCAGAACAGGTCATTCCTCGCAAGAGTGCTGTCACCACGCAGGAAGCTGCCGACGTGGCCGTATTCCTGTTAAGCCCTCGATCAAGCGGTATTCAGGCTCAGAACATCGCCGTCGATGCCGGGATGAGCATCAACTACTTCGATAAAGACGTCATCTCCGGTGTCTTGAAGCAAGATTCTTAAAACAGCCATCGCGCGTACCGATGCCAATCGCGTCGCGTTCGTTATCTATTAGGTAAAGAATAGGCTGTCCTGCGCGGAGATTGCCGAGGCTGCGTCCGCAGCGTGTTCCAGTTCGGTTTGATGTGCTGCGCCTTGCTGCTGGCACCCTGAAAACGTGGAATCTCCAGCTGTAGATTCTCTATTTTTAGGCAGTTCCCACCCTAGTGGTTACCGCGACTTCACCATCGGCGGTCCTGCTATCACTGGACAGTTGGAATCGGCAACGGAAACTTGAGCCTAATTTTCAAGATTTCCTTCATGCTATCTGAATGCATCAACGCTTACCATCTTGTTGATAAGCAATAGATATCAACGTGTTGATAAACTAGGTGGTAAGTGTTCAAGAGTACGGGCGGCGACTGGACTTACGTCGAATTTAATTTTTGCGCGAACCGTTTGAGTGAAAAGCTTCTGTTGATGGGTGAGCCTCGTTTGCATCGAGGCATAACGATCGCTCGGCAATTCTTGCCGCAGCTTTGATAACGCTATCGGTGCTGAAAGTTCCACAAAAAGATTTTCGACGGTGGAACTTTCTCAAGTCGAACGCACAATGCCACTCGTAACCGGTCACGCATGGGAGCGTGGTCGAAATGATTGCCCATCTGAAAAACGGAGATTCTCAATGCGGTTCAAACGCCCCAAGTTTCAATCTTCTCTCGGGGAACAACTGGAAGATCGCAGTATGTTGAGTGGAACTCCGCTGGACTTGGATTTGTCAGCGGTTCCCACGCAGACCGTGTTCGCCGGCGAGACACTGAGCTTTAACCTCGGTGAACTTGGCGCTACGGTCAGCGAAGGGGAAGATGGGCCAAGGATGGTCATGTTTCAGCTCGATCCTGATGGAGACGAGCGGCCTGACGGAATGTCGATGACATTCTCAGGCGATTTTCAGTGGACCCCCACTGCCGAGCAAGAAGGACTTTACAGCGTTAAAATTATCGCTGTTGAAAATGGTCAGCCTTCCAGTGTTGATGTCGAAGAGATGATGATCGACGTTCGCGTCGGTCGCCCTGTCGTTGACCTCAACGGTGAAGATCAAGACGGCATCGACTTCGACGCCGTGTTCCAAGTCGGACATGGTCCGGTCAGTGTCGTCGACAGCGACTTGACTGTTTCGGACGAAAACGACGACATGATTCAGTCGGCGAAAGTCACTTTGACGAACCCGCTGGATGGTGCCGAAGAATCGCTTTCGATCGACGTAGAAGGAACGAATATCACCGTCGAATATGCCGATGGTTCGATTCTGTTGAGCGGTGAAGACACCGCCGAAAACTACGCCAACGTCCTGAAAACCCTCACCTACAACAACACCAACGCTGATGCGGATCCAACTTCGCGTCTCGTGGAAATCTCTGTGAGCGACGGGGAGTACGAAAGTCAAGTCGCCACAAGCACCATCGCGGTGAACCATGCTCCGGATCTGCTGCCGATTTCGGATCAGACGGTCGAAGCCGGCCAGAGCGAAGAGTTCCTTATTACCGCGACCGACAAGAACGAGAGTGACGAACTGTTTCTCTTGCTGGATGTCGAAACGCCTGACTACGTGACGCTGACCCAGGAAGCGGGTACTCGCGAAGCGACCCTGTCGATCGCACCCGGTGCGGACGTGGAAGCTGGCGAATACACCATCCGCGTGTTGGCGGTCGATCAGTACGGCTTGGCCGACGCTCAGTACTTCACGTTGACGATCGAAGAAGCGGTGAACTCGGCTCCAACGATCAGCCCGATCGACGATCAATCGATCGATCAGGACACGCCAACCGATCCTCTCGCGTTCAGCATTGGTGATGCCGAAACGGCTCCGGAAGATCTGACCGTTAGCATCGAGTCGGACAACGAAGCGTTAGTCGACGCCGCTGGCATTGTCATGACCGGCGAAGGAGCCGATCGTGAGTTGGTCGTTACGCCCCTGGCTGGTGCGACTGGTACCGCCAATATCACCATTACCGTGAGCGACGGTGAAGAAACGGTCACCGAGTCGTTCCTGTTGACGGTGAACGAAGTGGTCGTTGAGAACACGGCTCCGACTGTTTCCGAAGTCGAAGACGTAG
Source organism: Bremerella sp. TYQ1 (assembly GCF_020150455.1). Taxonomy (NCBI): domain Bacteria; kingdom Pseudomonadati; phylum Planctomycetota; class Planctomycetia; order Pirellulales; family Pirellulaceae; genus Bremerella; species Bremerella sp. TYQ1. The sequence continues at coordinate 241,331 of NZ_CP083740.1, forward strand.
CGATCGATCAGGATACCGCGACGGAACCACTTGCGTTTGTCGTCGGTGATGCCGAATCGGCTGCCGAAGATTTGGTTGTCAGCGTCGAATCGGACAATCCTGCGTTGGTCGAAGCCGCTGGCATGATCCTCGCAGGTGACGGTGCCGACAAGACTTTGGTCGTCACGCCACTGGCCGGTGCAACTGGGACCGCCACGATCACCATCAGCGTGAGCGATGGGGAAGAAACGACGACCGAATCGTTTGTTCTGACCGTCAATGAAGTGGTTGCCGGTAACACAGCTCCGACCGTTTCCGAAGTCGAAGACGTTGCGATCGATCAAGACACGGCCACCGAGCCACTGGCATTCACCGTTGGTGACGCCGAATCGGCTGCCGAAGACTTGGTCGTTAGTGTTGAATCGGACAACGCCGCGTTGGTCGATGCAGCCGGTATCATACTGACCGGTGACGGTGCCGACAAAACGTTGGTCGTTACGCCACTGGCAGGTGCGACTGGTTCGGCCACGATCACCATCAGTGTGAGCGACGGCGAAGAAACGACGACCGAATCGTTTGTTCTGACCGTCAATGAAGTGGTCGCCGGCAACACGGCTCCAACCATTTCAGTGGTGGAAGATCAAGAGATTGATCAAGACTCGGCTACCGAGCCGCTCGCTTTCACCGTAGGTGATGCGGAATCGGCTGCGGAAGACCTGGTTGTTAGCGTCGAATCGGACAACCCTGCGTTGGTTGATGCCGCTGGGCTGATCATCGCTGGCGATGGTGCCGACAAGACTTTGGTGGTTACCCCGCTCGCAGGTGCTACTGGCACCGCAACGATTACCCTTAGCGTGAGCGATGGTGAAGAAACCACCACCGAATCGTTCGTGCTGACGGTGACCGAACTCGTGGGGGAGAACACTGCCCCGACGATCAGTGCGGTGGAGGATCAGACGATCGACCAGGACACGGCGACTGCCCCCCTCGAGTTTTCCGTTTCCGATGCTGAGTCGGCCGTGGAAGATTTGGTGGTTAGCGTTGAATCGGACAACCCAGCGTTGGTTGATGCCGCAGGCATCATTCTGACCGGCGAAGGTGCCGATAAGACGTTGGTTGTCACCCCGCTGGCTGGTGCGACTGGTTCGGCCAACATCACCATCACGGTAAGTGACGGCGAAGAAACGACCACGGAGTCCTTCCTACTGACTGTCAACGAAGTGGTGCTGAGCCCGATCGCGGAAGCCGATAGCTTCGCCACGGACGCCAACACGCCACTGGATGTCGAAGCCAATGGTGTGCTGGGTAACGACACCGGCGACTCGCTGGGCGTGACCGCCGTTAACGGTGATGCCGCAAATGTGGGTGCCGCTGTCGAACTTGATTCTGGAGCCTCGGTCACGATCAATGCCGATGGTAGCCTGAGCTTCGATCCGACCGGTAAGTACGATGCTTTGGCGGATGGTGAGACGGCTGTCGAAACGGTTTCGTACACCACCACCGACGCATTGGATGGGACTGCTTCGGCTGACGTCGAAATCACCATCACCGGTGTGAATGACGCTCCTGTTGCGGAAGATGATGCATTCGCTACCGAATCGGACACCGCTTTGACGCTCGCCGTCTCTGGGGTGATCACCAACGATAGCGATGTCGACAATGGCGACACGATGACCGTTTCCGCGGTGAATGGTGACGCAGCCAACGTCGGTCAATCGATCGCACTCGATGGTGGTGGTCTGCTGACACTGAACGCGGACGGAAGCATGACCTTCGATCCGAATGGTGAATTCGAGGGACTAACCGAACCGGCCACCGTTGAATTCGGTTACACCGTTTCGGATGCCCTTGGTCTGACTTCGGATGCAACGGTCACCATCACGGTTTCCGCACCAAGTGGTGTCGAAAATGAAAACGCCGCTCCGATTAACTCGGTGCCAGGCGAGCAGTCGACCGATTCGGCAACTCCGATCGTCTTTGATGACGCCAACGGAAATGCGATCTCGGTTTCCGATCCTGATGCCGCTGACTCGATGGTGGAAGTGACCATCACCGTGGACAGTGGTTTGCTGACGCTTTCTAACGGTTTCGAGAGCAATCGTCACAAGCTGTTGGGTTCGATCGATCAGATCAACTCGCTGCTGACCGGTTTGGTTTACACGCCAGACTCGGCCTTCGAAGGAACGGCCACGCTGACGATTGTTACCGACGATCTGGGTAACACCGGTTTCGGTGGTGCCAAAGCAGACGCCGATAGCATCCTGATCGCAGTTTCGGCTGCGGCCGTCAGTGGTGTTGATGGCGAACCGGAAGGGGAAGGCATCGACGTCATCGCAGAGGATGATGAAGAAATCGACGATCTCTTCAATCCTTGCGACATTGCGTAGTTAAATCCACGGCTGTAGGGCAGCGATGCCCGGCCACATTTGGAATCTTTAGCGAGGGCGTCCTGGAAACGGGACGCCCTCTTTTTTGCGCTTAATTGCATGCGAAAATCTAGCAATTTCAGATGCTGCCGTGCTCGCGGCGAATGAATGACAAACGCTTTGGGAGAAGTTAATATAGAAGCCAACTGTTCCGCGCACTCTTAATTTCCCACCCCAATCCTCCGAGAGTGACCTCCATCATGCGATCTCTGCTGCTACTTTCCGCGACTCTTCTGGCCATGTTGCCCAGCACCTTGTTGGCTGCCGACGAGAACGCCCACGACCTACCGAATATTTTGTGGATCACCAGCGAAGACAATGGTCCCGAACTTGGCTGTTACGGCGATGACTACGCCGACTCGCCAAACATTGATTCCATTGCCGCTAAAGGCATGCGGTACAAACGAGCCTGGTCGAATGCCCCAGTGTGTGCCCCGGCCCGAACGACAATTATCTCTGGCATTTATCCCCCAGCACTTGGGGCTGAGCATATGCGAAGCCAGACCGTGTTGCCGGACGGTTTCCACATGTTCCCTTATTACCTGCACGAAGCTGGGTATTACTGCACGAACAACTCGAAGGAAGACTATAACCTGGCCAAGGAAGGTTTCGTCTGGGATCAGTCCAACGGTAAAGCGCACTGGCGCGGTCGCAAGGACGGACAACCGTTCTTTGCCGTGTTTAACTTCACGACCAGCCATGAAAGCCAATTGCGTAAGCGACCTCATACGGCGGTGCACGATCCGGCCGGCGTCCGAGTTCCTGCGTATCATCCCGACACGCCTGAAGTTCGCCGCGACTGGGCCCAGTACTACGACAAGATTACCGAAATGGATCGTCAGGTCGGTCGCGTCTTGGCTCAGCTGAAAGAAGATGGCCTGGAGGAGAACACCATCGTTTTCTACTACGGCGACCATGGTAGCGGTATGCCCCGCAGCAAGCGATGGCCGTACGATTCTGGCCTGCACGTTCCCATGATTGTGCATGTTCCCGAGAAGTATAAGAAGCTTGCCCCCAAGGAATATGAAGTCGGCGGAGAGTCGGAACGACTTGTCAGCTTCGTCGATCTTGCTCCGACAGTGCTAAGCCTCGCCGGAATTGAGCCGAAGGACTGGATGCAAGGACATGCATTCATGGGCGAATATGAAACAACGCCACCGAAGTATATGTTCGGATTCCGCGGTCGCATGGACGAGCGTTACGACATGGTTCGCACGGTGACCGATGGCCAGTTCGTTTACATTCGCAATTACATGCCGCATAAGATCTACGGCCAACACATCGATTACATGTTCCAGACCCCAACCACCAAGGTTTGGAAGCAGATGTACGACAATGGCAAGCTGAATGAAGCGCAAAGCCACTTCTGGGAAGAAAAGCCGTCGGAAGAACTTTACGAACTGGCGAGCGATCCGGATGAAGTCCGTAACTTGGCGGATGATCCAAAGTTCGCCGGCAAGCGAAAGGAATTGGGAACCGCTGTTCTGGAATGGCAGAGGGAAATTCGCGATATCGGTTTCTTGCCGGAAGAAGAGATCCACTCGCGACGAGGAAAATCAGCACCCTATGAACTAGGTCATAATGCGTCGTTGTACGATTTAGACGCCATTATGGAGACTGCATTGTTGGCCTCGGCTCGAGAATCCAAATCGCTGCCGAAGATCATCGAACAGCTTCAAGCAGACGATAGTGCGGTTCGCTACTGGGCGGCGTTAGGCCTGCTGATGCAGAAAGAAGCAGCGGTCGATCAGGCCCGGAAGCAACTTCGTGCAGCGTTAAACGACAAATCACCCAACGTTCGCTGTATCGTCGCGGAGGCATTGGGTTGCTACGGCAATGAAGAAGATGTGAAGCTGGCCCTGGAAACGCTCGGGAATTTGGCTGATCCAACCGAGAATGGTGTCTACGTCTCGATGCTGGCACTCAATTCGATCGATGCCATGGACGAAAAAGCAAAGCCGTTGGCAGCCGTTCTGGCAAAGCTGCCCGACGGGGCGAAGCAGGCCCCGCCACGCACCGGCGGCTACGTGCCGAGATTGCTGCAAGATTTGAACAAAGAGCTGAACTAAGAATCGTCTCCTTTCATCCCATTGCACGCCGGGGCATGTCGCGGGGATAATAGACCGCGACACCGGCGAGTTTTGGGAAACAGGGGAGAATCGATGAATCAGGAAGGACTGTCCGTCAAGAAGCTGACGGAAGAGCAATCCTGGCTTCAAACCGGCGCACTTTTGGTGCTAGCGTTTATCGCGTTCTCGTTCGGGCTGATGTATGCCCGAGCGGTTCTCGTGCCGTTCACGCTGGCTTTGTTTCTTAATTATCTCGTTGCGCCGATCGTCGACTTTCAGATGATCCGTCTGAAGTTCAGTAAGTTCATCTCGGTCACGCTGGCACTGCTGTTCGTGGTGCTCGTGCTTGTCCTGATGAGCTTTCTTGCCACGACGATCATTCAAAACGTCACCACTGTAGCCAACGACAAAACCTTCATGGCGAAGCTTGAGCATCGCTTGGAGGGCCCGCTCGAGGCGGCATCAAAGCTGATGGACCGAATCAGCGGTACCGAAGAGGGCGAACCGGCTCCCTTCGAGGCCACTCCGGCAATTAATCCGGAAGAGTCAGAAGACGATGCTTCTACCGAAGAGTCGCCGGCCGAAACGATTGTGGAAGGAGTGGTCGACGAACCTCTCGACGAGTCCGATGATGCGGACACGCCGATCGACTCGGGGGAAGAGCCAACTGAATCGGAAGAAGAGCTACCTCAAGAAGAAGCAGCCGACGATGCGTTGGTGACCGAGCCGGAATCTTCCAACCCGGCTGTCGCCGTGAAAAAAGAGGTCAATCGTACTCAGCAACTCTTTCGCACTTTGATGACCCAGATTCGGCAAGAGGCTCCACAACTGGCAACCCAAGCCGGAGCGACGCTGCTGAACATGATCAGCAGCACGGTACTTACCGCGATTTTTGTTGGCTTCATGTTAGCAGGGCGAGATCCTTACAAAGTCTCGAAAGGGATCTATGCCGAAATCGACCGCAACGTGCGGAAGTACATTGCTACCAAGTTCTTTATCTCCGCACTTACTGGGCTGTTGGTGTGGGGCTGCTTGTCAATGATCGGAATGCAGTTCGCATCGATGTTTGGCTTGATCGCATTTTGTTTGAATTTCATCCCATCGATCGGATCGATTATTGCCACGTTACTTCCCATCCCGATTGCGATCGTTCAGTTCGATTCGGTGTTGATGATTACGCTGGCGATTGTTCTGCCTGGCGCGGTCCAGATGACGATGGGCAACGTGATTGAGCCCAAGATTATGGGCGATGGCCTCCAGCTTCATCCTGCTACTATTTTGTTGGCACTTGCCTTCTTTGGGATGCTGTGGGGACCGGTCGGTATGTTGTTGGCCGCACCGATCACCGCGAGTGTGCGAATCGTGTTGATGCGATTCAAAACGACGCAGCCGATTGGAAGGCTGATGGCAGGTACGCTTCCGGAAGAAGACGACCATCTGCACCACATTTAACAGGCCGCGGTGCGCGCCTGATTGCTGAATATTCGAAAGGAGTTCGATGTCTGAGACGATCTATTCGCCTGGCCCGAGGGAGCGGACCGTCCGTGACCCAAGCGGAAATGTTCGTGCGGTCCCCAGCGGTTGGACGCTTCTTCCCCCAGGCGATGCTGGATTGACGCGGCGAGTCAAAGCGGCAGGGGAATACTGGGTCGTCAAGGAAAAGAAAGGACGTCGTATGTTTTCGCGTGGTGTCTGGGCACCGCAAGAAACGATCTCACGCCTTCAAACAGAACTGACCGCCGAGCGATCAACCGACGCGTACGCGAAAAAACAAAAAGCGGCGGCAGTACGCCGTGAAAAGCAACAGGAAGAATATGTCGAGGACTTCTTTGGGGCGGTAGTTGCTTTCCTCGATTTTCACCCTGAATACGACCATCTGGCAAAGCAGTTCGCCCAGGCGGTCACCACACACGCGACACCTGTGGGGAGCGGTACCGTAGCGCGGACGAAACGAATTCCAATCGAGCGACGCGCGGAATCCGCGGTGATTGCATGGATGCGTCATCAAACCACCGCTTACGACACGATGAAGATCCCTCGCGTCAAAGGGAAACGTCGTGAAGTCCGTCGTATGTTGGCCCAGCGGTCGAAAGAGCTGCTGCAGCAATACCGCCGCGGACACGAGATTTCCAGTAGTTGCCCGCTGCGGATGGCATTGAAAAAGAATGCGGCCTAGCGCCGTTACTTTGCTTTCCAGATCTTCACGTCATCGACCCAGGCTTCTTTGGCAACCGCTAAAGAAATGTGGCGTTTAGTAGGATGAGCAATGCCTTCGGACTTGAGTTCGCCAGTTCGCTTGCCATCAATGGAAACCACCATCGTGTCGCCTACAATCTGGATTTGAAGATCGTGCCAAGTGTCAGGCTGAAGCTTCAGGGGCGTAGCGACCGTCTTGGTCTTGAGAAGTTCGGCGAGTTTTGGAGAAGGCTTGCCTGCTTTCAATTGCTCGCGGATCTTCAAGTCCATTCGACCGGTCTTCGAGTCGTTAATGGTCACGCGATTAAGAGAGACGCGCGCGACGCAAAGATGGCCGGCGTGGACCGTTTTTAGTTCCTTGTCCGCGAAGTCGACGCCCAGCTGATCTCCTTTTCCGAGTCGAAATCGTAACTGAACGGTTCCGTCTTGAAAGTCGACAGGATGAAACACCGCGACGCCATGATCGGCGGTCGGATAACGCGTGATGTGGATCGCGCCATCTTTCAAATCGACTTGTTGATTGCCGTTGGCACGCCATCGACTGTTGGTTGTCCAGCCTCGTCCAACTTCTTCTTTGCCGGGTACCGATTCATCGCGGTCAAAGGAATCGGAGAATTGCAACTCGCCTAGTTCGCTGGTGGTTTTCGATTCGGTCGCGAAAACGGATTGCGAGAAAAGGAACATAATACAAAGCAGGGCAGGGAGGCGGCACAACATGACGGACTACTCGATGGGATTTGCAGTGAAGACAATGCGATAGGATTTCTTAGGATCGCATGTTTTGGGCCTGGGGAAAAGAATAAAGTCGTCCGTAATCACCGGAGCGAACTGAACTCCCTCTTCCACTTGGACGTTTGTCACGCGTCTTGGCAGAAATGCAATGAACGGACGCCCGCCTCGCTGAGAGCCGTTGCTGTTGACGGTGTCGAAACTTTCCTCGCCCTTTAGGGGAGTGATGGTGAAAGTGTACGTGCCGTCTGATTCTTCCAGGGACTGTTCGTACCAAAGCGGGCCATCTGCCATTTTCGCTTCCCAGGCCGGATCGCCGTAAAACGCAACCGTGTCACGATCGTAAGCGAGCCCGCGAAGATCACGCTGGGGTGTTGCAGGGTCGTTCAGTCGATTCAGCAACGCATGATGGTTCGCTAAAAAGGCTTCTTGATAGGTATACCTGCCTGGCTGCTCGACAAAGTAATCGAGCATGCCCCAGCCGCCATAGCCAAACCATGTTGGAACGGTGTACCCAATCATTTGCTTAACGCCGGCCGAATTCATCCAGGCCACTGCCATCGCATCGGGGCTGTCGATATGCCCCATCAAGCAATTGCCAATTGGCATATAGACCTTCGCATTGTCGGAATCGACAGGGTACTCTTTTTGTTGAGTATCGAATCCATAGAGCTGACCATCGCGGCAACGAAAGTATCCATTTCGGTAGCGGAAGCCGATTTGCCAGTCTCTTTCGGTGGCATGACCCGACGCAACGAATAGATCGGCATGGTAGTCATTCAGCGTGGAAACAAGAGCTGCCGTTGTGTCGTCTGGGCCTTCTAGCTCTTGGGCCTGCTCTCCAGGCAGCTTTCGGACGTGCCGATTCTTCTGCAACTCGTCATACCACATTCCCTCGACACAGGACGTCAATTCGATATCCGTACCTGAGGCGACTTTGCGAATTGTCAACGGTTCTTCGTGCTGAGCAATCGACAGGGCATTGGCCGCATCGTATCCCGTTAGAATTCCCCAACGTGTGTCGGTGTAAACGTCGTCGTCAAGTTCGCGCGTCAGTTGATGAACCGCCGCAACAAACTTTCGACCAGCTTCCGCAGGCGTCGCAACAAAGCAAGTGAATTTAGGAAAGTGATTCCGAAGGGCTGGCAGTACTTCCTTAGGCGATTCTTCGAATGTCACGACGGTCGCGTCATGCTTTTTCACTAAAGTGTCAACTACGGTTTTCCATTTGACATCTTGGTACGTTTGCGACGAAGTAACGACGACGTAATCAGAAGCCAGCAATGATGAGGAAAGACATAGAACAATCAAAAACGCGAGATATCTAGGCATTGAATCGCTTTAAGAAAGTGAAATTCGGAATCAGCACTCTTGGTATATCGCTTGAGCGTTCCCCCCGCAAGGTTTTTCAGCGCCAGAACTAAAAACGGTGAACACGACTTGTTTTCTATTGGCAAATCGGGGCAGTAAATGAAATAATCCCGTTAGAGGTCATCAGTGGCCCCTTTCGTGTTGCTTATCTTTGTTTAGTTCTATATACCTCGAAAGTACGGAAAAATGTTAGGCGCTTCTCGAAGCCGATCTGGCTTCACCCTTGTGGAATTGCTGGTGGTGATCGCCATCATCGGCGTGTTAATTGCCCTGTTATTGCCGGCTGTACAGCAGGCCCGTGAAGCAGCACGGCGAATGAGTTGCTCAAACAATCTAAAGCAGCTTGGCATTGCATTGCACAACTATCACGACACCTTCAACGCGTTGCCTGCACGTCAGGCGGGACCAGGTTGGTCGGGGAACGGGGACCAGTATTCAAGACGGCACAGCGCGTTTGTTAGTCTGCTTCCGTTCATCGAGCAGTCGGCCCGATACGATCAGATTGAGGCCGCCAGAAGGCATGCTTGGCATGGCGATGCGAATTCTGGCTATGTCGGCGAAATTGATGCATTCATCTGCCCTTCGGATGGACTTTACTCGCCCACTGGAGCGGACCGAAATGCTCAGTACTCACCATTGAACTATGGCTTGTGCATGGGGGATAACTTCAGCTTCACTTCGCCGTCCGATATCACCCAGCCCGAAACGAATGTCCGAGGCATCTTCGGGTACCTGATCTACTCTCGATTTCGTGACATCACCGATGGATTAAGCAACACGATGGCGATGTCGGAAACGATTGTTGCTCCATCGTCGGATCAACTTGGCCGTGCAGTTGGCTCTTCGACGAACGATCCGCTTGCTTGCCGTGCGTATTTAACGGGAGTGAATTACACCTCGGGTTCGCTTGTTGCTCAGTACCGTTGTCATGGACAGCGTTGGCAAGATGGTCGACCAGGATACTGCGCGATCACGACGGTGCTTCCGCCCAACAGCGCGACATGCAGTTCGCAGGCAGGTGGCGGTCTCTATACTGCTTCCAGTCGACACCCGGGCGGCGTGCTTTCGATGTTCGCTGACGGATCGGTGCGATTCGTTCCAGAAACGATCGATACCGGAAATCTTTCCTTGTCGCCGGTAACAAGTGGCGTAAGCCCTTACGGCGTCTGGGGAGCAATCGGTTCGATGGCCGGTGGCGAAACGAATACCTCTCTATAACTTGTTATTAAACTTGGGAGGTTGTTCTGATGACCTATTCATTTCGCCATAGCTTGGCCATGCTGATCTTGCTCGTTGCGACGGGACTGTTTCTCGGCTGTAGTAGTAAAGCGATCGACAAGTGGACTCGCGGGCGACCGCCGGTGTATCCTGCGACGGGCCAAATTACCTACAACGGAAAACCGGTCGCCGAGGCGGTCGTGACATTTCAGCCGGTCGATGAGGCTGGAAGAGGTGGTTCAGCGGTTACCGATTCGGAAGGTTTCTTCGAGGCGCAAACGTTTGATCCCGGCGATGGTTTGACCGTCGGTACGCACCGTGTTGCCGTTCATAAAGTGCAATTGGTCGACGCGAGCGGCAACGTTGTGACCGAGATCCGTGAGCCAGGCGGATTACGAGAGAAGAGTCTCGTGCCGAAGCGGTACGCGAACTTCGAGAAATCCAAACTAGAGGTTACGATCGAAGAAGACGAAAACGATTTAGGGGTGCTCGACCTGAAGGACTAATGTCCGTTTCGAAGACCTACAAAAAGAATGGCACCGATGTGCGGGCATCGGTGCCATTCTCATTTCTTGTTCTGTGTATCGGGAAAACTAGTTTCCAAAAACACCAACCCAGTAGGCCGTACCATTTCGACTGATGGCATAACCGTAGCCCACTTCACGAGCGCCGCTTAGCAGGATGGCTCGGTGGCCGGGGCTGTTGAGCCAACCGTTGAAGCAATCGGGAATGCTGGTTGAGCCGTACAGAATAATCTCGCCATAGGGTGACCCAGGGTAGTGGTGACGTCGTGCACGTGAGACGAAACCACCATTCACTGAATGGCTGAATTGTCCGGTCCGAGCCATGTACCAGGCATGGTCTTGAGCCGCTTTGGTCAATTCCGGGCTGATTCGCTGTGCTGGTAGCTGGTACCGAGCACGCACTTCGTTGGAATGACGCCACATCCGCACCAAAGTCGGATGCTTATGCAGAAAGTCGTCGGCAGGCTTCTCGGCTGCTGCCTTCTTGGTTTCCACTTCCTTCTTTTCTTCGACGTCTTTCTTCGGCTGAGGATCCGAAGACTCTGGGGCTGCGACAAGTGAGCCGGCCAATACCAACGTCAGAAGAAGGGCGAGGGGGAATCGGGTCATAGGAGAATCAACCTCCGTGGGCGGGAAATGAAGCGGGTCTTTCCATCCGAAATCCGTGACTGGGATGGAAAACGAACCTCCGGTTGTAGAGGCATTTCTAATGCATATCAAGTGGCTGAATTTGACGATTAGGTAAACTTTCAGACTGACACTGCCCCATCGCTATTCATTCAATCCCGCCGATTTATGGGGTGCAACAACGCAGTAAGCGTTTCGATTCAGAATAAGTGAGACTTATAAAATTCGCGTTTGCTGCCCGTTGCGGGGCATTCTGCGCTCGGTTACACTCAGGGCTGGTTTAATAGGGATTTGTGGCCGCTTGCAGCCTATCTGCTAAAGTGCCGTTGTCGCTCCTCCCAGCGGCAATTCTTCTTGAAAACAGATCACATGCTGCGGCCCTATCAAACATTTGGGAACCGTAGCGTTCTTGCAGGGCTGGCTGGCCTTCGATCTGCTACTTTCCCGCATCGCTTGCGAGAATACCTGTCATGTCAGTGGCTCCTGAACAAAAAGCAAATCGAGGCACTTCCACTACGGCTGTCCAAGGGGGTGAAGCCCGGATGAAGCCTGGGAATGCGATCACCGATGCGATCTTCTGTGCGTCGACATACACATTTGAAGATACCGATTCGATCATTCGATACATCGAAGAAAACCAGGTCCGCGAAGAGTATGGGCGTTACGGAAATCCTGGCGAAAAGACCGCCGAAGCGAAATTGGCCGCCATTGAAGGTGGCGAATCGGCAGTGCTGTATTCGTGCGGAATGGCGGCGTTCGTCGGTTTACTTATGGCCAAAGTAAGCTCCGGCGATAACGTCGTCTTCTTTGACGAGTGTTACCACCGTAGTCGCGAGTTCTGCGGTAAGCATCTAGCTCGTTTCGGTGTCGAAACGAAGACGGTCAAAACGGGCGACTACGATGCAATGGAAAAAGCAATCGACGCCAATACTAAGATGTTGATTAGCGAATCGCCAACGAACCCGCATTTGAGTTGCGTCGATTTGGCCAAATTCACCGAGATCGGTAAAAAGCATGGGGTCGAAACGCTGATCGATGCCACGCTGGCGACTCCTTATAACCTGCGACCGCTGGAATATGGTGTCGACTACGTATTGCATTCCGCCACCAAATACCTGGCCGGTCACAACGATCTTTTGGCTGGGGCAATTATTGGTAGCGAAGAGCAATTGGCCGATGTCCGTCAGCTTCGCGGCGTGATGGGAGGCATTAACGCTCCGCACAATTGCTATCTACTGCTTCGCGGGTTGAAGACGTTCTCGCTGCGTATGGAACGTCACAATGCTAACGGCTTGGCGATTGCTCAGTTCCTGGAGTCGCACCCGAAAGTGGAGAAGGTTTATTACCCCGGTCTCGAGTCGCATCCATATCATGCAATCGCGAAAGAAACGATGCGTGGATATGGTGGTTTGGTGACCTTCAATGTGAAGGACGCCGATTGGCGTAAGACTGCCAACGTGGTAGATGGGGCAAAGATCTTTAAGATCGCGCCAAGCCTGGGTGGTGTCGAATCGTTGATCGAACAGCCGCTTGTGATGAGCTATTACCAACAGACGCCTGAGAACCGAGCGAAGTTTGGTATCTACGACAACATGATCCGTATTGCTTGTGGTATTGAAGATACGGACGATTTGATCGCCGACTTGAAGCAAGCGTTGGACAACGCCTAGAAGGGAAGCAACGATGGAGTTCCGAACCAAAGCGATTCACGTCGGTAACAAGAAGGACCCGCAGACTGGCGCGGTTGTTCCACCGATTCATATTGCTTCGACATTCGTCCAGCCTGGGGCAGGCGAGTGGGGCGAGTTTGACTACTCGCGAAGTGGAAATCCAACTCGCAAGAATCTTGAAACAACGCTTGCTGAGTTGGAAGGTGGCTGCGGTGCTCTTGCATTCGCCTCCGGGATGGCTGCGACGCACTGCGCGACGATGCTCCTGGAAGCTGGCGACCATGTTGTCGCAGGGACCGATATTTATGGCGGCACCTACCGACTTCTGCATAAGATCACGCAAAAAAACAACATCGGGATTACCCTCGCGGATGCGACCAATCCGGAAAAGTTGGAAGCGGCTATACAGCCCAACACCAAGATGATGTGGGTCGAGAGCCCCGGCAATCCGCTCATGTCGATCACAGACTTGGCGGAGTGTGCAAAGATTGCCAAGAATCATGGCATCTTGTTGGGGGTCGACAGTACGTTCGCTACTCCGGTACTGACGCGACCGTTGGAACTGGGCATCGACATCGTTCAGCACTCTGTCACGAAGTATCTCGCAGGGCATAGCGATGTGTTAGGCGGCGCGTTAGTCGTGAAAGATAAAAAGCTTTTCGATCGACTCTATTTCATTCAGAACGCTACCGGCGCCGTACTTGATCCGTTCAGTTCCTTTCTCGCTTCGCGTGGCATTAAAACACTTGAACTTCGCGTTCGCGAGCAATGTCGTACTGCGCAAAAGATTGCCGAATATCTGAGCGAACATCCCAAGGTAACCCGGGTGCTCTATCCTGGTCTCGCAACCCATCCGGGCCACGAAATCGCGGCGAAGCAGATGGATGGTGGATTCGGTGCGATGATGAGCTTTGAAGTAGAAGGTGGTTTCGCTGCTGCGAAGAAGGTTTGCGATGACACCAAACTGTTCCAGTTAGCGGTTAGCTTAGGGGCAGTCGAGTCGTTGATTGAACAGCCTGCTTCGATGTCTCATGCCAGCTACGATAAAGCAGACCGGCTGGCACATGGAATCAAAGATGAGTTGATCCGTATCTCTGTTGGATTGGAAGCGGCGGATGACTTGATCGCCGACTTGGGACAAGTTCTCGGTCAAATCTGATGATTTGACGCCAACTTGCCAAAGCGCAGACAAAAAGGGAGTCCAAATGGACTCCCATTTTTTGTTGGGCGGGACGCCTCGTTGCTAACCAGTGGGGCGATTACTTGGTTCGCGCTGGAGCGTAGTAAGTCGCGGGACGCGTCGCGGACTTAGGAGCAACTCGCTTCGAGTAGTGAGTAACCGAAGCACTCGTTCGCTTGGCTTGAGTACCAACCGGCTGCCATTTGCCCGATCCCTGAATCGGTGTGGCTTCTGGAGTCATTGGTGGTCCAGGAATTGTTGGCACCGAGGGATGGCCTTCTTCGATGTATTCAACGCCTGGTTGATGGCTTGGGTAAGAGTCCCAATTCGAGCCGCAAGTGTCGCAGCCGCATGACGGCGTCGTATCGCAACCGCATCCGTTGAAACGAATAGGACAGAAAAGGCTGTTCACGCCACGCTTAACGGCACAAGCGGTTGTCTTCAGGGTGAAGCCAACGCCATGGACCAGTTCACCAATTGGGTTGAAACATGGAGAACAGCAGCGATCGCAGCCGCAGCTAGCGACCGGGTGAGCAACTACGTGGGTGCTTTCGCAACCGCAATTTTGGCCAAAGGCATGAACGCTGGTTGCCAGCACGACGGCGACGGCCAGGAGTTGCGTTTTCATAGGTCGTAATCCTTCTCGAAAGTCAAAAGCGTCGAAGCGACGCGTCATAGCAAAGTCAAAGTTTTCGTTGACGGAATCATTTATCGATTCGTTACACGACAAAAAAACAGAACAATCGGACCAACCGGCAAGGACTCACTAAAGACCCCAGACTTCCAGTTGTGGTGATCCTGAGGCGAGTAGGAAGTCTAGGGATACGCTAGCGAAGGTCGTCACGGGAGGACTGGGAAAACTTTGCGGATTATTGCGAGTTTTCCCAAAGGGATGACTTTGACGATGACGATACGTGAATTGGACAGCGTGATATTGCGCTGCCACGTACCGTCCCCCCCTCGGTGTTTTATTTCTCAAGGAAGGAAAGGCCATGCGAGTCTTCCCCTGGATTCTGGCTTTGCTTACCGCTTCGTGCGGAAGCCTGTTTGCGGATCTCGCGACCGCAGCGGAACCACGTGAGCCAGCGAAGCTTCCTCATGTCGCTGCTAATGACTACAGTCGTCCACCATCGCCTGCGAATGCGATTCGGAGCTTGTTCTCGACCGATCAAGATCGGGTGTTCCAGGCGCGAAAGCGAGTCGCACGTGCGAGCTACGTCGCCTCGAAAGTTCAAGCGGGCGACATCGATACCGTTGATTACTCTGTCCTGAGCGAAGCATCGGAACCGATGCCGATGGAAGGCGAAGTGATCATGGAAGGGCATGCGATCGCAGGCATGCACGATCCTCACACGTTCACCGGTGGGCCTGGATGTGCTTCCTGCCAAGGGGGCACGCACTGTGAAGGTGGTTCGTGCGACTCGTGCGGTTTCTGCGGCCCATGTGAAACGATTTGCTTCCCACTTTGTTTCCGCCTGCCACTGGAAAATCTTTCGTTCCGAGCAGGTGTCGAAGGTTTTAAAGGCCCATTGAATGCCGGCATGGACGGAAGCTTTGGCTTTCTTTACGGTGTGAACTGGGGTGCTCCGCTGTTCTCTCGTAGCACCGGAATTGGCGTTCAGTTAGGTGTGAACGGTTCGAATGCAAACTTGCATGGAGCCAGTTTCACGGAAGATCATCGTGACCAATTCTTCCTGACTGGTGGTATCTTCCGCCGCGTCGACTGGGGTTGGCAGGGCGGTATTGTCTATGACCATATGAGTGATCATTGGTACTACGACATCGATGCCAGCCAGATTCGTGGCGAGTTGAGCTGGAAATTCCAGTGCAAAGGTGAATTTGGTTTCTGGTTTACAGCCTCCGATGAAACAAGCGATATCGACGAACAAATCTTGCTGCCAGGTTCTTCGGTACCGACGAGTGCTCAAGGATCTTTCCAGCCACACAATATGTTCGCTTTCTTCTACCGAACTCCGTTGGAAGTTTGCGGCGGCGAAATGCGATTCTCCGGTGGTTGGACAGACAACGAACTAGGACTAATTGGTGCTGATCTGAGTGTTCCGATCACCAAATGCCTGGCCGTGGAGAGCAATTTCCTCTACCTGATCCCACGCAATGGCGAAGATGACGACGACCCATGCGTCTGCGAAACATGGAACATCGGCTTGAATTTGGTCTGGTACCCCCGAGCACGCAGTGCGGCGAGTGCTGGCAAAAACTACTACCGTCCGCTGTTTAACGTAGCGAACAACGGTACCTTCTCGATGTATCCAACGGAATAAACTGCGTAATCCGTAGGGGGATTCAGTGAGCCGAGTCTTTTGCGAGGAGACTCGGCTTGCTGTCGTTCTTGTTGTCCCGTTATCAGATGGCGAATCACCTTTCCAAGACTCTCCCCCCAAGGTATGATGTGCGAGACTATGCAAGCATCCCCGCCATCCAGGTTGGCGACCACTTAATTGTCGTAGGTAGCGTGAGGTCGCCGCGGAGAGCCAGTCATTGGCCCGTAGTTCCCTAGAGCGGGGGGTAACCCTTTTGCAGGAAGGCATGGCCCATTTTTCGGGCATCCATTTAACCAATTCATGAACAATCCCAATAAAGCCGGGCACTGGCGATCTCTCGCCGCCCAACTTGGTGCCATCTCTCAAGAAGAAATCGAACAAGCTGAAGCAGCGGAAGCCGCCGCCCGAGAGGCTGAAGAAAACGCCCAAGCGGAAGCTGAAGAAACGGAAGTCTGCGATGTAGCCTCCGAAGAGGAAGTCACCGCCGAACCGGAACCGGCGGAAGCAGTTGCCGATATTGAAACGGCAGAAGACACCTTCCAGGAAGCGGTTCAAGTCGAAGACGAGCTTTCCCAAGTTTCTGATGGGCCAGCCGACAACCAAGAAATTGTCGAGCCTCCGCACGAAGAGCCGGTTGCTGCGACGGAAGAAGTCGTCGCCGAAGTACCAAAACCCAAAAAGAAGAAACCCAAGAAGCGTAGCCACTGGGCATCGCTTTCGTCCATGCTAGGCCTTTCGTCGTCAGAAGAAGCAGATGACGAAGAAGATGACGAAGAAGAAGAAGCGGAAGCAGTCGAAGAAACGACCGTGACGGCCGAGGTGAAAGTCGAAGAAGAGAAAGATGACAGTCCACATTTGGCTGCGTTTAAGAAGCCTCTGGAGCGTTCGCCGGAAGAGACACGTGCTTCCGAACTGATTGGTCGTCCAGAAGCAAAATCAAAGCCTCGTCCAACCAGTGATGACGATTTCAAAGGCTTCGATGGGATTTTCCTCGACGAAGGCACCGCGGGAGCAGACACGAGCGACCCGGAAGCCGAAGCCGAAGCCGATTCCGATAGCGACGACGAAGACGAAAGCCGATCGTCGGACCGCCGATCGCGTGGTCGTTCGAGAGGGCGTCGCCGTGGTCGCCGATCGCGTGGAAATGAGGACGAAGTCGTTGCACGCGAAACGACGAGCGACGATGATCTGGACGCGGAAGTAGAGTCCGATACCGAAAGCCGAAATTCGCGATCCGACCAGGAAGATGGTGATGAAGAGCAGCGACCGACGCGCCGACGTCGACGTCGACGTCGATCGCGTAAATCGGTCGACGCAGAAGCTTCGACTGAAGAGGCACCAGCAAGTCGTTCGAGAAGACGCTCGGAAGATGACTACGACGATGATGACGACAACGATTCGTCCATCGATAGCGAAGATGACCGTGATGAAGCACCACGCGGTCGTCGCCGCTCCTCTTCACGAAGACGCCGCGATCGTGACGATTCGTCAGACGGTTCTGACCGAGCGAAGGATAAGCACAAGAAGATTCCTTCGTGGACCGATGCTGTTTCGGCCATGGTCGATGCCAATATCGAACGTCACGAAAATGCCCCGCCATCGCGACCGCATGAACGTGGGGGACGCAACAGTGGTGGACGACGTCGTCGAAATAGCGGCGGGCGAGATCGTCGCCGTGACGACAGCCGATAGTCAGCGCTGCTTGATGATGCGAACGGCAGCATTCTTGTAAGACGGCTGCCGCGAGTAACTGTCGAACTGAGGAAACGTCAGTTGATTGGTTACTTCGTTATGCATTGGCAAAAAGACCGTTCCCGGTTGAACGCTTGATGTTACATTGGCTCGAGCGGAGATTTCGCCGCGAGCCGATTGAACGGTTACTTGGTCGTGCGGCTGAATATCGAGCCGGCTTGCATCTTGCGGGTGAATGTCCACAAGAAGCGTCGTTGAGTAGAGCGTACGCAGCACGGCTGACTTCGATGTTTTGGTTTGCGTGTGCCACTGGGCTGCCGTTCCGCGACCAGTTAACAGGCGAAGTGGGAAGGCATCGCTTGGTTCTTCTTTGGGAGCCTCCGGAAGTTCATAGATAAACCGGGCTTTGCCGTCGGCATGGAAGTACTGCCCATCTTCAAATAGGCGTCGCTGAGCTTCCGGAAACCAGCCCTCTCCGGTGCTTTCGTGCTCTTTTAATGGCCATTGAATTCCGCGTGCATCGTCCAACATACGGTAGTCACGAATGCCGGTGATTTCGCAGGGCTGACCGGCTGAGCACTTCTTCATCAGCTGGAAAACATCTTCCGGTGTCTGCCAGGTTTCAAAGAGTGGCTCGCATCCCCAGTAGTGGGCCACGAGTCGAAAGATTTGAAAGTCTGCCAAAGCTTCGCCTGGTGCGGATACGACTTTTTTGTGAAGTCCAAATCGTCGCTCGGAGTTGATGAACGTGCCTTCTTTCTCTCCCCAGCCAGCCGCTGGTAAAAGCAGGTCGGCATGTTGCGCGGTCTCGGTCGTTTCATACATGTCTTGGACGACGAGAAAGTCTAGCTTATCGAGCGTTTCCCGAGCTTCTTTTTGGTGAATCCAGGAGTGGGCTGGATTGGTTGCAATTACCCACAGGCCCCGAATATCGCCACGACGAATGCCCTCCATAATTCCGTCGTACGACCAACTGTTCTCCGTTGGGATATTCTCTAAGGGGATGTTGAGTGTTCCGGCAATCTTTTGGCGGTCGTCGTGGTTTCTAAAGTCATGTCCGCCAAGCAGATTGGTTGTGTTACTAAACAATCGCGATCCCATGGCATTACACTGCCCGGTGACTGAGTTGGCTCCTGTCCCTGGACGGCCGATGTTTCCAGTCATCATGGCTAAGTTGATGATGGCTTGCGCGGTACGGACTCCTTGGTGACTTTGATTGACACCCATTGTCCACCAGAACGATACACGCTTCCCATCGTGGATCGCCTGGATCACATCCATGACATCCTCCGACGCGAGGCCGCAGCTATCATGGGTATCCTTTAGTTGGTAGGCCGCGACATGAGATTTGAACTCCTCAAATCCATTGGTGTGATTCGCGATGTACGTTTCGTCGATCCAACCTTTCTCGATCAGCACGTTGGCAATCGTATACAGCAGCGCTAGATCAGTTTTCGGTCGGAGCGGAAGATGATGCGAGGCGGCAACGGCCGTTTCGGTACGGCGAGGGTCAATTACAACGATCTTTGGATTGTGCCGGTTGCGAAGCACGCGTTCCCACATGATTGGGTGAGCAATACAAAGATTTGAGCCAACGAAAACGAGAACGTCCGATTCCTCGAAATCGGCGTAGGTAAATGGTGGAGCATCGAAGCCGAATGCTTCTTTGTAAGCAACCACCGCGGTGGCCATGCATTGTCGCGTGTTTCCGTCGCCATGGAGCATCCCCATGCCAAACTTGGCGAGCGAGCCAAGGAAGAACATTTCTTCCGTCGCGATTTGGCCGGTACTAAGAAATGCAACCGAATCGTTTCCATAACGCGATTGGATCTCTTGGAAACGATCGCAAAACGTACGCATCGCCTCATCCCAAGAAACGGGGATCAGTTTCCCGTCTTTGCCCTTAAGCAATGGGCGAGTCGCTCGGTCTTTCGCTTTGAGAACCGTGAGTGATTCCCAGCCTTTGGGGCATGCCATTCCTAAATTCACCGGCCAATCGACGGCTGGGCTCAGATTAACTGCTTGCCCATCTTTAAGGTGAAGCTCTAGGCCACAACCAGTCGAGCAGAAACCGCATACGGCTGTCGTAGTAGCGTCAGGCTTAATATTCGCTGGAACTTTGCCAAGACCATATTCTCCTGGCCGCAACAAAAGATCGCGTGTGAGGCTTCCTTCTTTGGCGTAGATAAGCTGCTGCAGTTTATTAGGCTGGGTCGTCGTCGACATGATTTGCCGTCTCCTACCTTGGCAAGTTGGGCATTGCGGGCGTGGACTCCGCAGCAAAATAAAGACCACGATCGATCAATTCGGCAGCCAGCAAACTCGCGACAGAAAGTGCGGCAGCCAGTGTTGCAATATTTGGAGGCAACACGAAAAAGGAAGTGGGTAAAACGATACCACCAAGCACCCAAGTCACGATTCGAAGGATATGAAATGATTTCAATGGCCCGAGGATCAATCGTGCTGAACGCGCCATCGGATCGGTGACCGGCAGGGTCGCTTGCATGAGAAGTTGGTACTCGAGCGCTAAGCGAGCAATCGTTACCGCGATCAGGCACAAGCAGGCCGCTGTAGATGCGCCCGAGTTGCTGACCAACAAGTCCAGATTAATCGCCGCCAAACCGAGAATTGTGATGGTGTTTCCAAATTTCGCAAACGTTATCGAGGCCTGCCAAAACGGTCGCCGTGTAACGATATAAATCATGGCCGAACAAAAGATCGTTACCAATCCGCCTCCTATGGCAGCTGCGCCCATTATCCATTGGAACGGTTCTAAGATGGGAATAAAGTAGGACGCGGCGTAACCGACAAGTGGTCCTGCAAAAGCGGGCATGAGAACGGCTTCGCGACTTAGCCAGGAAGTTCGTAAACCCAAGAAGACTCGGAATCCATACATTGGCCGTCCCAAGTGGGCACCGGACGCTGCAAGCCCAATCATCGCAGAGACGGTAGCGAGCAATGCACTTACCCAGCCGGAAGCTCCCAAGGTAAGAACTATGAAACTGGCGATTAACATGCCCAATGCGGCTTGAGTTAACGTCAACAGGCCGACTAGTGGAAGGTGGGCGTGATTGACGGTCAACTCTTGGGCACCAGCCGAAATCATTTCGGAATCGAGACGATACTTACCAACGTAGCGAGTTGTCGGCTTCGTTGTACGAGGATTGGCGGCACCTCGCAAGAAATTGCCGGTGGCAGATTCTGCTCGAATCGCTTCCTGATGGACGACAGTGATTTTGATCGCGCTGTTAGGACAGGATTGAACGCAAGCAGGAGCTTCGCCTTCCGCTAGTCGATGGCGACACATATCGCATTTGCGAACGATGCCCTTGCTTTCGCTGAACTTTGGTACGTCGTATGGGCACATCAGCGTGCAATACTTGCAGCCGATGCATTGGTCGTCGAGGTGAACGACAATTCCAAGCTCAGGGTCTTTTTCATAAGCTTGCACTGGGCAACCGGTCAAGCAGCCAGGTTCGACGCAGTGGTGGCATGCTGTTGTGACATGTTGTACGACAGCCTTTTCCGGCACAGAGCTTTGCAAGGTGCCAACTCTTCTCCAAGTTTCCGACTCCTCAAGGCCATTCATGTTGTGGCAGGCAACAACACAAGCTTTGCATCCGGAACAAGCATCGAGATCAACTTCAAATGCATACTGCTCGCCAGGCCCTGGTTCGCTGAGTGGGATCAGTTCTCGGTAGGTGGGGGCTAACAGCGGATCGGCATGTTGATCGTGACGCTGCGAAAAGCGCTCGACTGCCGAAAGGTCACGCTGTTCCGCCAGCAGCATTTCGACCAAATCGAATTCGCCGGAAGGATGTGACGTCGAGTTGTTTTCGACAATAGCCATGCGACTTCCCAGAGTTAACCAAACATCGTAAGAACTTGAACGAGTCGATCGCCGTTGAAGATCGGAATTGCCAGAGCAAATCGCGATCCTTGTTCAAACATGGGAACCAGCGAGCTGTCCTCGTCGGCACTATGTACCATTACAGGGATTCGCGATGCCAAGCATTGGCCGACCAGCCCTTCGCCGTACGGACATGTGGTTTGGGATCGAGGCGAGATTCCTACGGCATAGCAGGACTGACCGAGAGACAGTTCGAGTTGGTCTTCATTGGGAAGCCAGGTTTCCATGCCATGTAGAATTGGGAAATCGACTGTGCTTAGAAGTACCAGTACGGATTCCAGTTCATGCTCAGTCGTCATGACGGGTATACCAAGGCCGTATCGAAGACCTTCTTTTCTCGCGCCCGCTGCTCGCATGAATGCCTTCGATTGATCCAGCCTGGCGATAATCCTCGCTTTGCGATCGTCCCAGGTTTCGCCAGGAAGCCCCGATCCTCTTGGGAATTTGACGTAGGGACTAATGATCTCGAAGTGCTTCAGGCCGCGATAGGCTGAATCGCAAAGGCCTAGTTCATCTCGATCGGTTCGAGCCCAGCGTTCGATCGCAATTTTGCATCCGTCCGGGCAATCGATGGTGAACAGGATCGCGGCAACCACTTCATTGGTGATCAGGACCGGCAATGCGATCTCAAGCGTATTATCATTCAACGACCGCACGGCTGAGCGACGTTCTTGTATCGATGTCTGTACCAACTCATTTTCTGGAGGACCGGATGGGGTTTCAGGAAATCCGAGTGAAGGAAGCAGTTGTCCTGACTGTTCGTCATGGATCCAGATCGCGATGTTCGCCAACACCGATGGAGCAATCGTCATTGTCATGCGTCTGTTCTCCTGTGTGTTTAAACTAAGCGTTCGCGGTAGCGTTTTCGGCAGTAGATGGTTCGGTCTCTTCGGCGACGGTCGTTATCGTCAACTGTGGTTCTGGTTCCTCCGCAGAAGCCGACTTCGGTTTGTGGTGTTTGTGTCGTTCTTGTTCTTCGAGGAACGAAACCAGGGAACCACGAAGCTCGTAGTAAAGAGGGTGTTCGAGTGTTTCTGCGCGATTTCGTGGTCGTGGTAGCGGCAGTTCAAGAACCTGGCCAACTTTTGCCGCGGGGCCATTGGTCATCATGCAGATACGATCGGCCATGTAAATTGCTTCGTCGACATCGTGCGTGACAAGCATCGTGGTGATCTTTTCTTTGTCGAGGATTCGCAGGATCACATCTTGGAGTTCCATGCGAGTAAGAGAATCGAGTCGGCCGAACGGCTCGTCCAGTAAGAGCATGTTGGGTTTCAACGCAATCGCTCGAGCAATGCCAACACGCTGCTGCATCCCGCCTGACATTTCACGTGGATATTTATCCATCGAGTCAGCCAGCCCGACGATGCTCAAGTAGTATTCGCAAATCTGACGACGCTCGGTTCGCGTAGCATGAGGATAGACTCGATCGACACCCATGCGGACGTTTTGAATGGCGGTCATCCAGGGAAGTAGGCATGGTGCTTGAAAGACCACACTTCGGTCAGGTCCGGGCCCAGAGATTTCCTTGCCGGCGACAACTACACTGCCGGAACTGATGGGATTCAATCCCGATACCATGGTAAGGACAGTCGACTTACCGCAGCCGGAGTGCCCGATGAGGCTGACGACTTCTCCTTTCTTTAGGATCAAGTTAAAGCCATCGACTACCTTGACGTCGTCGCCAAACGGATTGGGGTATGCCTTGACGAGGCGATACATTTCGACGAAGCGGTTCTCTTGTGACATGAGGTTTCCTTCGTTGAGCGTTAGGCGGCGCCGATACGGATTGGTTCGACGTCAGGTAATACAAGTTCCGATGCAACACGAAGTTGTTTGGCTTCTTCGTTAATCGCCATCATGTATCGAGTGATCTCGTTGCGGAGCTTTTTGAATTCAGGATTGAAATTCAAAGTGGCACGATCACGAGGGCGATCAAGTGTGACCGGGAATTCACGGCCAAGTTTGGCGGACGGTCCTGGCGTCAGGGGGACGATACGATCGGCCATGAGAACAGCCTCGTCGACATCGTTGGTGACCATGACAACGGTACGACGATCTTCTTCCCATAAACGGATGATCTCGTCCTGGAGCACGCTCCGTGTCAATGCATCGAGTGCACTCAGCGGTTCGTCCAGCAAAAGGACTTCCGGTTGCATCGAAAGGGTACGTGCCAGGGACAGTCGTTGACGCATCCCACCGGAAAGTTCCGATGGGCGTTTGCCTTCGCTGCCAGTCAGACTGACCATGTCGATGTAGTGCTGCACGTAGTCTCGACGTTCCCCGCGACGCATCTTTGGGAAGACTTGTTTAACGGCGAGTTCGATGTTGCCATGAACAGTCAGCCATGGCAGCAGCGAATAATTTTGAAAGACGATTCCGCGATCTGGCCCGGGGCCATTCATCGCTTTCCCTTTGAAAAGGGCCGAGCCTTCGTCCGGCATTACCAGGCCGCCAAGCAGTGAAATTAGTGTTGATTTGCCACTGCCTGAAAAGCCAATGATGGCGACGAATTCATTTTCATGAACTTGAAGATTGGCTTCTTCAAGCACCGTATACCGTCGGTGCGATTCGCCAAATCCGACGGTCGCGTTGTTGAGTTCGAGGATTGCCATAGGGCGTTTTCCTTTAGGTATTACGTTGGCAATCATTGATTACAGAGCGGTCGGTGCGCCATCGAAGCTAACCATGCGTTGGAACACGATCATGATTCGATCCAGCAACAAACCGATCACCCCCACGAAACCGCAAGCCACAAACATCTGGGCAAACGTCGCGGATGACCCGTTGTTGAACATGTCCCACACAAACTTCCCAAGGCCGGGACTGCTGGAAAGCAGCTCAGCGGCAATCAGCACCATCCAGCCGACCCCCAGCGAGATTCGCAACCCAGTGAAGATCAACGGCAAAGCGGACGGGATGATGATCTTGGTCAGTCGATCCCAAAGTCCAAGGCGAAGCACACGAGCAACGTTCAGATGATCTTGGTCAATGGCTGAGACACCGAGGGCGGTATTCACCAACGTTGGCCAAAGCGAACAAAGAGCAACCGTAATTGCCGAGCTTAGAAAGGAAGGTTGAATCCAAGCTTCGTCCGGCTTAGTGATGAATGCTCCCACAATAAAGAACACAATCGGTAGCCAAACAATCGGCGATACGGGTTTGAACAGCGAGATTAGCGGGGTCATCGAAGCCATGAATACCCGGCTCATTCCACAGAAGACACCAATGGGAATGGCGATCGCGGTAGCAATGAAAAACCCGGTAAAGACACACTTGAGACTTGTCCAAATCTGATCGAAAAAAGTCGGAGGCTTAGCGAATTCTGACCCTGCGATCGTATTGATTCGTTCGTCGCGCTGAATAATTTGTTGGGCGAGAGCGAACATTTCAGGGCCAGTCGCGGTAGCGTACTTTCGTTTCAGGTCTTCCATTTCCGATTCTGCTTGCGCGACTTTTTGCTCTCGATTGCCTTCGGTTAGAAGATTGATTCGGGTTCGGAGGAATTCTGCTTGCTGTCCAGTAGCACTTATTTGCTGACGCAATGCTTCGACTTCCGGCAGCGATTTGCCACGTCGTTCGGATAGTTCGGAACGAAGCTCTTTAAGGTGCTCGTTTTCCTGGCTCGCCTTTCGTAAGTGTTCGTTAACTAAATGGACGTAGTCTACTTTTTGCTTGTAGTCATCCGCTGGTATCTTGGCAGCGAGAGCCGTTAATGCTTTCGCGCGTGTCTGCTGATCCTGCTTGTAAGCTTCTTGCTGCTTGGAAACGCCGTCAGAAAGTTTTGATAGGCTAACCGAGACGAACTCGGCAGAAAGCCCTTCCACGAAAGCGAACTTCCGGCGAGCTTCGTCCTGAGCGGAAGCGTCCGAAGTATTTAGTTCTTCATTCAGTGTCTGCCAATCATTTTGGATTGATTTCTTTTTCTTTACGGCATTGTCAGGGATCTTGGAAAGCAGGGTTTCCAGGTGCTTTTCACTTTGATCACTGATTGCCGTCCACTGTTGGTCGAGTTGCTCGAGCGACTGCTCGGCCGCTGCCAGAGCTTCTTTGCGGCTTTCTCCTGATTGGTGATAGTCGTCGACTTTGGTGTATTCGCGATTATGGAAGTCGGCAATTCCGTCGTATGCTTCAACCACCTGAGCTGGGGTTGGAACTTCGCCAGCTCTTGTTTTGATGCGTGGTCCGATTTGATCCCACGCAATCACACATGCGACCATCACGGCGATGGGAATCGCAATGTAGAGTCCGATTTGCTTCAGTTGCTGGCGTGGGTTTTCGCCGTAGCAAAGAAGCACGACCGGCTCGAAGACACGGAGCCCGGCGACGTCCAGCATGCGGATGATTTTGTACTTCATGCGATTCTTTCGTGCGTGACTTGTAGTTGAATGACTTAATTGGCGGTAACGGGCCGGAGGTGGCTTCCGCCTACGCCTCCCCCGGCCACCCCACTACGCGAGTTACTTGTCCTTGTTTCCGATCGCGTGGGAGTTGAGATAACCGATTGGGTCGTGCCCGTCGTATACGACACCGTCGATGAAATCTCCTTCCGCGGTAGGAGGCTTATAGCCGTCGGTGTCTTCTGCGGGGATCTCTTCTTCGGTGAGTTTGCCTGCGGCAACCAAAGATCCGGCAGCCAGGCGATAGATGTCCGGTCGATAAATCTTCTTGGCCGTCTCGTCGTACCACTCAGCAGACTTCGGCTCGGTAATCTGTCCCCATCGTCGCATCTGCGTCAGGAACCAAACGCCATCGCTATACCAAGGGTAGGTGCAGTGATATTTGAAGAAGACGTTGAAGTCAGGCATTGGACGCTTGTCTGACTTTTGGAAGTAAAAGAAGCCGGTCATCGAATTCTTGATCACGTCGTAGTCGGCACCAACGTAGTTGGGTTTTGCTAGAATTCGGCAAGCTTCTTCTCGATTGATTAGCTTGCCATCTTCGTCGGTTGCATCGAGCCACTTGCCAGCACGAATCAGTGCTTTGACAACAGCAACGTGAGTGTTAGGGTTTTCGTCGTTCCAGCGCTTGGTAACACCGAATACTTTTTCCGGGTTGTTTTTCCAGACGTCATAATTCGTCGTAACGGGAACACCAATTCCCTTGGCAACTGCCTGCTGATTCCAAGGCTCGCCGACGCAATATCCTTGAATGTTGCCCGCTTCCAAAACGGTCGGCATCATCGGCGGAGGGGTCACCGACAACAGAACGTCTGCGTTCGTCTCGCCGACGGTATCGGTTTCGGTGTACATCCCCGGATGAATTCCAGAGGCGGCCAGCCAATAGCGCAGTTCGTAGTTATGCGTCGAGACAGGGAAGACCATGCCCATTTTCAGGGGCGTTCCGCCAGCTTTGTAATCGTCGACAATGGGACGCAGGGAATCGGCCGAAATCGGGTGCGGCGGGGTAGGGCTTTTCAGTTTGGCATCGTTGTCTTGCATCTGCTGCCAAATATTGTTTGAGACAGTGATGCCGTTGCCGTTCAAATCCATTGTGAATGCGGTAATGATGTGTGCCTCGGTTCCGATCCCAATGGTCGCGGCGATCGGCTGTCCGGAAAGCATGTGGGCTCCATCTAGCTCGCCATTGATCACGCGGTCGAGCAGCGTCTTCCAGTTAGGCTGAGCCTCGACATCGACTTGCAATCCCTCGTCCGCGAAGAATCCTTTCTCTTTGGCAATCACCAGCGGGGCACAGTCGGTCAGCTTGATGAAGCCAAGCTTTAGAGTGTTCTTTTCTGGAGCTCCGACTGTCGCGACCGTTTCGATCGATGTAGCTGACGTCGAATCGGATTCAGAGGATTCGTCCGCGTTGGCATCGACGGTAGCTGCCAAAGCGCTGAGATCGAGTTCGTCGAGGCTAGGACCTGACGGTGCGCTTTCTGAGCAGCCAGTAAGAATGGAGATAGCGATCAGCCCTGTCAGCAAGACATAGCGGCTCAGTATTCCGGACGTTTTCATGCTCGATTCCTAAGATGATTCGGAGAGAAAGTTATGGGCTACCGATTTGGGGACAGATGCGCTGAGCGGCTTGCGATCATTGCGCACCCTGCTGACGTGAGTGCTGCAATGAAACGCAACGTGTGTGCCAAAACAAAATGATCACGTCGTAAACTACTCGCATGAAATGAGTTACGATTGCATTGCACTATCGGTCAGGCAAAACTTTGACCGATCATCACTGCCAGACACGTTGGCAATTGCGGTAACCATCTAGCGCACTATCTGCGCGGGCGAGCCTTCGAAGCGGTCACATGTGTGCCACCAGCGAACACAACGTGATCATCCGGACCCCCAGAGGACGTTATTTCCAACATCCTTCCCAAATCGCCTGAAGAACCGATCTTTTAGGCGTCGAAAGCAGCAATACCCCACGAGAACGGTTAACTCACGGACAGAACCAATCGTTGAAGGAACAACGACCTATGACCCACTCGATGACCACGTGGCTATCCGCGTTTGCGGTTTGCCTCGGTGGGGCGACTCCTTTTGTGCTGCATGGCCAGGAAGTAACGCCCCCACAGTCGGCCCTTCTTGAAAATGCGCCGGTAACGCGTATCTCGGACGCCGAGTTCTCACCTTCGGACGCCATTCCGGCCGTTCCGACCGCGGCAACCTATAACGGTGAGATGGAGTATGCAGACACCGCTGCACAGTTGGGAGCAACTGAATGTTGCGATCCCAAAAAAGTGGCAGAGCTGAATAAAAAAGCCGCGGCTGCTTACAAGCCGCTCTATTTCGACAACGATTTCACCTATCTATGCGATCCATGCTACGACGGGTGCTTGCTGGGGGAAGATCTCAAGCGGTTGTGTGTCGGCAATTGTGGTGTGCTCGATATCGGTGGTGAGTACCGAGCTCGATACCATCACGAGCAAAACATGAAACCATTTCTGAACGGAGTGGACGACGACTTCCTGCTGCATCGACTTCGTTTGTACGCTAACTACGAAGTCAACGAAAACATTCGCATCTACGGCGAAATGCTGCACGCGGTGAGTCAGTACGAAAGTGCCCCACCTCGCCCAATTGACGAAAACTATTGGGAACTGCAGAACCTGTTTATCGACGGTAAGCTTCTTGATACGTGCAATGGAACATTGACGGCACGCGTCGGTCGCCAGGAATTGTTATACGGCAGTCAGCGTTTGGTCTCGCCACTCGACTGGGCGAACATTCGTCGACGTTTTGACGGTGTAAAGCTCTTTTACCGTGGTGATGCTTGGGATATCGACGGTTTTCTGACACGTCCGATCCGCAAAGACACCTACGATTGGGATTCGACCAACCAAGATCAGTCGTTCTACGGAATTTATTCTACGTACAAGAAGAGTGACCTCGGTAAGATCGACCTCTACTGGCTTGGCTACGAAAACAACGATTCGCCGTTTCGTTACCAAACCCTCGGCAGCCGCTTGGTTGGTGAGAAGAGCTTTTTGCTGTACGAATTGGAAGGGGCATTCCAGACTGGGGAATTCCAAGGAGCGGATCACGACGCGGGGTTCTTCACCATTGGTATGGGACACCAGTTCAATGAAATGGCATGGAAACCGAAAGTCATGGTTTATTATGACTGGGCTTCTGGTGATTCGATCACAGGCAATGGCTTCGATCAACTGTTTCCGCTTGGCCACGCCTACCTTGGTTGGATGGACTTGTTCGCACGACGAAATATCGAGGACTTCAATGTTCAGCTGACTGCAAAGCCGTGCGATGCTTGGACATTGATCGCCTGGTATCACGTGTTCAATCGACAAGATACCGACGACGTCCCATACACGGTCGTTAATGCTCCGTACCCGAACACGACACCCGATGGCTCGCGTTATCTCGGTCAGGAAATCGATTTCCTCGCCAAGTGTCAATTGACGCCACGCTCGGACATTATTTTCGGCTACTCACACTTCTTCACCGGATCGTACTTCCAGGATCAGCATGCCTTGAATCCTGCGGTATTTGACGGCGATGCCGACTTCTTTTGGACCCAGTTCACGCTGCGGTTCTAAGAATTCGTAGAAACTCCAGAGCGTCCCAATAAGGGATGGCGATCTATTCGCCATCCCTTTTTTCGTGCCTAAAAAGAGCGCAGTCACCGCTCGGGAAAATAGATGTCGCATAAAATAACGCGATTAATCGGAAATAATCGGAGTTCTAAGTGTTGTGATAATAGAGAGATAGAGCGTGGGCACGGCAATCCACGGCTGTGCTGGTATATCAATTGCATGCATGCCTAAGTGTCTGCTGAGTTGGAAAGGCGGAACCTCTCTGTTTTCAACAAACATCACAACACATTGACAACGCAAAACTATCTTGGGACGAAACGTGAGCGTCGCGTGCTGGTGATCGACGATGATCCCAGCGTGGCGTCAGTCGTGACAACGGCATTGAGCCACGACGGTATCCGCGTACAACACGCGGAGAACGGAACCACTGGATTGCAACAGCTTGTCCAGTTCCGCCCTGACGTACTGATTCTGGATCACCTTTTGCCAGATGGTGAAGGGTTACAAATCTTGGGACGCGTCAATCGAATTGATGCTCGCTTGCCCGTGCTTTTCGTTACTGCGCGTAGTTGCAGTGATCTTGCCATTGAAGCGATGAAGCATGGCGCGTTCGACTTTCTTGCAAAGCCACTTCAACTGGAGAAAGTCGCAGAGAAGACACAACAGGCTTTGGAGAGTCGGCAACTGATGTTGATGCCGGTTCAGCTTCCTTCCCAGGTCGATCCCATGATCGATGGAGCAGACCATCTCATTGGCCAATGCCAGGAGATGCAAGAGGTTTACAAAGCCATCGGTCGAGCAGCGGCTCACGACGTACCAGTTTTGATTGAAGGAGAGATCGGAACTGGGAAAGAGCTTGTCGCTCGCGCAATCTACCAGCATGGTCGACGCAAAGATCGTCCTTTCATGAAGGTCGTTTGCAGCGACTTTAGTGCCGAATGGCTTGAAAGTGAGTTGTTTGGGCATGAACCGAATTCACTTGCGGGCGCCGCCGAACGTCGAATCGGCAAAATCGAACAATGCCACGGGGGGACCGTCCTGCTTGAAGGGATCTCGGCCATTCCTCAGGCAGTGCAAAGCAAACTGGTTCGCTTCATTCAAGACAAGTCCTTCGAGAGAGTAGGAGGCCAGGAAGCAGTCCAGGTCAATACGACTCTCATCTTCACGTCGAATAAGAACACCGAGCGTTTGACGGCTGAAGGGATGATTCGACACGACTTGTTTTACCTTCTCAATGCATTCATGATCCGCATACCTCCTTTGCGAGAACGGGGTGCCGATTTACCAAAGCTGGTTGATCACTTTGTGGGGCAATTCTGTCGGGTCGAACGAATCGTACAAACCGGTGCCGTTAGGACCTCTCCTGAAGCATTGCGTTTGCTGTCGGACTATCCTTGGCCAGGCAACGTTGCTGAACTTCGAAGCGTTTTACGCCGAGCTTTGATTGAGTCGCGAGGTACGGTAATCGCAGGCGATTATCTTCGCAACGCACTACGGGATATGCCGAGAAGCGAGGAAGGGCTTGAGACCAAGATTCTTTCGACGCATGTGTGCGATTGGGAGGATTTCATTCAGGAAAAGATCGAAGCTGGCTCAAACGATCTTTATTCTGATTCCGTGATGGAAATGGAGCGTCACGTTCTAACCATTATTCTACGTAAGACGTCTGGTAATCAGGCCAAGGCGGCCCGTATGCTGGGGATTACACGAACCAGTCTCCGCAAGAAGATCCACTATCTTGGACTGGCAATCGAGGAATTCGTGAGTACGGTTTAAGTCTATGGTCAAACAGGGGGAATCGATTCCCACTGCCCGGTCTTCTTCTAATCGATTGACCATTCTCTACGTTCTGGCGCTTAGTGCTGTTGCGCTTTTAACTTTGTTAGGGCAAGGGCTTGTTCAACATAGTATCGAGCGGCAGTTGAGTGATTCGACGGTCATTAACGTGGCTGGTCGG
This sequence comes from Bremerella sp. TYQ1, assembly GCF_020150455.1. Classification (NCBI taxonomy): domain Bacteria; kingdom Pseudomonadati; phylum Planctomycetota; class Planctomycetia; order Pirellulales; family Pirellulaceae; genus Bremerella; species Bremerella sp. TYQ1. Next base: position 273,163 of record NZ_CP083740.1, read on the forward strand.
CAGCGTATGCTGAGTCAAAAAATTACAAAGCTGGCTCTGCAAATCAGTTCGACAGAAGATCCGTACAAAAGCTCGGAGCAACGCCAAGAGTTGCGAGAGTCATTGAGCCTGTGGGAGAAATGCCATCGCGGTCTTCAAGATGGCAACGAGGCGTTAGGCTTGCCTGGCAATAATAGCGAAACGGTTACGCAACTATATGCCGAGCTTGAGCCTGACTTTCTGGCAATACAGTCTGCGGCGCTGAAAATCTTAGATGAGCAAGGTGATGAAAACGCCGAAGCCGTTGTCGACGCATCTCTCCAAGAGATTCTGTCGCACGAAGGTCAATTTCTCGCGGGCATGGACGAGATTGTTTACGTCTACGACCAGGAAGCGGAAAGCCGCGTTGCAAGCCTTCGTAGTATCGAACATGGCTTGCTGATCGTCACGCTGATGGTGCTGCTGTTCGAAGGGTTATTCATCTTTCGACCTGCCGTCGGTCAAATCCAACGCATGGTCACCCGCTTACGAGAAAACGCCGATGCTTTGGAGCTTGCGAAAAACTCCGCCGAGGCCGCCAACCAAGAGAAGACTCGTTTTTTAGCGAAGATGAGCCACGAACTTCGAACCCCTATGAACGCGATTCTTGGGCTTTCGGAGGTTCTGCTACGAGGACGCTTGATCGATAACCAGAAGAAGCTTCTCAACACGATTCATGATTCGGCCCAGTCATTGATGGGGCTTCTCACCGATCTATTGGATATGTCGAAGTTGGAAGTGAATACTGACTTGAAACTTCGACAAGATCCTTTAAACCCGCGGGATACGATCAGTAAAGTCGTTGAGATGTTTATTCATCAGGCTGAAACACGCGGCTTGGAGTTGAACCTTTCGACCACGAAGGATCTCGATGTTTGGGTGTTGGGCGATGAAAATCGGCTGAGGCAAGTCCTCGTCAATTTGATTCAAAATGCACTTAAATTCACACCTACAGGCAAAATTTCGGTCGAGACGGAAGTACAGCGACATCATGCGCACGAGGTCGTAGTCAGCATTTCCGTGACCGATACTGGTCCTGGGATTTCAGCCGAAGATCAGGCGACGATTTTCGAGCCATTCAAGCAAGCCGAACGGGATCGTGGAAAGCATGGTGGAGCGGGACTGGGACTGAGTATTGCCTATCGCCTCGTTCAAGCGATGAATGGCCAGGTCCGATTGGTCAGCCAATTGGGAACTGGGACGACATTCATCGTGGAGATACCATTCGCGAGATCCTTCGATCACGTCGACCAAGAGGATCAATGGCGACACGACAAGTCAGCGCCGGCCGAAGTCATACCTACGCTATCCAAGGCGAAATTGCTTGTCGTCGAAGATGTCGAGGCAAACCGGTTGGTTATCGGCTCGATGTTGGAAGAGCTAGGAGTACCCTATCGAACGGCCGAGTCGATCGAAACGGGACTGGAGTGTTTAAATGAAGTTTGGCCTGACTTAATCCTGCTTGACTTGGAACTACCGGATGGAACTGGATTCGATTTCTTTCAGGACTTGATTGCCCAGTGTGTTGCCGTTGATCGAAACCGTCCCCTAGTGATTGCATTGACTGCTCACGCGACCGAAGAATTTCGTGAAAAAACAGAATTGGCAGGCATGGATGGATTCCTTACGAAACCGGTCACACTGGAAGGCGTACGTTCCATTCTTGCCATGCTGCAGGGAGGACAAGGGGGTACAGGTGAATGGGAGCCAAAGCCGCATAGTGCTGTCGGTCCAGCACCAACAACTTCTTTTCGAGATAACCCTCTCGCATCGTACCCTGAAGAACTAAGGATGCGTCTTCTAACTCTTTACATTGAAAACTATCAGCAGCAATATCGTGATTTGTTAGCTGCCAAAGAATCGGTTTCTCCGAAAGAGTTTTCGTTTGCTGCGCATAAGCTACTTGGGATGGCTACAAACTTTGGTATGAATCAAGCGGTGAGTATTTTGCGAGAGTTAGACAACGAGCAGATCGACCTGAGCGATCCCGCGATTCCAGAGCAATTGGAAAAGCTGCTCGTTTGTCTGGATCAGCTTGCGGAGCTTGCAAGTCGAGAAACATCCACCTGATCTCTTCCACCGATCCAAAAAATTCAGTAGTGGCTTTGTCAAAATTGTATTTAAATGCCGCGAACTGTTAGTTCAGAGACAAGGCCGTTAAGAATTTGCGAGCAATTAGTTGACACTCGGCGTCGGTAACGCTGAAATATCCCCATAACGATTTCTTCGCGGGCAATAACCAACTCACCCCTGCTCCGCGTTCGTTTCGCCTTCCTCCTTTTCACAATTGGCATTACGCATGATGAGTTTGCTACGTGGCACCAGCGTAGTTGCATGGATTTGCACAATCGTCGGTGTGTCTCCTTTATGGGCTCAGTCTGGACCGATTGTTCCAGGTTACGAGCGATTTCACCTTCAGTCGGCAGATGCAGCCGGTGGAGAGTTATTATGGAGCGAACTCAACTGCGTTGCATGTCATCAACAGTCGGATGCAGATCTTGGAAATCTCTCCGCCAAAGCAGCCCCTGATCTCTCTGCGGTTGGAAGTCGGGTTCGTCCTGAGTACCTGCGTGCCTATTTAAAAGACCCACATCAACTCAAACCTGGGGCGACGATGCCAGATGTGTTGGGGGATTTGCCTGCTCAGCAACGTGACGTCGCGATCGAAAACCTGACCCATTTCCTAGCTTCGTCAGGCAAGCTGAAGGAGGCCCGACGACGTGGACGTGAAATCAGTGCCGGCAAACGGCTTTATCACGAAATCGGTTGTGTTGCCTGTCATGGACCGAAGGAAGGAACTCCTGTCGAGCTTAGTTCCATTAAGCCGTTAGGCGACTTGGAAGCAAAATACTCGATTCCGTCACTCGCGGCGTTTCTACAAGATCCGCTGAAAGTACGCGCATCGGGCCGAATGCCCGCTCTGCGATTGACTACCGACCAGGCGACGAAGATTGCACAGTACTTACTTCAAGATTTAGATGTCGAAGTGCCAGCGAACTTGGAATACGCCTACTATGAAGGTAGTTTCAGCACGCTTCCAGATTTTAAAAAGTTGAAACCAAAAGAGGTCGGCGAAGCGATGTCGTTCGATCTTGGTCTGGCGAAACGTGCCGACAACTTCGCATTTGTTTTCGAGGGCTTACTCAATATTCCTCAAGAAGGCGAGTACACGTTTCATCTTGATTCTGACGACGGTAGTCGCCTGGTGATTGATGGCAAGCAGATCGTAATCAACGATGGGATTCATCCCAAGAGTCGTCGTTCTGGGAAGGTTCGTTTGAAGCCGGGCAATCATGAATTGCGTGTCGAATACTTTGAAGGGGGAGGTGAATCCGTACTGGATGTCTTGTTCGATGGCCCAAATGGTTTACGGAATGCTTTCGTTTCTGACTACGTTGTGATCGACGAGAAGGCATCCGAGAGCGATGAAGGAAGCGAACAGTTCAAAGTAAATCCCGACATGGCAAACCAAGGCCGTCTTCAATTCGTCTCCCTTGGGTGTGCCAATTGCCATCAGATGGGAGAAATACAATCCGGGCCCAATATCTTGCAGGGACCTGACCTTGCGACAATGAATACCGAGCGAGGTTGCTTGGCAGAAATGCCGAGCAGTGCACCAGATTTCCAGCTCACACCTCATCAACGAAAAAGCCTGGCTTCGGCAATTAATCGGCGCAAGAAGCCAGATGTTGCGGCTTGGGAGCCTGAGCAGCAGATTCAGCTTCACCTATCGACGTTCAACTGTTATGCGTGCCACGAGCGAGACATGATCGGCGGTATTTCCGGCGACCTAAACAGCTACTTCCATACCACTCAGGCCGAGATGGGTGACGAAGGGAGATTGCCTCCAACACTTAACGGCGTGGGAGCCAAACTCTCTAGGGGTTGGATGACCAAAGTGCTTAATGAAGGGGCAAAGGACCGTCCTTACATGAACACGGTGATGCCGAATTTCGGTGGAAACAACGTGGGTAAACTCGGTGAGTTGTTTGCTATGCAAGATACGTTGCCTGAACATCCACCGATTGAAATTGTTGAGACGGATGGACGGATCAAAGCACTTGGACGTCATATGGTCGGCGATAGGGTGTTCGGCTGTATCAAGTGTCATACATTCGCTGGCGAAAAAGCTTCTGGCGTGCAGGGAATCGATATGACGTTGATGACTCTAAGATTGAACCATGATTGGTTTTTAGCCTACGTCAAAGATCCCCCCAGGTTCCGCAAGGGAACGCGAATGCCAACCGCGTGGCCAAATGGTAAATCGGTCATGCGAAATATTCTCGATGGCGATGCCGATCAACAGATTGAATCGATCTGGATTTACTTGAACGATCAGGAAAGAGCTGCCAAGCCATTTGGTGTCGGAAACCAGCCGATCGAATTAATCGCTTGGCGAAAAGCGGTCATTTATCGCAACTTTATCCAAGGTGCCGGCAGCCGGGCGATTGGTGTTGGATTTCCCGAGAAGGCCAACATTGCGTTTGATGCCAGCGACATGAACTTGGCGATGATCTGGCAAGGCGCGTTTATCGATGCCTCGCGGCATTGGACCGGGCGCGGTCAAGGATTTCAGGGGCCATTGGGAGACAACATTGTGAAACTCCCGCCTGGGGCTCCGTTGGCAATTCTCCCAGAGCCTTCAGCCAAATGGCCGGACGAAAGTGGTAAAGAGGCCGGGTTCCAATTTCTCGGGTACCGTCTGGACGAATTGAACAATCCAACTTTCCGCTATCGATTTAAGGACTGGACTGTCTCTGATGCGATTGCAGCGGAAAAGATAGGTGAATTTCCCGCACTTGTTCGGAGCATCACGTTAGACGGATCTTCGGGGGACCAAGCGGTTTTCTTCCGGGCATTACAAGGCGGACGAATTCACGAGCTGAAAGATGGTTGGTTCCAAGTCGGTGAAGGAATTAAGGTCCAAGTCATCGGCGCAAAGGCCGTCTTACGCCAGGACCAATCTGAACTGCTCGTTGAGGTGCCTGGTGGTACTCAACCTAAGTCATTTCAGTTGAAGTATGTCTGGTAGCCTTTCTCTCGCTCGGTTTGAAACGCATTCCATCCAAGGCCAATGCCCATGTTACGATATTCATTACTCTCGTTGTTCGCCATCTTCTTAGGCGCTATGTCGATTTCGGCCCAGGAACAGCAGCAGGAGAAGTTCTATAAGATTACTCCGCTGCCGATCCCAGAGAACGTCGTCCTAGAGGTCGGCGCTCTAGAGATGATGCCCGATGGCAAACTGGCTGTTGCCACGAGACGGGGTGAGATCTATATGGTCTCCAATCCAAAGGCGAGTTCTCCTGAGACAGAAACTACGTTCAAGCGATATGCCCACGGACTACACGAAGTGCTGGGACTCGCTTACCGCGATGGCTGGCTGTATGTCACGCAGCGCTGCGATGTTTCGCGAATCCGCGATACCAATGGAGATGGCGAGGCCGACGAGTTCGAGATCGTATCCGATGGATGGGGAGTCTCCGGAGATTATCACGAGTACGCGTTTGGCTCGCGGTTCGATGAAGAGGGAAACATCTGGGTAACACTTTGTTTGACAGGTTCGTTTTCTAGCAAAGTGCCTTTCCGAGGCTGGTGCCTGCGAGTTAATGAAGATGGAACGACCGTTCCGACTACCAGTGGAATTCGCAGCCCCGGAGGAATGGGCGTCAATGCGGCGGGCGATATCTTTTACACCGACAATCAAGGACCTTGGAATGGCACGTGCGGTTTGAAACACCTTGTGCCGGGGCACTTTGTAGGGCATCCCGGTGGAAACGACTGGTACAAACTGGCACCAAACATGGGCGAACGCCCCCAAGAGCCTGAGAGTGAAAGCCGATTCCATCTCGAGGCGAAGAAGATTCCCGAATATATGCCGGCAGCAGTTCTGTTTCCGTACAACAAGATGGGCAAGTCAGCCAGCGGAATTGACTACGACCGCTCAGAAGGAAAGTTTGGGCCATTTGCCGGGCAGATGCTTGTTGGGGATCAATCGCATAGCACGATCATGCGGGTCGTCTTGGAAGAAGTGAATGGACGATACCAAGGAGCTTGCATCCCATTCCTGGAAGACATCGGTTCAGGAACATTACCGCTTTGGATGACGAAAGATGGAAATCTCTTTGTCGGTGGTACGAATCGTGGTTGGGGCTCACGCGGTAACAATCCGTTTTCGCTCGAGCGAATCCAATGGACGGGTGTAACGCCATTCGAACTGTTGGACGTTAAGGCGAATCCCGATGGCTTTACCGTTTCGTTCACCGAGCCAATTGATCCGAAGACCGCCAAAATGCCGGATGCGATTCAGGTGGAGGCCTATACCTATATTTACCAATCGAGCTATGGCAGCCCTGAAGTCGATCACTCGAAACCGACCATACAGAACGTCGAAGTTGCTAAGGACAATCGGTCCATCACGATCAAGCTTGAAGGCCTCAAAGAAGGACATGTGCACGAGATCCACTTCCCAGGGATTCGTGATGCGAACAACGTTCCTTTGTGGCACGACGTTTTGTACTACACACTGAATCAGATACCGCAGGACTAGATATTTGCGGATGATGATGTCAATAGGAGGGTCTGCAAAAAATACTTCTATTTTGCAGATTCTCGGGGGAGTATGTCATTTTCTAGGCAGACGTTTGAGCAATGGTTCCTATACTCACGTTTAGGCCAGCAAGGCTCAACACCTCTTCTTAAATCCCCCGCTACAAGATTGTACCGCTGCACACGAAAAGCACCGCAACAAGCGCTGTCGCTTTGTACGGTCGCGTAGCACCCTCGTAATCTCAGCAATGAGGCACGGACGCTATGTTAGTTCTCAGCCGTCGCGTCGGCGAAAAGATTGAAATCGGAGATGGCATCACGGTGACCGTACTGAAGGTCACCGGCAAATCGGTCCGGGTAGGAATCGAAGCGCCTAAGCATGTCACCATTCGACGTTCCGAAATTGAGTTGGATCAGCGGCTAGGTATTTCTCCGCTTCCTGCAACCGGCAGTTCAACGATCAACGCTTCTTCAGAAACGCCAGCCTGATTTCACTTTGGCTTGTCGCTACCGGTGAATTTGATTGACACCTGATACAGCTCGGCCAGCCGTTCGCAGGTCGAGCGATGGCTGTGCGTCATGGCTCGACAACGCTGATTCGGCTGCCTTTTGCAGCATCACTTGAACTTTATGGTTGGCCATCGTTTCCTGAGGCAGTTCCTTGCCCGGAGGGCTGCCCCAGATGATGCGAGTTTCGTCGCTAAGCTCTAGCTCGTAATGTTGCCCGCCATCTTGCTTCAGGATAATCCGGCTGAGCTTAAGCGTATTCCAATGTGGAAGCAATTCTGCGGCGATAAGAGCTGCTTCGCTGATGCGGGGGTCTTCCCACTTCATTCCAGCTTCTACTAGCGGTCGCTTTAAATCGATGTGTATTCTCGGATAGCGGTCGTTGGCTTGAATCCGCGAGAAATCGCCTGGCGGAAGAACTGTTCCTTCGATATCTACAGGGATCAAGCCTCGGCGTACTGCTCCTTCGTCCACAAACTCTACTTCGACCATCGCGACTGGTTGCCGGTATTCGACTTCCACTAACACTTTGGCAGGATATTGTTTGACGACTTTCTGCACATTTCGGATCCAGGCATGGGCAGAAATGGCGGTCGCCACTTTGTTGGTTAAGTCGCGATCGCGTAGATCAAGCTGTTCCGGAAGCTCAGCCTTCGCAATGGCATCGCCCAAAACGTCGGATTGAATCCAAGGCGGCGGCGACGTAATCAGTATTTCGCGAGGCGAGAGAAGAAACTCTTCGCGAGCGGCGAATTGATCGGCGTAATGATTCCACCCAGCAACCATCATCAGCACAAACGCTGCGATAATTACCGCGCACAGCAGAAGCTGGCGCCCGGCTGGTGAACCCAAGCCCAGCAAACCCGACGGGGTTTGAGTGCTGCGACTCAATGGAAGCATCCTTGTAAAAGTTGGCCAATCCTTGGCTGGTGGTGAACACCACGTATCCGCATCGAAGAGCATAATGCATCTTTGGTTTCCAATAAACGCGTCTCCACACGCTTTTATGGAAATAAAGACTTGCCCAATAAACGAGATCGGCTAGTCAAGCGAGGCAACTTAACTGTGGGTCGTCAAAAGTTGCCTAAGGTAGAAAGCCCGCCCAAAAATGACGTTGCGGGAAGCTGCCCATTAGGGGGTGATAGCGGGGCTACCAGGTCGTCAGCTGGCACTTGAGGTCCATCCCGGTGACTTCTTTCACACGGCTTTGAACTAATTCAGCCAAACGAATGACATCATTTGCCGTGGCGTCCTCGTTGGCGATGACAAAATTAGCGTGCTCTTCGCAGATTTCTGCTCCGCCAACTTTGGTCCCTTTTAGCCCTGACTGTTCGATCAGTGTGCTTGCTGACATTCCTGGCGGATCGAAGAACAAGTAGCCGACGCTATCTGATCCGCCTGGCTGGGAAGCTTTCTGCACGATCCAGAATTTCTGCATCCGTCGTGTCAGATCTTGCGAGTCGGCAGATTCCAGTTCGAAAACCGCACTAAGAATTACCAGCTCGTCCAAGCTGCTTTGGCGATAGGTGAACTGAAGGTCCTGCGCACTTCGCGTGAGGACTTCGCCGGAACGAGTCATGACTTTGGCCTCGACGACGCGTTGGCCAATGTCGACACCATTGGCGCCGGCGTTGCCATGCAGGGCCCCGCCGATAGTGCCTGGAATTCCGGCAAGTGCCTCGAGACCTGCCAGGCCATTACCGACGGCCGTGCTGACCGCATGGGAAAGTTTGGCACCGCCACCAGCGGTCATGCGATTTCCGTCGACTTCAATTCCACTAAAAGTTGGGTGATTCAACAGGATGACTAGCCCTGGAACGCCTTCGTCGTGAACGAGCAGATTCGATCCACCACCGAGGACACGCATCGGAATGTCATGTTCACGGCAGCGTTTGACGATGGCAGCTAGTTCGTCAACGGTCGTCGGTTCTGCAAAATACTCGGCACTTCCTCCGAGATTGAGCGAAGTATATTGAGCGAGAGACTCATCCGTACGAACGAAGTGTTCAAAGCCAGCAGTCAATTCCATAGGTCGATTGATCCCGATAAAGTTGCCCCGAAGGTGCTCCATTCGCGTCGAAGGGAAATAACCGACTCCCCTTGTTCCGACGTTGCGGCGACAATTCCCCTACGGTACCAGCGCCGATTTCCCTTTGGCAACCTGGGATAGGGTGGGAATCCCCAGTGATTAAGCTCGTTTTGCAGAACGTGGCTTAAGAAAGTGAGGTGGTCGAACCGGCATTTTCCTCGGTGGAGAATGAGCATCGGTGCAAATTGCGTCGGCAAATAGGTCTTCCGCCGCGAGAAATCGCTCTAGAGCGTTACGAATGGGCAAAACGGCCAGCACTGCCGAATTGAACTCGTAGAGGTTTCCATCTAATTGATTTTCTACTAAGACTCGTTGCAAACTTCCTGAGATCCCCCCAGTGGCCTGGATGGCATCGTTGTCGAGCGGGATAGTACCTGAAAAATCTCCCACGCGTGCGGTTTTCTCCGCTTCGTCACACTGACTTCGGCTGGTTGAAAACACCCCAGAGCAAATGACCGGGCGAACGGGATAAATCGAACAGTTCCCGCTTTCATCCAGCATCGAACACGCCAACGGCAGTTGCTTAGCAAGTCCACGCATCTGGGATGTTCGGCGCTCGGTGACACGTTGCAGTCGGTTCGTTATGGTCGAAAGTGTCTCGCTGTCGACACACATTTTCAAGTAATCGCTGACCGCAATTGCTTCGATTCCGGTGACATCAACTTGGGCCGACAAGCAGCAGCCTGAGCAGCCGGCGCGGCAGTGCCGTTCCGCTTTTTGCTGGGACCTATCGAGGAAATGACTTTGTAGATCGCGAAGATCGTCGATCCAGTCGAGGCTTTCGCCTCCGTTGGTAACCAGGCGATGAACGACTGACCGGGCTTCTGTCGATGCCTGGCGGAAAAACGATGAAATTGCGACCGATGAGGGCTTGGAGGCCATGTTCGTGTCGACCGTGAAAAATTTGGGGTGTGGACAAGGTTGAGGAACCACCCTGTGGGGAACTGAGCCCCCTCGTTCCCATCGGCTTTCCGCTTCGGCCGATATGCACCTCAGGTTGTCGACTTACGAAGAATGACGGTTGTCCGATTCGTGTCGTAAGGCCTAATCGTCTCGCGGAACCTTGGCAAACTATCGGGGTCGTGCCGAAACGAGAAGGTTTCGTTATTGTAAGAGTTGTGGATTGGCACCTTTGAGGGATTGCGAGAACGGACGGACTGAGAATGATCGCAGAGATTGTGGCTATCGGAGATGAACTGACCAGCGGTCAACGCCTGGATACCAATACCCAGTGGATTAGTCAGCAATTGGAAATGCTTGGCATTGAAGTGCTTTTCCATACCACGGTCGGCGATGATCTGGAAGCAAACATCCAAGTCATCAAAAACGCATTGGCACGAGCTAATCTCGTAATTTCAACCGGAGGACTCGGGCCAACCGATGACGACTTAACTCGTCAAGCGTTAGCGAACGCGACAAGTACTTCGCTGGAACTCCATGCGGAAAGCTTGGAGCATATCCAGCGCCGCTTTAGCATGCGTGGCCGCGAGATGCCACCGAAGAATCAAATTCAAGCGATGTTTCCCAGCGGCAGCCGAGTCATTCCGAACCCTAACGGAACAGCTCCTGGGATCGACTTGGATTATTCGGTAGGGTTGCATAAGTCGCGGTTTATTGCATTGCCTGGCGTGCCGGCAGAAATGAAAGAAATGTGGGCAGCGACGGTATCGCCCTCCTTATCGGGGCAGGGGACCGCTAAAAAGATAATCCGGCACCATGTCGTGAAATGCTTCGGCGTCGGCGAAAGTCACATGGAAGCGCTGTTGCCAGACCTAATCAAGCGTGGCCGCGAGCCACGGGTAGGTATCACTGTGCATCAGGCCACCATTTCACTAAGAATCACCGCTTCGTCTCCCTCGGCCGAGCAATGCGATTCTGCTATTCGAGATACCGTTCGGCAAATTCATGAGGCCGTCGGCGAGTTGGTCTTTGGCGAAGGCGACGAGGAATTGCAAGATGTCGTGATTCGAGATCTTCTTGCTCGTGGTGAAACGTTGGCCACTGTCGAGTCTTCCTCGTCCGGGCTACTAGGATTTTGGCTCGGTGCCGTCGACGATCATCGTCAGGCATTCCTTGGCGGAACAATCGAACGTCCGGAGGCGCTGACCACAAAAGAAAGCGTCGAGCGTGCCGCCGCCCAGGCCAGGGAAGTTGGGCAATCGACATACGGCTTAGCCCTCGGAACACTTTCGCGACCAGATTCGTCCGATCAATACTTTGTCGCCCTGGCCGCTGAAGATGGCGTTCAATCGTTGGGGAGCGGACTGGCTGGACACCCAGAAATCTGGGGGCCACGAATGGCAAAACAGGGACTTGATCTGCTTCGTAAGAAGTTGCGACAAGCTGCTTAGTGTTGCGACTATGGAATACCGAAGTACTTGATCTCGCTCAGTTCTTCACCAAATGTCACCGGTAAGTCGACGACCGCCTCCAGCAATGTGAGATAATCGCTTCGGGCGATTTCGATGGCGCCCATGCTGCCGGTATGTTCGGTCCATTGTTGGATATCGAACAGTTTGTAGCCTCGTTGATTGAGATGCGAGACCAACGCAGTCAGGGCGACTTTCGATGCGTCGCGAACTTTATGGAACATCGATTCGCCAGCAAACAGGCCACCAATCGCGATACCGTAGATCCCGCCGGCGAGTTCTCCCTCATGCCAGACTTCCACGCTATGAGCGTGTCCTTCTGCGTGCAGTTTGCAATACGCTTTCAGCATGGCAGACGTGATCCAAGTTCCATCCTTTTTATGCCGCGGCTTGGAACAGCCCAGCATCACGTCGCGAAACGCCGTGTCGCAGGTCACCTGAAATTTGCCGCTACGAATCGTTCGCTTTAAGCGTTTGCTTGCATAGAGGCCGTCCAGCGGCATAATCGCCCGGGGATCGAGCGAAAACCAGGTCATCGGCATCCAGTCCCCCCACATCGGCCAGGGAAAGATGCCATGTCGATAGGCGTCGAGTAACCACTCGGAAGTTAATCGGCCACCGACCATGACTAAGTCGTTCTCGTCGGCTTGCTCTGCAGGTGGAAAAAAACGGGAAACCAAATTTGAACTCTGTAGAGATTGACAATTGTGGGAAAAAAATTTTGGTGTGAACGATTTCGTTAGCTAGGGAAATGCTTGTGCCCCCAGCGGCCAAAAATCTTATGAGACTTCCGCTGAGATCTCGGAAAAATAAGGCGTTTTATGGCAACTTCGCGTATTCGGATTCACGAATTATGGCTTCCCAAAACGCCGAAATGACTACGCAAAAAGTTCTAAAATCGATATTGTAGAAGATATCCGCTAGCGTGAAACCAAAACGTTGTCGGTATTCGTCAATGCGAACTTGACCCAAAATCGGGAAATGGGATAAATTGCTTCCACGTGCTACGGAAGGCACGGCCCAGAATGTCAAACTCGGGCTGAGTGGTGATCGCAAGGAAGACGCAATCACGCTGACAATTCTCGGGCAAAGGGTTCCCGTAAAACCCTGGAAGGATGTCCAAAGGGTGGCTTTTCCCCCAGACAACGACGTTAAAGAACAGGTACGTGCCGCATCCGATATCGTGGATGTCTTGGGCGGGTATCTGAACCTACGAAGGCAAGGACGTGGCTACGTCGCTTTGTGCCCATGGCACGACGACAGCCGGCCAAGCTTTCAGGTTAATCCACAGCGCCAATCGTGGCGGTGCTGGGTTTGTGGTATCGGTGGCGACGTCTTCAGTTTTGTCATGCGTCGTGAGTCGATCGAATTCCGCGAAGCCCTCGAGCTTCTCGCCGATCGTGCGAATATTGCGTTACCATCGCAAGGCCCAGTCGCCCCCGCAGGTAGTCCGGACGACAAGAAGTACCAATACAACGCCCTCGCTTGGGTCGAGCGTTTGTTCCATGAACTGCTGCTCAACGATCCCATCGCTGATGAGGCGCGACGTTATCTGCACGATCGAGGAATCACGAAGGAAGCGATCCACCACTTCCACATTGGTTTTTCGCCCAACGATTGGCAGTGGCTCTGCAACAAGTCCAATCAAAGCGAATATACCCAGCCGGTTCTCGAAAAAGTTGGCGTGATCGGCCAGTCCCAAGGTGGTCGAATGTACGATCGCTTCAAGGGACGCGTGATCTTCCCGATTCGCGACGTACAGAGCCGTCCGATTGCGTTTGGTGGCCGAATTTTGCCAGCTTATGCGGATGAAAAAGCGGCCAAGTATGTCAATTCGCCCGAGACACGTTTGTTCTCGAAGAGCGACAATGTTTACGCTTTGGACTTGGCCCGCGACCACATCACCAACAGCAAGAAGGTGATTGTCGTCGAAGGTTACACCGATGTCATCGCGTTGCACGAAGCCGGCGTAAAAAACGCCGTAGCCGTGCTCGGAACCGCATTGGGGCCTCGTCACATTCAACTGCTTCGTCGTTACGCCGATACCGTTTACCTGGTCCTCGATGGCGACGATGCAGGGCAAAAGCGTACCAGCGAAGTGCTTGAGTTGTTCATTGCTCAGCAGGTTGACCTGCGAATTACCACGCTGCCCAGCAACCTCGATCCGTGTGATTTCGTCCAGCAAAATGGCGCCGATGCATTCCGCGAGCACTTAGCGAAGTCGCTCGACGCATTAGAACACAAAATCCGAATTGCCACCGCTGGAATCGATCTCGCTAACGATCTGCACAGTGCCAACGACGCATTGGAAGACGTTCTCAATACATTAGCGAAAGCCCCGAATCTGGCCGCCGAAACTTCGTCGGAAGTCCGGCTTCGGGAGCACCAGTTCCTCGCCCGGATCGCGCGGCAGTTTCAGGTCGCCGAATCGGAACTACGGACGCGGCTTTCGTCGCTACGCAAAGCGGCGAGTACGAAACAGCGAATGCCTTCCTACGATGAGGCACCTCCAGCTATTCAAAAGGTCTATCGAATCAGCGATCTCGACAACTGGGACAAAACGCTCCTGAAGATGATGCTGGCTCTTCCAGAAACTATCGAATGGTGTCTGGATGAGATCGGTCCTGATGAACTACGGAGTGAAGCCGGTAAAGTTGTTTATCGTGTTTTCAAGACTCGGAGCGACGCACATCAGGATTGTGCGTTTCCTGGGATCTTGGATTCGGTTGATGATGAGTCAATTCGTTTCCTGTTAATCGAACTTGATGATCTCGCGTCAGATCAAAAGTTTGGTGATCCCAGTGAAGAGTTAAAATTGATCATTGATGCCTACCGAAGCGATCATGAAGACCGCATGATCGGTAGCCAAGAATCATCAATGATGCAAAAACGGATTCCACAAGAGGACGAGCTCGACGTCCTCAAAGAAATTGTCGAGCAAAAGAGAAATCGCCAGGGTATTTCCTTTCCCACGGATGGGTAGAGGATACCGCTTGACGTCGCCCTCGACTGTATGACCCGCATTCAGTTGGCAGGCGAAAATGACCAAAGGAATTTTATGGGAAGGCAAGGAGGTCTTCACTATGGAATTTGCCGATCAAGAACTGACCGTACTTCTGGAAAAAGGCAAGTCGCAAGGTTGGTTGACTTACGATGAAGTCAACAACTATCTCCCCGACGAGGCCAGTGGCAGCGAAAAGCTCGACTCGCTACTGACCGAACTCGAAAACCGTGGCATCGAATTGGTCACCGACCCGCCGGAAGACGATTTCGACGATGCCCCAACGACCAAAGCTCCATCGGCTCGCGAATTTGCCGAAGCTTTGGACGAAGAAGGTGGTTCGGAAACGTTTGCCACGGAAGAAATCACCAAAAGCAGCGATGATCCGATCCGCATGTACTTGTCGCAGATGGCATCGATTCCGCTCCTTTCGCGGGCTGAAGAAATCGCCCTCGCCAAAAAGATTGAAATCACCCGCAAGCAATTCCGCCGCTTGGTACTCGGCTGCGATTTCGCTTTGCGACACACGGTCGAGATTCTCGAAAAAGTTCACCGCGGTGAACTGCCGTTCGATCGTACGATCAAAGTGTCGTTGACCGAAAACCTGACCAAGGAACAAATCCAAGGTCGCATGCCGCACAACCTGAAGACGCTTCGAGTCATGCTCGAAGAAAATCGTCGTGACTTCCAACGTCTGCTACGCAAGAGCACGCCTCGCGAAGAACGAATCGCCGCTCGCAAGCGATTTATTCGTCGCCGCCAAAAGTGTCTTCAGTTGGTCGAAGAACTGTCGCTGCGAACTCGCCGTGTGATTCCGGTCATGAGCCAACTGGAAGACTTCGCCGATCGCATGGAAGAAATTCGTGCTCGCCTGGCACTGATTCGTGATATTCCTGCTGCCAAGGACGAACGAGCCAACCTGCGTAAAGAGCTTCGCGATTTGATGCTGCTGACGCTGGAAAGCCCGCGCAGCCTGCGAACGCGTTGCGATAAGTTTCGCAAGCAGTTCGATCAATACGAAGGCGTCAAACGCCAACTGTCCAGCGGTAACCTGCGTTTGGTCGTTTCGATTGCGAAGAAGTACCGCAACCGTGGTTTGAGCTTTCTGGACTTGATCCAGGAAGGGAACACCGGCCTGATGCGAGCGGTTGACAAATACGAATATCGCCGAGGCTTTAAGTTCTCGACCTATGCCACATGGTGGATTCGCCAGGCAATCACGCGAGCTATCGCAGATCAAGCCCGAACCATTCGTATCCCTGTGCACATGATCGACGTCTTGTCGAAGCTCCGCAACGTCCAGAAGCGTTTGCTGCAAGAGCTTCGCCGCGAGCCGACCATGGAAGAAATCTCGCGTCGCAGCGAAGTTCCTGTTGAGGAAGTGCGTCGCGTGATGGACATCGGCCGTCATCCTGTGAGCCTGGATCGACCGATCGGTGAAAGCGAAGACAGCTCGTTTGGCGAGTTCATCGAGGATGGGCACGAAGAAACGCCCATTCGCAAGGCATCCAACGAAATATTGCGAGACAAGATCGGCGGATTGCTGAAGACTCTGACCTACCGCGAACGTGAAATCATCAAGCTGCGTTATGGCCTCCAAGATGGGTATACCTACACCTTGGAAGAGGTTGGTCGGATCTTCAAAGTGACTCGTGAACGTGTCCGCCAAATCGAAGCCAAAGCGGTTCGTAAGCTGCAACATCCCGTCCGCAGCCAACAGTTGGCCGGATTCCTGCACACGGCCGACGCTGCTTAGGCCAATAAATTGTGGAATGAGTGAACCTGGAAAGCCTGGGCCTTGTCAAAAGGCTCAGGCTTTTTTGTTGGTCGAAAGGGGTAAAATAGATGGGTGGCGTGTGCTAGAACCAACGTGACTGCTACATTATTCGAATCCTTTCTCCATTTTGCTCCCTAGTGGAAAACTTATGTCTGACCGACCGTACAGCGAAGTTCTGCAGGAACTTCACCGAATCCATCGCCAGCTGAGCGACCTCCGGAGTCGTCTGGCTCGATGTCCGATTCGAGTTAGCGCTGCTCGAAATCGGGTTACGGCTGCCGAGCAGGTTGTCGCCGAGGTCAAAGAGTCGATCCAAAGCACTAAAATGACGGCTGACCGCAAGCAACTTCAATTGCGGGAAAGCGAGAATAAGATCGAGGCGATCGAAGCGAAGCTGAATGCTGCTAAGACAAACGACGAATTTCAGATTTTCAAGGAGCAGATCGCTGCGGCGCAGATGGCCAATAGTGTCATGTCCGACGAGATTCTCGAGGCATTAGAAAAAGTCGATCAGCTGGAACTCAAGCATGCTGAGTCGGTCAAAGCTGTCGAAACGGCTCAAGCCGACCAAGCCAAAATTGAAGCGGAAGTCGAGCAACAGCGTGGGGAACTGGAAACCGAGATCGCACGTGTCTTGGAATTGCTGGAAGGGGTCGAAAAAGATATTCCTCCTGATGTCCGTGCTGACTACAAACGCGTCGTTAAAGTCAAAGGAGAAGATGCGTTGGCTTCGGTGGTCAACAACTATTGCACCCAGTGCAATGTGCAGCTGCGAATTCAGACAATTAGCGATCTAAAGCTCGGTAAACCGGTGTTTTGTTCGTCGTGCGGAGCGTTTCTTTACTTTCCTGAATTGGGTTAACGCGACCGTTTTGGGGAAACCGCTAGCTGCCTAAGGAAGTTGGCTTTACAAACCCCTCATCTTTCAATAACAATAAAAGTAACAAATCAAACTAGTACGACATGCGGCCTGTCCCAGGTCGCGTTTTTTTTTCGTTGAGGAGTTCCTGACATGTCGAGCATGGCCGATCGAATGCCCATGTCCCGCAAAGGGTACGACAAATTAAAGGCCGAGTTGCAGCATCTTGAAGATGTCGAAATGCCTGCCATCACAGAAAAGGTGGCCAACGCTCGTGCCGAAGGGGACCTGAAGGAGAACGCTGAGTATCACGGTTCACGTGAAACTCAGGGGATGATTCAAGCGAAGATCAACCTTATCAAGTCGAAGCTCGGCAAAGCGTTCATCGTTGATCCTTCGTCCATCGACACCTCTAAAGTCGGTTTCTTCGCCACCGTTACAGTGCGTGACGTCGACTTGGACGAGGAAGAAGTCTACTCACTTGTCGGTGCTGGCGAAGAAGACTTCATGAACAACAAGATTCTCGTCGACAGCCCGATGGCCCAGCAGCTGATCGGTAAGAAGGTCGGCGATGTGGTCGAGATCGAAGCGCCTAAGGGTTCGTACGAGCTGGAAGTCTTGAAGATCGAATACAATCTGAACGACTAGCTCTTTGCCGCTCGGCGATTTGCAAACGATTTCAATGAATGGCCTTCCCATTGGGGAAGGCCATTTTTTTGGCACGGCGAGCAGGATTGGGGCACTATAGTTCGCCATTCGTGCGAAAATTCGGACAAGCTTTTGCCGTGGACAACGAAATGCCGTTATTGCCCGACCCTCAGAATCGGCGATAATCAACCCCGTTGCCATGCTTGCGACCGATGGAAGTGGCTTGCTGCCGGAAATGAATCTTATGTAGAAGGAATTTGCACCGATGTCCAATGATCAGTTTAGTGTCGAAGAACCCAAAAAATCGGGTGGTGGATGTACCACGGCAATCATCGGCTGCTTGGTCGTATGTCTGGTGTTGGCCGGTATCGCCTGCGGGGTCGGCTACTATGTCTACGTCAACATGAGCGTCATGGCCGCCAACTTTGCCGAAACGCAACTGAATTCGGTGATCGATGAAACGGACCTGCCCGAAGAGCAAAAGAAGGGCATGAAAGAGCAAGTTTCTCGAGTCGCACAAGGTTACCGCGATGGCGACATTTCACTGGAACAACTTGGACAAGTGGGCGAAAAGATTGTTGAGTCCCCAGCGTTCACGGCGATTCCTGTCGAAATTGCTCGTGCCAAATACATCGAACCATCTGGGCTCAGCGACGAAGAAAAAGCCAATGCGAAAAAGCAGTTGCAGCGTATCGCCCAAGGTGCGTTCGACAAAAAGATTAACGAAGATGAACTGAAGTCTTTGCTCGATGGGCGAATCGCCGATGAAGAGGCTGACGGCAACTTGCAATTCCGCGACAACGTTTCCGACGACGAACTCCGCGAGTTCATCACAGCCGCTCAGCAAATGGCGGATGAAAAAGGCGTCGCCGACCAAAACTTCGAGATTGATCTTGCCGCGGAACTGAAAAAGGCCGTCGACGAAGTCATGCTCGGTACTTCGGATCAAGTCGAGGATATCAATATTGAAATCCCCGACACCCCGATCGAAATTCCTAGTGAGGAAACGGTCCAGGAAGCCAGCAACTAAGCTGCCGCTTTTCGATCCGCGTTAAAGTAAGCCAGGCTGTATGCGACCGGAATGACCAAAAGCGTCAGGATGGTCGCAAACGCCAAGCCGAAAATCACGGCGCCAGTCAGCGGTTGCCAAAACTCTGCACCGCCGCTGAGGTTCAAAAACAGCGGCAACAACCCACCGATGGTCGTTGCCGTCGTCAGCATCACAGGCCGCAGCCGGTTAATACCCGCCTCGACGATCGCGTCGCGGACTTTGAGACCTCGCTTGCGACCTTGGTTGATGAAATCGACCACCACGATGGCGTCGTTTACCACGATGCCGGTCAAGCTCACCAGACCAATAAACGTCGCCAGACTGAATGGAAAGTCGCTGATAAACATTCCCGCGACGACCCCCACGAAACTCAGTGGGACCGTCAGCATCACAATGCAGGCCTGGCGAAAACTGGCGAATTGATAAACCAAAATCGCGAAGATTAAGATCACCGCGATCATCATCGACGCGGTCAGATAATTCATGTTCTTCGCCGTTTCTTCGCTTTCGCCAGTGAACTCGGCTCGCAGTCCCTCCGAAGGCGTTCCGACGGTGCCAATGAACGCCATGTCCATAAAGCTGACGGCCGTCTCGTTCGCTGGACGGAAACCAAGGGAAGGTAGAATGTCTTCACGAAGTCTGGCAAAGATCTTATCGGTATCAGGATTATCGACGACGTCGCACTTGGCCGTGACAGCTCGCTTGCGGTCGTAGCGATTCACAGCAAACAGGCTGGTCGATCGATCAAGATTCGCCAATTGGCCGATCGTCGCCTTCTTTCCGCTAGGGCTTGTCAGCATGATGCGTTCCAGTTGTTCTTTGGACGCACGGTAGTCACTCATCGCTTGCAGGCGGAGTGTGACATCTTCATCGCCGAGGTTCAGTTCGATGGTCGTGTCACCATTAATTGCCGTTTGAATGGCCTGGGCAATTTGCATTTCCGACATGCCATACAGACCGACAACTTCTGGGTAAGGCTCGACAACAATCTCTGGGTTCAAGTTGCGATAGTCCGACTTCACGTCGACAGCCTCCGGCATTTGCTGCATGCCATCTGTGGTAGCCTCCGCAACGCGGCCGAGTTGTTCCAGGTCGTCTCCCGTGAATCGTACTGCCACTTTCGCGCCGCCAGGTGGGCCTTCCTCGACTTCCTTAATCGTGTAAGTCATGCCCGGAAACTGCTTGATAGTCTGATCAAACTTTTCCCGGAGTTCTGCCAGGATCTCGCGTTCGTGCCGCTGGCGATCGAGTGGCGAAAGAAGTTCGACCATGATCGTGCCGAACTCTGGGCCCACGGCCGGATCATTCTCTAAGCGACTCGCCAAACCTTCGGACGATCCCAGCGCGGAAACGAAGTTCACCAGCTCGCTATCGGGACGTTCACCCAGTTCACGAAGCGGTTGTTGAATCGCTTCCGCGGCGGCAATCGTCTGATGAATGCTGCTTCCCAGCGGAAGCTCATATTTCACTTCAAACTGTCCACGATCGCTCGGCGGGAAGAACTCCTTGTCGACATGCACCATCATGAAACCTGCCCAGACGAGAGCAAGTACCGTGCATGTGGCCACGGCCCAGCGAGTTTGCAAAGCCCATCGGAGAATGTAGATATAGGTCTTCGTGAAAAAACCAAGATTCGGACGAATGCGAATTTCCGCTTCGTCTTCGTCCCTGGCAATCGCTTCGTGGACTGTCTTGTCTGGGACAACTTCGTTTGCCTTGCGGCGTCCATACCAACGAGCGGCAACGACGGGGATGAAGAAGTGGTCGACCAGCACACTACCTAACAGCGAGACGCTCACCACCTCGGGCATAACCCGCATGAAGTCGCCCATGATGCCAGGCACCAACAGCATCGGCAGGAACGCCGCGACCGTCGTCAGGTCGGCCATAATGACCGGAGTTCCGACTTCTTCGATACCTATTTTTGCGGCGTCGACAGGGTCTTCACCTCGTTCGATGTGACGGTGAATATTCTCCGCAACAATGATCGCTCCGTCGACAACCATCCCCAGCACAAGGATGAATGCGAAGATCACCATGTTCGAGACCGGGATACCCAGCGCATACAGCGCGATCAAACCCACCGCCGAACTGAGCGGGATGGCGGTCAAAACCAAAAAGGAAATTCGCAGACCCATCGTCCACGCAAGGATCACCAGCACCAGCATCGCGCCGAACACAAAGCTAGACCCCAACACACGGAACATAATTGAAATTTCCGCGGACGTATCACGAGTGACTCGAAAGCTGATGTTCGGGTACTGCGGGCGAAGTTCGGCAATTTTCTCTTTCACCGAGATCGCCGCGGCAAGCGTATTGATGTCGGCTTCTTTGTTGACGATAATCGTGGCGCACGATTCACCGTTCAGAAGTGCCACGTTCTTCAATCGCCGGTAGGTGTCTTCGATCGTCGCGACATCGCCGATCTTGATGATTTTGCCGTCGACGGTGCTGATAATCGCGTTGCGAATATCATCGACACCGCGGAACTGGGTTTCATTGCGGACACGAAAGTCGAACGTACCGGTATCAAGCTCGCCTGCGGGCATCTCAGCATGAAAGTCGGCTAGAGCTCTTCGGAAATCTCCCAGCGTTAGCCCGTACTCTGCGGCAAGATCGACATTAATGTTGACGTGCAATTCACGCTCGCGGCCGCCAAACAGCTGAGTGTTGGCGATCCCGGGAATTGTTTCCAGTTCTTCCTGGACTTCTTCCGCAAGTGTCTTGAGCGCTGCTTCGTCGAACCCTTTCGGTGCGGTCATGTTGACCAGCATTAGCGGTGTGTTCTCGAAGTCGATATCGGTGACCGATGGTTGAACTTCTCGGGCAACCGGCAAATCTCGTCTGATCTCGTCGACGAGATCCTTCACTTCGCCACGAGCTTGATCGGGGTCGACTCCATCGAGAAAGATAATCTGCGTGATACTCGATCCACGCATGCTCGTCGACGCAATGAAGTCGACGTTCTTCAGCTTTTGCAGCGCGTCTTCAATCTTGCTGGTGATCTGCTCTTCCACTTCCACCGGCTGGGCGCCAGGGTAGGGGACGGCCACCAGAACGACCGCTTTCGAGATAGCTGGAGTACGCTGCACAGGAATGTTGATAGCCACCATCACGACGGCCACCAACACAATGATGGTGCAAACAATCACAAAGCGAGGTTGTTCGATCGCGCCAGCGCTTAATTTCATGTGCGTCGTCCTTCGCCTAGTTGCCGGTACGATCAGTATCGAGGCGCGAAACTTCCGCCATCGGAGGAATCTCCGACAATTGGGAAGCCTCGGTCGACGTAGTATCCATCCCGCTCATAATCTCCAGAGGTCGACCTTCAACGAGCCGATGTTGTCCTTGAACAATCAGCAGCTCATGGTTCTTCGGAAGGTCGGCGAGCACAAAATTGCGCCCCTGCTCGATATAGCTTGGGATCTCGATGCGGTGGGCCACATAGTTTGGGACTTCCGCGACATCCATGCCGGCAAAGTCGACCGTCGACGTCGCTTGATCTGGGGCCATCTGGGCAAAGAAGATACTCGCAACGCGGTCGTTGAATACGACGCTTTCGACAGGGATTTGAAAACCGTCGATTTCACGAATTACGAAGTCTGCTTTGCCAACGACCCCTGGTTTGAGAAGTCGCTGCGAATTGTCGAGCAGCACTTCGACCTCGAACAAGCCATTGCGGTTGCTAACCGTTTCCGCGATTTGATAAACGGTTCCTTGCAGGATGGTATCGGATTCCAAATTGGACGAAGTGTCGAAACGACGTACGTAAACTTTAAAGTCAGACGTCGGATCGGGCTTGCCGGCAGCAGTGTTGGGCTGGGCGGTTCGACGCGTCTCGTTAAACTGTTTCTGGATGGCGATAATCCGCGATTCCGGAACGCCAACGGTAAGCAAAACTTTGTCGACTTGGACCAACTCAAAAGCAGGCTGATGAAGATTGATCGATTCACCAGCGTTAACCATTCGGGCGGAGATGACGCCATCGACGGGGGAAATCAGCTGGGCATCTTCCAGGTTCTTTTCGGCGATATCTTTCATGGCCTTCGCCACTGCCAAGGTTTGCGTTGCCGTTTGAAACGCCGTCTGGGTTACGGCTCCAGCACTTCGTTCACGTAGATTGACCAGTCGTTGGTATTCTGTCTGGGCGTTCTCAAGATTGGCGTTCGCTTCTTCGCGCCGAGCTATCAAGATCCGCGTATCGAGTTGCGCGAGTACCTGTCCCGCTTTGACCCTATCGCCGATGTCCAAAGGTCGCCCCGATTCATTGGTACCAAGCGATTCAATTCGCCCGGCCAATTGAAAGGCAAGCGAGAATCGCTCGAGCGGTTCGATCGTGCCAGCATAGCTATCGATGATTTCAATCCGCTGTCGCGTCAGCGGTTGAACGGTCACCGGGGCAAGCGTGTCAGCGATCGACTCCTCGGAATCGATTGGTTTGACCTCGGCCCCAAAATCGTTGCGGCCCCCGCTGACGTACATCACCGCGAGTGCAAAAAGGGTGACGACGAACAGTCCGATGACTTTCCCGACCCGCCGTTTCATGAGAATTCCGCGCTGTTTTGTGAAAAGTGTTAGTTTCGACTCGTTGGCTTACCGCAGTTATTCGCCATCCGTTTCGAAAAATTTAGCATACTAACCAGATCGTATTTCACCGCAATTTTAGCCGCAAGGCAAAATGGACGGATTGTCCATTTATCTTAATCTAAGACACCGCAGGCTCTCAAAACCTGCAACATCTTTTGCGGGGAATGGTCTCGTACTAGCAGCTTTTTCTGCGAGGCGGTCGCACCGGAAATGATCTCTAACTGGGCGTTCTTCACGCCCCAGGCTTTGCGCAGAAAGGTCAGGATGGCCTTGTTGGCTTTCCCTTTTTCAGCAACTTCGGTTACGCAGACCTTCAATGCGCCATGCTGGATGCCACGAAATTCATTTTTTCGGGCACCTGGCTGAGCCTTCAAATCGATGAGACATCCTTCGGCATGGGGGACGATATTAACGTCCACCGTCGACACCCTCGAAGAGCGTCGATCCGACACGAACCATCGTGGCTCCTTCGCGGATCGCCAGATCGAAGTCGTGGCTCATTCCCATAGAAAGTTCGCCCAGCGAGATGTTGTCGGGGCAATTGCTTTGCAGTTGGTCCCGTAACTGTCGAAGGGAAGCGAAGTCTTTCTGGGCCTGATCACGGCCACCATCCAACGATGCCATTCCCATCAAACCAACGATCCGCAAATTGCTCAACGCGGCAATTTGTCGCAGGGCTGGTTCGATCTCGTCTGGTGGAAATCCATGCTTGGCAGAATCGCCAGAAATGTTGACTTCAATCAACGTTCGTAATGGAGCATCGGCGGTCCAATCATCGTTGGCGGCTTTCAACAAACGCAAGCTATCCCCTGAGTGCAGCACGGAAAGCAAGGGGACCGTCCGCTTCGTCTTGTTTCGCTGCAAGTGGCCGATCATGTGCCACGCAGGCGAAACATGGGACATCGCTTCCGCTTTGTTCCACAACTGTTGTGGACGGCTTTCGCCTAGATCGTGACACCCTAAGTCGAACAGGGCCTGGGTGGTTTCGATGTCCACGTACTTGGTGACACCGATCAGCAAAACATCGTCAGGCGTTCGGCCTGAGGCTTTCGCCGCGTCCGCGATGACCATTCGGACACGGTCCAAGTTTTCACGCAGTCGCGTTTGCATGGGGCAGGTTCACAGGCGTTACGAAGCTTCGACTTCCAATAGTTTCTCGATATCGCCGTTCTCGTCAAATCGAGCCACGAGCGTTTCTGAGATCAGATTCACCCCCAGGAACGTCCGACTGGCTTTTTCCGTCAACGAGCGATAGAACGCCCAATGTCCGGTTCCTGTTTGCACGCGATAGGCAACCGCTTGATCGCGAGCCTGAATCACGAGTTTTTCGGCAACCGTCAGCTGACGCCATGTGAGCGGCTT
This sequence comes from Bremerella sp. TYQ1, assembly GCF_020150455.1. Lineage (NCBI taxonomy): Bacteria > Pseudomonadati > Planctomycetota > Planctomycetia > Pirellulales > Pirellulaceae > Bremerella > Bremerella sp. TYQ1. The sequence goes on from NZ_CP083740.1 coordinate 297,980, forward strand.
GCCTTGTCCCTTTTTGGACAAGTCGAAGAACATCGGGGCTACGAGTCCACGGCCGCTGCCGGTTTGCTGAAGAGAAAGCTTCTCGTCGACGACACCAATCTTGCCGAGCGACGTATCGCTTTGCCATTCGTTTATGCCGACAGGAAGTAGCGTGACTTTGGACTTGGGAAGCTCGATGAAAACTTCGTTCGTTTCCGCAGGCGTCCCGAGACTCGCGTGTGAAACGACGGGAGGCTGGGCCTGATATTGGATCTTATCGGCTGGCTTGTCCAGAATGACGGTATCCATCGCCCAGAGGAATTTGTCTTCGCGGCCGAGGAAGAAGAGCCGTTGAAGCTTGACGCCTCCGGTCCATTCCTGTTCCAGCTCGACATAGTCACCGTCGTCATCGGTCTGCCAGCCAACTTGTTCCCACGTGTTGGTCGGGGCGATTACTTCGCCGTCGATCAAGATCGTCGTATCCCACGTACCGCTAAGAACAATATCACCACGCGATTCCAGTTCGACGATCAATGGTTCCAAGTCGTGCCGAATCGCGAGGCTAGGACTGTTGCGATGCCAGTCCGTGCGAAGGTAGGCGACCTGACTCCACGCCGATTCGTAGCTGGGGTAGGGCAAGTGAAGATCGGAAGTCTTGCGATCGCCCTTGGGTAAAACCAATTCAGCAACGATCGCGTCGTCTTCATCCTTACCGACAGTTACCGCAGTCTTCATCAGATGGCGGTTATACGCACTGGACAGTCCGTGCGAAAGCGTTTGCGTTCCGTCCAAGCGGGTAAAACGTAACGCATGCCGAACCATCCATTGATACTGCGTGACTGCGTCTTTCGACAGCCGAACGCCATCGACATGCTTGGTCATCACGATCGAACGTGTCCAGCACGCCAATAAAGCACGGAGGTGCAATAGCTGGTCGACTTTAGGAAGGCCTTCGCCGTCGGTCAACGCTTGCATCCCTTCATCCAGAACCGCCACGGCAGGCTTCGCCAACTGTTGGCATGCTTTCAGTTCCGGGAAAACGAATGCCAAAGTTAGCGGCAATTCGCCGGCAAGCCCTTGCTCGAAGATCTTGTTCTCGAAGTTTGTCGCGGCCGCGTCGGTGGCGTGGCTCATGATCTTGTCGAGCAATTGCCACCATAATTCGCTACTGCACACCGAGGCCAAGTTGGGCAATGCGTGCGTGACGGCAAGAACTTCCAGCACCAGGTTTCGTTCCGAGATGCGGCGTTCCAAGTCACTGAGCCAGGCTTCCAACTGCTTGACTATTTGCGAAGTTGGCATGGTTCGACCTGCGGCGATACTTCCGAGCGTTTCCAGAAGCGGCAACGTACGCGTATCGAGCGTTTCGTCAGCGAAAAGAGCCCACGCCAGGGGAGCCGATTTCTTGCCAGAGACGAGCGATTGTAACGTCGCTCGGGAATCTCGCTTGCTAAGGTATTCCTTCCAAGCGGCCCAATCTTTCAGTTCGATTCCGTAGGCCGCTCCTTTCGAGAGCTTGGCCCAAGCTGGGATTCCGGCTGGCATGGTGGCTTGCTCGTCCTTGCTGCGGGTACTGATATCCGTGGCCATGGCTTCCATCAAGCGAGAGTATGTTAGAATGAGATTGTTCGCGAGAGTCACTCAAAAATGACTGTCACGCGAGATAGACCATCTTAGCAACGTGGGGGAACTTTGACGCCCCCCTAGGTCCCCTTTTCCGCCGAGTTTTGCCATGGCTACGACTATCCGTAACGATCGCACCGTTTTCTGGATGCTTCTTGCAATGCTCGCCGCTTGCGGGATGTTAACATCGCCCCTGTCGGCCCAAGAGGAATCGCCTGCCGACCCGGCCGCAGAGCAGCCAGCCGAAGGGGATTCAGCAGAAGCAGAGCCAAGTAAGCCGGCCGAAGATAAAACCGCTGAGGAAAGTGAAACGGCACGAAAAGGAGCTATTCGCAAACTGATGCCCAACATGCCGGTTTGGATCGATTCCAAGCGGAAGATGGTCATTATGGATGGCGAGATTTGCCTGAGAAAAGGCTCGTTGGAAATGTTCGCGTGTCTCCGTGGCACGAAGGAGCATGAGTCGGTCGTTGCTGTTGCCACCGACGCTTACGTAGTGCATGCCGCACTACTTGCGATTGGCGCGAAAGATGGTGACCCGGTTCAGTTTGACCCGGAGTACCAACCACCCTCTGGCGAAACGATTGATGTTTTAGTTCAGTGGAAAGATGACAACGGCAAAGTTCAGACGCGCAAAGCTCAAGATTGGGTACGTGACGCGCGGAACAAAAAAGTGATGACCTACGACTGGGTTTTCCCCGGCAGTTACTTTTGGAAAGACGTCACTCTGGAAGCAGTGCAGAAGGCCAAAGAAGAAGGCATCGATCCTGATACGCTACCAGGCAAGATGGTCTATGCGGCGGAGGGGGGCGAACTGATCTGCGTGAGCAACTTTAAGTCGTCAATGATGGACTTGCCGGTTCCCAGTACCGACGCCAATAACGATCTTTGGTTCGAGGCATTTACCGAGAACATTCCCAAGGAAGGCACGAAAGTCCGTCTCTTTCTGATTCCACGAAAAGAAAAGGACGACAAGGATTCGGCCGAAAACAAAGCTGCGGATTCCAAAAAGGCGAAACCGGCTGTGGATTTGAACGATCCGATGTTAGAATTGCCGGAGTTCTCACCCGGCGCCGAAGAATAAAATCACGAAGACGGTGGCCATGGAGTTGACGACCGTCAGTAGCGAAAGCCAGAACGCGAGCGATACCATCCATTGCCCGCGATTCGTCAGACGGCCTAGTCGAATAGATTTCAAATCGTTCGCTGCGAACACCAAAGTCGGCAGGCAGATGATCCACGACACCAGCCAACCGAAGAAGCCGACAAGCCAGCCTGCGTCGGTCCAGTAAATTCGCGAGACCGGCAGCGCACTGGCGACAAAGCCGATGATCGCCATGCACAGCAAAAGCACCCCAGTCGGATTGCCCACCGTTTCGTAAGCACCGCGATAGTCGACAGGTGCTTGGGCATCCGCTTCTTTTCCTTCTGGTTCCGCATCGGCAAACTGATGCGCCCCCTCGGTCAATTCCGGCTTCTTAACGTCGTCGATCTTGAGAGGGCGATTCGATGTCATAGCATTACCAGAGTCTTGGGGGAGCGGCTTGCCTAATCCAATTTGCCAATGCGGCAGTGCTTCAACATCTCTTCGGCAGTGCTGATGTAACTGGTGTAGAACGGGCCAAACTCCGCGTATCGCGCACTCGCTTCGTCGAAACGCATCTTGTAGACGATATCCTTCAGATACTCCGGATTGCGAGCCCACAGCGTGACGCCCCATTCCCAGTCGTCGAAGCCAACGCTAACGGTGATCAACTGCGAGACTTTCCCGGCAAACTGCATTCCGCTTTGGGCATGTTCGGCCATCAGCGCGTTGCGAGCCGAGAACGGAAGCAAGAACCAGTTTTCGCCGACTTCCCGCTTCTTGTTCATCGGGTAGAAGCATGTCGCAGGGTAGGGGGGGAAGTCTGGCGTCAGACGCTGATTGTTCATCATCGGTAAACGCTTTGCGTAGGCGTTCACTTTTGCTTCGTAGGAAGGAGAGTCTTTCTCTTCCCCTTCGCGAATCAATCGTTCGGCATACTGTTCGATGGAAGGAACGTATTCCGAAATCTCTGTGACCGAAACGAATGAGTAGGTGGCCTGAATCGCTGGCCCCAGACTGCTTGCCAACAGACGCTGGTGGACCGAATCGATCACCAACGGGTCAGGATCCATCAGCATCAATGCAAAATCAGCTTTGTGACCACTGACGATTGAGACCTGAAGCCGTTGCGGATTGCCTTCCGTTTCCGGATTCAAAATGTCAATCAATTCCTTCGCCCCGGCCGACAGTTCTTCCGGCGAATAGCCCGTCAGCATGGCTCGATCGAACGCGTAATAGAAATGACTACAATGCCAGCCTTCGGTAGGGATGATCGAGGGCTCAGGAAGCGGCGTGGAACCGGGGCGGCCGTGGCTCATGAAATAGACTTCTTTCGAGGAACGAAACAGCAGGTACCAAAGAAGTCAGTCTAGCAAATCCAGGAAGCGGGTCGAAGTGGTGGAAAGGGAACGCACGCAATGCCAACGTACCAAGGACACCGTTAGGTCCGCTCCCCGGCATTAATTTCCCTTACTTGCGGGGCTTGGGGGCTGCGGAGTCGTCCAGATCGCGGCACAATCGCTCGAACGATTCCCTGGTCAGGTTGATGTCGTCGTTTTCGCGAGAGTTGCCGGAGGCCTGATAGCGTTCGATCGATACGCCTTGCCTGTCGACGTTTACCTCGTAATAACGCCGCGAGTTGCCATCTGTCGATGGCGTTTGTGAACGGATTTGAATTTGGCTTTCGCGCGGATCTCGTTCAATGATCGCCAACGGTTCCAACAGGTAGTCGACACGGCGAACCAGGTTTTCCGCAACGTCACTTGCCGCTTCATCGCTTTTGGCCTCGTTGAATCGGTAATCGATTTGGCGGGTCGATACGCCCACCTTTTCGACCGTCAGGTCGGTGGCTGAGACCTTTCCCTGGTTTAGCGCCGTTTCGAACTTCCTGTTCGGCGCTGGATGGTTATCCAGGCATTGTCTTAAGTCTTGAGGTCTTATTTCCTGAGTCATCTCTTTGCCCTCCTTTTGTTCGGAATGAATGGTTATCAGGTGGCCAGCGGATGCATTCAATCGCTGGCGATTGCGGGTTATTTGTTCTACGAATCGGTTTCCATTTTGGTGCATTCGTGGTGCGTCCCGTCCCAGCTCAAAAGCACTTCCTGCTCGTCGAGCACCGATTGAATATGGACCGGTCGCTTCCACAGGGTATACATGTTGGTCAACGTATCGCGGGCATAATCCATCTTCAGCTCTATCCCGTGATGGCGGTGCGTCAGCAACAGTTCGCCCCGGTTCTTGTAATTGCCATCCGTCACGAAGATCTCCGGCCGTCCCATGTTCGTCAGGCTGAACAGCAACTGCTGTTTCACTTTGGGGAACTCACGGCTTTCGATTTCGTAATACTCAGTCGAATCGTTGTAACCGAACTGAAACATCTTGTAGCGACGACAGAAGTCGAGCGTAAAGAATTCGTCGATGAACGTCAGGTCGTTATGAATCCGACGGACCTCGAAGATCTTCTCACGGCCTTGGCCGATTTCGGTGTTCCAGTTGCGGCGTGCCTCGAAATCGTCGCAGTCTTCATAATCCTGGCCGAAGCAGCCTCGATTCCAGCGGTCCTCGATATCGCGTAGCAGTTCCAAACCAAGCTTGTAAGGGTTCAATCGGGTTGGACTACTCGCGAGCGTGCCCGAGGTGTGATCGGCATAATTAATGACTTCCGATGCATGCAGTCCGTGCCGCGTCATGATGGTCGAATGCCAATAGGTGGCCCAACCTTCATTCATGATCTTGGTTTGTCCCTGCGGTGCGAAGTAATACGCTTCGTCACGAATCATTGACAGAACGTCGAGTTGCCATGGTCGGAGAGGGGCGTACTGCAGCAGGAACAGCATCACATCTTTCATCGGTTCGTCCGGAACCGGAATCGCTCGGGCTGGCCGCGGGGCTTCGTCATCCTCAGAAGGTTTCTTCCGCGGATTGATGAAGTTGTCCATATAACCCTTGGCCGGCAGTTTGAAACTGGGCGCCATTTCGGCCGGGGCATCATCGTCCGTGTTCGAGCTGAATTTGTATTTGTCGGCCCCTCGATATCGCTGGATGAATGGCGAGTGAATATCGATCAGGTCTTCAATGCTCAGACACGCATCGATAAAGTTCTCGACTTCGCTTACGCCGAAACGATTCATATAGCGACGAATGCGGTTGCCATGGTTCGCCATCTGATCGATCATCTTTCGGTCGGTCTGGCTGAACCATTGATTGCATTTGAAAAAGTCGCAGTGCCCATACACGTGAGCCATCACCAGCTTGTGATCGGCGTAGTGGTTGCTCGAAAGCAGATAGGCATAGCAAGGATTGTTGTTGATGACCAGTTCATAGATCTTCTGTAGGCCGTAGTGATATCCCTTCGATAGGCGTTCGAACTCCATCCCGAACCGCCAGTGCGGGTAACGAGTCGGGAAGCCACCCATCGCAGCAATCGCGTTCAGCTGCTCGACGTCAACCAGTTCAAAGATCGTGGGGAAGAAGTCCAAACCGTAATCGAGTGCATGTTGCTCGATTTCGATTTGCACTTCCGCCAGTTCTTCCGGCAGATTCGCGAAGCTTCGATGCGTAATGGGCATGGGGTTCCTCCCTGTGAATCCGGGACGTTTTCGACAAAGTGCCATGCCCTCTTCTTCGTGTGCACGTCGCTTGAAAAAACACGCCTACGAAGACGACGGCATGACCCCCGGTCTTTCTTTTCCAGCTGAGTAGACCGCTAATCCAACTCCTCGACGACGAACTTGTTTTCCGACAACGAACCGATCACATCCCACAGGCGTGGAAAGTCACGACGTAACTGCTTTTTGGCTCGCTCGATTGCTTCTGCGGCTGTTTGGCAGACAACGGTGATCTGGTTGTGTCCGACACGTACTAAGTAGGTGTGCGGAGCATCCGGATTGAAATCAGCGGTCGACATAGGGAAACACCTCAAGGGGGATGGTTACTTGCCTTTACCGAGGAACTGCTTGATCGAGTCGTAAATCGCATCCTTGTCTTCGATATGAGACAAGATCAGCTTCTCGTGGTTCTTGCCAAATTGGTTGACGAGCGATTTCATGTATTCGCCGCTGCCGTAAGGGCTTTCGACTTGGCCGTAGCAAAACAAGTTGCATGCTGGAATCAGGACCGAGTCGAGCATCTTCATGCAGTTGCGGTTGTCTTCGCCCCAGTTGTCGCCATCGGAAAATTGGAAGCAGTAAATGTTCCACTCCGACGTCGGGAACTCTTTCTCCAAGATCTGCTGGGCAACTTTATAGGCGGAACTAATCCGCGTGCCGCCACTTTCACGGGTGTGGTAAAATGTGTTCTCGTCGACTTCTTTCGCCCCGGCATCATGGATCACATAGCGACGTTCGACGCCTTTGTACTGACTTCGCAGCCACGTATCGATCCAGAACGCTTCGGTGCGAACGATCTCTTTCTGGTCGTCCGTCATCGAGCCCGAAACGTCCATGATGTAAATAATCGCAGCGTTTGCTTCTGGCTGCGGAATGCTTGTCCAGCTGCGATAACGTGTATCTTCGCGAACTGGAATGATGATCGGGTTCTTCGGGTTGTAAACGCCTGAGGCAATTTGCCGACGCAGTGCTTTCACATAGGTCCGGCGGAAGTGACGCAACGACTCTGGCCCGGTCGAGCGGATGCTGTCGTATCGATTTTTGTATTGAGAGATGTTGGCATCTCCCTTTGGCTCAATCTTAGGGAGCTCCAGTTCGTCTCCCAGCATTGCAGCCAGTTCTTCCAGCGGTACGTCAACTTCCAGGATATGACGACCTGCTTCGTTGCCTGCCTGACCGGCTCCGTCGCCATCGTCTCCCTTACCGACGGGGTCGCCGACGTCGCCATCGCCTTGGCCGACGCCCCCTTTGTTTTTTCCATACTTGAAGTGAGGTACATCCAAGCTGGGGACCGGAATGCTAACGAGATCCTTCCCCTTCCGGCCGATCATTTCGCCGTGGGTGATGTACTTCCGAAGATTATCACGAATCCGACCGCGAACGATCTCGCGGAAGCGGTGGACGTCGCGATCAATCTTCAAACCCATGGTACTTCTCCTTGCTTACGCTCCGAGGGTGAAGGTTACGCCAACAACGCTCGTGGAAGCGTCCCGTAGGCTTCGTGTGTCGCAGATCATGAAGCAACACTTGGCATCCGACACGCGGGTCCTACGGTGGGGATGCTATCCCCAGTTCCATACTTGGTTGTTACGTTGAGTGTGCTTACTTAGTCGGTCACATCCCCTCGGGCGAAGATGCTGGCGACGAAGCTGAGCACGTCCGTGGCGCTTTCGTCGTCGTAACCGTGATCGCGGATGAGTCGTTGTTTGACCACGTCAATCTTTTCCTGCGTCTCCTGATCGATGACGCTGGAAACGAGGCTCGTCAGCTTGATCGAGTCTTTCTGGTCTTCGAACAACTTCAGTTGGAGTGCTTTGTACAGACGCTCGTTGGTCTTGTAGTCAAACTTCTTGCCGTCGATCGACAATGCACCGATATAGTTCATGATCTCGCGGCGGAAATCATCTTTGCGGCTATCGGGAATGTCGATCTTCTCTTCGATCGAACGCATCAACCGTTCATCCGGCTCTTCGTATTGGCCGGTGAATTTATTCTTCACGCGTTCCCGCTGAGTGTACGCTTTGACGTTGTCGATGTAGTTGGCACACAGACGAGCCATCGCATCTTCGTCGGCGGCGATCGCACGCTGAACTTCGTTTTTGACGATGTTCTCGTACTCTTCCTTGACCACCTCGAGGAGCTGGCGGTAGTGCCCCCGCTGATCCTCGCTGGTGATCAAGGAATGGTTGCCGAGACCCGACTCGAGCTCGTTCAACACCATAAATGGGTTGATCGAAGTCGCGTCGGGATGTGCGACCAAGGCGTTGGAAATCTTGTCTTGCACATACCGCGGCGAGATCCCTTGCATCCCTTCGCGTGTGGCTTGCGATTTCAACTCTTTGATGTTTTCTTCGGTAAAGCCTGGCAGGCTTTTGCCGTCGTACAGTTTCAATTTCTGCAGGAGCGTCAAGCTGGCGTTCTTCGGTTCTTCCAGCCGTGTCAAAACGGCCCACATCGCCGCCATTTCAATCGTATGCGGTGCGATATGTTTCCCTTTGACTTTCTCGTTGTTGTAGTCCTTCTCGTAGATCTTCACTTCGTTGGAAAGCCGCGTGACGTACGGTACATCGATCTTGACGGTACGATCACGCAACGCTTCCATGAATTCGTTGTTCTGCAGTCGACGATATTCCGGCTCGTTCGTATGCCCGAGAATCACTTCGTCGATATCCGTTTGAGCGAACTTCTTCGGTTTAACTTTGTGTTCCTGGCTCGCACCTAACAGGTCGTACAAAAACGCCACGTCCAACTTCAGTACTTCGACAAACTCGATAATCCCGCGGTTGGCAACGTTGAACTCGCCGTCGAAATTGAACGCCCGCGGATCACTGTCGGTCCCATATTCGGCGATCTTGCGGTAGTTGATGTCGCCGGTCAGTTCGGTCGAGTCTTGGTTCTTCTCATCCTTCGGCTGGAACGTACCAATGCCGATGCGGTCTTTCTCGCTCAAGATCACACGGCGAACGCGGACATCTTGAATGACTTTGGTCCAATCCCCACCATGGCGAGCAAGGCTGTCCATGTAGTGGAACCGGCAGAAGGGGCAAAGCTCGCCGCTGATGTTGATCGGATAGTCGGCCAGCGCGCTCGATTCCTGGTACTGGGCGACAACGTCCCGGCGGAACTCTTCGGGGATCAAGTGCAGCGGCTCTTCGTTCATCGGGCACCAATGAATGGCCGCTGGATCGTCCGGGTTATCAGGATCGATCCAACCGAGCGAATAGACGGCACCTTCGTCGAGCGTCGAGTACCGTTCGATCCCTTTCTTCAACAGCCGAGCCATGGTGCTTTTGCTGCTTCCGACAGGGCCATGCAAAAGGAGCACACGCTTTTCGATACCGTAACCGTGGGCGGCACTTTTCAACGCGTTGACCAATTGGACTTGCGAGTCTTCCAGGCCAAAGATGCCATCCTTGCCGTGATCGAGAGGGTCGTCGAAGAAGCGGTAATGAACCTTTTTCTCGCGATTGACTTCGTACGTATCAACGCCGTACGAAAGAATCATGTCGTAACATCGCTGGAACGCGTTCCTGGTAATCGCGGGGTCTTTCGCGACCAGGTCGAGGTAATCCTCGAAGGTTCCTTGCCAGTTCTTTTTGCGGAACTGATCCAGATTCTGACGCTCTGCCAGAAACGAAACAATTTCTCGACCGCCGGCCATATGCTGATCCCTCCTGCGCTAAAGGAACCGAGTCCCACTCGGTGACCTGTGATTGGACAGAGTCCTGTTGGACATCGTCCGCAGCCAAGATCGTCAGCCAATCGAGGCTACGAAACTTAAAGGGGATAGGGCGTGGCGTCTTGTATGACGAATTCTGCGATTCTTGCCAAGTCGTATCTTTCCTGCTTATGCTTTCGACGTCCGCGCACGCGCACACACCATCTCGGAAAAATCAGGTGCCAAACGCCGAGCGCGATTGAGAAAGAACGTCGCGAAGAAAGAACAAATGGGAAGAATGCGAAACGGATCGGCTACAAGATCACTTTGCCTTCCCTTGTTTGAAGTATCGACCGAACTATCGAACTTAGCAATAGAAAAGATTGTCGTGCGTTCGCACCAAGGATCTCTTGTGAAAAATGGTACGAGTTGTAACGTGCTAAATTCGTTGAAGTTCCGCTCGGCAAGAAGCGCCGAAACGGGGGCCCGCATTTTTTTTCAAAATAGGGAAGATCGACAGACGGTGATGCACGCGAATTGGTGCTAGTGGGCAGACTTTGACCAGAAAACGAGCGATCGCGTGATGTAAGGCAACTTGCCGGCACTTGCCGAGGTAGGCATCGGTGCCGGAAGCTTTTCGCCGCTTAACACGTCCCCATTAAGCGGCTCTCCATGTCACGGCCACCATGTTCAATTGACGCGGCGTCCCGAGCTTTCTGTCTAACCAATCAGCTTCTGCACGGCGGTGATCAAGCGATCCATCGGGAACGGCTTGCGGATATAGTCGTCGACTCCAAGCATCTCGGCGTACGCTTTGTGGCGGTTGCCTTCGTTGCCGGTAACCATGATGACTTTCGTCGGAATTTTGTGCGTCTGACGCAGCTTTTCCAGAACCAGAAAACCGCTTCGCTTAGGCATCATCATGTCCAGAACGATCAAATCGGGATCGTCGCGTTCGGCAAGGGCCAGGCCTTGATTGCCATCGCGAGCGACCAGCACACGGTATCCCTTCGCTTCCAGGGCGAACCGCATTGTCTCGACGATTTCGGTATCGTCGTCCACCAGCAGAATGGTCTTATCCTCGGCCTTCTTGGCTTCCTGTTCGCTCATGCGGGCGGCTGCTTTGTGATTGGAGAGTTGTCGAGGGGGTTAAGTCGTTCAACGGTAATTTAATACAACTACTCGATTTAGCACCAAATCGCAACGGTAGGCGATTGATTTAGGCGGGACCGAAAGCGTAACTGAAATTCGCCAATCGTAACAGCCACTCCCTGCCTAACCACCTTAACGTGGGCTCAGTCGGGTGACCGAACTTTGGGAGTCCGCTGGGACAATTGCGACACGCACGACCCCGAAATACATGATTCGCGCAAGTGTCTTCAGGTTCACAAAGTGTCTCGGGATGATTGCGAATTGTTTTTCTTGGGTCGGTTTCCCGCGATCGAACATCCCGTTTCCGAGGCTTTGCTCGTCGCGAAATTGTTGAAAGACTCCTCCGTAATCTCCCCCAATATACAGCGACCTCATTAATGCTGAAGCGTAGCGTCCGATATCAGGCAGGTCTCGCCTACATCGACAACTCGAATAGTAGCCTGGAGATAAGGGCACGCCGTTCAAGTAAAGATTCTCAAGCAATATTCCCAACTTAGCGATCGCTTAGCCCTTAAAAATGGTGGGATAAAGCTGTTGGAAGGACGAGCGGATCTAAGCCACCTGATTTGACTGAAATGCGTAGAATGTCAACCAGTAACGGCGAGTCCCAGGCCCTTAGTCATGCCGTGAGGGTTTTGCATTTACAAATAGCAGGGTTCCGATATACTTAGCCGGCTTAGCGTTGCTAAGTATTCTCATTACTTATTAAAAGTCTTTCCCCTGGAACTCCATTTATGAAGAAGACGCGTCGTGGTTTTACGTTAGTAGAACTTCTTGTGGTTATCGCCATTATCGGCGTGCTGATCGCGTTGCTGCTGCCGGCCGTACAACAGGCCCGCGAAGCCGCACGTCGTATGCAATGCACAAACAACCTGAAGCAGATCGGTCTGGCTCTGCACAATTATCACGATACCTACAACGCATTGCCGGCCGCTTGGATCCGTCGTCATGGATCGAGCGACCCGAAATATGGTTGGGCATCGATGATTCTTCCGTTCATCGAACAGTCGAACCTTTACGATCAACTCGACCCTGGTCGCATTGCGTTGAAAGACCGCTTCAAGTCATCGGCAACCGCCACGGACAAAGCGTTGTTGCAAACGGTCATCGACGGCTATCGCTGCCCCAGCGACGTGACCGGCGATTTGAACGATAAAGACATCTTCGGTTCCGATCACTTCGATATCGCTACGGCCAACTACATTTGCAGCATCGGTGATGTTTCCGTGACCGGCGATATCGATGGCGGAGCCGTTTTCTATGGCAACAGCTATCTCGGATTCAAAGACATTACCGATGGCCTAAGCAACACGGCAATGATCGGCGAACGCGATGGTGGCAACTCGGAAGATACGAGTGTCAACTTCCGTGCGGCCGTTTGGGCTGGTGTTGGACGCGACAACAACAACGGTAGCGGCTTTGTGGGACGAACGACCGGACGAAGCAACTTCGTGATCAATTTCGATTACGGTGCCACCGGCGCAACGGCGAACCTTGGCAAAGGATTCTCCAGTCTCCATCCCGGCGGCGTCAACATGCTGTTAGGGGATGGCGCGGTTCGCTTCATTCCTGAAACCGCGAATCCAACCAATGTGGTGCGGCCACTAACGCTTCGCTCGGACGGAAAAACGATCGAACTGCCGTAGCGTTAATCGCTTGGAAAACGATGGCACCTGTCGTTTCGCGTTCACCGCGTGACAGGTGCCTTCTTATGGCCTGTCCCTTTTCTGCCCGCTCAGTCGTTTAACTTTCACACTACGCATTAAACATGAATATGAAGACGTTTCTTACTTTTCTAGCAACCTGTTTGTTGCTTTTCTCCGTTGTCGGTTGCAGCAGTGGGACGACTGGGGTGGTGACTGGCGTGGTAACGATCGACGGTGAGCCTGCCGATGGGATCGAAGTGATGTTCAGCCCGGTCGGGCACGATGGTGCTCCGGCAATGGGCTTTACCCGCGACGGGGGTAAGTTCCAACTCATGCAGGGCCGCGGCAATCGAAGCATCAGCGCCGGGAAGTACAAAGTCAGCGTCACTCGCTTGGCCGACGAAGAATCTGGCAAACCGTCCAAGGGGATCGCTCGTCAGTTCAAAACGCCAAACGATTCGCCTATCACCGAAGAAATCGTCCCCGGTAAAAACCAGATCGATATTCCCATCGCCAGCAAATAGGCGGTGGTAAAGACAAGGAATTGCGCCACGAAAACGTAAACCATCCTCTGGCGCTGTTCCACTTCTATTTCTATAAATTTGCGTCCCTGCCTCTTGTGGGGTATCTTGCACCGCTGAGGTTTGCGTTTCTTTGAACTCGTGGCGGCAGGGGCTTGGGATGGGGTTTCTATTGAATCGATGTCTGGCCACCGGGTTGGCGCTGCTGGGAATGCTGGCATCAGGCATGACGCTTGTGGCGGAGGAAAAGCCTTCCGCCAAGCAGTTTGTCGATACGTTTCAGCAGCGAATCGAAGAGCACCAACCGCTGAGGATCTTCATCCGCGCCAGAGCCACGATCCCGTATGAACACTGTTTCGTCCAGGCGATCTCGGATGACGGCAAGTATTTGGTCGCCGATGCCTACGAAAACCAAAAAAGCAAAACCATCTGTTGGGATGTCGACAAGGACCAACTGTTGTGGGAGTTGGATTCTGGCACAGTGTCGGCGTGTGCTTATTCTGGCGATGGAAAACACCTGCTCGTTGGCAAACTTGGTGGTTCGATCGATGTGCTGGATGCTGCCAACGGCGACAAGCTTTTCACGCACGATACGCTGGATAGTGGGATTTGCGGCGTCGGTTTCGCCGCGGACGAACGATTTATCTATGCCGTCGACAGCCAGGGGAATTCGTTTGTTGCCCCGTTAATGGAGAAAGCTACGGACATTCACCAAGTTGGTGTATCACTAGGAAGCAACAGCGTCCAAATGGCGGCGATCGACGACAACCGGTGGTGGAAAGTCATTCAACAGGGCCGCAAATTCAAGCACCTCATTCACGATGGCGACGCTCCGCCGCAAAAGTTCGAAACGCCTGGGAGTAATCCCGAATTTGGGACTTCCGAAGGAGATCTGGCAGCAGGCCCCGAAGGGATGGCCTGGGCAGAACGCGGAACGCTGGTCACCGCGCGGATCGACCCTGATCAGCCTGATCGCCTGCTACCTCATCAAGAGTTCGAGATCTCCGACCATGCCCCGATCGAGCGAGTTACTATCTCGCCGGAGAAATCGTACGCCTGGGTTTGGCAGTCAACTCACCTCGATGTTTTCGATATGGCCTCGGGGCAAGAGGTCAACTCAATTCGACTTCCGACAGTCGGACATCAGATGGGCAAGCCTATCTTGCACGGTTCAGGGCTAGCGATGATGTGTGAACTGAACGAGCTACAGAAATCGGTCCACCCTGCGGTTTGGCAGTTGGAAGGGGATGAAATCTCGGCTCTGGAGCTTACGCATCAAACGATCGTGCAGTGGCTGACTGACAATCGATTTGACGCCATCGAGGAATTGGCGGCGCGCTGGGATGGGCGGACCGACATCTTCTATACTAAGGTCAAGCAAGCCCCTAATCGTCAGATTGTCAATTGGATCAAAGAGTTTGACGAGCCTCACAAAGCGGATGAAACACGCGACAAGCTTTACGAGCTATGGGTGAAAAAGAACCCCGACCAGGCGCAGATTATGCGGATGGTTGTCTACGAACTGAAGCACGACGCAACGTTCGACAAGTTCGAGATCAAGGAGGTGATGCAAGAGGTCAAGGAAATCCAGGACCGTAGTTGGTGGTCTTACTTCTTCCCCAGTGAAAAGCAGCGGTCGCGAACCGACGAAATTCTGAAAACCAATCAGTTTCGGCAAGATGCGTGGAACGAGCTCATGGAGCCAATCTTCCAGCAGGAGCACATTCCCGCCGAGGCGTATTGGACGTTCATTCATGCCACCATTGGTAATAAGAAGCTGAAAAGTCAGGTCGATGCCAAAATGGAAAAAGCCCTGCGGCGGTGGCCTGAGTACTACCCCGTCTTCGCGTACGAAGCCCAGCACCGTGTTGTCAGTCGGAACAAACTGCCTGATTCGACAGTCAACGGATTTACGAAGAAGATTGCCGATCAAGCTGGCGGCGTGAAAGGGGACGTTCTGTATGCTCGAATGTTCCAGCGAACAGATATCAATCGTTACTTCACTTCGACACAGCCAGAGAGCGTGCCTGCCGATCGAGCCAGGGCGTTACGCGGTATGGTAACCATTGCTGAACAAACGGAAGATGTCGACGCGATGTCGTTTGGTATGGAGCTCGCCTCGCGATTAAACGATGAAGCGACAGCTCGCAAAATTGCCCGACGAATGCTATCGGTCGGTGCCTATCCGGCACGTTCCTACGACGCCGACGCCAACGGACAAATGATATGGAGAGTCGTGCACGAAGAAGAACGCCGCAAATTGAGCGAACAAGACTAGAGCAGTGGGGTGACTGTCCGCTGGTCGTCGACTTGATGTGCGTGTTGTTCTTCCGCGGGTTATTCTTCTTGACGCACATCGACTTCAGATGCCAATTCATCCCGTGTGTCCGGAGGTTGTGATGAAATGTTGGTTAGCTTGCTTCGCCCTAGCGGGCCTATTTTTCGCGTCGACTCTTTCAGCCGCCGAACGTAAGCCGCTGAAAGAGGTGAATGTCGCGTTGATGATGCGTGAATGCGAATTGCTTCCTGCCACGAATCGTGATCCGGACGGTCGCTACATCGGCAAAGCGTTTTGGATCCCGCACGCCTATTGGCAAGTAATCTTCGCCAAAAACGAAACGATGCCTGACAAAGAACGCCAAGACGCATTGAAACAGCTCGATGGCGTGTTCTTGGTAGGGCTTCTATTAGGCGAGCACCAGCCTGCCCCGAATCCCACCCAGTTCTACGATCGAGAAGAGATCCTGAAAGGCTTCAAGATCTCTGTGATCGATACGCAGGGAAAGCGGAAGATGCTTTCCATCACGGAAAAAACGAACCCGTTTATCGATTTCGTTTTGAAGAACATGCGACCAATGGTCGAAGGAACGATCGGCGAGGCCGGCAAGCATCTCGAGATTGTGGTCATCGACAATCGTAACCCGGATGGCTCGCCCATTATCGATGCCTACGAGCCTGGGCGAATCGACATCCGTATGGTTCGAGAGAGCGGCCAGAATGTGGATAGCTACGCGGAGCTTCCCATGAACTCTTTGTACGTACCGCGGAAATGTCCCAACGGTCGCGACGCGGACATCTCTTGGAAGTTTTGCCCTTGGACAGGACAACGCCTCCCTGAATAACACTTACTTCGCGCCTTCGTACACAATCGCCTTTTCGTCGAGAGGCTTGATCCACACGTTGCGGAACTCGACCGCGTTATCGTGATCTTGCAGAAAGACAGGCCCGACCGACGTTTCTTTCTGGTGCTCCCAGATTGCTTTCAGGTAATCAGTCGTGTTGTAGCGGTAAGGGTGATATTTGGAACGTGGTTCACCGAGCTTCGTTTCGTCTTGCACCTTCTGACCGTTAAGCCACGCGGTGATGCTTCCTTCTTCAGTAATCTTGCCATTCTCGTCACGGCGTGGGGCTCGATAGCGGATGTCGTACACTTGCCATTCGCCTGGCCCTTTGCCAGCATTTACCATCGCCGGGGCGAAACCGTAGACGGCGCCGATGTCGCCTTGGTCGAGCTTTTCCTTGCCGACCGAATTGATGATCTGCAGTTCGTAGTTGCCATGAATGTAGATACCGCTGTTGCCGCTTCCTTTCTTGGGAAGCTTGAACTCAGCATGAATGTCGGCGTCGCGGAAGAATGTCTTCGAGACGATATGATTCGAGCGACCTTCCCCGCGTGTCGAAGTGGCCACGCCTTCTTCCAGCGGCCAATCGATCGCTTCGCCATGCTTGTTGAGGAAGTCGTTGGTCGTCTCGTCCAGCAAAACGATCGCCCCTTCCGGCGGAGCCACCGGCATCTCGGATTGGTTCGGCTGGAAGTCGTCGGCAATGCAGACGCCAGCAACCAGCAGCAAAGTGGAACAAGCCAATAGAGTTCGCGTCGTGGGCATGAGATTCGTCTCGCGGAATGGGGCAGGGGAGGCAGTAACGAGGCAATTTAGCGTAATCGATTTCAGCATGATTGCAATTATGCGTCAGTCGGTGCTGGAAAATGGCGTGCGTGTCGGTCAAACTGAACGGCTCCTCCCTGAACTGTTTGCCTGCCCCAAAAAGGACCGCCCCATGCGTTCGCTTGCCTTATTGCTTCTGCTTGCCGCGACTTCGTTCGCACAGGAAACCGAAAACCCCTACAACGATCCCGTCCCTGTCGCCGAGCCTTATTACCGAGTCCGATACGAAGCTTCGACGAAGCCAGGCGAACTGCAATTTCCGGTCACCTATACGCTGTGGGTTCCGGAAGGGGTGGAGACGCTACGTGGGGTGATCGTCCATCAGCATGGCTGCGGCGTCGGTTCCTGCCGCTCGGGGCAAACCGGCGTATTCGACTTACATTGGCAGGCCTTGGCGAAGAAGCATGACTGCGCGCTGCTGTCGCCTGTCTATGAACAACCGGCCGACGCCAATTGCCAGCTTTGGTGCGATCCTCGCAATGGTTCGTCGGCTGCGTTTCAACAAGGGCTTGCCGACTTCGCCCAGCAAACTGGCCACGCCGAATTGGCGACCGTCCCGTGGGCAATTTGGGGACACAGCGGCGGTGGGCATTGGTGTGGCGGCATGGTGATGCTGCACCCTGAGCGTGTTGCCGCGGCATGGCTGCGAAGTGGCGTGCCGCTGTTCGAGAAGCAAGAGGGCCGCAACATCAATCCTTACGAAACGATTCCGACGGCCGCATTGGCTGTCCCCGTGATGTGCAACTTAGGCACGGAAGAAGGTTTCACCGTCAGCGGCAAGCGGTTCTCCGGCGTCTGGCCTGGCGTGCAATCTTTCTTCGGCAAAATGCGCGAGCAAGGAGGACTTGTCGCCGTTTCGGTCGATCCGCTGACGAGCCATCAGTGCGGCAATCAGCGATACCTGGCCATCCCTTGGCTGGATGCCTGCCTGACGCAGCGATTGCCGAAGGAAATGGGGCAGCCTCTTAATCCCCTGAACGAAAATGCCGGGTTACTCGCTCCGTTGCCAATGCCGGAAGAAGAAGTGGTCGCCCCGGTCGCCGCCCTAAAATTCACCGGCGATAAGAAGCAATCGATCTGGCTCCCTAGCGTTGCCGTTGCGAAGGCCTGGAAACAGTACATGCACGATACCAACGTGACCGACACCACCCCGCCTCCAGCCGCAACCCACGTTACCGTCGACGGCAATACGATCACGTGGCAATGCGAAGCCGACATCGAGAGCGGTCTCGCTCCGTTCACGATTCTTCGCGACGGCAAACCGATCGCCCAAGTCCCGGAGAAGTCCAAAAACCCGTTCGGCCGATCCGTCTTCCAAGGACTCCAATACAGCGACACCCCCATCCAGCCCCTCGTCGAAATGAAATTCACCGACAAAACAGCCCAACCAGGTGAGTCCTATCAATACCAAGTGATCTCCGAAAACACGGCCGGTTTGAAGTCGGAGTAAGTCATTCGTATCCAAGGAGGCGATCCCATGTTGAATCCACTAGGCCGTCGTGACTTCTTGCGAATGGCTTCCATGGTGATCGCCGGCGGAATGCTAGGAGGGCGTTCCCGTACTTTTTCAACCGATTTGCCGCAAATCGGTGACGCCTACATGCCGATCATCGAGTCGGCTCATCCGTTGGGTTCGTCGCCGGTTTGGTATCCCCAAGTCGAAGGCATTCCGACGTTAGCCTATCTTAATCGGGATGGTGAAGAACGTGCCTGGTGGGCGGCTGACGACGATGAGTTAGCCGCAATGGAAAAATGGTTTTGGGCGACACGAAGTCTTGGGAAACCAGATGTTGCGATGGAGGATGTGTTCCCTGTTCGTCGCCCTGAACGAGAAGAAAAACTGCTGCGACAAATCGCTCTGCGAGATGAAACCGAGCTAGAAGCACGGCTGGAATATGCAGACCTGCTCAGTAAACGGGACGACTTACAAGGCGAGTTTATCCGTCTCGACTGCGAAGTCGAAAACGGCGATCTTGCGTCCGAAGGTTATGCAGAATTGGTCGCAAAGCGGGACGCGTATTGCTACGAGCATGCCCATCATTGGCTCCGGCCGTTGGCGGCTCTCGGCATTTGGCCATCTGATGGAAATCAATACAATCCTATCGATTGGCACCGCGGCGGCTTGGTAGAGTTCGTCGGGATTCGCGTGCCAGGCGTGCTGCCGGAGAAAGCCCATTTACTGTTCCAGGCTTATCCCACGCTGCGATCCATCTACATCGAATTTGAAGGCTGGAAAAATCCTCAGGCGTGGAAGCCGCCTCAACTTGCTCAGCTTGAAGCGATGGTTCTTCGTTATGGATTTCGTAATTCGGCCACGATCGCTGATATCGAAGGAATGGAGTGGGCTCGGCTTGATCGCCTGAAATGGATTTGGGTCCGAACAAATCTTAGTTATTTCTGGCCGGAAGTTTTCGAGCGGTTTTGCCATTCGACAATTTTCCCCGATCCAGATATCGCATCGGCGGAAGATGCGACAGGTTTGCGTAATTTGATGCTGAGTGGTGGTTCGTTGTCTGCCGAGCATGCCCAGATTTTGGCAGATTCGCCGCGCATGCGTTGGTTATCACGGCTTGATATAGAAGGAAACCCACTAGGTGATTCAGGAGTTCTGTCACTGCTACGTTCAGAGAATATGCCGCACCTGAAAGAACTTAATATTGATCACACCGATTGCTCCGATGCGATTGTAGATGAATTGCTGCAGTTCGGCTTTTCGCACGAGGGCTTAGACCTTCAGTTCTATCAGAACGAGTTAACTTCTGAGGGACGATTCCGTTTTATCATGGGTATGCAGCCCCCAATCGTGCATATCCATCGTTCTTTCTTCAATGAAGATCATTTGGAGAAATTGAAACAGCATTTTGGCGCCCGTCTTGTTATCGACGATTCTGATCTGGGTTAGTCCCAACGTCGATCTGGGGATCCGCATGGGTCAACGCTAAGGCAATGTCACGAAACATCGACCCGGTTCGGGGGCGGTGGTGCGCAAAAGCGAGTGATGGGTGCGCAAAGAGAGAGGGTTTCATGCAATTTGCCTGATTTCGTCATCTAGCCTTAACGGCGGCTACGTACGTCTCGTCGAATTCCGCTTCTACGATTATCCACACTTGGGGACCACATCGGTGTGCCCCGATCTTCGGTATTCATCGTAGTTGACTTTGCCACAGGATTTGGAGGCTGGTATGCGACGCGACGCGCTTCGGCATGGGTTTACGTTGGTGGAATTGTTGGTTGTGATTGCCATCATTGGCATTTTGATTGCATTGCTTCTGCCGGCCGTGCAGCAGGCTCGCGAGGCGGCTCGGCGCATGCAGTGCAGCAACAACTTGAAGCAGATCGGCTTGGGACTGCACAACTACGAAAGCACGTTCAAAGTGTTTCCGCCGGGCGACTGTAGTGTGAACTACGGATCAGGCGACATTCCCCAGGCTTCGACGCAAGCTTTCATCCTGCCATTTCTCGAACAAGGCAACAGCCACGATACGTTCGACTTCCGTTACCAGGTAAATGCCAACGCGGCGAATACCCAGGCGCGTCTGCAGAACATCGTGACGTATCAATGTCCGTCGGAAATCGCTCCGAGTGGACCACTGTTGGTGGCCAACGCCATCAATGCTTCAAGTGCCAACTACATGCAATGCTTGGGGGCTCACTCGGAACAAAACCCAACCTCCCCGACTCCACAGCATGGGGTGTTCTGGCGAAACTCGGCAACTCGGTTTGCCGACATCACCGACGGAACGTCGAACACCGCTTTGTTTAGCGAAATCAAGAAGGGCCCGAACCATACCAGCTCGTACTTGCAGCTCGATGCCGGACACCCTGACGATTTCCGCGTGGCAACTCGAGCGACTTCGACGTGGTCAGGGGCGGATCTGCTCGATGCACCAAGCGAATGCGAAACGCGGGGAACCAACGCGTGGGCTTACCGTGGTCTGCAGTATTACCGCGGGCTGCTCGTGGCGACATACTACACGCACACGCTGACCCCCAACGCGCGTCTGCGGGATTGCACCGACAACACGATCTATCGAGGACATCTTGCCCCGCGAAGCTATCACCCCGGCGGAGTCGAACTTTGCTACGCCGACGGTTCGGTTGGCTTCGTTGCCGATACGATTGACGCCAATGTGTTCAAAGCCATGGGATCGAAAGCAGGGGGCGAAGTGGTGACGCGTAACTAACGCGTTCCACCGGTTCGGTTTGCTGAATTAAGATTCCCATGCACAAGGATGACAACGTGTTTCGAATGTTATCTAACGTAGTTCGCCGCGGCAGCATAGCCTTTGTTCTCGGTTTGCTGCCGCTTGTCGCCGGGTGCAATAACATGCCGACCGGCGATATCGTGCCGACAGTTCCTGCCGGCGGTGTGGTCACATTTCAAGGGAAACCGCTAGAGCATTACCAGGTGCTTTTGCAGGCGGAAGACCAACGGCCTGCTTCAGGGATGACCGATGCCGATGGCAATTTCGTCCTCGGCACCAACGGCAAAGGAGACGGTGCCCCGGTCGGCATGCACAAAGTGGCCGTTCGGTATGTCGGCCCGCCGGACTTCGATCCCGAATCAGGCGGCATGGAATTCAAACCAATGCCACCTCCCAAAGTCAAAATCCCGGCGAAGTACTCCAGCATCGAGTCTTCCGGGCTGACGGTCGAAGTGCCGTCGGACGGGAATACCGAAATCGATCTGAAACTGCAATAACGCCGTTTCTTTTGCCAATGGATACTACCGGCTGTCGCCGATCGCTTCCAAGCCGAACAACAGGAAATCGACAGACGCCTTGTGCATTGCCACGAGGCGTTTGACGATCGAGCCGTCGAGCCACGCCTCTTTGGTTTGTGGCTGCTTGACAACAAGCGAACGCATTTTCAAATAGAAAACATGCTCGTGCTCGGCGTAATCGGAGTAGCCACGCGGCATCGACTTGAGTGGATCGATCGGGTCGAACTCGAAGCCGGCACGCTGCATCTTCTTGGCAACTTTGGTGAACTGTTTCGGCTCTTCAATAATGCGGTCGCGGATCAGGTTCAGCACCTTCGTATCGAGGCAATAAAATCCTGCCGCTAGAAATCCGCCTTCCGCCGATAGATGCGCATACAGCAGCGCCGAGTCTTGGTTCTTGTTACCGGAAGGGGTGAGCAGTCCGCCGATGTGTTCCTTGTAGGGGCGTTTGTCGTGCGAAAAACGAACGTCTCGGGGCAGGCGAAACATGGTTTGCTTGCTGCCGGAACAAGGGAGTTTGGCGTTCTTCAGCTTCGTACTGACCGTTTCCAGCATCTCGGCGAACGGCTGGAGCAGGTGCTCTTTCAAGTCGTCTTTGTTTTCGTGATACCACTCGCGATTGTTGTTATCGTGGATCTCTTTGAGAAGCTGAAACGATTTCTTGGTGAACCCGATGTCGGCCATGATGCTCGTTGATTGAGGAGTAAGAGTGTTGCGTGAACGGCTTGCCTCATTCAACCGTGCGTGCAGAAAATGTGCAACCAAGGAAGCCGGGAAGAAGCCAGTCCGAAATGAACGCGGAAACCCTGAAAAAACTGTTAGATGCCACTGGGCCCATTGCCGTTGCAGAAATCCGACCGGCGTTTGTATCGAGCGATCTAACGGTCCGCGGGATGCTACGCGAGTTACTTACACGGCATCGCCATCGCATTCAGCCGAAGCCGAGCGACGTCCGCTGCCATCAAATCGTCGCAGGCTATCTGCTCCTCTGTATCGAAAAGCAGGACGAATCAAGCGAGTACGTTTGTTCCGGCTACGAAGCCACACGCGACTTGCTAGGGCACTTGCAATTGTGGGAGCAAGGGAGAAGCGAGCTACGCCCCCTTGTCGAGGAAATGCTCGATGAACTACGGCAGCTTTACCTGCGTTCCGACGACGCAACACGGCTCTGCATCGAGAATGGCTTCCTCGAACATTACCTGGCCGATCGCACGAAGCTCAAACAGTTTGAAGACTGGCAGGCCGATCCGGTTACCGCCAAAGCCATCGAGAACGCAATCGAGTTCTGGTACGAAAGCTAGTCGACGCTATCCTAGCCCCGAAGGGGCGGCAGAAAATAGCCAGGGGCGCAAGCCCCTGGTAAGTGATCCAAAGATGGTAAGCCCTGAAAGGGCGACAGAAGCATTGAGTGCACAACATTCAGTCGCCCCGTTGGGGCTTTCTCGCTGCCAATCTTCCTGAGATTATCGCTAGGCAGCTTCATGCGTTGAAAAGGGGTTTAATCCTTCAAACCGACTTCAAAGGCCTGTTGGAATAGCTCGAAGTTTTCGATGTGCGGAAGATGACCGAGGCCGGGGAGTTCGATGACTTCGATGTCGGGGTTACGGGCTTTGACCTGGGAGCCTAGTAGATCGTACCGTCCCAATTCGTAGTCGACGCCATCTCGTTTCCAATTGCGTCCAGGCCCCGTGCGATCCCGCGTTCCAAGGATCAGCGTGACAGGCACCTGAAAGTCTTTGAACTCTTCGATGACCGGTTGCGTGAAGATCACGTCGTAGGTCAGCGCATTCACGTAGGCAAGATCTTTCCAGTCAGGCCCTTGCACCCAACCGACCAAGGGCTCGGTCAGCGCGGCATAGTCATCGTTCCATGCCCCGTCGTAATAGTTCTTCTTCTGATACGCGACGATCTTCTCGGGGGCTTGCTGCAATTCGTTCTGATAGAAGAAATCGACGTCCTTGTACTGGACATATTGAAGGTAGTTTTCCAGGCCAATCGGATTGACCAGAATCAGCTTCTGCGTGGTATCGGGGTAGAGCAGGGCAAAGCGGGAAGCGAGCATGCCACCCATCGAATGCCCAACGACAATCGTGTTGTCGACGTTCAACGACTCGAGCAATCCCTTCGTGTTTTGGGCGAACGCGGGAAAGCTGTACTGGTAGTCTTTCGGTTTGCTCGACTTGCCGAACCCAATCTGATCGGGCATCAGCACGCCGTAACCCTGCGACTGCAGCAGTTTCGCAGTCGATTGCCAATACGCTCCGTTAAAATTCTTCCCATGCAGCAGCGTCACAACCGGTTTGCTGTCGTCCTTGGCTGGCAGAAACATGTAAGCCATTTCCAGCTTCTGCCCCTGCGATTCAAACTCGTAGGTCTTCACCGGAAAAGGATATTCGTACTCGGTCAGACGTTGATCAAACGACAGATCTTCTGATTGAGCCAGCAGCGTCGACGGCAGTATGGCCATCGCGGCAAGTAGTAATAGCGAACGCAACATGGTTTCCCCTTTAGCCAATAGTTGTTCCAACGAATACCAGGATTGTAGCGCGGCTAAGTGTCTCGCCAATCCCGCCTGAATGGGGAAGGCTGGCAGATTAATTTCAGAATCCGGCAGGAAGAAAATTAGAAATCGTCGTAAATTTGGCCTGCCGACCGGTAGAAGAGTGTGACTGAAGTGATGTTGAACTCTTGTAGAGTTAATTATAAGTAAGTTTGCGTACAAGCTACAAGAAATATTCGCATGGTTATGTGGTAAGCGTACGCAAGATTGCGCGGATAGATGGGCCTGAAATGCGGAATAAAACCAAAAAACGCCCCTGCAAATACAGGGGCGTTTCGAGTTTATTGAGTTTCGTTCTGGCAGGCTATTCCGAATCGCGCTTCAACGTAAAGCCAACCCAATGCAGGCCTGTTTCGTCGTCCACCATGATCGACCCGCTCGGGGCGAGGTACTTGCTGATCACGTTGAAGTCCGGCAACGGGTTCGCTTCCAAGTTGCCTTGGAGGTTGTTGAAGAAGTCGTTTCGTTCAGCTCGCTGGCTGATGAAATTACGCGTCGAATCGGCTTGAACCAACTCGTAAATCATTCGCAGGCTTTCTTCCGGACGAGCAAAACTGACCATCGCCAGTTTGCGTTCGCCGGCTTGTTCCTGGAGTTGATTCAGCACGAGCTTGAAGCTCAAGTCGTCCGCCAGGCGAGGAATATCGCCACCATGCGTCATCGCAATATGTTCGACGATTCCAGGGCGATCGGCGAAGAAGAGGAAGTCGCCAATCAATCCGAAGCAAGGCTCAGGACGAAGGGTTCGGCGGTTCTCCATCCGTCGGCGACGATCTTCCGGCACGTCTTCGGGAATCGGGGCATTGCCGACGTTGGCCGAGTAATAGGTCGCATCGCCGAAGTTCTTCTTCTCGACAATGTCGTTCAACCGTGGCAGCGACTCGACGATGCGGTCGATGGTTCGCTGCATGGCGGCTCGATCTTTCACTTTGGCGGCGATAAACGTGGCCTGACTGTTGATCCGAGCTGGCGGTTCGTACCACTGAACCAGGGTGAACTTCCCTTCCAAGTTGTCGAGCACTTCGGTCTTGAAGTCGATGCCGGTTCGTTGGTTAATTCGGCGGTCGATGTCCTCGGCAAGCTTGCCTTCGCCGAAGATGCTGTCGTAGAGGTTTTCCAGTGCTCCGTAGCATTTCTCGACGTCCCAATTGCTTGTCATATAGTTGGTTACGTCTTCCGGTACCCAGACTTCCGGGTCGGTCGAAGCATTCTTCAACGCGATCATTTCGATGACGCCGGTGCGAGGACGTTCGAGCATGATGTGCAAGTGCCCAATCGAGTCGAAGTCTTCCGTAGCGAAGATGTTGCTACCGCCGATCGCTTTGATTCCGTCGAGACCAAGCACTGGGAGGAAACCCATCACGTAACCGCCGCCAGGCTGATCTCGGGTGACCGTGCGAAGGCCATCGATTGGATTGACGTACCAAATCATCTGGGCCGGCTCGTCTTTGGTACCTCGCGAAGCGGAAACAATGGTGCTGAACCGATCGTCCGATGCGAGGCTGTCTTCACGTTCGCCGGACCAATTATCGAGCGAGTCTTCGACTGCTTCAATTCGGTTGGAAAGCAGCAGCGTATTCTCGTGAATGCAAACGGCCAATGGACCATTATTGCCGCGAATTAGAGTGATTTCGGCATCTTTGTGCTTGTTGCGTTCGATCAACGCACCGTCGTTGCCGGCAACGGTTTCGAGCAAGCTGAGGACTCGTTCGACCACGCGAGTGTCTTCCCCCAAGTCGCACAAGATGAGCACGCCAGGATTGCCTTCCTGCATTGCGACAACCCCAATCGCCAATTCGCCCTGGGGGATACTCAAGATTTCTTCGAGCGTCAGGCCACTTCGTTCCTCGGCATTGGCGGCCCACTGCTTGAGTGTCTGCCAGATGCCGTTGATGAAGGGCTGCATCTGCGGGTCGTTCGCCGCTTTACCGATCGAGGTTTGCTCGAGTTTGGCAATAAAATCTTGTGTGTCGGCGACACGAAGGAACGCGAACGTCTGATCGGAAATGATCCGAGCGGCATTGGGACGCTCGGCCAAAACGCTGGAAATGAGCAGCGTGGAAAGCAAAAGGCCAAGAAGTGGGGTGATACGGCGTTTCATTGAAGGCACCTTAACTGGTGGAGAGCTAAGCGTTTGTGTTCAGGGTAACTCATCAGAATTACCTGATCCGGTCAGGCAAAGTTTCAAGATTGTTCGGGAAACTTCTGCTGGGGTACCCTGCCGGGGTAGTGGGCGCGTAGCGAAGGGACGTATTGTGCCGGCTTGATGCATTTCGCGGGGGATAGCAGTGCCAAACGACGATACGAGAGATACCCTATCTTCGCGCAATTGGGCGACGAGGATGACTCCGCGGAGCCAGTGGACGCAAGAATTCTACTTGGAACAGAAACACTTCCGCGCGATAATGGGGTTAATGATAGGCGCGGTATCCCTGGACAAGCGGCTCGCCAAGGACGAGAAGAATCATGCGATTGAACCGAATTGAGATCTTTGCCATCGCCATCTGCAGCGCCCTCACTTGCGGACTAGCCAGCGCCCAAGCGCAAGGCCAGTCGGTCAACTCCGATACGCTGCAACAACCAAGCTCCGGTTTCGGTTCAGGGTTCAATTCCAACTCGGGTGGAACGATCAGCAGCTCCGGGACCAACATGTTTTCTTCACCACTGCCAAGTCCTTCGTTTTCGGACGGATCGACATCTTCCGGTAGCGGGACATCCAGTGGCTTGGGCGGATCAGGCGACGCCAGTGCTGCTTCTTCTTTGATGCAGCAGAATCAATTGAATCCGTTTGGAGGCGGAACCACAGGAACTGGTGGCAGCGGATTCAACTTCGGTGGAGCCAACTCGGCTCGAAGCAGCTTCGGTCGCTTCGGAGCGTTCGGCAACATGTTCAACAACCAGGCGTTTCAAAATGGATTCGGCCAGGATGACACGCCCCGACTACCGACCAAGTTGACGGTGAAGTTCGACCATCCGGTCGTTCCGTCGAACCTGGTCAGTGCCGACATCACGCGCCGCATCCGAAAGATGCAACGCTTCTCGGGCATTACCGTGACTGTGGAAGACCGGGTGGCCACAGTGACGGGGATTGTGGAGTCGGAAGATGATTTGCGGTTGGTTGACCGATTTGTGTCGTTGGAAGTTGGTGTGTCATCGGTGGTGAACCAACTTGAATTGCAGGAGCCATCGCCTGCCGACCGGTAATCGCTTGACCGCTGGCGAGGTAATCGCTGTAGGCTTTCGAGTCGGCAAAGTCAGGGCGGAACGTTTGTAAGTTCACCCCTGGCTTCAACTGCATCGACTGCGGTGCACGGCTTTGGTAGGGGCTTCCCTGGTAATTGCTTGCCGCTTGGTCCATCAATGGCTGGCTCGGCTGTTGCACCTGAGGCGTTGCCATCTGCCGATATACGTTCGACATATTTGGCTGCGGACGCGATTGCGACTGCATACCAGGCGTCACGTAGCGAAGTCGTTCTTCCATGGAGTTAGGAAGATGAATCGTCGTTGTGCGTAACTGAGCACCATTCGGCTGAGCCGCTGGCGTTTGTTGATATGGCATCGCCTGCGGTGGATTCCGCTGGTAGTTTACCTGGGCGACTTCCTGTCCAACATAGTCGCTTGGGCTTGGCTGCTGATTAGGCATCGACGGCTGTTCTTCGCCGTTCTTTTTGACGCCCATCAGCAAGTGCTTGCTTTGTTCGCTCATGATGAGCTGACCGGTTGCGGTGCGGAAGAAAGGAGCCAGCGTGATTTCCTTTTGCTCGCCACCGGCGCGATCCCATGGAATCCAGAAGCTGTAGGAATGTCCCAGCTTCGACATGCTGTAATGCGATTGTAGCTTGTCGGCCTCGAAAACGAACTTCCGATCCGGACGTTCGTTGTCGATGTTGCCTTCCAACGCGTCGTCGTAGCCATAAATGGTCAGTTGCCCTTCAACGCGAACCGGTTTTTGCGATTCGTCATAGAAGTGAATTCGACCTCCGAAACCACGTGTTGGTGGGTCGTGTGGGTTATAGCGGACGGCGTCCTTCCACGTTACGACCATCTTCAGTGGTATTTTGTATTCCGGCTCGTCCGATTCCCAAGGCATGCTCGGCATCTTCCCGAAGGAAGAGCAACCGCTTGTCGTGAGAACGGTCAGGCAAACCAAACTAATTGCAAATGCGATGCGCTGCATGATGGTAGCTCCTAAGTTCTTCACGAGTTAGCGACGGTACTGCTGCTGGGCAGGTTGTTGAGAATACTGCGACGGCTGCGGGTGGCGTTGCTGAGGCTGTGGTTGTTGCGGAGCCGGTTGCTGCGGATACCCCGGATACTGCGACTGTTGTTGCGGCGGCATCGCTTGGTACTGCTGCTGTTGATAGTCGACCGGGCGAACTTCCACAGGCTGCATGATGGTCGGCCGCGGCTGGACGTTTTGTGGACGGCCCATGCCAGGCGGCTGCGATTGTGGCAGCAATTCGGTGCCTGACGGTCGTGGCAGCGGACCCCGCGGAGGATCAAGGATCGGAGCGTTGTAGCCCGGTGGAATGATCTCAGGAGTTCCCGATGGGTTGTCATCAGGGTGAATGGTGATGATGCCATCGTCCATCGGCATGGAAGGATCGATACCATACAGTGCTTCAGGGCCGTACACTTTGGCAACGTCAGCCAAGCACCAGCTCATGCGGCACATTTCCTGTTCTTTCAGGTAAGCCGCATCGGCGTCAGAGCGGACGACCACTGGAGTGATGATGATTAGCAGTTCGCTACGCTGTGCGTTGTAGCTGTCGTAGCGGAACAGACGACCCAGCAGCGGCACGTCGCCGAGCAATGGAACCTGACGGTTGATGACTTCGTTCGAGTTCGAGATCAAACCGCCAAAGACAATCGTCTGTCCAGAGCGAGCACTGACCACGGCCGTAGCGGTTTGAGTATCGATACGTGGCGAACGAATAACGTCACCATTTTCGTTGATCGAAATCGGGATGCCGTTTGCTTCGGAACCAACGGCCGAACGTTCGGCTTGAAGGGCCATCACGACAACACCATCAGGGCTGATGCGTGGGGTGACGCTCAAGATGATACCGGTATTGATCAACTCTGTCGTGTTGATCGTACCGTTGTTGGTTTGTTGAGTCGAAGTAATGTAGGGAACACGTTCACCGACCTGAATAAAGCCAGGCTGGTTATCCATGGTCATGATTTGCGGACGAGCGAGCACTTCGAGTCGGCTTTCTCGTTCCAGTGCACGGACGAGAATATTGACCGATTCGCTGGCCGCGGAGAACACGAAACCACCATAGCCAAGATCGTTGTTCACACGTCCAAGGGCAAAGTTAGTTAGGCCTTGGCTACCAACGGCACTCGCGGTGGCCAAACTGGCCGCACTCGAGCTATTACCCAATGCCTGATTATTGAAGTTGTAGCCTGGGTCGAGCGAACCACTCGAAACGACGCTGCGGTCAAACAGCACCGAGTCTTGCAAGCCGAGCTCGAAACCGAGTTCTTCCAAGTCGTTCAGACGCACGTCCGCGATCAAGACTTGCAGCATGACCATCGGTGGGCGTTCGTCCAGTTCGCGGACGATTTCCAGAACTTGATCGAAGTATCGCGGTGTGGCACTGATGATCAGGCTGTTGCTGAACAATTCCGGCACAACGATCACTTCGCGAACCAATTGCTGGAAGGGGCTGACCACTGATGGATCGAGCGTTTGCAACTGGCTTTCTTCGGATAACAATGCCGTCAAAGACTCTGCGACGAGGTCGGCCCGAGCGTTGCGTAGTCGAACGACGGTGCTTTTGCGTTCGGTGACTTCGTCTTGATCCAAGCGAAGCAAGATGGCTTCGACCACGGTCAGGTCACTTGCGGAACCAGAAGCGATAATGCTGTTCGTTCGCGTGTCGACAGTGAAGTTCAGTGGGATCAAACTCGATTCGCCGGAACTTGCTGCCTGTGGCGAGAAGAACGCGTTGGTCTGTCGGGCCTGGTTGTTGGCGGACTGAACGGTCTGGAACAATTCGTTGAGCATGGTCGACAGCTGCGTCGCATCACCGTTGACGATGGTGAACACTTTAATCTGCGACTCAGCCGACGGCTGCGAATCGAGGTTCTTCACCAACGCAAGGATCAAGTCCATGCTGTTTTCCGGGGCACGAATAATCAGGGCATTCGATCGCGTATCGGCGGTGACTTGAACTTCGTTCAAAATACCGGAACGTAAGATCTGCTTGCCTTCGGTGTCGAGCGTCATGAAAGAAAGCATGGCGGCACGAACTTGAGCACTCGATTGATTCTGCTGGTTACCGGTTCCTGTGGCAGGGGCGCCGGTGATCGCTTCCTGCAGGATCGGGGCCAGGTCTTCAGCGACCGAGTTGCGAAGCTGAACAATTTCGAGCTTGAGCGACGATTCGCTGGTCGGAACATCAATCTGCTTCAGCAGGTATTCGATCTCGACCATGTCGCGTGGGCTGGCCGAAACGATCAGCGAGTTCGAGCGAACATCGGAAGCAACGCGAATTCGCGTGCCCAGAGCCGTTGGGTCGGTATAGAATTCAGCGAGCTTCGTTTGGGCATCCGCTGCGGCTAGATTCTGCAGTGGGAAGACTCGCAGGGTTTTGGCTGGGCCCACGGGTTGATCAAGCTTGTCGATCAATTCCAGAATGCCTTCAACACTTTGAGCACGGCCAATCACAAGGATCGCGTTCGGACGATTCAAAGCCGTGATGGTGACTTGACCATAGCGGGCGTTGAGCAGGCTTTCGTAAAGTTCGTTAATCATCGTCGCGACTGCTTCACTGTTGGCGTGGAGCAATTCACGGACTTCAATGACCGGTTGGGTCTCGACGCTAAGTCGTTCGATGTCGTTGATGATATTGGTAATACGTTCGACGTCACGGCGGTGACCACGGACGACGATCACATCCAGACCTTCGAGGAATTCAATCTGAACTGGCCCGATCAGACCACCATCTTCTTCGGGGCTGATGGTGAACTGTGGATTGTTCGGATTGGGTTCGTCTGGAATGTCGATCGGCTGGCCATTTTGCGGCTGACCGATAATCTGGGCGGCGTTGTCATCTTCATCGACCGGAGGAGCTTCGGCTTCAGGCTGGAAGATCATCGCGGCCAGGTCACCACTCCAGCGGAGCTTCTTTTTGTCAGCGACACCCTTCAACGCTTGAAAGACCTGACGTTTGGCCAGGCTGTTTTCAACGTCACGAAGCGGATCGAGTGCTTTTTCAACGGTATCTCGCGAGGCATTTCGCAAGGAAACGAGCGTGGTGCGATAAGCATCGCTGTGGGATGGGGTGTCGAGTGCGCGGATGACTTCGCCCCAGCTCTTCGCGGCATCTGACTCGCCACGGACGATTGCTGTTCCATCGTTGCGGTAAACTTGCAGACTGACTTTTTTGCCGGAGTTGGTTGGCAACGTCATCATGACGAGAGCCCCTTCCGCCGAGATACTGACTGGCACGCGTTTGCCAACCAGTTTGACAATGCCAGACTCAAGGTTTTCGCCTTGCAAGTTTTTCAGCTGGATCTCAAGTTCGACCAGGCCGTCACCTAGATCTTTGGTTCGCTGAAACGTGGAAGCCGTAGGCATTGGCTTCGGTTCGGCAGGCTGGCGGCGAACGCGGAGCTCGGAACTGTTGGGTTCAGCTTTTTGTGGAGCCGATTGATAACCACTTCGTTCGATGAACTCTGCGATTTGCCCCTGGGTCGATTCCGGAGCGGTGACAAGTAGCTGTCCGGAGCCCGGGTCTGCGTGAATCGCCACGTTCGATTTCCCAGCAAACAGCTGCTTAAGCGAGTTGGAAAGTCCTTCCAACTTGCTTTGCTGAATGGGGTAAGAGCGTATTTTGACGCCGTCACCAGGTGCTTGGGCTTTGATCGGCGCCGAAAGGATACCGCTGAGAGCGACGACGAGCGTTGCTATCAGTACACGTGATTTGGTTAATCGATCGAAGGGGCTGACCATCCGTTGTCCTCACTTGCTTTCGCGCAGCTAAATAGCTGGATTACCGCGCACCTCGCACTACATGGAATATTCGGTAGCAAGCGAATTACCCCTACACCGATTTCAAACGGTATAGCCGACAAATCTTCGCGCGATGTTAGACTTTGACGATTAGCGAGCGATCGTTAAACGAAAAAATGCCGCCAGCTAGCTGGCGGCATTTGCGTGTTTGGCGTGAATTTGAAGTTCGGAGGACGATTCCTTAAAGTTCTCCGCCTGGGCCCATCGTCATGGCGTCAGCTAACGGCTGGCCGATGGAAAGAACACGTAGATCACCTTCGATCTCGATCACGACTTCGCGGTCCTTCACGTCAACGACTTTACCCTTGAGCGTGCCGATCGAGAACGTATCGCCGGGGCCGAGTCGGAGCTGCTTGTTCTTGGGTCGATTGTTCAACCAGGCCTTGGGTTGGCCACCAACGGCAACGGTGCCGGTCAAGAAGGTGAACTTCGCTTCGTCAAATTCCGGGCGAGTAGGAGTCGGATCTCGCATTGGCTCTGGTTCCGGCTCGACGACTTTAACGATGAGCTCTTGTTTCGAGCTTTTCGGCGGTAGGCGACTGTCGCGTGCTTCGACGTTGATTTTGTATTCACCCAGCGCAGGCGGCGTCCACTGCAGTGTTCCACTTTCGGACAATTCGACTCCTTCCGGCGGGTTCTCTCCAAGGAAGAATGTCACTCGGTCCTTGCGATCAGGATCGTTGGCACTCAAACGATAGCGTAGCGGACGCTCGAGCTCGGCTTCGACTTCCGTTTTGGACGTGAATAGTGGGGGCTTGTTGGCTTGAGCGAATAGATTCCGCTGGACAATAACGTCGGCGTAATCCTTCAGGTTCCCGTGTGCGAGGGAATTCAAACGCACGTCCTCCGGATTCGGAACCTCTTCGGTTCCATCTACGCTAAGCACTGAAACGTTCATCGAGATATCCAGCAGTTCTGAGTCCTTCACCGGCACCATGGTCAGCTTGGTAAACTTGTGCAGGATGTTGAAGGAGTAAAACTCGTAGGTGAACTGAACGAGCTCCTCAAGGGTCGCACGCCCATTGATGCTGAACATATGCTGGTAATGGTTGCCACCGCGACGGCCGTTGAGCGGTTTGATCACCACATCATCGAATCCTGTTGATTCGAGCGTTTCGCGCAGTCGCTCTTGATAGAACGAATGGCTGGCGCGTGTACTTTCGGGCAACGCATGCTGTCGGTAGGTCGCCAAGCGATCCATTGCCGTGTTGGCTTTGTATTCGATGAACTCTTCATCTTTTAAACGCTTCGAAAGCGTATCGATCTGACGATCACGCGCCTTGAGTGCGTCGAAATATTGATTCATAAAATAGTAGCCACCGACGCCGACCACACAGATACCGACGAGAATGGCCAAAACACGTTCGCGTTGAGTCATGACTGGTCTCCCGTGGTGCTAACAACGTCTGCTGCCGCATCGGCTGGAGCTTCTTCTGTTTTGTCCGTTTTCGGTTCGGTGGAAACCTCGGATGTTTCGTCCTTGGTTTCTGTGTCCTCTGCTTCAGGAGTCTCTGTTTCTTCAACTCTTGGAGCAAAGCGATCTGTACCATCTGGCGTGATGGTGACGTATTCCTGGAAACTGATGGAATAGGCCTCGCCGTAGGTTCGCTCCTGGGTTCCTTTCCCAAGGACGGCATGATTCTCGCCCATTAGGCTCGATTCTATCTTGCCGATGACAGATTGATCGGAAACGTAGCCTTCCAGGGCGGCAGTTCCACCTTGGTTGTTGGCCGGCTGCATATGAATTCGAGTGGTGATCATCTCGTCGGCCGAGGGTAATTTGTCCGACATTCGATAGAGCTCGTCGAGCCACTGAACGTCAGCGTTAACCCAGCTGTCGATTTCGAGCACTTCCTCTTCAAGTTCGACGAGAGGCTTATTCGATTTTTGAATTTTGGCGATGTCCTCTTTCAACTCAGTGATCTCCGCTTCGCGAGCTGAGATACCGCTGTAAAGAAGATAGACGGCGGCCACTACGACCGATGCAGCAGCAAGTCCGCCGAGAGCGAATATGCGTTTTCGATCAGGCGGATCAGGTTTGCGGCGTGGATTTAAGAAATCGATCTTCGCGTGATACGTGGAACCGTCAGCAAGCAAGATTCCAAGTAATCCACCAAACTGGCTGGCCGTTTCCGGGGCGACTTCAACCGTGCAGGAAACATGCTCCGCAGAAAACGGATCGAGAAACTCGACCGATGCTTTCAGATCATCACCGAACGATCGCCAGATCTGAGGTTGTGTCGACTCACCCAAAATAACGATTTGCGAGATCGAATCTGATTTGATCTTGGTTTGGGCAGCAAGAATTGTTCGGCGGATTTCACCTTGAAGTGACTTGGTGAATTGTTCCGAATCTGCTTCGCCAGGGACTCGTGTCGATCGTGTGAGGATTACATTTCCGTCAGAAACGACGGTGAGCTCGGCACGGTCTTCGAGTATTTCGACCAGCAAAAACGCAGACGACGCAAGCTTCGATTGGGTCGCTGCAAGATGGGCAGCTCCGAATGATCGAACGTAAAAGCTCTCAGGCTGAAGTTGGGCCTGATCGCAGATCTTCTGGATCGACTTCAGATTCTTGGCGGAGATTGCCGCAGCATGTACGCGTGCTTGCCCATCTTCGCTGGAGGGTAACTTGACGAAGTCGACCGTTCCGTCTTCGCCCAGGCTGGTACATTCCCTCATGGCCTGATATCGGACGATGTCGGGAAGTTCGTCGTCTGGCACAGGAGGGACGGCGACAACTTGAAGCTCGATCGACGACCGACTGACGCCGACGATGGTCGGAAGTTTGCTCAAGCCGAGGGCCGACACTTGATCGGCGAGCAAACGGCCAACGCGGCTTTCCAGCGATGTGGTTTCGGTACCGTCTGGCGACGTGGTCAGAGGGAAATGGAATGCTTGTTCCACGGCAATACTCGAACCGCGCTGGCGTGCCACCAACATGCGGAGAGATCGCGAATCCCATTCAATTGCAAGTTTCTTAGCCATAGTACTATTGTATTTCGCAAGATTCGGGGTGAGCGAGAAAATCCTCGCTGGCTAACCGAAATCAGTTGATTTGTCCGTCGTCGAGCCCGAGTTCAACACCTAGGACTTCCAAGGGATGCCCACGGCCTAATTCGGAAATGTCGCGCCACAACATGACTTTCGGTTGCGGCTGGGTTGCGTCGATGACAACTTCCTGTCTGCTAAAGGCACTTCCATCTTCGAAGTAACCTACAACTTGTGCCCGGTACACATCGCCACCGGCACAGATAAACGGTGAGAGCGAACGCATTTGTTCCGTGGTGACAATGCCTCGCATCAAAATCCATGTTTCGTGTCGTGTGACAGGATCTTCGGGATCAGGCACTGGCAGGCGTTGCTCGAGTATTTGTCCAGCGATTTCTTCGTCCATCCCTGGGATGCCAAGCAATATTTCGTAGGGAGCCTGATTGATGTTGATTCGCCCTGGAATGACCGGGGAAGGATTGATGGTCATGTTGTCCATAATGCTAGGCAAATAAACATTCATCGCGACGATGCTGTCCTCGAATGGCGACTGCATAGTGACGGTACGATTGCCTTGTTGGACTTGAACCGATGCGCCGATCAATTCCAACACGTTGCTGATCTGGGTTTGCCCTTCCTGCGAGAGATCGAGATTGACCGATCCGCCTCCGCCACCTCCACCGCTGTTGCCGCCACTGCTGCTCGAGCCGCCATAAATTCGGTAGGCGCAGATGAAGTCGGCGTATTCAGCGGGAAAGATGGCCGAGATGTTGTCATGAAGCGTCTGCAGGTCTTCTTCGTTGAGAAAGACTTTGGGTTGTCCCGTGTCGGAGTAATTCTTCTCCATGCTCACAAGCGTCAGATAGGAAGACCATCCGAGATCCGGCACAAGGTCCAACATTTCAGCCACTGCTGGGTCGCCATCCGGAGGTGGTGCCCATTCGTGATCGTCAACTAAGCCGTTTCGATTCGTGTCTCGACCGAAAAGGAGTTCAGGCGTTACGCCACGCACGAGCAGTAACTCTCCGACGGTCTCCAATGGGCCATTTTTGGGATTGTAAGGAGGATCGAGCGTGTTGTAATAATCGAACTCTGCACCCAGTTCGCGCGGTTCGTCGTCTTCGTCCAGGTAGTCGAGAATGCAATCAGCAATCTCTTCATTCATGCCCGGCAAAGCCATGAGAAGGGATTGTCCAGAACCTTCCGACTGCTCTTCGAGCATTAATAACGCGTTTAAATTGACTCGGCTCGATTCATCTTCCAAGCCGAAACGAATACCTTCGATAGAGCCGTCGACGTTAAGAGATGGCGCTAGAATCGAAAACCTTCCACGCGAATCTGACGTATCGTCTGGATGAACCAAGATGCCGCGCATGATATCGGGGTTGTCGTAAATGCCCCCTTGTTCGGTAATCAGTTCCTGGTCTTGTTCCAGGAAGACCGAGAGCATTGCGATGCCGCTCTCCGCGACGTTGCGAGCTTGAATCTGCCGACCTGTTAGGTGAGTTGCTTTGTTCTCGATAAACATCAACTCGGTGTAGGCATACGCCGAGAGCGTGATCATCATGACAACGATGAGTACGATGAAAAGAACCGCTCCACGCTTCGGTCGACGGTGACCAGGCGAGACGCTCATAGGGCGGCCTCCTCGGTTAATGTGTCGGTCGATTCTTCCTCTTCTTCCTCGTACGGTTTGGCGGTCGGGATGCGGATCAATCGGCGAAAAATCTGGCCGACGGGATTGCCTGTTTCGTCCACAGGAACTTCGACTGCTCCGTCAGAAAGAAGGGCCTGGGTTGTGTCGTGATCTCGAATGGCAATGATGACATCGACTGCCATGGGGAGACATCCCATCGCCTCGGAATCCCATTCTTCCAGCCACTGAAACCCATCGAAATAACGAAACTGCAGAAGCGAGATTTCCGGGGCAAGGATCTCCGCGGAAGCATCAAGTCCGGCCGTATCCCCTTCATTCAAAGCGTACTGCGTTACCGCACGATCGAGTTCACGTCGAACCAAACCAAATTGCGTTTCCGTGATACCGGCATCGCCAACGGTGCCATGCCCAAGCGAAGAAACGCCTGGTTGAAGCAGGAAATAGGTGACGGTTTTGATATCGCTAGGAATATCGCCAATCGCACGATCTCGAAAGCTCGTGTACTGCGGGTCATACTCATCGATTCGCGGGATACGGCTGATATCGACTTGAAGCTCCATCGCGTTGCCATATAAGCCAATCGTGGTTGGCAGCACGCTTGATGCAGCAAGCTCTTGGGTGTTTGAGCCTGCGATTGCGTCTTCCGCCATAGTGGGATCGATCCCCGCACTCGCGGCCAAGTCTCCGGCGCCTCCCGCTAAGCTGTCGGCAGCCAGCGTTTCCACAGCGGAGAAATCGATTTCGTTTTTCCAGATCGCGCTTTGCAGATCGGTTTCCATGCGGCGCATGATCGAACGAGCCAGTTGAGCTTGTTCGATACTTGTTTGGCTTTCGGTCACCTGAAAAAGGTAAAACTGGACCGCTCCGCCGACCGCCAATAAAACCAGCACAGATAGCGAGGAAGCCAAGATGACTTCCAACAGTGTAAAACCGTTTCGTGAAGAGTCACGCATCAGATGGCACCTCCTAGTTCCGTAGGAGCCCCATCACTGCTGTCGGGCAATTCCTCAACCGCAAGTTCAGGGTCGCGCATCCAGCGAACGATTTGAAACGAATCGTTTTCTGCTGCCGACTGAGCACCTGCCCTGCGCACTTGGACAGCGACCATGATCAGTCCGTCAACAGGAGCCGGTTCCCAGTTAATGCTGTATAGCCAGGGAGCATCTTGTTCGACGGCGAGTGTCGAAAGATCGCTGGTCATCGTGACATTCATGTCGGTCACAGGATCTGGCGGAATCAAGCCGAGAGCGATTTCTTCCATGATCGTTTCAGCGATCATTTGGGCTTCGGTTAATCCTTGGGCCTGTTGGGCGTTTTGAAAGCCCAGACTGACCAATTGACCGAGCATTGCCAACGAAACCGCCAGGACTGTCAGCGCAAGGATGACTTCAATCAGAGTAAAACCATGTTTGTAGGGACGGTGTGCCAGCATGATTTAGTCGACACCTCCATTGTCCAAGTTGGGGTCTTGAATCCGAGCAATTCCTGTCAGACCGCGAAGCTTTACCGAAGTCAGTGTTCCTCCTTCGCCACGCAAATACACGGTGGCATCCGAAGCGGTGCCATCAGGATAAAACAAGATAGGACGTGACCAGCCGGAAATATCCATGTCGGTGCCTTGCTCTTGTTCAAGGGAATAGCTTCGCATATCGGCTTCGACATTGTCGCCGGCGAAGACAACCCCTTCCTCGAGCATCTCGTTCAGCGTTTCCTGTTCGGCTGACTCGAGTACAACGCTCGATACACCGATTCCTTGGCTTGTGCCGGCGAAGTTGTTTTCCAACTCGTCGCTGCTGCGAACGAAAGGGGCAACCGTGAAGTTGCCGGTCTCTTGTTGAAAACGGAACATGCGAATACGGCCAGACTCCATGGCATCGACGCGAGCTCGCATGAACTCGGTTTGCACTTTTTCAGCCGAGATGGTTAATCGATGTCCTTGCAGCGAACTGAACAATGCTGGCATGCCCATGCCAAACAAAACGACCAGGATGGCGAGTACAAGCAAGAGTTCCAAGAGTGTAAACGCGCGGCGATACCGTTCAGCTTGAAGCTGTCGGAACGTCACCGATCGTGTTGGTAAATGGAACTGCTTCATGGATTGATTGCAGCGAACTCTGGCTATCTCAATACGGCAAGGGCCATGGCCACGGCCTTGCAGACAACATCGCTTCGATGCATGCCCACGCGGTCGTGGGCATGGCACCCACTTAGTCAATCACCACCGGAAGACTAGCCGGTAATGTCGTCTTCGGTCCCGCTGGCCCCGTCTGGTCCCATCGACCAAATCTTGAAGTTGGCCCCGTTCACTTCGTACTGGTACTCGTTTTCCCATGGATCGAGTGGAATGGATTCTTCTTCCAAGTAAGGGCCTTTCCACTTGTTGCCTTTATCGTCGGAAGGCTGGGTGAGCAAGTTGTCCAGCGATTCAGGAGCTTTGTTCATGTTCAGCTTGTAGAACTTGATGGCTCCTTCGATGTTCTCGACTTGAGTCTTGGCAGCCTTTTCGAGGGCTTGACCTTGGATATTAAAGATCGAGACGCCGACCAACGAACCCAGGACCACAAGGATCACGAGCACAAGCAAAACTTCGATAAGCGTAAAGCCGGCGACCGACCGGCGGCGTCGTTTCAGGTGGGACATGAATTGTTTCTCCTTAACAATGGTGGGTGTGTGTTTTACGAAAGCGCGATTAGTGTTTTAGTTAAAGCGAGCTGCTCATTCGGAACACCGGCAAAAGCAGGGCAATCACCACGATAAGCACGATGAATGCCATGACGAGCAGCATGAGCGGCTCGAGCAAGCGAACCGCCAAGTCGAGTCGGCGAGTCGTTCTACGTTCCAAGTTGTCGGCAATTTCGACCAACACGCGGTCCAAAGAGTTCGACTCTTCGGCCACGCTAATCATTTCGACGACTGTCTTGGGGAAATATCCGGAAGAGCTAAGAGGAGCTGCCAGTGATTCACCCGAGGAAATATTCTCGGATGCGTCCTCAATGGCTTCCGCCAAAATTCGATTCCCGGCTGCCTGGCGGCTGATCTCTAAGGCTCGAAGGATTGGGACCCCGTTCTTTAGCATTGTCCCGAGCACACGACAAAAACGTGCGACAGACAAGTCGAGCAAGATCGATCCAAGCAGCGGGACTTTAATCTTGAAGTAATCAAAGCGACGTTTGCCTGATTCCGTTTTAAATATCGTTCGCAAATAGGCAAACAGGCCGATAAGCCCTATCAGAATAAACAA
Organism: Bremerella sp. TYQ1; assembly: GCF_020150455.1. Classification (NCBI taxonomy): domain Bacteria; kingdom Pseudomonadati; phylum Planctomycetota; class Planctomycetia; order Pirellulales; family Pirellulaceae; genus Bremerella; species Bremerella sp. TYQ1. The sequence goes on from NZ_CP083740.1 coordinate 338,393, forward strand.
CCCGTAGCTGTTCAAAGTTCCGCTAAACCACAACAACCAGTCGGTAATCGCCGGCAATTGGCCACGTTCTCGCAAGCGGGCAAACATCTCTTCGAAGCTGGGAACGAAGAAGACGAGTAGGAACGTCAGAATTGCGGAGCCCACAACGGCCAGGAAGATCGGATAGGCCAGGGCGCTGATGGTGCGGCCTTTGAGGTCTTCTTGTTCTTCGGTAAAGGAAGCAACACGTTCCAAGGCATCTTCCAGGAAGCCACCTTCGGCGCCGGCTCGAACCATGTTGATGGCCATGTCGCTGAAAGCTCGAGGATGACGAGCCATGGCGGTGTCTAACGGTTCGCCTTCTTCGACACGGCCTCGGACATCTTCCAAGACGCTTTTCAAAGCCTGATTCGAGGCCTGGTCGTATAGCACGTTTAACGATCGCATCAAAGGGACACCGCTACGCACGAGCGAGGCCAACTGCGAATAAAACGTTGCTGCTTGCTGAGGGCTTACCTTCTTGCCACCAAACTGAAACCGAGCCCCTTGCTTTTCCTGTTTAACTTCAATCGGGAAAAGCGACTTCGCATTGAGCGAATTGATGACTTCGCCTTCGGTCTGCGCAGTCAGCTTGCCCGAGACCTTTTGGCCCTGCAGGTTTCGTGCGACGTATGCGAAGTCTGGCATGATTTAGGTAGGCTCAGTGGTGAGGTGGGAATTGTATTGTACTAATTTCCGCGAAGATTATCACTCTTAGTGACACGAAGAATTTCTTCCACAGACGTTTGTCCGGAAAGAACCTTACGCCAGCCATATTGACGCAAAGTTGACATCCCTTGCTTGATGGCGGCTTGCTTGATTTCCCAGCTACTGACGTTGTCGTGCACCATTTGGCGGAGATCTTCCGACGATGCGAGGAACTCGTAGATACCCATTCGACCGGTGTAGCCCACGCCTCTGCATTTACGACACCCAGTCGGGTGGAACAGACGCGTTTCGTCCTGTTGCATCAAATCGTCCCACGGGAAGTCGTCCGGCAGATCGGCTCGATGTACCCCGTGAGGGGCTTTGCATTCAGGACACAAACGTCGAACAAGACGTTGGGCCATCACCCCTTCGACGGTCGAAGCAATCAGAAACGGTTCGACCCCCATGTCGACCATACGAGCAAACGCACCTGCGGCATCGTTGGTGTGAAGCGTGCTAAACACCAAGTGGCCGGTAAGCGAAGCCTGGATCGCGTTTTCGGCAGTTTCCAAGTCACGAATTTCACCCACGAGCACAACGTCAGGGTCATGACGCAAGATGCTACGCAGCGAAGCACTAAACGTCAGGCCGATCTTCGAGTGGACTTGAATCTGGTTGATCCCGTCCAGCTGATATTCGACAGGGTCTTCCGTCGTGATGATCTTGGTGGCTTCGTCACGAATTTCGAGTAGCGAACTGTAAAGCGTTGTCGTCTTACCAGAACCGGTCGGTCCGGTGACAAGGATAATCCCGTGAGGCTGGCGGATGACTTTTTGGAACTGGGAATAAACGTCGGTGTCCATCCCCAGTTTTTGCAAATCAAACGTTAGCGAACCTTTGTCCAGAATACGCATGACGATGCTCTCGCCATGGATCATTGGGATTACCGAAACACGGACGTCGATCTCGCGGCCACGGACTTTCAGCTTCATGCGACCATCCTGAGGAAGTCGCTTTTCCGCGATATTCAGTCGCGACATAATCTTCAAACGGCTAATGATGGCCGCCTGAAAGTAGTTGATTTCCGGCGGGACCGGTTGTGAATGAAGCATGCCGTCGATTCGGTATCGAATCACGACGGTGTTGTTGGATTGAGATTCGATGTGGACGTCACTCGCTCGCGATTCAATCGCTTCGAGCAAGATTTCATTCACCAGGCGAATGACCGAGGCCTCTTGTTCGATCTCGGCAAGTTCGCCGTCGTCGTCCAGATCTTCCAGCAGTTCGACGCCGGCTTCTTCTTCCTCTTTTCGAGCCAGCATCCCTTCGACGGTTTCGCCACCGACGCCGAGATTGGCTTTGATCAGCTTGGCAATTTCGGTTCGGCCCGCTAAGACAGGCACCACGCTCAACCCAGTTGCCGAGGCGACTTCATCCAACGGATACAGATCGAACGGATCGCTCGTGGCAACGACGATACTGCCATTTTCCCGCCGAACCGGCAAAAGCGACTGGCGGTAGATCAACCGCTGGGGAATCGACTTGATCAGAGCCGTATCGATTTCGGTGTGATTCAAATCGATGAAATCGAGCCCTACGGCTGTCGCGAGTGCTTTGAGTGCTTCGTCTTCTTCAACGAACGAGAGCTGCACTGCCGTGGGAATAAAGTCAGCGCTTGTTTCCTGTTCATTGCGGACAATGTCGGCCTGTTCGGGCGTCAGCAATCCACAACTCAGCAGAATTTCACCAGCATCGACCATAGAGACTTATTTAACCAGGAGAGGGGGGAGAGGGAGGAAATCAGGTTACCGCGCCTGACCGATTACCAGACCCAACGCGGTCGGTCCATTCTTAAACGAATGGGAGATTAGGCTTTAGCTTGCTAAGTATTAAACGTTTTGCAACCACCAAAGGTTTCGCGAATTCCCAAATCGAACCCTGTTCCTTCCGATCATAACGGATAACCCCTCGCCAGGGCGAGTGGCGAGGGGTTAATGGTGCGATAAATTCCCTTGCGGGTAATTCGAGCGACTTAGATTTCGCCGTCGTCGTTTCCACCACGGCCGCCGGGGCCACGCTGGCCACCGCGTCCGCGGTCTTGACCGCCGCGACCACGGTCTTGCCCACCGAATCCACGTCGCTCTTGTTCCATTTCAAACGGATCGCCGACCATTTCTTTCCATTTGGCCTGTTGTTCAGGGGTCAGCATCTGAAGAAGTTCGTCATCGGCTTGTTTGCGAAGCTCTTCGATCTTTTCACGCATCTCTTGCTGAAGTTCTTCCGCTTTTTCACGCATGTCTGCGAGTTGGTCTTCGCTCAGCCCCAAAGCTTCGGCGATACGAGGATTCGAGAACGAAACGCCTCCGCGGCCTTGCGATTGCTGCTGAACTTGAATCTGCTTCAAGCGTTGCAGTTGGCCAGGCATCAAAATTTTGCTGAGGTCCTTTTCCATGTCTTCACGAGCCGTTCGAAGCTTGTCGAACATTTCGCGGCGTTCATCTTCGCTGGCGTTACGCATGCCTTGGAACATATCACGCATGCTTTCCCGCATTTCCTCGCCGAGATCACGAATGTCTTCGAGCTGCGATGGAACGACTTCCAGCTCTTTTTGAACCGATTCGTTGTTCAGCAGGCCGAACAAGTCGCCGCCGGGTCCACCAGGACCGCCACCTGGGCCACGTCCACCGGGACCTTGTGCCATGACCGAACTCGATGCGAAAGCCATTGCCCCCGCGCAAACCAACGCGACCAGAAGTTTCATCGAAGCACCTTTCAGGAAAAGGAATTGCCCTCGCCCATACGAGGGGGATATTAGTTGTTGCCATCCTGATTCCTGTCCTGTGGCGTACCATAGTGCCCTCAGGGGGAATCTGCATAAGAGAGGTCAACCATGGACGCCACGTTAGGTTTCGCCTCAAATCGAGATTCCGACAGAAAATTGCGATATTTCTTAAATTGGCACGTCGAAAACCACAACTCCCCGGCCCCTAACGGGGTTTATAGAAGCGTACCCGGCGTGGTTGAACTAAGGTAAATCTAGCTCAACTTCGGAATCGCTTTCGTTCATTGACGACTGTTCAGGATCATCAAGATGGTCACTCGTCCCCTGGCTCACTTCGGTTTCTTCAGTCTTGCCCTCGCTGTTTCGGCCATGTTGGCTGGTTCCACGTTTGCGCAAGGACCGCCACGCGGTGGCCCAGGATTCGGTGGACCACGTGGTCCTGGAGACTCCGGCGGTCCTGGCGGCGAGTCTCGTTGGGGACGCCGCGGCGACGACGGAGACCGGGAACGTGGCCGAGGCGATGATCGAGATCGTGAGCGGGGCGACCGAGAGGATCGCGACCGCAGAGATGACCGAGATCGTGGCGACCGTGGCCGAAGCGACCGGGGACCGAGCGGCTGGGATCCTACGGAGATGCTTCGCCGAATGGATCGTGACCGAAACGGCAAGATCGAAGGGGACGAACTCGAAGGCCGCGGCGGAGAATTCGTGCGACGGATTTTAAACGGCACCGGGATGGAGAACAGCAAAAGCATCAATATTGATGACGCTTCGAAGGCCGTACAGAAAGTTCGCGAGCAGCGTGAAGCAGGCGTAGATTCGGCGAGTATGTCGTTCGGAGCGGCGTCCGATGCTGAACCAGCGGTCGGCTTTGACGCTCCGCCTCCTGTAAATGGTAAATCTTTGGAAGAACGTTTTGGCAAGTCTGTCGTAGATCAAGTCGCTGGCATTATGGAGCGTTACGACAAGAACAAGAACCATTACCTGGATGGCCCTGAGTGGTCCGAAGTCCGTTGGCGAGATGATCCTACCCAGGACGATGCCAACAAGGATGGCCGGCTTTCTATGGAAGAACTGTGCAATCGAATTGTTCGCTCCAATGGCAGTCGTAGTCGAGGCGATGACCGAGGACGTGACGATCGCCGTTCTGATGAAGGTGATCGCAGCGGTGACGACCGGTATCGCCAGTATGCCGAAAGTCTTCTTCGTCAAAACGATCGAAATAAGAATGGAGTTCTCGAAAAAGACGAGTGGGGCCGACTACGAGGCAACCCTGCCGACTACGACAAAAATGGCGACGGCAAAATTACCGTCGAAGAGCTAACACAACGATCCGAGAGTTTCGGTCGAGGGCGCTCTTCACGAGATCGCTCCGACGAAGCGCCGAAGCAAGAAACTTATCGGTTTCTAACAGCGACCGAACGTCTTCCCAAGGGCCTGCCAGATTGGTTCATGCGAAATGACCTCAACGGTGATGGCCAGATCATGATGCACGAATATACGACGTCGTGGAGCTCGTCGAAGGTTGCAGAGTTCAATTCTTACGATCTCAATGGCGATGGAGTGATCACTCCGAAGGAATGTCTTGGCGCGGAAAAAGGCTAGTTCTTTCACGCAGTTTTGACGTTTATTAAGGTTGGTCGAATCTGTTCGACGTCGCCGAAAAATCAATTTACACGGCTGAGGTGGATCGGTAGTTTCAGAGTTCGATCCGAGTCAACCCCCAGTCCAGCGATCGACGAAAGTGGCACGTAGTCGGTGCTAGTCGGACGCAGGGCGTTCTTTGCGCTGCCGTGGGAATGATCGAGATACGTCACAAAACCTCAGGTGAGATGCTTCGTCAACTCAACGTGAAGTCTCTCGTCGGTGCGAAGTTGTCCAGTCTGCCGCTCTGCGGGGCATGGCTTGCAGACTTGGATCTTACCGAAGCGATTCTCGACATTGCCGATTTGCGAGAGGCTGACTTGAGCCGGGCAACCCTGGAGCGTGCCAGCTTACAAGATAGTTGTCTGGCACAAGCGAACTTGGCCAATGTCAACGCGGAGAATGCCGACTTCTCGAATGCCAAATTGCGTGCGGCAATTTTATTGGAAGGTAATTTCCAGCACAGCTCGTTTCGTTATGCCGATCTTAACGGAGCCAACTGCGAAGGGGCGAAGCTTTCCGATTGCGATCTAAGTATGGCGAAGTTACGGGGTAACTTTTCGCACGCCAATCTAAATCGATCTGATCTACGATCGTCTGATTTAAAGGGAGCCAATCTTCGTCGCGCGTCGCTAAAGAAGGCTTGCCTGGAAGGCGCCATCTTTGTCGGAGCAGACCTTACCGACGCAAACCTGGAGGGGGCCAAGCTGACGGGCGCGAAGTTTTTCAATTCGATCCTTCGTGGAACCATCTTAGAGAACTCAGAGATGGACGTTCGTTTGGGAAGTGGCACGATGACGAAAAAGAAGAAGACCGGACAAACCAAGTCTTGGTGGAATGTCTGGAGCTGAAGGGCACAGTTCTCCGCTGGCTAAGTGCCTGAAAATGCGCAGAAGCATCGTGAAAGTTTCGTGAATTTGAACGTATCTCATTCCGCGAAGAACGCGGACAGGGGTATACCTGTAATTCAATGACGCCGTAAACGCTATGCTAACGCAGCTTCGAAATTCTCCTTGAAAAACCTCTGGGGTATGACCGAAGTCACACGTTACCCATTGATGTCCGTGCAAGCGATCGACTTGCTCGCGTCCCTGTGATTTTTACTATCTCTGGTTTCGGGATCGTAGGAGAGTTCTGCATGCCCACCATCCTGATTGTCGACGATACTCCGGTCGATTTGCACTTGATTGAAGCAATTCTCAAGAAGGATCCTGCCAATGGATCGATCGCCAAGGCATCGCATGGAATGGACGCGTTGGAAAAGCTGCACGCCATCGCCGAAGAAGTCGACTTGGTGGTAACCGACTTGAACATGCCCGAAATGAACGGCTTGGAATTAGTGACCCGGATGCAGACCATCTATCCGGAGATTCCCGTCATTCTGACAACGGCCCATGGAAGTGAACAGCTTGCCGTCCAAGCCTTAGAGCAAGGGGCTGCTTGTTACGTACCTAAAGGGCTGATCGCCGAACGCCTGTTGCCAACCGTGCAGCAAGTTCGTGCCATGGGGCAGGCAGAGAAAAACTACGAACGTTTGACCAACTGCATGAAGACGGCTGAGTTCACGTTTGAACTCGAAAACGAGCCGGTTTTGTTTGAGCGGCTTGTCGAGATGCTCCAGCAAATCTGCGGAAGTCTTGGCATCTGCGAAGATAGCGGCCAGGTTCGTTTGGGGATGGCTCTGGAGGGTGCGTTGTTCAGTGCTTGCTACCGAGGGAACTTGGAGCTTTCGTTGGATGAAATCGATCAATTGCAGCTCGGTAAGCCAGATGCTTTAGCGCTCGTCGAATCTCGCCGTATGACCGATCCATACCAAGGACGCCGCGTGCGAGTTACGGCAAAGATGTCGCCGAAACGTGCGGAGTTTGAAATCTCGTTCGATGGTGCCGGCATCGATCCGGCATCCATTCCTGATCCGAATGCCGCCAATGCCCTTGATCGAATCGGGAATCGCGGGCTCGTGCTGATGCAGGCATTCATGGACGAATTCAAGTTCGACGAAGTCTCGAAAACAATCACGATTGCCAAGGTTCGATCAGACGCTTCTTAGATAGGAAGCGTTTGTCGAATTCAAAGCCTGAAACTTCTGACGCTACGGCCTGATGATTTATTCCGATCTTTCCAAGTTGCTGAGCAATTCGACCGTAGCGGAACTGCCCGCACATGAGATTGCGGTCGACGCGACAACGCACACCAAGGAAGTCGAAGAGATATTCAATTCCCAACATGATCTTCCAGGAATTCTGATTCTGGTAGAAGATCAGCTGTTGGGAGTTGTCTCTCGCGAAAAGTTTCTCGAATACATGAGTCGGCTTTTTTCGAGAGACCTGTACTCGCAGCGGCCGGTGCGCCTTTTGTATGAAGCGATCAATATCAAGCCGCTTGAGTTGTCGAATGACATCGGGATTCATGAAGCAGCGAGAGCTGCGCTGAGTCGTTCACGCGATGTCGCTTACGAACCAATTGCAATTCGCTGCGAAGGGGGCACCTTCCGGCTGATGTCGGTGCACATGCTCATCCAGGCTCAGTCGCACTTATTGGCGTTGGCCAACGATGTGATCCAGCAGCAGAAGGAAGTCGCTGACGCGGCGAATCAGGCCAAAGGGCAGTTCCTGGCCAACATGAGCCACGAAATTCGCACGCCGATGAACGGCATCATCGGCATGACGGAGATCTTGTTGGAAACAGAGCTCTCCGACTCTCAACGAGAATATCTTCACATGATCAAAACCTCGGCAGATGCTTTAGTCGGGGTCATCAACGATATCCTGGATTTTTCAAAGATCGAGGCCGGCAAACTGGTTCTCGAGGAGATTCCATTTCAAGTCCGCGAGGTGCTCGGCGACTTGATGAAGACCATGGCATTCCGCGCCCATGGCAAAGGCTTGGAACTGGTGTGTGATATTCGTTCTGAAGTTCCAGCCGAAGTCCTGGGCGATCCGGTCCGTTTGCGTCAGATCATCGTGAACCTGGTGGGCAACGCCATTAAGTTCACAGAGTCAGGCGAAGTGGTGCTTCGGGTGGAATGCGACTCCGCCCCTACGGATGAGATGGTTGAACTCAAGTTCAGTGTCATCGATACCGGCATCGGTATTCCGGAAGTGGCACTCCAAAAGATTTTTGCAGCGTTTGAACAAGCAGACGGATCGACAACGCGAAAATTTGGGGGAACCGGTCTCGGGCTATCTATTTGTTCCCGGCTCGTAGAATTAATGCAGGGGCAAATCGGTGTCGAAAGCGAAGTCGACAGGGGAACCGTCTTTCATTTCACCGCGAAAATGAAGAAAGGCTCTCTGGCCGATTCTCGGCTGGCTCCGTTCCCTCAGGAAGCCCTGCAAAATCATGTAACGTTGATCGATGACAACGATTCCGCATTGAACGTCGTTGCCGAAATGTTGAACAACTGGGGATTGGCTCTTTGCCCATTTCACGATGGAGGAATGGCTCTGGCCCAATGGGACAACGCGGTTGATCGAGAAACAGCGAAACGTGTGGTCATTGTCGATGATCAGATGCCGAATATCGAAGGCATCGAATTTCTACGTCGGTTACAGCAAGAGATGGGAAACGCCGATGCTAAAGCGATCTTGCTGACTCATGGCGTCATGAGCGAGAAAACCCTGCAAGAGTTGCCGTGCCGAATCGACGCCGTCGTGGCTAAACCGGTCAAGCAATCAGATCTTTTCGATGCAATGGTGACGGTACTTGGATTCGAGGATCTCGCGCGACGTCAAGATCGTCATTCGTCGACAAGTGGTGCTTTCTCAGTTCAACCGGCGAACATACTTTTGGCCGAAGATAACCTCGTCAATCAGCGGTTGGCTTCGCTGCTGTTAGAAAAATGTGGTCACACGGTTCGTGTCGTTGGCGATGGCAAACAGGCCATCGATGCTTGGCAATCGGAAGAGTTCGATCTTATTTTGATGGACGTGCAGATGCCCATCATGGATGGTTTTGCTGCCACCGCCGAGATTCGTAGACAGCAACATGAACGTGGTCGAAAGACTCCAATCGTTGCCATGACGGCTCACGCGATGAAAGGGGATCGCGAGCGATGCCTTGAAGCGGGCATGGATGACTATGTCACCAAGCCAATCAATGCCAATGTCCTTTATGAAGTCATCGACCGTGTAATTGCGAATAAAGATGTTGTTGCGGAAGTAGTTCCAGTCGAATCTGTTTCAGAAATGGTGGAAGAGATTGCCCTGGAGGAACCTGTGGTCGTTGCCGAGCCAGAGACGGCGGAACCGGTAGAGTTAAAGCTGGTCGACTATCCAGCGGCGCTCGCGAACGTGGGTGGTGATCATGATTTGTTGGTCACGCTGATTGGTGTTTTTCTGGAAGACAGTCAGCGATTGCTTGGCGATATGCAGGATGCCCTGGCAAGCAGTGACGGACCCAAACTGCAGCGAAGTGCTCATAGCATGAAAGGGTCATTCGGTTATTTCGCGGCAGAGAAGGGGATCGAAGCCGCCAAGCGAATGGAGGACCATGGGCAGAACGAAAACTTCACGGCTGCCCAGGCAGATCTCGAGATCTTGCTCCAGCAGTTCGAGGTCATTCGCCCCGAACTGAATCTTATCGTCCAAGGGATGGTTCCGACGAAGGCTTAGCGACCTCCGCGACCACCGCCGCCTCCACCACCACGGGTGCTGCCGCGTCCACCTCGTTCGCCGCCGCCACCTCCACTGGGAGGGCCTCCACGTTCACCGCCACCTTGGCGTTGCATCTGTTCGCGAATTCGTTGGAACATTTCCATCCGTTGTCGCATTTCGTCTGGGTTAGGTCCTGACTGAGCATTTGAGCTTGAGTTGGAACTGCTACTCGAGCTTGAAGCACTTGAGTTGACATTGACGGCCTGACCAGTCAACGAAGAGAGTGCTTTCTGGATCGTTTCCGGATTGGAACTACGAACTTTCACAACTTCCATCGTTTGGTTTGTGTCGTCGCCAGCTTGATCGAGTTCTTCGACCAGCGCTTTCACTTCTTCAAACAAGGGGTCAGGAGCCGAGACGACAAGCGAATTGCTGCGTGTATCAACGCCGATGGTCATCTTTTCAGGCTCGCTTTGTGCTCCACCGCCGCCTCCTCCTCCGTCGCGACCTCCACGACCACCTCGCAGTGCGCGGATGAAGTCTTCTGGAGATGGCTGACGCTGCTGTTGCCCACCGCCGGTGCTGGCGATTCGATCGGCGTAAACCGTTTGAACGATGTTGGCGATCTCTTGAGCACTGGTAAACAAGACCGGAATCATACGTGGCGTACGCTTCGTTTCGACTTGTTCAGGACTATGCGGCTGATCCATGATCTTGAGTAATTGATCGATCTTGTCGAGATCTTCGACGCTCGCTTGAATCACCAGGGCGTTGAGACGCATGTCAGGAATAATGCTGAGCGAGCCACCGGAAAGCGAAGTGCTGGAACTGCTTGAGCCCAAGCCCATCAGGGAACCCATCAGGCCACCACCGCCTCCCAGCATTTCAGAGGCAATATCACCCATCAGCGATCCGCCGCCGTCGTCGCTTGGCGTGACACCGGTCAAGATGCTCTGGAGCATTTGAGCTGCCACATCCGCTTTAACATAACGAAGGTAATAGACAGAATACTCAGCGGAAGATGAATATCGCGAACTCAGCGTTTCAATCAACGCTTCTAACTTGTCCAAAGCGTCTTGGTCGTCCGAGGCAATGACCAAACCGTTGGGGCCCATCATTACGACGATTTCTCCTGGCTTTTTCGATGCCCCTTCGTTTGCAGGCGTCTTTGGTAGGGCAGAAGGGCTCAGGTTCTCAGCTTGAGCTGGGCTTTGAGCAGCAGTAATGATCGGTGCACGGCGCGATTGTGTTTCCTCTTCCGACGGAGTCTCTTCGCCGTCGAAGGCAACATACTGGAACTTAACGTTTGGCTGACGAGAAGCTTCCGAATCGAGCGAAGGGCGATCGTTGGGGCGGTCTTCCTGAGTCGAACCGGTCGTGTTAGGGGGATCAACCGGCGGAGCAGGGGAGAGCCCGCGAATCGCCGGCGACGATGATGGGCGAACCACGCGAATCCGGCTGGTGCTGACCGTTGGCCAAAGCATTTCCAGTTCATTCAGCACGCGTTCCGCAGCTGTACCTGAAAGTGGGATCGAGCGGATGTTGCCGCGATCGGCTTGCATTGCCAAAGCAGCTTTCGGGTCTTCTCCCATTTTCATCAGCAGGTCTTTGATCTGCCGAACTTGTTCGCTTGTTCCTCGAACGAGAAGCTGCGATGTCAGTGGATCGGCATCGATGACAGGGGCGTTTGGGTTCGGCTTTTCGCCGGTGCCGCCGAACAGTTTACTGATCGATAGCACCGCCATTTGCGGGTCGACGACCATCAGCTGGATGACTTCAACTTGCTTAGAATCGCGTTGCATTTGAGCAAGCGTGGCTTTCACTGTCGAGTGCTCTTCACCACGAGCAAGCGTGATCAAATTGCCGGTGTTCTCATCGATTGCCAGGCGGACGTCTGGATTCCCTGCCAGCAGCGTTTGCATCACCTGAAGGGTGGTGGTCGGATCCAATGTCCCCAGTGGATAAACTTCCAACTGCAACTGATCGGCAGGAGAGCTACCTAGTCCGCCCCCTGGGACGTCGACTTGAGCGATAAGCTTTTGAACCTTTTCGACCGTGTCTTTTTTGCCGGTCACAAAGATCTTCGTTCCAAGCGTGTCCGTTGCGAATCGGACCGATCCATCTTCGGCTGTGTTCGAACCTTCAGCCATGCCGATCAGTTGCCGCACGACTGCCAGAATTTCTTCGGCCATCAAGTTCTTCGTTTCGACAACGGTAACATCATTGCCGAATGGGTTTTCGACCGCTTGAATCATGTCGCGAATGGTGCGTAGCCGCCCTGCGGTTTCCGTTACGAAAACTTGCTGGGACTGCGAAAGGGCTACGACAGCACCTTGCGGTCCGATCAATTTCGTGATCTCCGCTTCCGCTTCTTCCGCGGACATCTTCTTGAGATCGAAGAGCACGCTCACTAATTCGTACTTGCCCCGCTCGTCGAGTTCGTCCATCGAAATGGTTGTGACCAGGTTCGGTGGAATGCCATCTTCCAGGTTCACGACAATCAGCATTTTCTCGCGACGAACGAGCGTGTAGCCCTTGGTCAGCAAAATGCTATTGAGCAGGTCGATTGCTTCTGCCGGCGTGTAAGCTTTGCCGTCGGTGTAGTTCAGTGTGCCGGGTGGGGGTGAGTCCATGATCAACGAAAGATCGGCTTGCTCAGCAAACCAGTCGAGAACATCACCCCATGGTTGATAACGGAAGCTGAACTTCATCGTGTCGCTGGCGCCGCGCGTCGCCGAATCGGATGGAGAAGCAGCAGGTGACGAACCTTCCGAAGCAATCATTTCAGGAGCCGGTTGAGCGGCTTCTTCACGGCTCGGAGGAACGACCTCGTCAGCGGGAATCGTTTCAGGGTTGTTGGTAATCCCGGCAAGTTCTTCCCACTTGGCACGCTGCGATGGGCTTAGCAGTCGGTTGGCAAAACGCTCGAATTCCGCGATCTCGCGCGGTCCGGCATTAGGGGATTTCGCGGCGCTGAGGCTTCGCGAGAGTTCTTCTTTCTGCCAATCGGCCAAGTTCAATTGGCCAGCGATCGAGGGCTCCAAGATTGAAGGGAGCCCCGCTTTTTTCACTTGCAGTTTCTTTAGCTTGTCTTGCTGCTCGGCGGTAAGCAGCGCCATGGCCTGCTTTTCTGATTCGGCGACATACGCATCGAGCTTGGCCTGTTTTTCTTCTGGCGAGGCCCCTTTGAGCTCCATCGCCATATCCAAAGCCTGCTTCTCGCGTTCGTAGGCCAGCGTCTTGAGCTTCATCAGCACTTCATCGTCGAGCTGAAGCTCGGCAGCTGCTTCGTCTTCCAACGCAATGGCTAACGACCCTACGAAGGTGGGGTCGGCAGCGTTAATGCTGCGTATTTGCACGCAAACACCGAGAAAAGCGACAGCAACGGTGCAGGCCAATGCCTTTGCAAGGTAGTTCCGACAACAAAGCGTTGTATGCATAAGGTATTGCAAATTAATAGGTTAGAGTTCTTTGGCCCTGGCCAGGACGAGTCATTTCTGGCAAGGCTGAAGAGCGTAAGCAAAGGCTCTCAATCTAATCTAAACCCCACTAATCGCCCTAAGTGTCAGAATTCGGGAAACTTTTTGAGATTCCCAGGGTGGATTTTCCTTAGGACAAGAAATTTACTTGCTGGAATCTCTACCGTCACGACAATGAAAACATCGCACGAGTCAGGTGTTCGCACTTGGCTTCGCCTACCGGTATCGACTTATCTGACTACATGTCTCGCAAGAGGAAAGCACGAATGGTGCCATGTCGCTCCAGCTGCTGGGCTGGGCTCGCGATTCTCGTTTTTGCCCTTCTTACGGCACCTTCGTTTGCACAAAAACGGGTGACGGTGCCTGACCCTCGTTCCTTTGGGCTCGACATCCCTCCTGGGCTGGTTCTTCATAACGTGAAGGGCAACGTCAAGTTTCGCACCGACGAGGGTCAAGAATCCATCGGCCGAATTCAAATTGCGATCGATACCAATCTGGTGGTCGAACAGCCAGATGGCCGATTGGTGACCCGGAAGATCTCGGAAGTTCAAAAGACGGACGAACCCTTTGAAGGGATCGATCGCAAAGAACTCGAGGAACGTCTGAAAGCGGAGCATCCCGGGTTTAAAACGTTTGCCACGCGGCACTTTATTTTTGTCTACAACACTTCCAATGAGTTCGCTCAAGGGACGATGCGAATTCTTGAGTCAATGTTGCCGGGTGTGATGGCCCATGCGAAACGCCAGAAGATCGACGTTCATGACCCTGACGTACCATTGGTCGTCATCATGTTCGCGACAGAGCGGGAGTTCAATCAGTTTTCTGACGACTTGCCGGACGGCGTGGTGGCGTATTACGACGTGATGGAAAATTACGTTGTGATGTATGAAAAGCCGACCGATACGCCATTTAAGTGGGAACTGTATATCAAGCAGGCAATTGCGACGATCGCCCACGAAGGAACCCATCAAATTCTGCACAACATCGGCGTCCAGCAACGACTTTCGCTTTGGCCGATGTGGATTTCGGAAGGAATTGCCGAGTACTACGCTCCAACTGAATTTGGCAAACGGATGCGTTGGAAAGGCCCCGGTGTCATCAACGACATGCGAATGTTCGAGCTTGAATCGTACCTGAAAGCCAAAGACGCCACGCAAGCTGACGGAACGATGATCTCAGAGACGGTAGGCTCCAGTGGTTTACAGTCGACAGGTTACGCTTTGGCTTGGGCGATAACCCATTATCTGGCAACGCATAGAAAGCTTGAATTCGACAAGTTCATGAAAAAGGTCAGCGAGCTACGGCCGCTGGAAGGGGCACTCGACCGTGGCCCTGATGGCAAAGTGACAAGCAATTTAGAAGGATTTAAAGAGTTCTTCGGGACCGACGTCGCCGAGCTAGAACGAGAACTTGTCCAGCATCTTAAGTCACAGCCATATGATCATCCGCTCAAAGAATTTCCGCACATCGTCGCATCAGTACAAGTGAATATAAACAACCGCACTTTTGGCACTGCCAATGTATTTCATAGTCAGGAACTGGCATCGAAGTGGCAGCGAGAGCAAGTTCGCAAGTTGGATGCCGTCCAGCAGCAGAACGCTCGTGCCGGTATGCAGGTCTTTCCCAATCGTAGGGCCGCCGAGCGGTTCGCTGATCAGTGGTTAAGGGCTCATAACTAGAGTTTTTAGATTGCCCTCTCTTTTCCCAACCACCAAAAAGCTCGATAATTACGCACAGTACCTAGAAACGGTCTGGGTGCCAGACCCATCCCGGGACCCCACCTATTGCCCGAAAGGAAATTCATGATCCGTTCACTTTGCGCCATCGCGATGGTGCTGGTCGCTCACGCGGCTTTTGCCCAGGAGATTAAATTGGAGACGACCGAACAAAAAGCTTCCTACGCCATTGGCCGCAATATTGCGAACGAAGTCGCTAATCCCGATGTTCCTTTTGACGTCGAAGCCCTTGTTGCTGGTTTCCGCGACGGTTTGTCCGGCAAGGAATCGAAGCTTTCCGAAGAACAAGTGACCGCCGCACTGCAAGCTTTCCAGACTTTGGTCCAAGGCCAAATGCAAAAGAAGGCCGAAGAAGCTGCGAAGGCTGGCGAAACCTACTTGGCTGAAAACGCCAAAAAGGAAGGCGTCGAAACCACCAAGACCGGTTTGCAGTACAAAGTCATCGAAGCTGGTACCGGGGCAACGCCTAAGCTGACCGACACCGTGGTTTGCCATTACAAAGGCACCCTCGTCGATGGAACCGAATTCGACAGCTCGTACAAGCGTGGCGAACCTGCTCAGTTCCCAGTCAATGGCGTGATTGCCGGTTGGACGGAAGCGCTTCAGAAAATGAAAGTCGGCGGCAAGTGGAAGCTGTACATCCCAGCCAACTTGGCTTACGGTCCTCAGGGCCGACCAGGCATTCCACCAAATGCTGTATTGCTGTTCGATATTGAACTGCTCGACATCGCTAAGTAGTTTGCTGAACTGATTAAGTAAAACATTAAAAAGCCTGCCGCGATTCGGCAGGCTTTTTTTATGGCCGATCGCGACTTGTCATCCGGCGTTCGGTGGGGATGAATCGACGCTCGGTTGTCGGCGAATCTTCTTTTCCAGCCAATCGATCAGCTGGGGCAATCGTCCGTACGTCAATAGGAACGTCGCCGTTACCAGGCCAAGTGCCGCCCCAAGGCAAACGTCACTCGGAAAATGCATCCGGAACACGACTCGTTGGAAGCAAGCCAGCCCCGCGAGAAGCAGGAAGTACCAGCGGGCATGCGGGTAGAGATAACACAATCCAACGCACAGCCCGGCCGCCGTTGCCGAATGTCCTGACGGAAAGCTTTGAAGAGCCGATCCTCGCAATTCTTCCTGCGAGAACCACGTCAGAAAGGGAAACCATTGGTAAAAGCTGTCCCAGATCGGCAGCGAAAAATCAAACGCGTGGGGACGATACCGCGCAATGCCAAAAAACTTGGCAACGTTGGCCATCATGCCAGCCCCAAAAGCGGTCCCCAGCAGAAGACCTACCTTCCAGCGATTTTCCAAGTCGAGTGCAAAGACGGCCAAAACAACCAGCAGAACGCCGGTGCCGTGGCCGAATACTTCGGACAAAGCGACCAGCTTCTTAACGTCACCGCCGATAAAGCGGAACTCGTGGGGGGGCTCGGCCAATTGCTTGCCGATTGCGTGATCAATGAAAAATGACAGCAGTCCACAGATGAACAGAACCACGGCGAGGATCAAAAAGAACCGCGCCGGAAATCGCCGGTCCTTGGCCGCCATGGATGCAGGGGAGGGGGCAGGCGATTCGTGGGAAATCGCTTCGCGACGCGGCGAATCGAACTCGGTTTCCGCAGGGTGTATCGTCACTG
The DNA here is from genome assembly GCF_020150455.1 of Bremerella sp. TYQ1. Taxonomy (NCBI): domain Bacteria; kingdom Pseudomonadati; phylum Planctomycetota; class Planctomycetia; order Pirellulales; family Pirellulaceae; genus Bremerella; species Bremerella sp. TYQ1. The sequence continues at coordinate 354,929 of NZ_CP083740.1, forward strand.
TTCTGGGCTTTATCCAATCCGTGGTGAGGGGCATGCTATCACCTAAGTTAACGCTTTTGCTGGTAATGACCAACGGCAGAACCGTGCCAGCGAAATGCCATTGGCCCCGGGGGCACCATTGGGGTAAACTCCTCGCTTGACTTACGTGCAAGCAAAGGAATGCTGCCATGTTCTCCGCGAACAAAAACCTGGGGCTGTTGGTGGCCCTGTGTGCGATCGTTTTCTTCGTGAATCTGGGTGGTCCGAAGCTTTGGGATCGAGACGAACCCCGTAATGCCGGCTGCGCTATCGAAATGATGGAAGCCGCCGACTGGGTCGTACCCCGATTCAACGACGAATTGCGAACCCACAAGCCTGCGCTGCTTTATTGGCTGATGATTACGGCCTACTCCTGGTTTGGGATTAGCGAATTCAGTGCCCGGTTTTTCTCGGCAGTGCTCGGAACGCTGACTGTTCTGTTGACCTACGATATCGGGCGAAGGCTCTTTAACCCGACGGCCGCACTTTGGGCTGGCATTTGTCTGGCGACCACGTTGATGTTCACCGTAGCGGCCCGAGCGGCGACGCCCGATGCTCCGCTGATCTTTTTTGTCACACTCGGACTGTGGACATATGTCTTGTTCAGCTTTCGAGCAACGGAAGACGAATCCGTCGAACCGACTTACTATCCAACGCAGTGGTGGCAGGTCGCATTGCTGTACGGTGTATTCGGCTTTGCAGTCCTGTCGAAGGGCCCCGTCGGGCTGGTATTGCCCACCGCGATCATCGGCATGTTTCTACTGATCATGCGATTGCCGTCCGCAGAGCCGACCACCACTTGGTGGCAGTGGGGCGTTTCGTTGGTGCGGCCGTTCTTTCCGCTGCATTTCCTGAAAACGGTTTGGTTCATGCGTCCATTGTTGGCCGTCGCAGCTTGCCTGGCAGTTGCGCTGCCGTGGTATGTTTGGGTCGCTGCTCGTGACTTCCGCTGGATCGAAGGCTTCTTTCTCGAACACAATCTCAACCGGGCGGTGACCTCTTTCGAGGGGCACTCCGGTCCACCGATCTACTATTTAGTGGCCATCTGCATCGGCTTCTTCCCTTGGTCGGTCTTCTTCACGCCGCTCTTGTGGGACGTTCGCCAACAGTTGCGGTCGGACACTCGTTACAAGGCGGCACTCATCTTTTGCTGCTGCTGGGTAGCCGTTTGGATGGGGGCGTTTTCCATTGCTCAAACCAAACTGCCTAGCTATATCACGCCCCTTTATCCTGGCCTGGCCCTGCTGACAGGTATGTTTGTCGCTCGCGTTTTGGAGAAGCGGACCGACTTCTCAACGCGTTGGCTCGATCTTGCTTTCGGCCTAACCACCCTCGTCGGTGTTGTTTTGTGCGTTGCTTTGGCTTGGTTGGCCGGGAAGTTTCTTCCAGGCGAACAGTTCGTCGCTCTGCTGGGGCTTGTTCTGATTGTCGGAGGCGGATTGGCCTGGTGGCGGAAGTCGCAGGGCAATACCCAACAAGCGTTCCGAGTCTTCGCGACCGCCTCGATGTTGTTTGTGCTCGGCCTCTTCGCGGTCGTTGCTCAGCGGGTTTCCAATCATCAGGCGATTGGTCAGTTGCTGGCCGAAATCGAAGCCGCTAACCCTGATGCGCAGCTTTGTTCGTTTGGCGTAAGTGAAGCCAGCTGGGTGTTTTACGCTCGCCAGCCGATCAAGTTTATTCCTTCCGATCCTGCCGATCTGCAGCGAGAATTCGCGGTCGATCGAGGGACCATCCTGCTGACTACCCCCGAGCAGCTTGAGCTGCTTCCACCGGAGATGCGAAGCCAGCTTCAGGAGGTCGCTCAGGCCCCTTATTTCCTGAAGGATTACCCGCTGATCGCGCTGCAGCCATCGCCGGAATTGGTTGAAATTGCGGCACAACAGCAGGCTTCCCGCCGCTAGGTGACGTGCCGCGATACAGTCGGACGCATTATGCCCATAAGATTGTTCAAGCGTCCAGCACTTTGCCGTTTGCCCTTAATTTGGCATGCATGTCGCGTAGAATTCGCCCTGAAGTGGCGGACAGTTGACGTGTATCTCTCTAATAGATCATGCAAAGTTGTTGTACACTTGGACAATAAAACGTTACAATATATGCGTTCGCTCAGTTTGGCTGAAATGGGCAAACACAATGCCGCAAATCCTCTCCTTAAATTTTCCGGTCTTCGATCTGACTTGCGGCATGCCGTTGGTTTCTAAGCGGCGGTCATGCGTGTTGTGCCGGTTATGCGGCTGCTTCTCTTGGATCTTCTGAACTGATTTGCTTGCCTTCCAGTGAAAGCTAAGGTTGAGCGTCGAATTGCCACCACCTGGGATTCCTTTCGAAGGTCACACGCATGCGCGAAAGCAAGCATTTCATTCTTGTCGTCGAGGACGATCCGTTGCTGGCGGACATCACGGCGTTTCGTTTGGAACTGCTCGGCTTCGAGGTCCTGACCGCTGAGAACGCGGACGAAGCGTTGACGGCTTGCGAGACCCAGCATGTCGATCTAGTGATTGTCGACTTAGAGCTGGCAGGCATGAAGGGGCTCGACTTGATCCATCAGTTGCAGATCACTGAAGAGACGCACGAGACACCGATCCTCGTCTTCTCGACCGATCCCAGCTTGGACGTCGTGCAGAAGGCATTCAAAGCGGGCGCGAAGGACTACCTGGTCACGCCGTACGACCCCGCAGTGCTGGAACACAAAATCGAATTATTGCTGTCGCCGGAAACGGTTCAGTAGGCAACGCACACAGTTAGAAACAAACCATGGCAGGACGGCTAGGTGACATTCTGGTAGCTCGCGGGCACATCACTCAGGAACAACTGGAAGGTGCGCTCCGCAGCCAAGGTTCCGAGCGAGGTATGCTCGGCGCCATTCTGCTGCGCCGCGGCTTGGTGACTCGCGAACAAGTCGGCTCGGCATTGGCAGAGCAGTTTGAAGTGCCGTTCGAGACGATTGTGCCAGAGGCGGTCAACCCGCAGTTGGTGCGATTGTTACCGGAAGAGTTCGCCCGCAGCCGCAGTACCGTGCCTGTCGGGCTGGCCAAACGAAGATTGCGCCTGGCCATGGCGGCGCCGGACGATATCGAAACGATTTCTGAAGCGGAATTGATCACCGGTTATCCGGTCGACCCAATCGTGAGTTTCGGCGCGGACATTCAGGACACGCTCGATCGTGGTTTCGACGACAAAATTGTCGCACGTCAGACCATCGTCGATATGAAGCTGCAGGAACTTGCTCAGCATCAAGATGTCGACGACGAAGCGGAACAGATTGCCGCGCTCAACGAAGAAGAAGCAGCTCCCGTTGTTCGCCTGGTGAAATCGCTTTTGTCAGGGGCGATTAACTCGAGCTCCAGCGATATTCACTTGGAACCGCACAAGCCAGAAATGCGGGTGCGGTATCGTGTCGATGGGCAACTCCAGCAAGTGATGACCATTCCTAATCACATTGAAGAAGCGGTGATCGCGCGTATCAAAGTGATGGGAGACATGGACACCACTGAAACGCGGCGTCCGCAAGATGGGCACATCAGCATTGAGGATGGCGGCAAGAACGTCAACTTCCGTGTGAGCACCATTCCGACCGTGTTGGGCGAAAAAGTGGTGATGCGTTTGATCGACGAAAGCTCGAAGGTGTTCCGTATGGATCAGCTCGGCTTCAGCGATGTCGATAGCCACCGTTTGCAGGAACTGATCGACAAGCCACACGGAATGCTGGTCGTTACCGGGCCAACTGGTTCGGGGAAATCGACGACGCTTTACGCGATGCTTTCAGAGCTGAACCAGGTACACCGCAACATTGTCACCGTTGAAGACCCTGTCGAGTACCGTTTGCCAGGCATCACTCAGGTTCACTCCGATAACGAATTTGGTCTCGGGTTTGCCAACGCTTTGAAGTACATCATGCGGCAAGACCCCGACGTGATCATGGTGGGTGAAATTCGCGATCATGAAACGGCAACCACGGCTGTGCAAGCCGCACTCACAGGGCACTTGCTGATCAGTACGCTGCACACCAACGACGCTGTCGGTTCCGTCGCGCGACTGAATGACTTGGGAATTGACCACTTTCGGATCGGTGGTTCGCTGCTGGGAAGTGTGGCTCAACGATTGTTGCGGACGATCTGTCCGTTCTGCAAAGAACCGGCTCAACCGAATCAAACGATGCTCGAGACAATCTCGCGTCGCTGTCGCATTCCAACTGATGCGGTGTTTTACCATGGCCGCGGCTGCAACAAGTGCCTCGGTAGTGGCTATCAAGGACGTGTTCCGGTCTTTGAAATTATGGTCAACACGCACCGTATGGCCGAAGCGATTGATCAGGGAATGCCCCAAGCAAAGCTACGCGAATTGGCGGTTGAAGAAGGAATGACCGACCTGCTGACGGCTGGGGTTCGGATGGCAGTGGCCGGACGAACGACCCTGGAAGAAGCCTACTTCAAGACGATGGGTTAAAGGGAAGCGATGAAAGCGAATACCTTGCCGAGCCGATCGAAGTCAGGCGGAATCGTCGGGCTACTACAGTGGCTGCACTCCATTCAACTGACGCCTGGGCGCAAGAAACAAGGCCTTTCGCCGAGACGTGTCGGCGAGATCTTTTCGCACTTGGCGACGCTGCTGGAAAATGGCGTGACGCTGCCGAAAGCCATTTTGACGATCGCCAACGAATCGTCGATGCGTTGGGGGCGACCGCTGCTGAAATCATTGCATAGTGCGATTGAACGTGGTGATAGCTTCTCGAAGGCATTGGCCCGCGAAGAAGGCATGATCGACGAGATTGTGATTCAGCAAATTCGTATTGGTGAACGATCAGGCAACGTGCCGCAGGTGCTGAGACGCATCGCCGATAAGATGGAATCGGACAACGATCTACGGGGACGGATCATCAAAAAGATCAGCTACCCGGCGATTGTGACGATTGCCGGTAGCGGCGTTTGCGCGTTCATGATCTTGTTCATTTTGCCGGTCTTCGAAGAGACGTATCGCAAGTCGAAGATTCCTTTGCCGTTGCCAACTCAGGTATTGGTGAGTGTCGGGCACTTCGCCACATCGTACGGATGGATCGTCTTGCTGGCCATTTTGGCGGCCGGATTGATCGTGCGACAAATCCGACGGAATCGACCGATGGCGATTGCCATGGATCAGCGAATGCTGCGGTTGCCGTTGATTGGCCCATGGCTGGTCGACATGGCGATGTTGCAGTTTATGGAAGCGTTGGGAACGATGCTGGAAAGTGGCTTTCACCTGGCCGATGCCCTGACGCAGTGCCAAGGAACGGTTGGCAATTTGGCTGTCGATCGAGCGATTGGCTCGTTGGGAAGCGCAGTTCGCCGCGGCGAACGACTTAGTCGCGAGATGGAACGCCACCAGCAACTGTTTCCGCCGGTGGTCAGTCAATTGGTGATTGTCGGCGAACAGACCGGCAACTTGGGGCCAGCGAGCCGCCAGGTGCGCGATCACTTGAAGAAAGACATCGAACGAAAGACCGATAGTTTCGTGCGTGTCGTTGAACCGGTCACAACGATCTTGATGGCGTTGCTGGTCGGAGGGATTTTGTTAGCGATCTACATGCCAATGTTTGGAATGTTGGATCTTGTTGAGAAGTAGGCCCTTTCCTGCAAACTACAGTTGATTGGCAGATATTACAGCCAAGTAAAAATTGGTGCGATTTGCCAGGCTCGGGAAGAGCATTCGGACAAATAATTTCACGTTAGCTAAGACGGCATTAAAAATGAGTCAAGCCAAGTTCAATCGTAAGCGTCGTGGGTTTTCGTTGTTAGAGCTTTTGGCAGTGGTGGTCATCTTGGGGATCATCGCAGCGATTGTCGTCCCACGCGTTAGTACCTCGAGCGAAACCGCGAAGCAGCGTGTCAACGAACACAACATTGCGACGCTGAATGCTGCCGTCGAACGATACTTCGTCAACGAAGGAAGCTGGCCGTCGGCGTTGAGCGATTTGGGAACAGACTATCTTCCAGATGGTGTTCCGGCCGTTCCGACCGACGACTCGTTGAGCTACACGATTGACGGTACTACGCATCGCGTGAGTGCGAACTAAGACGTCATGGATCGTTGTGCGAATCAACCGAATGACCGCGTTTGGATTCAGACGCGGTCGTTTTCGTTTTCACGCCGCGGGTACAGCTTGATCGAGATGCTGGCCGTGGTGGTGATTCTGGGTATCCTCGCTGCGATCGGTGCGGTACGTCTGGCCCCTGGGTTGAAGGACAATTTGGCGACCGAAACCGATTCGTTTCGTATGCTGATGGCGCTTCGCGAGGCCCGCTCGGCGGCGATCTCAACGGGGGACGAACATCGTTTGCGGCTGTTGCAATCAGGCGGAACGATTACCGGATATCAAATTGAACGCCTGGGTGGTTCGACCACGGTCGTCGAAGGCCCGCATCTGTTTTCTGGCCGAGCTGCCATCTCTCAAACCGGTAGTGACGCGACGTTTGATTTTCAAGGACAGGCCATCGTCGCCCCGGTGCTGACGTTTGTCGGACCGAATCGAACCGATCGCATTACGGTCGTCTCCGCGACCGGCTGGGGCTTGCTCGAGCAGTTGTAACTTGCCGCAATTGTTCGCTTCGTGGGCCACTTCTTTTGACGTCCATTGGGGGTGACCTATTCTTACTCGTCCCCATGCGCCTGTGGGGAAAGGTACCTGGACGGAGAACGTTTCATGAAATCGCGTGGAGGCTACAGCTTGTTGGAAGTGGTGATTGCCACGTTCCTGATGGGCCTGGCCATTATTCCAGCGATGAACTTCATGAGCGGCGCGATCCATGCCAGCGGCGAGTTGGAAACGTGGAACCAGATGAACCTGTTGGCGGTGAGCAAGCTGGAAGAACAGCTTTCGGTCGCCGCCGCCGATTTCACCCAAGGAAACGAGAGCGGAACGTTTACCGATCCTGGCTTGGAAGCAATTCGGTTTTCGGCAAGCCGATCGACCTCGGCAACCGTAGGTGGAATCGACGAACGGCTGATGGTGATCAGCGTTACTGTGTGGCACGACGAAAACGGCAACACGGCCATCGACGCAAGCGAGGCCCAGGTAACCTACGCAACGAAACTGGCGAGCATGACGTTATACCAAGATGGTTTTTAGAGCACGCACAACACGAAACGGCTTCAGCCTGCTGGAACTGCTGGTGGCGGTCACGTTGATGGTCTCGGCCGTGACGGCGGTGTCGGTATTGTTGCGCGTGAACTACGAGGCCTGGATTGACTATCGCAGCGACAACCTCCGGCATGAATCGGCCGTGGGCGTGCTGCGACACATGGTTCGAGAAATTCGCCAATGCGAACAAATTACGGCCATCAGTGCCGCTGGTGATAACTCCGGAAGCCTGACCGTTCGTATGCCCTCGGGCGATAGTGTCGTGTGGGATCATGAAGGGACCAATGTGCTGTTCGGAACGACCACGGCTGACCAGCTTTTAGGGAACAACATCACCGGCCTGCGTATGGTGGGTTACCAATACGACGGCGTCACGAGCGCGACGCAGCCGGAAGAAGTTCAGTGTGTACGAATCACGGTGAGTTACACATTGCCGCAGAAAGCGACCGCCAATCGAACGTTAACCGCAACGGCGTGGGTTCGTGCGTTCTGATGAGACAACAAGCATGTTTGCAAGTGTAACGAAAACTCGACCTTCGACTCAGCCCAAGCGGCGCGGCTTCGCGCTGTTGTTGGTCTTAGTCGTGATGGTGCTGACTTCGTTGATCCTGGCCGGCATGGGTAACGGGCTGACCACGCAATTTGCCGCGTATCGAAACACGGCCGACTACGATCAGGCTCAGTATCTGGCTGGGGCAGGCGTACATCATGCGGCCGCTTTATTGGAAGAAGACAACAGCTGGCGAGGCTCGGTCAGCAACATGGAATTGCCGGCCGGAAGTGGCAATCGGTACAGCTTCACGGCTGCCGATGGAGATCCGGGGCAAGTCATCGTGACCGCGCAAGGGGAAGCTGGTTCGGTCACGCGACGTTTGGAATGTGTGATCAGTACCGACGGTTAAACCAATCATGAAAACAAAACGCATTTCCAAGAAGAACGATCATCGCCCGGTCCTGGCTTTGCAGATCGGTCACACCAAAGTTCGTGCGGTGCTATATCGCATTGAAGATGGCAGCTTGTGCGAGTGTGAGTCGCTGGAAGAGTCGTGGCAAGAAGGGCATTGGAAGATCCACAGCGAAGATGGCATGGATGGCCTGAAGTCCGCGTTGCGAAGACTCCTCGCGCGGACACCACGCGGCATTGACGAAGCGTATGTGGCACTCTCGGGCGAATTCTGCGTGACGCGGGTCGTGAGCGATACCAACGAGAACGTCGCCTACGAAGTCCGTGAGATCGAATCGCGTAGCAATCTCTATCTTTCGCTCGGACATGGGCCGAAGGTAGTCGCCGGGAATATCTTGCAGCAAGATCCGAAGCATCAACATGCGACCGTTTCGGTTGTCCATCGACAAACGATCGAAGCGATTTTGGAAGTCGCCAAAGGTGTCGGTCTGACGATTACTGCGATCGAACCGACCGTGATTTCGCTGTGCCGCTTGCTGGGGGCATTGCGGCTCGATCGCGAAGCTCCTGCACTGCTGGTTTGCCCTGGACAGTCTGGCGTCGAGATCGCAATCTCGTATCAAGGGCGGTTGTACCTCGACTATCGTCCGGCCGGGATCACTCAGCAGGAAGAGATCGCTGAGATTCTGGTTCATCACTTGGAACGGCTGCAGCGTTATTGCCGCCGCCATGCTCGAGTGATGCAAAGTGCAATTGGTTCGGTCTACTTGACCGGCGAACGGCGCCGTGCGGAAGCGATTCAAGCTCAGCTAGGCGGCCGCCTCAGAATGCCGGTCGAAATATTACAAATGGAAGGGAGCGGCAACGAGATTGCTTCGCTACTGCGAAACCTGCCGATCTCGCATTTTCCAGCCGCAGGCGTCGGATTGTTGGCGGTGCGTGAATATGCCACGCCGGGACCAAACTTGATGGAACGGCTGCATGCCGACTACGAAGAACCACTCTTCACGCGAACGCTTAAAGTGCTCGGTCCCTTGGCGGCTGTTGTCCTGATTGCCGCGATGGTGTGGGGATATTTGTGGGAACAACGGTGGGAACTGCAGCAGGCAATGGCGCAAGCGGCCGAGTTGGAACCGATTCACCGCGAATCGATCTTGCTGCGTGGCGTGATGAAGCAAAACCGCGAAACGTTGAATGCCCATCAGCAAGTTGGTAAGCAGTTGCCGCTTCGGCCGGTGGCTCGGTGGATCGAAAAGATCGGTCAGGCCGTTCCGGACGATGCATGGCTGACAAACGTGTCCCTGGATGACGAAGGTGACCTGACCATCGAAGGGAATACGACCAACGAGGCGAGCATCTTTGCCTACGGCGAAGAGGTGGGGCAATTCGACTTCGTGCATCGAGCCACCGTCGACGGTGCCGTTCCGTCGAATACGAAGTCGGGACCGGCGATCAAGTTCACCATTCACTGTGACATTGACGATTGGGAAGAGTTGGAGGATCAAGACGATGGCAGCATCTAGTGAATCGGTTCTCCGCCTTTTGAGGCATCCACACGCTTTGATGGTCGGCATAATCGTAACTTTTGTGGTAGCACTTGTGACGCTTATTCCGGCCGCCGATGAATATTCGGCATTACGAGAACGATCGGAGGAAGTCGCGCGCCTGCTAGAGCAGGGAACCAACGACCGTGACGGACTAGCTTTGATCCAAGCCAAACATGCCGAAATTCAGGAGACGCTCAATCAGCATCAAGAGCGAGCCATCGACGAAGATCGAGCTCACGAGGTTCGCCAGTCGCTGGTTCATTTTGCTCGGGGATCGAATTGCCACTTACGGCGAGTTGATCTTGGCCCGGTGCGTGTTCGTCACTGGCACGAACAGGATCATCCTGTGCAAGCCGTTTCGACCGCCAAGCGAGGCAAGAAGACTGACTTCCGCTTGGAAGTTCGCGAACTTCGCCTGACGATGACCGGCGAGATGCACGAGATTGAGAGTTTTCTGGAGAAGTTCGAGACGCTGGATGTTCAAATGAACTTGCAGCAAATGAACCTGCGAGCGTTGGATGCCAACGGCGACCAGGTTCAACTGGAACTAACGCTGCAATTGTTTGGAGTTCGTCGTGCCAAGCAGGATGAATCGTTGAAGTCCTGAGAAAACCGCTACGGTTTTGCCCCTAGACCGCGCGATCACGTTTTGGTGAAAGCAACGGAATGTCACAACGCCAGGATGGCCTAAAAAACGCAAACTCCTCGATCGCCAGATCGCTTTGCCCTCGGCTTAGCGTCTGTCTGCTGCGCGGCGGTTTGCTGTGGGCTATCGCAATGGTTTGCCTCGGCGTCGGTGTTGGTCATGTTTCTGCCGAAGGCATCAGTCCCCGCATTCAATCTGCTTTGAAGCAGCGCGGAGATTTGACGCTGCGAGAAACAAGCCTGCCGCATGCACTGCAAACAATCAGCGAGATTTGGAACATCAACGTCGTGATGGGAAGCAAAGTGGAAGGGACCATCAACGGAACCTTCCGCGACGCCCCGCTGTACGACATTCTCGATTCGATACTGCTGCTCAACGGCTATGGCTACCGCCCCGTCGGCGATAGTCTGGTGATCGTTCCGCAAACCGAACTGGGAACGGCCAATCCCATGTTTCGTTCCGAGACGATTCCGCTGAAACATGCCAGTGCCGTAGAGATTATCCCTGCGCTGGAGTCCCTTCGCTCGCGGGGTGGATCGATTCAGGCGATTGCTTCGGCGAATAGCCTGGCAGTGGTTGACTATCCCCATCACGTTCAGATGATTCGGGAAGCGGTTGCCAATATTGATCGCGTTGCCGCTGCATCTGGTGCCGCCCCTGGCACGCGGATCATTACTGACGTGCTCAATTTTCGGCCTGAATATATCGACGCGAAAAGCTTGCTGGAAGCGATCCAGTCGTTGATTAGCGCCGATGGGCGTGCGGCGGTCGTAGACTCCGAGAACCAAGTCATCGTCATCGATCGACCAGAGAACCTGCGAATGATCGAGAGCATGCTGCGGCGGTTGGACGTGCCGAAACCGCAAGTTCGCATTACGGCGCTGATCTACGATATCGACTTGGACGACATGGAAAATCTGGGCGTGAACTGGAGCACGTTCTTCAAAGGGCGAACGCTGGCAGACGGCACGACCGAGAACCTCTTCGGGATCGAGTCGGCGATTGCGATTCCTGCGGCGGCAAGCGATCCGACTGGGGTGATGACGTTTCAAACGCTGAGCAGCGGGTTCGACTTGAAGGCGGTGATTGACGCCGTCCGGCAAATGGACGACTCTCGTTTACTCGCGGATCCGAACGTGGTCGTGGTGGACCGAGAAAGAGCGCTGATTCAGATCGTTACTGAAATTCCCTATCAGCAGCTGACGCAGACGTCGGCAGGGGGCAACATCGGGACCACTGCGTTTCGAGAAGCAGGCGTCATGCTGACGGTGACTCCTCGAATTGCCGCGGACGGGACAATCGAAATGGATGTGGTGCCGACGTTCAGCCGGCTAACAGGTTTTAGCGAAGGCCCTAACCGTCAGCCAATTATTGATAAGCGAGAAACGAGCACCACCGTGCGTGTCGCCGATGGCCAAGTGTTGGTAATCGGTGGTCTTCGTCAGCGAATCGATATCAGCAACGACAATGGGATTCCTTACTTGAAGGATCTCAAGTATGTCGGCAAGCTGTTTCGCTATCGCAGCACTCAGGTTCGGGAAAGTGAACTGGTCGTCTTTCTGCGAACCGAAATTCTGCCGTTCCCGACACAAGACTTGAACTGCCGACAAATCGATGCGTACGAAGAAAGCTATGCCAAGTTGGACGCGGTCCCACAGGCATCGCAGTACCCTTGGCCCAAGCTAAGTCCGCCACCGCCAGGCAAGCGGCCGACATCTTTCGGACCAGATCCCCGGCGGCAATTGGCTCCAGGGGCAGTTCCACCGCAAGGCATGCCTCCCCACGGAATCGCGCCGCAGGGGATGCCGCCTCAAGCGATGCCAGAAGGGGGCTATCAGGTTCCGCCGCAAATGATGCACGAGGAACCGATTCAATCGCCGTCCCAACAGATGCCGGTATACGAATCGCACGTGATTCGGCGATTTCCGATGGTGCGTTAGTTCAGCTGCAGCGTGATCTGTTCCAAGCCGCGGCGTAGCGTTGCCTGCGAGTCGGTAACGCTCAGGACTTCCCATTGCAGAACAAAGTCGCCGACGACGGCCCGTTGAAAGTCGCCGTTAGCCTCTAGAAGAGCAAACGGTTGATCGCCACGCTTGGCAATGCCGAGCAAGCGAATGTCGGCGGTCTGGGCTTGTTGCGGGGTGACGGTACGCGTTTTGACGGTGGGTGGCCGAAACGGATTGCGAGGGGACGAAGCGTTCTCGTTCGCCGCGACGGTAGGACTTTCGGCGGCGATGTCTATCGTATCCACGGGCGGAGGCGTTTCTTTCTCGCTAAGCGGTGCGGCGTCGCGGTTGTCGGCGCTGGCAACTTGCTGGGCAGGAACGGTCTGATCTGCGGCACACCCGGCGATGACAGCCAGTGTGGTCAGGAGCAGGGCAAAAGCCAGCGGTAAAGTGATCGTCCGGAACATCTTGAAAGTCTCGCGAAGAGCGGCAAATACGTTTCGTAAGAATAGCTTGCCGCGACGAGCACACGCCCCAGCGTACGGCAGAACGCGGTTCGTCCCGTCGGCGAGGGCGTCATAATCGTTACGACACGAACCTAGGCCAAGGGATCGCTGGTCGGTTCGAGCGTTTCCGGAAGGTTCTCAGGCAGGAAGCGGGGATCGACTTCACGCGTCGGGAACAGCTTTCTCGCCGAGAGCAGGAAGTTCAGCAGAAACAGACCTGCGGAAAAGACCATCATCGCAACCACAAACAGGGTCACCCACGGCTGCCCCACGAACGCGGAGTCGTCCATTCCTTCAACAAAGAACCAGAACGGATTGGTCCAGTGGTTGAAGTTGCGGTCCATGGTCCGATTGGTGAGCACCTGAAAGCCAAGCGGCAGCATCACGCTGGTCACCAGCAAAATGAGATGCAAGATGACCGAGACAAAGATATCCGCGCGAACGACAAGCGTGACCAACCGCATGATCAGTCGGCCGATCGACAGAAAGCACATGCAATACGTCATCAACCCTGCCGCATAGAAAAACGCGTTGGCCGAATCGGTCGATGAAAGTCCGTTGAGCGAATTGAAAAACGCCACACAGCCGATGATGATCAAGCCGCTGAGTAGCGACGTCACGACGAACAAATAGCCACGGTCAGGCCCCGGGATGAGCCAGTTTCGCCAGATGCGATCGAGCGAAAACGTCGGAATGCCTCGTTTGATCCGTGGTGAGATCGTGGGGGATTCGCCGTTGATAAATGCCCCCATGATAAACCAGTGCAGTGCCAGCAGGATGCCAAGGGTCATCAAGATCTCTTGCTCTTGCGGAAAGCGAAGGGCCATGTAGCCGAGCCAGCCGATGGCCAGCAGGTGCTGGATCAGCATTGCCCGGCGAATGCCTGCCGAGCGGTTTTCGCTGGCAAACGTAATCTGAGCCGAAGCGACTTCGATCAGCAGATAAAGGTAACTGGCGTAAACGGTAAGCAGCGCAAAAGAAGTCAGCCAGAAGTCCGAGTTATCGTACATCCGCCATCCGGAGTCCTCGTAGATGCTGCCGTAGCTGATGACTAAGCCAACAATAAACAGGAAGATGAACAGCAAAATAACAATCACCGACAACGCCGACTGCCAATGTCGCTGCTGCGTAACACAGGCCAGCACCAAGCCGACGCCCGAGAGAAGCACCGACGCCAAGAAGGCCCAGCACAGGACGTAGCCGATGGTGATGATATCAATCCCACGCAGCAGATAGGTGAACGCAAGACAAGGGGCCAACGCCGACAGGTAAACCAGCATCTGGACCATGGAACTGATCAGTTTACCGGTGATAATTTGACGAGGGCTGAGCGTCGAGATCGAAAGCAACTCGAACGTGCCATCTTCCCGCTCCGACGCCAGCGAACGAAACGCCGAGAAGGGAATGATCACAATCAGTGGAAACAGCAAGATGTCGACGTAGCCGACCATCAAGTAGGGACCATCCGGCGAGTAAAGAATTCCCGGGTAGCGGAAATAGATGGCCAGCAGCGACCAGATCCAACTGGTCAAAAGCACCAAGGCGAACGTGATCGCGAAGTGCCGGCTTTTAAGGGCCTGACGCGTCTCCTTAACCAGGATCGGGTTGAGATACTCGCCCAGGTCTTCCAAGCGGCGATCGACCGTTTGCCACCAAGAACGAGTTTCCGGCGACGGCGAAGCCGATTCTTCCGCGGCGATATCGACAGTAGTCACTGAACCCTTCCTTTCGTGACGTTCAGGAAGACATCTTCCAGCGTCGAATGACGTGCCCCGAACTCCGCGATGCGAAAACCGGCTTCAATCATTTCTTTCAACAACACCGCTTCCTCGGCACGTTCGCCGATGTGCGAAAAGTGAAGCAGTTCGCCATCGGTGACAATCTCGTCGTAGCTCTCTCGTTCGGTCAGCCAATCGGCAAGTCCTTGCGTGTTTTCGAGCACCCGAACGCGAACGCGGCTTTTGGTCAGTTGCCCCCGCTGGATGTCGGCGACGCTGCCGGTCGCGAGAAGTTGTCCCTGCTCGATAATGCCGACCACGTCGCACATCTCGGCAAGCTCGGTCAAAATGTGCGAGCTGACGAGAATCGTTTTGCCATGTTGAGCAAGTCGGGCAATCATCTCGCGAAGTTCGATACGTGCCCGGGGATCGAGCCCTGCGGCTGGTTCATCCAGAATCAGTACCGCTGGATCGTGAATCATCGACCGGCCCAGGCAAAGCCGTTGCTTCATCCCTTTCGAGAGGCCACTGATCGGCTTTTCGGCCAGTACATCCAGCCCCGTGAACTCCATTGTTTTGTCCATTGCCAGTCGGCGTTCACGTCCACGCAGGCCGTAAGAACGTGCAAAGAAGTCGAGATACTCGCGGCAATTCACGTTGGCATATACGCCAAACGCGTCGGGCATGAATCCAAGCCGCCGACGAACTTTATCAGGGTCGTTAATTACCGAATAGCCATCGATTAACGCGTCGCCGGCGGTGGGAAGATCGAGCGTAGCGAGGATTCGCATGCTGGTCGTTTTCCCTGCGCCATTAGGGCCGATATAGCCGTAAACCTGACCGGGGTAGACTTCGAACGAAACGTCATTCACGGCTTTGGTCTTGCCAAAGAAGCGGTGCAGTCTTCGCAGTTCGATGACCGGCGTGCGTGTCGCAATCATTTGGTTACCATTTTCCCATCACGACTTCGAGACTTTTTTCACCGCTACGAACGTCCAGCCCCAGAGGCGTTTCCGGAAAACGTTCGACGATGGCCACATAACTTTTTGGGCCCAACGCTTTGAACCCTTTGGCCATTTGGTCGCTCAGTTGACGTTCGAGTAGGGATTGTCCGAACGTGGGGGGAGCGAGATAAAGCTCGGGGGTGTTCGAGCTTTGGATGTAATAGTTGTGCTGCCGCGAATCGATGCGAACATAGGCGCGGCGGTCGAAACCTTCCGGAATGTTCAGGCCGGCATCGTTAATCGTTCTACGGAAATCTGAAATATCGCTCGGCGTCGCAGGCTGGAGCGTCGACGTTGCGTCGGTCTTTAAATTGCCGGCGTAGAAAGTGTCTTGTTTGTCATCGATGACAAGCAACTTTAAGACGTTCGTGCCTAGTTGGTTCTGGACGGAAAGCTGATCGCCGGATGAGGAGATGTTCAGCTTCAACGGTGTTTCAAACGGACGAATGGCCAAGTATTGCTGCGTGACACGCGAGCGGAAATAGCCGCCGCGTAAGACCTGGTTGTCACCCCAGTTCAATCGCTTCTGCCCGGTATGCTGGGTGAGCGGATACTGTTCGTAGTCGTAAATCGCCGTATCAAGAGGAAACGTAAGCCCCGAGGACGATGCCAGGCCGGCGTAATAAGATTGACGGCTCCACGTTGCCCCTTGGCCGGTATGTTGGTCCAGCAGGGTCACCGAGCGAATCCTTGACTGCGTGTGCAGGCCATCAGAAACGAAGGCATATCCCATCAGCAGGAATGTGACCAAAAGTGCTCCGACAGGAACGGTGACAATCAAAAAGTTGAGCCTGCCGAGCGAGCGAAGCAGGAAGTAATTGACAGGCCCAATTACGATAACGAACAACGTGATGAGCAACTCGAACGTGGTGACAGGGGCGACACCAACGCCAGGGATTAAGAACTCCCAGAAACCGGGGTTTTCGCGAAGCCGCGACATGCCGTGCCGTTGGAACCAGGCCAAGCGTTGTCCTTCAAACGTCGCGAAAATGCGTTCCCATGAACCAACCGAGCCTGGGAATGGATTTTCCTGCACCAGCAGCATGCGTCCGAAACCTTCATCGCGAGTCGCAAGCTGCAGCAAATCACCAGGATCGGTCACTTTACCTGATTGACGATCGTCTGTTTCGACCAGTTTTCCATTGCGGATTCCAAGAGGCTTATACGTGCCGGCATTGGCGGCTGTGAATCGATTGCCTGGCTGTCGCATCTTGTTGAAAATACCGAGATCTCGAAGCTCGACATCTTCGGACGACATCCGTTGCCATTGCGGTCGATCGTCCGTGTCTTTGTGTCCCAGCAGTTGATCGATTGCCTGAGGACCATCTTGCTCGGCATTCCAGATAAGCAGGTTGCCGCCAGACACAAGCCAGTTGTGCAACGCCGCGAATCGATCTGGGTATTTATCGTGAAGCGTGGTGAAGTCTTCTCGGTCGAGCAGAATGAAATCGGCCGAAGAAAGCCCTTGCCATGTCGTCGGCATATCGGTCAAAGGAGCGACATCGCTACGAGTAAGGAAGTCCAGGGCTGTTAATGTGTTGTTCGAACTGTCTCTGAAATGGGATTGCAATTGCTGGTTGTTGGGCAATGTCTGTTCGTTGAACAAAATCCGCAAGTCGGGCAACTCGACGGTTGGCTTACCTTCTTCTTCCAGAGTTGCTTGCTCGAGAACCCAGTTTGATCGCAAGTCGCGAGGCGGGGCATTGCGGTGGAACACAATCGTCGAGGGGTAGGCTTCCGTGTAATAGCCATTGGCGTAGAACGAGACAACCGAAAAACCTTGGTTCGATAGCTCGTCAAGCTTGTTGCCATCTTCAAACGTAAGAACGCTCATCGTGTTCCAAAGGAATTGCTGCGGCACCAAGACGGTGTGGTCGGCCGAACTTTTCCCCTGCGGTAGCTTGATTTGCTGAGTAACGACAGGAAATGGATTGCGATTGTTGTAGTTGTAATAGCTGGGAATCAGCGAAACGTCGATCCGACGATCGGCCGGGGCAGGGCGGCCATTGGCAGTGGTAACCGTGAGGCGTATCGGCCGATACCCGCTGCCATCGATCCAACGCGTATCGATTGCCAGAAACAGTCCATGATCGGGCTTGTCGGGAGGCGCAGGCAATCGAATAACCCGGCCCGTTTCTGCATACGCGGCATGGAGCGGCGCGAGTACCAAAACGGCTAGAAGCAATCCGACAGCCAACGTGCGGATAACATGACGAGACGAAGCAAGAGAAGGCATACGATGGACTTTCCAAGCTGCCTGACGGCAACACGCCGTTATTGGCTGTCGATTTCTTTCGGCGGAATGATTTGTGGGGCCGGCACCTCGGTTGCGAAGGGGGCCTGGCCTTTTTTAGGAGTTATTGCTTGGATCAGATTCATCATCACGTAGCCGATTGCACCAAACATCATGTGAATGACAACCCATAATGCGGCGGCACATACGACCAACGAGACCGCTTTGGCCCAGTCGGAACCTGCGATTGCCTGGCGTATGGTAAGCGAGGCCACCGCAGCGAGGGTGATTAGAACGAACAGTTTGGCAATGGAAAAGCGTTGAATCATGTCCTCATTGTCTCTGCCGAGGCTTCGTTTGCAAGCAATTTGCCAAAGGCCCATTCGTCCGTAGTTCGCGAATCTTGGGGGCACAGGGGACAAACTTTTTCAGATATTTTCAGCGGGGTGGTCGGCCGGTTCTGGGTGCGGATAATTGAGGATAACGTACCTATCCCTGATGAGGCCCCGCATGGACTCGCAATCTCGCGAAACGTTTGATCTGCATCTCGAGCACGTACTTGCTCGTTTGCCTGAATCGATTTCGACGCTGCTCGATAAAGTTCCTATGATCGTCGAAGATTACCCGTCCGATGCATTGTTGCGGCAGCTTGGGCTACATAGCCGACGTCAGTTGTGCGGACTTTATACCGGTATCCCGCTATCCAACCGATCGATTCAAGGGCCCGCGGTTCCGTCGGATGTCATTCAGATCTTCCGCGAAGGGATCCTTTCGCAAACCCGATACGTCAATGGGCAAGTCACCGCCGAAGGACTGCAGGAGCAGATCCGGATCACCATTCTGCACGAGCTGGGACATCATTTCGGCATGACTGAAGAGGATCTTGACGAGCTAGGCTACGGCTAATCGGGGTGAGCCTTGCTTGGCTGCGATGTGTCCCCCTTGGTGTCCGATAGACCCGAACATCGGCATCGGGTAGCTTGTTGGGAAACAACGAACTTCGGGGAATATTCATCGTGCTGAACGTCAAAGTTGCCGCTGCGGTCCTCAACCAAACGCCGCTCGACTGGGAAGGAAACACGCAAAACATCTTGGATGCCCTCCAGGCGGCACGCGATCAGGGGGCATCCATCGTCTGCCTGCCGGAACTGTGCATCACAGGGTATGGCTGCGAAGATGCGTTTCTTTCTGCCGGGATGCGACGCATGGCGTGGGAAAAATTGCAAGAGCTTCTGCCGGCAACGAAAGGCTTAGTGGCTTGCATCGGCCTGCCGATTTCGTACCGCGGTTTGGTCTTCAACGTTGCCGCGATTGTCGCCGATGGCAAACTGATGGGTTTGGTCCCGAAAAAGAATCTCGCCGGTGACGGGATCCATTACGAGCCGCGCTGGTTCAAACCATGGCCGAGCGGCAAGCGCACCTATTATGAAGAAGGCGACCAAAAGATTCCGCTGGGGGACTTGGTCTTTGATTTCGATGGTGTGATGGTCGGTCTCGAGATCTGCGAAGATGCCTGGGTCGCGACGCGGCCGGGGGGACGTCTCGCCGAACTAGGCGTCGATTTGATCTTAAACCCAAGCGCCAGCCATTTCGCATTCGGCAAGCAGGAAGTTCGTCGCCGGTTTGTGCTGGAAGGATCAAGGGCGTTTCATGCCGCTTACGTCTATGCCAACTTGCTCGGCAACGAAGCAGGTCGGGCGATCTACGATGGCGGAGCGATGGTTGCTTCCGAAGGTCGCTTGTTGGCTGAAGCCCCGCGGTTCAGTTTCCGGAATGTGGTCGTCACCACGGCAGTGGTCGATATCGACGTGAACCGCATGAACCGGGCCAAGAGCGATGCGTTTGTGCTCAACTTCGATGCGGCGAAAGATCAAGTCGTCACGTCGCAGTTTGCTTTGCCTCACGGAAACCCTGAGGTAAAAGAACAAACGCTCGCGGCGTGGGAAAAGTCGGACCGATTGAAGGAAGAAGAGTTCACCAGGGCAGTCACGCTGGGCCTGTTCGATTACCTTCGCAAAAGTCGTTCGCGCGGATTTGTTGTTTCGCTTTCTGGTGGAGCCGATTCGGCTGCTGTGGCAACGCTTTGTGCTTACATGGTGCAATTCGCGCTGGGCGACATCGGCGTCGATCAGTTCGCACGAAAACTGCCGTACATCGAAGGTCTCAACGAAATCGTCAACGCAGCCGATGTGAATCGCATTTTGCTAACATGCGTTTATCAGGCCACACGCAACAGCGGCGACGTGACCTACGAAGCGGCTAAGGGAGTTGCCGAAACGGTCGGTGCGAATTTTCACCGTATCGATGTGGACGACATCGTCCAGAAGTACATGGCTCTTGGCGAGCAAATGCTTGGTCGTCCCCTGACTTGGGAACAGGACGACATCGCGCTGCAGAACATTCAAGCGAGAACCCGATCGCCAAGCATCTGGCTGATTGCCAACTTGAAGAATGCTCTTTTGCTTTCGACCAGCAATCGCTCTGAGGCGGCGGTCGGTTATGCCACCATGGATGGCGATACGAGCGGCGGGCTTTGTCCCGTTTCGGGGATCGACAAAGCGTTCCTCCGCGAGTGGCTTGTCTGGATGGAAGAGGAAGGACCGCAAGGATATGGCTGTTTGCCGGTGCTAGAGCTCATTAATAAGCAGCAACCAACCGCCGAGCTTCGTCCGTCCGATCAAAATCAAACCGATGAAGGCGACTTAATGCCATACACGGTGCTCGATGCGATTGAACGTTTAGCCATCCGAGACAAGCAAGTCGCCGTCGAAGTGCTGGCCCATTTGCGGGAGAAGTACCCCGTTTACACGCTCCAGGAGCTAGGTAACTTCATTCAGCGTTTCTTCCAGCTTTGGAGCCGCAACCAGTGGAAGCGGGAACGTTACGCCCCGGGCTTTCACCTGGACGACGAAAACCTCGATCCGAAGACCTGGTGTCGATTCCCGATCTTGTCAGGCGGATTCCAAGTGGAACTCAAGCAAATGTGGGACAAGATCGACGAATTGGAACCGAAGGAAACGGAATAGACGCCGCTAAAATTGGCGTCCTTCCGCTTTTGGCTGCGGAAGGGGTTGCGGACGTGGAATTGGTTCTGGCAACTCTTCCGCTTTGGGAGTGATCGCCGGAGGTGTTTTGGCGTCCTCCTTTTTCGGCTTCTCTTCCTTCGGTTTACTGCCGCCGCCGAGAGCGCCTCCCATGTTGAACAAGTTGAAGCCGGGGAGCTTCAATCCTGGCTCAGGCTTCTCGTTCTGCATTTCCAACTGGGCATGCATCTCGATCAGGTGCTCGTCAACGTTCAAGCGTACATCCAAACCGCGGAACCAATCCATGACGTTGGCCTGAAAGTCTCTGCCTTCTTCACTCCAGGCGGTTGAAACCCAGCGTCCGTAACCGTTGCCATTGGTTTCGTATTTAAACTGACCGCCGAGAGGGTCGATGAACTCGAGATTCAACAGCTGGTCGACAAACGCTTTGGCCTGATTGCTGGGAACGCCTAATTGATTGTGGACATCGTGGAACAACGCCGCGTTGGCCAGGCTTCCTTTTTTCGCGAGGGCCTGAGCAAGTCCGTTGGCCAGCGGGGTGATCTGAGCGTTGGAGATATCGCCGACATGAAGACGTACTTGAGCAGGGTATTCATCTTCGACGATCGCCAATTGCGGCGTGACGTCGGCAAGAATATCTGGATGGAACGAAAGGGTCGAGAAATCGTTGTACTCGCGACGCATCAAGCCGAATGGCAACTGCGAGTAGCCATAAATGTCCGGTGCCGCGGCTGGACCAATAAACGGCATACGGTCGATCAACCCAGGTTTCGGCCAAGCCGTCAAATAGCCAGGCGTGGCCTGAATCATCCTGAGCGTGTTGAAGAAGCCTTGGTTGGTGAAGTCTTCCAGTGGGAAGGGAAGGTCCTTCACCGCCACCGCATAATGGGTCGCCCCGCCACTGTACTTGCCATTTAAAATTGCTTGAAACGCAACGACATCACTGGGCGTCGTGGCAATGTGCGTTGTCACCGGGGGACCGAGGAAATCAAGCATCTGGCTGAAGTTCGATTTCTGGAATGGAGATACCCGGGCGTCGATTGCGATTCGCTCCAGCCCTTCGTCATTCAGTTTGAAGCGATGGATGCCGACCATCAACGGGTTCATCTGTCGCCACTGTGTCATATGGAATTGACGCAGGCGATTGAATTCGGAAACCTCCTGCGGCGTCATCCCGATGATGTCCATGTCGGGAATCGGGACGAAATGACCACGACCTCCCCGGATGGAATCGCCCAACGTGTCGCCGGTAACGATGGTATGACTGCCGTCGGCGCGTTGACCGAAATTTCGAGGCAGGAAACCAGCCGCGATCAGTCCTTCGACCGAAGTGTCTTGAAAGCCTTCATTATTGGCTGCGGCAGTTGCCATCTGCTGCAGTTCCATCTCGATCACGCTTTGCAGTCGGCGACGCATCTCTACGCGATACTGCGGCGAGTACAAACCGCGGAAGAACTGCGACGAGAGATAGACAAAGACGGTGTCTTTACGGCTAACCGGCATCAAACCGCGGGCATAGCGGAACTCGCGTGAATTGGCCAGGCTGGTCGACGATTTCTCTAGCGAGAGAAAACGCTCCATGATTGCCCGAGAGGTCGTTACCAGGTGAAAGTCGCCGCGAGCGTAATAGAACGATCGCAGCGTATTGTCAGGCGTCGACAGGAACGAAACCTCTTTGCCATCGATCGTAATTGTTTCGAGCGTGGCTCCTTGCTTCTTAAAGTCGCGAAGCGCATCGCGGCGGTTCTTTTGGATGTCGTTGGCCAGCAGGGCACTTTGCTTCGCATGGAATAGCATCCCCAGTGCGCCCCCTTCTCGCGTGTAGGTATCGCGTCCGATCAGTGCGACATCTTGTACGACGCGGTCACCGAAGATCTCGGCAAGCTCTGACTGCTTCAGCGAGAGTTGTCGCTGTACCACTTCGTTCAAATGAACGGCGACACGGCGATTGGAAACCATTCGCGACAAATCGCCCCCGTTCCGCTCGAGCAGTTTATTGAGCCACAGGTAATTGCTCAGCGAACCGAAGCGAACGTAGAAACATTCCTCCGGCACGTACTTGGCGATCGGTTCGATCTCGACGTCGGGCTGCGGATCGGGGACGGCGAGTGGTGCCCATTCAATCGGAGGTACCACAGGACCGAGCTGGCCGTTGGCGGCGATCTCGTTGTTCATGATCGCTTTCAGCATCGCATCGTGGACCGCTTCAGTTCCCATCAACTGACTTAGCGACTGACTCGGATCGAGTGCGGAGCGGTCGGCGAATACTTTTTCGCTCAACGGTGGCGGCGACAATCCAAGCCGCCCGGAAAGCATCATCGATAAATACGTCTCCAGGACCGGTGGATGCTCGATGGAACTGGCACGGTCGCGGACAACTTCGTGGTAGCTACGCCACCATTGCCGCATCAAACTGTTGTAAGGTCCGTCGCGGCGAATCTTAGGCACCACATGCACGCGGTGAGGTGTCGGTGTGTTGACGGTGACGTCCATCGGAGCACTGCCGCGGAACAGGAAGTGGATTTCAACTTCCTGCGGAGGCGTGACTTGATCCGCCCCCATCAGTGACTGAAGCAGCGGAAGAAAACGTTTCGGCTTAAAGACAGGGTAAAAGATTCGGCCGTCTGGATCCGAGATGGAGAATGCCTGGCTATCGATTGGATCGCCGAAATCGGCTCGTTGAAACGGAATCACCATGCGAGCGACGCCCCATGGTTCGCCGGCGATGGCGTTGACTTGCTGCGCGAAGCTGGATTGGGCGGTCCCCATCAGCAAGAGCAGGGTGGCGCAAAATACGATCCGTCGAGTCAGGCAGGCCATCGATTGCTTCTCCAAAATAAACATTTCCCAATGATCTCATGGTTCGCCGATTTGGGAAACCTGTCAAGGGAAAGTCGATGGGGCTATTTAAGTCGTTTCAGGCCCAGTTTTTCCCGCTGTTGATTAAGCTGGGCAAACGCGGCCGATTCGTTTTTCAGAAACTTCACCAATTGATTGGTCGAACACTGCAAATGGCTTGCCGCTGCGGCAGCGTCCCACTGGTTAAACGTCAGCACAGCAATTGCTTCGGCCAAAAGGGACGGGAAATCGTCGTGCGTCGGGTTAATGGCAAGTTTTCCACTACGCAAGCGAGAACGCCAAAGTTCGCTGGGAGAACTGGACAGATCGAAGTTCGCTGGTGGATCAAGAGCCAGTTTCACACGGAGACGAAAGATGGCGACCTGGCGATTGGCCTCTTGGCTGCGGCGCTCGTTGGCCTCGCCTGACTTGCCAGAGATAGGATCGTGAATGACGACCGCGGTTTCCACTTTATTGCGATGCTGCCCGCCTGGGCCGCCGCGACGCAGGCGTTGGATGTCGCACTGCTTGAGAAGCTGCTCGGCCGGCCAGGCTGCCGGGTGATCGATACCTTGAGGCATATTTGCTTACTTCACGATACTGATCGATTGGCCATTCTCTTCCGCGCCGAGCGAAAGAATGAACGGCACTGCGTACTGGGCCCAGTCTTCCGGTTTAGGAGCACTCGAGGCCCCTTCGGAGAAGCACTTCTCGAGCATATCGGTGTGGATCATGCCAGGGCCCAGGGGAATAGCAGCCATGCCGTCGGGGAGCTCTTGTGCCAGTGACTTAGTCAGCCCTTCGATGGCAAATTTGGTGGCACAGTAAGGACCAACATTGGGTGAAGTGGTTCGTCCCCAACCGGAACTGAAATTGATGATGACGCCTTCACGCTGCTCGATCATCTTGGGGGCGAACACTTTAACGACGTGAAAGACCCCTTGAATGTTGATGTCGAGCATGTGCGAAAACTCATCGACGGGAACCTGCCAGACAGGGTTGGTTTCGTTGATGATCGCAGCGTTGTTGATCAACAAGTCAGGCACACCAAAGGTTTCCACAACCGAACGATGCCACTTCTTCACGTCATGCCAATTGGTCACATCGACTACATCAAAACGATGAGGCGAGCCATATTGTTCGCTCAGTTGTTCGATTTTGTCGGCGGAACGCCCACACCCGGCGACTTGATGGCCGGCGGCGATAAAGCCATCGACCATGGCACGGCCGAGCCCCTTTGTAGCGCCGGTAACGACAATTTTGCGAGCCATGGTCGGATCCTTGTGAGGGCTATCGATGTGCTGGTCCGTCGGTCATTACAATGGCCCAGGATGAAAGACGCAACCATGGCAAACAGAATCCCCCGTTACGAGCCAAGCTTGTCGCTCCCGCGTGAAGCGTACGTTCCGGGACAATCGGCACGGCCGAGCGAGACTTTTGCTGGGGAAACGCCTCAGCAATCGATTCGTTTCGGGATCGACCTATTCAATGGTGGCTTCTATTGGGAGGCACACGAAGCGTGGGAAGCGGCGTGGATGACGCTGGGTAGAAATGGAGCAGCGGCAGACACGCTGCAAGGCTTAATTCACTTGGCCGCGTGCGGGGTGAAAGCTCGCCAAGCGTCGGTTCATGGAGTTTCCACGCATGCCGAAAAAGCGATTCAACGATGGTGCAATGCGGAGGAAGACCTTGGCATCGCTTCGCTGAGCAAGCTCACCGAGCAGGTAAAGAAAGTCCGGCAGACTCCCAGTCGTATCCTTGCCAAAACGCAGGAAAACGTGGTTATCGTGTTCGACTTCCAAATCGAATTGTCGGGCGGTTAGTTCTCGGCTTTGGCCATCGCTTCGATCTTCGGGGTCAAGCCGCGGCGATACTCGCGTGGGAGATAATCCCGTTCGACGAGTTCCGGATCGTACTGCGTCCAAGTCTCGCGCATGTTCTTACCGACCACGCTGCGGATGACATCGCCATCGCGCCAGGTGGTGGTATAGGCCCCGTCGGTCCATCGCTTTCGGGGAACTTGCCAAGAACTCTTCAGCAGACGCCATGCGGTAACGTGGAACCGGGCATCGCTGTGCGACCATTCATAGAAGATGACCTGGTCGAAGATCAAACGGCCTTGTGAATCGTAGTAGTGGTTCACCTCGATCAGGTCGACCTGATCCTGGACCACTGGCGTGTGGGGCGAGGCCCCAAGAATCATCCACAAGGCAGCTACCGAAAAAGTAACACCACTCATAATTTCCTCCCTAACGGTCCGTCGTGTAAGGGCAGTTGTGGCAGAGTAGGGTGTATCTATATTCGAATTTCGGATAGGGCAATGTCGATTGATCAGGATTTATGAAGACATGCTGAAAACCACAGAAAAAACGGGCTAAGAGCTGCTAGCTGCTTGCCGCAATGGCAATGCGGTGCCCTTAGGCAATTCGGGTGGATGTTCTTCCAATTACCTGTTAGCGGCGGATGTACTCTGAGAAGTTTTCGTCGTCGCGATAACGCTCGGCGAGATGATTGATTCTCGACTCGCTGCGTAGCTGTTCAAAGGGAACCGTCGTGTCGAGCAGCCCAAGCGAGTAAGCGTATTCGTCGCTGTAGCCAGGCAGAAGAATCCGCATATCATACGGCACGCTCTTCGGGGCGATTTTATTCACGTGCGAAACAATGTTCGTCGTGCAGTTGTTCGTCAGCGTGTTATAGAACTCAGGCTTCGCGGCAAGTTCGTTGGCTCGTTTAACCACATCCAGGAACAGTGCCTGGGCTTGCTCTGGCTGGGCAACGGTTCGGTATAGATAGACGTCGCTCTTGTAATAGTTAGAACTCAAGTTGATGACGTCCCGTTCGTCGCCGATCACGTACATCAGTTCATACTGGTTGAAGAATCCTTTCCAGGCCGAGTATTCTTCAGTAGCTTCCTTGCGGATTTCGACCGAGGAAACCAGGTATTCGCCATCTTTCATCCCGAAGCTCAGCATCGTGTGAGCGACGCTCGGAGTGTCTTTAAAAGGTACGACGATGAAGTCGACGGTCTCGATATCGCTCAGGCGAATGTCTTTGTCGTAGTACTGTACGACATAGTCGTCCGCAGTCGCGTAGCGGCAATTGCGAACATTGTGGATCGTGATCTGATCGCCTCGAACTTCGCCGATCGGCAGTCGGGCTTGATCAGGGGCCCAGTTGCGGTTGTTGGTCGCAACGATTGCTTTGCAGCCTGTCGACATCGCGACTAGACACAGCATTCCCACTGCCAGCCCAAGGCGGCATGCGACCATTCGAGTTAGAATCGAAAGCGTTAGCACCGGGAAAATCATAGGGGGAGATACAGGGGACGACTTTCGCGGTGCAACTTATAGGAAACCGGTGCTGGCAACGCAACGCCAATGACGCATTTTGCTAGCGAAACGGTTGCTACTGCTGCTAGGGTATCAGACCAAAGTGCCGACAGCCGGCGAGAACCCCACTGGTAGCATGCTTGCGAGCAATGTAGACCCGATCGACTTGCCGCTTGCTTTCATAGTGCTGGTGGACCGTTTCCATGAGATCGCCTGAAGCGTTTCCGACAACGATCGTTCGATAGCCGGCAGTCATTGCGGCTAAGTCATTGCCGGAATCCCCGGAGAAGACCAGCTCTTTGTTATCCAGTCCGGTATGGTCGGTCCACCACTGCAACGCGTAGGCCTTGGAAACGTCCGTAGGCAACAGATCGATCAAGCCATCGCCGGTGAAAGGATCGACACTACTTATCACGCTGTACGGCAGTTCGCGATGGGTAATAGTGTCCAGCACGTCGTCGTGAATTTTGCGGAGCTGCTTGGCATCGCAGTAAAAGCTGAGCTTGAACTTCCCCTGCTTCTCTTCCTCCTGCAGACGGAGTGCCTGGTTCTCGGCAAACTGTTCGCGAATTTTGCCTGGCGAGAATTCACCGACGATCGATTGCAGGTGATCGACATAAGGATCGGCCACGGTGAACGTACCATCCTCATTTCGCTGATAGATCGAACTGCCTACGTCGCAGATCACCCAGTCAGGCTTGGGCAGCGCGTAGCGGCTGATGGCATCTTGAACCGATTCCAAATGACGCCCTGTCACAAAGGTCAACGTGACCTGATTGGCGCGGAGGGCTTCCTCCAATTGAACTAAGTCGGCTTTGTTTTCTTCGTTGCCCTCAAGGGGAATGAAAGTTCCATCCAAGTCGGTAGCGAGAACTTTGCTCACGTTACGTCCCTTTTGTCCGATTTGAGTTTGTGCCGTTGGAATGCTAAAACAATGTTACTCAATTACTAAACGATCCGTCTAACCGATCGATATAGATTCGTGTCTACTCCGACTGCAAGTCGCTCGCCATTGATATTGGGGGAAGTCCTTTTTGACCGCTTCCCAGATGGCCGCCATGTTCTCGGCGGCGCTCCGTTTAACGTTGCTTGGAATGTCCACGGCATGGGCTTTTCGCCCTGTATGGTCACCGCTGTCGGCTCGGACGAGCCCGGCGACGATGTCCGTAACGCAATGTCCAACTGGGGCATGTCA
Organism: Bremerella sp. TYQ1; assembly: GCF_020150455.1. Classification (NCBI taxonomy): domain Bacteria; kingdom Pseudomonadati; phylum Planctomycetota; class Planctomycetia; order Pirellulales; family Pirellulaceae; genus Bremerella; species Bremerella sp. TYQ1. Next base: position 382,968 of record NZ_CP083740.1, read on the forward strand.
GCCAACTTCGTGCAGACGGTCGAAGACAAGCCTACGGGTGCCGTTGAAGTCACGTTAAAAGATGGCGAACCGGTCTACGACATTTTGAAAGAGCGCGCTTGGGATTACATCGAGCCGCCCCAGATCGAAGACTTTTCTAGCTTCTCTTATCTGTATTACGGCAGTCTTGCGTATCGTAGCGAACGCACAGCCGCCACGATCCGCAAATTGATCGAAGAAAGTGGCTTGCCCCGCTTCGTTGATCTGAACGTACGTCCTCCATGGTTTGACGAATCTTGGGTGGATGTGCTCGTTGATGGGGCGGATTGGCTGAAATTGAACCACGACGAACTTCAACGACTCACTCAGATGCCGTGCGAGACCCAAGGCCAAGTCCGTCAGGCGGTCGATAAATTCCGTACGGGGCACAAAGTCGCCAATTTCTGTATCACATCTGGCTCGAAAGGTGCTTTTCTTGCCACAGAAGATGGTGATGGCATCGAAATTGCAGTCACCAAACCAGATCCTCTCGTCGACACTGTCGGGGCAGGGGATGGATTCGCGTCAGTCCTTCTTGCCGGACTGATATCGGGCCGCCCTTTGCGTCAGGTTGGCGAAGCAGCGTCTCGATTCGCCGGAAAAGTTTGCGAGAACCATGGGGCAACTTGCCAAGACAAGTCGTTCTATGAAGACGTCTTCATCTGAGGAGCGTTGCCGATTCCGAGAGCTTTTCCACAACCAACAACCTTCAAAGAATGACTCTCCATGAAGATCGCTCTGATAAGCTTACATGGCTTAATCCGCGCCCACGATGCCGAACTCGGTCGCGACGCGGATACGGGCGGCCAGGTCAAGTATGTCCTGGAATTGGCCGCGGAACTGGCCAAGCAGCCCGGTGTCTCTGAAGTTGAACTACTAACACGTCAAATCATCGACGACCGCGTCTCCGACGACTACGCGCAAGTCGAAGAACCGATCTGCGAAAACGCGAAGATCGTACGTATTCCATTTGGACCAAAGCGCTATATCCGCAAAGAATCGCTTTGGCCGTACATCGAATTCTTCGTCGATCAAACACTGCATCACTTCCGTCGAGCCGGCTTGCCAGATCTGATTCATGGCCACTATGCCGACGCTGGTTTGGCCGGGGCGCAGCTCGCTCGTCTGCTGCACATTCCGTTTGTCTTCACGGGGCACTCTTTAGGACGAGTGAAGCAAGAACGGTTGATTGCGAAAGGGAAGTCGATCGAAGACCTCGAGCGTCGTTACAAGCTCTCGCAGCGAATCGAAGCCGAAGAGGTCGCACTCGAAACCGCTTCCATGGTGGTTGCAAGTACGAACCAGGAAGTCGAACAGCAGTACGAAAAGTACGAAAACTACGTACCCGATCGCATGGAAGTGATTCCGCCGGGCGTGAATCTCCAGTCGTTTGCGCCTCCTAAATCGAAGGACGACGACTACACGATCGGGCCTCAGATCGAGCGATTTTTGCGAGATCCAAGCAAGCCGCCTCTGATCGCCATGGCACGGCCGGACGAGCGTAAAAACCTGGAGATGCTCGTCCGTGTGTATGGCGAAAGCAAGCGACTGCAAGAGTTGTCGAACCTTGTGTTGATCATGGGAACACGAGAGACGCTCAAGGATCTTGCCCCTGCTCAGCGGCGAATTGTCGAACAAATCTTGGGACGCATTGACGATTACGATCTGTATGGATCGGTGTCGTATCCGAAGATGCACACTCCGAGTGATGTGCCAGACATTTACCGCTGGGGAACGCAGCGCCGCGGCGTGTTCGTCAATCCAGCACTCACCGAACCATTCGGACTGACGCTTCTTGAAGCGGCTGCGGCCGGCATGCCGATTGTCGCTACCAACGACGGTGGTCCACGCGACATTGTGGCAAACTGCCATAACGGTTTGCTGGTCGATCCGCTGGACGGAGAAGCGATTGAGAAAGCGTTGCTGCGGATGCTGACCGAACCGAAGCAGTGGGACGATTGGTCGAGCAATGGGTTGTCCGGCGCGGAAAAGCACTACTCGTGGGCCAATCACGCGAAGCGTTACTGGCGCGACGTCAATGACATTCTCGATCACTCGGCCCAACCGGTTTTAGCGAAGAGTGCCAAAGTACGTCGTTTGCCGAACTTCGATCGCTTGATCATCACCGATCTCGACAACACATTGACCGGCGACGACGACGGGCTGCGTGATTTCTTGGAGACGATTCGCGAGCACGACTACATTGGGTTTGGAATCTCGACGGGACGCCGGCTCGATAGTGCGATGGAATTGATCGAAGAAATGAAGCTGCCGCGGCCCGATTTGATTTGTGCCGGCGTCGGCACGGAGCTTTACTATGGTGAAAACCTGACGAATGATCGTAGTTGGCGCAAGCAGATTGGCTTGCACTGGACACCTGACGCAATTCGTGCTCTGTTTGATGGGGTGGATGGCGTCTACGTCCAGAAAGACAGCCAACAGTCTGAATTCAAGATCAGCTTCGACATCGACAAGAGTGTCGCCCCAGGTATTCCAGCCATAAAACGCATGTTGCGTGAGGCCGGCATACGTGCTCGTGTCGTTTTTTCGCGAGATATGTACCTGGACATCCTGCCCAATCGTGGGGGGCCAGGCGTGGCCGTACGTCACGTCCTCTACAAATGGGGCTTTTCCCCGGAAAAAGTACTCATCGCTGGCGACAGCGGGAACGACGAGGGGATGCTCAAGGGACGTACGCTTGGAGTGGTTGTAGGGAATTACAGTCCTGAGCTAGAGAAGCTTCGGGACTGGCCGCGGATCTATTTCGCGGAGAGCCATCATGCGCGAGGTATCTTGGAGGGAATCAATTACTATCAGTTTCTAGATAACATCACGATACCCAATGATCGGAATGAGTAGGAATGGACAGCCTGACCAAGTGCAAACCGAAGCGGAGATTTCGCTCAAGCGACTTCTACCGCGGCTGGATGCGTTCTGGTCGGAAGACGACGTCGAAAGCGGACTAGCGCGGCAGTTCACGCAGCGTTTAGTTAGCGAGTGGCCTCGGTTGTTCCGTCTGCTCTTTACGCTGTACCACGGCCGATACGATTTCTTCTATCACCTGGAGGAAATCATGTTTACCGCAGCACGAGGATGGAAGGACCGAAGTCCTGAGCTGCGCGAACAGGATGACCATCGGTCTAACGACCCGACATGGTTTCAGTCGGAACATATGGTGGGTGGTGCGCTGTATGTGGATCTCTTTTCCGAGAACCTCAGCAAACTGCGCGAGTGCATTCCCTATTTCAAAGACTTGGGGCTCACCTACGTCCACTTGATGCCTCTGTTTGCGGTTCGGCCTGGCGATAACGACGGCGGATATGCCATCAGTAACTATCGCAGCGTCGACCCACGGCTGGGGACGATCGATGACTTGCGGCTGTTAGCCGACGAGTTCCGCAAAGCAGATATCTGTCTGTGTCTCGACTTTGTGTTCAATCACACGTCGGACGACCACTTCTGGGCACAGCATGCCCAAGCGGGCGATGTCGAGTATCAGCAGTATTATTACTGCTTCCCCGATCGCACCGTTCCGGATCAATACGAGCGAACCCTCCGAGAGATTTTTCCCACCGTCCGCCGCGGAAATTTCACCTGGCACGACGGGATGCAGAAGTGGGTTTGGACGACGTTCAACAGTTTCCAGTGGGATTTGAACTATCACAATCCGGCCGTTTTCCGAGCGATGCTGGAAGAAATGATCTTCATCGCCAATACGGGCGTCGATATCTTGCGTCTCGATGCGGTGGCATTCATTTGGAAGCAGATGGGCACCAACTGCGAGAACCTGCCGGAAGCGCATCTGCTGATTCAAGCGTTCAATTGTCTCGCTGGAATCGCCGCGCCAGGGCTTGTGTTCAAATCGGAAGCGATCGTCCATCCGGACGAGGTGGTCAAATACATCGATGAAGATGAGTGCCAGATCTCGTACAACCCGACACTGATGGCGTTGTTGTGGGAATCGCTGGCTACGCGAAGCACGCGGCTGCTAAAGAAATCGCTCAGTCATCGACATCGCCTCCCGCACGGGACTTCGTGGGTTAACTACCTGCGATGCCACGACGATATCGGGTGGACATTCGATGATGAAGATGCGGCCCAATTGGGGATCAACGGCTACGATCATCGACAATTCTTGAACAACTTTTACACCGGGCAGTTCCCAGGCTCGTTTGCACGAGGTGTTCCGTTTCAGCACAATCCCACGACGGGAGATATGCGGATCTCAGGCACGCTGGCGTCGCTCGCCGGGCTTGAGCAGGCGATCGAATTTCATGACCCCAAGCTGATCGAAATGTCGGTCCGGCGGATGTGCCTACTGTATGGCATTACGCTTAGCATCGGCGGCATTCCGCTACTGTATCTCGGCGAAGAGTGGGGGATGCTGAACGACTACGATTTCGTAAAGGATCCTGCCAAAGCGGGCGATACCCGCTGGATTCATCGTCCGAAGATGAAGTGGGAATATTTGAACAATTTTAAGCAAGAGGTTGATGAACAGAACGGGACGATTCGCGGGAAGATTTTCCGTTCGATTCAGCGACTTATCTCGCTGCGGAAGAATTTGCCTTCGTTGGCTGGGCAGCAAATGGAGCTTGTTCCCGTCGATAACCCACACGTTTTGGGCTTTATTCGGCACTTCGAGGGAAATCGAACTCTCATTCTTGCCAATTTCACCGAGGAAGAGCAGCGCGTTCCGGCCAACAACATCCGCACCGGCGGTCTGGGACGTTTCTTCCAAGATCTGATCTCCGAGCAGGAAATTGCCACGCATGACGATCTGATCATGCAGCCGTACGGTCTTCTATGGCTGGAAAGAATTTAAATTCGAATTACGCTGGTCATGGCCCAGAATTGGGCCCCATGTGCACAAATTTTTAGCACCTCAGCGCCAAACCTCAACTAAGTGTTAGGTTTAGGGCGAAGCGCAGGCATTGGCGCGTTATTTGCAATTCCGCTTAAGCGGATCGTGCCAATAAACGTGCAGGCGGCTGGCAGTAACGGGTTTTTTCGATTTTGTCGAACTCGCGGACTGAAAATGTGCCTCTGTGGCGATGGCATTTCTCTCCCGCGATTCGACTATCATTGAGGCTTCTATGGCGATCCTGACGGCGTTACATCATTCGACTAAGTACAAGTACGATCGCAAGATCGGTGTGGGTGCCCAAACCATTCGCCTGCGGCCGGCTCCGCATTGCCGCACCCCCATCCACAGTTACTCGCTGCGAATCAATCCGCAGCCCCACTTTCTTAACTGGCAACAAGACCCTCACGGCAACTTTGCCGCTCGCGTTGTCTTCCCAGAACCGGTCGATCACTTCACGGTCGACGTCGACTTGATCGCCGAAATGACGGTGATTAACCCGTTCGACTTCTTTTTGGAGCCCGACGCGGAAGACTTCCCGATCACCTACCAAGAGCCCCTGAAGACCGACCTGGCTCCGTTCCTGGAAAAGGAACCGCACGGCCCGCTGCTGACCGAATACCTGGATGGCGTCGATGTGACCCCGCGGCGTATCGTCGACTTCCTGGTCGATATCAACCAGCGTCTTCAAAATGATATCGCCTACACCGTGCGTATGGAGCACGGTGTTCAGACGCCAGAAGAAACCTTGGAGAAGCGACTCGGTTCGTGTCGCGACTCGGCGTGGCTTTTGGTTCAGATGCTGCGTCACTTCGGTCTCGCGGCCCGCTTCGCATCCGGCTACATCTGCCAATTGACGCCAGACATCAAGTCGCTCGATGGCCCTTCCGGTCCCGAGCAGGACTTTACCGACCTGCACGCGTGGACGGAAGTCTTCCTGCCGGGGGCAGGCTGGGTTGGGCTCGATCCAACGTCTGGTTTGTTCGCCGGAGAAGGGCACATTCCGCTTGCGTGTACCCCGTCGCCACTGACGGCTGCTCCGGTTTCGGGGACACATGAAAAGTGCGAAGTCGAGTTCGACTTCGAGATGAAAGTCACCCGTTTCCACGAAGACCCACGGGTTACGAAGCCTTACACCGATGACGAGTGGGAAGATATTCAGGCCTTAGGACACGAGGTCGACAAACATCTCGATCGTGTCGGCATCAAGATGACGATGGGGGGCGAACCAACGTTCGTTTCCATCGACGACATGGAAGGGGACGAGTGGAACACGGCGGCTGTCGGTCCAACCAAGCGAGGTATGGCCGACAAGCTGATGCGGAAGCTATTCAAACGTTTCGGCGAAGGGGGCTTCCTGCACTACGGACAAGGGAAGTGGTACCCCGGTGAATCGCTTCCACGCTGGGCCTTCCGATGCTATTGGCGACACGACGGCGAGCCGATTTGGAGAGACCCGACGCTGTTGGCCGAAGATGGGATGAACTACGGCCACGATACCGATCTGGCGATGCAGTTCATGCAGAAACTCGCCGAACAGCTTGGCGTCGAACCAAACCATGCGAATTACGCCTACGAAGACGCGTTCTATTACACATGGATGGAACGTCGCCTGCCGGTGAATGTCGACATTCATGATTCCAAGCTGGAAGACAAAGAAGAACGCGAACGCATTGCCAAAGTGTTCGAGCAAGGGCTCACCTCGCCGGTCGGTGTTGTGCTGCCGGTTCGTTACCTCTGGTGGGCCGCACAGCCTTGCTGGGAAAGTGGCGAATGGGTCGTCCGAAGCGACGAATTGTTCCTTATCCCCGGCGACTCCGCGATGGGTTTGCGGTTGCCGTTGAAATCGCTTGTCTACGAAACCGAAGACCAGTCAGCGGCACTGTTCCCATTGGATCCGATGGCTGAATCAACGCCGTTGCCATCGTATGCCGAGTTCATGGCGCGGCGGACGCCTGCGATGGTTGGAGGAGACTCCGGCAAGCCATGGTCGATGAAGACGTCCGGAGGGGACGACTATCGAAGTCCTTCGCGTCCTCAAGGAATGAGCGGTCAAAGTCTCGTATCGGATGGGTTCTTCGGGCCTGGCGATTGGAGTGACAATGGCGGGCCGAACCCGTTGAATCAACTCGTTCGCACGGCACTATGTGTTGAACCGCGGAACGGCTGTCTGCATGTCTTCATGCCTCCGGTCGATCGCATGGAAGGCTACTTAGAGTTGATCACGGCGGTTGAAAACGTCGCGACGGAATTGCAGGCTCCCGTCATTATCGAAGGTTACCTGCCTCCGCACGATGATCGTGTGAATCATTTGAGCGTGACCCCAGACCCTGGCGTCATCGAAGTGAATGTCCATCCAGCCAACAATTGGCAGGAATTGGTCGACATCACCACAGGCGTTTATGAAGACGCTCATCACACGCGTCTGGGGACTGAAAAGTTCAACCGCGATGGGACTCACACCGGAACCGGCGGTGGGAACCATGTCGTGCTGGGGGGACCGACACCAGCGGAAAGCCCCTTCCTGCAGCGACCTGATATTCTGCGTAGCTTGATCGCGTATTGGCACAATCATCCGTCGCTGTCGTATTTGTTCAGCGGCAACTTTATCGGCCCAACAAGTCAGGCCCCGCGCGTTGACGAAGGGCGTCGCGATGCCATCTATGAACTGAAGATCGCCTTCGAGCAGATCCCCGATAAGGGGCAGTTTTCGCCATGGTTGGTCGACCGGGTTTTCCGCAACTTGCTGGTGGATATCACCGGGAACACCCACCGTGCTGAATTCTGTATCGACAAGCTTTTCTCGCCAGACAATGCCTCCGGTCGCCGCGGCTTGTTGGAGTTCCGAGCGTTCGAGATGCCGCCGCACGCCCGAATGAGTCTTACGCAGCAGCTGCTACTGCGAGCTTTAATGGCTCGCTTTGCGGAAAGCCCTTATAAGGCGCCTTTGGTCGATTGGGACACCAGTCTGCACGATCGATTCATGTTGCCGCACTTTAATTATCAAGATTTTGAGGACGTCATCCAAGAAACTCAGGATGCCGGATTCCGCCTGGAACCGTATTGGTTCCTCCCTCACTTTGAGTTCAAATTTCCCAAGATTGGGGAGTTCTCGCACCGAGGTGTCCAGGTCGAACTGCGAAAAGCAATCGAGCCGTGGTACGTTCTCGGAGAAGAAGCAGGGCAAGGATTTACGGCCCGTTACGTCGACTCGTCGCTGGAACGGATGCAGGTCAAAGTCCGCGGTGCGATCGCCGAACGTCACATCCTGATGTGCAACGGACGTCGTATTCCACTGCATCCGACGGGAACCGAGCAGGAGTTTGTTGCTGGCGTCCGCTACCGAGCCTGGCAGCCGCCCAGCTGTTTGCATCCGACCATTCCAGTTGACGAACCGTTGACGATTGATTTGTACGATGGGTGGTTCCAAAGAAGCTTGGGTGGATGCCGCTATCATGTGGGGCATCCGGGGGGGAATAATCCAGAAGCATTCCCAGTGAATGCGTTCGAGGCCGAGTCGCGGCGAGGTACAAGATTCGAGAAAATGGGGCACACGCCCGGTTATGTCGAACTCCCGCCGGACGAGTCCTCGCGCGAATTCCCCTTCACGCTCGATTTGAGACGGGGTAAAACGAAGCATCTGTAACCCCACGCAGGGATTGCGTAACACCTCATTTTGGACAGCCCGAGGTCTCGGTGACCAGAATTCCCGCACAAAACGATGCGTCCGCCGACCTGTTTACTCCGTATAAGCCGATTCCCGACATATACGATGAGCTGAACGACGGTACGCAAATACGTCCCCATTGGCAAAGTTTCGTCAGTGGGATGCGAGAAATCGGAGCCGGCGAATTTCAACGTCGCTGGCAGCAAATGCAGAAAGTTCTTCAACGTACGGGGCTTGCCTACGTGGGCGCCGGCGTTGGAAGCCCTGAGCAAGACCGTCGGGCTCGGCCGTGGGAGCTTGATCCGCTGCCGGTGTTAATTCCCAGCAGCGAGTGGGACCATGTCTCGCAAGGGCTCAAGCAACGCGGCAAGCTGATGCAGCTGATCTTGCAAGATCTATACGGTCCGCAAGATTTGCTGCGAAGTGGAATCCTGCCCGAAGAAGTCCTGTTCCGGCATCCTGGCTATTACCGCTGCTTTCATGGTCAGAATCCGCCGGGCAATAACTTCCTTTACTTCTATGCAGCCGACTTGTCGCGCTCGCCCGATGGAAGTTGGTGGGTGCAAGGGGATCGTAGCGAGTCCCCATCGGGTAGCGGCTTTGCGCTGGAAAACCGAATCATTCAGTCCCGCATGACGCCGAGCCTTTTTCGGAAGGAAAACGTTCAGCGTTTGGCTGGCTATTTCATGAAAGTGAAAGAGGCTGTCCTAAGGGCATGCTCTCGTGTCACGAATCCTCGTGTTGTCATCCTTAGCAATGGAGCGGAGAATCCAAACTATTTCGAGGATGCGTACCTGGCACGTTATCTCGGTTACACACTCGTTGAACCGGCCGACTTGGCGGTACGCGGCAACCGAGTGATGCTCAAGACGCTGGGTGGGCTTTTGCCGGTCGATGTCATCATTCGCCGGCCGAACAGCGATCAATGCGACCCGCTCGAGATAAGCCACTGTGCCGGCGGGGTTCCGGAACTGCTGCAAGTCTGCCGCATGAAGAATGTCGTCATTCTCAATCCGCTCGGATCCGGGATTGTCGAGTCGCCGATTTTTATGACGTTCATGCCGCAGCTTTGCCAACACTTGCTTGGCGAGCCACTCATTTTGCCAGGCGTGGCCACATGGCGATGCGGCGAGTCCGACTCGCTCGGTTACGTTATCGACAACATCGACAAGCTTCTGATCAAGCCGGCGTATCGAAACCGGGGCACACGCACGCCCATTTACCGCGTGCAAAAAGAAGGGGATCGCGAAAAACTCATTCGCATGATCCAAGCCGACCCCGACATGTTCGTCGCACAGGAACAAGTCGTTCGTTCTACGAGCCCGGTCTATTCCAAGAAGTCGCTTACGCCGGCACACATCGCACTTCGATCGTTTGCCGTCTTAGGGCAAAACGAATTCGAGACCATGCCAGGCGGACTCGTTCGACTAAGTGGCGAACTACAACCGTTGGAGTCGTCGCTGCAAGTGGGGGAACGCAGCAAGGATGCTTGGGTTCTTTCTTCGGCTCCGATTGCGCGTGTTAGTCTGCTGACTCAGCCGGAACATGGGGTTGAACTCAAACGAACCGGTGGAGAACTGCCCAGCCGCATCGCTGAGAACTTGTTCTGGTTGGGGCGAAACCTGGAACGAGCCGATGTCACCGCGAGAATCTTGCGAACGACCATTTCACGACTGACGAGTGAAGAGCAGCTGGATGAGATGCCGGAGGTGCGGATCTTGATTCGTACGATGGCCGAGATGGGAATTATCGAGACCAGCTATGGTGTCGACGAGATGCGAGCCCAATTGCCGCCGATCGAACGTAACCTGGCGGCGAACATCTTCGACGAACAGAATTCAATGAGTTTGCGTTCGATCGTGACGCAAATCTTCCGTTTGACGTCCCGCAGTCGCGACCGCGTTTCCGCCGATAGTTGGCGAGTACTGCACCGCGTCGATCAAGGATTTCAGGCACCCAGCAGTGGTTACTGGGATCTGTCCGATTGTCTGGCACTGTTGGACGATCTGATCCTTGACCTCGCGGCGTTTTCCGGGATCATTTCCGAAAGCATCACGCGAACTCAGGTCTACCACTTCCTGGACATGGGGCGTCGTATGGAGCGAGCCACGCAAAGTTCGCGGTTGATGCGGAACTGTTTGGTGCTACCGGCCGGCGATTTGACGGCCATACTAGAGGCTCTTTTAGAGATTTCCGATAGCTTGATCACGTATCGCTCGCGTTACCTGGAAGAAATGCATCTGGGGGCGGTGCTCGATTTGTTGGTCACCGACGAAACCAATCCCCGTTCAATTGCACGCCAACTGGCTCAGCTTTTGGATCACGTGAATGATCTGCCTAACATTGCCGACCATGCCGGGTACACCGTCGAGCAGCGTCTGGCGATGTCGCTTCTGCATGAGGTGCGAATGTTCGACGTGACACGCGTTCGAGCTCCTGGTGCCCTTTCTGCCGGCGAATCGTTGCACTTGCTACTTCAGGAAATTGAGGTTCTGCTTCCCAAGCTATCGGATGTGGTGACGCAGCGTTACCTGGTTCATTCGATGCCTCAGTCTCACCTGGTCGAGATACGCCCCTAGTTGTCAAAGCGACTGCTGACTGTGCGATACCAAGTTCAACATAAGACGGCCTATCGATATTCCGAACCTGCTTCGGTCGCTCACAATTTATTGCATTTGCGAGTACCGACGACACATCGGCAAAGCGTGGAAGACTTTGCCCTGTTGGTCGAGCCGAAGCCGCGATCGGTCGTTTCGCGAACCGATTACTTTGGCAATCAGGTGCATTACTTTGCACTGAGCGAGCCACATGATGGAATGACCATCACGTCGACCAGCCGGGTAACGATCAAGCCACCTACATCGGTGACGAATTCGCCAGCCTGGGAAGAGCTGGCAGCATTAGGCAAGCAGCGAGAATTTCCGCTGGAGGTTCGGCAGTTCTTGTACCCTTCGCGGCACATACGATTTCTTCCGATCCTTACCGAATATGGCAAAGCGGCGTTCACACGTGGTCGTCCGATCGTCGAAGCGGCGATGGATCTTACGTCGCGGATTTTTACCGACTATAAGTACGACTCCTCGGCAACTAATATTCAAACGCCTTTGGAAGAGGTCGTTCGCCAGCGTCACGGAGTCTGCCAAGACTTTGCCCATGTTGGCATTGGCTCGCTGAGAGCCTTGGGGCTTCCGGCTCGATATGTCAGTGGTTACTTGAGAACGCAACCGCCTCCTGGTAAGCCGCGACTTGTCGGGGCCGACGCATCGCATGCGTGGTTTTCGGTGTTCTGCGGACAAGAGCTCGGCTGGATCGACTTCGATCCGACGAACAAAGTGATGGTCGGTACCGATCACATCACGTTGGCACATGGTCGCGACTTCGAGGACGTTTCGCCCATCCAAGGAGTGGTGATGGGTGGGGGGACCCGTTCAATGCAGGTCGGCGTCGACGTAATGCCGCTCGATCCTAAGACCGATAAGCCATCTTCCAATGGAAGTGGCGGATCGCAGCAACAGAACCAGAACTAAACGCTGACTTTCTTACGCCGCTTGCAGACTGAAGAATGTCGTGCCGATCGATTCGCCAACGAGATTCAGCCGCTGCTGGAAATCGTCGATGAATTCGTGCAACCCTCGGGCGATAATATCGTTCGCACTGGTGAATGCGAATTCTGCTCGCAACTGTCCGAGTCGCTGTTCCGGCAAGTTGGTGAACCCTTCGATATCGCTGCCTGTGATGGCATGCAGCGATTCGTTCGCATGTGTCAGGCAGTGCAGCACAGCTCGGGGGAACTCTTTGTCGAGCATCAAGAAGTCGACCACGTTTTGCGGCACGATCCGGCCAAAACGCTGACGATACATTTCATACGCACTTGCTGAGCGGAGCAGGGCAGCCCACTGAAGATCGTCGAACGGGCTTCCGACATGCTGAGGACTGGGCAGCAAGATGTAATACTTCACATCGAGGATGCGCGACATCTTATCGGCACGTTCGAGGAAACGTCCGAGCTGACAGAAGTGCCATCCTTCGCCGTGAGTCATGGTGGCGTCGGTCACGCCCACAAACTGCTGACCGGAGTTGCGGACTGCTTCGTAGAAGTCCGGCAGGTCATCCAGAATACCTTCGGCATCGCCGACATCTTTGACCATCAGGTAGAAGCGGTTGATGTGCTCCCACATTTCGGCCGAGATGCGTTCGCGGATACTGCGGGCGTTCTCGCGTGCTTTGATCAAGCACGAAAGAATGGAATTCGGGTTATTGCGATCAAACGTCAGGAACTCGATCACATTCCGTTTGCTGGATTCGCCGTAGGTTTCTTTGAACCCTTCGTCATCCCCAGTGGTGGTGACCAACGGCAACCATTGCTGGTTTCCTGCCGTCGACAGGTCCATGCTGATGTTCAAGTTGACGGCGATGAAACGAGCAACGGCCTCAGCGCGTTCAATGTAACGGCTGGTCCAATAGATGGAGTCGGCAACGCGACTTAACATGAAGAACCTTTCACTCCTACACGACCCAGGTGTCTTTGCTTCCGCCCCCCTGGGACGAGTTCACCACGAGCGACCCCTTTCGCAGGGCAACACGTGTTAGTCCGCCGGGCAATACATAGATGTCTCGTCCATAGATAATAAACGGTCGCAAGTCGACATGCCTACCCTCTAAGTGGTCGTCAATGATGACAGGTGCCCGGGAGAGGGAAAGTGTCGGCTGGGCGATGTAATTCCGCGGATTAGCTTTGATCAGTTCAACAAACTTCTGATGCTCTTCTTTGCTGGACCGAGGGCCAATCAGCATGCCGTATCCGCCAGACTCGTTGGCTGGCTTAACTACCATGTCGGCGATGTTTTTGATGACGTGATCTCGCTGTGCGTCATCCCAGCAAACGTACGTCGGAACGTTCGGCAGAATGGCATCTTCACTCAGGTAATACTTGATCATGTCGGGAACGTACGCGTAGATCACTTTGTCGTCGGCGATCCCGGTGCCTGGGGCATTCGCCAAAGCAACGTTTCCGGCTCGGTAGGCATCGATAATGCCAGGCACGCCAAGCATCGAGTCCTTCCGGAAGACGTGTGGGTCGAGGAAGTCGTCGTCGATGCGGCGGTAGATCACGTCAACACTTCGCAGCCCTTTGGTGGTGCGTGCGTAGACGCGTCGATCTCGAACGACTAAGTCGCGGCCTTCGACTAATTCCACTCCCATCTGCTGAGCGAGGAATGAATGCTCGAAATAGGCCGAGTTGTAAATGCCCGGCGAAAGCACCGCCACTTGTGGCTTCTCGACATGTTCCGGAGCAAGATGATTCAATGCATCGAGCAACTGGCTACAGTAGTCGTCGACAGGGCGAACGAACTGAGCCTCGAACAGACCGGGGAATGTCTGTTTCATCAATTGACGATTTTGCAGCACATACGACACGCCGGATGGGCAGCGAAGATTGTCTTCCAGAACGTAAAACTCGCCGTCAGCATCACGGACCAAATCGGTGCCAGTGATATGGCACCAGATCCCGTTCGGTGGCTTCAATCCGACACACTGCGGACGAAAGCTGCTCGCGGACTTCACCACATGTTCCGGGATGATCCCGTCTTTGAGGATCTTTTGCTCGTTGTAGATGTCGTCGATGAACATATTGAGCGCGACGATACGCTGCTTCAGTCCTTTTGATATCCACGACCACTGCTCGCCCTGAATGATTCGCGGAAGAATATCGAACGGGATGATTCGCTCCGTTCCTTCTTCTTCCCCATACACATTGAAGGTAATGCCAAGCCGAATCATCGAACGTTCCGCTGCCGTTTTTCGTTTACGCAGATCGTTCGAGGTCAGCTCTTGAATATGTTGATACAGCAACTGGCAGTTCGTGCGGGGCGAACCACCGGGGGAGAACATTTCGTCATAGAATTCGCCAACGTCGTAGTTGGCAACAAGATTGGGCTCGGAATAGCTTTGGGACTGCGTTTGCCCTTGCACGTTCTTCTTCTCCTAATGAGAAATCTAGTGGGGCCAGATTGTTCCGCCGGGGGAGGAAAGGTCGTCTCTGCCAGACGAGTTGAAATTGCCTGAGTCCTCCCGTAAGGACAAATCTTAAGGGTGCATTTGTCGTGCCAATTTTATGCTTACACCCTGCTCGCTGTAATCGTAAGTCTCGCTGGATGTACGCCTTGCAGCGATTTGGCACATCCTTGGCGACCTCGCTTGGTGGTCGGAATTGCCTATTAAATGAGCAGAAGTAAGGGAACTTGAATTAACCTAAACGTCAAACCCACGTCGCCAAAAGTTGCTCGCTGGACGCTGCAGGGGCTGATAGAATGCGGTTCTACTTCACCCCGTCCCACCTCAGCGAGCCTGGCCTATGTCTTCGCGGTTTACCTATCTTCCGCTCTTTGTTGTTTGGTTGATTCTATCTGTTGGTTCGGCCGCTTTTGCCGATCCAATTCAGCCTTCACCGAATCTTCCTGAAACCCAACCGTGGGATTTAACCCAGCTGTCAAAAGCTCCGAAGTTCGAGTGGGTCGACGCCGATTCTCCTGTTAAATCGATGACTTTCATCGGCGAAGCCTTTGAAGGGCATCCCACACGTGTCTTCGCTTATTATGCGACACCTGGCTCGGTTTTGGGAGACAAAAGTCTCGACAAAGATCTTCCGGCCATTGTTTGTATTCATGGCGGTGGTGGGACCGCGTTTCGGGAATGGACCGAGTTGTGGGCCAAGCGGGGCTATGCGGCCATCGCCATGGATCTGGCCGGAAGTCGGCCTATCGAAGGCGAGAATCCCCACAATCAAAAGAACCGCACGCGTTTGAAGGATGGTGGTCCGTTCCATGGAGATGAGCATAAATTCGGGCACATCGACGATAACGTAAACGAGCAGTGGCAATACCATGCAGTCGCCAACGTAATTCTCGCCCACTCTCTGATCCGCAGTTTTCCCGAAGTCGACGGTGAACGAACCGGCGTCACGGGAATTAGCTGGGGTGGTTATCTCACGTGCATTGTTGCTGGCGTCGATTCACGCTTCCATGCGGCGGTTCCTGTTTATGGCTGCGGCTTTCTCACCGACAACAGCAAGTGGCTCGATCGTTTCGAGCGAATGACGCCTCAGCAAAAGCAACGCTGGGAAACGCTTTGGGATCCGAAGCAGTACCTTCCTGCCGTCTCGATGCCGATTCTTTTCGTCAACGGTACGAACGACTTCGCCTATCCGCTGGATAGCTACATGAAAAGCTTTCACGTAGTCCCCAGTAGCGTGTCCAAGCAACTATCGATCACCGTGAAGATGCCCCACAGTCACCCTGGCGGATGGAACCCACCGCAAATTGGTCGTTATATGGATCAGTGGCTCAAGCAAGGGAAACCACTGCCGACCGTCGGGCAAGTAGCCCTGAAAAACGGCCAGGTCGAAATGCCATACCAAAACGGACCGATCACCCAGGCCGCCATTCATTGGACGGTGGACGACAAAGTGGTCAACGCCCACAACTGGAAGACAACGCCGGCGACCGTTCACGAAAACAACGTCGTTGCTCCAGCACCTCCGGAAGAGGCGAAGCTGTGGTACATGACCATTCAAACCGAAGATGGCAGTCTGATCAGCAGCGAAATCCAATTTGTAGAGAAGCCATAGAAGCGATCGGTGAGTGATCAGTCTATTCGTCTGACATAAAGATAGTAGGCACCGCAGATCTCTGTGCCTGCTTTGTCGAAGAATGTCGCACGAATTTCAAGTGGTCCGGAATCTAGTTTTGCCTGGGTTACGAAAGCAGTTTTATCCCGATCGGGCTGAGCCAGCAAAATCTTACGATCATCGAGACGAAGCGTTGCTCGTGCGATCGGTAATGCGGTTCCTTCAAGAAAGGTTCCGTCGGTAACCTGAAGTTCAGGACAACCTTCGTGCAGCTTCAGGCGACTTTCCTTTGGCCAACGACGAAGCTCTAGCTCGTATGTCCCCGTTTCTGCCACCGTGACGTGCCAGGAACCATTCTTTGGTACTCCGCGGCGAATTTGAATTTGCTGGTCGACGAACACGTCCAACCATTCGCAAGCGGTCAGAAGCAGCGGGTTCTCTGCATTGTGACCGATGATCACTCTCTGCGGTGTCAGCACGTCCCCCTCCACTTCACTCCACCATCCATCCAGTCTCGCCCGCATCTTCTCAACGATTTTCTGGTGCCGTGCCGCGATGTTGTGTCGCTGCTCAGGATCATCCTTTACGTTGTACAATTCGCGATTTTCGAGAAGACGCCAATGTTTCCACATCACTAACGCTCCATCTTTATGCGGCAATGCTGGGTTCTCAGTCGTATACTTCACCCGAAATGTTGGCATGCGACTGTAATTAATGACTAGCATTCGTTCCTCCAAGCTCATGTCGGGATCCTCCAACACGGCTTTCAGCGACGTCCCGTCCAACTTCTCAGGAGTATGTTCCGCGATGCCGCTCAACGCGGCGAGTGTTGGAAGCAGATCTTGTACGTGACATAAGTCATCCACTTCGTGCGAAAGCTTCAGCCCATTGGGCCAGCGAATAAAACAAGGGACTCGGTGGCCTCCTTCCCAGAGCGTTGTCTTCCCTCCACGCATGCCAGCGTTGAAGTACTTTGGCCCCATCGTACTGCCGTTATCGGTCAGAAAGACAACGATCGTATTGTTCATTTGTTCCGACTCACGCAGGAACCGATCAAGCTTTCCGACGTTGTCGTCGATGTTTGTTCCCATGGCCAGGAAACTGATCAGATTGTCCCGCAACACAGGCTTGATATTGCCGGAAATCTCGTTGTTGTCGTCCAGTGCCTCTCGTATTGCGGAACGATAATGGTCCGGAACAAACCATGGCCAATGGGCCGCGTTCAATGCAATGTAAGCAAAGAATGGCTGCTCGTCCTGCTGATCCATCCACTTGATTGCTTCATCAAAGAACACATCGGTACAGTAACCGTCGCGGCGAACTCGCTGGGTGTTGTGGATGTAAGTGTCGTCGAAATAATCGTTGTTCCAGTAATCGGGCACACTGTTGATGTGGGACGATGGAAACCACAACGCCTCGTCGAATCCACGGTCTTCCGGGCGAAACGGATAGTTGTCTCCTAAGTGCCACTTACCAAAAAGGCCTGTTCGATAGCCACCGGTGCGGAAAACATCGGCAATCGTTTTTAACTCAGGCCGTAGCAATGTCCGACCACTACTTACATTGATTGCCCCATTGCGAAATGCATCGAGTCCCGTCATCAGCTGTCCGCGCGTCGGCGTACACATGGGCGACACGTGAAAGTCCGTTAGTCGCACGGCCTCCGAAGCCAGCTTGTCGATGTGAGGCGTCTTGGCGATTGGATTGCCATGGCACGAAAACTCTCCATACCCCTGATCGTCCGTCATGATCAAGACGACGTTGGGACGTTCAGCAGATGCGGCACAAAGCACAGCCGCGAAGCAAAGTTGTCCGGCAATCACCAAGCCGACGGAAGCAATCAAGAGGGCACGCGATGGAAGCATTGGTGGGAGTCCATTGGCGGAGTGAAAGGTCTTCGGAGCATGATGCAATGACGTGTTTTCTAGCGAAGCTTTCGCACGTAGACGTAATATGCCCCGCGAGTTTGGTTGCCTCGATCTGGAATTCGGAGCATCGTCTGCAACATGGCCGGACCAGCAGGCAGGTCTAATTCAAACTGCACGAATTCGGCGTCGGGTTCAACACGCGTCTCGGCCATTGTCTCGCCGATCGAGATCTTCGCATGGTCGGCTTCGATCGGGCCTGGCCTCTCGGTTGGCCAGCGACGAAGCTCAAATTGATAAGTTCCAGGAGAGAGCACTTCGATCGCCCAAGGGCCATTGCCCATTTGACCGGCGATTACGCCTGCCTGATTCCAGATACAGTCGCTGATCTCAGTGGTGAGCCAATCGTGCGACATCAATCGTGCCACAGGCTCTGCTTCAGCACCGATCGCAATGCGGCTGTATTCGGAAAACATCGGCGATTGATCGGCAAACCAGTCGTCGTAGGCGGCTTGAAGTTCGGTGACTAGTTTGCTGTGCTTCTGGGCGAGGTCTACCGATTGCCGAGGATCCTCGGCGATGTTGTAAAGTTCGACCGAGCCAGGCTCAGACGCATTGAGAACCAATCGCCACGGACCTTTGAGAACAGCCGTTTTGGCCTCCTTCGAAGGCAGCGGCAAACGTTGGCTTTGAATCACGTGAATGCGGTCATTGTCAATCGACTCTCGATCTTGCAACGCGGCAGAAAGATCGATGCCATCAAGCGGAGGGCCGTCAGGCTTTTTCACGCCGGTCAAAGACACGAGCGTTGGAAGGATATCGATGTCGGTCGCGAGGAGATCAACGTCTTTTCCTCCTGAAAGCTGGCCGTCCGGCCAATGAATAAAACAAGGAACACGGTGCCCACCTTCATACAACGATCCCTTCGCACCACGCATGTTGGCGGTGAAATGCGGCAACGGCTTGGAATGCATGTCGCCGTTGAGAGGCCAGCCCCCGGCAGGTCCATTATCGGTCATGAAGAGTAAGATGGTGTTGTCGGCAAGTTGCTTCTCCTGGAGGAACTTCCGGAGTCGCCCCAGGTTGTCATCGATGTTGCTAATCAATGCGTAATAAGGGGCAGCCGTTTTGGCGACCCCTTTATCGAGATAGACTTGCTCTAACTTCGGATCAACATTCCACGGCCGATGCGGAGCGTTGGTGGCCAGGTAGACGAAGAATGGGGAATCACGCTGGGCGTCCATGAACTGCATCGCTTCGTCAAACCAGATGTCGGTGCAGAAGCCTTCGAACTTTTCGACGTTGCCGTTTCGCGAGTAGTGATCGTCAAAGTAATCGTTCCCCAGGTAATCCGGTCCTTGCGATACGCCGCCGCCAAGATGCTGAACGACCGTCGAAAACCCTTGGTCTTGAGGACGCATCGGGTAGTTGTCGCCCAAGTGCCATTTGCCGAACATCCCGGTCTGATAGCCGTTGGCTTGAAAGACTTCGGCCAGCGTTAGCTCGTTTCCACGCATTAACGAACGACCCATGATCGTGTGCCAGATACCACTTCGCATGGGATGGCGACCAGACATCAACGCTGCCCGAGTCGGAGCACAAGTCGGACGCACATGGAAATCGGTCAGGCGAAGGCTTTCCGTAAAAAGACGATCCATATTCGGCGTGTCGATATAAGGATGCCCATGCGCGGCAACATCTTTATACCCTTGATCGTCGGCAAGTATCAAAACGATGTTAGGACGATCTCTTGACTCGGCGTTAAGTGGTGTTGTAAAAAAGAGTTGTGCGAAGAGCATCAGACTCACCGCAAATACGAGTGTAGTTATTCTGTGTAGCAAATGACGTGGGAATGTTCGGCGGCAACCGAGCGTTCCATAACGACGCGTCGAAATGGCAAGGAATTGAAACATGTGGGATCCCATTCTTCGGATGACGAGCGTGCTGCGCTCGTTTCAATCTCGTGGCTGGCTGCATCTACCGCTTAGCACGCGCATAAAAAGACCAAGGGATCGCGGTCGGCAAACCGCATGGTGATCCCTTGGCGGCAAGGAACCGAAACCGGTTCCAGCTCTTAGTGTCCTCTCTCGAATTTCATAAGTCAATTCCCGGCGGCAACCGGGGCAACTCCGTGAGGTAATTAAAAATGGCAAGGAATCGAAAATCGCGTCGCCAGCAGCATGGTTCTGCGTGGCATTGGAAGCAGACGGACTGCTGGTACTACACACCACCCGGGACAAAAAAGCGAGAAGCTCTCTTCGACGAGGATGGTGAGCGGATCCGGGGCAAGGAGAACAAGGAGGCGGCCCAACTAGCCCTGGCACGGATCAAGTTGACCGATGAGTTGACGCCTGTCTCGTCGGCACCCTCGAAAGACTGGACGGTAGCCCAAGTCTGCGAGATCTACTTGGCGGATCTTGCGAACACGGCGACCCCAGAGTGGGTTGGTCTTTGCCAAGCCTGGCTGAACGACTTCTGTGGTTACTGCGGAGCATTGTCCGTCTCCGAACTCAAGAAGAAGCACTTGCGAATCTGGCTCCAAAAGCACAAGACCTGGAACAACAACTCGCAGCGGAATGTCATTGCCTGTATCAAGGCTGCATTCAATTTCTGCTGCAAGTTTGATGACCTTGATACCAACCCGCTTGCCAGCTACCAGAAGCCTGCAGCCACAGCTCGCGTGACTTCGTTCAGTCCCGAGGAAGAAAAAGCGATCTACACGACCACGAACAAAGCCCATGCCTTGTTTCTGAAGTGTTGTATTTTGACGGGAGCTCGTCCGTTCTCCGAAATGGCGATGGTGACGGCTGATCACGTCGTCGAAACACCGCACGGTATGTTTTATTTGCTAAAGGCTCGTACCGCAGAGGGGGGCCACGGTCATAAGGCCGCCAAGAAGACTGGCAAGGATCGGCGGATCATGCTCTGTGAGGAGATGGAAGAGATCACGCGGCAACTCATGCTCGAAGCACCGAAGGGCTCCGGGATCCCTCTGCTGCGAACGACGCATGGAAAGCAGTGGAAACGCTGCAACGGCGTTCAGCAGTTTTGCAATCTCAAGGAAACGCTCAACCTACCGGACGACCGGGTGACCTACACGTGTCGCCACACGTTTGCCAAGCGAACCTTGTCCGGGTACTACACGGGCCAACCCACCACGATCGAAGTCTTGGCAGGTTTGATGGGTAACACGCCGAAAGTTTGCTGGGATCATTACGCCCAGTGGGCCGACGACTACAACGATCCGCTCTGGGCGGCCCTTGGTAAGTCCAAAGCGAGGCAGTCTGCGGCCTAGAGCTTTTGAGAAGGGGATAAATGGGGTAAGCAAGCACGCTCGCCGCATGTTTTGCTAAATTTAGGCCGATTTCGCGTCATAATACATGAGGGGATCGCTTACCATTTGGATCTCCGTAGAACGCGGCCGTACGGCCAGAAATCGTTAAGCCTTACCTAAATTCGGTCGTTTTTCGTGTCATAGAACTTGTTATTGGCAGAACCGCTTTTTAAGCGTTGGAAACGACAGTCGATATACACTTCGGCGGCTCTTAAGAGGAGAGAATTCAGCAACCGCACGACGTTTTCACATCCTGCTGGCAGGCGTGAAGGTCTCTTCCATCCAAGCCATGGAAGTCGTGATGTCGTCGAGCTATCATACGGTGGTGTTTTTCCCGAAGTTGAAGAGCACCGAGTTATTCCATTTAATTACACAATCACCTCCGGTTAGGCCCGGATTCAACACAATTTGATCGACGCGCAAGCGTCAAGGCTACTCCGTCCAAATTCACCACCCTGAGCCGAAAGGCTCTTGTAAGCACAGAAGTAGCACTTGGCTGCGTTCCGCAAGGGACGCCGGCCGGTGCTGTTCTGTGCGCCCTGTGGTGGGGCTGGACGGACAGGCTGGTTCGGCGTCCTTTTATATGCGCCTAGCCACGCCCTGGTACGTCCTGCTGAAACTGTTTTGAGGTTCTCCGCCTCGACAGCAGGCTTACGACCCACCACTACCAGGACCTTTTTATGACGAACGATTCTTCCATGGAGTCCCACGCCGCGACTACGCGGTGGTGGATCTCAACCGCGGGCAAGGCCGAAGGCCCCTTTCCTCAAGGCCACGTAATTGACGCGGTCAACGCTGGCGAAATCCCCATCACAGCCCACGCGTGCCCAGTTGGCGGAACGCAGTGGAAACGCTTGGGGCAGTGGCCGCCGTTTGCCGAGATGGTGCCTCCTGCGCCAGAGGTTATTCCTCCCCCTCCTAACCCTCCAACTTCGTTGCCCAATGATTCTCCGCTGACCAATCCCCGTTTACCGGCGATCGCCAATTGGATCTGCATCTACGCGATCTTAGTCAGCCCTGTGATTTGGGCGATCGGCTATCTCTCGTTCTGTGTGACAGGCCCAACCTATCACCCAGACTCTCGATTTGTTGGCTTTGAGATTCTCTTGGGAGTTGCAGACTTTTTCGCTTCGCTGGCAGCTACGGCTTTCAAGGTGCTCGGTGGACTCAGGCTACGAAATCTCAGGTCGTCCGGTGCCAAGATTCTGAAGTGGACCATGTTGGCCTATCTCGCTTTTGTGATGCTTCAGCTTCTCATCATCATCCCGATCGCCGTCGTTGCCTCAGAAAGCGATTATGCGGAAACCACACCCGCGGGAGAGATTATTTTCTTCTTCATGTTCGTTATGGCACTTGGGGCATTGGCATTTGAAATCTTTGCGATTGTGTGGCTTCACCAGAACGCCAACCGGCTCCCCCTCGACAAAAACTAAGCACTACGAGAGGAGAGAATTCATGGATCAAGAAGGATGGTACTTTGAGCACAACGGGCAACGTGTGGGTCCGTTCTTTCGTGATGAACTTGCCGAATTGGCAAGAGGCAAGATCCTCAACTCGAGCACTCGATTGATTGACGCTTCGGGGCAAAAAGTTCGTGCGGCAGAACAACTTGGCCTGGATGCTAGAGCTCAGCTTGTCCCGGGAACGAATGCGACAGCTGCTGTAAACGTCAGAAATTCACCCGACGAGGTGGAAGAACTCGTGACTGCCGAGATCGTCCCTGCTCCTCGCCGTATCGTTCAAACGCCTACAGATTGCGACAGCTTGTCGCTATCTGAGTTCATCGTGTATGGGCTCGCGTTTCTCTTTCTGCCGATGATCTGTGTCCTTGTTAGTTCCTTCTTGTACTACGTATGGAGATCTTCGTATCCCTGGAAGGCGCAACAGATCAACATTTTAGGGTTTGGAGTGTTCTTTTTGCACATCCTGTTCGGATGCGTGATTGGGATGATTGCAGGAGGTTCGTGAGGATAAGCAATCTTCACATCAAATGGGTTGAATTGATTTGAGCAATATCCGAAAGGAACTTTATGAGCGAACAAGAGTGGTACTTCGAACACGCGAATCGGAAACTTGGACCTTTTCGAATTGCAGCACTTCAACACTTAGCGAGTGTTGGACTGATTGACTCGCATACAAAAGTGATCGACTCGACAGGAATCTGTACAGAAGCAAACGATATCGTGGATTGTTTGCCAATTCCTCCTTCTCCTCCATTATCAGAGGAGATGTTTCAAGCTCAAGGTACTTCGAATCATTCGAAAGAGAATGAGTTAATCAATTCCGATCTATCCATTTCCAATGTGTTTCGATTTTTTGGATCGTTTCTGCCTAGCGCAGCAACGATTGGCGGATTGATTTTCGCCTTGTTTATGCTTTCGCGCCTCGGCTACTTTTTAATGCTGTGCTGGGAGGCAATTTTTTCGGCCGATTAGCAAGACACTTCCCTAAACGCCTCTGAGGGCACGTCTATTGGAGATGATTCTTAGATAATCCGCACCAAGTCACTTCGCCGATTTGTTAGTTTCTTCAGTCGTGACGGGGCGTCGAACACGACAATTGCACCGCAAGCATTCTACGTACCAAAATAAACCCCTGCCTCAGAATTCATGAGGCAGGGGTACTTTATTGGCCTTCGGATTGCCGTCCGCTGGCCTTTGCCGCCAAGGTAATATCAGTAGGATCGAAATGCGATTAATCCGGCCGCCCTAAGGGAGTCGTGATGAAATGACTTTTCGGCTTGGGAGATTGGCTTCGACGGGGTTTCTTAGCCTGGGGTTGAACTCGCATCAATCCCAATAATCGATCGATTTCGTTTTCTGAAATTCGGATACGTCCTTGGCCTTTAGCCCCACCTTGGCTGTACTCAATAAAAAGTCTTTGGCCGCGTATTTGAAATTGCCCGGAGTCGGATTGACTCAACCACTCGTAAAGAGTTAACACGGAAATGCCGAGACGCTCGGCAGCGTCCGCGGACGACAGAAGTTTGCTTGGGGTTGGCATGAGTCGTGGTAACCATCATGTTGCGATTGGGAACATGATCACGAGTGTCCCAAGTGAGATTCCGCTGGCGTTCCGCTGACAGGAATTCGCAACTAATGACTAAATGGGCATGCGAAAACCGAACGAAATATGGACACACTGAGCAACCCCATCTCCAGATTCAGGGAACAAAAGTGATGAACGCACCAGCGCAATTGAACAAATCGCTATCCAATGCCGCATTCGATAATTTACGCGAAGCTGCTTTGAGGATTCGTACTCCTAAATCGGCTTGCGATCTGTGGGAGCAGGTATTTTCTCCTCGGGAGCGTCTGCGACTTCATCGGTTCCAAGACGTGACCTGGAACAAAGACGACGCATGCAAAATGTGGGTAGAGTTACATAGCTGCTCGAAGGTTCGAGCAGTGATTGAAATCGCCCACGTGCTTCACCACCTATCGTCCAAAGACTATCGGTGGCTATTACAGGAAACGGGCGAACTCATAGACACCGATGCATCCTACAAAGATGCAATCCCCCGCAACGACCTCGTCCTTAATTCCCTAGATCGCAAAATATTCTGGAAAGGTGCTCCCATCGTGCTCGACTGGTCCCACGATGCGAAATGGTACTTTATGTGGGAACTTGCGCGTCAAGCTAAAGCGGGTCTATCCCTCGACCGTTTGGATTTCGCACCTAAGAAGCACGAGTCGTATCTATCGAAAGTGAAATCGGATCTCGCGAAACACGACGAATTTCCTGATGAACTCGCCGTCTTGATCGAACCTTGTGAAATCGGGACGCAAAAGCTCCAATTGCCACCGGAGCAGATTCGGCTCTTCGAGCATCACCTTGGAGGTGAAATCCGTGAATGGCTACCGTGACCTAAATTTCGGCAGAAAACGTGTCATATAACTTGAGGGATCTCCTAGCCCTCAGGCTAAGTGTTTGACCTGTAGTCGAAAAACGTAACGCTCCGTTTTCACGGGGCGTTTTCCTTTGCGCGGCGCTTCTCGTCACGCAATTCTGTTAATTCCGCTGAGCGGAATGCCAGCGGAATCGCAAATCGTAGCCTGATCCCATTCCAAATCTTCATGGGATCCCTGGGCTCGTCGCCCGGTTGCTTCACATGAAACATTAGCAGAGGAGGTTCCACCATGAACCAGGACCTGCCTAGCATGGGTGCGGCTAATGAAAAACTCACCTCGGAAGTCGTCAAATGGTGGACAGAGATGTCGGCGGTTTGCGACTTTGTTTTGACTGGATTCGATCCGGAAGCCTCGCTTGAAAAACGAGTCGAATGGGCCATCGCCTGTGGCCTCGAAATCGGTACGATCTATTCTCGGTTCAGCACCAAGCTACAGCATTCGACGGATGACCAGGTCCGAGAGTGTATCCAATGGGCGGCAAAGAATCGCATCTACGTTCCGCCGGAGTACATTTCTGTAGACGAGGGCGTAAAGGGAAAGCAAACTCAGCGGGCTGGTCTCGACAGGACGAAACGGATCCTTCGCAAACGGCATGCTAAGGTCCTCTTGGTCTACAAAGCCAGCCGACTGTTCCGGCAGGCAGGTAAGGGATACCAATTCATCAACGAGGAGGTCGTCGAAGAAGGTCTGCGAGCCGTTAGCGTTTCTCAAGGCATTGATACCAACGACCGCAAGACCTGGAAACTGCAGTTGCAGATCCATGGCCTCTTGGACGATATGCTACTCGATGCAATTGCCGATCACGTTCGCTCGGGGCTGACGGGCCTGTTCCTTAACGGTTATACGACGGGGGCACTCGGGATCGGTTATCGCCGTAAGGTGATTCCCGGTGCCCCACTCACCAATCGCGGTCTCCCTCGCACGATGCCCGAGGTCGACCCGGAAGCGGCCAAGCTGATTCAGGAACATGCCCAATTGTTACTCAATGGCATGGCGGTCCGCGAAGGCGTACGACGCTGGAACGCGGTCGGCGGTCCCGTGGACCCACGATCTTCAAGCGGCAAGATGAGCTACCAAAGCTATCGACGACTCTTCACGAATATTCGCCTTGTCGGAAGATGGGAGTTCGGTCGCCGTCGTAATCAGTTTTCGACGAAGCTCGATAGTGTCAAGCAAGTCGAACAGCCTGATAACGAGGTGACCACCTTGCAGTGCGAAGAACTACGGATTCTGGATGACGCCACGTTCGAGGCGCTGCAAACGTTGTTTGGTGAACGTAAGACAGGTCCCCGAGGACCTCGTAAGGCTAAGAAGCTGAAACTGTGGGACTTGACCACAGAGTTCTTCTTCTGTGAACGCTGCAGCACGCCCGAGAGCCCGGTTCGGTTCTACCAAACGGGTGCTCAAGGCAAGGCGATGCAGTGCAAGAATGGTGACCAGTGTCCGTGCAAGTCGGCCGTTCGTCGCAAAGATGCGGTCGAGGCGATCTGCAACAGTCTCAGCCAGCTGATCCTGCGTGATGCCGAGCTGATCGAGTCGATCGTACTGCAGTGCCAGCAGTTGGATGCTCAGGCTGACCAGGGTCTGGAACAACAGCTAGTCCAGGCTCGTAAGCAGTTGGCTTTGCTCAAAAACCGGGTCCACGATCTGTTCGAGTTGTCAGGCGAAGGCACCGAGGACGATCGCAAGGAGATCAAGGCCCGACTGCGGGCTGCCCAGTTGCAGCGGAACGCCGCCCAGAGCGAAGTGAATCGCTTGCAGCGGGCGGTCGACGGGACGACCAGCACGATGACGGTGGAACAGATCCGCGAGCGTCTGGCCGAGATGTGCGATCTGTTGAGCACAGCGGCGAATGGCGACCTCGGCGAGGATGCCGTCTACAAGACGCTCGCCGTATTCCGTGCTTTGACAGGCGGACAGATTTGGGTGCAGGTCGAACAGCGTGCCAATCGCAAACGGACTAACATCCGGGGGACCTTTCGTCCTCAACTGTTGAAGGCGTTCTCCGAACCGCTCCCAGGGGCCCATGCCCCGACTGCGGAACTGGTCACGGTCTGGCTACGCAAGCCGCCTCGCCTGGATCTGATTGCCGAACGCGTCCATCAACTGATCGACATCGAGGGCATGAGCCATCGCGAGACCGCAAAACAACTGAAGCGCGAAGGGCACAACGTCAATTCGGGAAACGTTTGGTACAGCTACCGTCGCTGGTACGAGATGCAAGGCCTTGAGCCGCCAAACGTCCCCTACAACAACGGCAAAAAGCGACGCCCTCGCTAATCTGACCGTGATCGATCGATCATCAACGCCTCGTCCTCGCGACGAGGCGTTTTTCATGCGCCTA
This sequence comes from Bremerella sp. TYQ1, assembly GCF_020150455.1. NCBI lineage: Bacteria > Pseudomonadati > Planctomycetota > Planctomycetia > Pirellulales > Pirellulaceae > Bremerella > Bremerella sp. TYQ1. The sequence continues at coordinate 410,598 of NZ_CP083740.1, forward strand.
GCGATTTTGGACTATCACCCAAATGAAAGGAGGATGAATGCCCCCCATTTCTGATTCAAGTCATGTTCAAGATTCGGAGACCGACTCGCAGCGAGCGCAACTGGCGACTAATCTCGCCTACCTCGTCGTGCAGGCAAATAGACGTAAGCAGCAAGGCGGAGAAAAGACATCGAATAACGCCGAGGCTCCCGAAAACTAAATTTCTGCCCAAAACGGGGCATAAATAGATGAGGGAGGTCTTATCCCTTCCATGGTCATCACCATCTCCAGCTGAGAGGTGACCGCAATCTACTTCATCCCACACAGGAGGTCTTATGTCACATATCGTCAGCATCAAAACCGAAGTTCGTGATGTTACGGCGATCCGCCAGGCAACACGACGACTTCAACTTCCCGAGCCCACGTACGGTGAGGTTCGCCTGTTCAATGATCGTAAGCGGGGCTGGGCGATCCAGCTTCGAGATTGGCGTTATCCGGTTGTCGCCGACGTGACGACCGGTCGGCTCGATTACGACAACTACAACGGCCATTGGGGCAGCCAGAAAGAACTCGATCAGTTTCTGCAGCGGTATGCCGTCGAGCGGGCGACGATCGAAGCCCGCAAGCAAGGCCACACCGCCGTCGAACAGGCGCTTCCGGACGGAAGCATCAAACTCGTCATTCAAGTTGGAGGGTAAGCTCTTGAAAACTATTGAGATTATCGTCAGCCCCACTGGCGAGTCACGCCTAGAAACGAGGGGCTTTCAGGGGACGGAGTGTCGCGAGGCAAGCCGCATTCTGGAAGCCGCCTTGGGACAACAAACGTCCGAGACGCTCACAGCCGAGTTCCACGCCTCGGAAATCACGCAACAAAATCAAATCGAACAGAAGGAATAACTGCCTATGGATCCCATACTCAAACACCCATCCCACAAAGCGGTCGATCTGGCACGCGTTCTGGTGATTGTCGAGGGAACCAACGACATTGAGTTCCTCCGTCGGATTTCATTGACGCTGCATGCGCACAATCAAGACTTGCCCAATCTGGCCGAAATGGAACAGCAAGGGCAATTGGTGTTCGTTCCTTTCGGGGGCAGCAACTTGCCCAGTTGGACCTATCGGTTCGCTTCGCTGGGTAAACCAGAGTTTTTCTTGCTCGACCATGAAGTGCCGCCCGAAACGGAACAGCGTCAGGAATTGGCCGAGGTGATCAACCAGCGGCCAAACTGTCGAGCGGTGCTTACGCGCAAGCGTAGCCTGGAAAACTATCTTCATCCAGCAGCGATCCGAGAAGTTGCTCCAATCGAACTTACATTTGGCGACTTCGATCCGGTGGCCATCCTCGTCGCCAAGCAGCTCTATGAGAGCGGTCTCCACGACAGGCCTTGGGAGCTCTTATCGCGACGTTCGCAGAATCGCCAGTCCAGCCGTGCCAAACGCTGGCTCAACACGCAGGTCGCGGCCCATATGACCATTGACCACCTTCGGAACCGAGATCCCGAAGGCGAAATCGCCACCTGGCTGACCACGATCGGACAACTAGCCCACTCTGTCTAAAGCTCGCTCTCGCGAGCTTTTTCATTTCAAGACTTCATTTACAAGGAATCGGTATGCGCTTAGCAGAAGAAATACAGGAACTGGTGCGAGCTGGCTTCAGTGGCATCTGGATTCGCAGCTGCGAACAGGATGATGCGATCGCCGAACTGGCTCAGCTTTGCCGCGACGAAGACTGGCGGATGAATACCTGGGATATTGATGTCGGTCTCAGAGGTGCCCCGACGGCCCCAGCAGAATCGCCAGCGGTGTCGGTCACCGATCCCTTAGGGGCTGTGCGACATCTCGAATCGCTTCCCAGCAGCGGACAGCCTTCGCTCCTGGTACTATCGAATCTCCACCGTTTCCTCGGCTCAGCGGAGGTGGTACAGGCAATCTCTCACCAGGTTTCGCAGGGAAAAGCTCATCAGCGTTTTCTCGTGATTCTGGCACCGGTGGTTCAGCTACCAGTGGAACTCGAACGTGTGTTCACCGTGGTAGAGCATGAGCTGCCATCTCGGGAACAACTTGCAGAAATTGCCGCAGAGATTGCGACCGAAGGAGATGAGTTCCCTGCAGGTGTGGAGCGAGAACGGATTCTCGATGCGGCCTGTGGCTTGAGCCGCTACGAGGCGGAAAACGCGTTTGCCCTATCCCTGGTGAGGCATGGCCGACTGGAGCCGTCGGCTATCTGGCAACTCAAGTCGCAGACGCTCATCAAGAGTGGTCTGCTTTCGCTTCATCGTGGCGGAGAGTCGTTTGCCGAACTGGGAGGGTTAGGATCGCTCAAACAGTTTTGCTGTCAGGCACTGCGATCACATGAATCCCACTCAGTCCAAGCGAAGGGCGTATTGCTGCTGGGGGTGCCGGGCACGGGTAAGTCTGCCTTCGCCAAGGCGCTTGGCCGTGAGATTGGCAGGCCGACGTTGACGCTCGACGTCGGTGCACTCATGGGCGGCATCGTCGGCCAAACTGAGGAGCGAACTCGTAGGGCGTTGAAAATCATCGATGCGATGCAGCCTGCGGTACTCTTCATCGACGAATTGGAAAAGGCCCTCGGCGGCACCTCCAATTCCGGCCAGACCGATAGCGGTGTGGGCTCACGGATGCTCGGGGCGCTACTCACCTGGCTGGCTGATCACGAATCGGACGTGTTCGTGATTGCTACGAGTAACGACGTCTCTAAGCTACCGCCGGAGCTCACTCGAGCGGAACGCTTCGATGCAATTTTCTTTCTCGACTTACCTGGGAGGTCACAGAAGGAAGCGATCTGGCAGATGTATCTGGAACGCTTTGGGTTGGAGCACTCGCAGGATCTGCCCAACGACGGATCGTGGACGGGCGCCGAGATTCGTGCCTGTTGCCGGTTGGCCGCTCTCTTGAATGTTTCCTTGGTGCAGGCGGCGCAGAACGTGGTTCCGGTCGCCGTCACGTCCGCCGAGTCGGTTGAGCGACTCCGTAGCTGGGCGAGCGGTCGCTGTCTCTCTGCCGAGTCCGGGGGCATGTTCACCACAACGACTCAGGCTACGCGAAAGTCGCGGCGACGACTAACCCAGAACCCTGAATCCAATTAGCCCAAAACTAACCCATCTTTACGTGAGGTATTTATGACGGCAACAACTTTAGAACAGCCGACCGATCGCAGCAGCCCCTCCGGGAGACTGCGATCCACCATGTGCGCGACCCGGGTAAACTTTACCTGGTTAGGCACGCAGAAGACGTTGACCCCAGCTCAACGGGCTCAGGCGGCGCTATCCTTCGACGCTCAGGGCGAATTCTTGAGTGCGGGCAAGAAACTGCTCGACACAAAGAATCCACGCTTCAAAGCGGTGACCTCGGAACGGAATCGAATCCGCTCGTTCTGGACGTCCATGAGCCTGCCTTATCCGGAACCGGCTGTGCGATTGATTCGGCAGGATAGGGTCGACACGTTTCAAGACTGGATGAGTGAGCATCGCCAGGAGCTAACCAAGGCAGTCGAGGAACTCGACGAAGATTATTTCTCGCTGAAAGAGGCAGCGCGGCAGCGACTTGGTCGCCTCTACAACGAGGCCGATTACCCAATATCGTTGATCGGGCTGTTCGACGTTACCTGGGATTTCCCCAATGTGGAGGCTCCGTCCTATCTGCGGCAACTCGATCCTCAGCTGTACCAGGAAGAGTGTCGTCGCGTGCAGGCTCGGTTTGATGAGGCAGTTCAACTGGCTGAGTCCGCCTTCGTGGAAGAGCTATCCGGCTTGGTTACACATCTGACGGAACGCCTTTCGGGACAGCAGGATGGTCGCGCCAAAGTCTTTCGGGACTCGGCGGTTGGAAATTTGAATGAGTTCTTTGAGCGATTTCGTTCCTTGAATGTTCGGTCAAATGACCAACTCGACTCACTCGTTTCACAGTGCCAGGACATTGTCCAGGGCGTTCAACCTCAGACGTTACGAGACGACGCTCAGGTACGCCAGACGGTCAGCCGTGAACTATCGAGCGTTCAGGCCACGTTGGACGAACTGTTGGTCGATCGTCCACGTCGGCGGATTATCCGCTCCCCGAAGTGAGGTGCCCTATGCAACTTGTCATCTCATCCACCGGGACCATTCGCTGTCTCTATGACGAGACGCTCGACCTCCATACGCTCGGCACACTATCGATCTCGCGCGGCTCCCATGTCGAGCCGAACGAAGATGGCCAGTGGTTCGCAGATCTTTCGCCCGTCGGCGGGCCACAGCTCGGGCCTTTCGTTAGTCGTAGTGACGCGTTGACCGCTGAGGTTCGCTGGCTTGAAGAGAATTGGCTCTCTTCAAGCAACGACTAACGCACCTTTATTATCACAAACCTTCCAAAGCCCTTGCTGGATTGCGATCCGGCAAGGGCTTTTTCTGTTTCTTGACCTAAGGAGAAATGAATCCATGCAAGCTTCAGAGTTTTATCGAGCCGTTGCTGAGGCAACTGGCGAAAGCGTTGCCACGATCCGTCAACTTGGATTTTCGCTAGTCGAGGAACCATTAGACGACCTGGATGACGATGTCTGTTTCGGCCCGAACGTCATCGACTGGGACGAAGTCGAGTATTTGAGAGCACGGGAGTCTTCGGGGAGCGAGTCTTATGAACCGAAAGCAGCCTAACTCCCAAACTTCGAGAACAGCAGCCTTGTCACTAACGCCACATTATCGGAATGCAGCGGATCAAGTCGATCTGCGTTTGATCCGAGGTGGTCAGCAGCGAGGGCGGCGTCAGTACCGATACCATCCTCGTTGTGCGAATTTGCGGCGCTCGGACAGGTAGGTTTGTTACTTCGAGACTGGGAGGAACTATGGAAACCATCGTGCAGGCTGCATTCTGGGCCGTCGTTGCCTGGGCTTGCTACAAAACCGGAAAGCAATTGGGAAGTCGGAAGGGATTCAACGCCGGTCGGCGACGTGGACGTTCATCGAGACGATAATAATGTTGCCGTAAACAACGCAGCAGGGCCGTCCAGATGGGCGGCCCTGCTGCGTTTTCTTTTTAGCTATCCATCGGAAAATGTCTCCCCCATTCCGGGAGTTTCAATTCTCAAGACCACGAAAGGTAAGACTGTCTTAACAGTCATATAACGTGACGCGGCCCGAAAGCACATTGTCACCTGACTACGCTGGTCGTTCGGGATTAGGCGCCTGGAATATGGATATCACAATAGTTCGCGTCGGCTCCTCTTTCGGGCCTGACGTCGGTTCAACGTGCCCTCCTATTTCGATGAGGCAACGATCATTCCGATTGCCAAATGTTCCTCCTCCTCACTCGAAGTCGATGGTTGGTGCTTCTCGAATCGAGGTTCTTTCCCACGAATTTCAAGAATGAAATGTTTGGCAGCCAAGAAATCGCCAAGTAGAATTATGGCCGATCTATCCCAATCGAAAGCTAAACAAGGGACAAGTTAGAGTGGCCGCTGACGATTTCGCTGTAATTACCTGTTACTTCAATCCCTGCAATTATGAGAATCGCCGACGGAATTATCGGATGTTTGCCGACGCGTTGGCAAGTCAAGACGTTCCATTATGGACGATTGAAGCGGCCCTGCATGATGGGGAGTTTAGGATTGAGGAAAAGAACGAATCGGTCGTTCGCCTGCGGCTGCCCAAAGAGGGTTGGCTTTGGCAGAAAGAGCGTTTGCTCAACATCCTTCTCCCCCACGTGCCCAAGCAGTTTACCAAAATTGGCTGGGTCGATTGCGATGTTATTTTCGAGACCGATCACTGGGCTGACCTTGCTTCTTCCACAATCGATTTGTATCCAATCATTCAGCTCTTTGAGTACGTGAGATGGCTAGGCCCCAACTTTGAAATCTTGCCATGGTTTGAGAAGATCACCCGTCGCCCGAGTATGGCCGCCCTCTGGCACCACATACCGGAAAAGGCTTCTAAGCTGCAGATCGCATCACCAGGTTTTGCTTGGGCGGCACAACGATGGTTACTTGAAAAGCACAGCCTCTACGATCGGGAAATTACCGGCGGGGGTGATACGGTCATGGCTCTTTCCAGTCTTGGCATGTTTGATCATGTCTACTTTACGCGAGGCTCGGAGGCCATGGCTGAATCCGCGCTCACGTATGGTCGTCCGCTATATGACGACGTAAGAGGAGCAATGGGGTATATCCCAGTGACCCTCTCGCACCTGTGGCACGGTAACCGAAAAGATCGTCAATACGTTGAGCGACAACGGTTCATGGATTCCGCGGGATTTGACCCCCGTACGGATATCCAGCTTGACCCAGTCTCTCAGCTTTGGACGTGGTCAGAATCGGCTAAACCTGAAGTGCGGGAATATATGCGAAATTACTTTTCGGTCCGCAATGAAGACGCCAATCCGGTCAAATCTTAGTCGATGACTTCGAGCCTTGTTCCTTGACACGTTGCTTTTGCAGCTCCTCAAGGAATGTTGCTGACGTTGGTCGGCCATGCCAGCGTCCCAGTTTGTGTCGGAAATTTCGATAGAAGTGCCGACCTGCGTCGACGCTGCAGTGTTCTGCCTGAAAAATCATTTGCAGGATACTCACAAATCTTAGTCGCTGTTCTCGGATTCTTGATAGCGTGCTCTGGCGGATCAAGTCAGGAGAGAAGTTGGCGTGAATGAGCTCGTTAACAGCCTTGGCAATCGCAGGTGCATCATCAGGTACCACGCGTACGTATCGTGAGTCAAACCACTCGTCTCTGCCACCTTCACTGACGGTAGAAACAACAGGCAATCCACAAAGCATGTATTCAACGGCGGAATACATCGCCCCTTCTTTGGCAGACAAGCACAAACCCACTTTCGAGCGATTCAGCCAGCCAACAATCTCGGAAGGGGTAATGTATTTGTCCGGTTGTTTCGCATGCGTAAAAGCTCCCTGAAGCACTTCCGTACGCACCTTTGCAAAATACTCTAGTTCGTCCCGAACCGAGGCGATCCCTCCGATAAAGAGCGGTGTCGATATGCTTTTGGCAAGGGCATGGCGTTTGAAGGGAGCCATTCGAGCGTTGTACACGGCATCGAATTCCTTTTTGATTGTCGAGTTGATCGTGAACAGCTCTTCGTCCAGGAAGCAGTTGTGCGAGACGAAGTAGGCTGGGATGCCACGACACATGAGTTGGTTGGCATGCGCCTTAACATTGACCATGTGGATCAGCTTATCCTGCGGCCTGGTCGACAATGCTCGCTGATGGTAATCGGCAATTTCCTCTACGGAAACGCACCACGAATATTTCCGCAGTCGATAAATGGGCATGTCCGGAAGACAAGGTCCGATGTCTGTATTCATGCCGCAGGCGTAATAGAGGATGGGAGGATTCGCCGCAACCCAGCCGAAAAAGACAGATTCGTTGAGTTGCGGAAGGCTGGAAGGGTCGCCGATATCTGCAACCTTTTCCTCTGACGCCTCCTCCTCCACACTGCGAACCCGTGGCATGATGCCTTCGAAAAACTCTTCCCAGTCCGCCTGGCTTCCTTTCCAACGTGCCCTACCTTCGTAGTCAGGCGTTCGCTTTAGCGGAAACCATCGCTCCGTCGATTCGCACTCACCCTTGACGGCAAACACGAGTTGAAAGGAACAGAAACCCGATTTTTTCAAGCACGAGACGATGTCCTCGTATTGCGATTCAAGATCGGTAGAGTTCTCCGTTCGGCGAATGAACAGGACGTTTTGTGATTTCAAACTGAGAAAGTTCCGTATCTGGGTCTGCCATCGCTGCCTGATCTCCTTACCAAGTTCTTCCTTAGGTTGATGCCCCCAAATAAACTTCGTCTCGTAGCATCCGATTCGAATCGTTTTCCCTGAAAAGACCTTCTCAAAATCTGATCCGATGCATTCCAGCAAGGACTCATGACTGGTCGCGGCATTGTCGAACGGGCAAGTTAAGGTAGGCAGGCCTGCCCTTGAAATATGGTAGGCTACCTCACAGTTGTCTCCCAAACTGATGACGCGATCAAAGAGTTCGTTATTCGGCATGGATTCACTTAACATCTGAGGGTGTGTCCATCAGCAAGCTGCGCAGATTGTTTCGACAATTTTATGCTGCTGGGCTTCAGCATCGTAACTGCCTAACTGGCTGGCGAACCGAGAGCTGTTTTCCTGCAGTTGTTTGCTTGTTAGTGCCGCGTTCAATTGCGAGATAACTTGGGGAACGTGACTTGCCGAGGCCGAGAACGCGAACCCTTTCTGCACGGTTACATGGCTCAGTATCGATTGCTCCTGCATTAAAGGGATCTGCAGAATCGGCACGCCAGCTAAAAGAAATTCACAGGTAACACCATGATTTCCATTCAATATGGCCAAGTCACACGTCTTCTTGATCTCCGTTAAATCAATCGCTTTGTCCAGGAGTTGAATCCGGTTGCTAACGAGTTTCCGAAGGGGAGTGAAATCGATTCGATCTCCCACGACGACCACCGAATGCCCCGATTCGGATAACCACCGAATAAGGTCACCCAGACATGGCATCCGCTTCAGATAAGCGAAGATCTTTTTACCGCTTGCTGGTCGCCAACCAGTAAAGGCTGACCGTGACAAGGGCGGAGACCAAGAGCCAAAGTATTGAGCATCTTGGCGCGAAGGGTAGTGATCGAGATCGCAAAACGTGGTTAAGAAGTTGCCCTGGACGAGTTCAAACAAACGCCCCAATCCCGTCAGAGGCTGTTCGATGCCGGGAATCGTCCGGTGGATGCGGTCGATCAGACTTGATTCTCGTTCCGCCAACTCCATGGGATCATGAGGTCTCCACCAAGCCATGGGAGGAAGTGGAAATATCGGTGGTGGTTGGCAGAAACCTGTTCCAATCGTAAAGGCAGGTAACTGCAACGAGAGTGAAGCCAACATGGCGGTAGGGCTATGGTCGTGCAAAACGATATCCGGCTTCAAAAGCGAGAACAGGCCCTTCCACCCTTCAAAAAGCCCCAGCAACTCGATTTCGTCCTCGTAGCCAAGATTGAGAAGCATGTCGCCGTAGGTGAGTGGACGGTCAATCGGATTGGCGGATTTCTTAGTCCTAACTGGAGCTTGAAAATGCGGAAATTCTCCCCCCCCGAATAGTCTTACTGAGGTTGCTAGGTTTCTGGATATTAGCGAGATTTGATGCCCTTTTCGCTTCAATTCGCGCACTAGCGGTGCCAGCACGCCGAGGTGACCTAGCCCCCCACCAAGCTCCCAAGCGACAGCAACGTTGGCCATATCGTGTCCTCAGCTAAAACCTTCTCTTCAAGCAAATTGATTGCTAATTGTAACTGGTTAAACGGTTTCCAGCATTCCATAGCAACCTCTTGATGAAAAGTTCATTTTTTTCATCAAATATGTTTTTTATGCTAAATAGCCTCGCTATAATCCTCACCATTATCCCAACGTGGATTGCGATAACTCCCCAAAGGAACCTCTTTCTATTGGGTGGGTCATACTCGTCAACTGCCGAATTCCCCGGTCTTCATAGGCTGTCGCCATGCATCTTCCCCACAACGCTTGGAAGCTTACTCTCGCCCGACTTGGACTTCGATTGAAGAAGAAATCGCCTGCGAAGATCAAGAAAAGTCGTCCCATGAAAATGGAACGACTACAGGCACGTAACATGCTCGCCAACGATACCGGCGTGGTGCCCTTTAGCGAAACTATAAACCTCTCAGGCATTGAAGATGAGCTCATCGGTGCCAATGTAGTTGAAGAGCTTCAGGCGGGGGGAACTTCAATTTTTGTTGGAACCATCCCTGGTTCCGTCTCCGATGTGGAAGAAGCATCCGGTCGATCTGCGATGATTTCCCTTGTCTCGGAATATGAACGCGAAGCGGAAGATGCTTGGCGAAAGTGGAGTGATGAAAACATTGGAGACGGAGACAGAGGTCGAAGCGACGGCGTCGGCAGTATGCTAGCCTTGGAAGGTGAGGGCTATGGCGAGGCTGAGATCGATGCCGACTTTGCGGGAACGCCAATTCTGGATGGAGCCTACGGTTCCTTTGGAACGGTAGCAATTGGAGGTTCAGCAAGTCGTAGTGTCGTGATCAGAAATACCGGAGATGCCGCTCTCAGCATCTCTGGTATTTCAATCTCAGGGAGCTATTCGGTTAGTGGAAACACCGGATCAGGAACACTCAACCCAGGACAGTCGCGAACGCTCACCGTTTCGATGACGGGAACCAGTACCGCCGGAACGAAAACCGGTACCTTATCCGTTTCTAGCAACGATAGCGATGAGAATCCGTTTGATATTCATCTCTACGGCGATGTCGTCAAACCGACGGCAAGTATCAGTGGAGGGAGTTCCAGCCTCGTTGAAGGCAACTCGGACACCTATACGATTTCGCTCAATATGCCAGCTGCGCAATCGACGAATGTCTACTACACGATGAATACGGGCTCAGCTTCCACTTCAGACTTCAGTCCTACGAGCGGAAGCTACGTTACGATTCCGGCTGGGCAGACATCGGCCACAGTCAACATTTCGGCGCTGAACGACACGCTCGTTGAATCAACGGAGAATTTTTCTATCCAGCTAACGAGTGGTTCCAACTACAGCCTAGGAGGTTCGAGTTCGAAGACTATTTCGATCTATGACACGGATGAATGGACGATCTCGGTTACAGCAATCGACAGCACGGCCGAGGAATCGGGTGGCAATACCGGTAAATTTCGCGTCTCGCGTTCAGGTGCCAGCAACTATACTTCTCCGATCACCGTCGCTCTGAATGTATCGGGCTCTGCAACCTACGGTAACGATTACGGTTTCTCGCTCGGAACTTACAACGGCTCTGGAATTTCAGTCACGATTCCCTCCGGGCAAACCTACGTTGATATCGTCGTGACGCCTGCCAATGACGGTATCCGAGAAGGGAGTGAAACGGTCACACTTCAAGCGACATCGGGTACAAAATACACGGCAGGTTCACCCAGTTCCGCTACCGTAACGATCGAAGATAACGACGACTGGACGGTCTCACTTTCTGCGGCGGACTCAACAGCTTCCGAAGAAGGCCCCTCATCAGGGTATTTCGTTGTTACACGTTCGGGGTCACCGGATCTATTTGCGCCACTGACCGTTTATGTAAGTCGGTCTGGCACGGCAACCAATGGTGTCGACTACGCCACGATATCCAGTGCCGTGACCATTCCGGCCTACTCATCCAGCGCCTACATTTACGTCAATCCCATCAATGACAACAAGAAGGAATCGTCAGAGACCGTACAGCTAAGCTTGGCTGGTTCGTCTGGTTACCAGATCAGTGGCTCTAGTTCCGGTACGGTAACCATCGAGGACAATGATGACTGGACCGTCGACCTGGTCGTGAGCGATACGTCCGCGCACGAAGAAAATGCCTCGACCGAAAAGGGACAGGTAACCCTAACCCGTAGTGGCGAGACGGACCTATCCAACCCGTTGCCTGTGAGCCTCTCGTTCTCCGGGTCGACGGCGATTTCGGGGGTCGATTACGTTACGATTCCTTCGACTTATACCATCCCCGCCGGGCAAACGTCGGTCACGATCGATGTGACCGCAATCAACGATGCCTATCGCGAGTCGGACGAGGATGTCTATTTCACGCTGGCTTCCAACTCGACGTATTACAACCAGGGGAGTTCTGTTTCCGGCAATGTGACGATCGGTGATAACGATGACTGGGTCGTCGCGTTGGTCGTAACCGGATCGACGGCCGAGGAAGGAGGGACCGCTGGTTCGTTCTACTTCACGCGTACAAGCCCCGGTGGGTATAGCGTCGCTCAATCGAAGGCGATTTCAGTAGGCTTCTCCGCAGACTCCATGGCTTCGACTGCTTCCGCAGGGGACTATAGTTTTTCGAGCTCCTACGCGACGTTTGCCGACGGTTCAGCGACTTCCAATAGCATCTCCGTGAACGCGGTGAACGACAACTTATGGGAAACGACCGAATATCTCGAGTTTGATCTGACGCCGAATTCCACCTATTTTGCAACCGGCTCACCCAGCAGTGGCAACATTACCATCTTGGACAACGACCAGTGGGACGTCAGCGCGATTGCAGGCGGAAATGCTGCGGAAACAGAGGACGGCAAAGGCACCCAGACCTTCACCATTACTCGCTCAGGTGAGTCAGACAAGACGCATGCTCTGTCAGTCGGTTTCACACTTTCGGGAGATGCCGACTACACCACGGACTACACTCTTTCAAGTTCTGCCACGCTTGTCATGGACGGTTCGTCTGGGACGATTACTATCCCCAGTGGTGAGACCGAAGTGACAATCACCTTGACGCCCGTCAACGATGCACTTCAAGAAGAAGAGGAGGAAGTTGTTCTCACGATCGTTCCCAAAGACGCCGTGAATGGTGCTGCGGGAGGATACGAGTCCACGGGCGGCCCTGCGTCGATGTACATCTATGACAACGATCAATGGGAAGTTGACGTTACACTCACCGGCGGACCTGCTCAGGAGACCCCCAGCAATAATGCCACTCAGACATTCACAATTACGCGAACCGGCGAAACGGATAAGTCGCACCCACTGGATGTCTATTTCTCGTGGGATGGCAGCGCAACGGTAGTCGATGACTACACTCTCACGGCGAGCCAAACCCTCTCGTCTGGCCTGATTACGATTCCGGCCGGGTTAGACACGGTCACGATCACAGTTCACCCTGTCAATGATGATCTTCGTGAACAGACGGAGACGGTCGAGTTGAAACTCACCGACAAGTCGACCACAGGCACCGCTGGCTACTCGACAACGACGGCTTCCCAAACGATCGAAATCGAAGACAACGACGACTGGGCAGTCACGATCGAAGCCACCGAGCCAACCGCCCAAGAGATGGACCAAGTTCCAGGTGAGTTCACGGTGACACGCTCCGGTGAGAGCGATTTAACGTATCCGCTGACCGTCTACCTCGACATCAGCGGAACCGCAACGCACGCTTCCGATTACAGCTTGTCACCTATTGAAAGCCTCTCTGGTTCTCAATTGGAAATTGTCATTCCAGCAGGCGAGACTACCATTGCCCTTACCCTGACGCCGGAAGACGAAGGCGATATTGAAGGAGACGAGACGGCCATCCTCACCATCGTCGAACAGACCACCTATGGAACCCCCGGATATACAGGTAGTGGTTCCGATACGGTTACGATTGAGGATCGAAAGGAGTGGGATGTAACAATCAAGGCCAATTCTCCGTCAGAAATCTACGAAAAGGGATCTGATGGAGCGACCAAGTCCAGCTTCACCTTTACTCGTTCAAACCTAAACGACTTCAGCAAAGCACTTGACTTAACGGTTGAATGGGGCGGCTACGCCACGAATGGCACTGACTACAAAGGCGACTCAAGCTCCCTACCTTCCACGATCACCATTCCAGCCGACGAGGCATCCGTCACAATTATTGTTGAAGCAATCAATGACACGAAAGCGGGAGTAGCACCGGAGAAAGACGAAGACATACGGCCTGAATTAATCGCACCAACCGAGTATCCCGAATATAGAATCGTGGGAGACACGTCGGCATATATATGGATCGTGGACACCTACGTTCCGCCAGGCAATCCAGGTTGCTCCTGTTCATGCGGTTGTGCGGGACAAACGATGTCAGAGTCCAATAGTGGGAGCATCAAAACCGGTGGTGGTAACGTAGAAAATGACTCAAGTGCGACTCAGAAATCCCAGGCAAATATTGAGGCACAAGTACGGATGGACGCGGGAAGCGCTTCCGCGGAACGTATACAGGCCGTCTTAACGGTCAATGGAAATCAGGTTAGTTCCATCCATTTCGATCCATCCACAGCGACCTTGGGGGACACTCTGCGATTTGCCCAACTTGCCGACACGAGTAGTCTCGACTCCGGTTTCTATGACTGGACGATGGATATCATCGACCATTACAGCGATGAAACCACTCGAACACGGACCTACCATGGAAAGAAGGATGTTTATAAGGCCAAGAGCGGCTTCGGAGACGGCTGGAGAATCCCGGAATCGGAACGCCTGATCTTCCAAAGCGATGGGATCACTTGGGAACGGGGCACCGGCAATCTTCATTTCTTCAGCGATAACGGAGACGGAACGTACACACAGCTGGTCGGCGACTTCAATGACACCGAGCTGGTCGAAAACGTCGATGGGTCGTTCACCATTTCTCAAAAGAGCGGAGTGACGTTTAATTTCAGCTCCGCCGGTCTCGTCGAAACGATTACGGACCGAAACGGAAATGAATCAACGTTCAGCTACATTGACGCAGATTCAGACAGTCAAACCGACGACCTGTCTCAAATTACCGCCTCCAGCGGAAAAACGAAGACCTACACCTATACCAGTGGCAAGATCACGCAAGTCACTGACTTTGATGGCACGGTCACGAACTACCAGTACGATGCCAACGGCCGACTCGAAAAATCCATCACGCCTGATCCTGATGGGACAGGGACTCTGTCCGATCTCGAATCGGTCTTTGGGTATAACACCACCACGGGCCAATTAACCAGTTACACCTCACCGAAAAACGAAACCACAACCTTCAACTTTGACGCCAACGGTCTCTATACGGGTCGCACCAACCCCGACTCCTCGCAGAATGCAATGACCTCCTGGGTCGCCTCGGGGCTTCCAGACACAAGTGGCGGCAAGGGAACCGAGGGGAATGAAGCGGACCTCGTTACCACGGCTGGTACGTCGGCCAAGGTGACCGATGAAGAAGGCAAGGAGTGGGAATACCGATACGGCACCGCAGGGCGTGTCACTGAAGCGATTGACCCCAATGGGGCAATAACCTACTACGAATACAACGATATCGGTCAAATCGCCAAGCTTACGCAGCCCGACCCCGATGGTAGTGGGCCAGAGACGGAGTACGTCACCACCTACGAATACGACGACCACGGCAATCGCACTAAGATCATCCATTCGGACTCCAGTGAAGAGATCTGGACTTACAATTCCAGCTTCGCCCATCCCATTAGCTACATCGATCGTAATGGAAAGAAGACCCTCTATACGCTTGACGCGAAAGGTAATGTAGAAACCGTCCAACAAGTGATTGGCTTTGTCGATGGCGTGGGTAACAGTGAAACGGATGACATTACGATCGAGTACGACTACACTCCAGCACCAAGCAGCAGTAGCGATCCGCCGGAAGGACTGGTCAGTGAGAAAATCGACGGAATCGGTCGAGTCACCCAGTATAGTTACAACGGCCAAGGCGATCTCACGAAAATTACATTCGCCGTGGGCACAATTGATGAGGCCTACGTCGAGTTCAAATACGACTCCAATGGCTGGTTAACCGACTACTACGACGAACTTGGGCAACGCACACAGTACGAATATTACACGGACGGTATGCTGAAACAGGAGACGCTTCCTGATCCTGATGGCGCGGGCTTATTGACCTCGCCTATCTACTCCTACCAGTATGACGGAAATGGCAACCTGGTCGAGCAGACCGATCCGCTCGGACGCATCACAACGTACACGTACGATGACGTCGGCAACCTGACCAAAATCACGTTGCCGGACCATGACGACGACGGGAATCTCACCAACTACGAGTATCTCTACAACGACAGCCGCCAGCTTACAGGCTTTAAGGACGCGCTCGGCGTTCTGACCGAGTACGCCTATGATGGCCTGGGACAACTCCTGATAATTACCCTTGCTGATCCCGATGGGATCGGGCCATTGACCGCCAGCAAGATTGAATACGAGTACGACTCGCTTGGCCGTGTCACCTCGATGCTAGATCAGCTAGGACGCGAGACGACCTATAATTTCAGCGACTTCGGTAATAAATCGACCGCCAATTACGTCGACCCAGACGGCACAGGCCCCCTCTTCTCCGTCAGCTCGAAAGTCGAATATGACGCTGTCGGCAATATGCTCGAGAGTTCGTACTACAACCAAGCCGTCCAATACGAATACGACGATCTTCATCGCCTGATCAAGGTCACTTATGAAGACCCGGATGGCGCCGGACAGCTAGTTGCCCCGGAAAGATCGTATCAATACGACGACGCTCACCAGCTGCGTTTCGTCACAGATGAACTGGGCAACGTCACCGAGTACCAGTACGACAACCGCGGACGGTTGAAGACGATTATTCACCCCGATCCGGATGGCACAGGCGAGCTTGCCTCGCCGACCGAGTCGATGCTCTATGATGACGCAGGCCAACTGACTTCCTACACGGACGAACTCGGCAATACGACGAGCTATGTCTACGATGACTTGGGGCGTCTCGAGTCGATGACTCTTCCCGATCCAGACGGAGCTGGCAACCAAGCGGCCGCTACCTTTAACTACACATACGATGCCGTTGGCAATCTTCTGACGGAATCAGACGCCTTTGGCAAACTGACCTGCTATGAATACGACGACCACGACAACCTGATCGAGATTACCTATCCAGATCCCGATGGTACAGGCTCGAAACAGGCCCCGGTCGAATCGTTCGAGTACGACGATAATGGCCGCCTCATTCTCGTCGTCGATGCCGCAGGCAATGAGACGGCATACGAATACGATGACCTGGGAAGACTGGTCAAAGTGACCTTGCCCGATCCCGACGACGCAGGTGAGCAGGAATCCCCCGTTTACATCTTCGAATACGATCTGGTTGGTAACCTTATCAGCGAGACCGACTCGCTGGGCAACGTTACCAGCTACGAATACGACAACCTGGACCGCTTGACCACCATTACCTCGCCTGATCCTGACGGAGAAGGCGGTCAGCAATCCCCTGTCGAACGGTTCGTTTACGACATCTATGGCAATCTGAAGGAAGCCATCAACCCACGCGGCCTCACCACCACCTATCAATACGACAACCTTAACCGGCTAACGTCTGTCACCGAGCCTGACCCAGATGGTCCGTCCCCAGGCGGATCGCAGACCAGTCCCGTCTCCAGTTATCAATATGACGCCGCTGGGAACGTTACCAGCTTTACGGATGCCAACGGCAACACGACGGCTTATCAGTACGACCATCTCCAGCGTCTCACCCTGGTTGTGCTGCCAGACCCGGATGGAGTCGGGGGTGAAACCAGCCCACAGTATCAATACAAGTACGATGCCGCCAGCAACGTTACCAAAGTCATTGACCCACTGGACCGGGAAACCACTTACGAGTACGACGACCTCCAGCAGCTAGTCAAAATTACGCAGCCCGATCCGGACGGTGTAGGAGGCGACAGTGCGCCGGTCTTCTCCTTCGTTTACGACGCTCAGGGGCGACTCAAGAAAGAGATCGACGCCCGCAGTGCCGTAACCGAGTACTTCTATGATCATCTCGGACGTCTTACCAGCGTGACCACCGAAGATCCCGATGGCGGCGGCTCTCAAACCGCGGCGACAACTGCTTTCGAC
The DNA here is from genome assembly GCF_020150455.1 of Bremerella sp. TYQ1. Lineage (NCBI taxonomy): Bacteria > Pseudomonadati > Planctomycetota > Planctomycetia > Pirellulales > Pirellulaceae > Bremerella > Bremerella sp. TYQ1. The sequence goes on from NZ_CP083740.1 coordinate 427,913, forward strand.
TATGACATCCTCGATCGGCTCATCTCGCGAACCGATCCACTCGGCAAGACAACCACCTACGACTACGACAACCTCGGCCGCCTCATCGAAGAAGTCTCTCCGATCACGTCGGTCAAAATGACCTATACTTACGACTCGGAAGGTAACCTGCTGGCCGAGACCGATGGCCTAGGGCACACCACTTCGTATGTGTACGACAACCTCTATCGAACCATCGCCAAGATCAATGCCGAAGGTCGCATCACCGAGTATGCCTACGATGCCAACGGCAATCTGCTTTCCCTCCTCGATCCGGCGGCTAACCTCACTACCTGGGCCTATGATGGGCTAGATCGGGTCACGCAGGAAACCAACGAGCTGAACAAGTCTCGTTACTACGAATACGACGCCGTGGGTAATGTCGTCGAGCAAACCGACCGCAACGGGGACGTGATCGAGTACGATTACGACAACCTCAATCGCCTGGTTACCGAGCGTTGGAAAGATGGCACTACCACCGTCGAAACGTTCAACTACGTGTACGATGCTGCCAGCCAGCTCACATCGGCCTCGGGTTCGTCCTCGTCCCTCTCGTATGTGTACGACAACCTGGGCCGCGTCAAGGAGTTGACCCAGCAGCACCACAGCCAAACCTATTCGGTCGATCAAACGTTCGACGCCATGGGCAATCGGCTGAGCTTCTCAGCAGAACTGAACGCAGTTGCCAGTGTCGTCAATACGTTCGCCTATGACCTTCTTGGGCGAATGACCTCGGTCACCCAGACCGGTACCCAGACCGACAAGATGGTCGAGTTCGCCTACAACAAACGTGACCAGCTGTTGGGGATCGATCGCTACGAAGATGCCACCGGCACCACCAAGTTCTTCACTACCGATTTCCAGTACGACGACGCTGGCCGCGTGACCGATATCGATCACGAAGCCCTCGACGACGACGGCTACGGTGGCCCCAGCATGGGCATGGTCGACAGCTTCGACTTCGGTTACGACGCGGCCAGCCGCATTACCACGCTGTACAGCTACGGCGGCGGCACAGTCACGTTCCAGTACGACGACAGTAGCCAGCTGACCTACGAATACTCTACCGGCACCAACCAGTACGGTCACTACAACTACGACCAGAACGGCAACCGCGTCCGTCACGGTTACACGGTTGGCAAGAACAACCAGTTGCTGACCGACGGCGAGAAGCTCGAATTCTTCTACGACGGAGGGGATCCTTCCAAGTACCGCCTGCAGTTCAACATCGATGAAGATGAAGACGGTTACGGCGGTTTTAATCCGTCTGCCGGACCCGGGGCGCCTGTGACCGATGCCGACTTCTACGCGGAGGAAATTGGCAACCAAATCTCTACCAGCCACTATGTTAATGTCAACGAAGGAACGGAAACGGTCGTTGAATCGACAATCGGTGACGGCTCGTTCCTCGGAAACGACGTTGATTTCTATCGCTTCAGTATGGGGTCCGGCGATACCATCGGCATCGACGTCGACGCGCTGCTGATGGACGACGGCACGCAACTTGGCACGGCGAACATTCGCCTGCGGCTGTTCGATTATCTAGGGAACCAAGTAGCTTACAATATTGATGGTATCGATCCAGACAACAATTCGTACTCAAACGATCCGTACCTCGTTTTCACCTCTTACAGCGGAGGCGAATACTACCTGGGCGTCTCCTTCGAGTGGCACTCCAACTACGATCCACTGGAGCCATACGAAGGCAGCGGCACCGCTTCCAACAGCTACACCTACGACGACGAAGGGGCCCGTACCTCGAAGACCGACCTAAGCACCGGCGAGACAACCGAGTACGAGTGGAACCACCGTCATCAGCTGACCAAGATCACCGAGAAGGACGATCTGGGCAACGTCACCAAGATCGTTGAGTACGAGTACGACCCGCTCGGCAGACGCATCGCCAAGCACATCGATAATAACGGTGATGGCGATACACTCGACGCAGGAGACGACGTCGACCTGTTCTTCTACGACGGCCAGCACATCGCCCTACAAACGGACGAAAGCGGCAACGAAGAGCACCACTACCTGCACGGCCCGGCCATCGACATGATCCTGGCCGACGAAGACGCTACCGGCGAAGTGCTTTGGGCCGCGACCGACCACCTGGGCAGTGTGACCACGCTGTTAGACTTCGACGGCACCAGCGACACAGACGTCGTCGCTACGTTTACCTACGATGCCTTCGGCAACGTCACGGATCAGACGGGCAGCGGGGTGGACTTTTCGTTTGGCTACACCGGACGGGAAATCGATGCCGAAAGCGATCTGCAGTATAATCGGGCTCGGTACTACGACGCGGATATTGGGCGGTGGTTGAGTCAGGACCCGATTTCGTTCTCGGCGGGGGATGAGAATCTTTATCGGTATGTGGGGAATACGGTCACGATTTACGTTGATCCAAGTGGGCTGCAAGGGGGAGATTGGCTCGATTGGGCGGCATCATGGAATCCGGGAAGGGGTTTTGGGGGGGACCAATATGATGATTACTTTACTTGGTCCGAGCCTTTCGGACCGTGGAATTCTAATCCCACTTCGAGTCAACCAAGCAACACCACTGGGCCCAAGAGTGGCACGCAGGCATCAATTAGAAAGGACCTAGCAAAACAAGACGCCGGCTGGAAAGCATCCGATGAACAAATGAAAGAGCGGATGCGAGATGCAAAAGACGCCGCTGAGGATTTGCAAGATCATCTGGGAAGTTCGACTCCGGGTGTTGGGCAGGTAAAAGACGCGATAGAAATACGAAGTGGGAAGCGTTTCGTAGATGGCGAAGAATTAGGTTGCATGGACTATGTTGGTCGAGCTGCTAACGTGGGGGCGAGTGGTGCTACAATATTCGGCTCTGCTGATGAGCTAATCGAAGGCGGCGGTTCAGCCGCGAGGAATGCTGGAAGATCGAAAGGAAGTAGTTCGGGAGGGAAGCAGGTTGCAAGAAGCGCTTTCAGCAATCTACATGCCGGTTGGTATAGACACATCGATGGTATTGTTGATGAATTGGTCGCAAGCGGACGTCCTCGGACTATTGTTTTGGGAGAAGGCGGACAAGGTAAAATCGCCAGCTTCGTTAATCGGGATCCACGAAAGGTAACCGAGTTTCTGGAAATGCGTCCTAGGAACCTTGACTATTCGGACGCATTTAAAAGCGGAAAAGGCACGGCAGCGATGGAGGCCGAAACGCTTGAATTCAATTTGGCTTTGATTAGACGACTGCAACAGCAGGGATTCACGTTTGAAGTTATGGGTGATATTTCGTCGTCCTGTGCTGCAACATCAAGTTGGTTAAAGGCTGAGCTTGAAGTGCTTGAATCATTAGGAGTCCGTTGGAAAACGATTCCTCAATCTCAGATCGACGAAGTAATGAAATTAAAACCGTGGGGACGACCTAGAAGGTGATGAATATGACGACCAATACAGTTGCCTTTTCAGTTGACGATGTGGAGATTCTTTACTCTATTCCATTGCCTGGTGGCGATATTGCAACGATTGTCCGTGCTTTTACCTTTCTAAACCGATCCGCCCCGCCACCTTTCTCATTAATAAAAGATTGTTTCACGAAGGCTCTTCAGTCCGGCATTATGGTGGAGAACGATGGCCACTTTCAGATTGTGCCAGAGTGGTACAAACGAATTCACGGATATGATGCTTCAGAAGGAAATGAAATCGAGTCCATGTTGGCGTTTCAAGATGAGTTTGTGGGGGAGGAATTGTCTGTAGTTGCTGCTCTACAAGCGAGTTTTACTGAGAAAGCGTATAGTGCCATATTGCAAGGTATGTCTGAATAGGATTACTAGGACGGGTGGAAGTCACAAGCTGTTTGGCTTTCACTGGTGATCGAGATAAGAGCGGCGACATTTGATTAGAAGCTGTTTTTCCCTGTTGAAAACCGATCTTCCGTTTTCGGTTCCCCAGCGCTAAATTATCAGGCATGAGCACGAAGCAAAACAACCTGATCGCCGTGGCTCGCCTCAGCATGAAGCTGGCGGCCAAGTTTATGCGGCCCTATTCGCACGAGCAGGCACCCAAGCGATACACACAACCGCAGTTGATGACCTGCCTTGTCTTGAAGGCGTATCTGAAAACGACTTACCGGGGCGTGATCGAGGTCGTCGATGCCTCGGATAACCGCTTCTCAATTCCTGGCATGAGGTTCACGATTTCAAGATAATGCATTCGCCTGATTTTATCGTCGCCTTTGGAAGACCGCCATGCAATCAATTGAATTGCTCAAAGGGAGTCAACTTTGCCCCGGCAGTATGACCACCTTCAACGGGCTGCCATACTCTCGAGTTCCCAATTTAGAAACAGGAACCGAACTTTAGGCGACGCAGGTGGCAAATAGAACGGCATTCAATTGCAAGTAAAGCCTGATGAAGAAAAAGGTTATGGCTAAGATCGGCGGGAGTTGAGAATCCTTTAGTTGTGTCCACAACTACGTTGGATTCAACTAGTGAGAGTCACTCAGGGCGTCGACGATACCTCCGGCAACGTCGGCAACTCTTCCGTCGGTAATTGCGGCGGCAGAAAATCCTACTAACACGACAAGGAAGATACCTACGAACGCTGGAAAAATCACCGACCACAACCCATGAAATTACGGGGCCGTTGACTACGAAACTAATTGCTCCGTTCTCATCCTGCTGCCAGTCGACACTCTCTACGTCTTCGCCGTTCCTCCACTCTGAGAACTCCTGCGCATTCGATAGGTAGTTGTATTTGCACTGGACTGTAGTTCCATCCAAACAAACAAGGAAGTTTTCTTGCCCGAAGCCAAGCTGAAGCTAGTGATTGATGCCTTAGACCGCTCACGTCACGAAGTCATCTACTTTGCGGTGAACGCGTTTGAAATTTCGCAAAGTCTTCGGGTAAATGGTTTAGTGCAGATTTCGATGCGAAGAGTCGAATCCTCGAAATCCTCTGCTTGAACTGGACTCTCAATGACGTAACTCATTGTGCCCACAATGAGAAAGCCCTTCAAACTAATACCCAATGGGCTTATTTCTAAAGATGGTTGAGACGGCAAAACTGCGATTCAACTTCCTCGGCAGGTCGTCAGCAAGACTCCGATGCAGCGATCCATTGAAGTCGCAGGACTTGCGGCACTGTTGGCATTTTTTTTCGGGAGCCGATCTCTGGAAAAGTACCGAAGTCAGTCCAGTCGCCGATGCGTCAGTCAATGTGAGCAAAGCAGTGTCGGAATCCTTCCTGCGCAACTATCTTTACTTGAAATCCTCGCGATGGTTACGTTGAAGTAACATTGTATTCACAATGCTATAATGTCTCGCGGTGGTAGGTCATCATGTACAATTATGTTATGTTTGCTCGCGGCAATGAAACAGGAGAACGCTCATGCTGAATCAGAAGAAGTCTACGCCCGAAGAGGCTGCATACCATGAGGCCGGCCACTGCTACGTTGCCGTACGAGATGCTGGACGAATCGTGAATTGGATGGACATTCAGGAGGAAGATGATGGCTGGAGCGGCACGACAAATATTGTGCCTGACTACCAAAATTTGCTTACTTGGACGACGATTGCCGTTGCAGGCATCGCGGCGGAGGCGAGGCAAGATGCCAACCGCCGCTTCCCAGAAGAGAAGTTGATAGTCACTGGCGACCTCGTTGAACAGGTCAAGGACTACGTTGATGAGGCTGAAAAGCTGGCTAGAAACAAGAAAAAGGTCCTCGCGGTTCAGATCAACTTTCCAACCGAAGGTGGTCAGCAGGCCGTCAGTGCGATCTCCATCAGTGACGTACGTCAGATTACACTGCCCTACCGGGATCGCTGGTCTTTGCAAACGTCTCTGGGGATCGTAGTAAGCATCGTCCAGAACGACCGGTATTGGGCCGACATCGATAAACTCGCTCAGGCTTTGCTCAAAAAACAGGCTATTGGCCGTGACGAAATCGAGACTTTTTTGGGCCTACGTTAAGTGAGAAACTCTGTAGGCTGATGAGTGGTGAGCCTACCCCTACCGGTTCATCAGCCTGCCCTGTGTGTTGTTAGAGCGGTCAAGCAAACGGTGATTTCCCCTTTCCCAACCGTGGCACGCGGTAGATCTTACCGAAGTTGATCGGCGGGAGATTACGCGATTTCATTGGCGAGTACACCATGTCTAAACTCCGACCTCACACGAACTTTTTGTTTGAAGCGGGAAAAGTATTGCCGCAGTTTGTGGTTAAGAGCGTTACCCGCATCCTCGGCATTCGCAAAGATGGCGGTCCGGCCGACCACCGCGGCACGGCTGTGATGTGCTGCGTGCAAGGACGACAAGCCTTTGTCACCGCGAACCATGTCCTCACCGAGATCGAGAAGTCCGATGACTATCGATGCACCGGAATCAGCGCCTCCCCGGATGGTTTTCAGGCGCAGTACTTGCGATTCCCCGATATTGATGTAGCGGTCATCATGCCTGAAAACGAGATTAAAGTCCGAGAGGGAAGTGTTTTTTGGCCGAGCAACTGGTGCGATCTTCAGGAGCACGCTGTCATGGTCGGTGATTACATGCTCATGTACGGGTTTCCGGCGCGATTCTCACGTTTCTCAAACTTCCTTCCGGGCAATATCTCCGAGGGTTACACCCACGTCACTTGGGTCCGACCTCGTCACAGTCAGGCCCAAGATCCCCTCTGGAAGCCCTTCGCGGAGATTGCTGGTTATCCCCCGATCCCAGACGAATTGCTACAGTCCTGACAGTTTTGTCTCAATTTCGACGAACCAACCGGCCCCTTGAAAACACAGGAAGGCGACCTCGTGACCAGTGCCGGAATCCTAAAGGAGCATGCAGGGCTCTACGTTGACTCGCCGAGCTTACCGGGACAGCAACCTTTTGGTGCGTTTGGATTGAGCGGCAGCCCCGTCTGGAGATTCGGTGCTGCCGAAGCGGCTTGGTCGCTGGACCTTTGGTCGCCTGAATCGGCGCGACTGGCTGGGATCATTACGCATTGGAATGAAGAACGTTCCTTCTTAAAGGCGACCAGATTCAGTGAGATCTTCACACGAATGTCCGAGTCACTTCATCGGGCGTAGACGCCTTTGAGTAGGCAAGTTATATCTATCTAGAGAGGGGGGCAATAGTAAGGCGTGACCGACAACGGTGTGAAAACGATTCATACGGAGCCAAGAAGAGAAGGGGTTGCTGAATCGCTCTTTATCACGCTATTTCCCATGGGGGCATACGATGACGCAGACTCTGAAATCTTCATCCTCGCATGAAAGATCTTTTTCCAATGCCACTGCATTTTTCAGTCGAAGATTTGGATCGTAGACAAGACAAATTAACTGCTTGCAAGAAGTGTCTTGGCGGTAGTAGCGAGCGTCGATGATTAGCTGATCCGCAATGTGACGTTGCGTCAAACGATCACCTGTGTGCTTTACTTCGATTGCAATCTGATGATCTGGAAGGACGAAGTCGATTCGATTCTGATTATCAGCATATGATGGTGTCCATGGCTCAGCGCGAACGTCTTCAAAGAAGAGTCGTAAAATTGCATGTAAGGCATCTTGAACATCGTACTCGTCAACCATTTCAATTGTTGGTCGAGGAAGCCTTTGTTTGGTTCCATGTTGTTTCACGTCTTTTCGCCGTTGTTGGATTTGCCGAGCAAAAAGCGGAAAGTTTCTCGCCAATTGCTCGACCAAACGAGCAGCATCGTACTCGGTCGCAGGAGTCCGACAGGTTTCGTTTAGACGAGAAATTAGACGACGATGTATACTGTCCTCTAATGCATACAAAAGGAGAGAAGCGTCCGCAACATTCTGAAGATCGAACTTTCCAATGGCGACATCGGAAAGGATTTTTTCTTCTACGGCCAAGACGAGGTCTGGATCGACCGCTACTTTGTGCGAATGTTGTGTTGCGAGCCACTTGACAACTATTGCCACATCTAAAGTCAAGTTGTCATCAGGGAGTTTTACCAATTCGTACGATTTGTCAGTAAGCAGCATTTCTACAAAACGGTAAAGCAACTGGGATTTTGTATCATCGTTTCCATTTGCCAAGCAATTTCGTACAACCTCGGAAAATGTCGTTTGCAGAGGACTTGATTGCGCAGCCACCTGCTTAATGCCAAGAGCAATTCCTAGAACTTCAAATGGTCTAAAAGTGAATGCTTGTCGATCAATTGGAAATAGGTCTCTGCCCAATATAGACACGCAAGCAGTTGGCCATTCATCTTGGAGAGGCGACTGATAACCTGGATCAATTGCTACCAAATACCCAAAGCACGCGAGTGTTTGTGGGTGTTTAAAGCTGGTGTCCATTGGCCAAAATGGAAGAGACTCATGCTGGGTGTTGGCGTCAGCATTTTGCGAATGCAAAAAGATCGAGAGCCCGGCTTCTGGATTTGGCAGCTGACGATTCTGTTCCACAAATGTGCGAATCTCTGCGACGCTTTTCGAGAAGCTTTGCGACAGTCGTTCATGCATTATAGAAACCACTTGCTGTTTCGAAGCTTGGTATTTAATACAGCTTGCGACCAGCCATCAACGGACTTCAGTCTTGCGAGCAGCTCCGCTATCAAAGATGAATATAGGATGGTCACTGGTTTTTCTGAAGGTAAGGTCGATCTCCATGATAAAGTTGTAAAGTTAAGGATCTGCTCTGAGAGATAAGCGAGATCACGGTAGGTTGATTGTTTGTGGAGGTGAATCAGCAACGGCCTTGGCAAAGAAAGGTTAGCGCGTTTTACCATTTGCGGACCAGTAGTAGTGACTAACCGCGTGAATTGCCCCACCTCCGCTGCCAGGCCTCGCTGTGGCACATAGGTTCCCTTCGTTCGATTGTGTCTCGTTATCCCGCTTTGAGCCATATCGAGCAGTGTGAACGAGTGATCGAGCGATACATTCAGGAAAGCGAACTCAGTTGTTTGTTCGCTACCGACCTCCTCAACGCTCGAAGCAATGATGTCAGCAACTTCAACATTTTTTAGCGGCTTGAACGCATGAAAGACGATCCTGACTGTTTGGCCGGGTAGCCAATTATTTCGCTGTTTTACTTCGCGTAGGACGGTGATCGTAGATTCACGAAGAACGGAAGGATAGTCTTCAAATCTACATTCTTGAGAGAGATTTGAGAGGAGATAGTTTCCGTCACCACGAAAAACCGTTGTGATTCCGATGTGGCGTTGACTCTTCTCAAAACGACTTCCTGAAAGTTCCGCGTTTCCTATGCCAATGACCAACTCGTCGTCTACTGTTTCGCCGTGGTCAACGGTCCATGGAATGCCTCCCATTTTTGCGTACAAAGCTGTGGCGATGTTTCTGAATGTGAATTGAAGCTGCTTTTCATCAGCAGTCAATGTTGAAACTCTCGCCTCCTGAACCGGGATGCCGTGGGAGAGTAGAATAGACTTGGCAGCAAGGTAGGGGTTCTGTGCATCGGGTAAGCCGGCGTGTTCATCCAACAAGATGTTAAAAGCGGCGTCATAATCACAATCACGTGCTAGTCGTTCTTCAATTGCTTTTCGGTAAGCTTTTGCAATTTCCAGTCTTTCAACACCAAAGAGGCTTACTGAGAGTGGGTAGAACGTTGGGTTGGCAAGGTGAAAGACATCTGTAAAACCATCATATTGACTTCGCTGACTCGAACCGAATCCATCACGGAATTTCTTGAGTGCTTGGCTGACTTGCCCTGAAACAGTGTCCGGAGTAACTAGCAGAATGCGAGGTGAGCGGGTAGGAAAACTACCACGGTCGAATGGGCCATATCTTGCTAAACCTTCCCACGCGTAATTCGCCAATTTCGTACGGGATCGATCGAAAGAGTATTTCCCAGGAGGCAATTCGAAAACAGTTTTGTAATTCGACTGATTTGTGAGTCGAACCCTGTCTCCAATTGTAATGTCGATGTCGCCATGGAGCTTCACGGGGTTTTTTCCCTTTAGGAAACGCTCCATTTTGTTCAGTTCCTGGTCAAATCCTGAACCTCCGCAAAACTTGCCAAATTCGTCGTCGAATGCATAACAGAACTTGTCGTATTGGCTGCCCAATAGTCGCCGCAGACATGTTGCGAAAACCTCTTTCGATCCTTCGACTCGCAATTCTTCTGCAAAAACTTGATCCGTGTCGCCATAAGCTTCTTTTAGTACGACATTGTCGCCGCTAAGGCGATCAAACGTTCCAACCAATCGTCGTTGACCCGGTTCTACATTCGTTCGAACGAGATGCATTCCTAGAAGCGGGATGTTTGCCTCATGCAGCTCTTTAATACTTGCATCGCAGATCCAACGAGTGGCCAGATTGAGAACAAGCACTATTTCCAACTTGCCGGGGCGGAGTTCTATCAGTTTCGCTTCGAGTTCATATTTTGGGCGAATTTCAAATCGAGAAAGTAATTTAGGCCTAGATTTCAGGTTCGAAGCTGCTGCATCGACGAGTTCAGTGTTTTGCGCGAGAAATGTGAATGGTCGGTCTCGAACCGGATCATATCGATCAAAGACACTTTGCATCGCTTCATCAAGCATGCTCTTTACAAAACGCAGGCCAACATGATCGTAGAGCACCAAGAGACTCGTTTCGCCAATTCCTCCGTGTGCGACCTGTTCCTTTGCATGTGAATAGAGAAACCCTTCGTGATACATCGTAAACCAAGAGTCGCCGAGCGAGCGTCTGGCGTCCTTTACTTCAGTGGGCTCCATCCTGGCCTTTAGAACCGTTAACGATGTACCAGCAATTGCCGTTGAGAATCCGTTTAAGTACAGCATAGGCCAATTCTTATGTTTTCGATTTCATTCTCAGATTGAACTAACGCCACAACAACCTTACCGCCTCAATATTTATCTCAGGAAGTGGAAGCGAGTTGTGTCATTTCGTCTCTCTGCCAAATCCAATCCGAATACCCTAGGAAAACACGTCTTGCGACGCATCAAATTATCGTTGGGAATAGCAACTCTTCACTACAAATGGATATGGTATTCGAAATGCAGGTTGCTAAGCGAAGTTTTCCAATTGTCGAAAAACGTCTCATGCTTAAACGGAGAACTATGAATCTTTACTTGTCTGATGTCGAAAAATTTGGGCAACGGCCTCAGACTTATCTGAGTAAGACTTCAGGAGTTCCATTAATTGAAGAGGCGTCCAGCCTTTCGTGCAATTAAATCGCCATAACTATCGACGTTAGCCTGCAGGAGATCGTCGAGTAATTCACCGGTTCCCGTAGCGAACTTTATCCAATAGTGCTTTTCAGGACCATTTGATTGAAAACGTCGACGGTGTTGAGTCTTCATGAATGGATTTGAATCGATTAGGCTTATCTCACGAAAATGATGCTTCGTAGAGGGTACGAACTGAGAACCACCAATTAGGATGAGCGAAAGCCTACGACCAAGATGTTGCTGAAGAGTTTTCAAGCCGTTTACAGCCTTTAATCCTTCCGCGGGCTGACTGTATCCTGTTTGAAAGTTGAATGCTATGTATTCAATATCGTTGTGCTCTTCTAAAACGGAACACCAATTAATCCAGTCCTGGATCATAGTTGCGCTAATATGTGGAACAACTGAAACGCCTGATGCTGACAATTCCGAAAGGCATAGCAATTGACGTTTTATATTGAATAGGTTGTCGGTACGCGGGACGTCCAAAAACATCGAGAAATTCGGAGCGATGTAAAGATCGGGCCCGATCGCAGCAATTACGTCCATGGTCTTGTCTCGACGACGGTAGGTCCAGTACTTCTCTAGGTTTTTGTCTTTGGATGTTCCGCACATGACTAGTTTGGAATAATCGGATATTCCAAACTTTTGACGCAAAGATGCCTGGTCCGCGACGTTCGATTTCAAAAGTCCTTTATCGAGCTTTAAGAAGTCGTAGGGAGAAACTGCTACCGCAGTAGATACAAGTTTTGATTTGCGGTTGGAGCCATGGTGGAGCAATGGAATATAATTGGGAAGCAATATGTCTTGTTGTTGCAGTGGACCAATGCGATGGTTCCCGAAGCCTCCTATTTCCTTGACTCGTGTTGCATATTGCGGATTGTTCGGGCAAACGTTGTCACAGTTGCTATCGCCGCAACAGAACTGATCGAAGCAACTGAGCAGCGCGCGTTCATTTCTCATTCCGCCGCAATGCTGAAGTAACGCACAGTTCTTACAGCCGGGTGGGACGAATTTGGAAGGCGCATTATTTGACGCATGTAATGTCCTTGGACGAACCGATGCTATAGGCAAACTCGTCTCCCTAAATCGTAGCTTGCACGGTAATGCTCTCAGAGATTTCACAGGCACTAATAACTTTGACCTCGGTAAAATCAGGGCAGTCGGAATCTTTCATTGCGTCCCGCAATTGCGTGACGCCATCTCCTTCAATAATTGCCACTGTTTCGCACCCTTTGGAGAGATAGGCGGTATTCCCGTCTTGGCTTATCTGTGCATGCAATGCGTCACCTATTGCAATGGTCTTTCCACTGAGACAATCCGCGTCATAGCAATACACTTGCAAATCGGGACGTCGAAACAGCGAGGGCGTTGACATACGATCCATGGCGGCGTCGCAACCCTTTTTGAAATTCTCGCATTGGCCTTTGCGAAAGTTCTCACCCATGAAAAATAACCTCTCTAACAACGGGATGATAAATCTGCTCACGTCCTTGCTTTTCTCGTCGCAAGAGTCGTTTCTGAAATAGATCTTTCAGGCGATTGTTCCAGGCAGTTGCTTTCACGCCAGAATTCGGGTTCTGTCGTTCTAGTTCTGCTCCTGTGATCCCAGGCATGGCAATGACTGCATCTAGCGTTTGCCTTTGTGCTGGATCCAATGCCCCAGCGAGAATTGCCGAGTTAAGTTGTGAATCTCCGTCTGCAATCAGGAAGCAACGATGATTCCATTCTGCGACTAATTGAAGATCATCAATCCAATCAGATTCCAAATTCATAAGGATTGGGAAGAGATCATTGCGACGATCTGCCATCCAGCCAACTAATGGAATCAATGCTTCATTGATCCATGAGCCGGTCACGATTTCGATATCCCCAAAATCCAGCAATATCAGGCCACCCTCTTCGGATTCACTTATCTCGGAGCAAAGCAACGGAAAGTGCTTGCGGCCAAGGGGACGTCCTTGCAGCAAGCTCGTGTAAAGCGTCTGTTTCAATCTTATTTGTCTAGTCACGTCAGTCCTGATTCTCAGTATTCTCATGTGCGGCACGTGAGTATAGAGGCGAATGGCTTCACTGACAAGCCTCAAAAATGCTTTTTCAGAGCAATTGTTCTTGGCTTGATTCGAATGAGCGGCAGCTTAGCGTAACCTGAAACCCAGGCCGAAAGGTTACAGAATGCTTGATTATCTTGTCGAAGTGATTCGACTTTCCGTCAATGGAAATGGCTCCTTCCCCGCTACGAAAACGCAAGGTTCCATTTGCCTCGGCCATGTTTTTGAAAACCGTAGAGAATCCTGTTCCGCCGTGACCAAACCCGTAACGCGACTCGCCATCCTTGAGCGCCGTTTCAATGGCATCGACGTGCAAAGTTAGATTCTTATATCGTGAATTGGTTTTTAGTGACTTGAGCACACCAATTCCAACATCAGCAATGATGCAAACGGCAGAGTCATTTGTTGTCTGGTAACCGACCAGAATTCCGTGTCTTGATCGACTGTGACATACAGCATTGTCAGCCATCTCACCCATGGCAGCAGCAATCTCAAGAGCCTTTTTTCGATGAAATCCAGCCTGCACGATAGAAAATGCGAAGCGAGCACCGAATTCAAGCCAGCGAGATCCAGTCATATCATCATTGCTGTTCAAAGCTATGAACTCGAAATCCTGAGCCGTTATGGTAGACGGCGAGGGCTCTTGATCTCCGTGGGCCCGCAAACCCAAAGGGGAGCGAATTTTCGCAAGAGCTAAACCAAGTTTAGACGAGTAAATCGGCCTTGGGACTGCAGGTAAATCAGGGTATTGAAATCTAAGACAGCCATATTCAACCAATCCCGGTAATGTAGCTGAGGTCAGTTTCGCGATATGGTCCTCAATGCTCTTTGATTTTGCAACAGCTCGTTGAAATTTCTCGACAAGATCAACATTTAGGATCATCGCCTTCCTTCTAAATGAGTTTTGATAGAATAGAGAAGTTGCCTGACGTCAAAGATCGCGATTCGGCTATATCGATCAAAACGCTGTACCGCATCTTTACAACGGGTTAGCTGGGAAATCGTAATGTTAAATCAATACCATGCTCAGCTACTACAAAATGAAACCGCAAGTAGGGAATTTATCGAAGGAGGCAGGAGTTGAAAATCTATAGGATGCCCGACGTGTTGTCCTTGGATTATTGCCGGCTTTTGCCAGTGTTAGCAATTTTTATCGCCGATTTGGCCAGGATTCCCCTGAATCTACTGCAAAGGCTCTTCGGGGCTACCAATTAGCCGGGGCCGTTCAAGCTTAGGACCTTATCCCTGCGATTTGTCTTCTAGGTGAGGGCAGTTCGTGCGGTGTTAATACGAATGCCATTGCCAGCGTATGCCCAGCATTTCTATGCAACGACCGTTCGAGACATGGAGACGATGCACAGTAGTAGAGCAGAACCTGATTCGAGCTGTAGATCGCGCTGTTGAGTTCGTCGGAATGTACTCGTTTTGCGGCCCGTACTGCGTATTGAGCTTCGCCGGTAACATGCCATCCACCAGTTGGATTTTGTTTGGGCACGATTCATAGGCGAATTCGACGATCTGGAATAGGTGTGGCAGGGCCTTGAGATCCGACGTCAGAATGCAGGTGTTGCATTTCTCCTTTTGCGTCGAGGTGTCACATATCGCGTAGCGTTAAAACGCCCAGTTGGCGGGCCTTCAGCGCGAAAGGTTACGTCAGTCGAGGCCCTCAACTCAGTCTTCGACGAGCATCCGGACTATCACGGTAGTCCATATTTGTAAGGCCCCTGCTTTCGTCAGTGTGATATGAGACGCTTGACCGTGCAGGCGTCGGAAACATTAGGAGGCCTTTTCCAGGAAAACTGTTAGCCAAACTGCGAACTGCGTGGGCAAAACGAAGGTAATGAAATCAATGCATTCCTGCCATCCGTCCGGTATCTCGTAGCTCTCTCCTCTTGTTATTACAGCGAGTTCCGGAATCTTACGTAACAGGAGTCTATCTGGTGCGGTTGGGGCTCGAGGCTGGTGCAAGTTGGCTCATCGCCGTGCCGCCGCGTATCAATCGCGAACTACTTACAATCGCCAAAACTCCCATAGCTTGTATCGCCCACTAGCGCAACTGCATCGTCTTTTGAGATAGCAGTGTTTTCCATTGGCGGCAGTTCAAGCGGACAAAACAACAGTCCCACTGATGCCGTTTCGAGACAAATTAGAAAATTGGATTGTGATCAAGTACAATCCTCCCTCTTGAGTCACGAAACGTGAAAGTTTCCCGCCAGGTTGTGATCGTTCCGACGACGGATTTCTGCGATCTTCCCGTTTGCACTCGAATAAGTTATTCCGACACCTGCATGCGTCGAGACACACTCCGCTTGTGCCTGTTCGACTTAATGTTCAAGACAGTCTTAAGTGGCTAAATTTGCAACCTAGTTAATTGAGCTCTTACAATCACACGTGGGTGTTCCGATGGTGCACTAGACGCTCAGTCGCACAAAATGACCTGCGATTCCAACTTGGCCGAACCTTCGGCGAAGTTATCCTCTCCTTTTAATTTCCAGGGCGTCAACAGCGCTCTCAACGCCGTAAAAAGTGGGTGCAAGAATGGTCGATTTCAGCAAAATGCTCAACGAGGATGATTTGCCCGAACCCATAAATCCGGCCGATATCTTCCACTCGCTTCCTCGGTCGGACACGAAGTTCGACTATCTCCGCGATGTCCAAGGAGAAGTGCTGAAGGCGTGGCATTCTCGCCGGAATGACCGCGACATTGTAGTCAAGATGAACACTGGCTCAGGCAAGACCCTCGTGGGGCTGCTGATGTTACAATCGCTACTGAATGAGCAGATTGGACCCTCGCTCTACCTTTGTCCGAACAAACAACTCGTGGAGCAGGTATTGAAGACGGGCTCGGAAATTGGGCTTCCAGTCGTTGCCGATGGGGCCACGACCGAACTGCCACACGAGTTTCTCAACAGCGAGTCCATCTACGTCACGACGTTCAAGAAGCTTTTCAACGGGCGTTCAGTGTTCGGGATCCCCGGTTCGAATAGGCCGCCGGTAAGCGTGGGCGGCATCCTCGTGGATGATGCTCATAGTTGCCTGTCCATTGCGAGGGAAACCGTAACGGTTTCCTTAGAATCGGGTTCTGCGGGCTACAAGAAGATTTTCAGTCTGTTCAAGTCCGTCCTGAACGACCAATGTGCGAGTAAAGTGGCGGAATTGGACCAGGGATACCCCTGGACCAGGGTGCCGGTGCCCTATTGGGCCTGGATGGATCGGCAGTCGGACGTGGCCGCAGTCCTGGCAAAGCTCCGAGATGATCCTGCACTGACCTTTTCCTGGGATCTGATCAAGGAAGACTTGAACGCTTGCCACTGCTTCATCTCTGGTAACCGACTCGAAATCACCCCCTATACCGTGCCCATTGAATCCGTTCCAAGCTTCGCCCAAGCGAAGCGTCGTTTCTTCCTTTCGGCTACGCTGATCGACGACTCGATCTTGCTAAAGGAATTTGGCATCACGAAGGCTGCGGCGGCCAGTCCTATCCGCCCTCCGATCGTCGGCGACATCGGCGAACGCATGATTCTCGCACCCAGCCTGATCGATACGAGCCTGGAAGCCGAAATCCCCGACATCTGCAAATGGGTCGCCAGCAAAGAACACAATGTGGTAGTCTTGGTACCATCATTCAAATTGGCGAATCGCTGGGCCAGCGTTGGCGCTGAACTTGCCCAGGGGGATGACGTTGGCAGGATTGTGGAGCGGCTCCGAACCTCGAAAGGCAATTTCGTCGTCTTGGCCAATCGCTATGACGGCATTGATCTCCCCGATAACGCCTGCCACGTGCTCGTTCTCGACGGTGTTCCGACTGGCGAATCCTATTACGATAGCCATGTTGCCTCGGTGCGATCCGACTCGACGCTCGTGACCGGTCGAGTGGCACAAACCATCGAACAGGGATTGGGGCGTGGCGTCCGGTCCGGAAAAGACTACTGCGTAGTCCTGCTCTGCGGTTCACAGTTGGTACAATTTGTGGGCATCAAGGAGCGGCTGAATCTATTCTCGCCTGAAACCAAGCAGCAGTTCTTGATCGGGCAGGAAATCGTCAAGCAAACGAAGTCGGACGATGGTACGCCCAAGGATAAGCTCGTGGGTCTGATGCGTACTTGCCTCAACCGCGACGCGGCGTGGAAGGCATATCACGCTAAAAAGATGGTTCGCTTATCGCAGGTCGAGCAAGACTCGTTCAAATTGGAGATCGCGGAAGCTGAGCGACGAGCGTCGCTGCGATTCCGTGCGGGGAGTTGCGTCGAAGCTGGCGAAATCATCCAGGCTGAATTGGAACCACGTAAATTCGCGTCCAATTCCGATAAAGGCTGGTTCATCCAAACCGCGGCGACGTATTTCCATGCGGCCGATCCCAACCGAGCCCAGGAGATGCAGCGCAAGGCGCACGAGTTCAATCGTTTGCTGTTCCGCCCAGTGGCCGGCGTCCGTTACCAGAAAATCATCGGCAGGACAGGCTTGCAAGCCCAGAACATCCTAACCTGGGTCCAGTCCCACACCGACCCCAATGCCATCACGGTCTCCGTCGAAGGTCTGGTCAACAATCTCGCCTTTGGGGTAAACCATCTTCAATTTGAAGAGAGTTGGAAGGACCTTGGCACCGTACTCGGATTTACCAGCGAGCGTCCGGAGCTGGAAATTGGAAAAGGTCCGGATGGGTTGTGGGCCATGCCCGACAACCACTACCTCTTGGCCGAGATCAAGAATGAAGTTTTACTCGATCGCGACGAAATACAGCAGGATGAAGCCGAACAACTCTCCAATAGCGCGAACTGGTTCATTAAAGAATATGGGAAAGCAGCCCCCGTTGTGCTTCTCTTGGTCCATCCAACGAACGACCTGAGCGACTCGGCCTACCCGCCCGCGAACACAGTTGTAATGACCCCCAGGAAACTCGAAGAACTGCACCGCCGGCTTCGAGCCTTTGCGGCGGCATTGTCATCAAAGGCATCGGAATCCTGGACCACGACGGAGATTGGCAAACTCCTGGCGAGCCATCAGATTGATCCAGGTAGCATCCGGACCAACTATTGTGTACCGGCACGGAAGTAAACCGCGGCCGAACTAGGGCTCAGTTCTCGTGTCTATCCGAAACTCCAAAGTTCCTTTCAGATAATTCCCTCGGTTGTCGCTGATACCGACCAAATGCATTGACCGCAGCAAGTGCAGCAACTCGTTGACGCGCTCCGGACGAACCGACCTGATACAGTATCTCTCCGCGTCAATCACAGCTATCGTTTACTGGTGAGGAGAGAAGCATGGGAAATCTGACACATTGATGACTCGAGTGTTAACTCGGCGAGCTGGAAACGAATATGCAAGAGAGAAGTCGAAAAAGCCAGCACCCTATCCAAATGAAGTCTATGAGGAGGGATTCGGTGTAGCAAAGTGTAGTTAATCTACTCGATTCGACCTGAATTCGACGAAATTTACCCGAGTTTGGACGTACAGTAATTTCACCGAAAAACCGCCAGTTTCGCCGAGGTTTTCGGCCAATCTCATCATCAGGCTTCTACTTATCGTCCATGAAGATGACGACGATGTTGGGGGTACGATCTTTATCCGCGGATTGCGCCTGTTTTCCCGGGAGGAACGAGACGACGCCAAGCGTAAGGATAAAGACAAAGGTCGCAATTCGATGCCGCAAATTAGGACTGGAGTTATCGCTGGTCGGTTTGATCAAGCCATGCATTTTCTTAGCGGCTCCATAAGATTCTGTGTTCGGTGGGATGTGTGATAGGCAGAACTAGTATCGTCGGCAGCGAGAACAAGGTCAACGATTGTCCGCACATGCCGAGGCGGAGGTATTCGAGTTATCACCAGAAAGACTAGGAAGCGACGTCATTCTCACGGATCGGCTTGGCACTGGAAGCAAGCGGATGGCTTTCCAGATGGGACCGAAGGCATTCGAGTTAGGGAAGCCTTTCTTTACCCTGTAAAATCGAGAAAGTGCGTTGTCTAGGCATTCGAATCGAATAAGGGGCTTCAGCGTGCGTCGGTTATCAATTCGGCAAGTGAGTTTCGGGGGCGATCGCTTTGCAATAACGCACTCATGAAATTTCATTCTGGAACGGGGAATTCCAATTTCGAACTCACAGGATACGAATTTGTGCCCGAACGACATGTGACCTGTGTGCAATGCCAGGTATTTGCATGAAAGAATACGGGCAATCCACACTCGTAATCGAATATCCATGCGGCTGATTCCCCTAATAACATCGCACTTTTTGGGTGGCGATCCTTGCGAATGAAACGGCAGTATCATCCAAATGGCACATCTCTTGCTTGACAAGCATATGCCGCTGATCAATCGATCAAACTGCGATTGTGGCGCCCCACTTGCCTGGTTCTCGCGATTCCTGATGTTGACGCAGGGTTGAGACAGCTTTAGTGCTTCAAGACCTTCTCAAAGAATCACAATTACCCACCTTTAATAGGACAGCGGATGCATATTTGCTCCGCTGGCACCTAGCAGCAAGTCAAATTCAATCTAATCCGTAGATTTAGGAAATGCCCCGACATGAGTAACATTTCTCCCACAGATCTAGGCTCGCCGACTACTTCCCAACCGGTTTTTCGATTGGCAGTTATTCTCCATAAGTCTCTATCTGGAGGTTCGGCCGCGAACGTAGCAGCGATCATTGCGGGAGGACTGAAGTGCGAGGCGTTTGGCCCGCCGATTATGGATAAGGGGGGGAACGCTCATGCGTCCATTCGATGGAATATGCCCATCCTCAAAGCAAAGACGAATGGGCAATTGCAAACGCTCATGGAAAAGTCGACCGCGCACCCAGGAGTTGAGTCTGTCGCTTTCTGCGATGAAGGACGTTTGCTCAGTAACAACTTTGCCGAATATCATAACTTGATCCAAGGTAGTGAACCAAGCGAATTGTCACTGCTTGCAGTAGGAGTGTTTGGTAGTGATAAGGATGTTCGCGATCTAACTCGCGCATTCTCTTTGTATCAATAATTGTGGTACGATCTACTTCAGTGATCGAATATGTAGTTGGCGTGAAAATAGTATTGCTCGTCGGGAAACGGAAATGATTGATACCACTACAAGCCCGATTCAATCTGCCTTGCGGATGCTGGCCGGCCATGTCCGTCGCAGCGAAAATAGCGAGCTGATCGCTCACTACCTTGCCGA
Source organism: Bremerella sp. TYQ1 (assembly GCF_020150455.1). Taxonomy (NCBI): domain Bacteria; kingdom Pseudomonadati; phylum Planctomycetota; class Planctomycetia; order Pirellulales; family Pirellulaceae; genus Bremerella; species Bremerella sp. TYQ1. Next base: position 448,224 of record NZ_CP083740.1, read on the forward strand.
TAACGTAGCCTGCATCTTTGACCTGACACATGACAAGGGTGTCTATCTGTCCTCGCACCAGCAAGCCCTTTTCCTGCTGACAACATGGCACTCTCAGCTTGACCGTCAAATCCCATGTCGCATCTCCCTTGCGGCGGGAGCCGACCTGCTAGATTCGATCAAGAACCGCACCAACAGTTCTTATATCGCAGCAATCATTGCAACGAAGCTAGATGGGTATTATCCGCACACTGATTTTTGCAATGGCACACTGAAGACTGGTCAACAAATCCGAGAGTTTATGCAGGCTGTTTTATCGGTCGGTTCCTGTCCTGCAAATCATGGCTGTGACATGCCATATGCTCGCAAGATATGTATGGCAAAGAGAGTGCAATTCTGGATGCATGAGCAAGGAAATAAGTTCAATATGATAGGATCTCTTGCTAGACTGGCCCGGGATGGTCGCGCCGAGATTGGCAAAGTGAACGACCTCCGTGCGGCATGGAGCGAATTGACGACGCTCGCGACGGAAACACTGCTCGTACAGGCGTGGCCGCTCTGGGTGTTTCGATCACCACTTTCTACTTGGGCGGATCACTGGGCATCCATCGAATCTAAAATCGAGCTGCTCAAGGGAATGCCATCACAAACATCCATCGCCAATGCCGCAACGGAAATAGGGGGACATCTACACGAAATCAATCGAGCGTTGTCGGTTTTCGAGCCTGAGAAGTTGAAAGAGCTAGACAGATATAAGCTAAATGACAACTACGTCTAAATGTCAAAGGGAATGATTATGTTGGTGGCGACATTAGGACCAGCTGGGACATGTAGCGAAGAGGTTGCGATTGGATATCTGCACGAATTGGGACTCGATCCGGCCGCTCACCTCGTGCTCTGTGCATCGTTCGAAGCGGCAGCTGCCAAGGTAATTGATGGGGAGGCACAGCGAATCATTGTTCCGGCTGCGTACACGAAATTTCACGACATCATGTTTATGAACCTAGGGCAATTGCATGTCGTCGAAATGCTTTACAGCAAGACGCCGGCTTTCCTGTTGGCAGGAAAGAGGTCCATTTCCCCGATATCATCCGATCAGCCGTATCGTATTGCCTCACACCCTTCGCCGGCCCCGCTGTTGAACCGCCTTCATTTTGCGTATGAGGTGGTTGAAGTCAGTTCCAATTCCGTTGCCGCCTGGACGGTGGCCCGCGGCGAGACAAATCTTTGCCTAACCAATCAACGGGCACTGACGGAAGTAAATTCTCAGGTTGATCATGAATCCCAGTTGGAAGTAGTCGAGTATTTCGGATCGGTTGACATGGTGTGGGCCGTCTTGGAGTTGGGGGCTAGCGATGACAAGCGGAGCTTTTGGTCGGGGCACTTTGAGAGAAGCTCAGATCTTAATCCCGAAGCGGTAACACAATGGCTTCACGACAACAGCCTCGCAAGCGACAAGAATGGACCGCTGGAGGGGATTCGAATTGATCTGGCACACACATACGATTCGAAAGCCAACTCGACCAAGCCTCAGGCTCTTTTCGTTGACAACGATCCGTCGGCGTTCGACTTAATCCCTGAGGTATTTACAGGATGGGATTGGACTAATTGTCAAACAAGTTCAGAGGCGGCAAAAGAGATTCGCAATAAGGAATTCTCACTGGCGTTGGTTGACGTCGGGTTGCTGCGCGATGACGACCATTCAGATCAATCTGGGGCCCAGCTATTGAGCCTGATTCGAAAATCTACACCTTCGGTGCACATCTTGATGATTACGGGTCTTGGAAGATCCGATGATTTGGTGACCTACTGCTTTCGCATGGGAGCTCTGGACTATATGCGAAAGCCCCTCGACATCGATCGCCTGTCCGATTGGTTGAACCTACTGGCCCGGCGATGGAAATCCAATCAGGCAAGTCGATGTGTGATTCATCGCACTCATCCCCCCAACAACAAAGCAATGTGAGCACGATATGGATCAATATAATGACAACTGGATGAAGCCGCTTTTTCTTGGGCCAAAGGCAGAGAACTCGCAATTATTCGAGAACCTGTACGTCGAATGCTTTCGTGACCATTGCTTCTGGCGACGGAACTTTCACCCGGACGATCGCGAATGGGTTCGTGAATCTGACAAAATTGGGGTGGAATTCGTTTCTACCCAAGCGAAGCTGCGTGATGGACTAAATCGGTTGATTGCCGAATTAAAACGCTGTAGTCCAACTTTTCACTTCCGTTACCTGGGGCATATGCATACGGACTTGCAAGTCGCAGGAGTGCTGGGGCAGTTAGCCGCGCTGTTTTACTCCCAAAACAATGTGGTGGCAGAGGCATCGCCCGTAACGGCACGCCTGGAGGCTCGAGCAATCGGCCGAATTGGAACGATGCTTGGCTACAGTGAGCATAATGGAATCAAGCCCTGGGGGAACATCTGTTCGGGCGGCACTGCGGCAAATATTCAGGCAATTTGGGTAGCGAGAAACGTTCGCCTGGCCCCAGTGAGCCTGTTTCTGAAATTGAAGGAATTCCAAAAGGCTCCACAAAAACTCCCTGTCGGGCTAGTGGATATCTTGGTGGAGCTTTCTGTCGAGTACGCTGGAGCACGTAAGAGAATCGTCGACCTGACAACGTTTGAGTTGTTGAATATTCCCCGATCGGAGATCCTCGCGATGCGTGATCAGATTGCCGGAATATCGTTGTCGTTCTTCGAGAGCCCTGAGGGGGCCGCGTTTCCTACCCCCAAAGACCTGCGGTCCTATGCATTTGAGATCGCGGATACTTTACTGCGATCGATGTCGCCGGTCGAAGTTGGGACGTCATATGTCGACGAGGCATTAGCGAGCTACGGCCTTAAGCCCATAAGCCGCTTTCCGTGGAAGCTGATTGTGGCATCCACTAAGCACTACAGCATTGAGAAAATCGCAGACCTCTTAGGGCTAGGCCGAATGTCTGTTGTCTCCGTCCCGATTGAGCACGATTTCTCGATCGACATTAGCGAACTTGAAAAGACCATGAATCAATTTGCCACCGATAAACGCGAAGGGCATCGCCCGATACCGTTGGCAATTATTCCGATCATGGGAACCACAGAAGAGGGTGCTGTTGATAGCCTGCCGGAAATTCTCAGGGTGTGCGAACAGTTTCGCTCCCGTGGGTTAGAAACGTGGATTCATGCCGACGCAGCCTATGGCGGTTATGCCGCGGCAATGCTTCGCAAGAGTGAAGGTGAAGAAGAGGCTTCTACTCCGATCACTTACTTCACCCGTCTGGCTGGTAAGGACATGGGTGACGACCCATATATCGCGAATTGGGGTGAAACCATTCGAAGGTTGAATGGCATGGGAAAATGCGATTCGATCACCGTTGATCCACACAAAATGGGACTGCAGCCTTATCCTGCTGGGGCGATTGTTTTCCACGATAGCAGATCCAAAAGCGCCGTTTCGTGTGAGGCCCCCTATCTATTCGACAGCGAAGACGTCGAGGCTTTTCCGGGACGTTATACACTGGAAGGATCGCGCCCAGGGCATGTCGCAGCGGGTATCCATTTGGCGCACGAAGTCCTGGAATTGGACCAATACGGACACGGAGCGATGATTGGCCGCTCGATGTTAGCAGCACGTCAGTTACATCGTGAATTGCCGGAAATCATCCAAGCTGAGAACTCGAACGTATCGATTCACTTCCCCGTTCGACCAGCGCTGAACATCCTGAATTTCATCCTTACTCATCGCGAGGTTTCCACGCTCAAAGAACAGAACATTCTGACCGACCTGATCCTCGAGGAGTTTTCCGCGGACAAAGATCGGACACGTCCCATTTCAGACTTTTCGTTCTTCTTCGTCTCCACCGGACTTCCTCTCAGGAAATACCAAAAGGTACTTCCTCCACTTTTCGATGCCGCGGCGATCAAAGTAGAAGATCGTGAAACCGAAACAGAGAGCTTGCGAATGTTTCGATCGGTTATCATGCATCCCCATTTGCTTGGGGCCACCACCCGTATCAATGGAGAGACGACTCCGATCATCGATGTGCTCGGACGCCGATTGGCACAAGTTTGCAACGAAAAGGTCAAAGAGATCGCCAAGCAGCGTTGCCGTAATCTGCGGGACGCATTCACGCGTCCTCCGCGAATCATGATTGTCGAAGATGAAGAACGACAAATTGGAATGATTCGTAACCTGCTGCTCGGTCAACTAGAGTCTTATGAACCCATCGTTGCCCAAAGTGAAGAGAAAGCTCGACAGATTATCGAAAACGCTTTCGAGCAAAAGCAAGTCATCGATTTGCTTATATGTGATCTAAACCTACAGGGCGATGATCACATTCCAGCTTCCAAAGGGAGTGGAAACTCGGTGATAAGAAAATTCCGAGAGGCTTTTGGGCCAGCCCGACCGATTCTTGCAATGTCGGTGTTTTCGGGGCTTTCTATGGAGGAGCGGAAAGAAGTTGAAGCGGATCGCCTCTTCGACAAGGCCAAGTTTGTTTCGTCGCAGCCTGCCGGCGACGCGTCAGATCTTACCGAAGCGGAAAGGGAATTCATAAGCACCGTAACTAGCATGCTGGAAGACTTGGTGCGTCAAGGAGAGTCCCTGCGGCTTTCGGCGATCTAAGACCCGAATTCATCTTCGTTTACCAGGTCTGTTCATGTCGTTGGAAGTCAACCAACGTGTTCGATAAGTCGCTGCTTTGACGTGATTAGTAAGCTGCCTCGGTCGAATGCCGAAATGACGAACGGCGGAAATCTGAGTCAGTAGAGACTATTTGGTTACGCGGTTGCATTCCTGAGTTACGAATTTGTAACCGCCTGCCCTGTATTCCGGCGATCTTATAGCCCATTTGGCCAATGGCACGCCGGGTGCTTTGATGGACACATCCAAGATCGCGGAGGGTCGGAATGGGAATTTATTTGGACAACGCAGCGACAACGCAGCCATCAAGAGAAGTAGTGGATACTTGTTCAGAGGTGTCGTACTTTCAATACGCCAATGCTTCCAGTCGACACCGATCTGGTAGGGAAGCCCGTGCACTGGTAGATAAGGCGCGGCAGACGATTGCCACCGAACTTCAATGTAACGTTGGCGAAATCGTTTTCACCAGTGGGGGCACCGAGGCGAACGTGATGGTGACAGCTGGCTTGGCGGCCAGTCTCCACCCAGCCCGTAAACACGTGATTATTAGCAAGATAGAGCACAGCTCGATTCTGTCTTGTGTTAGTCGCCTGGAGGAAATGGAATGCGAAGTGACCTTGGTTGCTCCGAATCGCAATGGGCGGGTGGAAGTTGAGGCCATTGTCGATGCTTTACGGCCTGATACAGGCTTCGTGTCGTTGATGCTCGTCAACAACGAGGTTGGCACCATCCAGCCCGTAGCAGAATTGGGGATGGAGTGCCGACGTCGAGGAGTCATTCTGCATAGTGATGCGGTCCAGGCGATCGGCAAGATCCCGGTCAAAGTCAACGAACTTAACGTGGACGTTTTGACCTTTTCAGGGCACAAGATCCATGGTCCCAAGGGGATCGGTGGCGTCTATATCCGTGAAGGGGTTGATCTGCCACCTTTGCTAGGAGGCGGTGATCAGGAATTCAACCGACGAGCAGGCACTGAAAATGTCCCCGGGATCGTGGGCATGGCCAAGGCATTCGAAATGTTCAACTTCGTTGAGATGGCGCAAGTGGAACTGCTGCGAAAAGAATTAGAGTATCGCCTTAAAGAACTTCCAGGCGTCATCGTTAACGCGGAAGAAATGCCGCGTGCTCCCCATATCTCGAACGTTTGCTTCACGGCTATCGATGGCGATTACTTGATGGGGCGTTTGATTAACAACAATATTTGCGTTTCTTCGGGATCGGCTTGCAGTTCATCTCACGATAAGCCCTCGCATGTTTTGCAGGCAATGAAAGTTGAGCGTGGTATGGCACGAACTGCTATTCGATTCTCCCTCAGCCAGTATACAACGCGTCACGAAATCCTCGACTGCATCGACGCCGTTCGAGCCAGTTTCCGGCAGCTTGGGCTCTGCTCGACATGATTTAGAATTCAATTTGGAACGCTTTGCAACATGACTATGCTCGACACGATAGTTACAGCGACCTATTTCCTAGCCCTGGTAGTACTAGTGATTTCTGGTCGGCGCGCAAAAAGCATGGTCGATTTTGCAGTTGGGTCTCGGGAGATTCCAGGGACCATCGTTTTTGCAACGCTTTCAGCGACAGTGATTGGTCCTGGATATTCCATGGGCTTGGCAAACAAAGTCGCCGGCGATGGGCTTATCTGGCTATTAATCTTCTTCGCATTTTCCGCCCAGACTGTTCTGATTGGGATGTTTGTTGCGCCGCGACTGCGGGAGTTTACCGAAGCAGTTTCCGTAGGAGACGTAATTGGGTACCGCTATGGTGCTTTGTGTAAAGTCGTGACGGGCATTCTTTCCGTACTGCTATGCACCGGCATCGTCGGGGCGATAGCCAAAGCAACCGGCGATATCCTGGCATCGGCCACGGGGCTTCCGTTCTTGTGGTGTGTAATCGGCAGTACGGTTGTTGTAGTTGCTTACAGTACGTTCGGCGGAATCAAGAGTGACATTATCTCGGACGTATTTCAGTTCATTGTCTTGGCAGCGACCTTTCCTTTGGTCTTGTTCATGATGCACACGGAGTTCGGCCTACCTGAACTACTTGAGGGAGTTTCTACAGAGACCTCCAGTCTGAGCGGTCCCTCTGGACTGCAACTGTTTTCGCTTGTTCTGGCATTCTTTCTAGGTGAAACGCTTATACCTCCTTATGTAAACCGTGCTTATGCGGCGGCAAATCCTCGGCAAGCCAGGCTTGGCTTTTTGCTCACGGGAGGATTTAGCGTGGCCTGGTTCATCGTGTGTGCCAGCATAGGTTTACTGGGAAGAGGTGTCGTGGACGCTGACTCTGAAAATGTATTTATGGCAACACTGATGTATGTGTTACCGAGCGGCCTCTTGGGCCTCGCGTTTGCCGCCATGTTTAGCATCATCATGAGCAGCCAGGATTCGCTGCTAAATGCGGCTGCGGTTTCGCTTCAGAACGATGTCCTGGGCCAACTGACAGGTAACTTGAAAAACCACATCGATGGAATCAAGCTGGTAAAGGTCATAACTGTCCTAATTGGAGTCACAGCAATGTCTTTCGCGCTTGTCGTTCCTGGGATCGTCGAAGCGCTAATGGTTTGTTACACCCTTTGGGCGCCAACGATCGTTCTGCCCTTGATTATTGCGGTTTTGATGAAAGGCGCTCATCCGTACGCAGGGGCATCAGCAATCTTTGCTGGTGCTCTAGCAACTGTGGCTTGGGAGTGGATTCTGCACGTTCCTTATGGCATCCCTTCTCTCCTTGTTGGTGTCACAGTCAATCAAGCGGTATTTTGGTCGGTTCAGTGCGTTGTGACGACTTCTCCACGCAATAAGTGGTTTGCACCACTTTCTGAATCACAACCTAAGGAGTCTACCTGACATGATCATTCTCATTACGATGTCAGCAATATTTTGCATAGCATCCGCAGTGATAGTGTCCTACCAGGCTGTCAAGGGATGGCAGAACCTGCGAAACCACTAATGCACACTAGCTGTAAACGAACATCACAATGCAAGAAAAAGTATTCGAAGATGACAAGGGATTGGCATGTTTTTGTGAAGAGTGGGTTTCTGGAAAAAAGGTCGCGGTTGTTGCTGGCCATTTTTTACTTATGTATCACCCGCCGGATAACGGTGAAGGTCATAAGTTGATTCCAGCAATTTGGCAGGACATCCCACAGGATTCGGAAGCCTCGTCTGCGTCTCGCAACTTCGCAAAGAAGATGTTTGGAGACTTTAGCGTCGCTTCGTTTCGATTTGGACTAAAGCTGCGATGCCTCCTGCAGCGCCGCCGTCCTCCGATCGATTGTCGCATAGCGCTTTTAGTCAACGACCATAAGTTCAGCGAGCCAACGTTCCAGCCAGAACGTCAGAAAAGCATTCAAGCACGAACATATAATCTTCGACAAGCATTCTTTCATCTGACGTTACAGATTCCTGATTCATACCGAAAAGAATTGGAAAAAGCTGAAATGGATGCCTCCGATGCAATACTACAGAATGTCCCGATCAAGCGACGTCAGTCAGGTATATTGCCGGAGTCATGCCCATTTTTCTCGGAGACACAGCTTCGAAATAGGTTCAAGCGAAATACATTAAGGATGATCCGCAATAGTGATCGTCTTGAGTACAGTCGATCCGATTCCGATGATGACTCTGTGTTGAATGTGCATTACCGCCGCCAAAATGGCAGTAGATGTGCCTTGACGGAATCTGGTGCGTGTGGATGCTCAGGTGAAATGGTGGAATTCATAATGAACCTGTTGGACTCTGACTTTTCAGAGATCATTGCCATAATTCCAGCGGAGTGCATTGATGCCGTTAAGGATGCCGCTGCGGTGGCCGTTGAAATTGCATCCGAGATAAAGGGACATGCCTTGAGAGTGTGTATTGTGGCTGGCTTTGGCGGGATTGGATATCATCCAGAAGATGTTGAAAAGGAAGGGTTCGTAGCCTATGAGTTTGGATCTCGGCCTTCGGAGATGTCATATCACACGTGATTAAGTAGTACATGCCATAACAGGCCTCCACGGCCGTATAGAAGACGCAACTTGACGTGACGCACTTTGGGGTGTCGTCACGTGTCAAAGGTTTCAAGCGAGATGGACCTACCCACCTATCCATAGCAACTTATCCCAGTCGGGCCGTCCCTTTCATGGCGAGCCAATTACTTGCTCATCAGGCTGTTCAAGACCCGTGGTGAGTCGAGGGGCAATCAAAACGATCTGGGACCGGGTGCTCCAACCAATGCTGAGTTCGAAATGCCGTCCTTATTTCCTCGAAAAGTATGTTGCACACAGGGATAGTACTGCCGGCAACCTACAAATAGACAAGTTGGCACATGGTATAAATATTGTTTTGGGTGTCGTATACTCAGGTATGTGACCCATTCAGAATGCAGTGTTCTTAAGTCTACTTCCACGGAACTGATGGATGTTGGAGCCAATCCGTCCGGACGAATATAAAGAGTACCTGACAAGGGTCTTGAAAAAACATGCGCCGCCTCCTGATGGCGGTTGCGCCCTCTTCTTGAGGCACTGGGAAGACGACGTTTACTTTCCCATTATGTGGACTTCGGCCTCCGGATATGGGGGCGATATGGCCTATTACCACATGCCAATGATCTTTCGAAGAGATCAATTTACGAGCGAGAATAGCAAGAACGACGTCTTTATACGTCGCAACCCCAGCACGATGATCGAGTTGCTAACATATTGGCGAATCGATCGGTTGATCCTGTATCCCCAGGATGAAACCGATATCGAAAGTCGAGTGCAGGTAATCATTCCGATTAGCCCGAACATCTTGCTGGTAAAGTTTGGCAAGGAGGAGGATTGCACGATTTCGGACAGTGCCGAGATTGACCAGTTGAAAATGGAAATACAGTTCGTCTCCCGCAGTTGGTATAACTCTGCGGAGCCGTTTTCAGGAGGTGCCGACAAGTGTGACACTCCCGATAAGGTCCTTAAGCAACTGACGGACACCTTTTCAGATTTGGAACAAGATGCCCCGTTTTGGCCATTTCTAGCATTCCGATATTCTGTGAGTACGGATGCGAATCGCTCCAAGGTCGAAGCGCTCAATTTGCTGGGATGGCATTGCTCGTTTTCGCGTCGCATAAGGGACCTTGCACAGCAGTATCCTTGGGTACCGGAAATGCCTGGGAAGCGAAAAGAGGAAATCAGCCAAGGCACACCCGGTAGCGGAAGGTTTTGGCGTGAGGACCTCCGCGAGCATCCAAGTCATGGCCACTTCTCTCCGCTTGTCAAAGCAACTAGCGAGAGGACGATCGATTACTGTTATTACAGTGGGAAGTTTGAGTGGAATAATACGTCCTGGCATCTCTACTGGCGAATCAATTGCGAACGCTCCCTTTACGCTTCAGAATTCCAGCGATCGTTTGATCCTGAGTCGCTTGACTTGGAAGTCGCAGACGGAGACGTGCCTGCCCTTTTTTGTCACTGGCGAAATTGCGTCGACGCTCTCAAGAGGGATACGGACAACTTCGTGGTGGCGATGGGGTGGCTGGTGCAGGTGGATGCGGGGGATGATTTTGTTCCCCTGGAAGAGGGAAACTCTGGTCCGGACGAGTCCTCCCAGGTAGTGTTTCTCGGCGCAGTCCCGGGAGCGAAGGTCCATCTTCTTGCGAAAGGAATCCTGGATAACTCGGAGGGCAAAGAGTTAGCGGTGTTTGATGAATTGGTTTATCCGTTCACAGCCATATGCCTGGATCGTCTGGATCACTCTCCGATGAAGGATCAGATCCAGTCGCTTCTGCGACGTTATCTTGTTTCGTTTGAGGAAGCTTTAAAGCGGGTCTCAACTGAATTTAAGCTTCACCTTCAATCGTACTTAACGTTCAACGCCAAGCGAACCGAACAGGACAATCACGATTGGGATGGACAAGCCAAGGAATCGCCACCGTCGTCGGTGATTGGGCTTTGCGAGTTCCTGAATCTGAAACCATCGGATTTTGCCGACGAGTTGGGATTTGACAAATGGCCTGAAAGTCATTTTGTCAACGAAGCAATCAAGGGTGGACTGAATTGTGATCGAAAAAATGTAAGTATCGGAAATCTCTTCTTTTTATTATGGGGAGCCTATCGTCTGAGGTTATCGGATTATGTCCCAAGGGAATGCCCTTTTTTTGAGGGGCTTAAGGAAGCGATTCCACGATACGATAGCGAATCAAGCAAGCCTGGTGGCTATTGGAGACATGTCGTCCGAAACTCCCATCTGCTTCCCGGCGACAGCAGAAACTCAATTCCTGATTGGGAGATCAACGCACATACTGAATTGATGACCAGACTTACCCTGCCGAGGTACGATTCGGGGGAACCGCAAAAACGGCAGCTGCGGAAAATTCACCTTTGCCAGAGTATGGGCCTGACTGCAATTTTTGAGTTGCCGGTGGAGCATTGTCGGAATTTAAATGAGAGGGTCATTAAGAAACATGAGGATGTGTATCGCTGGTACGCGGAGCACAAGACAACGAAAGGTAAGAAAGGACGGAAATCTGTCCAAGAAAAACCTCCTCGCGACGGAACGACCAGCTGCTTAATCGTCGCAGCACTGAACGCCACGGCAGCTACGAAGTTTAGGGGTGAGGAGTCAGGCAATGGTTATATCAACCCGGTGGGGTTTGATTGTAATTTTATATTTCCGGGTGAAAAAGTCGGCATTGGTGAAGTTCACCTAAACTGGAACCTAACTCGAAAGTGATGGAGTGCAGTTTCTGCCATGATCGACGTGCTAGTCATCGACTCCACTCCCGGTCGCCGCGAGGCGATCATGAATATCTTCTTCATCAAATGCGGAGTTGCTTGTCGCGGATTCGACGGAATCCATTTTTTTGTCAAAACTGAAGATGATGGGCGAGGTTGGCGTAGTCGAAAACCACTTCCCGACGACATGTCGTGTGACCTGTTGTTGCTACATGGCGGAGACTATGGCTTTCAAGAGCACATCCAATGTAAGACTTTGGTGTGTTATTCTGGTAAAGGAGAGCGTGGCGATTCTCGAGTGCCCGCAAGTGAACTTTATCTGTACCGCGACTTGGGAGCCAATGGTAACCGTTTTGCCGTGCAATGGCGCGACGCACTTCTGGAGTATCATGAGCAAAAAGCCGCCGGCAATTCCTCGACATTGCCTTCAATTCTGTCCCCTCCAGCGTTGCCGTTGCAGTACCTGTGCATTCTGAGCTACTTATGCCAGGGCTATCTCGCTTCGGCCGCGAAGACGTTGGAGACACCGTTCGCTTGGTACGAAGCTGGTATTTCAGAGGTGCTTCTAAAGATGCAATGGGTGGAGGAGCATGTCAGTACCACTGGCCAAAATACGTTGGCGTTAAGACCTGAAGCAGAGGATGCAATGCTTCCCTCGCTCGATGAAATTCCTCATCCCGACTACTGGCTGGGCTTCTTCGAGATTCCCGCCAATCCTTCCCCGGAAGTGCGCATGACATTACTGAAACAGCGGCTATCTGCAGAATGGGGTGATGTCGAGCCGGATGCTTGGGCGAAGGTGGAGCAACTGTTAGACAAAGTGATCGACGGTCCTCCTTTGGTCTCGCAAGTGGTCGATGCCTATGACGCAATCGGTCTTCGACTGGAGAGTGACGAATGATAGAGGACTCTGGCGTCACCTGGATGGTTAATCGCGATCAGCTCAATCACGACTGGCTTAAGAATCAGTATATAGTTGCGTTAGGTCGATTTCTAAATGTGGTCGATGGAAATGAGAGCAGCCAGAAGTATTTGGATTATTTTTTGAATGCAATTCTCGGACAATGGGAAATACAGGGCCCCCAGTTTCAAAAGCTGATCAATTCGTTTGAGCAGAGCCTGACGCCGTGCAGGTACTTCCCCTGTTCCGGATCTTCGATCGAGAGCCAGGCAGGAATTTGGCTGACGGAATTTGCGCATCAAATGTGGAAAATCCGCTGGAATGTTTCCAGCCTGGTTAGCCAGGCACTAGCAGCCTGGACAGCCGTTAACGTTGCTTACCAACAAGTGATAGATGCGCGGGCCGCAGGATGTACATTTGCAAGATCAGCGATATTGCGGCGTGAAGAGTTTCAAAACCTTTCCGACCGATGCATCGCCCTGTCGGACGCTTTAGGACTCTTTCCTCATAGCCAATTGTCAGTATGAAAATGAATCGAACATTGCCACGTATTCTCGTTATCGATGACCAGTTTGGACGCATTCTGGCTGGTCGTTCCAACCAAGACCGCGCGGACTTGTGTGGTAAGCTATTGCTTCGCGACGTATCTGAACCTAGTGCTATTCAGCCTCCTCTAAAAATTCGCGAACCGATCGCCGAAGCCGTCTTTCTGCGCGGGCAAAAGCCTGCTTGTGCATCCGTCAACGATGTCGTGGAGAACGACCTGAAAGGAACTTTGGAGCATATCCGACACAATTGCCACTCCGAAGGAAAGTCTCCACGTTATGGGATGGTTTTACTTGATCTCTGTTTTTATCAAGGAGTCGTAACGGACTCTGATGGAAGTGGTGGAAGGACTCCCTCGGGGATGCCCGAGCCTTCGGCTGAGGATAACAAGGTCTCGGAATTGTTTGGCCTGAAACTGCTCACGGCCATCAGCAAGGAATTTCCAGACCTACCGGTGGTAATTCTGTCGAGTCAGGATCGAGAGCGGGTCAAGCATCAATTCTCGAAACGAGCGGCGGCCTTTATCTCGCGTGCTAACGGGACGCCTGAGGAGTTGTCTCGGTATTTGAAAAAATACGCTCTTATGGAGGATCCCAGCGGATTGATATTAGGCCGAAGTCTTCCCTTGCTGAAGGCATTGAAGGCAGCCCGAAATTCAGTCGATGGGGATCACAAGTGTCATGTATTGCTTCGCGGAGAAAGAGGCGTCGGAAAGGAATTGTTTGCTAAATACATTCATGAACAGCATCCTACTCGGAGCAAGTATGAATTCATTCCCGTTAATGCGGCAAAATACGACGACAACACTTTCGATAGTGAAATCTTTGGTGTGAAAAAGGGCGCATTTACTGAAGTTGGCGCCAGTGCCGGTGCCGTTTCTAAGGCAGATCTAGGAGATCTGTTTTTAGACGAGGTGTACGCTTTAAAGCCTTCGGTACATCCGAAGCTCATGCGATTTTTGGCCGAAGGTACCTACTTTCGCCATGGTGATTCAGAAGAACAATTGAAGGCCAATGTTCGCGTAATATCGGCAACCAATGCTAACATTGAAGAGAAGGCCGAGGCTGGGGAGTTCCCCGCTGACTTGCTCGACCGGTTGCGGTTCGGCGGTACGATCAAGCTGCCACCGTTGAGAGAGCGTAGGGAGGATATCCCACTGCTGGCTCGCCGATTCGTTCAAAGAGCTGAGCGGGGAGGAGATCTCCAACGAGAGTTTTCGAAAGAGGCCATGGAGTACCTGCAAGATCAGGCCTGGAATGGGAACGTTCGCGACTTGGAACAGGTGCTGAGTAAGGTAGTGAATTTGAGCGACGTTGAAGTCATTCATCCCCTGCACATCGAAAAAGCCCAGCAGGAAATTGGTCTTTCCAATCACGAGCGGACATCTATCGCCGTCGGTGAAATGCCGTATGAAAAGGGCGAACTTGTTAACGAGGATGAGTCCGATCCGTCGCCCAGAACGCTTTCTCTTAAGCCGGCAAGCCAAATGCCATTTGACGAACTCCTTACCACGATGCGCGACTATCGCTTCGATAAACTTGATATTGATAGCCTGATGAACCGCTTGGATGCGCTGGAAGAAGCGGCCGGCCGATTAATCGCCAATTATGCTCAAGTGGCCCTTAAAATTAGTAAGGGTCACGAGAGGCAGAAAGTCAGCCTCACGAGAGGGGTCAAATTCATGCAAGGTAAGGAAAAGCTTACGACAAACGAAGCGGCTCGCGTAATTCGGAAGCTGCTCGAATCAAACGACAATCTCTTAGAATGGACTCTTTCGCAGCCAATTCTCTCCGAAGCCCATGAAATCGCCTTAGGCGGCAGTCGCGAAGCCCGCAAAGTTGTGGAAAAGCGCAAAGCAATGAAAGAAAAGCTGGGGTTAACTTAGCGGTGTCAGTTGCCACTCGAATCTCACGCTGTGGACGGAAATTTAGTCGATGGTATGCCCTTCAGTACGTTCGTAGTATGACTCCTGTTGGCTGCCAGTTCCTTGATCCATTTACTTACGTCTTCCAGCTGTTTCATACTGTGTACCTTGGCAACACCAAGAACAGTGAGATTATTCTTTCAGCACTATGATTCCTGGCCATCGAGATACGATTTCGGCATCTAGAGTTACGGACTTTTGCTACCGCAGGGCAAAGTCCGCCTGCAACTCTCAATACCGCTCTCCCCTTTCAGGGGCTTTGATCCACTCAGCAAGAATGTGAGCAGCCAGAAAGTTCATCTTCTACACGAGTCAGGGAACGAGCGACGGTCAGAAGTTCACAGGACGCAATCGCCAGTTACCTATCTGGAACTGCGAGATACGTATTAACGCGTCACTCACAGCGAGTCAGGTTGGAATGATATGGATCTATCCAATTAATCTGAATTGGCACACCGCCTGCATAATGAGAGTTGCCTGGGAAGAACATCTCTCCGGCACGTACGCAAGCTTTTCTTACAACCCTAGGTCGCATCCAGGCTTGATTAGAAAGCTGTCGGTCCGTCTTTAGTCCGTTTCTTCTTTTATCTCTCGTTCAGGAGTATTGAACATGAGCAGCGATTCCAATCGTCCTCACAAACCAACATTCGAGGAAAAGTTTGAAACCGGGGTGGCGTTTGCCCTGGGGGCGGCTGTGGTGACTGGCGCCTTGACGCTCATCGCGACCGGAGGCAACGTCCCAGTTGCTATCGCCGTGGCGACCAAAACGGGCGCCGCAGCTGGCCTCGGTGGTGGCGCTGGTTCCTAAACCTGGAACACAGGTTTCCGCGCAATCGGGCGTGTGAAATGTTCAAATCAGTCCGCTTCCAGAGGAAGTCTGCGAGCGGCCAGGTTTCGAGAGTTCATGCCGATATCTTCAATCGAATTGTTGTTCGAGAAGATCTGAATAGAACGCGATACTTAATCAGCTTAATCCCCGCAAATTTCAGGACCAGCCATGACTTTGTCACAGAGAGTTAAGGATCTAAACCTTGAGTGTATTGCATTCAAGGTTGCCTACGACGAGGGGTGGTCGCTCGACAAGGTTGATCGGGCTGAGTTTTATTATCGCTGCTTTTTGCAGGCGATCCTTGACCATCCTGACAATCGCCTTGCACCGACAATGGAGATCGATCACTTTTGGCATCACCATATTCTTGATACGCAAAAATACATGGAGGACTGCGACCATGTTTTGGGTTACTACCTTCATCACTTTCCATATTCAGGGATACGGAGTGACCAGGATGATCATGAGCAAAAACGTAGATCGGAAATTTCATTGACACTTATCGAATCAATCGCAAAACGCGAAAGGAATGAAAATGCAGAAAATTACCAGCAAATCGACTTCAGCACCGAGTGACAAACAAATCATGGCACGTCGCATGCTCAGCCAAGAGTCGCGACCGTCACGAATGGATATGCTCCGCCTCTACCAGGGCGACATTCGAAAGCTAAACGCTGATACGGTTTGCACCGGCAATTGTGTCTACTGCGATGCCAATAGCGAACGCAGTTAACCGACGCGACATCAGTGAGCAGCGCCAACTTGAAGGTATCAACTTCGTTGGCGCTGTCCTGTTGTGGCGTTTCAAGCTCGAATGAAAGAATGGATGGAGTTGGCGACGAAAGTTAAAGGTTCAGTCACCATCTGCATCAAAATCCATTGCTTGCCCGGCGAGAATTCTTTATCAATATTGCGTGGCAAACGCCGTTCGAATGTTTAAGGGACGGTGCCGACACGGTGGGTAACGCCCCGTTCTATTTCGATAGGAAACGCCGCGTATGTTTGGCTGGTTCAAAAAGAAGACGCGACCGACCAGTGGGCCGGACTTTACCGATATCGACTCGCTGGCCAAGGCCGAGGAGTTATATCGGGAGGGGAAGCTTGAGAAGCTCTTTCTGATGCCGCTTGAATTTGGTGGCGAAGATAACCCGCTCAATACGCTGTACGTGCCCGTTGGCGTAGCAGGCATTAAAAATCAGATCGATGTTGACACGATCGGTGCGCTGATCGAATCAGGCACCGTTACCCAGTACCAACCCTCGCCACAGTACCAAGGCAAGAGTTTCATCCCAATTGCCATCGAAATCGTCGCATCCGCCCCCGGTAGCTTCTCCACCACGATCAACATTTGGGGAGACGCATTGTCCCGAGATTGATTGCGTGAGTCTGACGCGACCAGGTTCTTTTGGGGGCCACCTCTTTTCATGCGGCGCTCATTCATGACAATCGTGAGATACTCTCAATTCATCCGGGAAACAACCCATGAGCCAGTTCCCCAACTGCCCCCAGTGCCAAGGCGAACTCACCTACGAAGACGGCCCCCTGCTTGTCTGCCCAACATGCGGTCACGAATGGTCCCCCACCGACCAGGCCGCGGCCGCTGATGACGACGTCACTCGCGATGCCAACGGCAACGTGCTGGAAGACGGCGACACGGTCGTGGTCATCAAAGACCTGAAGTTCAAAGGGGGCACCAAGGTGAAGAACATCCGCATCGTCGGCGGAGACCACGACATCGACGGCATCGGCGCGATGGCGCTAAAGCCTGAATTCGTCAAGAAGGCGTAGCTTAAGCAACCCGTTAAAAAGAACCCCGGGTGCCTCGCACAAGTTTGCTTGGGCGTGAAATCAGGCAATCATCACCAGTGCCACTTAGCCGCTTGATACACTCACCTAGCTTCTGGGCTTCAGGTCGTTCTCATCGGCATACCTGCACAAAGCATCCCAGATGCTTCCATCCTGGGCATAGAATTCCTGAGTGACAGGCCCCAATGCTTCGTCCAGTCGGTCCATCTCCTGCTCGTACTCATCCTCACTCAGTGAACTGGGAATGAGCTCCATGGGGGACGCACTTGGCAGTAGCGGCTTGTCCCTCAGGGCTGTTGCTTCGGCTTTCTCCAGCAGGGCAAGAACCGTCTCCAGCCCAAGTGCTTTCAGGCCTGCGTGAGCGTCGAGGATTTCCTGACCAGAAAAGTTCTCGAAAAAGCCGACGAAGCCGCTTCTCGGGACCGAGCCTCTTAGCAGGTTCACCGCGTAGAAGTTCCGCTCGCACTCCGACAACGGTATTGAGTCTGGCTGGAAAGATCGCTCGACCAAATTGGCCCACAGGATGTCGAACTCTTCTTCTTGCATGTTCTCACGCTAACTTCTGTGAAGAAAAAGGGACGGGGGCAATACTGTTCGGCACAAGATTTGCGCACCATGACAAACCTGTAGTTTAACTGCCAGTTTGTCATGCGGCGAGGGTTATCGTGGCCAGGCGGAAGTCGAACGATGGTGGCTCGAAGATCAAAGCGCGGGATCTTCAGGGGATGAAGTACTTCAAGGCGATTCGTCCCCTGCTCGCTTCGCTGCATGAGATTGGCACCGATCGCGATCGGGCCGGGAATCGTGATCTACACATGGACGAGTACTGCGTGCTGGTCCTGCTGTGGATGTTCAGTCCGATCCTCACGTCGCTTCGAGGGCTGCAGCAGTCCAGTAACATTAAGCAGATTCAAAAGAAGCTCGGCGTCGGACGTGCTTCGCTTGTCTCGCTGAGCGAGTCGGTTTCCATCTTTGATCCAGAGCCGCTTAAGCAGATCGCCGACACGCTCGCAGCTCAGGTGCCGGAGGCGAGTCCTTCCCAGTTGGATGCCATCCCACACCAGCTTACCGCGGTGGACGGCAGTGTGTTTCAAACGGCCGTCCGCGTCGCCGCATTAGCCTGGCTGCCGAGGCGTATCGCTAACGCTGGGTGATCGAACTCTTCTTCCGCATGATCAAACAACTGCTGGGGTGCCGTCACCTGCTGAGCACCAAGCCGGAAGGTGTGGAAATTCAAATGTACGTGGCGATCATCGCGTGCCTGTTGATCTTGATTTACACCGGTCGTCAGCCGACTAAACGCACGTACGAAATGGTCTGCTTCTATCTCACCGGCTGGGCTAGTCTGGAAGAGCTTGAGTCGCATGTCAAAGCGCTTCCGCCCAAGCCGTAGTAGGCACCGCTGCGCCCACTGCAGGCAAAACGTGCCAACGAGGTGCGCTTCTCCCGAAAACAGACCGAAATCCGAGTACGCTAGTCCAAGCGAAGACACCCGAGACCGCATCTGGTAAAACAAATCCAACTGGTCAAATCTTGTGCCGAACAGTATTGGGACGGGGGTCATTGTTTTGTACGAGGAACTTTGAAGACGAATGAGTTAAGTCTGCCTTGGTCTTGGGGGCTGCAGTGACACCCTTGAATTCACAAAAAGACCCCCGTCCAGCTCTGTAGAAAACGACAGAAATAGTTTGATCCGCTAGCGGACTTTCTAACGTAGCAGCTCTTAATGAGTGTTACGAGTAAATCTCCGTTGGATGTTTTGGTAGTGGCTTGGGGAGTGGCCAAGCGAGCTCTGCCGCCGCATGCTCATCGGAACAGTCCGAAGAAGTTCACGCAGCATCAGCTGTTTGCTTGCCTGGTGTTGAAGAACTTTCTGCGGACGGACTATCGCGGAGTCGTCCAGCAGTTGTGGGATTGTCCGTCGTTGATGGATGCCATCGAGCTTGACCAGGTTCCTCACTACACCACGCTGCAGAAATCTGCTCGGCGGCTTTTGAATTCTGCCGAAGCGCAACGCCTTCTCGACGAGACCGTAGCCCAGCAGATGGGACGCCGGAAACGTATTGCCGATGTGGCGATCGATTCGACAGGGCTCAGTGCGACATGTGCCAGTGCGTATTTCGTGCGGCGGCGAAACACGCTTAAAAGTGCCTGGAAAACGATCGTTTATCACCGTTATCCGTTGGCTTTCCAGGCCGACTGAAGTCGAGCACGACCTGGTTCGCGTAGGCCCATTGATCCAGTGACTTCGACGTAAACTCGGTGGCGTGCTCCCCAAAAACTGGTCCATGTGTTATGAGAGTCAAAAGGCCAATTGAACCGCTCCCCTTTTCTGTACCAGCTTAAGTGAGAAAATCGAGGATCTTCATCTGGCTAGGTTGCCCAGGGCGCTATGCGGTCGATACTCGTTGTAGTCACGACGCCAGGATTCTATCTTCTCCTTGGCGTCTTCCAGTGACAAGAACCAATTTTCGTTCAGGCACTCTGCTCGCACGCTGCCGTTGAACGACTCGATGAAGGCGTTATTTGTAGGCTTTCCTGGCCGGCTGAAGTCGAGCGTCACCTTGTTGGCGTAGGCCCATTGGTCTAACGCCTTCGAGATGAACTCCGGGCCATTATCGACCTGGATCGTTTTGGGCAGTTGCCGATGCTCAGCTATTCGTTCTAAGGCCAGCACGACGTCTTGGCCGCGGAACCTGGGCTCGACCTCGATCGCCAGACTCTCACGAGTAAAGTGATCGACTATCGTTAACAGCCGAATTCGACGCCCGTCGAACAGCTCGTCGGTCATAAAATCCATCGCCCAGAAGTCGTTATTGCGAGTCGCCGAAGGACGCAAGGCACGCGTCTGGCAACTGACTCGACGCCGGGGCGTCTTTGTCCGAAGACCAAGCTGTTCTTCGCGATACAGGCGATAGACCCGCTTCGCGTTGATCGCCCAGCCTTCACGCCGAAGGAGGATATGCAATCGTCGATAGCCATAGCGCACCCGTGCGGCAGCCAACTCCTTCAGTCGCATTCTCAGGGGTGCCTGATCGTCTCTTAAGGACAGGTAGCGGCATGTCGACCGAGCCAGGCTCAACAAGCGACATGTGCGTCGTTCGCTGATGCGATACGCAGCCTGGACACGATCGGCCGTTGCCCGCAGGCGATCAGGCTTCAAAGCTCTTTTGACAGCACATCCTGTAAGATCTGCTTATCGAGGCTCAAGTCAGCCACCAGTTGCTTCAGCTTCTTATTCTCTTCTTCGAGTTGCTTTAGGCGACGTACCTCGGCGACACCAAGCCCGTCGAACTTCTTCTTCCAGCGATAGAAGGTCTGCTGACTAATCCCCAGCTTCCGACAAACCTCCTCCACCGGCACACCCGACTCGGCCTGCTTCAGGGCAAAGGCAATCTGCTCATGCGTAAATCGAGACTTCTTCATGGTCATCTTCTCCTCGAAAAGGATGGCCCGATTTTACCTCGATTTTCTCATTTTGAATGGCTCAGATTTTGGGTAGCAGGTCAGTGTAGCAAAGTGTAGTTAATCTGCACCATTCGACCTGAATTCGACGAAGTTTGCCACAGTTAGGACGTACCGCAATTTCACCAACAAACCGCCAGTTTTGTCAGGGTTTTCGGCCAATCTCATCATCAGGCTTCTACTTATCGTCGGTCAGAATCAAAACTACGTTTGGCCGGTCGGCAGCCGAGGTTATGGAAGCGATCAGCGTGACAAGTAGTAGCGAAAGAGAACACCAATGGTGATGCAGCATGATAGGAGCGACCTCGTCCAGGCAGGTGGGAAATCGAAAGGGGTAGGGCAATGATGACAGACCGGGGCATGGCCTGCAACAAAAAAGCCCCACGCAGACAATGTCTGAGCAGGGCCTTCGGATGAGGGTGAATTGATGGGTTGTTGGTGGTTGTGCTAAGTCTGCCAGTTCGATTGAACGAGTGCTTCAGCGCTGACAATTCTGGGGCACTTCCAGTTGTGTCGCTGCATCCAGTCAAAGAACTGAGACTCAACCGCGATGTGATAATTACGGATGTAATAGATCACGTCGCCGGACCAACACCATTCGCCGTCGCTGTAAACATCGGCTGGGCCAATTGGTGTTGTGCCATCCTGCAAACGGTCGAAAGCGTCGCAGTTGGCTTCGAACAGCATCGTTCCTTCGCTAAGATACTGAAGGACGAGGTCCTCTTCGTCGAGCGGCCCCATCATCTGCAGCTCCCGCAGATCTTGGAGAGCTTCGCGAGGGCTACTCTCCTCGAAAAATCCAAATCGCTTCAACATGGGTCACGTTCCTCCACACCACCCATGGCAAGCCGAGACCGCGCTTCAGCCGGGTGACGATTAGATGAGAAAAGGAAGTCACCGGAAGGCAGCCATCGTCTGAGACTGCCAACACCGTGGGAATGACGAATCCTTCCAAAAGCTGTCCCGCTTTATCTGCTGCCACTTCTTTGAAGGACGCCATCCTTGCGTCTCTTTTGGGAAGTTTAGCAAAGGCGCAAACGAAAAGGCAAAGGAATTTTTATGGGAAACCGAGGTCGTTACCGCGCTCATGATTGCTAATGAAACGAACTGAAACCGTATAAACCCGATGCAAAATATGGCGTCGATCTAACAATGGGAAGATTCACCAGCCAAGCGAATCCTTTGCCGTGGCTCCGGCATCGAAACTAAATACTGGCTGGAATACGATTTGCAGCGTTGTCCAACCGAAAAACCGATTGAAGCTAATGGCAAAGCTCCTCCGTCTGGGGCATAGATAAGGGAAAAGGCAATCTGATGGCAGTCGATCCGATTTGCGGTATGACCGTCGAAGAATCGACACCCTGGCAAACCACCAAGGATGAGCAAAAGTTCTACTTCTGCTGTGAGCATTGCTTGCGCAAGTTCGAGTCGGACGGAGCATCGCAGTCCTCCCAGCCGCAGCTGGTGACTCTTGGCGAGAGCCCCGCACCGAAGAACTGTTGTCACAGCGGCGGTGACCATTCGCACGCCAGTCATGCCAACAAAAAGTCGTCGGCCAAGTACATCTGTCCCATGTGCGAAGGTGTCGAAAGCGACACGCCAGGCGACTGCCCAAAGTGTGGCATGGCATTGGAACGCAACCAGTCGGCCGGGCCGCAAACCAAGACAATCTATATCTGTCCGATGCATCCCGAAGTTCGCCAGGACGAGCCTGGCAGCTGCCCAAAGTGCGGAATGGATCTCGAACCCGAAACGATCACTGCCGAAGAGGAAGACGATCCGGAATTGAAATGGATGACGATCCGGTTCTGGATTGCGGCCGCGCTGACAATTCCGGTCTTTGCATTGGCAATGCTTCCGATGATGGGTGTCGAGCTTGGTGTCCCTCCTGAAGTTTCGCGATGGATTCAGCTGGTGTTGTCGACTCCGGTGGTCGTGTGGTGCGGCTGGCCGTTCTTCGTCCGCGGTGCGAAGTCGTTCATGACGATGAACTTGAATATGTTCACGCTCATTTCGCTGGGTGTCGCCGCGGCCTATTTGTTCAGCCTGGTCGCGACCCTCTTCCCCGGCGTCATTCCTGATGCGTTCCAGCATGGGGGCGAAGTACCGGTTTACTTCGAGGCCGCTTCGATGATTGTCGCGTTGGTTCTGTTGGGCCAAGTGATCGAACTTCGGGCACGGAAGAAAACAGGCAATGCTATTCGAGAGCTGATTAATCTTGCGCCACCAACCGCAAGGGTCATCGAAAACGGCGAGGAACGCGAGGTCCCTTTAAGCGAAGTCCACGAAGGGCAGGAAGTGAAGATCGTCCCAGGCGATAAGATCCCTGTCGACGGTGAAGTCATTTCCGGCAAGTCGACCGTAGACGAGTCGATGCTGACCGGCGAGGCTGATCCGGTGTCTAAGAACGAAGGAGACAACGTCATCGGCGGTACGGTTAATCAGGGAGGCACGCTCCGGATCCGCGCGACCAAAGTGGGCGAAGATTCGGTTCTTTCGCAGATTGTGCAAATGGTCGGTCAGGCTCAACGTAGCCGAGCACCGATTCAGCGACTTGCCGATACGGTTTCCGGTTACTTTGTGCCAGCGATTGTGGGTATTGCTGTCGTTACGTTTATTGCCTGGTCGATTTGGTCACCGGAAGAACCGAAGCTCGCCTACGCATTGCTCAATGCGGTCGCAGTGCTGATCGTCGCTTGCCCCTGTGCGTTAGGGCTTGCGACACCGATGTCGATTATGGTCGGTGTCGGACGCGGGGCGAAAGAAGGCGTGCTCGTTAAAGAAGCGGCCGGGCTCGAAACATTGCAGCAGGTCGATACCGTTGTCGTTGACAAAACAGGAACGTTGACCGAAGGGAAGCCTCGGCTCACGAAGTTAGAACCTGCCGACGGCGTTAGCGATGACGAACTGCTGAAGTATGCCGCGGCCGTCGAGCAGAACAGCGAGCACCCCATCGGACATGCGATCTTGCAGGAAGCAAAAGAAAAGAAGCTCGAGTTGCCTGACGTGACCGACTTTGATTCAACAACAGGGCAGGGCGTTCACGCAACCATCGACGGTAAAAAGGTCGTCTGCGGCAAGCCTTCGTTATTGAAGGATCACGGAATCACGTTCGACGCGGAAGGTTCTGCCGAAGGGACGAAAGTTTACCTTGGCATCGACGGCAAATATGCTGGAGCGTTGATTGTTAGCGATCCGCTAAAAGATACCACCGAAGACGCGATCAAAGCACTTCACGAAATGGGGCTACGCGTCATCATGATGACCGGCGACAATCCGAAAGTGGCCGAAGCGATCGCCAAGAAACTGAAGATCGACGACTTTCAGGCCGACCTTTCCCCGCAAGACAAGCATGATCGGATTCAGAAGCTACGGGACGAAGGAGCGATGGTGGCCATGGCAGGCGACGGGATTAATGATGCACCAGCACTTGCCGCCGCCGATGTGGGTATCGCCATGGGAACCGGAACCGACGTGGCCATCGAAAGTGCCGCGATTACGTTGATGGGTGGCGATTTAAATGGTGTCGTCAAAGCGTTTCGGCTTAGTCGCCGCGTGATGCAGAACATCCGGCAGAACTTGTTCTTTGCGTTATTCTATAACGGCCTTGGCGTTCCGATTGCTGCTGGCGTTTTGGTCCCCATCTTTGGTATGCACGCGCTGCTCAATCCGATGTTCGCCGCTGCCGCAATGAGTTTCAGCTCGGTCAGTGTTATCGGAAATGCGCTGCGACTTCGAGCCACCAATTTAACCGGAAAGTCGTAGCCGCTAGTCGTTGGGAGGCTCGATGACCGGTTTCGCCAACATGCGATCGACCGAGAGCGAACCGGCTCCGACAATCAGCAAATAAAGCGAACCGAGTAGCATCGAAAAATCGGTTCGCGCGGCATGGGCCATTTCCCAAAAGCCATCTTCGGCGAGCATCGGTAGCTTCGTCGTGGCGATTGCGACCAACATGATGGTGATCGTGGGCAGCACAGCAAGTCGCGTCAGCAAGCCGACGACAATCATTGCGCCGCACACAATCTCGAACGTGCCGACGAAGCTGCCCAGAAGTTCGGGCTCTGGCAGGCCAATCTTTTCAAAGCGTCCTGCTCCGCGCGTGGCTGGGTAAAGAAACTTCTGGATCCCCTCCGACAGAAAGACCAGACCAACCATCAAACGAATCAGCACAACGCTGAATCCGGCCGAACTAGCGAGCAGCTTGCGGAGCATGACGTAAACACCTGAGGTAGGAAGACTTGGGTAGGGAGCCCCCATCCTAACACACGCGGAACGCTATTTCAGTGGCCTGGCATCATCAAACCAGAAAGCTTAAAGCGAGGCGATTTCAGGAAGTCGATTTTCGGCAGATCAGCTGCGTGACGTAGGCATGGCCGGTGTGGTAGGTCCCTTCGGTCACATCGCGTTCCAGTTCGGCGGCATGCAGCGATTCGGTTCCCGCGAAGTGAGGCTGCAGTTTTTCAAGGGACATCAAACAGTCTTCGTCCTTGGGACCTCCGGTGCCATATTCAAGTTGCTTGGGATGATACGATTCGAGCAGGAAAACGCCCTTTTCTTTGAGTGAGTTCCATACCTTCGGATAGACATTCTTTCGCGAAGCGGAATCGATGTGGGCGAAAATCGAAACAACCGCATCCCAGCGATTCGTGCCGTAATCGAATTCATTCAGGTCGCAGATCGTATACGGCAGGCTAAATCCATGATCTTCGGCCAACTTCTCGGCCTTCTTTTTTCCTTCGGTGGAAAGATCGACAGCACTGACATCAAAACCTTGCTGTAGCAGGAACAGCGCGTTGCGACCTTCCCCTTCGGCAATGCAAAGAACGCGACCGCCGGGTGTGATGTGCTGAGTGGACTCGGCGAGGAATGTGTTCGGCTGCGTGCCATAGATGTACTGTTCTTGTCCGAACCGCTCGTTCCAAAAGTTTTGCACGTCCATCAAGCGAAGTCCTTTCGTGAAATTGAATCAGCCGACCGCCGGGCAACCCACGTTTGAATTAACAACGCTTGATAGATAAGCACCGGAGATTGAAAGCCACTGCTGGTCAGCAGCTTGGTTGTTTCTTCGTGGGAAAGCAAGCCGACATCGCGGCCAAGATGATCGGTCTTCGCTTCGATGCCAGCGACGCCATGCAAAGAGACCCAGTGCTGAACCAACTCGACATACTCTGGCGAAGCCATATCGGCCGCCAGATCGGCAGTTACCAGCGTTCCGCCAGGCTTTAAACGCTGCGCGATCTCGGTGAAATAGTGGCGACGCTCTTCGAGGTTCACAAAAAAGTGCGATACCAAAATACTTGTCGCCGCATCGAACGGATCGGCCGGTGGAAGTGTGCCCAGGTAGCCTTCGTGAAACGTGCAGCGGTCGGTGATCCCTGCCTCGGAAGCTCGCTTCTGGCACTGCTCCATCATCCCGGCAGAGGGTTCCACCACGATGAATTGCCATTGCGAGTGACGGCTTGCCATCGAGAGCAACTCGGCGCCTGTGCCTGCCCCGACGCACAGGATACGAGCTGCTGACGGTAACTTGTGCAGTACCGCGTCTAGCATGAGATGCTGGGCATCGTTGATTGCTGCCATGCCGGACCAACGCTCGTCGTAGGCGGCCGCATGTTGACGGTTGAAGTATTTCGCGGGGTCGGACTGCGTCATGCAAGAATTCCGGACGAACAGGCTGAAAATCAAACAATGTCCGGTTGGATGCCACGCGGATAGAAACGTTGCACCTCGCGGAGCGGAATTCCGAAAATTATTTCCGCTCCGCTGGCTTGGTAAGACAGCTTACTATCGGATGCCGTTATGCATCGTCGGATCGTTATCGTTCACCCCGTTACCTGCTGGTGACTCACGGTACGCCGTTTTCAAGGCCTCGATCATTTCGTGCGTTACGGTGCCACGAGTACGAATTTCGGTGGCAATAGCCCATGCGGCTTGCCACGTTGCTTTCGCTTTGAATTCGCCCCAATAGCTCGGCCACGTTTTGCTGAGTGTCTTTTGCAAGTACAGCATCTGCACGACATACGCGAGGCATTCCTCTTGGATAATCCGTGTGTAAACGCCATGTCCGCGACGGTAGTCAAAGCTGGCATGCACTGCTTCGTGAACGATATAGCTCAGATCGACCGGGGTTGTGCCGAGCGAAGAAAGAATGATTTCGTCATCTGCGGGAACATATTCGGCCGCGTGCGGGTGCGAGCGATTGAGCCGCGCGGTGATCCGTTTCGTATTCAGCAGGTAACCAATTTTGGAGAAATCGTGCCCGCTGATCGAAAGCCCTAAACCAGCCAACGAGACGTGCATGGAAGTGACGATCGACGAGTTGATTGTCTGCCGGCAAAGTGCCCAGGCATCCTCGTCTTCGCTGGTCGGCGGTGTCCAACTTGACGCGGGAATATAGACATATTGCTTCTGCGTGCAAGGCTTGCCGAAGTCGTAGTTTTTGTGATCTTTGGTCTCTTTCCGGCAACCGAGTAAGTGGTGCAAGCACCAGTTCACCTCGTCGGCGTTGCGGGTTTGAAAGTTGTAAACGATCAAATCCCATGGATCGGAACGACCATTCATCGCGGCCAAAATCCACCAATCGTCCGCGCCGGTAACCTCGACTCGTTTGGCGTAACCCTTTGGTGGAAACACCGGTTCGACGACCGGCTTTTTCAAATAAGGTGCCATGCTTCTCTTCCCCCATGCATGATGATGTTTGTCTGCCCAATAAGGATTAACGTGATGAAGCCGCGGCCGTTGCCAGAAAAACGTCTACGTTTTGGTCTATCTACGTCGGCAGACGCGAAGCAGCGTGGGAAAGTCTGGTTGAAAGCGACCGGAACAAATCGATAGACTGCCCAGTTGATAAGTGACCTAACGAAAAGGCATTGGCAATGATTCGTACTTCGGCGGCGTTTTTGACGGTAGTGGTTTTCGTCGTCTTGTTGATCGGCTTCGGTCTGTTTGCCTGGCGGACGCTGGTGTTTGCCCAACCAACCCCGGCGCGGTTTTCGTCGGTTCAACAAGCGGCAGTCCATGATCCCAGTCAGATCGCTGAACTTGTCGCGGAAAAAGGCTCTCCGGAAGGCGGGCATGATCGTATGGACGATCATTCGCCGCTTTGGTACGCCGTTCGGTTCGATAAGCCGGAATCGGTCGCGAAGTTGTTGGCACTCGGCGCCGATCCCAATCGTGCCACAGAAGAAGGAGAAAGTCCGCTCTTAACCGCCACGTTTTTAGGAACGAGCAACGCCGACACCGAGATTGTTCAGATGCTGCTCAAAGCTAAAGCGGACGTTAACGTGCGCGGTCCCGTGCATGGCCAAACGCCCCTTCATCGGGCCGTTGTTTCCGAGAACGAAGCGGTCGTCCGTATGCTGATCGACCACGGAGCGAACGTAAACCAGGTCGATGTTCGTGGGAACACGCCACTGCAAACAGCCGTCGTGAATGGAAGCATTCCGATTCTCGAGTTGCTGTTCGAAGCCAAAGCCGACCCCGAGATCCGCAACGAAGCAGGTTTTCGACCAATCGATCAGTTGAATTCCTGTTCCAACCCGGAAGAAGTTCAAGCCGTTTTTCGTAAGCACGACGCCGATAGCGAACGCCGCCCCCCAGTAAAATCCAACGACTAAACTCAATTCCTTTTTTCTGAATCCGTATGAACTCCAACGTCGATCAATACATCGCAGATCACCCGCAGTGGAAGTCAGAACTTACCGCGTTGCGGAAGATTCTACTGGCTTCGGAGTTGACCGAAGACTGGAAGTGGCGAGCCCCTTGCTACACGCTCGATGGCAAGAACGTCGCGATGCTTGCGGCGTTCAAGAACGATTGCGTCCTCAGCTTTTTCAAAGGTGCTTTACTGAAGGATCCTGAGGGAATTCTCGTCAAGCCTGGCGAAAACTCTCAGTCTGCCCGCGTCGTTCGCTTTACCTCCAACACCCAGGTGAAAGAGCGAAAGTCGGCGCTGCAAATGTATCTGGCCGAAGCGGCCGAGAACGAGCGATCCGGCAAACAGGTCGCTACCTCAAACAAGGCCGATCCATATCCCGCAGAATTGACCGCCAAGCTCGACGAAGACCCGCAACTGAAGACCGCATTCGAGGCCCTGACGCCAGGACGGCAGCGTGCCTATGTCATGTTCTTCTCCGCCGCCAAGCAGTCGAAGACACGCACAACCCGTATCGAAAAGTTCGTTCCACGGATCCTGGATGGCAAAGGGATGAACGACTGCGTCTGCGGGCTAACCAAGAAACCACCGGGATGCGACGGCTCGCACAACCAAGCGAAGTAACGAACCACCCCAGAACGAAATCGTGATTGATGAACATCGACGAAACAGCTTCCGACGAAGGACGCTCGACGCCGCCAGCAAAGAATAGTCGTTGGTTGCAAGTCTCGCTGCTGACCATTTTGCTTCTCTTGGCTATCGTTGCTCTGATCATTTCGCACGTGCAGATGTCTTGGCAAATGGAAGCCAACAACGAGGCCATGGTTGCCATGAAGGCGGAATTGACGAAGCTTCGCAAAGAGGTGGGCTATCTCGAGATCGACGACCCTACCCAGGTGCACGTCGTCTCAGTAACGAAGCGAGAGGGGCTCGTCTGGCAATGGCGCGTGTTTATCCCGGAAGGGAAAGAGTTCCGAGCCTATGTCGGGACGAAGCATTCCGCCGGTGGAAGTGTTACGTCGAACTTATCTCTCGATCCCGGAGAAAGCAGAATCGACATGTCTGTCTATCGCGATCACGAAGGCAAATGGCAAGGAGAGCTATCCGTTAAATCAGGCAATCGCTCCACGTCGGCAACCAGTCCTGTCCACGATGACTTCATTCAATGGTTGAAGACATCTGCGTCCTACACCGGCGGAATTTCTCCCGGCGAGGGCACGAAGGTTTACTCGCCGAAGGCAACGATCAAACTCCTCAATAAAACTGCCCAATCCAGAAACCACGTCGCGAAAAATCCACCGTCATCCGGCGAAAAACAATCGGTTCAATCCGCCGAGATCAACGTTTGGATCGCACCGCGGAAAAAGAAAGTTTAGATAGGTAGGGCCCGCCCGAAAGCGCAAAAAACAACGGCAAGATAGCACCGCCAGAGGCTGGTCAGTGCCACCTTGCCGTTTGCGCGAGACGCATTTATTTCGGTGGATTACTTACTTGTGAGCGCGAAGTTGGCTTCGTCGGTTCCGTAGTCGGGAACCTCGAAAGTTAGCTCCGTCCCTTCGTAATAACGGGCCGGCAGGTATTCTTTTACCAGGATCACGTCAGGGTTTTCTTCGTCGCGAACTTCGCCACAGATGAAAACTTTGTGCTTGCCAATCATGGCGCCTGGCTTGCCGGTGTTTGTGTTCAACTCGAACTGTCCCTGGTCGTCGGTAATGCAGAACGATACCGGGCCGACGATAGCGTTATCTCCCTTTTTCTCGGGCGTGAAAATCACGCGAGCCGTCTTCAGCGGTTCGCCGTCGAGTGTCACCAGTCCCGATACAGGGGCACACGCAAAGGGATCTTTCGAGCAGCCTGAGCAAGCGGCCAACAAAGCGACGGCCGCCACGATCAAACTGCCAGACTTCGCGATGCGCGAGAGTGAGTGTTCGTTACGCGGCATTACCATTCTCCTATCACGGCGCCATCGGTGCGGCGAGCCAGACCGGCGACGGTGGCCCAGTCGGTGTATTCGCTCAGGAAACGAACCGAACCATCGGTCAGCGTCACGTTCACGCCGCCAGGATGTTGGCTGTTGACCCCCAGCGATGCGCCATAGGTTCCTTTCGGCGAGTTGATCGCATAGAGCGTCACTTCAGTCGCAGAACCAGCGAAGCGGCCGAGCACGTGTTGGCTCGATCCGGCTCCAAACACTTTCGGCACACCAATCCAAATGGCACCACCTTCTTCACGTTGACCAGAGCCACGCGTGGTGACACTGTCTCGCTCGGCGAAGTAAATGGTGTGGCTCGTACCATCGGTGAAGTCGCGGAACTTCAAGTCGCTTTGATAACCAGCAACGCCGCGGACGGTCGAGCTCTTACTGAATTTCGCACCGTTGACATGTGTCGTGCCGACATTGGCAACGTAGTTCGACTTGGCCATCCGTTCCGTCTCGGGCTGATCGCGGTCGGCGTAATAAGCGCCTTGATAGAAGTACGGATTCAGGGGTGGGCCAGGATCGGAAGGACAGACATACGCAGAGATCTCGTGCTGCGCTTCGGCCGAGGTCCAAGGGGTCGTGAAATCAAGCGAATCGTGAATGGCCGACTGTTCGATGAACGGCAGGATGAACGCACCCCAGCCGTAGCCGTTGTCCCAGTTCATCCAGTCGTTGATATTCACATTCGGATCGCGTGGGTGCAGATATCCTGGCGGAAAGATTGAGAACGTGTCGTGATAGTTGTGAATGGCCAGGCCTAGCTGCTTCATGTTATTGGTGCAGCTCATGCGGCGAGCCGCTTCGCGAGCTTGTTGCACGGCAGGCAAAAGCAAGGCAATCAAGACACCAATGATGGCGATGACCACCAACAATTCAACCAACGTAAATGCCGCATTCTTTTGGGAATAGCGACGGCTTGCCTCATGTCTCATGAGTCGATTCTCCAAATTGATAATTGCGTGAGTTGAGGGCGGGGCTTATGAAAAACAATGCAGGGCATGATGGGGAATCGAAGCGGAAGCGAATGCGATTGAGAAATCCTTTCGTTTGAAATGGCCATCGATATGAATGTTGGTATAGGAATGAGTGCGCGAATTAGTTGCGCGGATCGTACAACTCGGCGGAAATGGTGCTGCCGTATAGCGGATAGTCGACACGTAATCGCCAACATTCGTATTGGCTGATGTCTATACCGGCTTGCTCGGCGACGCTTTCGATTAACTCGGGGTATCGTTTGTATTCTTTTAAGGGTTTTGGGCCTTTGCCCATCGGCTCGAATTCCAAGCGTGACGGCAAAACTCGTTCAATCCCCGGTGGAGCGGCTCGATCGCTGGACGAACTACCGACCATCGTTTCGACACGTGGAAGCCAATCGTCGGCAAAGCCTGGTTCGATCAGCTCGTCACACACGTACGACTTGACCGGCAATTCAATGTGCAGACGTGTCGAAAACTGACCTTCGCGGCCTTCCGGATGCGGAATGTTGTAGTAGCGAGTACCAAACAGCAACGTCGACTCGGCGGTCGCACCGACCGAGCCATGCATTAAGTTGCCGTAAATCCAACCTGAGTCGCCATGAACCATTTCGACCGTCGGATTGGCTGGCGAACAAAACGACGACAACAAGTAACCTTCGGCGTCTTGCTGACCTCGTAAATTCGTACGCGCGATATCAGATTGGTAGCTGACGCCATCGTCTCGTTTCCGGAACGTCCGCGATTGATAGACGTTGATTCGTTCCATCTCCCACAGCAGCCGAAGATCGACGACGCCACCCACAACGCTGGAGTCAACGGCATCGCGGTTCTCTGGCATGCGCCTCACGATGCTCGACCGCAGTAGCAGACCCGCTTGGACGCCCAACATGTGGCTCATGCCGCGAAAGACATTTCGTCGATGTTGCAGTTCTTTCGCATGCCACTGATCTCCTTTGCCAGCGGCCGAGATCATCGAGTTGAAACAGACCCGATCGCCAGCATGCCGCTGCACGAGTGTTTCAAATGCACCATGCGCTTCGAGCAGCGGAGTCGTTGCTTCAGACGCGACACCCACGCCATGGGCCCCTTCGACAAACCGTTCTATGGAAACGCGGGAGGGAACCTGAGGTGCGTTTTCCAGTGGATCGCCCGACTCGGATACTTTGACCAACTGCCAGGCCAGCGTTCGATCGAGCCCGAGCATTCGTTCCAAGTCGCCTGACTTCTTGACGCCGCCAAGCTCTCGCAAAACCACGGTCAGCTGTTCCTGGAGTTCGCGAAGGACCGCCGTCGACTCCGACAGGAATGTCGAGTTCACAGCAGTACGGGTCTTCGATCGAACACGAGTAACAGACACAGAAATCTTTCCTTTGAGGGATCACATCGACCGGCATGCTATGGACGTGAACAACGGAACTAACCCGGGAAATCACATCCGAAACAATAAAAACGGCATCACTCTGGGGGAGGCGTTTGCCGGTCGATGCACGCCAATATGTGTTTTTAAAAACAGATTGTAAATACTGAAAAGGGGAGAACTAATCGATTTTTGTGACATTTCCCCACGCTACACGAACAGCGCATGACCACTCGGAGGGGGTAAGCGAAAGAATGTGGATACGCAGAACTCAGATGTTCCCGAGAGCAATCGCATGGACCAATACGGAATCGAAATCTGAATGCCGATCCGTCGTGACCAAGCAGGGAAGGGCCCGAGCAGAATGCCGGGCCGTCGATGTCGCTCCGTCAGGATTGGCAGACATCAAGTTGACTGAAAAGAAACATGCCGGCAGATAGCTCTTCGTTCCGACGTCGCCGAAGCAACTCGACCGCGCCGGCAACACGTCTCAGCCTACCATGTAAGCAATCGTGAAAGTATTGATAAAGTCTGCGCGAAGTCTACGTCTAATGTGTACGAAGTACAAGCGAAATCAGACGAAATATGGTGGGAATTTACAAGAAGTCTTGTGGCCGAAATCCCTTAGTTGGCGGACAACGCCCCGCTACGTTCCATCCCTTCCGGCATGTCTCCAGTACCGCCGACGAGCGTCGTGTTCCACTCAGCACCAATCATCACGCAGTTGATGCCTGATCCGATCCCCAACAGGGCAACGTTCTGACCGGCTTCAATGAACTGCGTTTGAGTCGCCAAGGCAAGCGTTGTCGGCAGCGCGGCGGCTCCAGTGTTACCGAGCCACTGAACGGTCGCAAAGTCGTTATCAATCGGCAGTTGCAGCTTTTCCAGGACGAGCTTGCGATGCGTCAGGCCAACTTGATGGCAGATAGTCCGCTGAATCTGATCGGTCGACCAACCGGTCTCGCCCAGGAAGTCGGCGAAAGTAGCAGCGCCAGTCGCAATTCCTTCCGCCATCAACTTCTCGGAATCGGTTTGCATCAAAGGGTTTCCGACGCCAGTCTCGTTCTTGCCGGCGATGCTATGGCAAAGATCGTGGTGCTGCGTATGAGCCCGAGCACTTGCCGCGACCAGTTGGTTTCCGGTACGACTTAACTCCTTATGGCACAGCACCATAGCACAACTGGCCGAGCCAATCGTCAACGAGGCCACCGCTAACTTGATATCGTTTCGGCTGAGATTTTCGCTGTTGTTGAGAGTCTCGATCGTGTTATCGACCAAGTGCCGCCCACTCTCGGTTCCTACGACAATGCCAGCTTTGATCTGACCGAGCTCGATCATGTTCGCGATCTGGATCGCCCCGTTCAAAATGCCGAGACACGCATTGCTAACGTCATATACCACACAGTCTTGCGGCAATCCTAAAGCATGGTGCACGCGACACGCGGTGGCTGGCTCGAGAAAGTCTCGGCATACGGAACCATGGATCAATGCGCCAACGTCGGCCGGATCTAAACCTGTCGCTGCCATGGCGTTACGTGCCGAGTGAATACTCACGTCGCCAGGCTGCACGACATCGGGGAAAAACCGTCGCTGCGAGATCCCCGTCATCAACTCCAAACGCCCTTCGGGTAGTCTCAGACGCTCGTAAAGGGGCGCAAGCCGCTGTTCAATCTCGGCGGAGGTGACAATTTCATCAGGCAGGCAGTAGCCCAGCCCTTCGATACAGACGTTCTGGTATTTCATGCCGACCTAGCAGCGGAAAAGAGGTGCCCTTAAAGCCCATATCATAGCCGTTTTGTGTGCAAGAGAGAACCAACCAGAGGCTGGGAATCTAATCGATTCTCAGAGCGTGACGCTTGGATGAAGTCGCCGCTAGCTGGAAGATATGGACAAGCAATGTCACATGCAACACAAGATGTGGAAAAAACTTGGCAAGCTTTAACGGATCGGTAGACTCTCCGCATCTTGTGATTGATCTGGGAACGCAGCGGAACGTTGCGATCTGATCAAGGCTCATGATAGGGAGGTCATTGCTTCAGCCAAAACCCAGGACGGGTCTCTGCGAAAGCTTGGTGGGCAAGCGCCAAGATATGCGTGTCGGACTACACGCTTACATATCGGCAGCTTACCGACAGAAGTTTGGACGAACTTCGTTACAGCCAAGCACTTATCGCAAATACTTCTTTCTGGATCAAGCCGAAGTTATTGATCAAACAGGCCTTGGGAAGATCTTCGTTTACTACAGCGCATGACGCGCCCGAGGAGTCCCCAGATGTTTTCCAAACCTGTTATCGGTTTGAATGCCAACTTTCGGAATGCAACCCACGATCGGCCTGCATTCTCCTTCATTTCTGCCGGATACTTTGATGCAGTCATTCGCGCAGGTGGGATTCCCGTGGTCCTTCCTCCGGTTTCGACCCCAGAAGACCAGCAAGCTGTTTTGCAGCGACTGGATGGTGTCGTCATGATCGGTGGTCCAGACTTGGATCCTAATCGGGACGGGTTCATGCGTCACGCTTCCATCCGCATGATGGAGCCACGTCGTGAAGAAGCCGACCGATCAATGATGAAATTGATCGCTCAGATGCGTTTGCCAGTGTTTGGCATTGGTGTCGGTATGCAATTGATCAATGTCGCTATGGGCGGCAATTTGTTCATGCACATTCCGGAAGACCTGCCGGGCGCATTGCCGCATCACGATACGATCGACAAGCATCATCGCCATGGGCTGGAAGTAACCCCTGGCACGCTGATGGAAAAGATCTTCGGTGACGGCGAAGTTCGTGTGAACAGCAGCCATCACATGGCCATCGACGAGTTGGCACCAGGTTTCATCGCCTCGGCACGTAGCCCAGACGGCGTCGTCGAAGCCATCGAGTCGATTCACGAAGATTGGTTCGCGATCGGAACCCAGTTCCATCCGGAAGCCGAGTCGGCTTCTGCCCTCGATCAGCGCATTTTTGAAGAGTTCGTCGAAGGCGTCGTGGCCGTCAAGGCCGGCGGTGTCCGAGTCGCTGCTGCTTAACTCGGGTTCAACCCGCACGATCAGCATGGGGTAAGCAGGAATCGCAGGCCAATGGTTCCTGCTTCCCCCTCTTTATCTTCAATACAATTCACCTTTACGCATTGGGACAGGGATGCCCAAGACACTCGGATTCTCGAGTTTCGCGGATCATGCGCGGCGCTACTTTGTTGGCACGGCGATGACTCCCTGTCTGCGCTTTATGAGTGCGGCGATCTTGAAGGTTGATGGCCGCGGCTTGAATGCTTGTTTCGATGTCATTCATCAATTGAATGTTCGCACCCCGCCGGATGTACGTTCGTTACTTGAACAGGGCGGTGCAGGGCTTACCACGGGAACTCAACTACCCGGAATGGCCGCGCGGTTGGTCTCGGAACTACAAGTCGTTAATGTTGAACGTCTGCTGAACACGTCTGGAATTTCAGCAGAGAAAGTCACTGCCATCGGTCAACGTGGGCCTGGCATGGCACGCGAGTACTGGAAGCAGACTGGCACCGCTATTTCAATTGGCGATCCGACGATTCTCGCCGAAGCGACTGGGGTGACGGTGATCGATCACTTCGAGCAGCGCGACATTACCAAGGGTGGTGATGCAACCGGTCTGGATGTCTTGCCGATGTGGCTACTGCTGACCAAGGCGGTTGATTCGGTTAGTGCTCGGCCGATTGTCGTTGTACGGCTTGATCAAGAAATTGAACTGTTCTATTTACCTGCTCGACGGAAGAATCGGCCTATTCCAGCAATCGCCTATCGGAATATCGGACCAGGCTTTTCTTTGCTTCAAAGACTGCAAAACACTTGCGACCGTTCCAGTCCTGTGGATGCAGTCGAAAACACAGATTCTGCCTCTGTGTTCGAGCGTGCATTGGAGGATGTGGTTGGTCATACGTCTGATCGGCAGTTGGGTGAAATTGCCGATCGCATCGTCGCCGAGGCACCCGACGTATTACGATCGCCTACCTCTCTTAACCGCGCGATGGAAGAATTCTGGAGTGAGCGTATTCACCGAGAGGTAGTGAACCAGTTTCCAACTTCTCCAGAGCTCGCCGAGATAATTATTCTAGGGCGAGGAGCTCGTCGTGAAGCTCTTGTGCAGCAGTTGGCTGACAAATTCGAGAGCGTTCCATTGACGACAGAAATTACACGTAGTTGGATTTCCGGTTCCGTCGGTGCATCCGTGGCGGCAATTTTCGCGGCGCTGAATGTTGATCAGATCAGCGGCAATTTACCTGACCTGACAGGGGCGAACGCGGCTCGAGTTTTAGGCCGCATCACGCCAGGCAACCCGGGCAACTGGCGTGGCGTTCTTGCTCAGATGGAAATGGCGGCGCGACAAACGATGCCACTCCGCGAAGCAATCTAAAGCGAGAATTACAGCTCGATC
Source organism: Bremerella sp. TYQ1 (assembly GCF_020150455.1). NCBI lineage: Bacteria > Pseudomonadati > Planctomycetota > Planctomycetia > Pirellulales > Pirellulaceae > Bremerella > Bremerella sp. TYQ1. Next base: position 485,374 of record NZ_CP083740.1, read on the forward strand.
TTCGTGCCGAGCACTTTCAGGAATTCCCGGATCCAAGCAGGATGGGCCGGCCATGCAGGGCCAGTGACTAGCTTGCCATCAACATGAGCGTTATCGAACGTTTCGCTCGGAGGAAGGCTTTCTCCCCCACCAATAACGACTTCTGGTCCAACGGCTGGATAAGGACAAACCGTTTTGCCTTTGAGGACACCAGCGGCGGCGAGAATTTGTGGGCCATGACAAATCGCGGCGATGGGTTTGTCGGCTTCCGAAAAGTGCTTGACCATGGCCAGCACTTTGTCGTTCAACCGTAAGTATTCCGGAGCACGTCCGCCTGGAATTATCAACGCGTCGAAACTGGCGACGTCGATTTCATCGAATGTGGCATTCAGTTGGAAGTTGTGTCCTGGCTTCTCGGTGTAGGTCTGGTGACCCTCGAAGTCATGGATAGCCGTTGCGACGGTGTCGCCTGACTTTTTGTCGGGGCAAACGGCGGAGACTTCGTGGCCAACCATCAACAGCATCTGGAATGGGACCATCACTTCGTAGTCTTCCACGAAGTCGCCGACGAGCATCAAAATCTTCTTAGCAGGCATATCGAGGTGCATCTCCTGAGGGAAACAATTTAGTGGGCAGCGCTTCGTTGCTGAATGAAATCAACGACATCGCTCACCGACTGGATATCGGCAAACTCATCATAATCGATCGAAAAGCCAAAGCGTTTTTCGATCTCACAGACGAGCTCGATCAACTCGAAAGAATCGGGAACGAGATCTTCGGCCAAAGAGCTATCCATGCGAACGACATCAGGACGGATGTTACGCGTCTGAGCGATCTTCTCACGGATCCATTCGAACACTTCTCGGTCTTGCACGGCATTAGGTCCTTATCGTCCGAAAGCTGGGCAGGTAGTTCCGCCTACGGATACGAACCCTCTGACGCTTCTGGCCCAAGCGGCCTACGAGAGTTCTATGGAAGTGGTCGGCATGATTTTAGCAGATCTTCTCTCTTACTTTCGAGGTATTCCGAGGTTGTTCGACGTTAGTTTGTCCAAGCGGATCAACGCGAAACGGTAAAAAAGGCAAAGAAAAACGATTAGATAGAGTGGTGCGTGTAGGTCGTGGCTGCCGATAAGCAAGGCGTGAAAGGCAGTTTTGCTAGCACTTCGGTGCGGCAACGCCCAGTCATGACGATTATTCCATCCCCCCTGAAGAGAACCGATGAGAGAGAGTACTCCCCTATATCTCCTCGCGACCGGCTCACGCAGTGACATTGAAGGTGGTCGTTGGCAGTTTGTTTTGCGTCGCTCCGATGGCCGCTTCGAGATTGCCGAGTCCGACTTCGAGATGAACCACTTTGGTGATCGTGTTGCTTTGCTGGCCGTCGTACGAGGCCTGGAAGCGATTCCTGAGCCAAGCCGAGTTCAGTTGCTTACGCCTTCGCGATATATCCTCAACGGCATCCGTCATGGTCTTTGCACTTGGGAAGACCAGGACTTCAAGATCGAGCGACTTGGTCGGCGTATTGCCGTTCGCAACCATGACTTGTGGTCGCGTGTCGCCCAGGCACGGCAGTTTCATCAAATCAACGCGAAATACAGCGAGTCGTCCCTGACGGACACCAACCGGGCCGAACAATGGTCCGAGGTAGCCACCCTGGGTGACGACATCGAGTTCGCATTGCATCAGGCCCAGCGAGAAATAGAAGGCCGTAGTAAGCCTCGATCGCTCGCAACGTGTGCCTAGCTCGTGCGTTACCAACGTACATCATTCGTAATCTCCCCCAACAGGAAGACACCCAGCAAGCCGGCGCAACGGCAAGGAGTAGGACGTGCATACCATTGGTAGTTTGGGTAAAATATCGGACATCATTGAAGGTTGTTCTGACAATCCGAGCAGTTTCCTGGGACCGCATCCCGTGGAAGAGGCCGGAACGAAATCCGCGGCGGTTCGAGCCTACCTGCCCGGAAAAGAGCAGGCCTGGTTATTCCATCCGGGACACGGACAGAGCGTGCCGATGAACAAGATTCATCCAGCCGGTTTGTTTGAAGTGATGTGTCCGATGGATGGCGTTACGGAAAAAGGCCAGTATCAACTTCGAATTGACGGCGGAAGCGGCCAGATGAAAACATTGCACGACCCCTACGCGTTCCCTTCTATTTTCACCGGCTTCGATCTTCACCTTCTCGGGGAAGGGAAGCACTGGAGTTCGTACGAAAAGATGGGTGCCCATCTTCGTACGGTGAACGGCGTTACCGGCGTGAATTTCGCTGTCTGGGCACCGAACGCCAAAGCAGTCTCGGTGGTTGGTGATTTCAACGACTGGGATGCACGAAGCCATCAGATGAACCGCATCGGTAGCAGCGGCATCTGGGAGCTGTTCATTCCCGGAATGGCTGCCGGCGAAAAGTACAAATATCGCGTTCGCCAAGCCGATCGAGCGGTCGACAAGTGCGATCCGTATGGCTTCGCAGCCGAGATGCCACCTCGCACGGCATCGGTTGTCGCCGACCTGTCGGTGCACAATTGGAACGACCAGGAATGGATGGAACGTCGTGCCAACGAAGACCAACTGTCCAAGCCAATGTCGGTTTATGAAGTGCATCTGGGAAGTTGGCAGCGAAACGTGGAAGAAGAGCATGGTTGGTTCAACTATCGCTATCTTGCCCACGAATTGGTCAAGTATTGCAAAGAACAGAACCATACTCACATTGAATTGATGCCGGTTTCCGAGCATCCCTTCACCGGCAGCTGGGGTTATCAAACCGTTGGCTATTACGCCATCACCAGCCGTTACGGCTCGCCGGAAGACTTCATGTACTTCGTCGACTACTGCCACCAAAACGGTTTGGCAGTGATTCTCGACTGGGTTCCAGCTCACTTCCCGAAAGACGATCATGGCCTTCGTCGCTTCGACGGCACCGCACTGTACGAACACGAAGATCCACGTCGGGGCGAGCATCCTGACTGGGGAACGTTGATCTTCAACTATGGCCGTAACGAAGTTCGGAACTTCCTCGTTTCCAACGCTTTGTTCCTGTTCGACAAGTACCACATCGATGGTCTACGCGTCGATGCGGTCGCTTCGATGCTGTATCTCGACTACAGCCGCGAAGGGGACAACTGGTTGCCTAACGAATTTGGTGGCCGCGAGAATCTCGAAGCGATCACCTTCATGAAGGAATTCAACGAGCAGTCGCATCTGCAGCATCCAGGCGTGATGACGATTGCCGAAGAATCGACCGCGTGGGGTGGTGTGTCGCGACCAACGTACGACGGCGGTCTCGGTTTCAGCTTGAAATGGAACATGGGCTGGATGAACGACACGCTGCGATTCATGCGAAAGGACCCTGTCTATCGCAAGCATCACCATGGCGAGTTGACGTTCAGCTTGATCTACGCGTTCACCGAAAACTTCGTGTTGCCGCTTTCGCACGACGAAGTGGTGCATGGTAAGGGATCGCTTTTGGATCAGATGCCAGGCGACATGTGGCAGCGATTCGCAAACCTCCGATTGCTCTATTCGTACATGTGGACACATCCCGGGAAGAAGTTGATCTTCATGGGAGATGAAATTGGCCAGTGGAACGAGTGGAACCTGGAGGCTGGTTTACAATGGGACTTGCTGGAATGGGAATCGCACCAAGGGGTTCAAAAGTTGATCTCCGACCTGAACGCGATGCTTGTCCACGAGCCGGCACTGCACGAAGTTGACTTCACCGAAGATGGCTTCGAGTGGATTGACTGCGATGACTGGGAAAACAGCGTGATCAGTTATGTCCGTAAGGGAAAGAATCCCGAAGACTTCGTCGCGGTGGTTTGTAACTTCACGCCGAACTCTCGCGAAAACTATCGCATGGGCGTCCCAATGCCAGGCACTTACGCCGAAGTGTTCAACTCGGACAATGCTCGTTATGCGGGAAGCGATGTGATCAATACGGACGATATCCGCTCCGAGAACATCGGTTGGAATGGTCGCGAGCACTCGATCCAGTTCCGATTGCCTCCGATGGCAACGGTGGTGCTCAAGCCGGTTCGCTAGACCGACGGAACAAACCATAAAAAAAGGGCCGGCAGAATTGCCGGCCCTTTTTTCGTTCTTGTTCGCAACGAGGTACTACGAGTTGGAATCGAGATCCATCGGATCGATCTTCCAGTCGATACGTTTTGGATCGAAGAAGTCGAGCAGCATCGCTCGCGTGACCATGTTTTCTTCTTGCGAAGCATACATCGAGACGCTTGCTGGAAGGGTGCCTTGGATGGCAGCCATCATGTTGTCACGCAACTGTTCGTTCGTTTCGGCCGAAGTGGTGATCAGCGAAACATAGTAGACATCTTCCGCAGCGTTCGGAGCGACCGTCGCGGAGCCAACTGGGGCACTGAATAATGCTTCCATGGTGGCCTGAGAGATGTCTTCGATCCCGGGAATCGTCCCTAGTGTCAGGTTCTGTCCCGCCGACAGCTGATTGAAGTAGGTGACGTTCTCGGCCACAACAACTTCGGCTCCAGCTTCCGTTGCTGCTTTGTTCAAGTCATCGGCTGACTTGATCTGCTCGGCCAATTTCTCGGCATGTTCTTCGGCCAGCTTCGAAGCTTCTTGCTCTTTCCAAGCCTTGACGACTAGGTCTTTGACGTCGTCCAGCTTTGGAGCATAGCCTTCTTGCATTTCCGTCTTCCAAAAGACGTATTGGATTTCAGGTTCGACGTTCTGACGGAACATCATCGAGCTTTGCGAGGCGCCTGGGAACAAGCGAGGCTGGAACAGCGGACTGTTCGACTGGAAGGCCTCGGCAACAAGCGAACGGTTGATCGTTCGCAGGCCGCTCGTTTGATCGAAGGTGTAGTCGACATGCACGGCTTCCTGGGCAAATGCCGACTGCGAAGCATCGTAGAAATCAGAAAGTGGCATCGCACCGAACGTAAGGCCGAGGCGTGTCGCGAGCTTTTCGATTTCGTTGGAATCGTAAGGAGAATCCTTTTTACCGGTTTCCAGGTAACGGAACTCTTCGTATTTAGCTTGCAGCACACCACGAATCTCGGCCATCGCTTCGCTCATATTCTTTTGAGCAATCGGTTGAGCCAAGCGGGTACGGATCTGATCTTGGACTTCTGCAAGTGGCTTGTACTCGATTGGACCTTCTTCCATGGGCGTCTCTTCCATAGGAGCTGCAGCGTCCGTCGTTTCAGGAGCCGCATCTTCCATCGGAGCTTCTTCCGCTGGTTTTTCTTCCTCGGCGGGACTCTCGCCTTCTTCCTGAAGGAAGCTGACAAGCTGGATATCGTTGTCCGTTTGCTTCATCGAGGAGTCTTCAGCTTCAGGTTCTTCGGTCGCTGGAGCTTCCGATTCTTCCGAAGGCTTAGCCTCTTCGGCTGGTTTCTCTTCCTCTGGCGTTTCCTCAGCAGGAGCATCTTCTTTGGACTCCTCCATAGGTTCAGCGGCCGGTTCTTCTTTCTTCATTTCTTCCGCCGGTTGCTCATCGGAAGCAGGCTCTTTGCTTTCCTCTTGCATCGGCTGGGCTTCTTCCGTGGAAGGCGTTTCCGACATCGGAGCGGCGTCTTCTGATTCGGTCGAAGCTTCTGGTTCCGAGGAAGGAAGCTGTGGCTTACGGAAAGAATCTTTGTTCTCGTCGTAGTACTTGGCGACTTCTTCGTCGGTGATATCGGCTTTGGCGATGTTGACGAAGTCTTGGATGTCACCCTTCACGTAAGCCAACGAAATCTTGTCCAACTGCATAAAACCAATTTGGTTCATGCTGGGGTTGGCTGGCTGATGCTTGTACTTGTTAAACAGCTCTTCGATTTGCTCGCTGGTAGGGCTACCAACTTTATCCATGAAGTCCTTGGAAGAAACCGGGAACATCTCGGTCGAGATGGTTCGGTTCATGTTGCGATAGGCGACCCAAGCTGCCGATGGCGTAACAACGCGCCCGTCACGGAAGACAAGTGCTTGAAGCTTCTGGGCCATCAATACTTCGCGGACCATCTCGAAGAAGTGGTCGTACGTGATGCCGCGACCTTCGCCGCCGGTGACCATTCCGAGGATGGCGTTGTAATCGTAATCGCTCAAGCGACCGCCGGCCGTTTCTCGCATGAAATCGCGAACGGCTTGATCGTCAACAACCATACCGAGCTCTTCGGCTCTTTTGACCCAGGCATAATACAGAACCGCTTCTTCGGCTCCGACGGGCTGATACTGAGGCCCGCCAGGGTTTTGCTGACTTGCTGGAATGATGCGAACGCCAGGAATAGGTGGCATAGGGGCTTTAGGCGAACCTTGCAGCACGAGCGAACGACCGATTGCTTCGGCCATCACACGAGCCACGACCTCGTATTTGCTGACGAGGTTTTGCACGTCTGGGCGGTAAAGTTCTTCACCGTCGACTTCGACGACGACATCGCCCCGTTCGTTTTCGACTTGCTGGCTGAAGAAACCAAACTGCAAAATGGGCGGCAAGACGACGAAGGCGACCATCAACAGGGCGCCGAAAACGACCATCAAGATTTTCTGGTTATCGCGGAAGACTTTGAACGGAGTGGCCATTGTCGCCTATCGAAAAATGGAACCGCCGGTGGGGTGTTAAAATGTCCCGCCCCCTTGACATATTGAATCAAGTCGCACTATTGATGCTTTGCGGGAATGAACAATTCGAACGATTGTAGGGGCAATCGTCGTTTGTACAATCCCAATCAAGGCCCGCAAACGCAGCAGCGGCTTTCCTTTAGGTCTGTTTGCCGCGAAATTTGCGAGACGCACGAAAGCTTCACATAAATTTCGATGTGACCGCTTACTTTTGAAAAAAAACGCGCCGACTGCAACGATTTTTCTTCTGGCGGAAAGCGTAGGGCTGTACGTTAAATTCGCAACGGCCCACAAGCGGATAAGAAAACTACGGATAAGCACCGAAAGCTTTCGTGCAGACAAGAGCACCTTTGGCGGAATCGCAACAGAAGTACTGAACTGGATCATTCATGGCGGAATCGGGTAACAGCAAGAAGGCGTTGGTGATTGTCGAGTCTCCGGCAAAGGCTCGCACCATCTCAAAGTTTCTCGGCAAGAACTATCTCGTCGAGGCATCGATCGGCCACGTCCGTGATTTGCCCAAAGGGGCAAAGGAAATCCCGCAACAATATAAGGAGCAGGATTGGGCCTATCTTGGCGTTAACGTCAACGAACAGTTCGATCCGGTCTACATTGTTCCGACCGACAAAAAGCAGCAAGTTACCAAGCTGAAAAAGCTGTTGAAGGAGTCGGACGAACTTTACCTCGCGACGGACGAAGACCGCGAAGGAGAAGCGATCAGCTGGCACTTGCAGGAGATCCTCAAGCCCAAAGTGCCGGTACATCGCCTGGTGTTCCATGAAATCACCGAGAGCGCCATCAAGGGAGCTTTGGAGAACCCTCGGTCGATCGACGACGGCTTGGTACGTGCTCAGGAAACACGGCGCATCCTCGACCGGTTGTACGGCTATGAAGTTTCGCCCCTCTTATGGCGAAAAATTAAGCCGAAACTGTCAGCTGGACGTGTCCAGAGTGTGGCGGTTCGCTTGATCGTTCAGCGAGAGCGCGACCGAATGGCGTTCCACTCGGCGACCTATTGGGACTTAGTCGCGACGTTTGAAGTAGAGGGCCAATCGTTCGACGCCACGTTAGTCGAAGCGGATGGAAAGCGAGTTCCATCGAGCCGAGATTTCGATTCGTCGACTGGTAAAGTCAATAAAGAAGGCTTGTTACTTCTCGATGAAGAGGGAGCGAATCAGCTTCTCGAGCGAATCCGGAATGCGGACTTCTCGGTCAGCAATCTCGAAAACAAGCCATACACAAGCAAGCCTGCGGCGCCATTTACAACGAGTACATTGCAGCAGGAAGCCAACCGAAAGCTCGGCTTCACGGCTCGGCGAACGATGCAAGTGGCACAAAGTCTGTACGAAAATGGTTATATCACCTACATGCGTACCGACTCGACGAACCTTGCCCAGGTTGCCATCGATGCGTCGCGCAAGCTGGTGGAGAGCGAGTACGGAAAGGAATACTTACCTGAGAAGCCTCGCATGTACTCCTCGAAAGTGAAGAATGCTCAGGAGGCTCACGAAGCAATTCGACCAGCGGGTAACGAATTCCGCAAACCTGATTCCCTGAAAAAAGAATTGAATGACGAACAGTTCAAACTGTTCGAGCTGATTTGGAAACGAACGGTGGCCTGTCAGATGGCAGACGCTCGGGGGCATCGCATCTCTATCAACATTGGCGGTGGAGAAGCAGTCTTCTATGTCAGCGGAAAGACGATTGACTTTCCTGGCTTTCTTCGTGCCTACGTCGAAGGCTCTGACGATCCTCAGGCGGAACTTGCCGACCGAGAAACGCTGCTGCCGACGGTTACTGTTGGTCAAAGCGTTGATGCGAAAGAATTCGACCCTAAGAGCCACACGACCCAGCCTCCGGCACGGTTCAGCGAAGCTTCGCTAACACGTAGTTTGGAAGAAATGGGAATTGGCCGCCCGAGTACGTACGCATCGATTATCGACACGATTTTGCGTCGTGAGTACGTGTTCAAAAAAGGGAATGCACTTGTCCCAACATGGACTTCATTTGCGGTAGTTGGACTGCTTGAAGCCCATCTCGCAAAACTGGTCGACTACGACTTCACGGCGAAGATGGAGGACGATCTCGACAGCATTAGCCGTGGTGAAGCAGACGCGAGCGATTACCTCAGCAAGTTCTATTTCGGCGTCGAAAATCATGGCCTCAAGCAGGTTATCGAAGAACGCATTAAAGACGTCGACGCTCGTAGCGTGAACTCGATTCCGCTCGGGGCACCTCAGGAAGGGGAGCATCGTGACGAAGTCTTTGTTCGCGTCGGTCGTTATGGGCCCTACGTCGAGCAAGGGGAGCGTCGCGGATCGATTCCGGATGAATTGCCTCCAGATGAAATCGACCTGACGAGGGCGATGGAAATCCTCGAGCAGTCGGAGAAGGGGGAAGAGCCGATGGGCGAACACCCAGAAACCGGCAAGCCGATCTATCTCAAGGCGGGGCGATTCGGGCCATACGTTCAAATGGGATCTCCAGACGACGACGAAAAGCCGAAGAACGCTTCGTTGCTGAAAGGGATGAATGCTGGGGACGTGAATCTCGAAACGGCCATCAAACTTCTTTCGCTTCCGCGAGAAGTTGGTGTCCATCCTGAGGACCAGAAGCCAATTGTGGCGTACAACGGTCGCTTTGGCCCCTACATCAAATGGAACGACGAAACTCGATCGTTGCCGGCCGAGATCTCGCCGATCGATATCGAGATGGACAAAGCGCTGGAGTTGCTTGCTCAACCCAAAACACGCGGACGACGCGGAGCTCCGAAGGAACCGCTCAAAACGCTCGATAAGTCACCAGTAACGGAAGAAGTAATTAAGATCATGGATGGCCGTTACGGGCCCTACGTGACCGATGGCGAAACGAACGCTTCGCTTCCGAAGGGTGCTTCTCCGGATGAAGTGACGATGGAAGTGGCTTTACAACTGCTTGCCGATCGTGCCGCCAAGGGAGGTACGAAAAAGAAGAAGGCCAAGAAGAAAACAGCCAAGAAGACGGCGAAGAAAAAGACCGCCAAAAAGAAAACGACGAAGAAGAAAGCCGCCACGAAAAAGGCAGCCAAAAAGACGACCAAGAAAGCCGCTGCAAAGAAGACGACCGAGAAAAAAGCGGAAGAGTCTTCCAGTGACGAAGCTCCGTTCTAATTCGGCGGAGCAAACCCTTCGAAATAAAAAAAGGCGATCGAGGACTTCCTTCGATCGCCTTTTTTCGTGAATCAGCTAGTCGTTCGACATCGTCCGCAAGTCACGGACGTCTTCCAGCAAGTCTTGATACTTACGCTGGAAGTCTTGCGAAATGATGAACATGTAGCCATTGGCGCAGAACGACAACAGGAAGCCAAACGCCAGAAACGGCCACCAAGTGGGAAGCGGTTCTACTGGCTTAGCATCCGTTTCCTTGCTTTCCTTGGGCTCTTTGGCCGGCTCGGATGGACTCGCAGGTGTCGCAGTCGTTGGCTGCTGTGCCACGGGCTGCTGCGTTGCAGGAGTAGGTGGAAGCGAGGCAACTTGATGGGCAGGTAGCTGCTGTTGAGGGAAAGGAGCCTGATACGAGGCGGGCACGTTCTGCCCATAGAATTGATTCGGCCCATAGCCGTTGTACGGAGGCTGACCGTACGCGTTATTCACGTAATTGCCATTGTAGGGCGGCTGCTGCGGGTTGTTGTAGTTCGGCCCTTGGTACTGGTTGTTGTACGGAGGCTGATTGTTCTGAGGAGGTTGGTTCGTGTTCGGTACTGGGCTGTAAGGGGCCGAGCTGCCGTTGTTTTGATTGTTGTTCCAGGTACCAGTAAGCCAAGAGTTGTCGCCACTGCCATTCTGGGGATTCTGATTGTTATTCGGTTGGTTGGGCTGCTGCGAACCGTTGTTGTAAGGAAAACCGTTGTTCGAGTTGTTATTCGGTGGCGACATATTGTTGCCACTTTGAGTGTTGCCGGTATTCCCTTGGTTAGGCTGATTATTGCCGTAAGTCGAACCGTTGTTGGACTGCCCGTTGTTCGAGACCCAGTTATTAGAGTCCGAAGGGGAGATCAAGTCAGGTGCCGGTTGATTGGTGCTTGAGGGCTGCTGATTGAAGCGGAACTGGTTAGAGGTGCCGTTCGTGCTTTGTCCCGTATTGCCGGTGGGGGATTGCGTGTTTCCGGCTGTGTTGTTGTTGCTAGTCGATGCGCTCCAGCTATTTCCTCCGGTAGCAGGCGTCCCTGTATTGGCTGCCGAACCGGTGGTGCTTGGAGGGCTAGGAAGACTCGACGTGCCGTTGGGCGATGTCGGACTGCTTGGCGAAGTGCTGGAGTTTCCGGGCGAACCGACCGGCGAAGTCGCACTCGCTTGCGTGGTGTTATAAGGACTGCCAGGCGTGCTGGGGACCGAGAATCGAGATGCAGCGGACGAAGGCGCTCCACCATATCGTTCTGCCGCGCCTGGGATGGTTGGCAATGTGTCTCCCGTGTTGTTCGCTGCTGTGCTGGAGCTAGAAGTCGGAGCAGGGGAGCTCGCGCCCGATGGCGGCGTTCGAGTCGACCGAGGAATGTACTGGGCCATTTCGTCGCCGAGCGTTGGCTTGGTGTCAGCGACCGATCCTGGTTCCGGCGGGGCGCGAAGCACCGGCGTCTTGGTCGGCGCTAAACCAATCTCTGAGATTTCGTCGAAATTATCGTCGACCGGCTTTTCGTAGGTCACAGGAAGATTGAGTTTTTCGCTTCCGATTTGGACACGAAAGACCTCGACGCGTTCCGCGTTTGGGGGCATTTCAATTTGAATTGCCTTCCCAGTCTTCAGGTGTTCAATCGCTTCCGGTTCGATCTGAACAACGCATTCGACTTGGTTTTGATCGGTAGTTTGATAGCCGAAGTCAACGCCAAGGACAGCGGATGAAATTAATAAGCAGGCGGCGTACACAGTCTCATACTCCTCGCACAGCACGTGCATCATGCAACTTGTGCCGCTAATCCTAACTGTTATCGTGGAAACGGGAAAGCGACATTTGACAGCATTCTTGCCGCAAGCATAGCCGCGAGGAGAAATCCCTATCTCAAGTTCGGTAAAGCACTACGGGCAAATGCCCCTTGGGGTTCGCAACGACTCTGCGATAGACTACGATCGCCAAGTTATCCACATCCGCTATCACACCCCCTCGAGTGCAGCACTTGGATTCGCCATCAAGCCCAGATTACCCGGACTCTCCGCCAGCGAAGGGCGCGAAGGTATGGAAGTCGCGCGCGATGGTGCTTATTCAAGTCGTTGTGGTTGTTTTGGTGGTCTGGGGTATATGGCGGAATATCGAAAAAGCAATCGAACAAGTTCATCAAGAAAATTTTTCTTTTGATCAACTTCGCTGGCCATGGATTGCTGCCGCTGGCATTTTGTATCTGCTCGGTTCGTTCCCCATGGGGGTGTTCTGGTACCGCTTGATGAAGGCAATGAAGCAGCAGCCCGGTTTGATGAGTTCGATCCGAGCCTTCTTTATCGGCCACCTCGGGAAGTATGTCCCAGGTAAGGCGCTCGTCGTTGTTCTGCGTACATCTCTCGTGCAAGGCAATCATCTTCAGCGCTCCGTCGTCGCAACGGCGGTGTTCGCTGAAACGTTGACCATGGTTGCCGTCGGAGCTGTTTACGGAGCGGTACTAATCGCCATCTGGTTTTCCGAGCATCAATTGCTTTTATGGTTGGCTGTTGCCATTGGGCTTGCCGCAAGTCTGGTGACATTGCCCCCGGTCTTCCGGGCGATTGTGCTTCTCTTAAAAGTCTCGAAGATCAACCCAGAAATTGAAGAGAACCTGGCCGGGCTCAACTACCCGACGATGGCTTGGGGCTGGGGAGCGAACTTGATTGGTTGGACGCTGCTGGGGGGAAGTCTCTATGCCACGATGGCTAGTATTCCGGAAGCGGACAGTCAAATGAGTCAGGGACTTGAAGTCTTTCCACTGTTGGCGGCGACCGTTTGTCTGGCCATGGTCGTCGGCTTTGTGACACCCATCCCTGGGGGAATGGGCGTTCGTGAATATGTGATCATGGAAATGATGGCCCCGGCGTTTGGACCGGTCGTCGCCGTCGTCTCGGCAGTCCTTCTGCGAGTTGCCTGGCTTTTGGCAGAAGTGGCGTTGGCGATTATCTTATATGGTATTCCTACCTCCACGCCTGCCTCAGACGAACCGTCTGCACACGACCCCGCCCAAGAACCTGCATAACGAATATGCTTGGAAAGCGAAGCAAATGAAGCTCTCTCTGGTAATCCCGGTTTATAACGAAGACGAAAGTCTCGATAAGCTGTACGAAGAGATCTGCGAAGTCGTTTCGACAAACAACTACGATGTCGAGATCCTCTTTATCGACGATGGATCGAGCGACGACTCGTGGAACGCAATCTCTAAGCTCGTTGAAAAAGATTCTCGTATTCGAGGGCTTAAATTCCGACGTAACTTTGGCAAAGCCGCGGCGTTGGATGCTGGTTTCCAGGAGGCTCAAGGGGACGTAATCATCACGATGGATGCGGACCTGCAGGACGATCCTCAAGAGATCCCTCGGTTTCTCGAGCAGCTCGACGGCGGTAAAGATGTGGTCAGCGGCTGGAAGCAAGTACGCCACGATCCATGGCATAAAGTGGGGCCTTCCCGCGTTTTCAATTGGATGGTCAGCACCCTGACAGGCGTCAAGCTGCATGATCACAACTGCGGCATGAAGTGTTACCGCAGAGAAATCTTCGACGAAGTCCGACTGTATGGCGAACTGCATCGCTTCGTTCCCGTGCTGGCGGCAGCGCATGGCTGGAAGGTAGGCGAGATCGTCATCAACCACCGTGCTCGCCAGTTTGGTCACTCGAAGTATGGTGTCCGCCGTTTCCTGAAAGGCTTCCTCGATTTAACGACGGTCGCTTTTATCACCGGTTACGGGCAGCGTCCGCAGCATCTGCTCGGAGGAATCGGGCTACTGTTCTTTGGCTTGGGCTTTGTCGGTTTGTTTGGTCTTTCGAGTTGGTGGGTGATCGATCGGCTGATTGGAGTAGAAGATCCGATCGAACTTCACAAGCGAGCCGTCTTCTATTACTCGATCGTTTCCCTGCTTCTGGGAACGCAGTTTGTCACCGTAGGCCTGTTGGCCGAGATCATTCGTTCCTCCATGGCCCCGCAAACGAAGTCGTACTTCATCTCGCAGAAGGTAGGGACGCGTGATGAAGCCAGCTAGAGTATCGCGGAAAAAGGATGACGCTTGGACCGATGCGGATCGGTTACGCTGGGCCATCTATTGGATCTTGATCGCCGTATGTCTCGGCAATGCGGTAGGCCGAATCTTCGCGGTAACTGCCGAGCACAATCGACATCCCTTTTTGAGTGCGAACGATCGCAGTCGATGGGCAACCGTGCGATCGCTGGTCGACCACCAGACGTTTGCCATCGATGAAGTGATTAAGGATCGCTATTGGGATTCCATCGACAAGGTTTACCATCTTGGGCCGGACGGGAAGTATCACTATTACAGCAGTAAACCGCCCCTGATGGCGTGTGTATTGGCCGGTGAATATTGGCTGATCAAAAATACGGTTGGCATAGAAATCTCGGAGCATCCGTACTACGTCGGACGAGTCATCTTAATTGTCACCAATGGCTTGCTTCTGCTGGGATTGCTTTGGCCAACCATCTGGATAGTGGAACGTTATGCTCGCTCCGACTTTGCGAAGATCGGAATCGTTGCGACGGTCGCATTGGGGACGTTTTTGACGACCTATGCGGTCACGATCAACAATCATCTGTTGGCCGCCACAAGTGTCGCGATTGCGCTTTATTGTGGGCTGCGAGTTTGGTGCGACGGCCGGGGGGATGCCAGGTATTTGATCGGAGCAGGCTTTTTTGCTGCGTGTGCCGCGGTGAATGATTTGCCTGCGTTCAGCTTTTTCGCATTGCTTGGTTTGGCGATGCTAATCAAGCGGCCGATGCCGACGCTTCTCTTAGGTGTGCCGGCCGCGGCTGTTATTTTGGGAGCATCCCTGGTCACGAACTACGTTGCCCATCAATCTTGGCGGCCTCCCTATGCCCATCGATCCGATGGAGAAGTACTCGGAACGTTAGAGGAAAAGCTACATGGGGCGTTCGATCGCAATGAGATTCCAGAACCGCTTACGCAAGTTCTGGCCGGCCATGGCATTGAATTGAGCGATCAAGCCGAGGTGATCACCCGAGATTCAGGCAACCGTTGGGTGATCTTAGATTCAGGCATCGACCGACGATACGCAATCCAACGCACTGAAAATTCAATCGAAGTGCGCGACTGGGATAACTGGTACGACTACGATACAAGCTACTGGAAGACCGGCGTGAAAAAGGGGGTCGACGTGGGAGAAAAGTCGATCGGGCGTTACGCTTTTCATGTCGTTCTAGGGCACCATGGAATCTTATCTCTGACGCCGGTTTGGCTACTTTCCATCCTTGGAATCGGCCTCTGGCTTTCCGAGAAGGGAGCGTTTCGACAGGTAGCCGTTTTTGTGCTTGTCTTAACGCTGGTGTGCGTACTCTTTTATATTTTCCGTCCGCTTAAGGACCGAAACTACGGCGGTATGACATCTGGCTTCCGATGGGCATTTTGGTTAATTCCGATGTGGTTGACCGCGATGATCCCAGTCCTGGATCGTTGGAAGAACTGGGCTTGGGGCCAGCGTATTTTTGCGGCGCTGCTGCTGTTCTCGGCGGTTTCAGCGAGCTATTCGGCACTCAACCCTTGGGTGCATCCTTGGATTTACACCTATATGGGATACCTGGGCTGGCTTGAGTAAATGCGGTGGTGCTGGCAAAACTCGTGTTGCATCATTTGCCGAAATCTTGAAAATATGCCGGCAAATTCCCGACCCGAACCTGACCCGTTCACCTCACCCTCAGGCGTAGCGCAAGGAGGCGTGCTTGATGAAGTTCCCGCACTTTTCATCGTGGGCAACCGGCATCGGTTTTGTCCTGTGTATTTGTCTGTTTTTATCCGGCTGTGGTGCATCGGACACGCCCTCTCCACCGGCGGCCAGCATTCCTGGCCCGGAAGCCAACGCTGATGGGCAAAGCACGCAAACGGTTTCGACCGAACTGGAAGCTGGCGATTTAGCCAAGTCAGATTTTCGTGGGGAAGAGTTTCCCGAAGTAGTACTGACGACCACGCTAGGCAAGATCCGACTAAAGTTGGACGCAAAAAAAGCTCCAGCAACGGTCGACAATTTTCTGACAAATTATGTCGCTACGAATCATTACGACGGCACGGTGTTTCACTATGTTCAGCCAGACGGAATGATACTGGGTGGTTTGTTCGATGCCGACATGTCGCCGCGGCCCACGAAGATCGAGATTCAGAACGAAGCGATGAACGGGCTTAAGAACAAGCGTGGCACGATTGCGATGTCGCGAGACCCGAACGTGGTTCATAGTTCGACGTGTCAGTTCTTTGTAAACTGTGCCGACAATACCACGTTTGATCACATCGGAAGCGAAGATTCGAGCAGCTTCGGGTATTGTGTTTTCGGCGAAGTGGTCGAAGGGATGGATGTCGTTGACGCCATCTCAAAAGTCGACGTTCAATCAAACGATGGCTTTGTCAACTTACCGAAAGAGCCGGTTCAGATTTTATCGGCCGAGCGAGTCAAGTGAGGTCGTCACCGTCGCATTTTCTAGCGACGGTGCATAAGCCTCTTCCAAGACTTCGAGTAGATGTTCGATCGTATAATTTCGCCGTCGGGACGTTGGCTCGGCGGCGTTTTCTACTCCCAACTCTTCCAGCAGTTGCTGCAGCCTTGCTGATTCTAGCGACGGGAAGAGATTCTCTTTGGACACCCAGCTTTGCGAAAAGCTTTCGCCGTTGCCAGCGATCTTCGCCAGATGCCGAATCCCTTCATGGGAGGTGCACATTAAGTCAATTCGCTGGAACAGAAACGTCGGGTCTTCCGGGAATGCCATCGCAGGGTCTTGCGCAAGTTCGGCAAGTACGAAGCGACTGAAGAACTCTTTGTCGTGCGGGAAGCTGCGTACGATCTGATTTCGTCCCGGAATGTAGATGTGAACTCCCTTAAGGCTCTCAAGCAAATCGCGAACTTTGCTCTGAGTTAGCAAGATTGGTTTACTAGGATTGCGCGCATGGGTGAAATATTGCTCGATTAAGTTCTCCAGAGTTGCCATATCCGGAGAACGGGGTTCGGCAAATGTTGGTGAACTTACCGCAAGCCAGAAGAATATCGCTATAAGCAAGCAGGATAGGCTTGATAGGGTGTTTCGCAGAGCTGTCTGATTTTGAAGTGCCATTGCACAATCTGGGCAAAAATTTTGGTCTGCTATGAAGTACGTCTGCCCCACTCTCTAGAAGGATAGAACACAACTATGCTTTGGCATCAGAAAGACTGCTGTTTTGGGCTGTTTTTAGCGAGTTCCCGAGATATCAAAATCAAAATGGTCAATTTGGAATGACTGGCGAGATAGCCAAGATTCTCAGTAATTGTCGATTCTTTTCCCTTGTGGGCAGAATAAAGTGGCACTGATCTACCGTAGTCTTCATTTTTCGGTTGATTTCTTCGGAAGGTTTCTTATACTGCGTGGACGTTGTTGAGGTAGTCGTCCCTCAACTCCGCTCATCAGCAGTTGCGGTAGTAGGAGATGCCGTCGTGTGTAAAGTCACGTACTTTGTCCAATCTTGCCCCACGTGTGGCCGAAAGCTGCAGGTGAAGGTCGAGTACCTCGGCCTTGAGGTCTCCTGCCAGCATTGCGGCGCAAATTTTGTCTCCCAGGATCCTTCGATTCTGCCGGCTCCGCCCGCGAACCCGGTGGATGACGCCCTCCATAAAGCAGATGCTTACTTGGGCAGAGGGATGCCGAGTACCCATTTCCCAGCAGCGTTCGGACCGAATTGAGACAGCGTCGGAAAACGCGTTGTTTCAACGAACGCCAACACGACAAACCTAGAAACGGCCGCACTCAGCGGCCGTTTCTGTTTCTTGAGCGATGTCAGGCAGCCGTTGCCGCCTCGTTTTACGTAGACTGGCAAATACGTTCGAGATCTTCGAAGAAGTGAGGATAGGTCTTGCTGGTGCAGCCTGGATTAAGAATAACAACCCCTTCTTGCCGCAAGCCGACAAGAGCCAGGCTCATGGCCATTCGATGGTCGTTATAGGTTTCAATTCGAGCTGGTCGAAGAACTCCGGGGGTAATCGTCATTCCGTCCTCGAACTCCTCAACGTTTGCCCCAAGTTTGCGCAGTTCACAAGCGAGATCGCCAATGCGATCGGTCTCTTTATGGCGATTATGGGCAACGCCAGTAACTTTGGTTGGGCCATCGGCAAACAAGGCAACCGCCGCTAAGGTTTGCACCGTGTCACTGATTTCACCCATGTCGATTTCAATGCCATATAGTGGCTTGCCGACGACGGTTATTCGGTCCGACTCGTAGGTAACTTCGCAGCCCATTCGAGCCAGAGCATTACAAAACGCGACGTCGCCTTGCAGGGCATCTCGGGAAAGACCTTCAACGGTAACTTTGCCGCCTGTCACGGCAGCAGCGCCCCAAAAGTAACTTGCCGCAGAAGCATCGGGTTCGATAGCGTATTGGCGGGCCTGATAGGTTTGGTTGCCAGGAATAACGAATCGACGGCAATTGTTTTCATCGAGTGTCGCGCCGAAGTCACGCATGATTTGCGTCGTCATCCGCACGTACGGCTGTGATACGAGTTCACCGTCCACTTCCAACTGGACATCCTCTTTCGCATAAGGAGCCGACATTAGCAGTCCGCTAAGATATTGGCTGCTAATGTTTCCGGCGATCTTAGCGTGGCCGCCGGGAAGCCCTGCTGCTCTCACAAGCACAGGCGGACAATCGTTGGTAAATTCAGTTTGGATATCTGCTCCGAGCGATTGAAGTGCCGCGATCAAATCGCCAATCGGACGTTCTCGCATACGAGCGATGCCATCGAGGCGGAATGTTCCTTCGCCAAGAGTCGCCAACGCGGTCAGGAAACGCATCGATGTTCCGCTATTGGCAATGAACATCTCGGTATCTGCACCACGAAATTGACCGGCGTTTCCTTCCACGGTCAGAACATGATTTGCTGCATCGTGCTCGATCGAAACGCCAATTCTCCTCAGGCTATCGATCATGACCTCGGTATCTTCACTTTCCAAGGCACCAGAAAGCGTTGAGCGACCGCTTGCCAACGCTGCAATAATCAGAGCACGGTTCGTGAGGCTCTTTGAACCTGGGGGACGAATCGAACCGATCACTGGTCCGCATGTAGGAATGGTAATTTCAGCGACCACGAGGCATCATTCAAGCAATAGGTGAGGTGAAATGTTTCCTCACCAGTTTACTCTTTACCAGCGATTTTCCACAGGTGGCGTTCCCCTTTGACGTACATCGCATCTTCATTTAATGCGGGGGTTGCTTGGATGTTTTCGCCCATGTCAATTTCGTCGACGATCTTTCCCTTTTTTTCCGATAGGTCGACAATCAGTCCGGTTCCGTCGTAATTGAACGCAATCATGCGTTGGCCAGCGATAACGGGAGAAGCCCAAAACTTTCCTTTCAATCGCAGGCCCCAGTCGAGATCGCCCGTTTCGGCATTGGCACAATTAAGAACCCCGGCGCTATTGATGATGTAAACTTTGCCATCATGAAGAATGGGGCTCATCGATGATGGGTTTAGCTTGTTGGCCTCCCACACGATTTCGGGTTTCGTTTTGGGATCGACAATGTCGAGAACGGTAAGCCCGTTGGAAACGACAAAAGCCTGATCTGTTGTGGCGAGTGACGTAGAAATAGTAGATGCTCCTCCGCCAAGCTCCCACAAGATGGTGCCACTCTTCGCGGATACGGCTGTCACGCCAGAGCCATTTTGAAGAAGAGCAATCGGAGCCGATTGGGACGCCGTATCACCCAGGGCAATGGGGGAGGCCCAATTGGCACGTTCCGATCTTGGCAAAAACCAGCGAGTTTGTCCGGTCTTTGCATTGATCCCTGCGGCAAACGAATCGCCTTGGTTTTCGATTTGAACGATAACCGTCTCGTCAACGATGATCGGCGAACTTGCCATGCCCACATCGTTTCCTGCTTTGGGATGCTCGTGACCTAGGCCGCGGTACCAATGCACGTTGCCATCCAAGTCGAGACAGACCAGGTCGCTCGAACCGAAGAAAGCATACACATGTGTGCCGTCGCTGACAGGTGTCGGCGCCGCTGGCGTGGTCTGTGGATGGCAGAAAGTCCGGCCAGTTGCCCAGAAGTTCCTTTGCCATAGCTTCGATCCATCATGCGCAGAGAAACAAAGAACATGAAGCTGTTCGAGATCCGCCCCGTCCGCAGTGGTGACGATCACCTTGTCACCGACGACGATCGGGCTCGATGGCCCACGCCCAGGAAGTTCAACTTTCCAGGCAACATTCTTGCTGTCTGCGTCCCACGACTCGGGAAGATCACAATTGTCGAGTGCGCCTGTTCCGTCGTTGCCGCGGAATTGACGCCAATCGGCGTGACCGACAGAAAGCAAGACGCAGACACATACCAAGCTTAAGAAAATACGCATCGAGATTTACCTTAAGGGCTTACGGCTTGACGTCACGAATCGCGGTGCCGAGGTGATCGCAGACACGAAGCTCAAAGTGCCAGACGTTAGTCCACGACTGCGTTTGCTCGTTCTGAACTACTTTGACGAGGATTGTGTTTTCGCCAGCGTTTAGTTCTGCTGATGCAGAGTACTGATCGAAATTGTCGCCGGCATGATAGACTTTGTCGGCAGCGATAAGCTTTTCATTGACCCAGACCTTCGTCGCATTCGGCGAACCCCAGCGAAGCTCAACCACTTGCGGCTTGTCCGAATCAAACCTGGTAACCGCATAGCCCACGACTTCTTTCACCGGGGCGAAAGTCTTATTGAAGTCGACACGTTTTTTACCACTGCCAAGATCAACTTTCTTCCAAGCGGCAGGGCCAGGCAATTCGTCGACTAACTTGCCTGGATACCTAGCGGTCAGATCAATTTTCTGTTCGGGAGGATACGTCGCATCAAAACCGTCTCCTTTAGCGAATTCAAACGGTGCGATGAGATGCCAGCTTTTCAGGAACCCAAAGTGCTCGGTGGTGTCGACTTCGACATCAAGTTTCTCGAGTGCATCGGCAATTTGCTGGGCTTGATACGCGTTTCGTGTTGCGTCGAGTGCTGCCTTGTAGGTGGCAATCGCATCGGTAGCTTGCTCTTTTTCGACAAACGCACTGGCTTGATTCATAAGGCGTGCGACGGCAAGCAAACGAAGCTCTAAAGAAGCATCGTTAGTGAATGAAGGGACCAACGAATCTGCCGTTGGAGCGTCTTGCTGCTTTAGCAAATGAAAGGCAACCGACCTCGACTTGGGAGAATGCTTATCCGATTCGATGAAGCGGACCAGTGTTTCCGATGTTACTGGGTTGCCACTTTGCTGGGCCTTTTGAGCGATCGCCTCTACGGCGCCACGGAGCCAGTTGGCAGAGACTGGTTTCTCTTCGTCGATGGCGGCCAAGATGCTTGGAACGGAGGACTGATCGAGCTGGCTAAGCGACTCCATCGCTGCGACTGCTTCAGGATATCCCTTGCCGTCGGAGCCAATGTTGTTGATCGTTTCGGTCAGCTGATTTACATCGGCGGCATGTATTGGCGACACCGAACTTGCTAAAGCAACAACGGCGAGAAGGATGATACAAGTGCGATTCATCGTTCGACTTTATCAATAGGAAAGCGGATAGGGCTTGCCCGATTGTAAACGATGAACGGGTAAGGTGAAGCGTTTGAAGGAAAGTTTCATACGATCCTAGAAAAGGATCGTTTCCGAAACAAATACGCCATCGCGGCGAAGTGAAGGGGTATCGGAGAGGTTCAAGACGCCGAGAACCTCGAAGAAGCTTCGCTTGGTGGTCTTTCGCTGATAACGAAGGCCAAACCCGTAGACTAAGTCGCCATTAGGTGTTTGGAAGGCAATTTCAGGGGCGATGGATTCGTCTTCGTGATGGCGGAACAGTTGTACGCCGAGCGATGCGCCGTAGTTCTCCCCTAGATTGTTGCCCGTCGAAATGGAGACAAGCGGGTTAACATCAAATGCGGAGCGTAAGCGATTAAAGCCACCACCTGCCGCTGAATTCCAACCTTCGGTCGCGTAAAAGACATTGCAGTAAGCGACACCGAACTCGATGCCAAAAGGATGCGCCGGCGTCAGATAGGTGTAGTTTGTTTCTAACACAAAGAGTTCGCCGCTTCCCGTGCCAGCTTCGTCTCCAAATTTAAAAAGTGCCCGGCCAGCGTAATTGAATTGGCCATGGAACTTGGTGCGGCTGATCGCTGCAAAGTGTTGATTGCGCCCCGCTGCATCTGGGGTCTCCACAAACAGATAGGTTGCTTCGTAGAACTCTCGTTCGTAGTCGACACTGACATTCGTACCGTACATCCGGCCGTTGTCATCCGCGACATTCTCAACGTCGCTCGCGGCGTAAATTCCTTGGATGTTGATGTTGCTCGTATTGCCGACAAACAATGTGTTCTTGTTGATCGCAAGACCTAGGATCTCGTCATTCATCAACAGATCGTTGTGTAGCTGAAAGGGGAACTTGCCCCCGACCATATGAATGTCACGTACCGCGAATGGGTCCATGAAGCCCGAGAAGATGCTGTGTAACTCTCCTTCGAACCAAAATCGTTGAGGGACACCGGTGCTGTTGTCCACGTAGCCGGCGGGGTCGCTGAATCGATAATACGATCCGCCGGTATCTCCTTCACCTAAGGGACGGAACTGGACGTGAAAACGTTCTGTGCCGGTCAAACGCAAGTCCATGTCGACAAGCAATTGATGTCCGAGGCCATCACTGCGAGTGTTTCCTTGCTTGAAGGCAATCGCACTGAATTGATAACCACCATAGGCGACGAAACGAGGTTCCCAGTTATACGCATCTGGTCCAAACCAATGCAGAGGTGACTGTTTGATAGGCTCTTCACCCTCGAACTGCGTGAAGAGCGTGAATGGCTCAGGATCGACGTAGTCTTCCGGTAATCGAAGCAGTTCAAAGTCGGCGTGCGCATCTTCTGCTGGCCACCCCAAGCGATCTCCTTCAGGCGAGTAGATGTAGGAGCCACCATGTTGCCACAGTTCTTCATCCAGCGGAGGCAACGGTTCGTCTTCCCAGGGAGTCTTATTTCCTGACGTATCAGGGACCGTCGGAGGAAGTAATTTGGGTTTGGCGGCCGGAGTATCGAGTGCCTCGACTGGGGGCGGGATCGGTGCGACGCTGGGTTGCCGATAGCTCGCGGGAATCGTCGGCATCGGCCGATCAACCTGGCCGGGGAGTGGCGGCAACGTGAACATTGTTTCGTCCGCCTTCAACGAGACGCACGAACACAGAACCGCTGCACACCAAGCAGCAGCAAAGGTGAATAAGAGGTTTAATTGTCGGATTCTTATCATGGAGTGACCTCAATCGTGCCACACCATTCTTGCAGGACGACAACCTCGAGAAGGTGCTTCAGATGAGGCGTGCCGATGCGATCGAGTAATGTCGGAGGAAGGTGACGGAAATTGAGGCGGACCGTCACGTGGTAAATACCCGGTTCGTTAGGAAGGTGAATCGGGTAGCTCTTGCCCTGTTTGGATAGTGGAGCAAGACTTCCTTTGGCGATTCGGAATGCGGGTGGACGACCGAACGATGCGGAGACTCCTTCGGCCGGACGTACGAAGCTTAGCGGGTTCAAGTGACGGTTGACGGAGAGAACCACCGATCGATCGGTGCCTTCTGCCGTGAGAGCTGTAAACTTGTTTTGGAAGTTTAGCAAGTGTTTGTCGTACGGTACTTTTCCTGCGAGGACAGCATGACTGTGCTCGTCCCGGAGGTCACCGTTATCGTCGAGATCACCCGAGGTGAAAATCGTTCGCCCTTGAGCATCGCGAACGATCGTCGATACCCAAGCTTGACGCTCGGCAGTGAATCCTGTCGGAAAGCTATGCCCTGGCAGCTTGCTTTTGACTTCGACATCGACGTGAACTTTCTCGCCGCAGGCGGCCCGTTCTGGAGCAGCGACGAACAAATCGGCTGCTTGCGAAAGAACTTCGTAACGTTTCTCGTTGGCAATCCGAAGGCTGTGTCGGTTCTTTTTGCGAAGTTCGGTAAGCGTTTCTTTTTCGTAGGTCGTCAGCGAGTCCCAGTCGCGGTAATCCTTCTCGTACATCCAATCCAGTTTCTCCGGGAACTCGGTATCAGGGAGAAGAGAATAGTCTGGACCAGCGAAGGTGTGATCGGTCAAACGACGAAGCGGAAGTTGTTCTTTCGGTACGCCTGGCACGGATGCAGCGTAACCCAATGGGCGTTCGCAATCTTTGAAGGGGATTCCTTGAACGGGACCCATGTGGCACTGCTGACAAGTGATTCCTTGCTTGGCGGCGGGGCTATTTTGCCATTCGCTGAAGGCTTCTTCGAGACGGACGCCCTGCGGGTTTGTGACATCGTGGCATTCGCCACAAAACTGCGAGGATTTGATGTATGGGAGGCCCGCGGAGTTATGAGCGCCAATTGCTTCTCCGTCGGCAGCGTCGTCGAACGGGCCGTACATGCAAGCGTCGAGTAGTTGGCCTGGCTCAACGGGGACGCGTCCGCTCGACTTGTAATGTTTAGTGCTACGGCGATGGCAAGAGACACAAGTCACACCTTCCATCGAAATTCGAGAGCGATGGACGTTTCGTCGATTGCCGTTTTCGCCGAGGGCAGTCCCTACCGGCGTGTGGCAGCGAGTGCAAAAGGTGCCTTGCGTGCCTTGTGTGCGTTCCATCAACGTCAAGTTGAATGCTTCGAAGACAGGGCTATGCTGAGCATAGGCATGCATCGAGCGCGACCACTCGTCGTATTGCTTCGGGTGACATGCCTGGCACTGCTTGGCCGATGGAAAACTCATCTCCGTGAGGGGGGTGATGTTGCAGTTTTCCGGCAGGGTGTATTCCAACGCACCGTTGGCGATCCACCGGTGCATTGCTTCCAGTTGGCCGGATGTAAGCCATTCCAACTTCTCTGGTGGCATTTCTGGTGTGCGAGGCATTCCAGAGCCTGGTTCCGCGTGCTCGTCCCATTCGACATACATCAGCAGAACGGACTTTTTCGGATCACCAGGGACGATAAGCGGATCGTTGCCAACTTTTCCTGCCAGAATGGCTTCGTACGAAGTCAGGTCGACTCGCTTGGAATCAGGACGATGACATCCTGTACATTTGTTGGTCAGCGTCATGAAGACTTCTGGCCAATCAGGATCATACGGATGAGGGTCAGAGATAATATGCGGAATCGCAGCCACCGGCGTGGGCGTTCCTCCCCAGAATAACAGCGCGCCGACCAAGCCTAGACCCATGGTCAGGACCACCAATTGGGAGGTCAATTTCTTCGCTGCTGGCATTCGGGCATCCTTCCCGTCGATCAATCTCGTTTCCACCCTCCACTGGCGGAAACATGCTAGGTAAGCGCAAGACGCTCGCCACGCTGGCATTCTTCGGCTTGCCGCGTGGGGCAGGCTTAGCTAACTAAGTTTAAGTGCGTTCATTGGAATAATCGGAAAGGCTTGATACGCCCCTTCATATTCCCGCAACAGAATGATAAAGAAACTCGACAATGGGGGAACCAGCCACCTAGGTTAGGTAGCTTCCAACTGCTTTACGGCGTCGATCAAATCTTTATCACGCGACTTTGCAGCCGACTCTGCTGCCACCTTGGTCATGGCGCCCGCCGCGGTGGTGGCTCCGTTCGCCTTCAAAGATGGCACGTGCTCAATAGCGTGTTGCGCAATCGCTGCATGCACTTTTGAGGAACTGGTCGAGCTGGATGCTAGCTGCATGGCTTTGAGATGCCATTCGCCTTCGTCGATTGAAAATCGGGTATGCCAATCGTGAATGATGCGAGTGCAGGTCTCGAAATCGCCACCGCGGGCTGCTTCTGCCAAGGCATAGCGGAAGCCAGCAAATTGTTCCGGCGAACCATTCGGCATGCTAACCGCTTCCGCGGCCATCTCTTGACCAATCTTTCCATGATCGTCGATCCGTTTAGCCGACTGGATTCGGGCGTTCCATTTCTCTTGGAACGCCGCCGCAGGCGCCGAAAGATCGGCGTCAGATGGAATGCTGGCTTGTTCGATCAGATCGTCCGACAGCTGATAGGGATCATCTAGCACGGCAACTAAACTATCGATTTCCTCTTCAGGTAGAAAAGCGGTCGACCACTCTTCGCGGGCCCGATCAGCTCCACCATCCGGAGTAACCAACAGGAATGCTCCGATAATCTTCTTGGTTTCTGCCTGCGTTGGCAGTTCCATTTCGGCAAGAAACTTGGCTAACCCAGGAGGAATGTCGTCGAGCGTATACCTTCGATTTTCGCCATTCACACGTAGTACGAGTCGATTCGCATCGGCCTCGACCACTTTCGTAAGCATTCCATTAACGTCTAGATCCTCATCCGATTGCAACTTGGCAAGACGAGAAGAAACGGCGGTCCAGAATTGCTGATTCAATTCGACAAGCTGTTTTAGGTTATTAAGCTTGGCTTGGTGTTCCGGAATCGTCGCCAATGGTTCGGCTTGGGCAAGCGCTTGCTGAGCAGCCGCCGAGTGACGTTCGATCATTTGTTGACGAGCTTGCTTGAGTAGGCCTCCTAGCTTGGATGCATTTTCAATCTTGGAATCGCCAGCCGAAACAGATTGAGGCATCGGCATCGACATCGGATCGTTTGGCGTTGATGTCATCTCTGTGGAAGAATCAGGCATCGTGCTGGCAACCATTTCGCCGGCCAGATACTTCTTTTTCGCAGCTTCCAATGCGGTCAGGGCCCCTCCATCGGCACCTGACTGGGACCAAAGGTTACGGACGTAATCGATATCTGCCTTAGAAGACAGCAGCAAATGGGAAGCTTCGATTCGCTGCTTTACGGTATCTTCCCCTTTAAGGCGACTTTTGGCGATCGCGCGTTTTAAGCCATCGGGAAGGTTTCCTCGTTCGTAGCCCTTATTCTGTCCTGCGAATCGAATCACCACGCGGTTGTCATCCACCGTGGTAACGATGAAGGACGTACTGCCGACGGTAAGCTCTTCATTTTCGCGAAGACTGTTCAGTCCTTCATTGAGAGCTCGGTTGTAGGCCATCAAGTCTTGGACGAACTGATCGATCTGGCTGAACTGTTCTTTGCCGCGATCCGTTTTGGGAGTCTTGCGAACTTCGTCGAGGGAAATGGAAGCCTGGGCTAAGTCTTGCTTGGCTATGCCTGTCCAGGCAGCTGCGATTGCTGATTGCAGCTGCGCTTCGTCTGCCGGAGTGGCTTGCGGTTCCGGAGGTTTCTCAGGCATCGCGGGCATGCCTGCCATGGTTTCGTCGGGATTGCCAAGTCCGGGGATTGAGTTGGCTAGCTCGTTTGCGTCGGGGCGATTGCCTCGATTCGGTTTGGGGGGCAGCTTACCCTTATCGTCGGGAGTCGTTTCTTCTTCGATCGGTTCCGTAGTGGTTGGCGACTGGGGTTCTGGATCGTTCTGCGCTACTTCGGGAGTCGCTGGCTCCGTGAATACGTAATAGGCCCCACCACCAATGGCTGCTAGAAGGAGCAATGCGCCGCCACCTAAGTACAAACCAAAAGCCGAATTCTTTGCGCGACTCTTCGCGCTTGATGCCGCGGAGGCTTTCTTCGACTTCAAGTTGATTTCACTTGAAGAATCAGACGAAGCCGGAGGGTTGGCGACAGCAGCAGGAGCGGCAACCGGCTGGGCAACGGCAACCGTCGGTTGAACTGGCTGAGCAGGGGCTGCTTGACCACTGAAATAAGACTGAAGCTGCTGATCGTAGGCCTGTTTTTGGGCAGGATCTAGCAAACAGTTCTGAGCGAGTTGAATCTCGGAGACCAATGTCTGCCGCAATGGCTCATCGGCTGGCGCCATGGGAATGGATGCCCTTGCCATCGCATTCTGGGCTGCAACCATAATCTTGCCGGTATCGGCCTCGTACATCGGAAGCCCCAACAGCGTATAGCAGTCTGGACGCCCGGCGACGTTTAGGCCCAACCACATTTGATACGGATTGGTTGCTTGAGTCATTCCTCGTTACTCGCAATAGGGGATCAATATCTCAAAGCTAGTCGCCGTTTCGCCTGGTGGCGTAGGGCGGACAGCAATTCGCCTCTGCTTATACGACGAGGAAGCGACCGATTTTGTTTCGTAAATCGGTTATATCGGCAATGATGGGGGGTGACGCTCATTGCCAGGGGGGTGTTACGACCAATTGTACTGGCTTCGTCCCAATCGAAAAGAGACGTTTCCTCGTCATCTTAGCCACACAAAGGTTTCTTGCTGCAAATTTGCCCAAGTTTTCGCAAGGTTAAAATTGTGGAAAGTTGTGAAATGTAGAATCACAGAATCTCAACACAAAAGACATTTTGTTGAAATCGATTTGCTTCAACGAATCGTCTAGCTGTGGACCGGACAATCGAGTCACGCTACCCTTTCAAACCCCAATCAGAACTGAATAGACCGCCGCGAGGACGCCCCATGAAGACTTATTCGTTCGTCCGCACAATACCTTTGGCAATTCTTTGCTGCTGTGCCGCTTTAATGACCGTATGGCTTGGCATGCATTCCACCACCGCTCAAGGTCCCGCTCCGGACATCAAACATATGGAAAAGCTCTATCAAGAGGGCAATTACAAAGAGGCTTATGAAACGGCCGAGAAGCTCTTTGTCGACGCCAATCAAGACCCCAAGGAACTTGCTCGCACGCTCCAGTTGCCAGTGCAGTCGTTGCAGCAGCTTGGGCGATATCCAGAGGTGGACGCATTTCTCGAAAAGACAGCAACCGCTCAAAAAGACGAGTGGCGAGTTCTTCAGGCCATCGCTCAGCAGTACCGTCGTTTAAATCACTGGGGCGTGATCAACGACAACGAATTCCAGCGTGGGCCTGTGCGCGGCGGAGGAAAACGAGTCAACAGTATCGAACGAGATCAGGCACGTGCACTTCAGCTGTTTGTGGAAGCAATGAAAGTTGCTCAATCAAAAGATGCTGAACCAGACATGGCGAATCTGTTTCTGGAATTGTCTCAGTTCTTTCTTAACAACGGCTACGGTCGCGGTGCTTGGCAGCTACAGTATCTGACCGATGTCGCCGAACTGCCTGACTATCAAGAGAGCTACAACTATGGCGGCTCAAATCAGGGAGCTCCTGTTGACGAAGAAGGGAACCCGATTTTCTATCCCCTTCCTAAGTCTTGGGAAGATGCCAAGAACGATGGCGAACGCATGCGTTGGGCGATGGAGCAAGTGGGTGAATACGATGCCAATCGTACCGGGCAAGTCAAACTTCAATGGGCGAACTTTTTGAACTCTCAGTTTGGTGTTCAAACGCTTCAGCAGTATCAATGGTTTTTCGCACCTCGAAATGACGAATCCGAAGACGAAACGCCGCATCTGTTGTCTTTGGGAACGCTGAAAGAAAACGAGACGATTGCCCGCCTGGCAACTGGCATCAAGCGGTTTGAACTGCCGGACGAATTCAACCACATCAAAGTGTGGCGGCAGTTGATCGAAAATAAGGACGCGAATCGGAGCTCGGCATACGATCAATTGGCTTCCATCTTTGAGAATCGCCGTCAATATCCTGCTGCTGCTCAGCTCTGGCGCGAGGCCATTGAAGATGTCGGTCCCGGCAACAACGATTATCGCCGAAAACGACTTGCACAGATCACCGACAACTTGGGCCAATTTCAGGGTGGTGTCGTCAACGCGGCCGGGAAAGGGGCAACACTTCAATACTTGTTCCGCAACGGGGAGCAAGTCGACTTCACAGCACATGAAATCGATATTGAGAAGCTACTTGCAGATACCAAGCAATATCTGAAGTCGAATCCTGGTCGGATCGATTATCAGAAGATGCAGTTCCAGCAAGTTGGTGAGAAGATTCTCTTCCAAGAAGATGGCAAAAACTACCTCGGCGAAGAAGTCGCGAAATGGACGGTCAAGCTGGATCCTCGTCCAGATCACCTCGATCGTCGAATTGACGTTCATGCTCCTTTGACTAATGCGGGCGCCTACATGGTGACCGCGAAGATGAAGGAGGGCAACGTCTGCAAGTTAGTTGTTTGGGTCGCTGATACGGTAATCGTTAGCAAGCAACTTGATCAGAAGAAGTTGTACTTCGTTGCCGACGCGGTGACTGGAAAGCCGATCGAAAAAGCAAACGTCGAGTATTTCGGCTACAAGATGCAGCAGGTCCGACAGCAGAATCGGTTCAATGTTCTGACAAAGAACTTCGCGGAGCTTACCGACGCCGATGGTCAGGTCATTCTCTCTGATGACCCTCTAAACCACGAATACCAATGGTTGGTGGTGGCACGTACCGATAAGGGACGGTTCGCCTACATGGGATTCCAACACATTTGGTACGGACGTCAACACGATGCAACGTACAACGCGGTCCGTAGCTACGGTATTACCGACCGTCCCGTCTATCGTCCCGATCAAACGATGAAATTCAAATTCTGGACGCGACGCTCTCAATATGATCAAGCCGACGTCAGCCAATTTGCAGGGAAATCGTTCCAAGTACATTTGCGCGACCCACAAGGGAACGAGATCTTTAACAAGCAATTCACAGCCGACGAGTACGGTGGTGTGGAAGGAACTTGGGATATTCCTGCAGATGCCAAGCTAGGACAGTACAACCTTTTCACAAACCATGGGAATGTTCAGTTCCGTGTAGAGGAGTACAAGAAGCCAGAATTCGAGGTGACCGTTGATGCTCCGGAGAAGCCTGTCCAACTTGGCGAGACGATCACTGCAACGATCAACGCCAAGTACTATTTTGGTTCCCCGGTTACCAATGCCACTGTTAAATACAAAGTAGAACGTTCCCCTTACAACCGTCACTGGTACCCAACAGCTCGTTGGGATTGGTGTTTCGGTGGTGGCTATTGGTGGTTCGCCTACGATTACACGTGGTACCCTGGCTTCCAGAACTGGGTTGGCTGTACGCGCCCGGCGCCATTTTGGATCGGCTGGTCGCACAATCCTCCTGAGCTTGTGGCTGAGCAGGAAGTTGAAATCGGGGAAGATGGTACTGTTCAAGTCGAAATTGACACGGCCCTCGCGAAGGCACTGCATGGTAACGAAGATCACCAGTACACCATCACCGCTGAGGTTCGCGATCAATCACGACGTACTATCGTCGGAAGTGGAAAAGTACTCGTCGCGAGAAAACCGTTCAAGGTTTATACCTGGGTCGATCGCGGCTACTACGACGTTGGCGACAGCATAAACGCACACTTCTTAGCTCAAACGCTCGACGGCCGTGATGTG
Source organism: Bremerella sp. TYQ1 (assembly GCF_020150455.1). Taxonomy (NCBI): domain Bacteria; kingdom Pseudomonadati; phylum Planctomycetota; class Planctomycetia; order Pirellulales; family Pirellulaceae; genus Bremerella; species Bremerella sp. TYQ1. The sequence goes on from NZ_CP083740.1 coordinate 516,250, forward strand.
GCTGGAAAGGGTGAACTTAAACTCTTCAAGATAACCTACGACGATAAGAACCAGCCGATCGAGACGGAAGTTCAAGCGTGGGATATCGAAATGAACGGGGAGGGAACCGTTTCCCAAACCATGAAGGCAAGTGCAGCCGGCCAATATCGCCTGAGCCTGAAGCTAACCGACGAAGCGGAACATACCGAAGAAGGTGGTTACATCTTCACCATTCGTGGTGACGGCTTTGATGGATCACAATTCCGGTTCAACGATCTGGAATTGATTCCGGATAAGAAGGAATACAAAGCGGGCGACACGGTTCGATTGCAGATAAATACGAACCGCGTTGGCAGTACCGTTCTTCTCTTTGTACGTCCCTCGAACAGTGTCTATTTGCCACCCAAGGTAATTCGACTGACGGGGAAGAGTACCGTGCATGACATCGCTGTGTTGAAGAAGGACATGCCCAACTTCTTTGTCGAAGCGATCACCGTCGCCGATGCGAAAGTTCACGACGAGACGAAAGAGATTGTCGTGCCTCCGGAAACGCGAGTCCTAGACATGAACGTCGAGACGGATGCTTCTGAGTACCTGCCAGGCAGCGAAGGGAAAGTCAAAATCACGTTGACAGACGAAACTGGCGAACCTTTCATGGGCTCAGCTGTTTTGACGGTCTACGACAAATCAGTCGAATACATCAGCGGTGGATCGAATGTTGAAGACATTAAAGAGTTCTTCTGGAAGTGGCGTCGACACCATCATCCACAAACGGAACATAGCTTGAATCTTTACAGCTATAACCTCACTCCGAAGGGTGAAATGGCTCTGCAGTTCCTCGGTGCATTCGGACGAAGTGTGGCAGACGAAGATTTGGGAAGAGACCGTCAACAAATGGAAGAAGGCATGGCTGCCGGTTTCGGTAGTGGTGGTCCCCGCATGCTGCAGTCTCGAATGCGAGGCGCCATGGCGAAAAACGCGATGGCCGATGCGATGCCGATGGCTGCCGCCCCCATGGAATCCGCGGAACTTGCCATGGGTGGCGAGGACAAAGCACAGCAAAGTGGTCAGGAGACTGCGGACTTGATCGATCCAACGGTTCGCTCCAACTTCGCCGACACCGCGCTGTGGGTTGCGACCGTCGAAACGAATGAAAAAGGGGAAGCCGAGTTCAAGCTCGATCTTCCAGAGAATCTGACGTCTTGGAAGATTCGTACCTGGGCGATGGGGCACGGCACGAAAGTTGGCTCGGCAGAGTCTGAAGTCGTGACGCGAAAGAACTTGATCATTCGACTACAGGCTCCACGTTTCTTTGTTCAAAAGGACGAAGTGGTTCTTTCTGCGAACGTTCATAACTATCTTGATTCCGAAAAATCGACAGTCGTTTCGCTTGATATTCCGACCGGACTGATGACGAGCCAGTCGCCACTTAACCAAAAGGTGACCATTCCCGCAGGCGGTGAGGTTCGTGTTGATTGGACTGTCAAAGTAACCGGGGAAGGGGAAGCGACCATCACCATGAAGGCACTGACCGACGAAGAATCGGATGCCATGCAGCAAAGCTTCCCAGTCTTTGTGCACGGGATGCTTAAGACAGAGTCGTGGGCCGGTACCGTCCAGCCGGAACAAGATTCCCAGAGCGTGACCATCCATGTTCCGGATGATCGCCGTCCTGAGGACTCGCGATTGATCGTTCGCTACTCGCCAAGTCTGGCCGGAGCGATGGTCGAAGCGTTGCCCTATCTGGTCGACTATCCTTACGGATGTACCGAACAGACCCTCAATCGTTTCGTGCCAACGGTTATTACTCGCCAAGTGTTGGAGCAGATGGGAATCGATCTTAAGTCGATTTCCGAGCACCAAAACAACCTGAACGCTCAGGAAATTGGCGATCCTGGAAAGCGAAACGACCGCTGGAATGCGGGCTGGGATGGCAAGCTCAAGAATCCAGTATTCGACGATGCCGAGCTCGATAAGATGGTCAAGTCAGGCGTTCAACGCCTCACCGAGATGCAAAACTCGGATGGTGGCTGGGGTTGGTTCTCAGGCTACAACGAGTACAGCTATCCACATACGACTGCCGTAGTTGTTCGCGGTTTGACGATTGCTAAACGCAATGGAGCTGCGATTGTGCCCGACGTCATTGAACGTGGTCAGCAGTGGCTTATCAATTACCAGAAGAAGGAGATTAAAAAGCTGCAGAACGCAGATGAAAAGAAAGATCCGTGGAAGTCTAAAGCGGATAATCTTGATGCGGTTGTCTTTGCCGTCCTCGCCGAGAATGGTCAAGATAGCCGAGAGATGCGAGGTTTCCTCTACCGTGATCGAACGAATCTGTCAGTTTATGGCAAAGCACTCTTCGCGTTAGCTCTTCATCAGGTCAACGATCAGGAAAAGCTGGAAATGCTGCGTAGAAATCTCGATCAGTACCTTGTTACTGACCAGGAGAACGAAACGGCTTACCTCAAGATGCCGGCCGATAGCAACTGGTGGTACTGGTACGGAGACGCCATCGAAGCCAACGCTTATTACTTGAAGCTTTTGGCTGCGACCGACGCCGACAACGTAACCGCACGCCGGCTTGTAAAGTACCTGTTGAACAATCGCAAGCACGCGACGTATTGGAAGTCGACTCGTGACACCGCCCTGTGTATTGAAGCGATGGCCGATTACCTGCGTGCAACCGACGAATTGAATCCTGAAATGGCCGTCGAAATTCTCATCGATGGTGAGAAGAAAGCTGAGACCGAATTTACTAAGGAGAATCTCTTTACCGTGGACAACACGGTCGAGCTGACTGGGATCCAGGTCACCGACGGGGAACACAAAGTAGAGATTCGGCGGAAAGGAAGGGGCCCTGTTTACTTCAGTGCTTACCTGACTAATTTCACGCTGGAAGACTTCATCACCAAAGCAGGCTTGGAAGTGAAAGTAGAACGTCGCTTCTATCGCCTCGATCGTGACGAAGAGGCAACTGCTAAAGCGGTTGGTGCTCGGGGCCAAGCCTTGAACGAAAAAGTGGTCAAGTACAAGCGAACGCTTCTCGAAAACGAATCGCAGGTAACCAGTGGTGACCTGGTTGAGATCGATTTAGTGATCGAGAGCAAGAATGACTACGAGTATTTGATGTTCGAGGATAAGAAAGCGGCTGGCTTTGAACCGGTCGATCTGCGTAGTGGCTACAAGGGTAATTCGCTGGGGGCCTACATGGAACTTCGTGACGAGAAAGTGGCTTTCTTTGTACGGCAGTTGCCACGTGGCAAGCATACGCTGACTTATCGACTGCGTGCAGAAATACCTGGCAAGTTCAGCGCATTGCCGACCGTTGCCCAGGCGATGTACGCCCCTGAGCTTGTTGGCAATTCAGACGAAATGAAGATCCAAATCAAAGATCAGGATTAGTCCGAATTCGCTCGCTAGAGAAACATAAAAAAGGCCCCGCTGGAAAGCATTCCAGCGGGGCCTTTTTGCGAAATAGAGTGAACTTCTTTTCCGCTATGCGGTCGCAAGCTGCCCGCCTTCTTCCTGCCACTCCTTCGCGCCACCCTCGAAGTCGTAAACGGCAGTGAACCCAGCATCTTCAAGCCGTTTTGCAGCTTTGTCCGACGAGGGGCATTCGGCGTTGGCACAGTAAACAACCACGGGTTGATTCTTTCCGCCGATTGCTTGTTCGACACGTTTCTCGAAGTCGTCTTTTTGCAGCGGAATGTTAAGTGAACCAGGGATCTGCGTTTTCTCAAAATGCTCTTCGTCGAGCGTATTGATCAACGTCAGGCGTTCGCCTTTATTTTGACGTGTTTTAAGTTCGTCAGCACTAAGCGTCTTCATGGTATTCCTCCTTGGGAATGAAACAAAAAAGTGTGTTTCCCCAGGAGGCTAAGCCTGCAAGCGGTGTTCCAATGCAGGGATATTGCTTGTGAGGACCATGTTCTGGTGGTTTCGACACCACCTTGAACACCTAGCTGGCACCGAATCACTCTTTAGTCTTTGGTTCCCAGTCTGGGCCGTTATCTGTCGGCATGGATGCGTGCCACTTCAGTAGCTCCGGTTTTAGACGGTTGACGACGCTCGGATGCTGATCCGAGACATTGGTCGTTTCTCCTTCGTCGTTCGTCAAATCATAGAGCTCGACATCCTGGCCGTCGTAGCTGCACAGCATCTTCCATTTGCCCTCGCGGACAGCCAAGTCGGGAAGTTGTCGCCCTTGAATCTCAGGCCGGTCAGGTGGTCGACGAAAGAATATTGGCTTTTCACGCGATGCCGTTGAAGTACCAAGAAGCACGCCAGAGAGTGCCTGTCCATCGAACTTTTTGTCGTTTTCGATCTCGATGTTGCAAATCTCTAACAGGCTGGGCACCACATCGAAGGCCGCGAAAATTGATTCCGTATTAGTCGTTCCTTGATTCGCGGAATCGATCAGGCCAGGTCCCCAGACAACCAAAGGAGATCGAATGCCACCCTCGTAGAGCGTTGTCTTATGGCCTCGCAGCGGTCCTGCTGTCCCGGCCCCGAGTTCTGGGCCATTGTCAGAGCACATTACGATAAGTGTGTTTTGGCAGAGCGTTTCATCGTTTCGCACGAAATCGAAAAGTGTGCCGAGCTGTTCGTCCATGGTCTCAAGAACACCCAGATATAATTCGCGTTTGCTTTGGTCGCCTCTTCGTTCCTTCGGTGGAAAGAAGGGCGAGTGAACGTCATCTGGCCAAACATTCACGTAAAATGGCTTGTCGTCTGCTTTGGCTTTGCGAATGAAGTCGATCGTAGCATCAACGAACGTCTGGGTTACTTCGTCACGTTTCTTCCAGATGATCTCGCCACGTCCCAGCTTGTCGCTTCCCAAGGTATGGAGTCGAGGTTTCTTACCGTCATACGCATCCAACTCGGCCAGTACACGGTCACCAAGCCCTTCGAAGTTGGTAAGCGACTCATCAAATCCATATTCGCTGATTAGCGGTGCTTCGCCGACATCACGTTGGCCACCCATATGCCACTTGCCAAAGTGACCGGTAGCGTAGCCTTGATCATGAAGCATGCGTGCAAGCATTGGGGCCGATGGATCGAGCCATTGGGCCATGCCCCGACGATCGTTGAGCTTTCGATGGGCGAGATACGAGGAAATCTTCCATCGTTGGGGGTATTGCCCTGTGGAGATGGCGGTACGCGATGGAGAACAAATGGGTGAGTTGACGTAGAACTGCGTGAAGCGAATGCCTTCCTGAGCCAGCCGATCACAATGCTCTGTCGTCGCGGCTTCATTCCCAAAGCAGGAAAAGTCCCCCCAGCCCATGTCGTCGATGAAGATGAGGACGATATTTGGTACACGGTCTTTTTCGGCTGATTGTGCCTGATTTAGTGGGTATAATGCAGCTGATGAAAAAGTCAGGATAAAGATAAGTATAGCAAATATGTGTAGTAAATTAGGGCTCGGGTTTTCCCTGGTCGGTTTGATCAAGCCATGCATAGTCTTAGCGGCTCCATAAGATTTCGTGTTCGGTGGGATGGGTGATAGGCAGCAATAGTATCGTCGGCGGCGAGGACAGGGTCAACGATTGTGGGGATACACCGTCGTGTAGAGGAATATGAGTTATGGCTAGAAAAACGAAGCAGCGACGTCAGTCTCACGGATCGGCCTGGCACTGGAAGCAAACGGATTGCTGGTATTACACGCTTCCAGGGACGAAGAAGCGTGTCGCCCTGTTTGATGAACAAGGAGAGAGGATTCGGGGAAAGGATAACAAGGAGGCAGCTGAGATCTCGTTGGCTCGGGAGAAATTGGCCTGGGATAGCGAATCGAGTGAAGGCCCCGCCCTGGGACAGCCCTGGTTGGTTGCTCGTGTTTGCTCGGACTACTTGGTGTATACGGAACGAAGCCAGAACGATGGTTCTGTCAGCGAGGGATATCATCGGAATGCGACTCAGTGGCTCAACGATCTTTGCAGCTACTGCGGTGCACTGCCTGTTAGTCAACTCAAACGGGGCCATATTCTGGAATGGGTTGATCAGCACGAGTCATGGAAGAGTCCCGCAACGCGTCGCTGCATCATTGCTGTCGTCATGGCTGCCTTCAATCGTGTTGAAGAGACGCAAGGTATCGTTAACCCGATCAAGGGAATCAAGCTTCCCAAGGCAGAACCTCGGCTTACGTCATTCTCTCCGGAAGATGAGAAGGCGATTTACAAGGCCACGGAACCTTGCTTTGGCAATTTCCTCTTTGCCGCGATTCACACAGGGCTTCGTCCATTTAGTGAGCTCGCGCAACTCAAAGCGGAAGATGTCGAAGAGACTCCACGAGGAATGATGTGGCGCGTCTACGCGAGCAAAACCAAAAAGACTCGCAAGATTCCCGTACGACCCGAAGTGGCAGAGCTGACTCGCCAACTCATGAAGTCAGTTCCGCGCGGGTCAGGCTTACCTATCTTTCGGAATACATTGGGAAAGCCTTGGAAGCGGACGACCGGAGTCGTTCGTTTTATCGACTTGAGAGAGAAGCTCGGCTGGAATGACGATCCGCTCAGGAAGAAGTATTCGTGTTATACGTCGCGCCATACTTTTGCTCATCGGATGTTATCGGGCTTTTGGAATAACGGAGCCGGATGCACGATTGAAACCTTAGCAGAGTTGATGGGAGACACGCCAAAGGTGGCGTACGATCATTACGGCAAGGAGTGGGGAAAGCATTATCAGGATCCTCTTTGGAAGGCCATCGGAGAATCGACGCCACTGGCCAGTGCACAGGTAAAGCCTCCTCCTGCGAAGCGAAAGAAGAGTACCGCGTCGTCCGCTACAAAGACAAAGACGAAGCAAACCAAGGCATCCACCAGCAGGAAGACGCGTCATGGCTAAGGCAAAAATAGGACGCAAGCGTCGTTCTCGCGGGCGTGCCTGGTATTGGCGTCAGACCGATTCTTGGTACTTTACGCCACCGGGAACGAAGCGACGGGTGCGGCTCGTGGATGAGAGGGGCAATCCGGTTCGCGGCCAGAGTAGTATTGATCAGGCGGAACTGGCCTTGGCACGTGTTAAGGCTGCGGGAGATTGGCGTCCTGAAGTGAAGCCGGCTGAGGAAAGCGACTGGATCGTGGCAAAAGTGTGCTCCATTTATATTGAGAACTGTGAGAAGCGATCGAGAGTCGGAGAGATTAGCGTCGAGTATGAGAAGGAAGTGCGACGCTTCTTGCAGGACCTCTGTGCGTATTGCGGTGCAATGCCACTTCGTGACCTACGCAAGCCCCATGTTCTGCATTGGGTAGAAACGCATTCTACCTGGAAGTCTTCAGCAACTCGTCGTTTCGCCATCGAAGCGGTTATGGCAGCGTTCAACCACGCTCAAAGTTTTTATTCAGTTCCCAATCCGCTTCGCGGCCTCACCAAGCCTGCACAGTGTCCCCGGCTACATTCCTTTAATGCCGAGGATGAACTGGCACTTTACGACGCGACTGACGAACCTTTTCGCGAGTTTCTGTTCGCTGCAATTCATACTGGCCTGCGGCCATTCTCGGAATTGGCTCAGATAACGGGTAACGATGTCATCGAGAGCGACCGCGGGATGATGTGGCGGGTTTATGCTTCTAAAACAAAGAAGACACGCGTGATTCCGATCCGAAAGGATGTTGCCGAGTTAACACGGAGCATCCTTTCGAGGGACACTTCAGGACCGGGCTGTGTGATTTTTCGGAACCGGCAAGGTAACCCGTGGAAGAAGGTCACTGGTGTTTCTCGATTTCGCAATCTCCGCCAAAAACTCGGGTGGATTGAGGATTCGAAACGGAAAAACTACTCGTGTTACACTTGCAGGCACACATTCGCTCACCGAATGCTGGCTGGCTATTGGACGGACGGCGTTGGTTGCTCAATTGAAGTTCTTGCAGAACTCATGGGAGATACACCCAAAGTTGCCTTCGACCACTACGGAAAGGAGTGGGGCCAGCATTTTCAGGATCCACTCTGGGCGGCGATCGGAGTGGATTAATCGATCGCGGGCAAAAGTACTAGTATTATCCAAGCAGCTCCAGCAAAATGAGCAGAAGGCGTTAATCTGAGAGTTACGACTGGATGGCTTGAAACCAAACGCTCACTTAGCAGTCCAAGCAATCCGCATCTCGGGGAATACATGGCTCGAGAGCCACAAAATAGAACGCTCAAGCGTTATCAGGTTTTCCCAAGGGAACCGTGATGCCTGGAAAGTGCATCGGCTGAATGGTCTGTCGATGTTTCGGGACCGCTTTGGGGCGGACCCGCATAGCCTCTTTAATACGTTCGATTTCGGAAGCTTCGATCTGGATTCGACCCTGGCCGCGTGATCCCCCCTGGAAGTAGTTGATGGTAAAAGGGGTTCCCCGTAGGATAAATTCTCCGCTGTCCGAACGCGCAAGCCATTCGTAGAGACTGGCTACAGACAGTCCCAGTCTCTTGGCGGCTTCGTGGCTTGTTAGCAGTTCGTCGGACATCGTGGATGCGGTCGTGCTCGTATTTTCGAGGTGTCCGCTCCAACATAACGAGCTACTGTCGCATAATTGTCGCGTGAGGCGACAAATGAATTGCCCCCGGAAGACTCTTCATAAGATCCGATCATGAATCGACTTAGATTGGCACTGCAAGGATTCGAGAGACTATCCGTGCTGCTCCATGCGACGCTTAACGAGGCGGTTTCGGATGACGCCGAGGCGTGGTTACGAGACGAAGTGTGTCCTGTCGTGGAGGAGCTTTGCCGTAACCGTAGTTTTCAATTGATGACGCGTTGGTCGCTGGATCACTTTTGCAGCGTGGAGGTCATTACACCAGAGCATCGACAGTTAGAGGATGCCGATCAGGCGATCGTTCAATATGCTCAGGCGATTGCAAAAGGCCTGGAAATCATAGACCAGTCCATGTTGAATCCGTCAGAGTGTCAAATATCGGAAGAGGATCGAGTGGCCCTCAACGGGATCGCGTCTCGACCTTGGGTTCAACTCGCTTACGCCTTCGACTTCTTTCACCCTGAGGATCAGCTGTTGCTTAGAGATCCTAACCGTGCCCTTACGTCGGATTTCCGGGCGGAGGAACGAAGAATTCCTTTGGGTGATTATATTTCTCGTTACTTACTCGCCAGAGTCAAGTTCTGGAAGAACTTGGTAGTGCGTTTGGGCGAGCGAATTAATCATTACGTTCCTAGCAGCGACGATGAGGGGCCCAAAATCTCCTCCCGGATTTTCAGAACGAGAATTCAGTTGGATCAAGCTGTCGATACGTTAGCTCAGGCTTGCCATGGCGAGAATTTTCGTAGACGCAATGCCTGCAATGCTCTAGTCCAGGTCTACGCGGCGTATGCCCATAACCCCGACTTAGAATGGCTGGGCATCTCGCGAGACGCATGGCACACTGCCGGACCTCAAATTCGGATGTGTGTGCGAAGGCGTAGCGATGTATCTGTCGTTGAGAGAATTCCCGAAGGAGCTTTTCAGCCCATAGGCACGGAAAGGCTCTCGCTCTGCGATCCGGCTATCCTGCGTCAGGTCGCGGCATCTCTACAAGAAGTGGCCACGTTCTACGAGATCCCGGAAGACCCCGACGACCTGATCGTGTGGGCTGCTGACCAAGCACGCCTTGTCCTGGTTGATAGAGCGCCTCGGCAAGTCTTTTGGGAAGGTCAATTGATTGGGGGAGGCGAATGGGACAATCAGCCCGTAGCCTGGGACTTTTTATGGAACCTTGGAAAGTCTTCAACTCAAGTCGTCGACAAAGAGGATCTGGGAGGTAAGTCCTCTCGTTCAAGAAGACATCGACTATCGGACGTTTTACTGGAATGCCAAGAGCTCGATAACCGAATAGAGGCCGTACGAGGTCTGGGGTATCGGCTGGATCTGCCGCCAGAGGACGTAACGCTACTGCAGGACGATGGTTTTGGGCGCCTGCAATTCGTTGATGCGCGGAAGAATCCATTGATTTAACTTCCGAATGCTCCGAGTGAATTCTTACCCAGCTAAATTGAAGGTGATTTCGCGTCAAGTATTCATGAGAGGTTGGTTATCTCTTATCGACGGCTATTGCGGCCGTGGTTCTTTGCGAATTGGCGATCGAATAGACATCAGTTTTGTTGGATGTTCGATGCTCTTCAGTCGGCCGAAAACGATTGAGACGTCGATGAACGGGCAAGTGAGGGCCTACGAACCGTGGTTTACCTAAATTTCAGGCGTTATCGCGTCATAATATGTAGGGAGATCGCTTAGCATCTAGATCAGTTGACAACGCAGGGCTATCATCCGAAGTCGTCAAACGCAATGGTCACCACGACCTAAATTCTGGCCGTTTACGTGTCATAGAACTTGTGAATAGCAGAACCGCTTTTTAGCCAAGCTGCTGAGGCGCCGCCAATTTGGTCTAGGGCAGAAATATTGGCCAGAAAATCGGATAGTTCCGAACTCACGTCGCTCGCTGAAGCCTAAGAATCGCTGCCATATTACCAAACTGCAGGTGACACTGCCTAACACTCACGCAATTGGGTAATAAGGGTGATTCAAGACCCGCGACAGGCTACGGCAGTCTAAATTTTCAGCGAAAACGTGTCATAAACTATGAGGGAAATCCTAGCTCTTAGGCTCACACCTCAGTGAAAACTATGCTTCTTCGCTCCGTATCTGCGGAGCGCTTTCTTTTGGCGTATCTCCTTTCGATACACATTCTGTTGAGTTCTACAGGCCCGAACTACGCAAGAAGTAATCTCTTGCAAATAACAGTCATTCAACGGGCTATCACAAACACTTGAGCAACAAGCCCGAGTTATTCTAAATCATCAGTTTCAATAGAGGCACGACAATGAATCAGGAAATCTCTAGTGTGGGTGCCGCAACCGACAAACTCACCTCCGAAGTTGTCAAATGGTGGTCCGAGATGTCCGCTTTTTGCAACTTTGTCCTTACCGGATTCGATCCGGAAGCGTCCCTAGAAAAGCGACTCGATTGGGCGATTGCTCGTGGCTATGAAATTGGGACCATCTATTCCCGATTTAGCACCAAACTCCAGCATTCGACCGATGACCAGGTCCGCGAATGTATTCAGTGGGCGGCTAAGAATCGCATCTACGTTCCACCGGAATTCATCTCGGTGGATGAAGGCGTCAAGGGAAAACGGACCCAGCGAGCCGGTCTCGATCGTGCGAAAGCTATCCTTCGCAGACGACATGCCAAGGTCCTCTTGGTCTACAAAGCAAGCCGATTGTTTCGCCAGGCCGGTAAAGGATTCCAATTCATTAATGAAGAGGTCGTGGAAGAAGGTCTCCGCGCGGTCAGTGTCTCACAGGGGATCGATACGAATGATCGCAAGACTTGGAAACTTCAACTCCAGGTTCATGGCCTCATGGATGATATGCTACTCGATACGATCGCCGATCATGTTCGCTCGGGTCTCACGGGCTTGTTTCTCAACGGTTGGACGACGGGGGCCATCGGAATCGGCTATCGCCGCAAGGAGATCCCAAACGCCCCACCAACCAATCGCGGTCTCCCTCGCACCATGCCTGAGATCGATTCAGACGCCGCGAAACTGATTCAAGAGCATGCGCAGCTCTTGCTGGATGGAATGTCCGTTCGGGAGGGCGTGAGACGTTGGAACGCGTTCAATGGTCCCGTCGATCCCCGGGCGTCCACGGGCAAGCTGCGATACGAGTGTTATCGGCGATTGTTCACCAATACGCGTCTCACCGGAAGGTGGGAATTCGGTCGACGCCGCAATCAGTTCTCGACCAAGTTGGACAATGTTAAACAAGTTGAACAGCCTGATGATGAAGTCACAGTCGTCCAGTGCGAAGAACTGAGGATTCTCGATGACACCACGTTCGAGGCATTGCAGACAATGTTTGCTGCCCGCAAGACAGGTCCCCGTGGCCCTCGACGGGCCCAATCGCTGAAACTATGGGCTTTGACCACAGAATACTTCTTCTGTGAACGCTGTAGCACCACTAAAAGACCCGTTCGGTTCTACCAGACTGGCGCACAAGGCAAGGCAATGCAGTGTAAGAATGGCGACCAGTGTCCGTGCAAGTCGGCCGTTCGCCGCCAAGAGGCGGTCGAGGCGATCTGTAATAGGATCAGTCAGCTGATCCTGCGCGATGCGGAGCTGATCGAGTCGATTGTGCTGCAAAGCCAGCAGTTGGATGCCCAGGCGGACCAAGGCTTGGAACAACAACTGATCCAGGCTCGTAAGCAGTTGGCTTTGCTCAACAACCGCGTTAACGATCTATTCGAGATGTCGGGCGAAGGTACCGAGGACGATCGCAAGGAGATCAAGGCCCGACTGCGGGCTGCACAGTTGCAGCGCAACACCGCCCAGAGCGAAGTGAATCGCTTGCAGCGGGCGGTCGACGGGACGACCAACACGATGACGGTCGAACAGATTCGCGAGCGTCTGGCCGAGATGTCCGATCTGCTGAGCACCGCGGCGAATGGCGCCCTCGGTGAGGACGCCGTTTACAAGACGCTCGCCGTATTCCGTGCTTTGACAGGCGGGCAGATCTGGGTGCAGGTCGAACAGCGTGCCAATCGCAAACGCACGAACGTCCGGGGTACCTTTCGTCCTCAACTGTTGAAGGCGTTTTCCGAACCGCTCCCAGGGGCCAATGCCCCTACCACGGGACTGGTCACGGTCTGGCTACGCAAGCCGCCTCGCCTGGACCTGATCGCCGAACGCGTGCATCAACTGATCGACGTCGAGGGCATGAGTCATCGCGAGACAGCGAAGCAACTGCAGCGCGAAGGCCACAACGTCAATTCGGGAAACGTTTGGTACAGCTACCGTCGCTGGTACGAGATGCAAGGCCTTGAGCCGCCAAACGTCCCCTACAACAACGGCAAGAAACGGCGTCCTCGCTAATCTGACCGTGAATGATTGTTAATCAATACCTCGTCCTCGTGACGAGGCGTTTTTCATGCGCTAAGCGATTTTGGAGTATCACGCTAATGAAAGGAGGATGAATGCCACCCATTTCCGATTCGAATCATGCTCAAGATTCAGAGACCGATTCGCAGCGAGCACAACTGGCGGCTAACCTCGCCTACCTCGTCGTGCAAGCCCATCGACGCGATCAACAAGACGTCGACCCTTCATCGAATAACGCCGAGGCTCTCGAAAACTAAATTTCCGCCCAAAACGGGGCATAAATAGATGAGGGACGTCTTAACCCTTCACTGGTCATCGCCTTCGAGACCTGCGTGTTAACCACATTCAATTCATTCTACCCAGGAGGTTCTATGTCACACGTCGTCACCATTGAAACAGAAGTGCGTGATGTTACGGCGATCCGCCAGGCAACACGGCGACTTCAACTTCCCGAGCCTACGTACGGTGAGGTTCGCTTGTTCAACGATCGCAAGCGGGGCTGGGCGATCCAACTTCGAGATTGGCGTTACCCGGTCGTCGCCGACGTGACGACCGGTCGGCTCGATTACGACAACTACAACGGCCATTGGGGCAGCCAGAAAGAACTCGATCAGTTTCTGCAGCGGTATGCCGTCGAACGGGCGACGATCGAGGCCCGCAAGCAAGGTCACACCGCCGTTGAACAGTCGCTTCCGGACGGAAGCATTAAGCTCGTCATTCAAGTTGGAGGGTAGGTTCTTGAAAATCATTGAGATCACCGTCAGCCCCACAGGCAGGACACGCCTCGAAACGCGGGGCTTTCAGAGCTCAGAGTGTCGCGAGGCAAGTCGCTTCCTGGAAGCTGCCTTGGGACAACAAACGTCCGAGACGCTTACAGCCGAGTTCCACGCCTCGGAAATCACGCAACAAAATCAAATCGAACAGAAGGAATAACTGCCTATGGATCCCATACCCAAACATCCATCCCACGGAACGATCGACCTGGCACGTGTTCTGGTGATTGTCGAGGGAACCAACGACATTGAGTTCCTTCGCCGGATTTCGTTAACGCTGCATGCTCACGATCGGGACCTGCCGAACCTGGCCGAAATGGAACAGCAAGGGCACTTGGTATTCGTTCCCTTCGGGGGCAGCAACTTGCCCAGCTGGACCCATCGGTTCGCTTCCCTTGGCAAGCCGGAGTTCTTCTTGCTCGACCATGAAGTGCCGCCGGAAACGGAACAGCGTCAGGAATTGGCCCAAGTAATCAACCAGCGTCCACAATGTCGTGCGGTGCTTACACACAAGCGTAGCCTGGAAAACTATCTTCATCCAGCAGCGATCCGAGAGGTTGCTCCGATCGAGCTTACGTTCGGCGATTTTGACCCGGTGGCCATCCTCGTCGCCAAGCAACTCTATGAGAACGGCCTCCACGACAGGCCTTGGGAACTCTTGTCGCGTCGCTCTCAGAATCGCCTGTCCAGCCGCGCCAAACGTTGGCTCAACACGCAGTGCGCAGGCCACATGACGGTAGACCACCTTCGGGACCGAGATCCTGAAGGCGAAATCGCCAGTTGGCTGACCACGATCGGGCGTCTAGCCCACTCTGCCTAAAGCTCGCTCTCGCGAGCTTATTCGTTTCTAGACTTCATTTACAAGGAATCAATATGCGCTTAGCAGAAGAAATTCAGGAACTGGTGCGGGCTGGCTTCAGCGGACTCTGGATTCGCAGCTGCGAACAGGATGATGCGATCGCCGAACTGGCTCAGCTTTGCCGAGACGAAGACTGGCGGATGAACACCTGGGATATCGACGTCGGTCTCAAAGGTGCCCCGACAGAACAGTTGGAATCGCCAGCCGTGTCGGTCACCGATCCCTTAGGGGCTGTGCGACATCTCGAATCGCTTCCCAGCAACGGACAGCCTTCGCTCCTGGTGCTATCCAATCTCCATCGCTTCCTCGGTTCGGCGGAGGTCGTCCAGGCGATCTTTCACCAAGTTTCGCAGGGGAAAGCTCATCAGCGTTTTCTCGTCGTTCTGGCACCGGTGGTTCAGCTGCCAGTTGAACTGGAACGTGTGTTCACCGTGGTGGAGCATGAACTTCCCTCTCGGGAACAACTCACTGAAATTGCGACGGATATTGCAACCGAAGGAGATGAGTTCCCCGCAGGTGTTGGGCGGGAACGGATTCTCGATGCGGCCTGTGGCTTGAGCCGGTACGAGGCGGAGAACGCGTTCGCATTATCCTTAGTGCGCCATGGCAGATTGGAGCCGTCGGCCATTTGGCAGCTCAAGTCCCAGACGCTCATCAAGAGCGGCCTACTATCGCTCCATCGTGGCGGCGAGTCGTTTGCAGAGCTGGGCGGGTTGGATTCGCTCAAGCAGTTTTGCTGTCAGGCACTGCGATCGCAGGAATCTCGCTCAGTCCAAGCGAAGGGCGTTTTACTGCTGGGTGTGCCTGGTACTGGCAAGTCGGCCTTCGCCAAAGCGCTTGGCCGCGAAATTGGCAGGCCGACTCTGACGCTCGATGTGGGGGCACTCATGGGCGGCATCGTCGGCCAAACCGAGGAGCGAACTCGCAGGGCGCTGAAAATTATCGATGCTATGCAGCCTGCGGTGCTCTTCATCGACGAACTCGAAAAAGCCCTCGGCGGCACTTCCAATTCCGGCCAGACCGACAGCGGTGTGGGCTCACGGATGCTAGGCACCCTGCTGACCTGGCTGGCTGATCACGAATCGGATGTGTTCGTGATCGCTACGAGCAACGACGTCTCCAAGCTGCCGCCCGAACTCACCCGAGCAGAGCGCTTTGATGCGATTTTCTTTCTCGATCTGCCGGGGAAGTCGCAGAAGGAAGCTATCTGGCAGATGTACCTGGAACGTTTTGGGTTGGATTCCTCGCAGGAACTGCCCAACGACGGATCGTGGACGGGTGCTGAGATTCGTGCTTGTTGCCGGTTGGCCACTCTCTTGAATGTTCCCTTGGTGAAGGCGGCGCAGAACGTGGTTCCGGTCGCCGTCACATCCGCCGAATCCGTTGAGCGGCTCCGAAGCTGGGCGAGCGGTCGATGTCTGTCTGCCGAGTCCGGGGGCGTGTTCACCACAACGACGCAGGCGACGCGAAGGACGCGGCGAAGATTAACTCAGAATCCTGAATCCAATTAGCCCAAAACGAACCCATCTTCATGTGAGGTATTTATGACGGCAACAACTTTAGAACAACCTACGGATCGCAGCAGCCCCGCCGGAAGGTTGCGATCCACGATGTGCGCTACCCGGGTCAACTTTACCTGGTTAGGCACGCAGAAGACGTTGACCCGAGCTCAACGGGCTCAGGCAGCCCTCTCCTTCGACGCTCAGGGCGAATTCTTGAGTGCAGGCAAGAAGCTGCTGGATACGAAAAATCCACGTTTTAAAGCGGTGACCTCGGAACGGAATCGGATCCGCTCGTTCTGGACGTCCATCAGCCTGCCTTATCCGGAACCGGCCGTGCGACTGATTCGGCAGGATAGGGTCGACACGTTTCAAGACTGGATGAGTGAGCATCGCCAGGAACTAACCAAGGCAGTCGAAGAACTCGACGAAGACTATTACTCGTTGAAAGAGGCGGCACGGCAGCGACTCGGTCGCCTCTACAACGAGGCCGACTACCCCATGTCGTTGATCGGGCTCTTCGACGTTACCTGGGATTTTCCCAATGTGGAGGC
Source organism: Bremerella sp. TYQ1 (assembly GCF_020150455.1). Classification (NCBI taxonomy): domain Bacteria; kingdom Pseudomonadati; phylum Planctomycetota; class Planctomycetia; order Pirellulales; family Pirellulaceae; genus Bremerella; species Bremerella sp. TYQ1. Next base: position 532,763 of record NZ_CP083740.1, read on the forward strand.
TCCGTCCTATCTGCGGCAACTCGACCCTCAACTGTACCAGGAAGAGTGTCGTCGTGTGCAGGCTCGGTTTGATGAGGCAGTTCAACTTGCCGAGTCCGCCTTCGTGGAAGAGCTTTCGGGCTTGGTAACACATCTGACGGAACGCCTTTCGGGCCAGCAAGATGGTCGCGCCAAAGTCTTTCGGGACTCGGCAATTGGCAACTTGAATGCTTTCTTTGAGCGATTTCGTTCCTTAAATGTTCGATCGAATGATCAACTCGACGCACTCGTTTCGCAGTGCCAGGACATTGTTCAGGGCGTGCAGCCTCAGACGCTACGAGACGACGCTCAAGTACGACAGTCGGTCAGCCGTGAACTATCGAGCGTCCAGGCCACCTTGGACGAATTGTTGGTCGATCGGCCTCGTCGGCGGATTATCCGCTCTCCGAAGTGAGGTGCGGTATGCAACTTGTCATCTCATCCAGGGGAACCGTTCGTTGTCTCTATGACGAGACGCTCGACCTGCATACGCTCGGCAAACTATCCATCTCGCGAGGCTCCCATGTCGAGCCGAACGAAGACGGCCAGTGGTTTGCTGATCTCGCACCTATCGGTGGGCCGAAGCTCGGTCCCTTCAGTAGTCGAAGTGCCGCGCTAAACGCTGAAGTCCGTTGGCTGGAAGAGCATTGGCTCTCTCCAAGCGACGACTAACGCACCCTGTTTATCACACACCTTCCCAAGCCCTTGCTGGATTGCGATCCGGCAAGGGCTTTTTCTGTTCATTGACCAAAGGAGAAATGAATCGATGCAAGTTTCAGAGTTTTATCGAGCCGTTGCCGAGGCAACCGGCGAGAGTGTTTCCACGATTCGTCAGCTCGGATTTTCGCTCGTCGAAGAACCTTCAATCGACTCGGACGACGATGTCTATTTCGGTCCAAATGTCGTCGACTGGGACGAAGTCGAGTTTTTGAGAGCATGGGAGCATTCGGGGAGCGAGTCTTATGAACCGAAAGCAGCCTAACTCTCACATTTCGGAAACGGCAGTCTTGTCACGATCGACGCATCCTCGGAATGCAGCGGATCAAGTCGATCTGCGTTTGATCCGAGGTGGTCAGCAGCGGGGGCGACGTCAGCACCGACGCCATCCTCGTTGTGCGAACTTGCGACGCTCGGACGAGTAGTGTTTGTTACTTCAAGAAGTGGGAGGATCTATGGAGACCATCGTGCAGGCTGCATTCTGGGCCGTCGTTGCCTGGGCGTGCTACAAAACCGGAAAGCAATTAGGTAGCCGGAAGGGATTTCACGCCGGTCGTCGACGGGGTCGTTCTTCGCGACGGTAAAACTTTGATCCGCAGTTGAGTCTCGCAGGGCCGCCCAGTTGGGCGGCCCTGCCCTTTTTTCTTTTTAACTGGTATGAACGTGAATAGGAACGGTTCACCGAGTATCCCAATCTTGCATTTCTCGCAGGGCGTGCTCTGCTGAGGATGCCGGAATCGGGACGAGATGAACCGTATGTGTGCTTCATGCCTTACCAGGCGTGCGCGGGCCGTTCATCTCGGGGGCTGGCCGCTGATAGCTATGGGCTTCGAGCCCGTTTTTTTAACTGGCCACCCTGCGGCCCACCCGGCTGAGCTTCGAGCTCGGAGAGGTAGCTGCCGAATTGGCCCATTGCATTTGAGACGAGCGCCGCCCGCCTACGCCTGGGACTTTGGAGATGGTCTCATGGCTCGTTTTGTGGGACTTGATGTCCATAAGCAGTTCATCGAGGTGTGCATCCTCGATGCCCGAGGGAAGGTCGTGTACCGCGGCCGTGCGGCCTGTGATCGTGGGGCGTTGGAAGCCTTCGCTCGCAAGCAGCTGAAGAAGCGGGACCGAATTGCCTTGGAAGCGACGACCAACACCTGGTCGGTCGCAGATATCCTTCGACCCTTCGTGGCGGCAGTGGTGGTTAGCAATCCACTGAAAACGAAAGCAATCGCTGAGGCGAAGATCAAGACGGACAAGGTCGATGCGGCTGTTCTGGCGCATTTGCTACGGTGTAATTACTTACCGGAAGTCTGGCAACCCGATGAGAAGACGCAAGTACTGCGTAGCCTCGTCACGCATCGAACAGGTCTGATGGCGCAACGGGGGAGACATAAGAATCGAGTTCAATGTCTGCTAGGACGACTCCTCATACATCCACCCTGCAAGGTCCTTTGGACGAAAACAGGTCTGGCTTGGCTTCACAAGCTTGAATTACCGGCGATCGAACGTTTTGTACTTGATAGCGAGCTAAAACAACTGGAAGCTGTGGAGCAGGAGCTTGCCTCCCTCGATGAACAATTGATCAAAATCGCAGGTGAGAACCCTCAGGTGCGTCTGCTGATGACGCTTCCTGGCGTAAGTTACGTCGTGGCAATCGGGCTCTTGGCAGCCCTTGGAGACGTTCGTCGATTTCGTGATGGTAATCATGCTGCATCGTATCTGGGGCTTGTTCCCATCACCAGGCAATCTGGTGACCACTGCTATCACGGCCGAATCACGAAAGCTGGAAGTAGTCAGGCCCGATGGCTATTGACGCAATCTTGCCAACACGTTGCCAGGCATCCTGGTCCACTGGGAGCCTTCTTCCGACGACTGGCAAAACGGAAGAATCGCCAAGTAGCTATCGTTGCGGTAGCACGGAAGCTGGTCACCATCACCTATTTAATGCTCAAGAATAATGAGCCCTACCGCTACGCGAAGCCCGCGCTGATGTCACAGAAATTTGTGGCATTGGATCGAGCACAGCGAGACGATTCAGGCAAGAAGAACGACTCAAAACGGACAGCAGTGAATCGTTCCAATCTAGCCGAGGTGTATCACTACGCCAACTTGCCACCCGTTACGCTGCCCGTGCAACTGTCATCTGGTGAAAGACGTATGTTGAAGGAGCGGAAGCTGACAACCTATGTCGAAGAACTCTTCACACCGGCTACGGTGTCCGTGCGAAAGCGAACACCGCTGAAAAAGAGCCGCCTTAAAGGGCGGCAACCCTAACCATTTTTTTAAATATCAGCCGCTCGCCTAAGTAGGCATCTTGGGGACTCTGCCCCCAAGCCCCCGGGATTTTCTGAGGCATGGCTCCGGTGTCCGAAGCAACTACAAAGAAACGCCCCCAGCAGTCGGCTGCCAGGGGCCAAAGTGCGCGTCGGCTCACCGTCGATCCGGCTATTCCTCAGTCGGTTGCGTCCCCGCAGAGCCAACCTCCGCTTCACCGGACGATCTCATTCTAGCAAGTCAGCAAGAAGCGGGGCCAGAATTGTTGACACGTTCAGAGGTAGCTATCCGGCGACGAGATCTACCAATCCTAGAAGCACCAATTCAAATAACTGCAATAGAGAATTTCCTTCAATAGCAACAAATTGTCATCGTACATCGAATAGCAGAGTTTCATAGATTACCATGAAGGCGTTGCCGCAAGGCATACAGCATGCCGAATAGCCTAGGCCACCGTGTCGCGATAAGCCGATTCCAGGTCATCCCGCAGAGCAAGTTCTTGAGCGACCTTCCACGAGCTATTAACCGCATGATTATCGTCGAATACCTGCCATGCATGGCTTCGAGCAACTTCCCATAGGTGAACAGAGGATTCTGAAGTAATTGGGAGTTATCGACTTCGTCAAGCAGATCGGCTCAGATTAGCAGATCCCCCCCGAAACTCGATGAGCAAAAAGCAAGCAGCAAATTCAAAAAATGGCACCGCAGGGAATTGATAGATCCAAAGGTAATATCTCTCGCTCCTAATCGGTTTCTTTGAGCTGTCGGCGAAGCCGCTTCAGTTCGGCCTGCGTCTCTTCCTCGCCGCATGGCTTTGGCGGCGGATCCAATTTAGCGTGCCAATTCCGCAGAGTGGCTACGCCAACTGCCTAGCAGACATTATTAAACGAGTAACCCTCTTCGACCACCAACCGCACAGCTTCTTGCTCGAAATCTTCGCCTTAGGCGGGGCGTGTACTTCCTCTATTCGAATCTCCTTCAGGAACTATTCTCCCAGACCTTGCCAATGCCTGAAAGTTGTGGACTATCGCATGATACCAATCGCCTGACTGGCGAATTAAGGTAGTTCAAACTCACTACGACGCGGTCGATCGAGCAGCGCATTTCCCTCATCGTCATTGACAAAGCGTTCGCTTGCTGGGTTCCATTGGAGTGGCCTATTGATCTCTCGAGCAATATTTGCCAGGTGGCAGACAGTCGCGCTTCGATGCCCCACTTCCACGGGTGCGTTGGGAGTATCCCCAGTACGAATACAGTTAAGCCAGTCCTCTAAATGCGGTCTTGCCACAATGCCTACCCCTTGCCACATACTGTAGCTACTAGGGTCGGGAAGTTCCTTGACTAGATCAATTGGATCGACTTTAAACTTGTTTCGGCTGATCTCCATGGTCCCACGTTCCCCGTAGAATATTGCAGTGGGAACATCCGGTAGAAAATTTAGCACTGTGCCGTTGGCATATTTCATTGTCACGGGGAGAAATCTGGGAGAATCACTAAATAGGCCGTTGGGACGAGGGGTCTTATTGTGCCATTTTCTCAACCAGTCACGCTCTAAGGCAGTTTCGCTTATATCTAGCTCTTGATCTCCAATCGTATCCGAATTGAGTGGTGCCACCATAATTGGTCCGCTGTCATCCATGCCCAACGCATACTGAATCATGTCAATGTTGTGGGCCCCCCAATTCGTCATCAGATGGCCTGAGTAATCCCGAAAAAGATCCCAGCCACGCCATAGGAGGTCGCCGACCTTAAAGACATCCTTGACCCACAACCTTTGATTATGCGGTCGTGCCGGACTTGGGCCAAGAAAAAGCTCCCAATCGAGGTCTTTGGGAACAGGTTCGGAAGCAAAATCCATTGAGCTAATCGGTCCTGGATAATTGGGACTATCCACACGGCGAATCTCCCCGAGTCCACCGTCGCGGATAAACTCGCAAGCGAACTGATTCATTTCCATGGTTCGCTGCTGGCTACCGACTTGGAGGGTACGTTCAGAACGCTTTACCATATCGGCCAACATCCGCCCTTCACGGACCGTAAGAGAGAGCGGCTTTTCTACATAGACGTCGAGACCGGCCTGTAAAGCAATCATTGCGGCCTGAATGTGATGATGGTCAGGTGTAGCGATAACAACAGCATCCAGTGGTTCTCGATCAAGCATGCGTCGATAGTCTTGATAGACATTGCAATGATTTGCGTCTTGATCGCGAAATTCGCCTAAGATTTGAGCAAACTCATGCCTAGGATTGAGCGTGTCGGCTACTCTCGATTTCGCGCAGTCACAGATCGCTGTGACTCGTGCCAGTCCCGAAAGATTGCCAATCAGATATTTACCTCGGACGCCTGTGCCGATTACTCCGATACGAATGCGATTGGCTGGACTTTCGCCTCGGATAAGGGACGACCACCCCAGGGCCGTCAATGCCCCTGCAGCACCTACAAATTTTCTGCGTGAAATAGAAGTGTGGTTCATAGATGAAGATCCTCGCTTGCGTATCGAATACTTTCGGTCACATTGGCGACTTCGAGTTTCATTTGTTCTTCGAGTGGGAGCGTGCTTACTTCCTGCAAATCTGTCACGCTACCATCGGTCGATAAGTCAAACGAATTGTCTAGCGAAGCTTGATGATAGAGAAAGCCAGGAGAGGGTGAGGAGGGCTTTATAACCAACTCGCATAGCGGACTCAAAGTCGCGGCCCTCGTCTAGCCAGCGATGAGTGAGCGCTACAAAGGGTGCGATTTCCTCTTGGCTTACCGGTCGATGAAACGCACGTTGGGCAAAGTCGTACAACAACGCGGCCGAATCTTTCTTTCCATCGTGGGGAACGAGTTCTTGAGTCCAGTGTAAAGGCTTAGGGATGGAAGCATTCTGATAAATTGGTTCACCACCCGCCTTCTGCCGTTGCGGATCATAAATCCACTTGTTGCCCGTCTCAGAGTCTGGTTCTGTTTCCGTAAGGCGTGGTTTGGCAATTTTCCCGGGTGGCTTATTCAGGTGCGCAATTGGATCGATGTTTCGTTCAACACCTTTCTTTCGCCTTGTAGGCAGTTCTCCCCACTGCGTTTTATGAGATGGTGGAGGCCATTGATCAAATATGGGGCCCTCGACTTCCACCCACTGGATCACTGCCCCGGGGCCCTGATATTGGGCTTGTCGGAATTGCTCGCGTTTGCCCGGAAAACGCATGGGACGCAAAGAGGTCGGATAGACGTGCAAGTAGTGCCCTCGTTCTAACCAGCCTTCCCACTGAAAGACCTGTGGCTCGCCTTCGTCAACTGCGAAATGATCGAGAAAAATATGCGGGACGTGGTTCGACTCGGCATGCCCTGTACCTCCGGCCCGAAGCGAAACAATAACAGGATCTTGGGATCGCACGGCATAGGCTGAAACCCTATTTCGATATCTGGCTTTGAATGGTGCCGTCCACGCACCAATAACCGCATTCATGTGCGAAAACTTTTCTGTAGCGAAGAGAGCAACACCGTCGTCCTGAATCAAATAGGGGCCCGTTTTTCGATAGGCTTGCATGATGTTGCTGTCTTCTCGAAACGTCAGGCGATGGATCCTTCGCTGTGGCTCTTGGTACAATGTTGTCGCCTCGGTCAGAACCTGGTCGATCACATTGAGATACGCTTCCAATTGCACCGAAGACACATTTAATGCGGCACCAACCGTATTAAATCCATGACTTCGTCCATCCTCTGGCAATTCGCCACGGATAAGATGCGGCATTTGAAACAGGTCGCTCAATACAGTCTCGAACTCAGAGCGATTCAATCGCCGAATAACTCCACGACCCTCCTCGCGTTGTCGTTGACGATCCGCAGTGATCAGTCGTCGCGACAATTCAGATTCCCAAGCAGTTTTCTCTTCTGGGGATGGCTGGGAGGCACTTTGTGGCGGCATCTCTCCTTTTCGCACGCGATCAAACACCTTGACCCACTGCTGAAGCAAATCTGCATCCTCGAGTTCAAAAGTAAGGGACTCCAAGTCGAATCCCCCTTCTGAGTCTTCGCCAGAGCTATGACAATCAAGACAGTGATTCTCACCGAAAGAGGCAATGCGCGGAGGGACTTCTGCCCAAACCGGAGACAGCATCAAAAAGCTCAGGCAGGCGAAAGCAAGAAAGATTCTCGTTTTCAGGTTTGTCGTGCAGAGTAGTCGGGTAAGGTGCATTACTTTTTGGGAATCCTATCCTGGTAGCGAAGACGAACTGAGAATTGCGGGCCGCGTTACTTTTCAACCGTTAACCCATCGGGATCAGCTCTCTAATCGAGGAAGTGAAGCATTGGATAGCTCGTGTCGCCAGGGTGCCCCAGAAATCCCTGGATGCCAATGTCGGCTATTCGCACCTGGCAATTCTTGGTCTTCGGAGCACCAGCCGTCACGAATAATTGAGACTGATCGGAGCCTCCGAAAGTCAAATTGGATGCCGGAACAACACCAACCGGGATTTCACCAAGTAGCGTTTTCTGATGGGGATCGAAGATGCGAATTGTTCCAGTGCGAAAGTGCATACTGTAAAAATTTCCCCAAGCATCGAATGCGCAACCATCACCACCACCTTGACCTTTGGGAAACTCATAGATGACTTCAGGCTTACCTAAGTCAGGGCGAGCGATATCCAGTGGGTACCGCTGCACACGACTACCAGCGACATAGAGGTATTTGCCTGATGGATCGACTTCCAATCCGTTGCAACGATCGCCGCAGACTCGTTGCAATCGCCCATCCTGCCCAGCGGTCAGGCGATAAATGCCATCGTTCGGGACGCTAAAGTAAATCTCACCGTGAATACCAATACTGAGATCGTTGCCAGGTCCAATTGTTTTACCATCGACAAGTAACGCAACTCGTCCGTCAGGATATACTCTTCGCAAACCTGTCTGCCCGATAATTAGTGCTGAGTCATCCGGCAAAAAATGCACACCACCGCCACCTGGACTTAAAAGTACGGCATGCAACTCTCCGTTCAAATCAACACGAGTGAGAGCATTGGCACCCGAGAAGAAGAAGCGATTGTCAGACTTTCGGTAGGCTGGTCCCTCAGGAAACCAATCGAATTTGGCGACGGTACGGAAGTGAATGTTTCTTAGGCGTTGGACTGGGAAACGACGAACCGGAGACTCGTTCCCTTCACCATCTGTATCAAGCTTAAGTTCGAGCCAATCGATATTGAATCCCCCGATGTCTCCCACTTCAATTGTCAGCGTTTGATCACCGGCCACGAGATCAACATGACCAAGATACTTGTCGTTCTTCCAGCGGTGCCCGCTCCCTGTGCGGGGCAGTGCGATCAAAGTCTTGCCTTGGTTTCGGTCAAAAGTAATCGCGCAACTTGCTCCCTCGTTGGCTGAGGCAACGTGTCCAGAAATACGATATCGCCCTGACTTTTGAACATGGACCGTGTAACGGATCCACTCGCCTGGCTTGGTCCAGCCTAGGTAGATCGCGCCTTCCGGTTCACTTTGACCATTGATATCACGATCACCGGCAACTCCCTCTTGAGCTAGTTTTGTGAAGGATAAGTCGACACCTTCACTCCGCCGAAAGAGAGCTTCCGGATTATCGAAGAGCAAGTTCAATTGCCCATTGCCTAAATTCTTTCGGTCGTTGTCATGATACGCGACTCCTTCGCCTCCCCGATCAAACTGTTCGATTTCGATTCGCCCAGGCAGCGTGATCGGCATTGTTGCGTACGGCTTTGAGGTTGCCATCCCCATCGGCTCTTTCGCATGTGAGACTGTTGCCAAGCTGCTCAGTAGTATCCCGATTAGCCAGCAGAAATGATGCAATGAGCGACACCTTGGAAGACAACACTTAAAGGGAGGAGATGTTATGGCTGACGTATTCATTTGAGGATCCCCTGGACTACATTTCCTGCCAGATCAGTCAGCCGAAAGTCACGACCTTGAAAGCGATAGGTCAGATGTTTGTGATGAATACCAAGCAAGTGAAGCAGGGTGGCATTCAAGTCATGAACCGACACGGGATTCTCGATCGCGTGAAAGCTCCATGGGTCGGTTTGACCGTAGGTCGTACCTGGCTTAACGCCGGCCCCCGCCATCCACATCGTAAATCCTAGGTGGTGATGCTCACGACCAAAGTTCGACTTTGTCAGCTTTCCCTGACAGAAAACAGTTCGACCAAATTCACCTCCCCAAATGACGAGCGTATCATCCAGCATCCCTCGCTGCTTAAGATCACAAATTAACGCAGCGTTGGCTCGGTCGGTGTACTTGGCGTACTCTTCAATCTGTTTGGGAAGGTTGGAATGCTGGTCCCACCCTCCCTGAAACACCTGGACAATACGAACATCACGTTCGGCAAGACGTCGAGCTAGTAATGCATTGTACGCATAGCTCCCAGGCTGCCGAACATCGTCACCATAAAGGTCCAGTACGTGCTGAGGTTCGTCACTGAAATCGGCTAAATCGGGCACGCTCATCTGCATGCGAGCAGCCATCTCAAACTGAGCGATCCGAGTGCTAATCTCCGGATCACCGACACGCTGTTCATGCTGGAGATTGAAATTCGCAATATCGGCAATCGTTTGGCTTCGGAGCTCGGAAGTGAAACCCTTGGGATTACTCAGGTATTGAACAGGCTCTTGTCCTGCCCCACCCACGGGAATGCCCTGATACCGTGAGGGTAGAAAACCGGCACCCCAGTGGCGATCGATTAGGAACGATCCTCCCTTGCTCGTCCGCAAGACGACAAATGCGGGTAGATCGTCGCACACACTTCCCAGGCCGTAGGCAGCCCAGGCTCCCATGGCAGGACGGCCGGCGATTTGATGTCCTGTCTGCAAGTAGGTGATCGCTCCGTCGTGATCTACTTGGGTTGTTGTCATCGATTTGATAAAGCAGACGTCGTCAACCACTTTGGCAAACTCTGGGAATAGCTCGCTTACCCATGCACCTGATTTGCCATGCTGGCCAAACCGCCAGCGAGGAGCGACCACCGGAAAGTGTGCCTGACCGTTGACCATTCCGGTGAACTTGACGTCTCCCATTACGGACTGAGGTAGATCTTTTCCGTCCCAGTTCTTGAGCAGGGGTTTGTAATCAAAGAGGTCGATCTGCGATGGGCCTCCGGCCTGAAAAAGATAAATCACGCGTTTCGCTTTGGGAGCGAAGCTGGGAAAACCGGGCGTCCCAGGAGGGTTTGCGCGACGAGCCTCGGCTTGGACGTTTGATCCAAGCAATTGGTGCAGCGCGCCGGTCGCCAGCATGCCACCGATTCCCTTGAACGCCCCGCGACGTGTCAACTGGGGCGGAGTTGGATTGTTCACGTTCATTTCACTCCAGGTTCAGTGTCGCGTCGAGGTTAAGCAGAACATTGGATAGTGCCGTCCAGGCAAGGTCTTCATCACCTGAAGTCAGTTTCAAGTAGTTGCTAAAGGATGCCTGAAGTGACGCAATTTCCTTGACGGTCGCCTTCCGACCGGTGCAGGCCTGCCAAGCCCATGCAAGCTGCTGGGCGTTGGTGTCGCCAGATTCACGAACTCGCTTGCCGAATGCTTCGGCAGAGGCCACGAATCCCTGCTCATTCAAAGTTACTAATGCCTGAAGTGGTGTGTTCGTTCGCAAAGTGCGGACCTCGCATTGATTACGATCAGCCACATCAAACACCGCCAGCAGAGGATGAGGCGAATTTCGTTTCCAGAAGGAGTAAATCGTTTTCCGACAATTCGACTGTTCGAAGGGAACCTTCATCGGTTTACCATCTTTTCCGCGAACCTCATCCAGAATCACTGGCGGACCTCCTACTGTCGAATTGAGTCGCCCACTGAGCATGAGTGCCTGGTCGCGAACGATGTTCACGGGAAGCCGATATCTAGGGCCACGCGCAAGATGGCGATTCTCAGGATCGGCCACCCAAAGCTGATCGCTCGCGTACGAACTTTGCCGGAATGTACGACTCGTGACGATGAGCTTGATGAGGGCCTTGGTATCCCAGCCAGAACGAATGTATTCCGTTGCCAGCCAGTCGAGGAGGTCTGCGTGGATGGGCTTGGGGCATTGTGTGCCGAAGTTTTCGGGAGAATCCACCAGTCCCGCTCCCCACAGATGCTGCCAAATTCGATTAACGGCAACCCGAGCCGTCAAGGGATGTTCAGGGCTGGTTAGCCACCGGGCGAGCGTCAAACGGTCTTTCGTACCCTCGGGCATCGGGGGCAGGAAGGCGGGAGTCCCCGAATGGACCGCATCGCCGAGCGAATCGTAGACGCCAGCCAATCGTATTCTGGTGTCTTCGGTACGAGATTCCTTCATGACCATGACAGTAGGAGTTGACCGAATAGCTTCTAACAGCTTTGCCTGGCTTGCAAATGTGTTGTCTCGTAACCGCTGGACTTCCTTGGGCAATGCAACGCTTTCGAGAAATGCTAATTGCATCGTGGCCGATTCTGCTGCCGTTCTCGAAGCGGCGGGAACCTGAGCGATCTCTGACGTCGATCTGCGATCGGCAAGTGAGCGAATCTCGTCTTTACTGAGCAGTCGATCGTAAAATCGAAGGTCGTGAAGCTTTCCCTGAAAGCCATCCATCAATGGGCTGCCGCCCAGAACAAGGGGCGCTTTACCGCTCTTTTCCGCACTATCATTGGTGACCGAATGAGTACAGATCATCGACTCACGCGATCCATTGAGCGCCGCCTGGTACGCGAGCCCCTGCATGCGTCCGTCACAGCTGAACGTCACGTGGTACCACTGGCCGACATTCAGTTTCTCGGTCGATCTGAATTCGATGTAGCTATTCAGCCAGCGACAGACGTGCCGAACTCGAATGCTTCCTTCAACGTAGTCGGCCTGAATGCCAGGGCGGTAGCGTTCGGGTTCCTCCACACTCGAGAAGATTGCCCCGTCGACATCGGCTTCCGGTTGGAACCAAAACGAGATCGTCCAGTGTTTGTCACCCGCGCAGAGGGAGATTGGATCGTTCGACTTCTCAATGGAACGACTGCCATCGAATTGAATGGGGCTCTCCGCAAAGCGATGCCGCAGCCCACGCTTTACTCGTACGAATGGGGTATCCTGCCTGAAGAGCGTCGCTTCCCATGAAGCCTGGCTGGCACCCAGGTCCTGACAGGCAAGAGAAAACAGCCTTTCCGACTTGGCAGCTGCGGCTTGAAGCTTAGCTAGCTCCTCACGGTGTTCGTCACCGGGCGCATGAATGTAAGGATGCGACGCCTCTTTCAATGCCGAACCTACTTCCGGAACTTTATCGAAGAACGACAGCAATTGGTAGTATTCGCGATTCTGGATCGGGTCAAACTTATGCGTATGACAGCGGGCACACTGAAGCGTCAAACCCATCCATACCGTTCCTACCGTTTCCAAGCGATCTGTTGCATTCTCAAACTTTGATTCTTCCGGGATCGTGGCACTGCCAGTGTCGTATCGGTGATTCCGCAGAAAGCCAGTCGCGACAAGTGATTCATTGGCGTGACGGTCTTCTATCCAATCGGCAGAATCCCACGCCTGGGTTTGCGGCGGCATCAGGAGATCACCCGCAAGCATCTGCTTGGTCATTTGGTCAAAGGGGAGATTCTGATTCAGATTGCGAACCAGCCAGTCTCGCCATGGCCACATGATGCGATACCCATCGCCTTGGTAACCGTTGGTATCCGCGTAGCGGGCCGCGTCGAGCCATCGCCAAGCTAAGTGTTCACCATAAGCGGATGAAGCCAACTTTCCGTCGACAAATCTCGATATCGCCAGATCTGGATCTCTCGCATATTCAACCGCGAACTGATTGCCTTCACTTGGAAGGACAGGAAGCCCGGTAAGAGTCAAACTCAGCCTGCGAGCAAGTACGTGGGGATCTGCATCGGCACTCGGAGTTAGTTCTTCAGCAGCCAGATGTCGATGGACAAAGTGATCGACTTCGTTTCGCGGCCAACTTGGATCGGAAACGGCGGGCACTTCCGGGCGTTTGGGTGGAACGAAACTCCAATGCGTCTCAAACTTGGCCCCCTCATGAGTCCACCGCCGCAAGATTTCTATCTGGTCGGCGGTTGGCCTCCGCTTCGAGTCAGGAGGTGGCATTACCTCAAACTCGTCTGTGGAAATGAGCCTTTTAAGTAACAGGCTCTCCTCAGGGCTGCCAACTGAGATCGTGGATTGCAGTACATCGTTTGGCAGATCGAAACGCAGGTCTGCTTCGCGGCTCGATTCGTCCGGTCCGTGGCACTCAAAGCAATTGTCAGCCAGGATCGGCCGCACATCACGATTGAAATCGATCTCGTCTGACAAACACTGAACTGCCACTGCGATCACGATTCCTAGCGTAGCGACAGAAATCGTCAAGGCATGTTGGAGTCGACCTGCTCTTCCCTTTGCGTTGCCAAGGGGGCTCATGCAAACTCCAATCCACGCATGGTGCCTGTGCTGCTGGCGAAGGTGTCGGTTTCGATACCGAGTCGTTGAAGCATGCTGACAAACAAGTTCGGCAGTGGATAGTTATTGGACTGATCGAATGCCAGGTGTTGGCCATGTTTGAACCCACCACCTGCGAGGATGACCGGCAGGTTGCGATTGTCGTGACTGCTCGCGTTGCCCATGTTGCTGCCGTACAACACCATAGTGCGGTCAAGTAGCGTATCACCTTGTTCGCTGGTTTGATCGAGTTTGCCGAGCAGCCTTCTCAGGGCCTTCATGTGCTCGGTCTCGATAATTGCCAGTTGTTTGAGCTTTCTCGCGTTTTGCCCATGGTGCGATACGGTGTGATAACCTTCTTCGACGCCTTCGATGGGTGGAACAATGAAGAAGCCCTCCATCATGATCGTCACCAATCGGGTCGAATCAGTTTGCAGCGCAAGACTTGTCAGATCAAACATCAGATCCGCCCGTCCGATGACATCGGCCTGCCCGGCAATATCCTTGGGTGGCTTCGCATCGACGTTAGGCTTAGGCTTCTTTTCCCATTCCTGCTGTCGAACAAGTTGTTGCTCGACCTCGCGGACCGACGTGACGTACTCGTCGAATTTCACACGATCCTCGCCATTAAGTCGCTTTTCAAGGCTCCGGGCTTGTTGCAGCACAGTGTCCATGATGCTTTCGCCATGCCGGAGTTTTCGGACCTGGGCGGCAATCGTGGACGAACTACCGGTTAAGAAGAGCTTCGAGAACACTTGCGACGGACGCGTAGCACCTGGAATTGGCACCCCAGCCCGCGTCCACGAAAGCGTGTCGTTCCCATTGGCACAAAGGGCAAGAAACGGATAGCGAGTCTGACGACCGATGAAGTCAGCCGCATACTGATCGAGCGAAATTGTGTTTTGAAAACTGTTCCCTCCAGGATGCGGAGCGCAAGTGAGAAAGCTTTTCTGGGCAGGGTGTCCCCCATCGACTTCCGGGTGCGATACGCCGCTGAACACGGTCATCTGATCTCGAAATGCGTTCAATTCCTTTAGGTAAGGCGACGGCTTCCAGCCGCGACCGGTCCCCTCGGGGATGAAGTACGGAAGATGTAACCCCAGGTTGTTACAAATGCACACCATTCGACGTGGAACACCGTCGGAATTCCATTTTGGCTGAGCGGCGGAAGCGACAGACGTGGACAACGAGTCGAGAATGGGGAGGGCGAGCGTCACACCAGCAGATCGAAGGAAGGTGCGACGTGATGGGATGGATAAATTCATTGGGGATCGTCTCATTAGGTTATTTGGTGCGGAACATCTCGCTTTGAACGATTGCATGAACCACGGATCGAAGCCCGTGGTCAGTCGGACGGGTGCTCTCGATAATCTGTTCGACTTCGACGCGATCAGCGAACGAAATCGGAGCTCCTGTGGCGTAGGTGACTAGTTTCTCAATCAGGTTTCGCGTCACTTGATCAGGATTCGTAAGCAGGATCTGCTTGAACTCACGCACATCTTCAAAGCGACGTCCGTCTGGCAGTGTATCGGACGAATCGACGGGCAATCCCGTCTTGTACTTGATGGGCACACTCTTGTTGGGCAGGTAGGCGACCTTGATATCAGCCTTCTCAGGATCGATGGCACGATAGCGATCACGCCATCCTCCAATGACATCGAAGTTCTCCAAAGCGACACCGGGCGGGTCAATCTTCTTATGGCAGGTAGCACAGCTGGCACTGCTTCGGTGTTGTTCCAGTTGTTGACGGACGGTCGTTGCTCCTCGAATGTCCGGTTCGATAGCCGGGATGCCCGGTGGAGGTGGATTCGCAGGCGTGCCGACAATCCGCTCCAGGACCCATACGCCCCGAACGACCGGCGAAGTGGTCGTTCCGTTAGCGGTTACCTTCAAGATACTGGCCTGAGTCAAAACTCCACCACGAACTGAATCTTCCGAAAGATCTACCTTGCGAAATTCCATGTCATCGACACCGTCAATCGCGTAATGTTCTGCCAAGCGGCTGTTGAGGATGGCAAAATCGGAGTCGATAACATTCAGAACACTCAGGTCACTGGAAAGCAGTTCCGAGAAGAACCTCCTTGTTTCCTCGCCGAGCGACCACTGCAGAACAGGATTGTGTTCGGGATACAAATCGGAATCTGGTGAGGTGAAATCGAGCTGACGAAGGTCAAGCCACTGATCGAGAAAGTCATTCACAAACCGATTCGACTTCGGATCATCTAGCATCCGTTCGACTTCGCTTCGCAAAACCTTTGGATCGGATAGCTTTCCGTCGTCGGCCAGTTCGCGTAGTTGTCGATCGGGCATGCTGCTCCAGAGAAAGAAGGAGAGCCGTTCGGCCAACGCGTGTTCGTTTAATTCATTAGACTCTTGGCTGGCGGTGGGAAGACTCCCCTGGTGATAAAGAAAGCCTGGCGAGGACAAGATAGCCTTGTAACCGGCTCGCATCGCCGTTTCAAAGTCGTCTCCCTCGTCCAGCCAACGATGGACGAGGTTTTCGAAGAGCTGAACCTCAGTATCCGAAACGGGCCGGCGGTAGGCGATCGGAAGAAAACGCGTAATGAGTCGGGTCGCTTCTGATTTTGGGTGTTTAGGAGCAAACCGCATGGTCGGGTGAAGCGGATCAGGAATGCGATTCCGACGGTAAATTCGTTCTCCCCCGACGCCTTGCTTGGGATCGTACACCCACTGATTACCGGACTCCTTGTTTCGCTTGTCCTTGGGCAATAGCGTCAACCGCGGCTTTGCGATGTCCGACGGCGGCTTCAATAGATGCTCGTTGGGATCTTTGTTGAGCTCAACATCGGGTAGCGGTTCTGTCGGTACGCCTTCCCAGAGTTGCTGGTGCGACTTCGGCGGCCATTGATCAATGATGGGGCCGTCGACTTCCACTGACTGCACGACAACACCGGGCCCCTGGTAGTCCTTTTGTCGAACCTTCAAGTTGGGAACGAATCGCATGTAGGGCAGCGACGACGGATAGATGCGAAAAAATTGTCCTCTCTCGAGACGCTGTTCAAACTCGAATACCTGAGGATCGCCGGTATGTACGGTCTTGTGGCCGAGTAGTGTTTTGGGGACTTCATCGCTCTCGCTGTGTCCCGGTCCGCCGGTGCGAATCGTCAAAGTAATGGGCTCATCACTTCGAATAGCATAGGCCGTTACTTTGACCCGGTACTTTGCGGAATAGGGAATCGTAAAGTGATCCAACACAGCGTTGAGATGTGCGTGCTTTTCGGGAGCGAAGAAAGCGACACCGTCTGGCAAAATGTGAAAGGGCCCTGTTCGGCGATACTCCTCTGTGATTCCATGGGTATCCCTGTAATCCAGCTTCCATTGCTGTTGCTTCGGTTGGGGATACAAAGTGGTTGCTTCGTCGAGTACATCGTCGAGTACTTCCAGATAGGCTTCCATCTGCACCGACGATACATTGAGTGCTGCGCCCACGGTATCGAATCCATCTTGCCTGGCGTCCTTGGGCAGCCGCTCCTGAATGCGAAACGGCTGACCGAGTAGATCGCTGAGAGCTGTTTCGTACTCAACGCGGTTCAATCTGCGGACGACACTACGACCGTCCGTTTGATTTTCCATGCGTACTGCTTTGACCAACGGTAGCTTGAGATGTGCAAGGAACTTCGATTTTTCATCACGTTCCACCTCACCATATTCCGCCGGCGGCATCTCGCCGGCCTCAACGCGGTCGAATACTTTGATCCATTGGCGACGTACCACGGGGTCATTGAGTTCGAACTTCAATGATGACAGATCGAAACTTGCTTCCGCGTCTGATCCCTGATGACAGTCGAGGCAATTAGATTCAACGAAACTACGAATTGAATCCGCTGCATTCGTTGAATGGGCGACGCCCGCTAACAAACTGAAGCAAACAACAATGACTTGACAGAATTGTCGACCGAGAGTCCTCGACATGCGTGCCTCGATTGATGCAGGTAAACGTTTCATTTTAGGGGCTTCTTAGGTTACTTCTCTAACATCGGAGCGACGCTCCGCCACGTCGGACCAATTCGCAATTCGTCAACAATGCATGGGGTACTACTGTTGGAGCTAAGTAAAACACGATCGAGATGGCCATTGAGAGTGACACCTCGCGACACCACGTGCCAAGTTGCAGGCTCCGCGAATCCAAGGACGTCGTCTTCCCCATAAACACGGAAATAAATCTCGTCTTCACCGTTCTTCGTCGAGATGATCTTTCCGATCCACAGCGTGGTCTGTTCCGCGGGAAGTTCGATCGGACTGACGTGGGCGATGCCGCCCCCGGTATGAATATGTGGCTGGAATCCCGGCCCTTGCCCGAAGCTGATGAATTCGTTGTAGTATTTGGTTGAGTCCCGAAAGGTCAGTCTAAGGCGTTCACGAACGCGTGCTTTCTTCGTAGTTGGTCGTTCGGTTTCCCTTACCATGAAGCTGAAATACGTTACTTGATCCTGATCGAGATCAATCGAATCCTCGAGTGGACGTACGTAATACGCTCCACCTGAGGGAAGCTGAAGCATACCTTGACGGCCACCTGGAACCGGCCAAGTTACATTCATCTGGCCGTGAACAATATTAAAATGATCGGGCGAACTGTCAGATGCCGGGAATGTTAGCTCCTCGCCTTGACGTAGTCGCCAGGGCCCCGCCCACCCTTTACCCTTGGTGGTCTCGTCAAGGGACAGAACACCCGGTTCATAAAAGAAGCCCTCGTAGGCGAACATCCGTTGCGGTTGGGGCTTAGGATTAACTCTCTTGACTACCTCTTCGAATCGGGGCGCGTTCATCGCTACATCTTGAATCGTTCGATCCGACCCTTGAAAACGAATCGCTTTTCCTTCGAGAAGGACATCGGGGGAGTCTCCGCGAACGTACTCGACTTCGCCCTCGAGAACGTGGACTTCGGTATTTCCAGCTTGATCTACGTGAACGGCGAACTCGGTACCGAGGTCTACGAGGGGACTAGCCGGTGTCGTGAGCTCGAATCCGTCAGCGCCGTATTCAGCACGAATGACGACATCACCGTAGCGGAGTTGAGCATGTCCGGCAGAGACAAGAGAAAGCGACGTCTCGCCGGTCATGATGACTTTCGCACCACCATCCAATCGGACAATGGCGGTTCCAGAAACCAAGTTGAGTGTCTGAGGCGTAAGCCGTTTCCCTTCCCCTAAACCCGTTTGAGCCTCCCAGACACAGTCCGACTCGAGAAGCAAAGTGGCAAGAGGAACGCCTGTTTCGTTTTCAGGGAAATTGCCAGAATTCGAGGGGTTCGTCAGATTGCCATTTTGCGTTGTAGCTGTGTACCAGATGGCTACAAACACCACCAACGAAGCTGCGATACTGAGGGACAACCCCAGTAGCCACTGCCGGCCTTGGGCGAATGAATCTCGTTCGGCTGGTGCTTTCGCAGGTCCGCATGCATCTAGCCTTTCGATGTTCCCGACAATTCTGTCCGCGGTGGATCTCTCCTCGTTTGAGATTTCACGCATGATCGAATCGACGCATAATTTTTCATCAAAGGGTTGGAAGATAAGACCCAGCAGTCGGTGTTCCGAAATACGGTCAGCAAGTTCTTCAGCAAACCCAGGTCGGTCGACGATCAGAGACTGCAACTCTGCTACGTCCTGTTCGGATACCTC
The DNA here is from genome assembly GCF_020150455.1 of Bremerella sp. TYQ1. Taxonomy (NCBI): domain Bacteria; kingdom Pseudomonadati; phylum Planctomycetota; class Planctomycetia; order Pirellulales; family Pirellulaceae; genus Bremerella; species Bremerella sp. TYQ1. Next base: position 551,782 of record NZ_CP083740.1, read on the forward strand.
GCCATCGAGGATCGCGTTGATCAACTCTTCCATTCGCGGCGTCAGCATTTAAGTGGACTCCTCGTGGTTCGGAAAGTCATCCAGAGCCAATTTGCGCTCAACACATTCGTGCAGTTGCTTTCTGATCAGGCAAAGTTCCTTTCTGACGGCACCGGAAGTACGTTTCATGACGTCTGCAATTTGATTCATGGAAAGGTCTTCTTCGTAGCGGCGACGCACAAGTTCACGGGATGACTTCCGAACGTTCTTGAGACACTCTTGGAGAAAAGGAAGGCGATGGTCCTCAAATTGGTCTTCGGCTAACCGCTTCTCCATCTGCCGAGAAATTTCAACCGGAAGGAAACGTGAGTGATAATCGGCCTGACGTTTCAAGCGGGTAGCTTCGCTGAGTGTTTGATAGCGAGCAATGGTGACAAGCCAAGCCCGAAAATCGGTTCCCTTCTTGAACTGTCCGATACTCTGGTACGCCTCAATAAACGTACGCTGAACGATGTCGTCAACGTCCATTCCCGGCATGCTCTTTGAAATTACATAGGCACGTAATATTGGAAGCATTTGCTCGACGATTCGTCGGTATGCGGATTTATCACCGCTTTTTACGGACTCGGCGGCGTCGTTCAGGTCTTGAAGCAAGGGGGTTTCCATTTGCAACACCATGTGCATTTACGAGGTGATTCATAGAAGGATATCAGTACCTGGGAGATTGTTACCAAAAATCTCTGACAGATTTGGTAACGCCAGGCCCCAATAGGGTGCATTGGCTAGAACTGGCTCCCCATGGCAAGGTGCTTCGATGGCAGGAGCTTACGATCCTCCTGGCGATTCTTCCCGCTTCAAGAATCCGATTACCCTTCTATTGGCAACGAGAAAGTATTGTTGCCAAAATGCGGCCCCTGTTAGAAATAATTGTCCAATTCTGCGAATTGCTGGCAGATTTCCTATGAAAGCTTATGACCACTAACACCTCAAAGAGCCACGAAGAGTTCATGCGGCGATTCCTGGAATGCCAACGCGAGTTGCTGCGCTATGTGATGTGCTTTGTGCCGAACTCTCATGATGCTCGTGATATCGTGCAAAACACTGCCGTTGCACTTTGGAAGAAGTACGACGAATTCGACCCCTCGGAACCCTTTCTACCGTGGGCATGTCGGTTCTCACTTCTAGAAGTCAAGTTGTACATGAGACGCGAGAAGAAGTGGAAACACTTTCTTGACGACGAAACCATCGCTAGTCTCGCGATACGCCGAGACGAATTGAGCGATGACTTGGATGAAAGAAGAATTCACCTACGGGACTGCCTCCGCCATCTTTCTGGCAAACAACGATCCATTGTTGAAGGTTACTACTTTAATGACCTCACCGTCGAGCAGCTCTCAAAGAAGTCAGGGAGAAGCGTCGATGCGATCTATAAGGCCCTGCAGCGAGTGCGATCGGTATTGATGGATTGCGTCACAAGGAAACAGGCAGCAGATATGGGGGCCGGGCAATGAACGACGACTTGCAATCTCTCTTCTCTTCTGTTTGTGACAATCGAGCGACCGAGGAAGAATTGGCTCGACTTTCTCGCTTGTTGAGGGAAGACCAGGAAGTCCAAGATCTATTCCTGAAATATGTCGACATCCATGCAGCGCTTGCGGATGAAGCGTTGCCTGTTATTGAGTCGAACATCATTAACTATGCATCGAAATCGGCAGTCGTGAAATCACTCGGCATTGGGTATTCAAAGTGGTTGCTTGCGTCAGCAGCATCCATCGCGATCTTGCTGGGTTTGGGAGCATTGGCATCGTACTCTTTCATTGCGAATCAGAGCGGCAATTCCTCACCACATCCTTATCTGCAAGCTACGCCCATTGCGACGATGCTGCTAGCAGAAAATTGTCAGTGGCTCGAAAAGAGTGTCCGCGAGGGACAACGCCTAGAGGCCGGTCGAATTTCGTTGGAGTTTGGGACGGCCGTATTACGGTTCGATGGAGGTGCCGAGTTGGTATTAATCGGCCCTAGCGAAATCGATCTACAAACACCGTCACGCGTTCAGCTCAACCATGGTGATGTGGTTGTTCGTGCGACGAGCGGTGCAGAAGGTTTTGTCGTCAATACGCCTATCAGTCAAGTCATCGACCTGGGTACTGAATTCGCCGTGAAGGTGAGTCATTCCGGTGCGACCGAAGTTCATGTCCTTGACGGGGAAGTCAGCTATCGTGGCACGACGACCGCAGATGAACTCTCCAAGATACTACGAGCTGGCGAAGGGATTGCAATCGACGAATATGGTCGACCGCGAGCCGTGCCTATGAATTCGCCACGCTTTCTGGAGTTCGTCAATCGCATAAACCCACAGTCACGCTCCGATTTGTTAACCGCCTACGAAGGCTTCAACTATTCGCCCGGCATCCTGCCGCTTGAAAAGAGCACGGTTGGAATTGGCTGGAAAGGCCCTTGGAGGCATCCACATCCAAGGCAGGGACTGATGTCGGGGAATGACCTGTCAAGTGACAACTTCGATATCGTGCACGGCGAGATCAACGTGGCCTGGCCCGTACCGGGTGGTCGACTCGGCATGCTCAAATTGCCATCCACTTCGACGACATACGTACGAGAGTTCGAGCACCCCATCAATCTAGACAGCGACAATGTCACTTACTTTAGCTTGATGACGCAAATCAATGAACCAAGTGACATCGCTGCGGGTGAGTCGACAACGCAACATGCTGATGCCGAAAGAATGTATTTGACGTTTGGATCGTCCGATCACTTTGCCAAGGCCCACATCACGTTTGGCTACGCGGGCAACTTCATCCCCTTTATTCAGCTATCTGGGGGGTCCAAATTTGATAGCCCGGTACAAGTGCCTCAGTCTCAGACGTCATTGTGGATTGGCAAAATCGTTTCAAGGCGAGACGGAGACAACGAAGTCTACCTTCGAGTTTACAACGAATCGGATGTACTCGATTTTGCCGAACCGACAGCGTGGCACGTGGTAAGTCGTAAGGTGCGATTGGGAGGAGAGCTTGATCGCATCGTTCTTCACAGCCAGGGACGAAGTTCACGGATTATCGATGAATTACGAATCGGTCCCACATGGCGATCGGTGGCCCCGATAGCTTCCGATGCGACGCAGGAGACTCAAGAGTGAAGCCATTCATGTACAAGGCCGCATTGACGGAGAAGCACGCAAATCTTCGAGTGCTGATAGCCATCCTGATCGCAATTTGTTGGCTTGGAGTTGCCGACGCCGACGACAGTCCAGGCAAATCGCCACTCCAAGGGCACGCCTTTATACAGCAACATTGCGTTCATTGTCATGATGATTCCACAACTGAAGGTGGGCTTAACTTAGCAGAACTGTCTGTTGACTCTCAAGATGTCGTCAATCTAGCACTCTGGACAAAAGTGCATGACAGAGTCAGCTCGGGTGAGATGCCCCCTGAAGACGAGGAACGCCCAGATCCAGATGCCGTTTCAGAATTTCTTCAACTGACCGCCAAGACATTGAATCAACATTGGAACCAGCGATATCGAACCCATGGGCGTGTCGGTGGACGTCGTCTGAATCCCCTCGAATACGAAAACACAATGCGGGATTTACTAGACGCTCCTTGGTTGCAGCTTAAGGAGATGCTGCCTCCGGATCCAGAAGCACACGGTTTCGACAATATCGCCGACGCTCAAGAAATATCCTATGTGCAGTTAGCTCGGTATTTGGAGGCCGCAGAAGTCGCGATTGACGGTGCCATGCGTTTACGTCCTACGCCTCAACCGATCGTTGTGCGGACTTGGTTTAACGAAGAGGGACGCTATCTGGGGAAAGACTGGAAAGATCGTTACGGCAGTGTGGAGAACCGTCCTGAATGGGTCTGGTTTTACCAGCAACCCAATAGTGCCCAGGCACCTCGACGAATTCGGAACACTTCACCAGGAATTCCTGGATGGTACCGATTTCGCGTCCGTTGTCGTGCAGCACTTTGGGACAAAGGCCAATTGCTTCCACCCGAAAAAGGGCAAGTAGCATGGATTAACACGGGCTCAAAGAGAGTACTTGGAAAATTCGATGTTCCCGAAGGCCCCAACGGAGGCGTCGTCGAGTTCACCACCTGGCAAGGACAGGACGAAACCCTCGAATTCTTCTGCGCAACGTTTGATGATCGTCAGCTATCTCGCAGGACGAAGAAGAAAGACCCTCAATCTCAGCGTGACGCGCACAACGCTTTCATGAAAGAGTATCGAGGGCACGGTATCGCGGTCGATTGGTTTGAAATCGAGGGTCCGTTTGCAACGGAAACGTGTGATGGCAATGCGGAAGATCAGCCGTGGCCCTCGCCGAGCTTTCGACGTCTTTTCGGCGATCTATCGATGGAACCTTGGACCAAGGCAAGTGGCTTGCTCCCTCCGGAGCCTCTGAACTTGCCAGATCTTACAGCCAATAAGCATGGCCTCCGTGACGCGTACCAGCTACCTCCACAAATGATGATGGTGGTCTCGAAGGAGCCTCGTGCTGACGCAGAAAGACTTTTGCGGAGCTTCATGACGCGAGCATATCGACGCACTCCTGACGAATCAGAAGTACAACGTTGCCTGGCGTTTGCGATCGAGGCTATTGATCGCCGAGCATGCTTTCAAGATGCCATGCGATTAGCTTACAAGGCTGTCCTTTGCTCGCCTGATTTCCTCTATTTCCAAGAGGTGCCTGGCAAACTTGATGGCGAAGCCTTAGCGAATCGACTTTCCTTCCTGCTGTGGCGAAGCATGCCAGATGACGAGTTGATGAGGTCCGCCCAAACGGGAGAGCTGTTGACCGACAAGGGGCTTAGGGAACAGTTCTCTCGAATGATTCACGACCCCAAATCGAAGCGGTTCATTCGCGACTTTGCTGGACAATGGCTTGACCTCCGCCATGTTCATGACACGTCCCCTGATCGGTTTCTATTCCCAGAGTACTTTTGTGACAATCACCTCGTTGATTCGTGCGTTGCGGAAACAGAAGCGACGCTCGAAGAGATGATTCTGCGGAACCTACCGATCCGCACGGTCGTCGATGCGGACTTTGTGTTGATCAACGAACGACTTGCCGAGCTATACGACATCGACGAAGTAAAAGGACTGGCAATTCGCCGCGTCAGTTTGCCGCCAGATTCTTTACGAGGAGGCCTTCTAACGCAGTCTAGCGTGATGAAGGTTACGGCAAACGGTTTGACAACATCTCCCGTCCTGCGGGGTGTTTGGGTCATGGACAGAATTCTGGGGACACCACCGTCTCCACCGCCACCTGGTGCCGGCTCGATCGAGCCTGATACGCGAGGCGCTGTAACGGTTCGCGAGCAACTCGCCAAGCACAGCCAATTGGAATCGTGCGCGAGCTGTCATGCCGCGATCGACCCGCCTGGGTTTGCGTTAGAGAACTTCGACGTCATGGGTAAGTGGCGAGATCACTACCGAAGTATTGGCGAGGGAGAAGAAGTCGACATCAAAGTGGCACTCCGAGATGTGAAGTACAAACGCGGCTTGCCTGTCGATGCCTCCGGGGTCACTCAGGATGGATTTCCGTTTCAGGACATTTACCAGTTCCGCACGTACCTGTGTGGTCAACAAGAGCAGCTTGCTCGAAATTTAACCGAACGGTTTCTGGTATTCGCCACCGGTGCCGGGATCTCATTTGCGGATCGTCCGATCGTTGAAGAGATCCTGAAACAGAATTCCGAGGCAGGATATCCCATCCAGTCGCTTCTTCAGGATGTCATTCTCAGCGAACCATTTCGCTCCAAATAACCAAAGTAATACCTATGAATATCCTATCGTCGAAACCGCTCATTGATCGTCGCTCCGTCCTGCGTGGCTTGGGCGTTGGACTTGTGTTGCCAATTCTCGATGCGATGACACCGGCCTGTCGGTCGGAAGACGCATTTGCCGAAACACAGCGTTTCATTGCCATCCAAACGAATCAAGGCATTTTGCCCCGCTACTTTTTTCCCGAAGGGGTTGGCCAAGATTACAAGGCCTCTCCCTACTTGGAGATACTCGAACCCTTTCGCGATCGAATGACGGTCTTCTCCGGCGTCTCTCATCCCGAGGTCGATGGCGGACACTTCGCGGAGCAATGCTTTCTTACTGCGGCTCCTCATCCAGGTAGAGGCGGATTTCGCAATTCAATCTCTGTCGACCAATTTGCCGCCGAGCGGATCGGTCATCTGACCAGATTCCCATCGTTGGCGTTGTCTGTCGGAACTCGGCAGAGCCTTTCGTACACCCAGTCAGGCGTTCAAATTCCTGGCGAAGAATCGCCCTCTCGCTTATTTAGAAAGCTGTTCGTCCAAGGATCGCAAAAGGAAATCGAAGCACAGATCGCCAAGCTTCGACAAGGTCGCAGCATTTTGGACTCGGTCGGCGAAAGAGCACGGGAGTTGGAGAAACGAGTTGGAGCATCCGATCGAGACAAGCTCAATCAGTTCTACACTGGCGTCCGCGATTTGGAGAAACGGTTGCACAAGAGTGAGCAGTGGGAGAAAGAGCCTAAACGCCAGGTCGAGATGTCGCCCCCACAGGATTATGACGATCCAGGAGCACTGATAGACAGAACACGTGCCATGTATGACTTGGCCCGTATCGCGATTGAAACCGATTCGACAAGGATTATCTCGCTATACATCTATCAAAATAGTGCAAAACCCAATATCGCTGGTGTGGATACTGGAACCCATCCTCTCACGCACCATGGCAACCAGCCCGAAAAACTGGAGCAACTTCGTCGGATTGAATCGGCTCAATTCCAGGAACTGGCCGCATTGCTCCGAGGACTTGACGAGCGACAGTCGAGTGGCAAATCGCTGCTGAATCAGACATCGGTTATCTACGGGACCTCTCTAGGCAATGGCAATTCCCATGCAAATGACAACTTGCCTGTGTTGATCGCGGGAGGTGGCTTCCGGCATGCCCAGCACCTTGCGTTAGGTGGGACGCACGACTATCCGTTGCCCAACTTGTTCGTAAGCGTATTGCAGAGAATGGGTATCGACACCGATCGTTTTGCTAGTAGCACCGGCACCATGAAGGGATTGGAGCTGTCATGAATCTCGGCCGGAACGTCATAAGAACTTGCCCCTTGGCTTTGTTGCTCTCTTGCGTCGTGCTGACTGCTGCCCATGCTCAGATCCCAGCACCGCAGGGCGATGTAACGAAGCTCGCAGGTGGCTTTCGGTTCACGGAGGGCCCCGCTTGGGACGGAGTCGAGTCCTTGTACTTCTCGGATATGCCAAGTGGTGCCATGCATCGCTGGAATGGATCCGATGGTTTAACACTGGTTAGACAAGCCCGCCACAATTCCAACGGGATTGTCGTCACTCGCAAAGGCGAGTTGCTGTTCTGTGAGGGCGGGCGGCGAATTGTATTGCGTCAGCTTGACGGCAAGGAAAAGGTTGTCGCTGATCAATGCGAAGGGCGCCCTCTCGGTATGCCCAATGACTTATGGATGTCGCCCACGGGAATCGTGTACTTCACGATACCCATGATCAAACCGAATCAAGCAGATCGATTCCCTGAAGATGCTTTGAGTGGAACCGTGTGTGTTCTATCGAGTGATTTCACACAGGTCCGCGAGGTAGGGTTCGGCCTCAAGAACGCCAATGGTATCGTCGGCAGCGCTGATGGCAATCGACTCTATGTAGCCGATCCACGTGCGCAAAAGTGTTATCGCTACCAGGTCGGGGCTGATGGGAGTCTTTCTGATCAACAGGTTGCCGCAGCACGTTTCTCAGATGGTCTCACTTTGGACGAGCAGGGAAATCTTTATACAACTTCCAACGAAGGCATCCGAGTGTTCTCTCCAGCGTGTGAGGAAATCGCACTCATTGAAACGCCCGAGATTCCCTCGAACATGACGTTTGTCGGACGTGATGGCCGTACGTTATTCATCACAGCCCGGACGAGCCTCTACGCAGTGCGCATGAACGTCTGTGGCGACTTTACCACTCAAAACAACAACGAAAGTCTGAAATGAGTCGCTGGCCAGGTATTTCTCAATTTCAAATGAATGGACAGGTGGCAATCGTCACTGGTGGGTCAAAAGGGCTCGGAGAAGCAATGGCCGCCGGCTTAGCGTCCGCAGGGGCAGACTTGCTTCTCGTTAGTCGAAACGAAAGCGAAGCAACGGCCGCGGCAGAACGAATTGCGGGGGAGTATCCCGTAAAGGCAGTTGGCATGGCGGCGGACGTTTCCATTGAAAGCGATGTCAAGTCGATCGTCGAACGCTGTTCTCTTGAATTTGATCGCGTAGACGTCCTTATCAACAACGCTGGAATCAATATCCGGGGTGCCATCGAAGATCTTAGTCTTGATGAGTTCCGCAAGGTTCAAAGCATCAATGTGGACGCGATGTGGCTTTGCATCAAACATGTCGTGCCAATCATGAAACGACAAGGTTATGGCCGGATTATCAATATGGCCAGCACGTTGGGTTTGGTGGGACTTGCCAATCGAACACCGTACGCAACCAGCAAAGGCGCGGTTGTGCAGATGACCCGAGCGTTGGGGCTGGAACTTGCTCTCGACAAAATAACGGTCAACGCAATCTGTCCCGGCCCTTTTCACACTCCGATGAATATTCCCATCGCGGAGACGGAAGAAGCCAAAAACTTCATCGTCGGCGCGACAGCCGTCGAACGCTGGGGCGAGATGAAAGAGATTCAAGGCGCGGCTTTGTTTCTCGCCAGTCCCGCTTCGTCCTACGTCACCGGTAGCATGCTTACGGTTGATGGAGGTTGGACGGCTCGCTAATTGGCACCCGCTATGGATACATGACATGCGTAAGAAGATAGAGAGACCCTTTTCGAGACGAACGCTACTTGGCATCGCCGTAGCGGCGATGCCACTGGGATTGCATGCCTACAGACATCTTTGGGGAGATGAGTCGGTTCGCTTGACGGGCCTGGGATTAGTCCAATACAGCTGCAGAATTCGCCGCCATTGGCTGCGAAGACAAGATTCCCAGACTGACCTGTACTCACCGCTAAACTTCCTCAACCACTGCAATTCAGTTGGTGCCGGTGGTATGCAAGCAAGTCTGGGTGTGATGGAAGCGAAGGAAGCACACCGCCTACGCGATCTCGCGGAAAACAAAGGATTATTTGTCGAAGCAATCGTCAACCCACCTCGAGACAAAGATGATCTTGGACGCTTCGAACAAGAGGTCACTACTGCTCGCGACTCGGGCGCGACAGCAGTCCGCACTGTGATCATGCCCGGAAGACGCTACGAACAGTTCAAGTCCTTGTCAGAGTTCCGTCAGTACGAGCAACGTGGACAAAGAATGATGGAGTTGGCAGTTCCCATCATTGAGAAATATCAAGTCCCCTTTGCAATTGAGAACCATAAAGACCAGCGAGTCGAAGAGCGATTGGCTCTGCTTAAGCATCTTGACTGCGAGTGGATCGGAGCGTGCGTCGATACAGGCAACAGCATCGCACTACTTGACGACCCGTACGCCGCAATTGAAGCGTTCGCACCTTACGCAGTGTCTGTTCACCTAAAAGACCAGGCTTTATCCTCGTACGCCGACGGATTCCTTCTGGGCGACGTTCCCTTAGGCGAAGGCAGTCTTGACCTGATGCAAATGGTCAACATTCTCAGACGCACAAAACCGAGTATTCATTGTTCTCTCGAATTGATCACACGCGATGCGCTAAAGGTCCCGTGTTTAACGGAGGACTTTTGGACAACGCTTCCTCTGGTATCAGGTCGAGAATTGTCGCGCACCTTGCGACTGGTCCGTGACAATCCCGCTAAATCGCAAGTGGTTAGTTCCTTTTCGGAAGTGCAACAGTTGGAACTCGAAGACGATAACGTACGAAAGAGTCTTCAATATGCGGGGAAGGTTCTGTCTATATGAGCAGGTTACCACTGAATCGCCGAAAATTCCTGGCAGCAGCAAGCGCGGCAGGGATGACGCTTACTGCACTTGGCTGGAAGTCTCTTGTTCGAGGCGATAGTCCTTTAGAGCAACTTCGAGTCGGTGTTATAGGCACAGGCGTGCGGGGAAAGTATTTGATTGGAAATCTTCCATCTTCGGTACGTGTCACCGCGATTTGTGACTGTGCCTATAGTCGAATGGATGAAACGCTTCACCCTCAAAATGAGTTTATTGAAGTACTTGACGTTTTTAAAGAGCTTTATGCGAGTCGCTGTCATCAGTATCAAGACTATCGCCTCATGCTTGATCGCGAACCGCTAGATGCCGTCATTATCGCGACCCCCGATCATCACCACTCTCATGCAGCAATTCTGGCCTTGGATGCCGGCCTGGATGTCTATCTCGAGAAGCCCATGACCGTGTCGATTGGTGAAGGAAGACTAATCGTTGAAAAGGTCACGGCGACGGGCCAAATCTTACAAGTTGGTAGTCAACAGCGATCGATGGAGATGAATAAGTTTGCCTGTGATTTCATTCGCAACGGTGGTCTTGGCAAGATTACCGCTGTCGACCTACCGAACTATCCTGGGCCGATCACAAACCCAGAATTTCCCGAAGAACCGATCCCCAAAGGTTTCGATTGGGGATTGTTTCTCGGACCATCGCCGATGCGTGCTCACAACAAGCATCTATGGGTTAAAGATACGTTCAAGGTGGACAATCTAGTATGGCGTGGCTGGGATCTCTTCCAAGAGTTTTCCGGACATCTCATGACGAACTGGGGCGCCCATAGCGTCGACATGGTCTTATCGGCGATTGGATGTGATGAGACCGGCCCTGTATCGATTCGCACGATTCGTCCAGATTCTGTAAAGGAGATCTGGAAATCTTGGGGTCATAAAACTCCTCCTCCAAGTACACCGGATGATCGCAGGTTTTGGCCCGTAGAAATGTCCTTTGCAAACGGGATTACGTTGCGATTTTGCGGTGGCAACAAATCAATTCGTTTTCAAGGTGAACTGGGGACGCTTGAAATGGGGAGAAACATGTTCAGCGTGAACCCGGCTGAACTCGTACTAGACGGTCCTGATCCTGGCCTCGCAGCCAAATGGCGCGGGGCTGGCAACGTTGCCCGCCCACATTTAGAAGATTGGCTCGAATGTATCCATAGTCGAAACACCCCTATTGCCCCCGCCGAATTCGGGCATCGCACCGCAACGGTATGCCATCTTGCTAACTTAGCCCGCGAATTGAATCGCCCGCTTGATTGGAATCCTGACATCGAATGCTTCGTTGATGACAAAGAGGCGAACAGCAAACTCGAGAGGCCTCGTCGAGCGGGGTTTGATCTCAGCGTATGACCACATGAGATTGCCACGAATAAGTTTTAACGAGCCACATTCATCCAAATTTACAGCAGCATAAGTTCCCGCCGACACAGTTGGCACGAAAGTTTATCTCACAGCAATGTCGTTAGTAGAAAGGGTCTGTTCTATGACAATCAACGATCTATCAGGAGTTTGGATTGCTGTCCTTGCCCTCATAGTACTGTCGATCGGTTGCAGTTCGAGCAGTGAGACCGTTCCCGTGCACGGACATGTTCTCCTTGATGGAAAGCCACTGGCAAACGCGGAGATCATCTTCCAGCCTGAAGGAAAACGGGCGTCCATTGGCCAAACCAACAAAGATGGTTACTACGAACTCACTTTCACAGCCATGCAAGAGGGTGGAGTCGTGGGCTTGAATCGAGTGATGATCACCAAAGAAGCCGGAGGGCCTGATGGAGATGAGATGATCCCTCGGCAATACAACGTCGATACGGAGTTGACGGCTGACGTCGTAGACTCAGGGGACAATGAGTTCAATTTCGATCTGAAATCGGATAGGAAAACCCGTGGCGTAGCCCGAGCAAAAAAATGAAATACAGGCAGTTCGGCCTAATGCTCTCATGGGCATTACCGAATGCTGTTGAACAATCACGTCTTTTCTTGTTTTGACTTCACTTTCTATTCTTCTTAAGGAGTTCTTTTCATGCGTACTATCGCTTGGAATCATCAACGGGCTTTCACGCTCGTTGAGTTGCTTGTCGTTATTGCCATTATCGGTGTACTTATCGCGCTTCTTCTTCCAGCCGTGCAGCAGGCCCGTGAGGCGGCACGGCGGATGCACTGCTCAAACAACTTGAAGCAAATCGGTTTAGCGTTGCATATGCATCACGATACCTACAGTGAACTTGTTCCTGGCATTGTTTCGGGTGATTGGGGAAACGGTGGATCGGTCCACAACAAAGATGGCTGGCTTTGGAGTGCCATGATTCTGCCTTACATGGAACAGCAATCGCTGTATGACCTGGCAGGAATCGGTCAAGGCGCCTGGCCAGATGATACCGCTCAAACTCTGGCTGCATGTAAGACGGAATTGGGGATGTACAGTTGCCCATCGGCAACAGGTCCAACGCAACTGCAAAAGTTTGGCAGCGAAGAGATTGCGGCATCCAATTACGCTGCAGTGTTTCATCACGCCGATGAGAAGTGCCACGTAGGCACTGGGCCATTTCCCCAGTTCGTTCGCAATCGCCCCACGTGGTCAACTCCCATATCGACCGTTAACGGATCACCATTTCCTGTTAATGGCAACTTTGGCGCGATGACGGATGGTACAAGTAATCAAGCAGCGGTTGGTGAGAAGTGCCATCAGTTGGGTAACTCGACACCGGGAGCGACGGTTTGGGCTGCGATTCAAATTTCGGATGATCGTGGCAAGATCCGAAACCTCTTGCTGACTGGTCGTAGACCCTTAAATAGTGGTCATGGGGACGCCAGCAACAGCAACCATCCTGGAGGAGGTCTATTCCTATTCTATGATGGTTCGGTGAGGTTTATTGCTGAAACAATCTTCCACGATTTGTCTAATGAAGTGGATAGCCCCTATGAGGCTATGCTGGCGGCAAATGACGGACTTGTGTTCGAGTACGAGTAGCAAGGGCTCTCAAACTTCGTATTGCATCTAATTCAGCCGCAGAGTTTTTCACTCGCCAAGGTACCCACAGCGGCACACCGTTTTCACGGTGGCCGCTGGAAAATGCCCCAAGTATTTCCCTCCGCATACTAGAACTTCATTTTTCCTTTGGCTTTCGAATGACTAAGCTAATACCAATTATCAGTCTGGTTCTCACCGTCCTTATTTCATCTGCCTCAGCAGATCAAGGGCGATCAAAGCAGCCCAATATTATCTTGATCATGCCTGACGACGTGGGGGTTGGTAACGTAAGCATTCTCAGCACCGACACGCCGTATCCTGCCAGTGTGCAGGAGACGAACACAATCCACTTGAATGAACTGGCTTTGAGAGGAATTACATGTGACCAGGGCTATTCAGCAGGCAACATGTGTTGGCCATCGCGAGGGGCGCTTCTTACTGGAAGCTATCCTCAACGCTGGAACTCACGTGTCCAAGTACCTAGGTCTTTTCCTCGATTACCGAGGGTCCTCCAAGAGTTAGGGTATCACACCGGCATCGTAGGAAAGTGGCACAATGGGGCAGAGAAAGGCAATTTTCCACCGACCGATTGGGGGTTCGATGAGCACTTTGTAACCTACACGTCTCATGACTACTACGAAACAAAAGCGGGGCCAGGCTTACAATGGGAGACCATGCAGCAGTGGCGAGCGACCCAAAAAGACCAAGCGACTCGCCCATTTGCCCATCGATACGCGCCTCTTCTCGATTCCAGATTGTCTACTGACGAGAATAAGCAGTTCGTTACCGAATTCGGATATCTAACTTCGGCCTTCAATCGGCGCGCCGTGGATTTTATCGAAGACAACAAGGATCGGCCCTTTTTTCTCTACCTGCCTCACAGTGCCCGCCATGTCCCTACACAACGCCCACCCCAGAAATACATGAAGCGATTTAAAGAACCCGGGATGGAGCACGTCAGCACTGCGATGATCGATGTTGTTGATGAAGGCATCGGTCAGATCCAAGAGAAACTTCAGGAACTAGACTTACTCGATAATACGATCATCATTTTCATGGGGGACAACGGAGGCCCTCATTGGGCAACGAAATACCTCCGCGGAAACAAAGGCCAAAGCTATGAAGGAGGAATACGAATTCCGTTCATCGTTACTTGGTCCGCAGAGTTCCCAAAGGGATGGCGTTTGGATGCCCCGATTAGCCATATCGACATTGCACCAACGCTAATATCCGCGGCAGGGGGAACGCCACCAACAGAAATGGATGGTCGAAACTTACTGGATCTTCTCAAAGGAACGACATCCGCAAGCGAGAACGATACCTTGTACTGGGACAATGCCATTCGCAAAGATCAGCATGATGGTGGACAAGTCACACATCAATGGAAAGTTGTTTTGGACAAGAGTGGAAGCCAACCGCAGCTTTTTGATTTGATGTCTGATCCAAGTGAGGCCACAAACATTGCGGCAAAGTATCCGACAATTCTATCAAACCTCTTGGAAGGACGAAGCCAATGGCTTGAAAGAGTCGGAAAGTAGTTTTTTGCTGCGTTTATCTGCTTGAAATGCATGACTCAAGTACTGGCTTGATTCGTGGGGAAAGATCAACCATTCCCATGCCGACATGCCTGATGTGTTCGACTTGTCGATGGAGCCTCGGAAGACCCTGGAGATGTATGGGATCACCGATCAAGAAAAGCGAATCACTATGAAGCGGCTAGCGCGGATGTACGTCAATGAAGTGTAATGTCTTTTGGCACGCAAGTTGATCGAGTCCGGGGTTCGCTTCGTCGAAATCAACGACCGATTGTGGGATAGCCATATCCAACACCGCGAGTGTCAGGAAAAACGTGCGTGGTCGACTGACCAACCTATCGCTGAGCTACTAACAGACCTAAAGCAATGTGGCTTGCTCGAAGATACCCTGGTGCTATGGGGTGGTAAATTTGGACGTACTATCGGAAACATGAAGCGGGATGGCAGCGATTACGATCCTCACGGACTCACGATTTGGATGGCGGGAGGAGGAGTCAAACGACGTTTTTCGTTTGGAGGCACAGACGAGACTGGCCAGCGAGCCGTGGAAGGACGCATGTATAATCATGATCTGCACGCCACGCTTCTGCACCTGCTTGGCCTTGATCATGAGCGGCTCACCTACCGATACGCTGGAAGAGACTTTCGACTTGCGGACGTGTATGGTCGGGTTGCTAAGGAAATCCTGGCGTGATCTTCGACTTTTCTTTTCCATGGCATGGATAGATGTCTTGTGAGTTCCGACATACTTTTGTTCGGTTTTTGCTACGACAGCCATTTCCTCTTACTCAATGCCGGATGACATTTCGATCGTTATTCTCGGCAAACAACGCGATGCTTTGTGGAAGTTTTCAGCAAGACCTGTTTTACCTAGTTAAATAAGACGCCCTACTGAGAGATCAAATAGCTCATGAATGCATTGAAGGACAAAGTCGTTCTCGTAATTGGGGGAGGAAGTGGGATTGGCCTCGGAATTGGTCAGGCCTTCTTGGACGAAGGCGCCAAGGTTATTCTCTCGAGTCGGTCTGAATTGTCCCTGAAGGAAGCTGGAACTTCCTTCCTGTCATTCTCAGCCGATACCACGCAGCCGGATCAGCTTGTTCGTCTGGTCGAGTACTGCTATGAGCACGCCGGTCCGATCGACGTACTCGTCTACAGTGCTGGCATGAATGTTCCGAATCGTTTTTTTGAGAATCACAGCGCAGCCGAGTTTAAACAAGTGCTGGCCGTCAATACGACCGGCTTCTTTCATGCCATGCAAGCGGTGCTTCCTGGGATGAGAGAACGTAAGTCAGGTTTGGTTTTGAATGTTGTTTCACTTGCTGGTCTCCGGAACATGAAATTAGCAGGCGCATCTTACTGTGCATCGAAATTTGCTCAGGGCTCTTTGGGGCACTTCGCTAATTTAGAACTGTTAGAAGAAGGCATCTCAGTCACCAATATCTACCCAGGTGAAACCGACACCCCATTGGTTGATAAACGGCCCTCGCCGCCACCGGCTGAGCAGCGTGCCAAAATGGTTCACCCAGAGGACATTGCCGCCATGGCGGTCGCGGTCGCAAAACTTCCGGCCCGAGCGACCGTTCCGGAAATTGTGATTACACCACGGCACATGCCACTGAGCTAACGACATGGATCCGCTACTTATCCTCGTGATCGGCGTTGTCATCGTCGTTTCATTGATCCTGGTATTTAGGATCAACGCTTTTATTGCGCTCATCACGTCGGCGATCGTGGTGAGCCTGTTAGCACCTGGCAAAGCGACTGAAAAGATCACACGTGTCGGCATCGCGTTTGGCGACGTGGCCGGGGCCATTGGAATTGTCATTGCCATGGCCGCGGTCATCGGTTGGTGCTTGATGGAAAGTGGTGCAGCGCAGCGAATCGTCGACAGTCTCAGCAAACTTCTGGGCGAGAAACGCGCCCCCGCGGCCCTTGCCGCAAGCGGCTTCGTTCTTTCCATCCCGGTGTTTTTCGACACCGTATTCTATCTGGTCATTCCCGTAATTCGATCGATGTGGCGTAAGCGACAAAAGAATTACGTATTGCTGCTTACATCCGTCGTTGCAGGCGGAGCGGTTACCCATTCGATGGTCCCTCCTACACCCGGTCCGCTTTTCATGGCGAACGAACTCCAGGTCGACCTCGGTATGATGATCTTAGTGGGTAGCATAACCGGTATTCCCATGGCGATCGTGGGACTGTTGACCTGCCATTGGCTCGATCGACATAACACAATCGAGATGCGTCCGTATCCAGGGGAGGAAAAACGGGAAGCAGAGGACAAACATTCCGATTTACGATTGCCACCGTTGAGTATTTCTCTCTTCCCGATCTTGCTGCCAGTTGTATTGATTGCAACCAACGCCTTTGCCAGATCGGTCGATGACACGCCTGATACCATGTTGGCGATCACAGCGATTGTAGGAAACCCAAGTCTGGCGCTTCTGATATCGGCTGCGATGTCGCTATGCCTTGTCGCTGTTTATAGAGGAACGTCTCTGACAGACCTAAACCAAGGGGTCGAACAGGCTGTTACCAGTGCCGGTTTTGTAATTTTGATCACTGCCGCAGGAGGGGCATTTGGAGCCATGCTGCGCGAGGCTGGAATCAAAGATAGTTTCTCCTCGCTGCTAGGTGAGCCTGGTTCGGTCTCTGGCAGTGTGTTGCTGCTATCAGCTTTTGGAGTTGCATCACTTATTAAGTTCGCTCAAGGATCCGGAACGGTGTCGATGATCACCACGGCATCAATATTCGCTTCGATGGAATTCTCTTCTGAGCACCTTGGTTGCCACCCTGCCTATCTGGCGTGTGCGATCGGCAGTGGCTCCCTCGTGGGAGACTGGATGAACAACAGTGGATTCTGGATATTCGCCAAAATGGGTGTACTTACGACGGAGGAAACACTGCGCACATGGTCGATCCTCACTGCGGCACTTGGAGTAACGGGAATCTTGGCAACGATTCTGATGTCCTGGATTATTCCCTTCAGCAATTCGTAAAGCAGTTCAATTCTGGCTTTATCCGACGAATCTGACGGGAATCCATGCTGGCACCTCATTGTGCGAGATTGATGCATTGAGTTTGCCGAATTCAGCCGAATTTACCAAGATCGACTTGGCGCTGTAGTACTAGAGCTGTCCGTATTATTAGTATACTTCATTCCCCAGTAGCTGTGCTTATGTGCGTATTCCCATTCGCAACTCTTGTTCGCTCGATCAGTCCGCCCTGGTTTGTACTCTTTGCGGTTCTACCTTTAGCTGCAAACGAACCCGAAGGCGAAGCCCTGTTCGTGCGCCGCGTGGCTCCTTTGATCGCCGAGAAGTGTCTGGCCTGTCATGGGCAGAACGAAGACGAGAGCGAAGGAGGTCTCGATATGCGTTCGCTGGCGGCCCTGCACACAGGCGGCGATAGCGGCGAAGCGAGTATCGTTGTCGGCAAGCCCGAAGAGAGCCCACTGATGCTGGCCATCGGCCGCGATGACTTCAGTTGGTCGGCCATGCCGCCGAAGGAGTCTGAGGCCCTGACGGACGAACAAATCGGCTGGATCCGCCAATGGATCGCCCTGGGCGCCCCCTGGCCGGACGAAGCCCGAACCCAAGAGATCAACGCCCAGTATGCCGACCAGTGGTCGGCCGAGGATGGCATCACGGTCGAGACCGTCGGGGCACTCTCACCTGAGTGGGCCAATCGCAAGTACAAGCCCGAGGCATTGTGGGCCTACACGAAGGTCAGCAAACCGGAAGTTCCTGGTCCGCAAAGTCATCCGATCGATGCGTTCCTGGCGGCGAAGATGCCGGAAGGACTTTCCGCAGCACCCCCTGCCGATCGTCCGGCGCTCATCCGCCGAGCAACATTCGACCTGACGGGGCTACCACCCAGTCCGCAGGACATCGAAGCGTTCGTGAGCGATCCCTCTTCTGACGAAGTCGCGTTTGCCAAGGTCATCGACCGCCTACTGGCGTCACCTCACTATGGCGAACGGATGGCCCAGCATTGGTTGGACGTGGCCCGCTACGCCGACACCTCCGGCTTTGCCAACGACTACGAACGAGGCAACGCGTGGCGCTACCGAGACTACGTCGTGCGGAGCTTCAACGAAGACAAGCCGTACGATCAGTTCATTCGCGAGCAGATCGCCGGAGACGAACTCGCCCCGGAGGATGCTGAGGCCATCATCGCGACCGGTTTCCTACGGATGGGACCGTGGGAGTTGACCGGCATGGAAGTTGAAAAGGTCGCGCGGCAGCGCTTCTTAGACGACGTGACCAACAGCGTCGGCGAGACGTTCCTGGCCCATTCGCTGCAGTGTGCTCGCTGTCACGACCACAAGTTCGATCCCGTCCCCACGCACGACTATTATGCTATTCAAGCGGTCTTCGCCACCACGCAGCTTGCCGAACGCAAAGCACCGTTTCTCAAGATCGAAAACACCGACGGCTTCGACGAGAAGCGGTACCTGCAAGCACGCCGGGCCGAATACTCGCAGACGCTTAAAGAGCTCAACGCGATGCAGCTGACCGCCGCCCAAGCCTGGTTGGCTGAAAACAAAATCGATCCGGCGAAATGGAACGAGGCACTCGACCAACAAAATGGAAACAAGAACTTCGGATCGGCCCGCCAGGCGCTCATGCGGCAGAACCTGCCGGAGTCTCAGATTCCCCCCAAGCACGTTGGCTTCACGCCGGAGGATTACGGCAACGAACGCGTTGCTCGCAAAGGTCTCCAGCGGCTGAAATGGGAAGAGGAACGTTACCAGCCGTATGCATTGGCCGTCTATAGCGGCAAGACGCCGACGCTGCGATCCGTCTATGCTCCGCTGCGAATTCCCAAAAGCCCCAGCCAGGTCGGCGAGCTCAAGAAAACGTGCATCCTGACCGGCGGCGATCCCTTCATCCAAGGCGCCCCCGTCAAGCCAGGCATTCTGAGCGTGCTGGACGAGGTTCAACACCCGGCCATCCCTACCCGCATCGAAGGTCGCCGGGCAGCGTTCGCCCAGTGGGTGGCCAGCCCCGAAAACCCACTCACCACGCGAACCATCGTGAATCGCATTTGGCTGTGGCACATGGGACGGCCGATCGCCGGCAATCCGAATAACTTCGGTTCCACTGGCAAACGCCCGACGCACCCCGAGCTGCTGGACTGGCTGGCGGCGACGTTCGTCGAATCAGGCTGGTCGTTCAAAGCGATGCATCGTCAAATCATGCTCAGCGAAGCGTACCGACGATCGTGCCGGCATCCCGGCTTTGACGCCTTGGCCGAGAAGGATCCGCTCAGCACATCGTACGCCGCGTTTACCCCACGGCGGTTGACCGCTTCCGAGCTGCGCGACGCGATGCTCTTCGCGACCGGCGAGTTGAATCCGAAGCTCGGCGGCATCCCCAACCGACCCGAGATCAACATGGAAGCGGCCATGCAGCCGCGCCAGGTGATGGGCACGTTCGCTGCCGCGTGGACACCCAATCCCCTGCCCCAGCAGCGTCATCGGCGTTCGCTGTATAGCTTGAAGGTCCGTGGCCTTCCTGATCCATTCCGTGAAGTGTTCAACGCCCCCGGGCCCGACTTCTCGTGCGAGATGCGTAGCGAGTCGACCGTCACGCCGCAGGTCTTCGCGTTGTTTAACGGCCAGTCGACCTACGATCGGGCGTTGGCTTTGGCGCACCGGGTAACCCGGGAAGGTCTTTCCGGTGGCAAAGCGATCGACCGCGTGTTTCAGTTGACGTATGGCCGCTTGCCGACCGACGGCGAACGCACGGCCTGCGAACAGCACTGGACGACCATGCAGGACATCCAAGTGGAACGCGAGCTGACGGAGGTTGAAGCCCCGCTGGTCGTCCGGCGTGATGCGGTCGAAGAGAACACGGGCGAAAAGTTCTCGTTCGACGAAACGCTGCACGCCTACCAAGATTTTGTGCCTGATCTTCAGCCGCAAGATGTCGACGCAAACACGCGAGCCCTGGCCGATGTTTGTCTGGCGATCTTAAATTCCAACGAGTTTGTCTATGTCTACTAATCCACTGCCCAAGCGGCGCGAATTCCTGTACGGCCTAGGGGCGACCCTGGGCAGTGTTGCGTTCAGTTCGCTCCTCGCAGCCGAAGAAGATCAGGCCGCGGTGGGGCTCGCACCGCGTAAGGGTCACTTGCCGGCTAAGGCCAAGAACTGCATCTTCCTCACCATGGAAGGTGGTCCCTCGCACATCGATACGTTCGATCCCAAGCCGAAGCTCGACCAGCTGCACCTGAAGGAATTCACCCGCAGCGGCGAGCAGAAGTCGGCCATGGAAAGTGGCAAACGCTACTACGTGCAAAGCCCTTTCAAGTTCAATAAGGTCGGCCAGTCGGGTGCCGACATGGCCGAGAACTGGCAGCACCTGGCCGGTGTGGCCGACGAGATCTGCTTCTTCCGCGGTTGTCAGGTCGACAGCGTCAATCATCCCACGGCCATGTACCAACTGAACTGCGGCAACCGTTTCGGCGGCGACCCTGGCGTCGGGGCGTGGGTTACCTATGGGCTGGGATCGGAAAACCAAAACCTGCCTGGGTTCATCGTCCTGTCTGAGGTCAGCTATCCGCAGGGTGGCGCGGCGAACTGGAGTAACGGCTACTTGCCGGCTCAGTTCCAGGGAACGCCGTTGCGTCCGAAGGGATCGCCGATCCTCGACCTCTTTCCGCCCAGCGGCATCACGGCCGAGCATCAGCGAAAGAATCTTGATCTGATCGCGAAGCTCAATCAGCAGCACCAGCGGCGGCATGCGTATCATGATGAACTGGGTGCCCGGATGGAGAGCTACGAGTTGGCCTTCCGCATGCAAATGCAGGTGCCCGGCGTGTTGGATTTGAAGCAGGAACCCCAGGAAACGCTCGACCTGTACGGCGTCGGCAAGGAGCCCACCGATTCGTTCGGCCGCAAATGTTTGCTGGCGCGAAAGCTCGTTCAGCAAGGGGTCCGCTTCGTGCAGTTGTACCATGGTTCGTGGGACAGCCACGACTACATCGAGCGAGCTCACGGCAACCTGGTAGGTGCCGTCGACCAGCCGATCGCCGCGTTGATTGCCGATCTGAAGCGAACCGGGCTGCTCGACGAAACGCTGATCGTCTGGTGCGGCGAGTTCGGCCGCACGCCTGACAACGGCGTCCGTGGTGGAACCGCCTACGGCCGCGACCACAACCCGCACGCAATGACCTACTGGCTGGCCGGAGGCGGCGTCAACGCAGGCCACACGATCGGGGCGACCGACGAAACCGGGATGGAAGCAGTCGAGAACGTCGCCCACATTCGCGACTTCCATGTGACCCTGTTGCGGCTTTTGGGGCTGGACGACAACAAGCTCACCTACTACCACGCCGGCCGCTTTAAACAGTTGAGTCAGTTCGGTGGGAAAGTGATTCCGGAGCTGATTGGTTAGATTCGATGAAACAATAGGTCTGATTACTAGGTTGACTGAGATACCATCGTAATCTCCACTCTTAGAACATGAGAAAAGCGAGGTAATCACGGCGATCGCACTGTAAATCACGTTTCTAACAACACTTTCAGGAGGTACTGATCGTACTATTCTGATTTTGGTCGTTTGTTCTTCACGCCCACTTTCGCCGTTATGTTATTCTTCCCTAGACGCAGGCTCGTTCTTTTCAGCAGGCTGAAGTCTTGGGCTATCGCAAAAGTTCCCGACAATTTTCTCCAATCTATGGAAAGGATGAATCGAATGGCTTGAAAGAGTCAGAAAGTAGCTACTTGCTACGGTCTAATTCTTGACCTTCACTCCGTTTCCTGATCCGTGCGGAATGTGAGTGTGTTTCTTGCAAGTCATGCAGGTCACTTATTCTCGCGAAAAATTGCCTACAGCAATGACCCAGTCAGATACTTCGGGTAGTGACAATTTTTGTTTCTTTTGTTTTGCCGCAAGGGCGATCTCCACATATTCCTGTTTGGTATTCACTGCAATGGCGCTAAGATTGCCTGAAAAATGAGACAGATCAACGCTGACGTCATCGCAGTCTTCCTTGTAGACAATCATCAACGTACTATCCGGCGTGCTCAGGCAGTGGCCGTCACTAAGATCGAAGTTCCACTGCATTTCTTTCCTCAACCGGTCTTTTTGAATGAAAGATGTATTGTAAGTCTTCAATTCGTGTTCGTTTGGGTAGTCGAAGGTTATGCCGCCACTTTCATACTTGCCATTGGGGCGTTTGAGGTATCCCCAGATATTGGCAACTCCGCAGGCCATCGTGGAATGGTATAAACCTCGCCGAGTCTCTTCAGCTGTGTAGTCTTTATTTGGGTATTTACCACGAACGCGAAAACGGTCTTCCGAGAATGCAGGCTTATCCGGGCGTCTGGTTAGTGTCTTGAGGTACCAATGGTAGTCCGGCTTGTGCTGTTCGTATCCAGCATAATCCACGGCCCCAGAAATCTGGTCTAGCCTATTTTTCGAGGATCGTGCGCCCAACAAATGCGGCTGAAACAATCGTTGATGCGTATAGCTATGCCACTGGGCCACTTGGTCTTCGTCTGCCCATTCCCAGAGATCGAACCCATACCCCATCGTCCACCCTGGAAGCGGGCCCAGTCGAGCTGCTATGTATCGCTGTAGCCGGCGATCTACGGGACCGTTGGCTACCCCCCTCTAAAGCTGACGGGGCATTTCCTCGTTGCTCATCTCCCCAAAGCCAGATATGACAACTTCCCCCAGCCCGGTGCACCATGCTGATCGTTTTTTCTAGACGTCTGAAAATCTCTGGGTTAGGATTTCCATCTACTACCCAGGCCGAAGGATCTTGAACTGGGATGTGGAATCCGGTAAAGCCATGGTCGTCGAACAGTCGTTCGATCTCTTTCTCAGTTACGGCATCGTCATCCGGAACCAATTCACCGTGGTACATGGCATACTGTGGTACGTACCACCGCAACGCTCCCTTCGTGCCCGTTGGCCGGACATACTTGGTATGCGTATCCGTCTTGAAGGTCGTGATAAAACCGGTCGCCAATTTATTGGGATTTGGGTGTTACTTCGATTTGACCTCGAATACCATCAAGCGAATCGACTTCGCTGGACGTTAAATAGTCCCACGTTCCTGTTTGCGTACCAGTGAAACGAAACTTGAACCGCCCCTTACCATCGTAATACATCTCGGTGGATGCCTTCGTCTTACTGGCGGTGTGAATAAAGGTAACATGTGCGGCTACATCGTATGGATTCTTGCCGTCGCTTTTGGCAGGAAGTTCCCACTCGAGATAGGGATAGTATTGCGTCGTGCTCTTGAGAGGAAACGTGCGTGATGCGATGCGTTGACTACTAGATTGTTTCTGAGCAACCTCTTGGGTCGCATAGATTTTTACATTGCGATACTGAATCTGATCGAGCGCCGAAGAATATTTCCCGGGGCCCGAACCTATCCTGATGCAATGTTGCTTTGGGGCGTAGGGTAGCGACTTGGAGACCTCCCAGACTGTTTTTCGGTTGCTGCCATCAAGCTCTTCGATCGAGGTTTCGATTTGTTTCTGATCCGATCCCAGGCGATGTGAACTCGGTACCATTGATCTGATTGGAACGGGTATCCAGTGTCCGTAGGCTCCCGTCGCCACTCCATCTTGCTATCCGCTGCGAACATCGGTCGATCGTCAACAGCAAGCTCTTTCTTTTTGTCAGTCGCTATGTTGATCACGCATTTGATCGCCCTACGGTTGTTCCGCCAGTGCATGTTAAAGCGATAGAAGTTGTACTTGAATTCAGGCGAGTAGCCGATAGGTTGGGCCATGTTGTGCCCGTCGTACATACAGGCGAATCCATGCTCTTTCTCGTTGACCTTGTCAGGGTTCATGCCTCGAATTTCAAACGTGAGTCGCCCCTGACGTATGGTCGTAGGAAGTTTGTAGAGGATGTGGTTTTCTCCCTTGCCGGGATTGTAGCATTTGTCGACAAATTTGCCGCCGTACTGGCGACCGATCGTTCCCTCCGAAAGCGGATCGTCGATGACCAATGTCTCGGCGAAAGACACCACCGGAAACGACAACAACGCAAATAATGTCGCGAGCCTGACGCTTGTGTTTAGCATAGAATCTGATCCTGGTTAAATGAGGCGAGACGACAAGTTGGACTAGCTGCACGAATGTGCTTAGCGCATTGCTATCGGAAAAGGTCGAAGCAGTTCGACTTCTAGTAGAATCCTTCAAAAGTCGGCCCGAATATCACGGTCAAAGTCCGTGATAGTTCCGCGAACGAGTGTACCTCGCGTCTACCTGAAGTTCCTGATTTTGCTCTCGCAATCGATCGATGCCTTGCTTATTTTGCATCTGTTCCGAAGTGGCGATCTCCAGACGCTCTAATTGTGGAAGTGAGCTAAGAGCATCCCAGCCTTCAGCAAACGGTATTGCCTCTTTGAAGTATTGAGGACTGAAGATTTTGAGTTTCGAGAATGTTTGGAGTGAGGCGAGGTAGTCGGCTGTAACACCATGTTTGGGCTTCAGCCACAGCACTTCAAGCTTGGGCAAGAGGCGACCAATCTCCGCCAGTTGCGCAGGCGTGACTTCCGTTCGATGCAATTGAAGGTCCGTGACATTGGGGCAGAGCCGAATCATCTGCATGGTCTGATCTGCCGTTAATGGGGTGTCGAGTACCAGTCGCCAGACTTTGGGGAAAGGGGTGCTTAGCTTCTGAACGTTGATGGCCTTCATCTGGAAGTTGTGCTTAATCTCGATGATCTCAAGGTCCTTCATTCCGTCGATTACCGTGATGAAATCAGGCGAAGCACTCGCTCCTGGGGCTTTGGCCATGTAGTGGAACCCAACCTGCTTCAGGTGTGGAAACTCACCTATTACGGCTAAACCAACGTCGCCGACGGGTTGTGCTTCCAGGTTGATTGCGGTGAGCTCGGTGAATTCTCGCAATCGTTTCAAGTCATCGTCCGATACCCCAGGCTTCTCTCCTGCTGACTTGGTCAACACCTGGTGGTTGATGAGGACGAGTCCGTTGACGTTGCCGTCTTCATCCGTCCAGACTTCACTCCGCTGGACTTTATTGGCAAGTGTTGCCGCGATCGCTTGCTGTTTGTCGGGTGTCACGGAAGCCGTAGAAGCCGCTCTGAGCAGCACGTAGATCGCATCCAGGGGTAGTGTGACCTGCCCCATCGAGACAGCCATCCGTTTGACCGGGTATCCATTAATATCCAAGACGACCGCTTCGGTGAGAGCCGGATTGTTCACACGTAGCGTTACCAAGGTATTCGCAATTCGGAAAGGGGGTTCGCCGATGCGTTCGATCTGTTCACCTTGCACCGTATAGGCTCCCTCTCCATTGCCGATCTGGAACGTAGCTGGGGTGGTTCGGAAACCGGTCAAGCGGTTTGCGGTGACAATCTGAGCAAGCACCTGGCCGGACTGTCCAATGGGACGCTCATCCAGGCTGACAACGTTAATCGTCGCATAGCCGTTGTCACTTTCAATCGTGATATCGTCTAGTTCAAACTTCCCGCCGTTGCGTTTCAGAAAGCCTGTAATGCCCTGGGCCTTAGGAGAATTCATAGTACAAAGCTCGCGGCGATAGTCCCACGTCAACTCACCAGTGGCGGAGCGAATCGTGCCTGCTTGGGGATCGAACCATTGCGATAGATCGCCTACCTGGGACTCAGCCGGATCGCCATTCGACTTGGTCATCACGGGACCGACCAGGAATGCGGCCCGGTTGATCTCGTCACCATTGGGAGACCACCCCGGTTTCAGGTCCGCAAGGCTGCGCTGATCCCCGTAGGCTTCGTTGTCATTGACGCGAGGTGCCTCTCGGTTGAACAGACTCTCAAGCTGGCGTACCTCCTGGACAATCGGATCGGCCTGCCGTAGATAACCCCGGCGATACAGCAGCGCGTTGGCCGGGAAGCCAGCCATCATCGCGGGGTAACAGTGATTCCATTTGTGAGTCGACATCTGATCGTCGACTCGCCAGAACGGCTTGAGCGGATCGGTCTCGTACGTCGGCGTCTGGCACGAAAACCATGCCACACCATCGATCCCGGTCAGGCTTTGATAGGCGGCGGCGAGAAACGGACCTTCACTTTGGTAACGGTTTGGGTTTTTCCAGGCCGTTTCCGTGACGATGAATGGATGCCCTTGCTCCTGGCGAAAATTCGTACAAATCTCGAATGGTTTCGACAGCACCGATTCATTTACCAGGTAGTCGCCCGGATCGATGCGGTACCCATCATTCGGGCCAGAGTGCTGATAGTCGGAGCCGACGTACTCGTTCTCGGCATCGATATCCAAGGCATGGTACGAGTAGCGTTCCAAGGCTTTGAGCTTGGTATCGTTAGCGGTCCGCCAGTTTGTCGCGTTAAGTAGTTGTTGGCACCCGATTTCTTTCCGCAAGAACTTGCCCATACGCTTATAGAAGCTACGCTGAAACTCGGCCAGGAACTCCGCTGTATCGCGTTGCCGTTTCGCAAAGGCCCCTTTGCCATCGGTTGTCAGGTCGTAAATCCGTAGGCAGGCGATTCTCCCTCCTTCGACATCGTCGAGTTCGTCATTCCCTTTGAAACCTTCGCCCCAGGCCTCCCAGGCTTGCGACGTGGAACCGTACTTCTTGACTAGCCATGCCGAAAACGCTTTAGACAAAGTAATCCGGTACGGTTCTGGTAACCGCTGCATGGTCCAGAAGAAAAGGGAGTCTTCATTGTGAACCTGCAAGATGGCAACGGTCGGATCATCCTTGATCGGGAGTCCCGTGTATGGGTTCTCTCTTGAGTAGAACTCCCTGGTCCAATGCTGATAGGCATCTTGAAGTTTGGGCTCGATGAAAAGCAATCCTTCCATGTCGACTGAACCTCCGGGCAGGTTCCAACTCTTCGGCGCGTCGAAGTGAGCATAGTATGGGGAAAGGAGCACATAGATTCCATTGTCTTTGGCCGATTTGATGAATCGATGAACGCCATCAATCAACTCCTCATTCACGTCCGTGATCTTCGAGCCTTCACTCTTATTGCAGATCGTTACGTGGAGCCGCACCATATTGACTCCCAGTTTGGCCAACCAACGTGAGTGCCGATCCATCTCTAGCGGTGGGAACTGATGGGCATCCGAGCCGACAATCCAGAAACGAACGGGCTCGCCGTCCCCCCGGACAAAGCCATTTCCATCACGACTGAGCCTGACAAATCCGTTCTCGCCCGATTGGGTTTCGTTTAAGTATCTCAGATCCAATAAAGCGTTGTCGTTGAAGTCATCGGAAGGTACCGACAAAGCCCACGAATTGGATTCGTCCAGCGGCGTTTCCGCTGTTGCCAGAGACACCGGATGCCACACGACGCAGAATAGTAGAAAGGAGAAGATTCGCATGATGGGGACTCGATAACGTTGAAATGAGAAGGCAGGCGGCAATCAGCCGCTTGGGGAGAATCACGAACGTTCCAGCGGCGAGGCGCCGAATGAGGTTCGTCGTGCCCCCAAGGAACACAACTTAGTCATCTATGGATGGTTGGCACTGGATCACCACACGGCGATACCGGGTTAGTGCAGGTTCACCGTCGTCGGTGACTTGCAGGATGACGTGGATGGACTTGCCTGTTGCCGACTTGGGAATGGTCAGCGACGCGTCTTGAGAGCGGTTCTTAGATATGGGGACTTCCTTGCCAAAGGAACCCGCTTCGGGGTAAACAAACCAGCGAAACGCCAAATCGTCCTTATCCGGATCGCGTGACTTGCGGGCTGATAACGCAACGCTTTCGCCCGGTGCGGCTTGGATCGTGATCGAATGAGTTCCAGGAATATCGTTGACGATCACCACAGGCGGATGATTGGCATGCTGGTAAGATTGAACGCACCAATCCAGCCTGGCTTGGAAGTCATTCTGGATGTGCTCTGCCCAACGTTTTAGCGTGTTATCTCGGCTTTCCGATCCGTTGAACTTATCGCGTGCATCGCTCCAGTAGAAACCATCCCGGCGATGTTCATCGGTCCTGGGGACGAACCGACCTGCCCACGAGCCACCTTCGGGCGACCATACGTCGCTCAGCCCGTTCGGCACCAGGTAAAGAAACCCTGGCGTGTCTCCTTCTTTTTGGATCGTATAAGAGGCGCCTAATGGCCCATGCGATGTCTTGATGTCCCGCTGGACGTCAAAGCCGCCGGCATCGTGCGTGAGGGGCTGGAAGCGGTGATACCAGCGGTTTGGATTTCGCGTATCTACCCACTTATGCAGGTATGGAATGTGCTCCCGGACATGATAACCGCGATCGGCATCTCGCGAGAAACATAGGCGATCAGCGAATGCTCGGTAAGCTTCGTTACTTCTCGTCTTCTTGACGTGATCCAACGCTTGTCGCATGGCGGTCAGATTGCCGTCATTGGTCCCCCAGTTGACGTACCAGATTCGGCGAGCATCTTCTCGATCGACGGCCGCGATGATTGCGTCGCGTGCCTCGGTGCCATCGTAGGAAGGGAACGTGATCGCCCGAACATCCTTCGGAGAGGGATACCGTCGATCGTGCTTGGTGAGGCTGGGCCACACTTTCTGGTAAGCATCAATAAAACGATCGAGACATTCTTTACCGCTTTCTCCCGTACGAGACTGGTCGGCCCGTCGGGTACAGAGAATTCCCTCGACATCCCATTCGTTCAAGTAAAGGAAGAATCTTACAAGCGATCCTTCATCATCGGGATCCCCTCCTGGGGCATCCGTTTCGATAATCACCCGCAGTCGATCTTCCGGCTCGGCCGCGTTCGCTGGACGAGGAACCGTCAGACCGATCGCCACCGCTGCCAAGAGGATTATCGCAGAACATTTCATAGTTAGGAACCTGAGCTCGGATTCGATTGTGCCGCCAGGAACTGATCGACGCCTTGACCAAACGCTCGCAAGCTGGGAAGACGCATTTCGTTGTACTCTCGCGAAGCAAGCACACCGTCGGCGCCAGCTTCAAATGCCTGAACGACCGCCGCTTCAACGGAGTCCGGACGACTAGGGCGTGGCTCCATTCCTCCGGGGACATACCAGGGGACATCGATGCCGATCCCGGCGTACACCTTGGCATGGCTTCCCACGCCCAACTTACAACGCTTGGTCTCGTTGTACACATAGGTTGCGCCTAGGCCGTTTGCGTCAAGCTCTTCGACCTGGGGCATCTCTTCAGCCGTATGCCCAAAAGTGGAATAGAAAAGACTCAGCGATTGCTCCAAGCTCAGCTCATTCAAGACGCGGTCTTTCATCCGTTCGAGCACCCACCAGCGAAGTCTCGGGCCGAAGGTCTCGTGGTACAGAATAGGCTTGATGAAGTCCGCGTTTTCCGCCATGGTGCTGTAAGGAATCGCAGCCCGGTAGAAGACATCCCAGCTCGACCGCTGGTGATCGACGTGCCGGCCTGAGTCGATATTGGGTGAGATCGCCTTGGCCGTATGGTGGACCTGAGTGCAGATTTCCTCGTCGGCGAGAAACCATTGATAGTCCCAGCTTAAAACTTCTGGGAACTGCTGCAGGATTCTGAGCACTTCCGTCAGCAGACCATCGTTTGGCCGGGCTTTATTCTGCTCAGTCGCTTTGATCAGGGAATACAGTTTTCCGTAGCCTTGCCGGGCACGATCTGCGTTGATGCCTTTCTCGTGGTTACGCCGGATGCAGTGACTGCAAAAGCATGTCGCCGTTTCTCCTCGGAATAGCACGTGCGACATCGGTCCGGTGCGTTCGGCACCATACTGCAAGCCATCCAGGTCATAGTTGGTGACCAGCTGCTCAATCGTCTTGAATACCCATTCGCGATAGGCCGGATGGTTCCAGCACGGACCGCCCGACCGATGTCCGAGGTGATCGACGGTCTGTACCTTGCGATACCCGGGGATGTTGTCCATGCGGTTCCCGCCAGCTTCGAGAATGCGGGCATACACCTTCATTCCACGATCGCTGGCCGGCTTGCGGACCTCTTGAAAGAGATCTCGGTCGCTATATTCAAAATCGTCACGATGCGACTCATGTTGAATCAGGCCGCCGGCGAATTCGGAATGATCGCTTTTGACCCAGTAGTTGGGCAGGTTGCGTTTCCGTGGATCACGCACCGGCACGCCATGGTCGGTCGCCAAGACGTTCTGGGGAGTCACTCCCATGTGGTAGGTTTGTGAATAGATGAAGAGCGTGTTGACCCTGGCCTCGCCCTGCAAGAGATCTAAGCAACGGTCGATTCCCTCGTCCAGCATGGAATGTGGTGCAATCTGCACGCCCACCATCGGGTCTTGTTTCGTGGATTCATGGGCGAAGCCGAAACCAGGTAAACAACACGAAGTTGCCAGCGAACCGGCTGCTTGGAGAAACTGACGACGAGTAGAATTCATCTTAGGAATTGCCTTCGAAGTGTTGAGCCTTGTGGACAAGTCGGCCAGGATTGGCACAAAGCATTTTGTGCATATCCTCTTGCGTGAAGCCAAGTTGTTGAAGTTGGGAAATCTGCTGGGCGAACGCTTCCAACGGTGATCCATTGGCAGGCTGCCCAAAGTCGGATGAAAGCACGATATGTTCCGTCCCGACTTCCTTGATTTGACGTTCGATCTCCGACATTGGTATGGGACGCGGAGAGCATTGTGCCGTTGCTAAGAAACAGTGTTCGATCAATGCGCCCAGAGCGACCGCTTGACGCTGATCCCTGATCGAAAGACCAGGCGTCGGCTCCGAAGCATGCGTAACGATCTTCCGCTTGACGCCTCGATCTGCTGCTTCCGTCAAAAGATGCAAAATCTCATGAGGCGAAAGGTGTCCCGTCGCTAGGATCGCATCATGTTCGGCAATCAAGGAAACAATATCCGAGGCCTCCGACGTCAACTTCCCGCTGCTCAGAATGCGGATGGGTGTGAAGTCGCTTGTTGGATGCGGAACCGGCGTAAAATCCCAACCGTAAGTTTCAATATGAAACTCGGCCGAGTAAGTCGGAAAGTAAACAATGTCGACACCAGCTTGCAACGCGGACTCGACGGCTGCGATATTCAAGCCACCAATGGGGGCATTGAGTGCGATCGAACTGTAAAACCGGGTTCCCTGGGGAAATAGTTCATTGAGTACGCTGCATCGCCCTACGGTTGACGTGGTATGGTCTTTGATGCCAATTCCTGCCATTCCCAACTCATTGGCAAGTCTGGCCAGTTCCAGTGCGGTCTCCGCTCGTGCGACAACATCCGGCGAGCAATGGACGTGCAGGTCGTAGGCTCCCTGCAACCATTCTTTTTCTCGCCGTGGTTCAGGCGTTGAGCGTCGACTTGTCTCAGCCGAAGTGTTTTCGTACGGCATCGCCAAAGGCCTTAAGCGTGGGCATTCTCATTTCGTCATATTCTCGCGAAGCCACAACTCCGCCGGCACCTGCTTCCTTACTCAAGCGAATCGTTTCACCGAGCACTTCGAAGTCCTGTGGCGAGCGCGTGAACAGTCCGCCGCTTCGGTGGGGTACATCCATGCCAATCCCAGGAAGGATATCCGCTTGGCCAGATACTTCCTCGACCAGTCGCTGTGTTTCGTGCCCAACGTATTCCGCCGGTAAGCTCGTATGGAAGAGTTGGCTTACCTTGGGAAGCTTTAGCGATTGATAGCCGTTGAAAGCGAGGAACACTTCATACAGCGTGTCCTGGTCCAGCTCCGAGAACGTTCCCGCTCGCCATCGGTTGAGAAAGTGATCGACGATCCGTGGTGCCATGACATCGTGGTAGAGGATCGGCTTAATAAAGTCACTGTAATTTGCCATCGCGAGGTAATCGGTGCCGGCACGCGTAACTGGATTAAGGGTCGTTCCCTTGCTATCAATGTGACGCCCCACTTGGGCACTCGGTTTGATGGACTTGATCGTCGTGTAGATTGACTCTGCGACTTCTTCCACCCCTTTTCGCCAGAGATGCTCCCAGGCGATAACCTCGGGATACTTGATGACGATGCCAAGCAATGTATTCATCACTCCCTTACTAGGCCTCGCATTTCGTTTACCAACGGACTGAATCAGGCCATGCATCTCGGTAAAACCTTGGCGAGCACGAGAAGGATCCACTCCTTCTTCCTGGGCGCGCTTCTGGCAGTAATCACAGAAGCATCCTGGGGCGGCCCCCTGCGAGAGCAGCCCTGCCAGCGGGCCAATGCGCTCGGCACCCCATTGATAGCCATCCAGGTCGTAATTTTGGAACAAATCACGCACCATGGCCTGGCAAAATGCTCGGTAGTTGGGATTGTGGCGGCATGGCTGATTGGCCAGTTTGCCGAAGAGGTTTATCGATGTGACGTCATCGTAGTTCGCAATTCTCCCCTGAACGTCCAGCCGACCAGGCTCAAGCAAGCGAGCATACACTTTGATACCACGACGACGAGCAGGCTCGATGGTTTCCGCAAACACGTCTCGCCCATTGTGTTCGGTATTCTTCGGTTGAGCGTTAAACTTCAACGTCGTTTCTGAAAACTCCTTGGGATTGTGACGAACCCATACCGGCCACAGCGAACGGTCTTTGTCGTTTCGCGGTTGATAGCCATGGTCATCCGCCAGAACGTTCGCTGTACGTGTATAGGGAATCCCATAGTAGGTGTGACTATAAACGAAGAGCGTGTTAACAGCGGCCACATCATCGACGCGTTCCAAACAAGCATCGACCCCTTCATCCAGAATGTTGAAAGGCGCAATCTGCAGCCCGATGGTGGGGCGCTGGCGGACTTCCTCCCCACGCAATAACGTCCCCGAGGCCAACATGCCCGCACCTCCGACTTGCATGAATCGACGTCGTGACGTGTTTTGTGTCGTTGGATGGGGTGACATATCATCTTCTCCGCAAATGCGAGCGATCTTGGTTGGTCTCACGGAAGTTCGCCAGGGAGGTGATCATCCGCGGCATCATGGTTCCCCAGAAGATAGCGAACGAGCATCGTAAGTTCCTCTGAGTTAAGATCGTTGACTAAGCCTGTCGGCATGATGGATTGGCCCGACGCCTTGGAAATCTCAATCGTCTCCTTGGCGATCGTATGTATTTTGTCGCCCGATAAAATCTGGATATGCCCATTCCCGGACTCATGTAGGATTCCCGTAAGCACGCGTCCTGAATCGAGCAACACGGTTGTGCTTTGGAATTGATCCGATATCGCTTTGCTTGGTTCAATGATGGCTTCCAGGAGAGCCTTCTCATCAAACTTGCCGCGGACATTGCTCAAGTCTGGACCGATTGCTCCCCCTTCTCCATCGAACCGATGGCACTTAATGCAGGTTGTCACGTGAAAGAGATTTCGTCCTCGAACCAAGTCATCTTTCGTAGTTGCCGGGGAATCTTGTATCGCGGAAAGGGCATCGCTTGCCGCCCAGACACGCCCTGGACCTTGAGGTGGGGTGGTCTTAATCGGTCGAATTGAGAACTCCGGTAGAGGATGATTCCCTGCAACGGCTTGCAATTCACTCGGCAGACGCTTTAAAGCCCGTTCACGAATGGCACGTAAGTAGTCCATGTATGCGGCACCACCTTGATAGCGGGTGGCATCACTCAAGAAGGTGAAATACGCTTCAGCTTGTTCCGCCGTCCAGTGCTGGCTCAATTCCGCAAGAAACGTCGCCAACTGCAACTGGTGCTCAGGCGGAGGGTTTTCCAGATAACGTGCAAATGTCCCGCCATACGCAGAAGATGGATTTTGCTTTAGGATCTTCGCATCTGCCCAATCAGGCAACTGCCTCTGGTGCGGTTCCGCAAGCCAATCAAAAGCGTGATCAAGGATCTGCGGAGACCCTAGAAAGGCGAACAGGCGTAACAACTCTTGTCGAATCAGTGGTGACGACGTCTCGGCCAGCGGCAGCAACGCCATGGCAGCGTCTCGTTGGCTGGACGGCGGCTGAATCCGACTCCAGGTCAACGCCTTCGCTCGCAAAAGTCCTAAGACTTGCGTCTCACTCAAGGACGCCCATTGAATTTGAGACAGTTTCTCGTCGACCAGGGAAGCCGCGGCGTGATCTCCGACACGCCCGACGGCTACAGCAGCCGTAATAACGCCCTGAGGGTTCGCCTCGGCCTGAAGATAGGGAAGCCAGGACTCGACTGGCTGTGATTCAACCGCGATCCGAGCTGCATAACGAAGGTATCGGTCATTGCTTGATAAGTAAGGCCATGCCGCACGCACGGCGTCGGAATCGACCACTCCGTGGAATGCTTCCAGCTTCCTGCGCACCCGCAACGTTTCGGGACGTTCCGCTGGCAACGGAGACGCTGGCGATCGATCGCCAACGTATCGGACGCGGAATAGCGACGAAGAAATGCCGCGGCCTCCCGTGAGAAATACCAGCGATCCATCGTCAGCTACCGTGGCACCTGTTACGGGTAACGGGCTGCCACTAACAAACGTTTCATAATGGGCCTGGAATGTCGCACCGTCATGTTCAAGGAATAGGGCACGGATGGTTCCGTACGTCCAGTCCAACGCAAATAGAGCGTTCTGATACTTCGTCGGAAATCGCGTCCCCTGACCACTGACAATGGCTGTTGGTGACCCCGGTCCGAACTCAACGATCGGGGGAAGAACATCTTCATAGTAGGCAGGCCATTTGTCCGAGCCACCCCGCCAACCATACTCACCACCACTAACGAGGTGATAGAGACGCGTGGGACGGTACCATGGCATTCCCAGATCCCATTCCTCATCCGAATCCGTGGCAAACCATTCGCCCTGGTCATTCGAGGTGATGCCGTATGCGTTTCGTAAACCGGATGCGAAAAGATCGAGTTGGTCGGACTGCAGGCTCTGAAGACCTACCCAGCCGCCAGGAGCAACCCAGTTTTTACGATTCAACATCGACTGGGCGCGAACTCTCTCCATGAGCGTGTCTTCGAAGACGGCAGGATTCTTGCTGGTGAGACCTGGGGGCGTCTGGGTTCCGTTACCTGCCACCAGCATCAACGCGTTTCGTGAGTAAGGTGCGATTGAATGAACACCATGTTCGCCTCGACCACCAATCTCTTTCAGCGGTCGAACCGACTCGAGTTGTCCATCGCCATCCTTGTCCTCGATTGCGAATAACCCCTTGCCACTTACGAGAGCATACAACACTCCCGTCTGGAAAATGAGGCCATGGGCAGCACTCAATTCCACCGGCAACTTCTCGACATGTGCGGTCCCATCATCCACGAAAGTAACATGGAATAGGCCGTGCTCCTTCTCAGCGGAAGTAAAGAAACCTCCATTCCCATCGGTGCAAATACTCACCCACGACCCATACGAGCTGGCAACGTCGAGTAGTTTTTCCACGACGAAACCCTCGGGTTTCGTGATGTGTGCCAGATTGGTACTCCAAGGGTTCTTCCAGGGAGAAATGCCGAGCTGTCCAATCTCGTGGGATGCCTGCCAACGACCTCGTTCCGGGCGATCATGGCCAGGCCAGGTATGCCACGATTGGTCTGTACCTACGAGAATGCTTTCCCCGGATGGGGATTTCGCTTCCAGCCAGGCGATCATTCCGGCAGGCCCGTTAAGATTACGAGCTTTGACAGTGATGCTGTTCTTACCTTTCCTCAGCCGCGACGTCACATCCACCGAGCGCGGATTTCTCCACGTTTCGCTGAATAGTATAAAGTCGCCGTTTACCACCAGGACAAAGAAATCATCCGCGGTGATCTTGAGGCTGGCATGCTCTGGTAGGATGTCGAGTTCAAACTCTTTCTCGAACGTGACTTCGCCCGTGGTGGAATCCTCTTCCCCCCAAATCCACTTGGGAACGCTGGAGGAGGTCGGTACCTCTTCGGCTTGAATACCGGGCACATAAGGCCCCGGCAAGGCCAAGGCAAGGAGAACGAGCAACTGCTTAAGGTAACGCATATGTCTGTCAGATAAGAAAGTAAGGCGAGGCTTCTGGGGTTACTTGTTACGCGACTACTTCACCGTGTTCGAGAGAGTTCCGATCGGATCAATCGTCACCTCAACGTGGTCACCATGTCTGAGAAACTTGGCCAACTCGTGACAGCCAGGGACGCCAAATGGGGTGCCTGTAAAAATCATGTCGCCAGGACGCAGCGTATGTCCTTGACTGGCGAAGCTGACACAGGCCTGAACGTTGTGAATCATGTCGCTTGTGCTATCGTCCTGAACGACCTGCCCATTAAGCCGGGTTTCAATGTGAAGTACGTTCGGATCGGGAATGTCATCGACGGTAACGATAGCAGGACCAATGGGTTTATAGCCATCAAAACCTTTGCCTTTGGACCACTGGCCACCCACGTTGGCACCTTGCCACTCGCCAGTGCAGACGTCATTCCCTACGGTGTAACCAAAGACGTAAGCGAGCGCCTCGTCAGGCGAGATATCAACGCCTTTCCGGCCGATAACGACAACCAGTTCGCCTTCGTATTTCGTTTTTTCGTGGGCGAGTGTTCTCGGCAGGCAGACTTCCCCGCCTGGATCATTGATGGCATTGGGCAACGAAAAGAAAACAACCGGATACGGCGGCACCTCGACTTGGAGGTGCTGTGCCAGGCGATGGTAGTTGCACCCAATTCCTACGATCGCACCGGTCGCGGGAGCAAGCAAGCGTTTGACGTCGACAACTTCGTCTGAAAGGGCGTAGGAGCCGTAAAGCTCACCCGTAATCAGCTTGGCACGACCAAGCGAATCGTCCAAGGGAACTCCGTAGTGGACGGTGTTGTCAGCGGTTTGAAAGCGAATGATCTTCATGGTGGTGGTAGTCAGTGAAGTGAGTTGGTGGGCTTAGGCTGGCGAGGAATTCGCGACGACTTGCTGCTTGGCGAGTTTGCGATACCGGAATAGCGTTGGTTCGGTATACCCATTGGGCTCGTCAACACCTTCCAGCACGAGCGTTTGAGCGGCCTGAAAGGCCAAGGAATCTTCCGGCGATTCTCCGAAGGGGCAATACTCCGAGCTTGCTCCTTGTTGCTGATCCACAACCGCTGCCATCGCATTGAACGAGGCTTCGAGTTCTTCATGGGAGATCACCTTGTGAAGCAGCCAGTTTGCTAATAGCTGACTGGAAATCCGCAAGGTTGCCCGGTCCTCCATCAAACCTGTCCCATTCAGATCCGGCACTTTGGAACACCCGACGCCAAGATTGATCCACCGGCTGACATAACCGAGGATGCTCTGGCAGTTGTTGTTCAGCTCATGCTGAATTTGATCCGGCGAAAGATCTTGAGCGTCGAATGGTTCTACCGTCAATAGTCCTGCCAGGAGCGACTCGCAGTGGTCGCCCGTACGTTGACTTGCCGCCTCAAACTGGTGGTAGTGAATCGCGTGTAATACGGCGGCCGTAGGTGAAGGGACCCAAGCGGTCGTCGCCCCTGCTTCCAACTGCTTGTGCTTGCTGCCAAGCATTTCGGCCATTTGATCGGGCATGGCCCACATGCCTTTGCCGATCTGGCCCACCTGATCAAGCTTTGACGCGTGCCCCGCCGCCACGTTGTTGCGTTCGTAGGCGTTTAGCCATACCGATTCCTTAATCGCATCCTTGCGGACAAACGGGCCCAACTGCATTCGCGAGTGGATCTCATCTCCGGTGCGATCAAGAAACCCTGTATTGATAAATACAACACGACTCGCCGCGCGTTCCAGACATGCGAGAAGGTTCGCCGACGTGCGTCGTTCTTCGTCCATGATGCCCAGTTTCAGGGTGCCTTCCGGCAGACCGAATGCCGACTCAACCTTGGCGAATAGGTCGACAGTCAACGTGACCTCTTCCGGCCCATGCTGCTTTGGTTTGACAATGTAGACGCTTCCTGTCTTGCTATTCTGGAAACGACCCTGCCCCTTAAGATCGTGCAGTGCGGCCAGAGTGACGAGAACCGCATCGAGAAACGCCTCGGGAATGGGAATTCCGTCTTTGGTTAGCACGGCATCGGTGTGCATATGCATTCCCACGATACGTACCAGAAGCAAGCTACGCCCTGGAAGGTGAATCGTCTCTTGGCCAAACGTTTGGAATTCGCGGTCCTCGCTCAGAACGCGATTGATTTGATTGCCACCTTTACTAAAGGTGGCCGTTAGATCTCCTTTCATTAGGCTAAGCCAGTTTCGGTATACCTGGACTTTATCAACGGCATCCACAGCTGCGACGGAGTCTTCGCAGTCTTGAATGGTGGTGACTGCCGCTTCGAGAATGACGTCCTTGATGCCGGCAGCGTGTTGTTGTCCCACTGGATGGTTAGGGTCGACTTGAATTTCAATATGCAGACCATGATGAGCGAAAAGCAAAGAGAATACTGAGGCGGAGGACGCGTTGTACCCTACCAGGCAATTCGGATCGGCAAGCTTAGCTTCGTTTCCCTGTACCGTCAGAAAGGACACCGCGACCGAACCATTGTTCTCGTTGAGGACGATGCGGTTCAGTTGATTCCAGGAGAACTCTTGGAACGGTAGGAACTCGTCGAGATATCGGTTCGCCTGCTGAATGACCAGCATGCCACGAGCTTGGTCATAGCCGTGAACCGCTTCGCGTGTGTCTTCGAAGGGAATCGCGTTCGTTCCGTACAGAGCGTCGAACAAACTTCCCCAGCGGGCATTCGCCGCATTGATGGCGTACCGTGCGTTGTCCAGCGGCACAACCAACTGGGGAGCTGCAATGGTGGCAATCTCGGGGTCGACGCCTTGAGTGGTCACCTTCGACTCACTTGGTGGGTCCACGAGATAGCCGATCTCTTTAAGAAACGCCTGATGCTCGGCAGCGCTAAATGAAATGCCGCGGTGATCCTTATACCATTGATCGAGTTTGGCTTGCAATTCATCTCGCGTTTTAAGCAACTCACGATTTCGCTCGCCCAACTGTTCTACCAAGCTGGCGAGTAGACGCCATACTTCATCGCTGGTCGTGCCTGTACCTGGTACCACTTCTTGAGCAACGAAATCAGCGAGTTCATTTGCGATTTGGAGTCCTGCGATAGAGCGGTAGGATGTTTCAATCATTCCAATGATGTCTTAGGTTTGAGCGAATCGGTTTGGTGTATTGCTGACGCGTGCGTGTTAGTTTTCTTGAACTTGGGTTAACGCCCGCTGGGTCTCTTGCCAGATTTCCCAGGCAACCGTCTCCAGATAGCGGGCATCTTCTTCCGAAAGGGTTTCGGTCAGCCCCGCACTCGCGTAGGCCTGCATCCATTTGGGAAGACGTCTCTGATAGTCATTGGGCTCGAACTTAGCGAACGCTTCGTCCAATGTGGTCTTCCGTTGTGCACGCTCCTTTTCGCCCCAGTGGTGCCATACAGGGAACGTGCGCGGCAACTGTCCGACGGGCGACTGCTGCGTCAATGCGGCATAGAAGCACGCCGTATTGAGAAAGTGTCCCAGGTTGCCTGGGTGAACAGGATCGTGTGGGTCTTGTAGCTT
This sequence comes from Bremerella sp. TYQ1, assembly GCF_020150455.1. NCBI lineage: Bacteria > Pseudomonadati > Planctomycetota > Planctomycetia > Pirellulales > Pirellulaceae > Bremerella > Bremerella sp. TYQ1. The sequence continues at coordinate 591,477 of NZ_CP083740.1, forward strand.
CAAATCGGGGCGTTCTTTGGCAACGCGTGCCCAAGCGGAAGAACAAGGCGCAAAGTGCGTCACATTATTTTGTTTCGCCAACTCCAGAATCCGCTTTCGTCCCTCCTCATGGAAGGGAGCATCTCCCCAGCCCGACTCATAGAACACCGGCTCCCCACCTGCGGCACGAATCGCCTGGCAGTAGGTCGTGACTGCTTGGGCATGTTCGCTTTCGGCCAGCGATGGGCCGGTCTCCATGATAAATCGCGTGAACACCATCATCGTGACGAAATCAAACTTTTCGGCTTGCACCTTCCCCAAAAAGGTCTGACCGGGCTTTACGCCGTATTGGTAGTTATCGAAGCCAGGTTGCAGGTAGACCCGGATGTCGTCACCACTTCTACCGACAAGTTCTGCAGTGGCAAGACACCCTTCCTTGCCAGACACTTTTTTTGACACGACCTGGCCAACGGCATCTGGCAGGTCATTCCAATACAAGCTGCTACTGCCTGCGAAGAGTAACCGTACGCGGCAGTCATCAGACTCTTGTGCCTGTGCTGCTGACCAAAAGGGTGCGCAGAGCAAGAGAATTAGCACCAAGAAGCGATTCATTTCGTTCTCTTTGTTGTGGAATGGAGGGAGACGCAGTGCAACCGCGTTGGCTAAGTGGATGGGGAGTTTCGAAGTTCGATCGTTCCGCTGCTGTCTGCGAAGTTGTCGATCTCGATCCCCGCTGCTTGGGCCTGTGAAAGCCAGAGGTTCGCGACCGGCTTCTTGCCACCAAAACGGTGATGAATTCCGGTTGGGACTTTACCGTGAAGGTTTCCGGCAGTGATAACCGGAAGGTCGTTGTAGTCGTGAATCTGACCATTCCCCATTCCACTGCCGTAGGTCAGCAGGCTACTGTCGAGCAGCGTGCTGCTACTATCGCTCATGGCTTGCATGCGTTCCAGGAAGTACGCAAACTGCGAGACGTGAAACTCATCGATCCGCTGTAGCTTCTCCTTCGCCTCGTCACCCTTTGTATGGGTCAGTGCGTGGTGGTTTTGCGGACTGTCGAACACGCCGTGGTACATACGTGGCGTATCCCAACGCTCCGGATCAATCACCAACGTGGCGACTCGCGTTAGATCTTGCTGAAACGCGATCGTGATCAGATCGACCATGACACGGATATACTCGCCGCGATCCTCCGGCATACCGGTGGGGCGCGTCATGGGGCTTTGATGACGCTTGGCGGCATGCTTCTCGGCTTTTTGAATTTTCTGCTCGACACTTCGCACCGAGTCGAGGAACTCGCCCAGCTTGCTCCGGTCGCTTGGACCAAGCGAACGTTCGAGTCGGCGGGCATCTTCCATCACGACATCCAGCAGGCTGGCCATGCGTGGATCGGGCTTGCCGAACAAGCGATCGAATACATCTCGGGGGTTTTTCTGGGCGTTAGCGGCGTAACCGGGACCATGCCAAGAGATTGTCTCGAAGTACTTGGTTTCACGCTGATTGGTATGGTCGTTGCAACTCAGTTCTATCGACGGCAGCAATGTCCCGCCGTTAATTTTCCGGGCAATAATCTGGTCTAACGAGGTGTTGGTCGGAAACCCACCATCCAGTGCCTCAGTCGGTGGCGAACTGGTGAGCCAACAACATCCTGCTTGGGCATGGACGCCGGTGCCTCCACGAAATTCACGATCCAACCCGGTGTAAACGTTGATGTCGTTGCGGAACTTCGCCAAAGGTCGAAGCGTACGGCTCAACTCCCACTTGCGGCCACTTTCTTCTGGTGTCCAGGCATCCTGCACGACGCCGTTGGGGACATAGATCCAAGCGAAACGCTGGGGCGCGATGGGCTCACTAGCAGCCATTGCCGGCTGCATAGCCGACAGCCAGGGTAGCCCCATGGCGACACCAGCCCCGCGAAGGAACGTGCGGCGGGAAAGGGCTCGACTTGCAAACGAATTTCGATTCTTATTCATTCCTACTCCTTCTTGTTCGGAACGCATCGGATTGGACGATTCCACGCACAACACTTGAGAACCGATAGTTTTCCGACTTAGCGCCGCTGACAATCTCTTGAACGGCCGGAACGTCGTAGTATTCGAGATCTCGAGACAATGCATACGAGAAGAGATGCTCGGCAAAGCCTCTCGCGAAGAGATCTTGTTTGTCAATTAGCTGCTGTTTGAACTCGAGAGGGTTCCCGAATTTGCCAACGCCAGGAAGTTGGCCCGACGAGTCAATTGGCATGCCTTGCTCTTCGACTCGCCATTTTCCGATGGCATCGAAGTTTTCCAGGGCAAACCCGGGCGGATCGATTTGGTCGTGACAGACGGCACAGGCGTGATTGGCCCGATGCAGTTCCACCTTTTCGCGTAAAGAAAGCCCTTCGATCCCTTCTTGGTCCTCGATATCACCCACCGCAACATTGGGTGGCGGTAAGTGGCGATTGAACAGCGTTTCCAAAAGCCACACTCCGCGGCGAATCGGACTGGTACGGTGCGGCAGTGATGTGGCGGTCAATATGGCGGGGCTGGTCACAACTCCACCGCGTTCCTCGGAGACACGTCGAATGCGAAACCAGTTACGGTCATCCTTCAGCAAATCACGATCGATCGCTCTTGGCTGGGCACCGACCAGAGTAAGTTCCTCTGAGTTTAATTTGTAGAATTGCACCATCTTGCCGTTGACGAACGTGTAGTCGCTGTCCAGCAGGTCAACGACTGAGCGATCCTCAACCAAGACGGCCTGAAACAGAAGCAACACCTCGCCAAACATATCTTGGGCTAGCGTTCGCTTGTTGTTGATCGCACTGTAGAACTGAGGGAATTGTTTAACATCAGGTTGGGCCGACCAAAGCTCTTGTAGCTTCAACCATTGCACGTAAAAACTTTCGCTCAGCTCTATTGCCCGCGGATCAGCCAACATGCGTTGAACTTGCTGGTCCAGCACTTCTCGTTCGAGAAGACGACCAGAGTCGGCTAGTTCCGACAGTTCATCATCCGGCATGGTGCTCCATAAAAAGTAACTGAGACGTGTTGCCAACTCGTGAGCTGTGAGGGCAACGGCATGGTCGGCGGTTCCCTGCGTGCTCTCCTGCTCAGGCTGGGGTGCGTTCAGGTAGAGAAAGCTAGGGGAAGACAGCACCGCCTGAACGACCGATCGCATCGCGTCTTCGGGACTTCCGCCGCGAGCGAGTACCTGGTCGTGATAGGTCGCAAACAAGGCCAGTTCTGCGTTGGGGACCGGGCGGCGAAACGCACGACGCAAAAAGTGCTCGATGCGGTTCGTAGAAGACTGTTGTGCAATCGACTTGTCGACTTTTGCGGAAGCATTCGTGGGCTCGGAATTCGCCAGAGGTTCGATCGGCTCCTCAGCCATGACCAGCCCCTGATCGACAGGCGGGTCGCGTGTAATGATTGCCAAGTCATCCAGTAGCACGTAGTCACCTGAGTACGCTTGGCCATCCACGACCAGCCGTGTGATGAAGCTATCGGGAGGAGACTTCAACGCGACGAAGATATTCTTTCCGTCACTCATATCGATGTCATGCATCGACATGTCGCCGGAGTTCGTACGTACGCCAATCCGGATACTGCCAGACTCTCCCTTTCGACTTAGCAGTACTAAGCCGATTTCCGAGACACCTGAGAACGGTATTTTATTGAAGTCATGGAATGCCAGTTCGTATTGCTTTTGCCCTCGATTCCGATTGGCAAACAATGTTTTCCCACTGGTTTCCTCCGCAGTGCCAAAGGAGGCAATCCACCAGTCCTCGGTAGGATTGATTCCCAAGATACGAGCCGATGACATTCCGTAGGAAAAACCCACAACGCCACCTTTACCAGGCACGATGCTATTGGTTAAGCACTCTCCATCAAATACGCCTCCTCTGCCTTCCGATTTAGCAATGGCAATCCGCTGCTGGAACGAGGCAAGGTCAAACGCACTTGCGTCCGCCGTGGCGGTAACGTTCGAGTTTGGGGCTATTTCAGAAGTGGCCACGACGATCGAATTGCTCAGCGTTTCCTTTTTCTGCGATGGCTGGGAGTAATTGGCCGAGGGAAATAACTCTTCCATCATTTTGGCACGGGTGAGAAGATCTGGATGGAATGCGATTTCGCCGGCGATCTTGATGTATTCCTCGAGTCGGGCAGCCGAAAAGTCTTGGGCATCGCCTCGGTTCACGAAGCCACTATCGGCCCGACTATCACCCGGAATGCCAGCATCCATCAGAAACACCGGGTACTTGGCACCATACTCCCTGGCCGACATCCGAAACTGCCCAGGCATTTCTTTGGTTGCCGGCTGAAAGTGATCTCGCTGAAACGGCAGGCGTTCGGAAAAGATGAACACGTCGGTATCCAACCCAAGCAGGTCGCGCACGGTGTTGTTGTATTCCAAGCGAGTTAGGCGGCGAAGGACCGGTTTTCCTGGCCAGTCGGTCGAGTGACTACGTGCGACCTTTAACCAGCGGCGCAACTCTTGTTGAAGCTCAACTCGCTCGTGATCCGAAGGCTGCTCCTCTTCACGCGGGGGCATCTGATGCGACTCAATCACATCGAGCACGCGTTTGACAGCAGGTCCGTTTTCCTTCCAATCATCAATACGCAAAAGGCCGGTCAAACTAAACCCACCCTCAGGGGACTCATCTGGGGCGCCATGACAAAAGGTGCAGTGATTCTCCAGAAGCAACTCGGCCTTCCGAAAGTCTTCCCCGACCACGACCGAAACTGAGGCGAATCCAACCAGCAGGCACCAAATAAAGGTACTCAGAACCCGAGATCGTCTCGGAACACGCATTCTCGACTCCTAGTCAACGAAGCAGGTCAATCGGGGAGAAAACCGATAGGATATATCCGCAAAAAGCGACGAAAGAGTGGACGATGTCCGATCGACACTGGATGCGAATAAGAGGGCAATAAGGTCACTTTGTGTAGTAGCTATCTGCGCGCGTCGACGAAATCAGCCTCAGAAATTCAAAGGAAATCCGTTCTTTTACGTGATGCCAGGGACCCGTCTGGGCGAGGAGTGTCATCTCCCTTGAATAGGGGCAAATCGTTTTTTTCAGATTTTTAACGGCAGATGTGCCAAAATCGGGGAGATATTCAGCCAGTCGTAGCAGATACCTTATCCTCGGAAGCGTAGGTAAGTTTTGTCAGAGCCCGATAAGACATCCCGTTTTGTGCAGTTACTCGTGCAGCATCAGGATGCGCTGCTGCGATTCATCCTGCCTATGGTTGGCAACCATTCTGATGCTCAAGACGTCCTTCAAGACACGGCAACCGCGATGTGGAAGAAGTTTGGCAACTATGACGATGCCATGCCGTTTTTCCCATGGGCGCGACAATTTGCCCGAAATGAAGTCCTTCACTTCCACCGCCGCAGCCGCAAGCACGCTTTCCTGAGCGAAGAGCTGTTGCAAACCCTGCTGACCGAGAGTCAAGACGAAGAAGCGATCTACGAGGAGAGAAAGCAGGCCTTGCGAGAATGCCTGTTAAAGCTCCCAGAATCGGACCGAAAGTTGATCCAAGTTCGATATGCGGAACAAAACCAATCTATCGAAGAACTTTCGCGGGGAACAAGCTTCTCTGCGAATGCGTTCTACAAGTCGCTGGGAAGAATCCGCCGCGTCCTGATGTCCTGTATCAATCGCAAAGTGGCTACCCACAGCTAAAGTAGAAATCGACGACATGAGCTCACAACAAGAACAAGAATTGCTCAAGCTATTAGATCGTCTGCTCGACGATCAGCTCGACGAGCAAGGCAATCAGCGACTTGCGGAACTTCTTGAATCGCCGGATGCACAACAAATCTACAAGCAGTACATGTGGCTGCATGCCGACCTGTTTCAAGCGGCCGGCCATGATATCGATAGCCTCGAACTTCCAGCTAAGCCTGGACCACATCGCCTGAGAGCCAGGTCTTCCGGATGGATCTTGGGCCTGGCGCTTAGCCTTACGATCGTCTTCGCCGGACTTTGGGGAGCAAGCCTATGGGCTCCTGCCAGACCGCAAGAGTCGCTTGGCGAAATCACACACAGCGAAGACGCCAGATGGCAGTCGGAAGGACAGCCTCAAGATGAACTGGGGCAAATTCATCGGGGAAACTGGGAGCTTACTTCTGGTTCCGCCACCATCGTCATGAATAGTGGCGCCGAAGTCTCCCTCCGTGGCCCCTCGAAGTTCCAAGTACTCGACGCCAAGGCAATCCAACTCGATTTCGGTGACGTGACCATTCACGCGCCCGACTCCGCGGTCGGTTTTCGAGTGCTCACACCGACCGGCGATATCGTCGACCTGGGAACTGAGTTCAATGTTTCGGTCGACAACTCAGGGGAAACGGAAGTTCATGTCTCGCAAGGCGTCGTTGTTGCCAAGTCGGTCAGCAATGGATCGGTCGTCCCCATACTTCGCGGCGAAGCGGGGCGAATTGATCGCACGCTGGGCGACATCATGCCTACTCCGTTCGATCTTGCTCGATTCGGCAAAGAGGAGAAACCTCAGGAAGCCCCAGGGCAGAGAACTTCCTTGGGCAAATTTGCCCCGATCCCAGGCGACGCACGCATCGTTTTCCTGGGCGATAGCGCGACCGATCAAGAGACCTACATACTTTTGATCAAGCAGTATCTCAAGCAAGTTGGTACCCACGCGGATGTCCGCTACTTCAATTCGGGGATGACATTTCAGTTCTTCTTCGACGAGGCAAACTTCCAACAACACGTAGCCGCATTCGCTCCGACTCATGCGGTTTTGGAATTTGGGACGGAGCTTGCGATCAATTCAGTCGACCCGGGTACATTTGAGCAACAACTTCGACAGCTTTGTAGCCGACTAGAAGCGACTTCCATTGAGCCTGTACTGGTGATTGACTACCCATTCAGCGCTGGATCTGCCGAGATTCGCACGCGGCAACAAGTGTATCGTCAAATCGTTATGGGCGTCGCTCGAGAATTCGGATATCGCATTGCCGATGCCGAGTACCACTTTCTTTCATCGCCAATCCAGCAGGATCATCTCGTTTCCAGCGACGGTCGACGCCCCTCGTTTGATGGGCACCGTCTCCTGGCGAAAGCAATTCTGGAGAGCTTGGGCTATTCAGACGGTGACATTGATCGAACGATCGAGATTTCGATGCTTCCGGGAGTGATCCAAGACTGGAAGTACAAGACCAAGGAAGACGACCAGCCACTCACGGCACAAGTCGTGCGTGCTCTTCAGACAGACGTGTCCTGGAAGGAGATTTCGCTCCCTCTTCCAGAAAACACGTTTGCGAAGCGAATTGCCGATGAGTCGCACCTGGTCGGTTACCGCGATCGCTCACGCGGATACGCCACTAGCCTGCCAGCGAACTATCGCCCAGGGATTGTGGCCGTATCGCAGATTGAATGCGAAGCACCGAAGACGGCCTATGTCAACGTCGGTGCCTCCGTTCACGCAGTCTGGGTCAATGGTGAACAGGTTCTGCGACTAAGTGAATGGACCGGTTGGCATGCTGGCAAGAAGCGTGTAGCCGTCGCACTAGCGGCCGGCAAAAACCAAATTGTGATCGAAGCTGGCGATAACTTTTTTGTAAGTGTGACCGACGATCGTGATTGGTCGCTCTGACCGATCCGTTCGTCGCTTGCCGCCTAGGAAACGACTTAAACATCCTTACAAGACCTCCAATACGTATTTGAAATGTTTCTACAACTCCCTTCAATGTAGTGTTATTTCCGAATCAGCAGATTACCCCATCGACGTGCCTCGTGAGCGCAGCCTCAATCGCTCGCAATGACGATGTCAATTTGCCTCGGATGATTTTTCTTCTCTGTTTTTAGGAACCCATTCGATGTCTCGTAATGCCTCATCCTCTGCACAATCATCTCGACGAGCCTTTACGCTTGTAGAATTGCTCGTCGTCATCGCCATTATCGGAGTGCTCATCGCACTTCTCTTGCCGGCCGTCCAACAAGCGCGAGAAGCTGCTCGTCGTATGACCTGTACGAATCATCTCAAGCAGATGGGTTTAGCCCTTCATAATTACCACGACACATACGGAACGATGCCCCCAGGCTGGTTGGTCCATAGCAATACCAATGACTCGGCATGGGGTTGGAACGCACTCATTCTTCCATTCATGGAACAATCCAACCTTCACGATGCACTGAACGTAACCTCGAAAACGCTTCAGCAGGTAAAGACCGAGTACAGTGCGTCTTCACCAACCGCTCAAGATCTGGCGTTAATGACGACCATCGATATCGCTCTTTGCCCATCCGACACTGGCCCGCCACTGAACGATACGAAACACATCAACACGCTAGAGGTTCCCCTGTCCAACTACATCGCTTGCGTTGGCTTCTCAAGTGCTCAAGGGACAACGAAAACGAAACATCCAGCTGGGCTGGGGCTATTTATTGGCAACGATGGCCGTTCTTTTCGCGACATCGTCGATGGAACAAGCAACACCATTGCGGTGGGGGAAAGAAGTTATCGCCTAAACGGTCGAGCCGCAGTGTGGGCTGGTCCGGGACGCGCCGGACAAGGCAGCTCTACCGATGGTGTGCAGAACGTTTCTGGCGGTGTTTCCTTTACCCTGAACGGTCCGGAGTCACGTGGTGGCTTCCGATCATTGCACCCTGGCGGAGCAAACTTTGTCTATGCCGATGCCTCAGTCCATTTCGTTCCCGAGACGATCAATTCCGATCGAGGAAACTGTCCGGAGTGGTTCTGCAATACCTGGTCAGACCAGCAAGCCGTCACCGACGAGCTTGGCGTGTTTCAGCGCCTGGGCATGATTGCCGACGGCATGGTCATCTCGGAATAGTATTGATTAAAGGGGCACGCACGCTGCGAGTATGGGAATTCTCGACTCGCAGTGTGCTCCTTACCCCCGCTCCCCATCTGCGGACGATTCTTCGTAGGACACCTTTCAATGCTTAAGACTTTCAACCACCACGCTTGTATCGCACTTTCCATCGTCTTGTTGGCGGCCTCTTTTGGTTGCAGTAACACGCCGGAGGACACCGGTCCTTCCACGGCGGAGACGTTCTCCAGCTATGTTGCCTCGCTGGAAGGTGCCGTGAAGACTGCCCATCCCCAGGAACTTGCCGCAGCGTCAGAGGAGCTTGCCGAGTCAGCGGAACTGGCCTCCAAATCGATACGCTCATCGAATAAGGAAGAAGTACGCCAGTTGGTAAGTGAGTTTCAACAGTTTTCTAAAGCCGCAGCTAGCGAATCAAAAAAGGACCTCGTGCAGCGTATCGAAAAGATGAAGTCGCTTGTCGCGGAACTCGATAATTGATCAACGATAGCGGCAATGTGTTGTCCCACCGCTCTGTTATGTGCTGGCATCCTATTGGCGAATATAGCAAGGAACGTCACCCGTCAGTTCGTTCCTTTACTTTAGTGTTTTGTAGCAAGATAATGCGACCAAGGTATCGCTGACGTTCTCTTCCGCAAAAGCAAATTGCATGTGAAGGACTGATGGACATTGGACTTACTCGGGTATACAGCTAAGAGCTACCGGTCGATCGGATTCCTGCGATCACCCGTAAAGGCGTTTCTACTCGCATTTTCCAACTCTAAACTCTGTAATTCCCTCTTCTTGCTTTCGCCCCGCAATCCCCATTTGCTCTTGTCTCTTTCTGTCCTGATCCAGGATCCAGATCCAGTAGCTCCTCAATGCGAGAATGAAGCGACGCATCCCCATCGACATTTACCTACGTGGCCTGCTTGATGGTTTGAAGCTTTGTCCGCAACGGTTGAGGACTAGCCGAAACCTTCTTGAATGTGGGAGTAGGCCAATACGCTTCACGGCGTCTAGTGTTCATGTTGATCATTAAGGAAGTTCTCGTATTGGAGAATTGTCGCGTCAGGCGACCGTTACGCGACAATTCGTTTCTAGACTTCGGCTACGGCTTGCGAAGCCGCGGCCTGGTGGTCGCCTGCTAGCATTCTGTGGCAAGCCGTGCATCTCCATGATTCACGGGAAGCTAGACATGCAGCCCAATTTGGTGGCGGCCAAGCTTGAGAAACTGCTCCATGATTTCAGCGAAAAAGCCGTTGCAACTACCGTCAAGGGGAAGACGGCTCCGGCAAAGCGGAAGAAAGTGAAACGCACGAAGGAGGAGATTCGTCGTCAACAGGATCAGTTCCATGCAAAGACGGTCAAAGAGATCGACTCCCTGCTGGAGGACTATTACACGAGAATCTCGCAAGAAGGTGCCGATAGTATCGGCGCAGCCTACGCTCGCTTCTCGACGAGATTTCAAGATTCAATCGCAGATCAACTCCGATCGATCCTCCAGGATGCCGTACGGTTGGACATCTATATTCCGCGCGAGTACGTTTTCTTCGACCTTGCAGTTCGCGGCTTTCAAGATCGGCGACCTGGCCTCATGGCTCTCAGGAAGATGTTAGAAGCGGGAAACATCCAAACGCTCATGGTCTTCACCACGTCCCGACTCTACCGACGAGCCTACAAGTGCTTGCAGTTTGTTGAAGAGGATTTGGTCGAGCAAGGCATTCGTGGAATCTTCGTCAAATCGCATATCGACACCGCCGACGGGGATAACTGGCGAACGACCTTACAGGCGTTGGCCAACATTGATGAGGCGCAAGTCCGCGTATACGGGGCGCATATTAATGCATCACACGAAGGGCTGTTCGACAGGCAGATGGTCCATACGACCCTTTCCCTAGGCTACACCGGTGAAATCGTTGAAGGTGAGTTGACGCGGCGGCAGCGTCCTCGGCGAAGGATCGTCATTGATCCTGAATCCGCTCAATGGATAGTTCGGATCTTTTACTGGTATGTGGTCGATCGGATCAGTATTGCGGAGATTGCAAGGAAGCTCAACGCAGACGAGAACGCCCCTGCCCCGGAGAATTCAATTACCGGCCTTTGGACGCATGCTTTGGTGCGAAAGCACCTATCCAATCCCCTATATCGCGGCTGGTGGGCTTATGGGGCGACGGAGACCAAGTGGAAGAGCAAGAAGGATTATGCTGCTCAAATTCCCCGGCAAGCCCCATTGAGGGAAGCCCATTTCGACGATCTACAGATCATTCCGGATGAGTGCTGGTATGCCGCTCAAACGCTGCTTGCTGCCGAAACAAGCAAGTCGGGGCGAAAACCTACGACAGGAGACCGTGATAAAGGACCTCGCCTTTTGCAAGGTATGTTTGTCTGTCCAGAGCACGGTCGCCGACTTGCAGCCGGGGGGGCAAATGGTCGCATGTTGCTGTGTCCGTGCTGCCGCTACATCGAATCAAATAGTCGACCGATCTTTACTCACTTGAATCGGAAACTGGCTCTGCGATTGACGTGCGATCACCTTATCGATTGGATCCGACCGTCGGAAGAACTTATTGATTCGGTAGTCGAGGAATGCGAACGTCGTTCCGCAGAATTGCAAAAAGAGGACCCCTATATTCTGCAGGCTCTGAAAAAACGGGCGGCCGAGCTCAAGGCCACCATCGACTTCAATCGTCGCAACCCTGGGGTTTCTGAGGATGAACAGCGTCAGACCATGCTGATCCTCAAGGATCTTCGCCGACAACAAAATGACGTACTCGTCCGTCTCAGTTCCATCGAGGCCGCACAGCAGTCACCACCTCCGACGCCGAGCCGTGAACAGGTTGCCGAGTTCCTGGACGCAACAAGAGAATTGATACAACAGGGGCTAACATCCAAGGACGAATCCTTGCTTCGTAAGATGCGCCTATCGATGGAAGGCATAATTCTGGGTAAAGTTGAAGTGCATCAGATGGGGGAACGTAGTAAAGCGAAGGGTTGGCTGCAGGGCCGATTGCGGATTGATGTCGCTGGTTTTGTTGTCAAGGAATTGACCGGAGTTTGTTGTGCGGACTCGAACACCGTTCAGGAAGTGACGATCGACTTCAAAAAGGTTGACCCGCTCGACGAGCAATCGGAAACGGCGAAACGACTCTGGGATGATGGACTTCTTCTTAATGCGATCGCCCAGCAAATGGGCTGCTCTCCAGCGTACGTTACCAAGCTAATCCAACATTGGCACGATAAACGCGGCTTGCCGCGTCCCAATAATAAGCGACGCCGAAAACAGTTAGAATCTAAGCAAATTAAAGTCCCCTCGTACAAGGAAATCGCCAACCAGGTGCATGAACTCATGATAGCAGGGCAATCCAACTTGGAAATTGGCAGGGCTTTAGGAGTTTCGGACGCCACCGTTGCCAAAGCGATTAAATGGTGGCATGAAAAGCGAGGCTTGCCGGTTCCGACCGCCGCGGATCGACGACAATTGAAGCTCTTGCGAGCAAAAAAGATGCTCGCCGAAGGTATGTTGGTTACAGATGTCGCGGCAAAACTCGAATACACGCCTCGCGGCCTAAAAATGGCACTCGCCAAGTTCGCTGCCGATAATGGCGAGGCAGCACCGGATTTCCGTTCGCGCCGTGGGAATGCCAAAGCCGGATCGGCGGCGAATGGCAAAGAACTAGGCTCTGATAAGTTGGCCGTCTGAAAATAGATGTTCATGCCGGGCCGCGAACCAGCATGTCGCCGATCCGTTCGCAGCCCTAGTCAGGGTGTGCCTGCTTGAGCATCAGAATCGTCCGATTGGTCAGCCCAGGTAGTCTGCTTCCTTTCTTCGAGCCTCTAGGCTAGTTGATCAGACCGCCCGTTCCGCTGCAAGGTATCCAGCAGCAGAAGCTTCTACTGTGGCAAGATGGGCGTCTGAGGGCGATCAACACCGGGAGCGAAGGTGGCACGTCGCTTGGTCCTGACAACCGGAAGTGGAGCCTCTTTGCCCCACGACAGTGAATCTGGCAACTCGGAGATCCGTTCTTTAGGGAGAGGACGAGGCCAAGGAGACTGATACTTTTCATCCGACACAGGTGGAAACGCCTCTTGCATTTGCTCGGCAGCCGGAGTCTTCAACGTCGGCCCTGCGGGTCCGACGATTGGAACTGAAACGAATACTTTTTGTAGGTGGCTTCTTAGCTGCGCTCGCTGAGAGGATCTGTCGAATTGGCCACGCGCCAGATAGGCTCGTCGGATGGATGTTACAGGACACATCTACGGTCCATTTCCGAACTTCGCGAGGGTTTTAATTACCAATTGAGGTTTGGATCGACCTCCCTGTTGAGGCTTTGCCCAATGAGATAAATGGGAGATCGAGGTTTTCGTTTACGAGGCAAAAATCGTCTCCAATCACGACTCAAAGGGTTGTTCAGGGGCGATTCCTAAATCTCTGTACCGGAATTGGAACGCGTAACCTCAGAAATGGAAATGAGTTGCGGAATTCACTTTGAAAGTGGAATCCAAGATGGTTGTGTCCACGACTAAGTTTATTTCAACTTTGCCTTATTGAAAAATGATCTTTCGTTTTCGATTATTGGACAAAAAAGCCGATTAGCGTTGAGATGCTCTCGGAGCTGATGGGCAATTCGGTCGAGATTTGCCGGGAGCATTATCTCGCATGGGATCGGAGATATTCGGAGCAGTTCTAGGCAGCGTATTAGTTGGCCACACTTAAGAGAAGGCTGCCCTTTGGCATTACGATGCGATAAGCATTTTCTCGCTAGGCGCAACGGTCAGTTGAGTTCAATTCCGTTATGAAATAGTCTATCTCCAATGCTGTTCGGATGTACTTCGAACAGTGCAATGCAAACGCCGATAGTAATTTCGTTTGTTGCACGAGACTCGTACCTTTTGAATGGCAGCAACATGAGCGTAATTAATATAGAGTCTTTTCAAAGCGGTTCGCATTGGCGTCGTTGGAATCCACATTTACATGCACCCGGCACACTACTAAACGATCAATTTGCTGGCGACTGGGAGGGATATCTGAATGCCATTGAAAAGGCTATGCCAGCAGTCGAGGTTTTAGGAGTAACCGATTATCTTTGTATCGATACATACAAAGCCGTTTGGAACTACAAAAATGCTGGAAGACTTAAAAATGTCCAGTTCATGTTTCCAAATGTCGAATTTCGATTGACCATCGAAACTGACAAGCGAAAGGGAATTAACCTCCATCTGCTCTTTAGTCCCGATGACCCCAGCCACATCGAACGTATCGAAGGGGCATTACTAAGTCTTGCATTCGAGTACCAAGGCAGCCCGTATCGCTGTACTCCTTCGGACTTTGAGCGGCTTGGTCGCGCTCATAATGGCCTTCTGACAGATAATATGGCCGCACGTCGCGAGGGTGCCAATCAATTCAAGGTCACTCTTGAAGACCTGAGAAAGCTCTTTAGGGGTGATAAGTGGGTGTTAGATAACTGCGTAATTGGTGTCGCAGCAAGCAGCAATGATGGCACTGCTGGCCTCCAGGCAGATGCATCGTTTTCGGCTTTGCGACAAGAGATTGAGGGTTTTGCAAATGTGATATTCTCGTCGAATGCAAAGACCCGTGAGTTTTGGCTTGGGAAGAGCACCGCCGCAGATGTTCTAAAGTTGACGTCGGTTTATGGTGGCGTTAAGCCATGCTTGCACGGATGCGATGCTCACTCGGTCGCAAAGACTTGCAAGCCAGATGACAATAGATATTGCTGGATCAAAGGAGATCCATCATTTGAGACTCTTAGACAAGCACTATTGGAGCCTGAAGCTAGAGTTTGGATTGGGGAACATGCTCCTACACGCCATGATGCAAGTCAGTGTATCGAACGCCTATCCACGAAGAAAACACCGTGGATAAAGAATGATTCGATTCCGTTTAATAATGGCCTCGTGGCAATAATTGGTTCCCGTGGATCAGGAAAGACTGCACTAGCGGACATTCTTGCCATAGGATCGAATGTCACCTCCCCACTCGATTTGCCGACATCTTTTATTCATCGTGCATCCAATCCGGTCAATTACCTAAACGAAGCGGAGATTCATACCTTCTGGGGCGACGGGACAAGTGTTCCGCGATGGATGAATCTACGCCTGAGAGATGCTGGTGAAGAATCAGTGCGATATTTGTCTCAGCAATTCGTCGAGCAACTTTGTTCTGCTGAGGGATTGGCAATAGAACTTAGAAAGGAAATTGAACGCGTCGTATTTGATGCAACTGAGCCAGCAGATCGGTGCGATGCGGGCTCCTTTGAAGAGCTTGCGGAAGTCTACTTGAAGCCAGTTCGCAGGAATCGGGAAGTTGCCCAAGAATCCATCGAAAACACGTCCGGCCAAGTCAACGCCGAGGAGTTACTTCATGCCAGAATTCCCACTATCGAAAGAGAGCAAAAAGAGAGATTGGCGAGAATTGCGAAATTCAAAGGCGAAATGGCTACCTTGATCCCCACTGACAAAGAAGAGCATGCAAAGACGCTTGCAAGACTTGAAGCAGCCCTATTAAAGATGAACCTTGAGGTAGAGAAACTGAATCGCTCAAAGCTTCGAGTACAAGACCTCTATCGAGAAGTGGACAACACCAGAAAGAAAATCGCTCCGCAAGAACTGAATACTCTAATGATTTCCTTCTCGGAGACCGGTCTATCAGCCGAGGATTGGATTGGCTTTGAAATGGTGTTCAAGGGCGATGTCGATTCGATTCTGAATGAGAGAGCGGCCACTATCGGGAAGCATATCCAATCTATTCTAAACGGAGATGGGACGGCACCCGACCTTTCCACTGTACCGTATGAAAAATGGCCAATGAATATCCTGAGAACGGCACGCGACAAGGCCAAGGAGCAAGTCGGGTTGGATGCACGAAAACAACAACGCTACAACCAACTTCAACAGCAGGTAGCTGCCGATGAGAAGCAGCAGGAGAAATCTGTACTCGAACTAGCAGATGCCAAAGGTGCCGAAGCTCGACGAGTGAATCTTGTGGAACGACGACGGGAGTTATACGTCGAAGTATTTCAATCGTTTCTCGATGAGAAACAGATTCTAGAAGACTTGTATGCGCCACTTCAGTTAACGCTTAAGGACGCGACAGGGTCTCTGAAAAGGCTACGGCTCTCCGTCTCTCGCGACATAGATGTTAGCAAATGGATAAACGCTGGTGAGCAGCTTCTCGATCTTCGCAAAGAGTCAGAACTTCGCGGTCATGGGGCATTGCAGAAACATGTCGAGAAGTTGTTGTTGCCCGCATGGCAAGCCGGAACGGCAGAAGATGTCGGTGCGGCCATGCAAGAATTCATCAGAACGACTTACCCTGAAGTGCTTAAGGCGATGCCCACAACAATTACCCCAAGCAAGCGACCAGCATGGATTCAGCAGGTTGCAACTTGGTTTTACAGCACTGAACATATCGAAATGCAATACAGCATTACATATGACGGAGTTGCCATTGAACAGCTTTCACCGGGTACTCGCGGAATCGTCTTGCTGCTTTTGTACCTTGTAATTGATGCACAAGATCGACGCCCTCTTATAATCGATCAGCCTGAAGAGAATCTTGATCCCAAGTCCGTCTTTGAGGAATTGGTCCCTCATTTCAGAGAAGCAAGGAAGAGACGACAGGTCATTATTGTTACCCACAATGCGAATCTAGTTGTTAATACTGATGCCGATCAAGTAATCGTCGCTGCATCAGAGACAAATGTCGATGGCGGATTGCCCAATGTTACCTACCGATGCGGGGCGATCGAAAATCCCAGCATCAGGAAAGCCGTATGCGAGATTCTAGAAGGAGGAGAACAGGCATTTCTTGATCGCGAACGCAGATATAGATTACAGCGGAAAATCGAGGTTGAAGAATGAACCCACTTTATCCGTCGACTAGTACTTCATCTTGTCGAGCGGAAATAAGAAAAGCCTACGTTTCAATTTATAGAACGCAGACTGGTTGATCGCACCGCTGTTGCCCGAAAGGTGCCGGATCTGCTCGGATCACCACGACCCACATCTATGACAAACTTAGGCGTTCTGCCACCGAGAGTGCCAGCCACGACATGCTGGTGTAACGGCTGCTGAACTATTCTCTGATATAGGAATCGTCCGATTAAGTAACTCACCAAATCACAAGTCCAAGCTCTCGACATTCCATGCGACAACAGCACGCAAGGGGGCAGCGTCAGTCACCAAGTTTTCGAGTGATTCTATGAAATTCCACGGGGGTGGTCGGTTCAAAGCTCATTGCATATCCATAACAAACGCTCGTCCATTGATCATTATCATAGAACGCTAATACGATCGATTTGACGGTTTGGTAGTGAATTTTTAGTGCATCTTTCAATTCGTGTTCAAACTCGTTCCATTTGACGGATTCACCCTCTTCAAGTTTGTTGTCATATTTTTCAAAAATGTCGTGGGCAAGATCGATCTCTCCTTCATCCCAGTCAAGTGACAATATGAGCGATTCTACCGGGTGCTTTCGAGTATCGATGGTTTCCCCAATAGTGCGGACTTGAAACTTTAGCTTTTCAAGCTCCCTGGTGATCTCTTCATTGTTCATGCCTTACCCTCCAATTGGTAAATAATTGCGTTCAACTCTGACACCGCATCTTGCATCTTTGCCTGAAGCTCGTGAACGTCTTCGGCAGCGGGGTCCCCAGCATTCCACGAAACTTCGTAAGAGTTTAGTTTGGTTTGTCCACCTGTCAGAAGTGATCGGAGACTTGCATCAGGTCCACCTGCATCGATGGTTCCAAGTGCATGATCAAAATGTTCGCGAATCTTCTGAATAAGCTCCTGGGGGCGCACACCACGAGCCTTGTTCTTATTGGAAGTAGGAAGACGCCTAATCTCATCTTGGGCTCGCTTCAGCCGTTCAATTACTGTTGTGAGACCGAACTTTCGGATGTCTGACTTGAGCTGGTTTCGATAGGTCCTAGCTTGAGTTGCTTGCCAAATCGTGACGGCAGTTCCAGCCAAAGTCACAACGGTGCCAACTACAGTCACCATGCTGTCTAGTTCCAAGAATTTTCCCCTCTTCTCGCCGTTTTGCAATGGCATTCAACGCGAGACCGAAGTCCGTGCAAGCCTGCAACCAACCTAAAAACGGTCCTTAGCTTTGCGAAATGTATCGAAACGTGTTCCATCTGACAACAACCGGCGGCGATCTCCGGCCTTCTCCATCGGAATCGAGCCGAGCGGATCAGCAACGCCAATCACACCGCCAGCCAGCCTATTACGATCCCCGCTGAAACCGGTTCAACCAGTTCCCACTCGATTATCGAGGGCGATGACGCAACAGTTTGCTGTGTAATCGAGTTTTCAACTCGTGCGAGTCAGCCAGTCCGTAATTCGCTGTTTTACTTTGTTTAATGGCAGAAACTCCTGCTCGAGTCTTCCTTGCCTTTCGCCAAGCAAACGAACGTATAGCTCCTGCTCTACGTCCGAAAGACCGTCAGGAACTCTGGTGCCAGCCACGACGGGTTCGCACACTGCTGATTGTTTAAACTCATCAAAGTCTTGCATCGTCATCAGGAGGGGTTCTAGATGTGGAATCGCTGTCCGTGCCTTCGCCAAGAACTGTAGTCCCCAACTATCGATGTCACCCCAATAGGCAACCTTTTTGGTGACCAGCCACCGCCCCTCTGTCCAGCTCAAGTCGAATCCAGCGCCCAATACTGCAATAGTATCCTTTGCTTCAGGAAGGTGATGTTGACAAGATTCATTTTCAATGACGAGCAGGCAACTTCCGGGAAGACCAACTTCCTTCAACTCAGAAGCACGCACACGCATCTTTCTGAACGGAAGAAGCGAGCCGTCCAGATCCACGACTAACAACCAACGATCACCTTCTCGAAATGCTCCGAGGAAGCTCTCTAATCCAATACGGCTAACCTCACCGTCAAATCGGACATCCAGCAACGCGGTGACTAGCCTAGAATTGCGTTCGAAGAATTTGGTGTCAATACCTGCCAGTGAGATCGTTCGCAACGGCTGGCCTTGAGCGCAGCCTGGTGAGATCGCCATCGCGAGGCTCGATGCTTGTAAGACTTCGTCAAGCGGTTTACCCAACCAGAGCGATCTTCTACGGACAAAAAGCGAATGGAATTCAGTAGCAGTTTGCTTAACGAGAGTCGCCATCGATTGGAACTCTTGACGCACCGAGTATTCGCCAGCCGCTTCGATCCACTCACTCGGTTTTGAGAACTGCCATGTGACTGGGATATCGACTGGTGTCGACGCTGCGCGATACTGAGTCGGCTCCCACACGACCTGACCAATTCGTACTTGCCGCCACGCTTCGATGTGCTGTTTAACGTCATCAAGAGCACCACTGAGTTTTCGTGGCGAAGGTCGTCCAATAGAGAAACGCAATGGCCATGCAGACGCTCCGCCCAGAAGCCGCGACTCCCGTAAGGTTGGGTTCTCCCATTGTCGCCGTGCTACAACCCTCAGTTCCCCTGGAGATTTCATTGTGTTCGTGCCAGCTGCTCAAGTTTCTCCCACGAGATGGAGGTCAGGCTTGCATCTTTATTTGGACGCTGCACGCAAATAACCTTCCGCGTATGCTGCTTTAACAAACCAATTTCTTTGTTCGGAGTTACGAAGATTGGATGCAGGCTGAAAATACGGAGCGCCTCGATAATGCGACTGGCTGCTGACGGTGAACTCTTGGAAAACGCTTCATCCAGAATCACAGTGCCGTAAAGCGGGCGCGACGCGCCCGCCGGACACAACGCATAGCTCAGTGACGCTGTGAGAATATGACTTGCCATGAGCTCCTTCTCGCCTCCACTTCCGCTTTGTGAACCAGTTCGCGGCGGTGAACGATCTCCGCTTTTGCGGTCGACCTCAACAACGAAAAATTGCAGGCGGAATCGCGGATCAAGCAGCGCCTTAGATCCTTGGAGTCGGCGATTCTCTCCCGCTTCTCGAAGGATTGCTACCATGCCCTGTAGCGCTCGAAAATGACTCTCTCCATTGTCGTCCTTTAGTGCTGCACTCCGCACCTTCTGCATGGCGATATTAAGAGCCCGCAGTCGCTCGTCCTTGATCCTCTGCGGCTGTAGTTGAAGATAACGCCCCTCGCGAAAGTCGACCTTTACCAACGTATGATTCAGCTCGCTTATTCGCTGTTCAATTGCATCTACCTCTTCATCGATGCTCGCCAGAAGTTGCGTTACTCCTTGGTCCGAGGAACGATTCAAGTACTCCAAGAATCGCGCGCGCTTTTCAGGCAAAGCTTCCTCATTCAAGACCCTAAGGCGTTCAAGGTATTGCGGGACGTCATCGACTTCCGTGCCGACATCCGCTAAGCTACCGCTATCGATATGCTTTGCTATCCCCATACGACGCACGAGCTGCTTCTCAATTTCTTTTTCTCGGTCGACATGCTTTAGCAGCTTTTCTTCGACAATCTTTGCCCACTTACGTTCTTCGTCGTATAAGTCCTCAACCAAAACATTAGGGGACAGTCTTATCTTTCGTTCCGCTAGTTCTAGGTCGACCTCCTCAGCAGCTGAACCAATCCGAGCTCGAGCCTTCACCTGTTCCCGCTTTGCATGTTCGTATTGCGATTCATCCCGATTGATCCTCAGCCTGAGTTCATTAATTGACTTTTGAATCGAAGCAAGTTGCTTGTTCTCTTTGTCGAACTCTACTTTTGCCAAGATAACGTCGGAATCTGGTGCCCTTAGTAGTGCCAGTCGATCAACGCTTTTCGCTAAGGCAGCCGCTGCGCTGGGCAAATCTACAGAAGTGAAGTCAAGTTGAAGGAGCACATCGATCATTCTCAAAAGCTCATCTGCAGCTTTGAGTTTTTGCTTCTTCCCTTCATAATCCTGCTTGGCTGACGCCACTTCCAATGCGGCAGATTGAAGTTGGCCTGCGAGGGACACAAGCTGATCTTTATTGTCGAAGCCTGTCATCCAGTCTTGGCTCAAGCTACGTTGATCCTGTTTCTCGAATTTCCCACGGCGACCAGACATCATACCCTCCTTGGTCAGGCCATGTTCGACATTCTGCAAATCCTTCGCCGAACTGACGCAGTGCAAGTCACGTTCAGAGAGAAGCTGTCTTGCCGCTTCCGAAAGAGGATGAGTTTTAAAATTGAGTTTCCGAACAAAGCCATCTTCAAAGATATTGAGACGACCACTGCGAGCGGGAGCATCGGCATCCAAAAGCCGTACGTGCAACCTATTGTCGCGGTGATTCACCCACTCCAATGCCTGTCTCATATGTGATCGAGGAACAAGGATGCGCAATCTCTCTGAACCGATTGCTCGCTCGATAGCACCGCGCCAAATGGTTTCAGTAGAGCTAACTTCAACAAGTTCGGCGAGGTAAGGCAATTCATTATCAGCTAGTGACAGTTGGTTTGATAGCTCCGTTCTAAATTCCTGGTACTTAGGTGGAATGTTGGAGCCAGGCCTTTGTCTCACTTTGACCAGAGTTTGTTCAATTTCTCTTGCGATGGATTCTTTTTGGCGCAAAAACGAATCTGCCTTTAATACGAGATCATAGAGTTCCTCTTTCGCAACTGACTCGCATTCAAAACGCTCTTTAAGGGCTTGTTGATTTGAATTAAATGTCTCAAGAGTCAAGTCGTCTGCGAGTTGAAGTCGTCCAATCAGCTGGCGATACTGGTCAGCACTTTGTCGGCGTGTATCGCGAACTTGCGTTTGAATGGCAATCGTGTTTTCTAACTCACCGATAACATTCCCACCTAGCAACAAATACTTCTCGCGAAGAGTATCAACAAAAAGGCCGTGTTCTACTTCTGTCTTGCAGAGTTTTTCAAGCTCGTTCTTGGATGACTGAAGAAGTGTCCCGAGTTGATCGACTTTTTCACCCCATTGGCGGTCAGCATAGCATGCGAACCAAACTGGAAGGGTGCGTTTGAGAAGTCGACAATCGTTGGTTTTGGTGAGGGCTTGTTTTAGACTGTTGTATTCGTTGAATACCGGCACGAGTGACTCTTGTTGTTGTTTTGCTAATTCCAGCTCCGCGTGGATTGCTGCAAGGTTGTCAAACTCGGCAGCAACCTCGATAGCGCGATCAAAAGCAGATTTGTCATCGAGAACCAACTCTCGAAAAATCTCATCAATGCTATTGAGCTGTTTCAATCCAGCCGCACGGTTGAGAAGCGTGAATGCGTTCTCGCCAACATCGAAGAATTTTCGGGCGCGTTCCAAGTAGGATCGCTTGCTCTCAAAGAATCGTAGACCAGCCGTCTCGCGGCCTATTTTTAGAAGATGGCGGACTCCGTCGTCGTTAAGCATACGAAGCCACTTCTCAAAGGTGTGATCTTGCGCGAGAGAGAACACCCACCTTCGCTTCAGATCCTCAGCAGAGTTGCCACTGCCTTCCGTCCAAAACAGCGCCGCCAACCGAAGTACTTGTTCGCCACTGATGTACGTCGCGCAAATACCGCTCATCGTTTTTCCAGGACGCGCGACTTCTTGCCTCCCCTCAGCTCCGTCGCCGCCAAGCACACCACGCACATACTCGATTAACGTCCGGTCACTCTCATGCCCTCCAGTGGATGCTAGGTTGTAGCGTGGCGATGCAACCAATAGCGTCATGAGAGCGTCGACGAGAGTCGTTTTTCCGCTGCCGGTTGGACCAATGATGGCAGTTCCGGCAGGGTCAAATTGCGCCCTATGAATACCCCGAAACGGTCCCCAATTGTAGACTTCCAGCTGACTCAACAGGTATGAAGACTC
This sequence comes from Bremerella sp. TYQ1, assembly GCF_020150455.1. NCBI lineage: Bacteria > Pseudomonadati > Planctomycetota > Planctomycetia > Pirellulales > Pirellulaceae > Bremerella > Bremerella sp. TYQ1. Next base: position 613,973 of record NZ_CP083740.1, read on the forward strand.
TGGTCCCGTATTAGTTACATGGTCAAAATCGCTTTCGTCCGCGAAGAGATTCTGTTGTTCGTTGCGAGACGTTGCAGGTTGAGAATTAGGACGCTCTAGCATCATGCACTCTCCACACTGCCATCGGGTATATCAGCGTCACTCGTTGGCTGCTTTTTATCTTTCAAAATACTGAGCAATTGTTTCAGCGATTCCGGGCTTGCCAAGTGAGCGATGAGCGGCCGGATCGTGACTTCATGTTTCTTGTCAACCTCCGAAACGATCCCGTGAGCCTTGAGTTGATCGAGCAACTGGAGGAGCCGATTCTCGTCCCTGGAGTCACTTCCCGACTCGCCGAAATAGGCCAAGAAGTTCGGGAGCAATTCATCGACCGCAATCTTTGCTGGCGACTGCCCGACACCAGACTCCTGTTCGTGCATCACAAATGCTTGCCGCAAGACGGCTACCAGCAAGGACTGCTCCAGAGTAAGTCGCTGTTTTCTTACGAGTGGATGACTCCAGCTGTCTTCATCAGATTCGACCTCAGACGGCCTAGTCAAGGACGATTTGGGGGCAATTACCAAGAAAGCTACGCCGCGATGGGAGTCAATCCGCACTGTAAGATCGAGTGGCTCCAATGCTTTGCTCATTGACTGTTGATGGATAATAATGCGGCGAAATAGTTCTTGCCGATTCGTCTCTTCAACATATCCATGCTTGAGTAACTCCTGCACGACCGCCTTAATATCAGGAGATGTTTGTCCAACATCCTCAACACTGGCTGAATGTTGCGCAGGCGTATCGTCGGTGACAAGTGCGTGTTCGACAGTTGGATCACCTGGGCCCTCTTCCGATGCCATTTGGTCAAAAATGTTCGTCACTCGAGACTCTCCACCTTTAGATTCTTCACTGCCTCGTAATTGACCTTCACAGTAGGAACCTGGAACCGAGTCCCTTCATTTTTGTCGTCAACTAAATCGATGGTTTCCGTCGCATCTTCGGGTGGTATCCCGGCTTGCCTTGCCATCGCAAGCCAAAACGCCAGAGTTTCGAGATCATGTGTAGGTGGAAGGGACAGGGCTAAATCACCAATCGTTGGTGAATTTGGGAGCTGCTGTAGATACTCAAGTGTTTGGCGGAATAGCTCCGTTCGATTTAACGCATGATATGCCTTCCAAAACTCGTCATCCATCGCGTTTGGATCAGCTTCGTTAACTTCTAAGTCCAGCGTATCTGTAGAGTCGTCGCCGACTTGTTTCGGAAGAAGACGTTCAATCACTGGTAAGTTTGCGATTGATATAGCAAGTGGTGGTAGCGGACTAGCCGATCGTCGCATTTTTTGCGATTGCCAATCTAGCTCCAACGCTACCTGGAATATTTCCTGCAAGAGCGCCCCCACACGCATCTGCTCGTCCGCGAGGCCAGACTTGAGAAAACCGCGCACGTCCCTTTCGCTTCGAGCTCGCGCCTGAATAACGCGTTCGGATTCCTGTACCAGTCGTGAAACCAATTGGCGAAGTTCAGCTTTCTGTTTCCTGCCAAGTGCACGGTCCGTGTTGTCATTTTCAAGGATTGCCCGCAGTCGAGATTTCATCTCTTGAAGCTCGGATGATTTGACCAGTTGGGCGTAAAAACTCTCGAAAACTTGCCCTTCTACGGTTTGGACCAACTGCGCATGCCCATCAAGTAGTTCATCGACAATCTCGCCGCGGTTTTGCTTCTCGCTAATGATTCTTTGGCGGAGAATTCGATCTGCATCACGATAGGAATCTTCAACTCGTCGAAAATCAGCTGGTAGGCTGATTGCTAGTTGATACACTTCTCGGATTCCTTCCTCCGCCTTCGATCCATCAAGGACTTCAAAATTTCCAGCTTGAACAGCTTTCAATTCTTGATTCAACAATTCAATCCGAACTTGAAGAGACTTCTCCCTATCGCTTTGGCTCCTGCTCAGTTGGGACTCGAGAATTTCGATCGCACGCTGGACTGTGGCCAACCGCGAAGCCGTTGATGTCATCGTGTGATCCTCGAGTGATTCAAGAAACATTAAGGATCGCTGAAAGGCATCGGTCGCCAGAATCTTGCCACCGCGTTCTACAATCAGGCCACGTTTCAACCACTGCCTTAGCTCTCTTCTGGCCTCTAATGGGTGGTCGCTGTCGAGATCAAACTCGGAGTCGTTTGAATATTCTGCAAAGGCGGCAGCCAATCGTTCCACTGCCTCATCGAAATCTACACCGGCTGGATTCGACTCGATTAGATTCTTGAGGCTGGCGAGAATAAGTGGACCTTTTGGCGAAGCAAGGAGCAGCCATGCAGAATGGTTTCGCCGGAGCGATACATACTTCTGGACGATCTCTCTGGACATATGTCTCCGCTGCCCCAGCTATGCAAATTGGGTCAAAAAATTGCATCTTTCGGTTGCTTCGCGAACGGTCCTCAAAAAACGGTCACTAGCCACCAAGTCGGTAGATTGTAGCATCCCCGACATGGGGTGTCTCCTCTCTCCTCCACAAGAGGGAAATTCGCAGCCGGAACGAGATAAGCTTTTGACACCCAGTCACACTGCGGCGCGGTATGGTTTTAGACGCCACCAAGCCCGGAGTGGCAGACCAAATTGTGCTTTGTAAGATCCACAACTAGAAGGTCGACACGGTCTCGAAACGGCGGCAGGTTGTCGCGACCTGAATGGCCGCGTCGTTTATTGTGCGAGTCGGCCCAAATTTTCAGTATGCAATTCAAATGTTGCTCGTTGGCAATACCGAAGCCGATTGGCCTGGATGGACATTATGGGTGTATTCAGCCAGACCAACCTAACATTCGTCGAATGTGAACCTATGGCAACACCGATCTCGACGTTTGAACACGTCAAAAAGATGGCATGAACGCGGAGCGGACGCCAACGCATGTAAAATAGGGTATCAATCGCGGCGGCCCGATTGCGGAAGACGTTACAGCCATACCTTGCGTGGACATGACGAATCGTACTTTTCCGCTCTCTGGACGGCGAATTAAAGGCCCTCCTTAACACGCTGGACAGGCGCCGCGGCAGTCGTTGTGACCGAATCCATCGTGCCAGTCTTCAAGCAAACACTGCCGCATTGCCAAAATGCCCTCAGTTTAGGTCGATGTTCTCGGCTCGCTCAAACCGTCGCATGGATTTAACGGCTCACGACTCAGTGTCTTTTTGAAGGTGCGGCCGGTAAAGCATGACCCGCATGCCGTTCAGGGCAGCCCGCACTCGCGATCCGGAGCCTCCGCTGATCTCGGCACCGACTGCCTTCAGCGTCACCTGGATATCCGCCAGGCAATGCTGTATCTGACCGGTGCCTCGAAAATCGCTACCAATGTGATCGTATGTGCTTTGGTCCCATGCTCTCCTCATTAGTATCTTCGGATAATGCCGCCGTCACGTTTTGTCAGATGGCGGGATTCCTGGTGAAATCGTTGCTTCGGTGGAAATCGGTTGCCCTTTTCCATCCGTGATTATTTGGGCGGGAGCACTGGATTCGACAACTGCAGCCTGCTTTGGCTCTGTTGCGGCCGACAAGTCAACCGTTTCCTGCTGAACCGCGTTTAGGGCAGAATACCGCACACAGCCAAGCGCCTGAGAAAACTCCGCGAACCGTTCGACCGCACCCGGTTTCGGTTCGTTGAGATCGAAACTGCGTCTTAGCTTTTGAAGCTCAAGCCGAACCGTGTCCGCTTCGCTGCTGTCGTCCAAAGCGGATTCAACATCCTCAAGCAGTAGAATGGCTTCCTCGCGCTTGGCAGTCGTTGGATGGTCACTGCGAAACGATTTGATAACGCGGTCGACTTTGCGAGAGATTCGCTCTTGTGATGTTCCACGTTCGGCCTGTCTCTGCATTTCGGAGAGCCGCCGAATCAGGACAGCAAAATTCGCCTGGAAGGTTTTGGCATCCTCTTCAGGAATGATCGGAGTCGGGGCAATGTGGTTCTGGTGAATCAATTCAACGACTTCTCGGGCCAACCCCATCTTGTCGATGTGAAATTCCGGCCCAACTTCAGACTGCACGACGTGATTGATCGCGTCGTAGTGCTGTCGGTCTGCGGTCCATGCCGAAACAATTGCATCCTGGGTGACCTTTGCGGCATCTGTTGCTGATACACCACAGACCTTTTTGAGGAATCGCTGCACCGCAATGGCACAAAGACCGGGAGGGATTAGGTCTTCCGACTCGATTAGGGTTTTGCCTTCCGGCAGTTTCACCTCACTTGCCAAGTCAGCAAGCATGAGCACGGACTCGGGCTTTATGATTTGCTTGCCTTTTGCGCCGCCCCTTTTTAGGTCTTTTTGCGCCTGCTTTCCCGATTTGTCGCTATCGAGCAAAACAATGACGGACGGCTGTTCGATATCTCGCCCGCGAGCCAGATAAACCAGATACGGAATGTGGGATGAAGAGCCTGCCGGAACAATCGTGATTCGATTCAGGTCGAAGGTATTGATCTTAGAAACGTCCAGTGCCCGCAAATAAGTTGAACACCCTGCGAGCAATACCTGATCGGCTAATCCCTCAACCATAAGATTGCAGTTGCCGATGAAGGCAGTCTCTCCGACGAACGACCCGAATGATGAACGGAGCGGTTCGTAATGATTCTTCGACGCATCATTGACAACCCTCGTACCCTCATCGTCCGTGCCTTTCTCCAGTACGCGTATACGCTCACCATGATTGCGGTCGATCAGGAATGGGGAGTGCGTAACGTAAACGACCTGCACTGGCCTGCATCCATCCTCTTCAGGATGTGCAAATGCGTCGAAGATTCTTAGAAGGTCCTGCTGGCCCTGGCTTGAGAGATACGCATCAGGTTCATCCATGAGCAACATCTCCCAGCCATCGCTAGGATGATCGTGTGCCAAATACTGAACGTAGTAACTGAGAAAGTATTTGAGGCCGTTGCTGCGCTCGCCGAAGGAATACTCCGTTTGAGTACGGTCGCTGATTGTGAAGACTAGGTCATCGTCGCGGGCAGAGACCGTGAGGCGGAAATCCCTGTCCTGCACCCACCATTTCGGAAAATTCAATTCAGCGGCAAGGCGTTGATTAATTTGCTGGAGCAAGCCATTGGCAAGGCCCTCGTCTTCTTCAGCTAATGCTTTCGAAAGATCGGCTATTGCCGCTCTGTCGATCTTGGCTACCTTGAACAACAGGTCCCGTGCAAGTTCAAGAGATCGGGTCGCTTTTCCATCTGCCGCTGCCTCCTCATCATCAGGCGAAAACTTTGCCATAGCCTTGGAAATGGCTGAAGCTCCGGACTTGACAGCTTCTTCGGATGAAAAATGCGAAAGAATGCCATCGACTATTCCAACAAGGGAATTTCGCTCGGTTCGGCGCCAAGCGGAACGCGTCTCACCTCTCAGCCATGAAAGAGGCACACTGCTTGGGAGCGCAACGCTAGAGTCAATTTCAAAGACTTTCGGGAGCAATGCGCTTTTGAGGAATGCTGCCGTGTCCTTGACATCGCATTGAACGTATTGATCACGCTGCTTGAGCCAGATATCAATTGAGGTTCTGTCACGTCGAATAAGAATAAATTCATCTAAAGAGCTGTCGCTTTTTACTTCAATCAGTGTTCGAAGCTCGTCCTGCTGTTCTCGGCTGAGGTCCGCGAAATGAAGGCCGAAGTCCGGCCATCGCATATTTCCCTCTTCGACTGTAAAGAACTGGGAGTATCGACAGAAATCCCTGCGAGAGATGTTTTCGCCGGAAAGTCCTTTCTTAATTGCACCGAGAGAATGACTCTTGCCAGACTCGTTTGCGCCGACAATGGTCGTGATGTCTCTTGCCAGTGGAATACGGACGAACGGAAACCACGCTTCGCCAACGTTCTCCCATGGCAACGCCTTGGCCCCGGGATGGTTCTTGCGAAGGTAGTCGAAGTTGAACGATTTGAAGAAGCGAACAAGAACTGCTTTGAGATACATGATATTACGTCTCCCCTGACTCTTATGATGACTCACTCAGCTGCTTTGGAGGCAATTGTTTGATAACGCGTCTCTCAACGGGCACCTGCGAATGCGGAAGCCCTGAAAGATGACCGTGCAATCGTTCGAGATTCTCACTTGTAAAGAAAATTACCTGCTGTGAGGAGGAAAGTGAGGCGGACGCTCTGCGCAGAAGCTCGACGAAGTTTACATCGCGCATAATCTGCTGACGTGGCTCTGAAAAAGATTAAGAATGTTATCGAGTCGACTATCGCTTTCAAGTGAACGCTAGTATCGCACAGGGGCTCCCTTTGGCAAGCTTATACCTCTATTGGTTCTTGATGGAGTTGTCAAGCAAGGCGATACACAGCAAGGGTTTGCGAACCATCAAAATTGGTCAGAGCGTTTGTGGCGCTTGATCGAGTGTGCCCCTCACCGACATCTTTGCTCAGTTTAGAGCTGAAAGTAGTAGGGGAATGACCTCTCCTAATTAGGAGAGAGTCATGAACTCTGAAGATAGCTTCAATCCTCAAGAAGGTCTACAGAACCAAGCGGGTAACGAGTTGTTTGAGCGTAGCGAAAACGACTCATTACCCGCGGGGCCGCCGTTGGAGCCCCCTGCTGCCGAGCATCTGCCAGAGGCGTTTTCGCCTTCTCGTTTGGATCGGCCTGCTCTTATCGCCGTAACCAAACGCCACGGTTACCAGCCGCGTGCACCTACAGACTCGTGAAATCATTTATTCGAATGTCTGGTTTTCTTCTTCATCGCGATCAATCTCCACCGTCTTCGATAGCCATTTGCCAGAGATCGTGACCGAAGGCATCTCGGACGACTGTCATCCGCATGACGTCGGTTGTTCCATCAGCAATTCGTAGCCCCATCAGGTCGCGGACTCGATCGCCCAGGTCTACCTCTCGGCTGTAGCCAAGGGCACCGTGCGCACGCATCGCAGCATCGCAAGCTTCCAGTGCGAATTCGACACCCTCTGCTTTGATTCCATTAACCAATGGCTCCGCGGCGTCATAGTTTCCCTGATCAAAGTAGCGTGCAGCCTCGCGAGACAAAGCCAATGCCATGCGGAGCTTGGTGAGTTGCTCGCCGATGGGTTCCTGAAGATGAGTAAACCGTCCGATCGGACCTCCAAAGGCTTCGCGTTCTCGAATCCGCTCAGCCATGACCTCCAACGCTCGTTCGCCACATCCGATCGCCGCTGCCGACTGCATCAATCGCCAGTAGAGGAAATGCTCCTCAAAAAGATCACCACCGTCGCCGTCCTCGCCGATTAAGTGCTCCGGGCCTACATACATCTGATCGAAATTGAGTCCGCCAAATGAATTTCCTGTAAGCCCATGTGCATACCGATCGACAATCTCCAAACCCGGGTGATTGATCGGCAAAAGAAACGCGGTCTGTTTGCCCGGTCTGTCGTTGGCAGCCTGCACGTAAAGAACCACGTGCGTTGCTTGTCGCAGCCGGGCGTTCCAAAGCTTTGATCCTGTGAGCCTGAAACCATCGCCGTCTCTGATTGCTCGACTTTGAATATTCTTTGTGTGAGTGCCTGCTCCTTCTTCCGTGATAGCTACCGCAAAGTAAGCGCGGCCGCCAATCAGATCGTGTATGGCCGCTTGGGCAAACTCAGATTCAAGCTTGATAGCCGGTCTACCGTGAGCGCCACCAACAACATCACGTAGATTTAGGTTGTAACGCCCGGCGTGACGAAAGATCTCAAGCATTTGTTCGGCGGACCAGTCACTGCCCCCTACCGTTGTGGGCAGGTCCAATCCTGGCAATCCGAACCTAGCACCGCGACTTCGCCACTCTTTCGGCGAGGTAAGCTTGTTTTCAGCTTGAAGCTCTTTCGCGAGCAGGTCGATTTCGGTCTTAATCTGGTCGACTGAGGCCGCCGACGAATTGTTAATATAATCCCGCGTACCAACGATCTTGATCGTAAAGACAGTATTCAATTCATAGATCGGCTCGTTCTCATCATTGCGCGATAGGTTGTCCAAGATGACAATTGCCTTCGGAGCGGCATCGTCGCCATGGAACCGAATTCCGTATTGGTAATCTTTGAAGGGACGAGTAGGATCAAGGACGCGAACCTGTTCACCTTCCATACTCTTCAGCAGAACAAAATGGCGGCCAAGCCAAACCCCGTTCGCCGTGGTGACCGTGTACGAGAGAACCTTTAACTCACCTGGATTAACCGACAAATCTGGTCCGTCGGTTTGAGACCAATAAGGTCCGGTGTCCGTGTGCTTGCTATTCGTGGCGGAAACCGTCTCAACGTCGACGTCAAGCTTTTCTCCTGCCGCCGAAACCTTCTTCAGGAGATTGACAAAACGGTCATTTGGAATTCGCCCTTCCTTCAACTCAGGTTGTTCCTGGAACAGTTGAAGTGCGTAGCGGTGTGGATGTGGATGCAACGCCGCTCCCGCCATCAACTTCACGGTCTGCATCGCAATCAGAGCGGCCGAGATCGGGCACGCACCTCCGCCGTCTTCGTCGATTAGCCTGTCAAGTTCGCTTTGAACAACAATCACAGGCTTGGCGTCCGTGTGTGCATCACGGATCGTTGTAATGGAATAGCTCGGGTTCGAGTGCTTTGCCACACCTGCGGGAGCAATCCGATCTTGCCCAGTTGCATTGGATTGTACCTGTAGCCCGAGAAGAAAAACAAACGCGATAACAATGAGCGGTCGCTGTCGAATCATGGCGTATTCTCGGTTCTAAATTCAAAAATGCAAATTCACCCGACCGAAGCAGGTTGCCACCTAAGGAGTGGATTCGGAAACTGCCTAACTTGCTCGGTCTTTCAATCGGATTGTTTAAGCCGCATAAGGACGACTCCAAAGTATCAAGCGTCTTTTGTCTATGCGAAACCAGACTAGTGTAAACCCCGATTGATTCTATTTGAATGTTATTGCCTTGGACTAGCCCTCCATGGCGGTTTTGAAACAACGTCGCGGCATGCTTGGGAAGGAGGTGAATAGCAATCAGATGCTGCCAATCTGATAGGGCTCGGCGATTTGCACCCGTCTTCGTTCGTGCATAATGACGAACCGTCCTGAGTCAGAACGACTCCGCAACGATAACCGACATTCCTCATACGATCTAATGGGTCAGAAGAATTTTGCTAAGTGGATGACTCGGGGTCATAGTTCCCCGTACAAAACCCTCTTCGTGAATGTTCTCTGTTGGTGGTTTTGCGTTATCTGATACCGGGGAAAGAACTTAGCGATTCCGCGTCCCTTTCGGTCTACCTTTGAGCGAACCGAACTCTTTTCTGAATTGCGGAGGGTTGACTTCGCACCCCGAACGGAACCCTTCGCGAACCGAGAATATCGGCTACCGGTTGCCTAGCCGTTAACTCTTAACAATTAAACGTGTTCGATTGGCAATCACGAGAACTTTTGAAACTATTCAGGCGGGGCGTCGGGGTACAAAAAGAATGCCACACCTTGTTTATCCCGACGTTTCCTAGGTTTTAGCAGCCGTGCGCGAGATTTTCCAGCCGCTATTATTTCTCCTGGCAAGGTCCGTGGAAAAAGATCTTCGGCATCAGATCGAGTTCCTCAAGGCCGAGAATGAAATGCTCCGTCAACGAGTGCCCAAGCAGAAGATATTTCTGCGGCAGGAGGAACGCGAACGACTTCTCAAACTGGGACGTGTGCTGGGGCCCGCCATTCGCCAATTGATCACCATCGTCGACTATTCGACTTTCCGGCGATGGGTTCGGAAGGCGGACGGCGAAGACATGCCGAAGAAGTCTGGCCGACCACGTATCGCCGTCATCATTCGCGAGTTCGTTATCCGTGTCGCCAAAGAAACGGGCTGGGGGTACAGCCGCATCCTGGGTGAGATTCGCAAGCTTGGCCTGGGGAACGTATCGCGTCAGACGGTGAAGAATATCCTGATCGAGAACGGACTGGACCCTGGCCCCAAACGTGGCCGTGGAACCTGGTCGGAGTTCCTGAAAGCACACCAGGACACGCTTTGGCAGTGCGACTTCTTCAGCAAACGCATCTGGACGCCGACTGGCAGAAGACAAGTCTTTGCCTTGGCGTTTATCAACGTGGCGACGCGTCGCGTCTTCGTAACGCCGTCCACCTTTTCGACTGGTGGCAAGTGGATTGAACAGCAAGCCAGAGCGTTTCTGGAACACGTGAAAACGGAGGGCCTGGCCTGCACGATTCTCATGCGAGACATGGACAAAGCGTTTTCCGAGAGATTCCATTCGGTGTTTAAAGATCGTGGTATCGAAGTAAAACCTGTTGGACCTCGGGCACCCAACCTGAACGCGTTTATCGAACGTTCGATTCAATCGTTGAAGCAAGAAGCACTCGATTATTTCATCGTATTTGGACAATCGCATTTCGACCTGATCATCCGTGAATACGTCGAACACTACCATGAAGAGCGCCCGCACCAAGGAATTGGCAACGTGCTGTTGTCGAGACGCGACAGGCCAGAGAGCGAGGTGAAGGACGATGAAGTTGCCACGCTCAGCATGGCTGATATCCAGTGCAAGACGCGACTGGGCGGAATTCTAAAACACTACTCGCGTGCTGCTTGACTTAGGCTTGAGAAAATCGATTCCATCTTGGCCTGTGAGGATGGTACGCGCCGATCGTGGATTTAACGTGCTATTTGTTCTTTGGCTCGATCTTTTCGGCTGAAATTGTCATTTTCCTTTGGCATTTGCAATCGTGTTTCGTCATCATTTCGCTCGGAAATTGCCGCTGTTTTCTATTGGCATCGTTTTTGTACAGGGCGGCTGGTTCTCAATCGTTCAAGAACGCGGGCAGAGTAGAACGCCGTGTAGCAAAGTGTAGTTAATAGCCCAAATTAGACCTGAATTTGTCGATATCTACCGCAATTTGCAAACCCTACATTTCGGCCTGAATAGCTCTATTTTTCCCGCACTTCTTGATCTAATCCAGCTTCGGACTTCTACTTATCGTCGATGAACACCAAGATAACGTTTGGCGGACGATCCGCAGCGAATAGCGGAGTGGATGCCGCCAACAAAAAGGTGAGTACCAAGACCGAGCGAATAGCATTCATCAATCTGTTCCTAACACGGAGAGCATGAGGTTTTCGGACCGCCAATCTACCAGAACAGGGAACCATTCCAATCATTTTCCGAGTTGAGGCGACCAACTGCGTGCGGTTTTTCTGGGCAGCAGTAAACAATGTCATATTGCCCGGAAAGGTTCTCATCATGTCTGATGAATCTCCAGTCGCGATCGTCGTCGGAGCGACCGGCGGAATTGGTTCCGCGATTGCACGTAAGTTACGAGCTAACGGTTCTCAGTTGATGCTCGTCTCACGTAGTCAAGAAAAGCTTCAGGCACTTGCCGACGAGTTGGATGCCGATTCTCTAGTAGTCGACGCAACTCAGTTCGATCAAATGGATGGGGCCGCGAAACAAGCCAAGGAGACATTCGGGCGTGTCGATACCATCATTAACTGTGTTGGTTCGCTGATCTTGAAGCCTGCTCACATTACAACGCAGCGAGAACTTGACGAAACGATGGCATTGAATTTGACGACGGCATTTGCCTGCGTCCGTGCTGCCAATACAACCATGCGAGAACATGGAGGGAGCGTTGTCTTATTTTCGTCCGCTGCGTCCCGGATTGGTTTGGCGAATCACGAAGCAATCGCCGCAGCGAAGGGAGCAGTAGAAGGGCTTACTAAATCGGCCGCAGCGACTTACGCAGCGAAACAGATTCGCGTGAACGCCGTCGCCCCTGGGCTTGTCGAAACCCCGTTAACCGAAATCATCTGGTCCCGGTCTAAATCGGCCGATGCTTCGCGTTCAATGCACCCACTCGGTCGCCTAGGAAAGCCAGACGACATCGCCTCGTTGGCGTGTTGGTTGGTGGCGAAAGAAAACAACTGGATCACCGGTCAAGTGATCGGAGTTGATGGTGGTCTCGGAAACTTGAAGATAAGCTAAGACCGTCACCTGCGATAAGCGTTGATGGCGAAAACTATTCCGCCATCGCTTCCGATTCAGATTTCATCGCGGCGATTGATTCAAACACTTCATCAAGACTGTCTTTGAACAAGTCGCCGATAAGTAGGTCGGTAATATCACCACGGTGGTTCGGAAAGCGGCGAACAAAGCGGCCGAAGTTGAACCCATCGTAATATTCGCAGACCAGCTTACGCATCCGTTCCATGCCAACCAGGTAGTCTTTCTCCCAGTGAGCAAGTTGTGAGCGGCTTGTATCTCCCTTCTTCAATCCTTCGACAATTGCATCTGCTGCCAACTCGCCTGACTTGAGAGCCAACAGCACGCCGGACGAATAAAGTGGATCGAGAAAGCCTAGTGCGTCGCCGATCAAAACCCAGCCATCGCCGGCAACCTGCTTCGACTTGTAAGTAAAGTCTTTAGTCGCAAATACCTTGGTGACTCGTTCCGCCCCATCGACTCGCATCTTGGCGGCCGGACAGCGTTCTAGCTCCTCAAAGAAAACTTCTTCGTGAGAACCACGGTTTTTAAATAGATAGTCGAAGTCGCCGACGACTCCAATGCTGACCGTGTCGTCGTGAAGGGGAATGTACCAGAACCACCCTTCTTTGTTCTCAACTTGAAGTACGGTTGTTGCACCCTCGTCGCGCCCAGAGTCTCGCTTGGCTCCCTTGTAATACGTCCAAATCGAGCCCTTATTCAGCGACGGATCAGGTACGCGAAGTTTCAACTTGTTGATCAGCATCGAGCTTTGACCGCTCGCGTCGACGACAACGTCGGCGCGGATTTCACGCTTCTCGCCATTCTCGTCCATAATCTGTACGCCGACCGCTCGATCTCCCTCAAAAAGGACATCCAGAACGCGAACGCCTTCGTGTGCTTTCACGCCATGCTCTTCGGCGTTGCGAAGCATCATTTCGTCGAATTCACTTCGGCGGACTTGCCACGTCTGCGAGCAGTCATGATCTTTGTTGTCGTGAAAGTAGAAGGGAGCCGATTGTTTGCCAGACCCACTGACGAACTGCACGCTGTACTTCTTGATGAATTGGCTATCTTTCAACTTCGGCAGCATGTTCAGTCGCTTAAGTACCCAGTAGGTCTCAGGGATGAGCGACTCACCGATATGGAAACGCGGAAATTTCTCGCGCTCGAAAAGCTCGACACGGACTCCTTGCTGAGCCAGCAGGGTAGCGACTGTCGTTCCAGCGGGGCCTCCGCCGATGACCAAGACTTGCGGATTGTTTTGAATATCGATCATGCTGAAACTTGCCTATCGGTGTTCGTGAAATGATCCTGCGTCGGCAGGGCTATTCATCTACGAGCGAGAGATTGGTCGCATCTTCATGCGGCTCACGTGCCTCTTTCAAAAGTGACGCAAGCTGGCGAAGCGATTCGTAAGGCAGATGACCAAGCTGCTTGTGGTGGCACTTTTGGACGTCCGTGGAAAGCTTTTCCAACAATGCCAAGCCTCCGTCGGTGATGGTAACTTCAACCACCCGGCGGTTCTCCGGCCGTCGCTCTCGCACTAGTAAACCGCGTTGTTCCAGCTTATCTAACAGCCGTGTCATGTCAGGAGCACGAGAAATCAGACGCGATCCCAAAACCAATGTCGGCATCGACTCTGGATGTACCGACTTGAGTAGCCGTAAAGTGTTGTACTGCTGAGCAGAAAGACCTGCCGCACTGAAGACTTCTTCTTCAAAAGCTTTCAGGCGGTCGTAAGTCCGCCACAAATTAAGGAAGACCTCCTGTTCCAAGGAGTCAAATTTGCGCGGCGAGGCCTGCGAACGAGCTTTTTGCGGAGTTGCGTCCATACCCCCAGGATAGGCGTTTCTACAACAAACGTCAAGACAACTGTTTGCGCTGATTGGGCGATTCAGGGCATCGCTCAAGGCTTGAGAAAACGGTTCTCAAAAATTCATTTGAGAATGACTTTTTAGAGCGTTATCATCGGCACTGAAGTGGCATCTCCCGTGCGGTGGGAGGGGCCCATCGGAGGGAATCGTTTGCCTGCTCGGGGAATGGCAAATGCCTACTGACGGCGAGAAACGCGGAGCTCGACATGTCCGAAAACGGTACGCGACAGCGAAAATCTATGTCGGACTCTTTTCGGCATTCTTTTCTATTTTGCTTGGCGTTGTTTTGGGTTTGGGGGCATTTACTTTTGGCTATGGCCAAGGGGCGAGCTATCTAAGCAACGACCCCAAGACGTGCGTCAATTGCCACGTGATGCAGGAGTCTTACGACACCTGGGAGAAATCAAGCCATCACGACGTAGCAGTCTGTAACGATTGCCATCTCTCACACGATCCGATCGGAAAATGGGTGACCAAGGGAGATAACGGATTCTTCCACTCTCTCGCATTCACCTTCAACGACTATCCCGATCCGCTCAGAATCAAACCGCGGAATCGACGAACGACACAAAATTCTTGTTTGCATTGTCATGCCGACTTTGTCCACAACATGCTGCCGGCCAAGTCGACGGAAGAAACGATGTCGTGCGTGCATTGTCACGCCGATGTCGGTCATTCATTGCACTCCCGAGTTTATCCGACGCTGGAACCCAATTCTCGCTGAGAAGTAGGCACCCATGAGTACTGAAAGTTCGCCCCAACCATCTCGCGGCGGTAGTTCGTTTCTTTCGTTGGCCGGGCTGATGTTTCTGTTCGCAGTTGTAACGTTCGGACTCGTTGCATTGCTAACGAACATCTTCGAGAAAAAGCAAGAGGCTCGTGTTCCCTTTGTGCGGCTGGAAGAAGTCAACGAGGTGATGACCGATCCCAAGCCGTGGGGTGTAAACTGGCCCGATCAGTATGATACCTACCTGCTTACTGTCGACTCGGAAGAAAGCGAGTACGGCGGCTCCGAAGGTCTGGCCGCCAGCAAGCTTGAATCGCATCCATGGCTCAAGCGTCTGTATGCTGGCTACGCATTCAGTCTCGACTACCGCGAAGCGCGTGGGCACGCCTACATGCTCAGCGATCAGGAAGTCACCAAACGTGTTACGGAACGAAAGCAAGGAGGCGCGTGCCTGCATTGTCATGCTTCGGTGGCCCCAACTTACCGTCGACTGGGGCTGTTGGAGCAAGGCGAAACGGAGATTACCTCGGAAGATCTCGCCCACGATTTCAACTGGCCTGCTGTGATGGAGGGCTTTAAGAAAATGAGCACCATGGAATATGCCGATGCTCATGCTGAATTACTGAAAACACCCGATGGTATCAGCGACGATGGTAACGCCCATCCCGTCAGCTGTGTCGATTGTCACGATCCACAGTCGATGGCAATTCGTGTGACACGCCCCGGCTTCGTCCAGGGAATAGCGGCACTCGCCAAAAGTGACGACCCCGTTCCACATTTGCCAAGTATTCATCGCTGGCGCGAAGGGAAAAAAGATCGCGACTACGACCCCAATCAGGATGCTTCACGCCAGGAGATGCGGACGTTTGTATGTGCCCAGTGCCATGTGGAGTACTACTGTGCCAGCAAAGAGACGCTCTTCTTTCCTTGGGCTAACGGCTTGAAAGTCGAGCAAATTGAGGCGTTGTTCGACGAACACAAATTTCCCGACGGAAGCGATTTCGTCGACTATCACCACGCGGAAACTGGCGCCAAAATCTACAAAGCTCAACACCCGGAGTTCGAGCTCTGGAGCCAAGGTATTCATGCTCGAAGCGGTGTCTCGTGTGCCGATTGTCACATGCCGTATGAACGCAAGGGAGCGATGAAAGTGAGCAGTCATTGGGTTCGCAGCCCCATGCTAAGTGTGAATCGTTCGTGCCAGACATGCCATAACGTCAATGAAGAGGAATTGAAGCAGCGGGTAACGGCTATTCAAGATCGCACGAAAGCCCTTATGGAAAGAGCTGCCGTGGCGATGACAGATATGCTGGATACCATCAATGCGGCGAAAGCCAGTGGAGCTTCCCCGGAACAGTTGGCCCCGGTGCTTGAACTGCAAAAGAAAGGGATGTGGCGGCTCGATTTTATCAGCAGCGAGAATTCCAAAGGTTTTCATGCGGATCAGGAAGCAGCTCGAATCTTGGGCGAATCGATCGATTATTGTCGTCAGGCGGAAGCTGCTGCGCTCAAGCTGATGGTTTCAGAAATGCCGGATGAAGAAAACGAAGTCATCGAGCTTGAAGGAGTGACACCAGACGAAAAAGCACCTCTTTAAAGGCGTTTAGCTGGCAAATGCTTGATAGCAAAACTGGCCTTGCCCGGATTCCCGTAAATTAGCTATCTATTGGGGGCCCGTCTGGAAGCGTGGTCAACGGACGTGGTAACCATCAAATGACCCGGCCCGTTGCTGCGGTAGCGCGGATGAACAAAAACATTACGTCTATCTCTTCCGATTACGTTGCCACACCTAAATGGCTTAGGTGGCTGCCTGCCGGTATGCCGGTCCATCGTGCTATGGTCACCGACCTAATGCGATTGCATCAATCGATGCCGACCGTATCTCAGGTAAAGACAATCAACGTCGAGAGCCTGCAGCATGCTCGTCACGCGGTGCCATGCCGTATTTCTTGGGCAGTGCTGTTCTTGCGGGCCTTTTCGCTTGCCTCGCAAAAGTATCCTAGCTTGCGGCGTACCTATCTCTCGTGGCCATGGCCGCACTTGTACGAGCATCCGCACTCTGTCGGGAACATTGTCGTTTCGCGCCGAGTGAACGATGAAGATTGGCTCTTTTTCGCTCCATTTGCCGAAAGTGAAACTTGGCCGTTAATTCAACTTCAAGGGTTGTTAGAGCGATACCAGCAAGGGCCTGTCGAAGAAGTCTTTAAGAACCAGGTCCGCTTCGCTTATTATCCCTATTGGGTGCGGCGATTCATGTGGTGGCTTCGATTCCAGTTTTCGCCTGTCAAGCGTATCAAGCGGCTCGGTACATTTGCCCTGACAACTTTGGCCGGACAAGGCGTCACCATTCTGGATCCTCGAGCCCCGGTTACATCGACGCTGACGTACGGTCCCATTCGCGATCAGGGGCAAGTCGATGTAACAATCGCATACGATCACCGCGTAATGGACGGTAAGGAAATCGCTGAAATCTTAACCTACGTCGAGCACATCTTGCGGACTCAAATGGTTCAGGAACTCAACGAGCTTGCGGCTACGTCTAAGCAGCCGGCGCAAGTCGCTTAGTCCCCCGCAACAGGGGCGCAGAAGTATCGATGCATGCCGACATCGACAGACCGTTAATTCGATTTCAAATCGAACTTAATTTCGGTATCGCCGCGATCTCCTAATTCCACTACCAAGTCACTCTTCGAGTTGTATTGGGCAGGAACCATCTCTTTACCTGGTGGCACACGTGCTTCCGGATCGGTGATTTCAGGCTGAGAGGTCTTGCGGATCTTGACAAGATATGTGCCAGGCTCCACTCCAGCATTCGAGGCCGTGTACATCTCAAAACGTCCTTGATCGTCCGTATTGGCGAAGCCACCAGAGCCTCCCAGGCCGTTCTCATTAGGCTGAATATTCTGCGGTACAAACTCGACGTCCGCCTCTGCTAGTGGAACGCCGTCTAGAGTAATTATTCCCGAAGCAGGGACAAACGTAAGCCCGGTATTATTCGTTTCGCACCCCATGAAGAGAAAGCTGCTGCATGCAAAGAGCATTCCCCAGAGTATCGGTTTTGGGTTTTCCATAAATCGCCATACCTAACGAATGAATGAATCAGAATCAGCGGTTTGGCTATCGCTGTCACGGCGTCTCAAAAGCCACTTCCCAATACCAAGCCGTCGTTACGGGCCCCTAGCCGCTGATACGTACCAAAGTTGTTTTGATTGCCGGTGCCGTAGGGATTGTTGGCTTCCCATGTATAGCCAGGATGATTGATTACTTCGCTAATGAAGCGAACGGACGCGTCGCTCATCGCAAAGAGGGCACCGCCGGGATGGTAACTTGCGAACGAACGACCATATTTGTCATCGTTCGTCGTGCGAGAATTAATGGCTGTTCGCGTGGCTCGAATGTGTCGAAACGGACCTGCGGACTGATCCGTGGTTTCGTCGCCGTTAATATAGTCGGCACGCGCCTGACCGCCGGACGCGACCGATCCATACAGCACATTGTTTTTGGAACCAATACCGTTACTTCGCCAGCGAATCTCACCAAGCATGGTCGTGTTAGTTGCACCGTCCTGGATGTCACGAAACGAGATTTCCGAATTCTCAAACAGCACACCATTGCAAACCGTGCGGTGATGCTGCAATTCGGTGCCGGGGGTGGCACTGCGTTCGTAGCTCCCACGTGAACCGGCGTAACTGCTCGTGGCGATATTGGCGTGATAACCAATCGCGGATGTATCTGGCTGCGAAGTTGTCGTTTCTGGTTTGATATCGGAAGGACATGAAAAGATGTCGAGCGTTGTCGAAACGGCGTTGTGATTCGAGGTAACGCTACCTCCATGGCTGCCACCAGCTTTGCCGTAGACATGCTTCGTAAAGTCGAAGCGATCGTGAAGTGCTGTCTGTTCGATCATAGGCAAGATTAATGTCTGCCAGGAATAGCCGCCGTCCTGTCCGCCAACAGTGGAGAAGTTCGGAGGATTAAAGTCCGCATCGATGAACCCTGGCGGAAAGTTGCCAAAGATGTCGTGGTAGTTATGAATCCCCAGCGCCAAGTTCTTCAAGTTATTCGAGCAACTCATTCGCCGAGCCGCTTCGCGTGCTTGTTGCACTGCCGGAAGAAGAAGTGCGATAAGAACGCCGATGATCGCGATCACCACCAGCAGCTCGACAAGGGTAAATGCGGATCGGTCTTCCGAAGAGGGGGTTTTCATGCCGCTGACCCAGTGAAAGAAAAGTTAAATAAATAAAACTGGAAAACGAGATTGCATGAGTTTATCGATACGCATCGATCATCACAACTAAAAAACCCCCTTTTGTGGCCAATGAGCGGCCCCTGCATAAGAAGGGCTATTTGCCACAGTTGTGTAAGCGTGGAAATGATCAAGCGGCGAACCGCAAGCCTGTGCTTTGTATCGAAGCAAAGTCCACCGCAGTAACCAAATCGAAGTTGTAACCTACTTCTGGCAAACAGGTTGTAGCGCAGCAATCGCTGCGTCGTCGCCGATTGATCCTTTAGTTGTTTTCGTTAGAAAACGGACCAGGCTTTGCCGTTCAAAGAAAAACTGGGGCAAATCCTTATCAACTCTTAGTCGTGCCCTAGGTTTCATCGTTACTGAATTTCATCAGTCGATGACAACCAATCAGAGAGGGGCAGCAATGGCAGATGCGAGGAAGCAATCGCAACGGCGACTATGGATGGGGATCAAATCGATTCGGCTCAGTACCAAGCTGATTGGCGGCTTCAGCGTCGTGCTCGTGTTGACCTCTTTCGCATGCTACCTCGGTTATTCCGGTCTTAGCAGCGTCGAAGCGGAACTCGGATACATTGCCGCTGACAAACAGATCTATGGCGATGCGCAGAAGATTAAGAACCTGATGCTGCAACATCGCCGGTTCGAGAAAGATCTCTTTCTGAACATCGGCAACCAAGAGAAGCAGTTGGAAAAGTACGTTCCGAAACTGCGAGCCAAAGAAGCCGAGATTCGGGAACTGTTGACCAGCATGCAACTAGTCGTGCAGAAAGACCCGCGATTCTCTGCCGAGATTAAGTCGATCGCCAACACGTTACCTCAACTGCACAAAGAGTACATGACCGGCCTGTGGGCAGTCAGTGATCAGGCCATTGCCGACGCCGAGTTATCTCCGCAGGAAGCGAACCAGATGATGACGCCCTATAAAGTGCCGATTCATAACTTGGAAGAAGGTATCGATCAAGTCGCCGCCGCAGCGACAACTCTCTTTGAACAGCGTGTCGAAACGTCCAAAGAAGTCGGGGCCGATTCTCGTTTCGCGATGATCGTGGGAACCGTCATTGCATTGGTGCCGTGTCCCTTCATTGTCATTTGGGTACTTCGTCCGTTGCGGAAAGTGTCGCGAATGTTGGCTGACATCGCTCAAGCCGAAGGCGATTTGACGCGCCGTTTGCCCGTTGATGGTAATGATGAAGTAGGCGAACTTTCGCAGTGGTTCAATACATTTGCCGAGCAGGTTCAGCAAATCGTTATCCGTGTCGGCGGAGGAGCGACGATGTTGGTCGAGTCTTCTTCGCAGCTGACTGTTACTGCTGGCGATCTTACAAGCCGCGCCGACGATACCACTCAGCGTTCTGCTCGCGTGGTAGCAGCAGCCGATCAAATGGCGTTGCGAATGAATGAAGCTTCGCAGTCGACGCAAGAGATGCAGGCCAACATCTCGACGGTAGCTAATGCCATCGAGGAGCTGGCAACATGCATTCAAGACATCAGCGGTAACACTGAGAAAGCTTCGTACGTTGCCGGCCAGGCCGCCGAAGAACTGAACCTCAGCAATACGAATATCGCCGAACTAAGTTTGGCTGCCACCGAAATCAGCCGTGTGATCGAAACCATTGAAGACATTGCCGAGCAAACCAATTTGCTCGCACTAAACGCAACCATCGAAGCGGCTCGTGCGGGAGAAGCAGGCAAGGGGTTCAGCATTGTAGCGAACGAAGTCAAGGAACTCGCGCGGCAGGCCGCTACCGCCACCGAAGACATCCGTCTACGAATTACGGCCATTCAAGATGCAACCGAGAAAACGACCAAGTCGATCGGTGATATCGGACATCATGTGGCCCAAGTCAACGAAGTGTCGACGATGATTGCCGCTGCAATTCAAGAACAAAACTGCACGACGCAGTCGATCGCCGAGCATATCAATCAGACCTCGAATGCAGTTCTGATGATCAGCGAAGGCGTATCGGAATCTGCCAGTGCAAGTGAAGAGATTCGCAGTAGCATGTTGGCCGTCGACGACTCGGCTCGTGAAACGGCGAAAGGGGCCAGCAGCGCAAAGACGACTGGGACCGATTTGCACCGGATCGCAGACGACCTGCAAAGCTTGATGAGCAAGTTCCGCGTGTAAGGTTTTGCTTAGCGAAACAACTTGAAAATCTTCACCCCTTGGCAAGCAAATTGCTAAGGGGTTTCCTTTGCGCGATACTAAACAATTTGCGCAGGTAACGGAAGCTACTTCCGCAATAACTCAAAGAAATTGAGGTTCCAGGAATAATTCGCGTCAGATATTGCGAATTTCGAATATAAAGAGGTAGCTAATCTCGCAATTCTCTTCCTTACAATGCATCGATGCCCCAGTGCCTGCCTCATTTCAGGCCTGCTGGAGTGATATGGAAATGACCGAAAACACGACGACTTCGCGTCCGACTCGCTCTCGTCGGCCTGTCCCTCAAGAAACGAATCCGGCGGAAGCCACGGACGAGGGAGCTGTCGAACAAGCACCTCGAAAACGCCAATGGT
This sequence comes from Bremerella sp. TYQ1, assembly GCF_020150455.1. NCBI lineage: Bacteria > Pseudomonadati > Planctomycetota > Planctomycetia > Pirellulales > Pirellulaceae > Bremerella > Bremerella sp. TYQ1. The sequence continues at coordinate 635,235 of NZ_CP083740.1, forward strand.
GGAAGCTGGCAATCTTGTGGAGCATGCCAGCTTGGCTCGTAAGCTTGCTCCTCCATTCGATGGGCGTCACCGTATTGGTTGTCGCCACGCTCGGCCCGCCCCCAGTTCCCAAGTCGCTCAATCTGCTGGCTACCAACGAAGAGCCGACCGAAGAGCTGCAAGAGATGGAACTCGAGTTCGAACCAGAAATCGAACCCGAGATGGAAGTCGAAATGGAAACGCCCGACATGCTAACCGAGTCGTTTGAGCTGACGGCACTCGCTGCCGATCCTGCGATGATGAGCGAAGCGGTTTCCGTTGCGGAATTGATGCCCTCGAAGCCGGCCGACTTCGCGGGGATGGACCCGAACGGGCTTATGGCCGACTTAGATGGTTTGACCAACGATGTCGGCAAGATGGCGAAGTTCTTCGGAACGCAGGCCAAAGGGCAGCGTATTTGCTTTGTCGTCGATAATTCGGCAAGTATGACGGCCGGTCGCATGGAGACTGCCCTTGTCGAACTCGATAAAGCGATCGACTCACTGTCGCCCAAACAAAAGTTCTACATCGTTTTTTATAGCGATACCGCCTACCCATTGTTTTATCCTTCGCCGGCGACCGAGATGGTTAACGCGAACGACAAAAACAAGATGCTTGTCCGCCAGTGGCTCAGCACGATTCAAATGTGTTGGCGAACCGACGGCCGCGACGCCATCACGTTGGCTTTGAATATGAAGCCCGACTTAGTCTATATTCTGGGCGATGGTGCGTTCACCGATAAAGCGGATGTTGAACTCGCCAATACGCCGCTCAAGGGGATCGTCATTCATACCATGGGAATGCAGGTTCAAAAGAAAGACCGTGACAAGTTCGCCGCCATTGCGGAAGCTCACGGCGGGACCTACAAGGATGTCGGCATTACCCAGGAAGGGAAGCAACTAATGAAAATGAACGGCGAGATTCCCCGTAACAAAAATCGCAACGGGATCTGGGGCATCAAGCTGAAGTAGCCGGAATTGGGTTACTCTTCTACTTCGTGTCCCGCCGCAAGACGATTGCGATAGCTGCGTCGATATTCGAGCGGCGTCATTCCCATATGCTTGCGAAATAATCGGCTGAACGTGCTTTGGTCTGAAAAATCATGTTCGGACGCAATCTGGCAGATCGAACGCTCCGAGCGTGTCAGGTCCTCGGCCGCGGAGTTCAATCGCGTTCGAATTTTAAAGTCACGAACGCTCATCCCAAACACCGCTTGGAACTTGCGATTGAGCTGTCGCGACGATAAGTGTGCCCGGCGTGCGAGCTCTTCGACGGTGGCCAGCGAACCTTCCGGGGTCCGCATGTACTCGACAATCTCTTCAATCTCGGAAGCAGGAGCGGCCCAGCGTTTGCCTGCTTTATAGCTTCGCATGACACCTGCGACGCCGATGACTTCTTTTCCATCAGCACTAAACAGCGGGATTTTACTGGTGATGTGCCAGTCGAGGATCTTGGTTTCGTTGTAGAACACCTCGACACGGTTGTTGATCGGCTGGCTCGTTTCCATCACGAAGCAGTCGTCTGCTCGGTACTTTTTGGCAATTTCCAAGGGAAAGAACTTGGAGTCATACGTTCCAATCACTTCCTCTTCGCTGCTTGCTCCCAGACGCTTGATCAGCTGCCGATTGGCCCAGACCATGCGGCTTTCACGATCTTTGGTAAAGAAAAAAACGTCGGGAATGGCATCGTAAAGAAGCTGCAACTGATGCCGCGGCCCCATCTGCGAGAAAAACTGCTCCTGAAAGTCCGATTTCATGAATACTCCGGAAAACTTATCCCTAATAGATGGCTAAGTTTTACCATAAGAATGACTCATAAGTCACGTCGAAACTTGGCGTTACGGGCCAACACTAGAAACAGGCGGCAAATCGAAAACCATTCGGCCAGTCGCTTCGTCTTAGTTAGCGTGCTACCCAAACAACCTATGCCTGGAGCTTCTCATGAATCGCCAATTCCCCCTCGCATGCGGACTGCTACTTCTTTTTGCGGCGGCTACTTTTGCCGCGGCACCAGAATCGCTGGCCAACGGCAAAATACCGGATGAATCGCTCGAAAAACTTGCTCCCAAGTCTGGCGTGATCGCGGACGACGCCACCTTTGAAAAGCTCTGGAAAGCCTGGCGACCAGACGAGGTGGTCCCCGAAGTCGACTTTGAAAAAGACCTTGTCATCGTCGGAATCGTCGACGGTCCAAATCTTGTGATGTTGAACCCGCAGCTCGAAGAGGACGGCAACGTCAAATATGTCGTCGCCGGCACGCGGATGGCGGGCCCTGGCTTTGGCTATCGCATGGTGAAGATGAGCCGCGATGGGGTGAAGACGATTAACGGAAAGCCGATCGTTGCCGGGGCAGTGCAGGGGACTATCATCATTCCCAAGCAGGTCCCTGCGTTTGATGGCCGGACGCTAGAGATCAAGCTCTTTGAATTCGATCCGCTTCTCGCCGACGCTCCAGCCAAGCTGGTAAAAGGAGTCACCATCGACAACTTCCAGCACAAAGCAGAACAGGAAACCGAAAGTCCGTTTGCCATCGGCGCCGAACTCGAACCGCGCAAAGATCGTGGCTACTACATCACGGTTTTTGTGTTGAAGGATGGTAAGCGAACGCATATCGGTGAGATCGATGCCCAGAAGGGACTAAACAAAGTTCTCCAGGACGAAAAGCGGTCGAATGTGAAGATTGTGATACGTTCGGTCCGTTCGTAGTCACCAAACGTGATCGGGAGTTGACGACAACCGATGGCCCTCTTAGAAAGAGTTGCTTCGGTTGTCGTTCCTCTTTTTATCGTTCGGTCTTATGTCGCTTCGTTTGATTAGCCTTTGCTTTGTAGCACTTTTGGGTTTCTCGGCTTCCTTGGTTGCGGAGGAAACCTCGTTCATTATTCAGGCCCACCGCGGTGCTGGTATTGCGCAGCCAGAGAATACGCTTGAAGCGTTTCAATACAGCTGGAGTATCGGTGTTACTCCCGAAGCAGATCTCCGCACGACCAAAGATGGCGTGATCGTTTGTTTTCACGACGCAAATCTAAAACGTGTCGTCGGTAATGTGGCAGACTCGCAAAAAGACCAAGCCATCGAGAAGATGCCGGCCGACGAAGTCGCTCAGCTGGAAGTTGGTTCGTTCCGCGGCGATCAATTCGCCGGTCAGAAAGTCCCAACGCTGGAAGCGATCTTTGCCGAGATGAAGGGCAAGCCAAAGCGAATGGTTTATCTCGACATCAAAACGGCCGACCAGGATGATCTGATCAAGCTGATTCGCCAATACGATGTCGCTTCTCAAGTGATTTACACCACCAAGCACCATCACTTAATCCAGTCGTGGAAGAAGCTGGTGCCAGAATCGCAGACCCTTTGCTGGAATGGTGGAAGCGAAGAGGACCTCACCAAAAAACTTGCTGCCATGCGCAAGGATGGCTTCGAAGGCATCACACAGCTACAAATTCATGTTCGCCCAGAGAAAGCGAAAGAAGGGGAATCGTTCATGCCGTCCCCCAAGTTTCTGGCAAAAGTTGGCCGTGAACTCAAAGAACACGGCATCTTGTTTCAGACGCTTCCTTGGGAAAGCGACGATCCAGCCATCTACAAGCAGCTGCTTGAATTGGGTGTTGAATCGTTTGCCACCGATTATCCCGAAGTCACGGTGGCAGCCGTTAAAGCGTTTCAGAAGCAGCAGTAACTAGTTGCTGCTCTGAGCGTTCAATGCTTTTTCAATAGCCGCGGCCACTTGCTCGGCCAGAGCCTGTGAGCCTTCGGCGGTGAAGTGAACGTTCTTCGGTCGCTGAAGCTTGGCAACTTGCGGTTCGCAGAACGAGTAAAGATCGTTCACCGCAATATCATGCTTCTTCATGATCTTCAGTGCGGCAGCGTTGTACTTGCCCGGCGATTCCGGCTCGCGAAGCGGACCTGTCGTGTTGGGCACGACAGGCGTCGTCGTTGCGAAGATCAGCGTCGCATCGGTCTCTTCCAGACGATCGACAATCTGCTGCAGGTTCTTGGTGTACTGTTCGACAGTCGCTTGCACAGGGTCTTTTGGATCTTTCGAGACCGTGTTGCCGCCGGGCTCGGTGACATGCTTCAAGTCGTGCAGTCCCCAATTGAAATGAATCACGTCCCACTTGCGGTCTCCCAGCCAGCGATCGATGGAAGCGACGCCACGTGTTGTCCCACCGCAGTTTTCAGGCTTGGTTCCGTCTGGCACATGCGGCCGGAAGACGTTCGCTTTGCCCTCAAGCAGTTCACGTACTTGAAGCGTGTAACCAATGGAAATGGAATCGCCTAGGATCAGCACGTTCGGCAGCTTTGCGTCAGGCGTTTCGGCCCATTTGCCTTGCTTGGCAGGGGCATCTTTCTGAGCCATCAGGCAGGAGGCACTCAACAGAACGACAGCGGCCGAAAGAAAACTCGTTCGCAACATAGCGGGTTCTCGACAGGAAGGGGAAAGGAGGGGAGGTCAATCAAAGTTGAGCCCTGATCGTAATCGATTTGCCTGCCGCATGCACACTATTTAAAGAAGACCAACCAACGAAGTTATGTTCAGACATTTCTTATCCAAAAAGATGTACTCCGAACGAGCAGTCGATCAGTCAGAGACGCCGGCGGGAATCGAACCCGCTTCGAGCTGCTTTGCAGACAGCCGCCTCGCCATTGGGCTTCAGCGTCAACGATAAGACGCAGCGACACCCCCAGGGTTCGCGCAGAAAAAAGCCGAACGCATTAAGTTAAAAGGCGTTCGGCTTTCTATGATCGCAAGCAAACGTTCTATTTCGAGTTCAACTCGAAACGTGCATCATCGGTTCCACTCGAGGGAACCGTGAAGCTGAGCTCGGATCGGGCATTATAGTTCGGCGGCAATGTTTCTTCAGCCAGAACTTCCTGAGTGTTCTGATCAACTTGTGCGGTCGAAATCGAAACGGCATGGTCGCCTACGACCGCACCGTTGTGGCCTCCGAGCGATTGCAGTTCAAAACGGCCGGAGGCATCGGTTGTGCCGAACGACGGTCGTCCAGACTCTAAGTTGCTTCCTGAGGGAGCGAACACGACCGTCGCGTCGGCCAGCGGCTCGCCATCCAAAGTAACCGTTCCAGAAACAGGCTGATAGACAAAACCATCCGTGTTACCGCTGCAGCCCACGGCGCAAAGTCCGACCATCACAGATAAAAGCATTCCAAACGTACGTGGCATAAATCAATTTCCAATGAGTGAGTGTGGCGAATGTCGGACAATTACTGCGGGATGACTTCGCCGTCGTCACGCTGGATCAAGTAGCGGTACGCTACCAGGTTGATCGTTTCGGGATAGAACTTGACCGAGCCATCGCACATCGCGAAGTTTGCACCGCCAGGGTGCAGCGAGTGCCCTAGTTCCCACGTGTTGGTCGAGTTGATCGCATTGACATAGTCGGTCGCGCTGCCCGGTCCGCGACCAATGCAGGTGTAAGCGCCACTTTCGTTATCACGCACACCAACCCAGAGGCCTGCTTTGAAGTCGGAAGTACCAACTTTCTTTCCCGTTCGCTCACCGAACAAGATTGTGTTGGAAGTGCCATCGGTGATGTCGCGAATTCCAACATGGCTGTTTCGTGTGAAAATCCCACGATCAGCATTGGTCAGGTAATTGCTCGTGTTGAGTCCCTTGTTGCCGTACGAACCGATGTAGTTGGACGTGCCGTTGTCGTTCTCTTTTCCATTGATCGTGCCGGTGATGTCGGTCGGACAGGTAAACTCTTCCAACGGTGTCGTCGAGAGTCCAGAGTTTGGATTACCAATTGTCGAGTTGTTGACCCACTCCCAGCTGAAATCGATTTTCGAATAGATCGAATTCTGTTCGATATAGGGAAGCAGGAACGTGCCCCAGCCCCAGTAGTTATTGTTCTTGTAGTGCGGCGCCCCTTGGGTTTGGCGGATCCAACCGGAAGGGAAGACGCCAATGGTGTCGTGGTAGTTGTGCGTCGCTAAGGCTAACTGCTTCAAGTTGTTAGTGCATTGCATGCGTCGCGCTGCTTCGCGAGCCTGCTGCACGGCCGGTAACAACAATGCAATCAAGACGCCAATAATGGCAATGACGACAAGTAACTCGACGAGGGTGAAACCTCGACGAAGGCGACGTTCGCCCCGAGAAACAGTACGCATAGAAGACCTCTCTATAAATCGATGAGTGCGGGGAGTAGTGATATTAGGGGATACCCGCGTGCACGATTCTAGCGAAAGAGGTTCTTTTTTGCGAATGGTGTTTTTTTCTGATTGCGCCGATTTGGCTGTTTTTATTTCAAGCGTCTTATCAGCGAAGATTGGGGCGCTCGCCCGATTTGAGAACCAAGCGTATCTCGGCACGTTATATCACGCATGAAATCGTGAGTGCTCACTTTCCAGCGAGACGCGAAGGGGAACCAACGCATGCGGTTCCCCTTCACAGATCAACTATTTGGAAGTGAGGGCGAAGTTGATTTCATTAGCTTCGCCTGCGACGACGTGCGCTTTCAATTCGCCATTTCGGCTGAACTTGACCGGCACCAGAACTCTGGGCTTCGGCTTGCCTGGCGGAGGCGTATTGTTGATCGAAACCGCATGGTCCCCTATCAGCGCGCCAGGGATATCGTTGGTGTAGACCAGGCGATAGGCTCCCTGATCGTCCGTAAGTCCGAACGATGTCCGGCCTTCTCCGGCTGGCGAGAAGCTGACCATCGCGCCGGAGGCTGGTTTGCCATCCACGGTCACCACTCCCGTCACTCCGGCCACATTGCTTGGGCCAGATTGCATGCAGCCTGAGATGCCAGCGATCGTACAAACCATCAAAAAAGCAATCCTTCGATTCATGGTGAATTCCTCCTGGTTAGAACGATGTACGAGGAACAAAGCCATCGGCTCGATTGGCCAGGTTTTCAAGCACGGTGTTGTCATGTCCTTCGTCTGGCTTGTGATCCACCGTTTCCGGAATGAAATGGACCGATCCGTCGCAGTACACAAACTGCACACCGCCAGGATGATGGCTGCTAAATCCGGCGCGACACCAGAACGTGTACAGTGGCGAGTTGAGTGGATACGCAACCGAACCCATCGCGTTCGCTGCATCCCATAAGTAGCCAGACCCGTTGGCGAATCCATACGGATTGGTTCCAACACAAGGGCACGTCCCACCTGCCGTCGAATCGTCATCGTCTGGTGCGTCGTAGCCATCTGGCTCGCGAAGTGACGTGGCTCTTTCGCCAAGCATCAACGTATTGCTTGTTCCGTCGGTGATGTCGTTGAAACTGACGATCGCATCCAAACCGAACGCCCCATTGAAATTCGATTTGCCACCGCCCCCAATTGGTGGCGCCCAATAGGCAGTCCACGTGTACCGCTGCGATCCTGCCACGGCGGCATAGTTTCCTTTCGCTTGATTCGTACTTGCATCCATCACTGGTCGACCTGACGAACGTGTTAGCAGTCCGACGCCATCTTGAATCGGTTGAATCAAGTCATCGCCAGGATCGGATGGACAGAGAAACGCATCGAGTGGGGTCTGCATCAAGTCGATCAATTCTCGACCTGACGAACCATTGACGCTACTGCCTGGCGTGACCGCTTCGTCCAGGCGAACTACCCCGGGATTCAGCCGTTCGTAAAGATTGTTTTGCTCGATGAACGGAAACAAATGTAGCGACCATGCCGTAGCATTGTTGTCACCACTTCCGCCGGAATTGTAATAGCCCATCCCTCCGGCCGGAAAACTGCCGAACGTATCGTGATAGTTATGGACGGCGAGACCGAGCTGCTTCAAGTTGTTTGTGCAACTCATCCGTCGAGCCGCTTCTCGGGCCTGCTGCACGGCCGGTAACAGCAATGCGATTAAAACACCGATGATCGCAATGACCACCAAAAGTTCGACCAAAGTAAACCCTCGCACGTGTCGTCCGCGAGAAAAGAACTTGTGCGGCATAAGATAACCCCCAACGAAGAATGAAAACAATGTATCCCGTTCGTACCACGCCGGCCAACAAAAGTGACTTGCCCAATCGCGGCAAATAACACCGAGGCAAGTGATGTGCCGCACGCAGCGTGGCAAGTTCGTAACCATCGCTCAAAGGGGTTACTGGCGAGAAAAGATAAGACAGAATCGTAAAGACTCATGCCGAAAAAACACAAAAACAACTTCCGGCGCACAAAAGAACTCGACCGACATGCAACGAATCTAAGGCGACTGCAAAATTGTCGCCGATCACGACGTGCCCACTTGCGATCTATTTCAAAGTGAACGCCACAAGATTAAGCAGGCATCGCAACATGGTAGCGCATTTTCACGCTACTCTTTCTCGAGCCCTGCTTTCAGGGGTTGTAAATCTTCTTCGGTCAGACGAATCTTGGTCTCGCGGAGCATCGAAAGAAAATGCTCGATGTTCGGCTCGGTGGAAGGAAAGCCAATGTTGCCGTTCGGTCCGTTGGAGGTCGCCAGCACGTTGACGTCCGAGTCGATGATCGCCATCCAGGGAATCCCATTCGCGCTGTGTCCTTGGGCCAAATGACGGATCACATCCTGGGCTCCTGTCCAGCGGCCATCGACTTTCACCCAGAGATAATCCTTCTGCCAGATCTCACGATGCTTTTCCAGATAATTGGAAAGCTGATGGCATGGCGGACACCAAACTCCGGTCGCTTGCACAATCACGCGGCGATTCGAGCGATGTGCTTTGGAAAGAGCGATGTTAACTAGTTTATGGGCGTCGAGCGGAACCAACGCGTGAGCCGCTAAAAGACTTCGCAACGCGGGCAAATCGAGCGACGCTTTGTTTGCTTCTCGCGGCAACGGTCCTTGAAACAACCGCTTTTCGTCCGGACGGACAATCAACGCCGTGGGAAGTTGCATCGGGTCCAACTCAACGGCAAGATGCGCTGCCAGCTCATTGGCTGAAGTTGTATGCGCGTCGACAAAAAGTGTTTGATAGTCGGCAAACGAACGAATCGCTTCGCGGTCTGTCTTACGAAATTGAAGCCACGACTTGCTGCGTGACTCGTCGGGATCAAGGAAGACGACCAGCACATGTTGCCGAATGGATTTGGCGTTTGCGAGACCAACTTGGTACTGAGCAATCAAATCAGATTCCGAACAAATCATCGGATCGCGATGATCTGGCTCGACTGCATCCGCAGACAAACGCGCGGGCCCAAGCATCATCATCAGGCCCACGCACATCGTCGCAATCCAAACAGTGCATCCACGCAGTTGGTTCATCCGTAAAGACCTACTTCTTTTCCAGGCCTGCTTTGAGCGATTGAAGATCCTCTTCCGTCAATCGAATTTTGGATTCGCCCAGCATTGTCATGAAGTGGGCAATTCCTTTCTCGCTGGAGGGGAACCCTATGTTACCGTCCGGGCCATTCGAGTTGGTCAGCATCTTGCCGTCGCTATCAAGAATGGCCGTCCACGGAATCCCGCCACGGTTCTTAGGATCTTCGATATTGTCCATGATCTCGTCGGCGCCTATCCAGCGATCATCCATTTTTATCCAGATGTAGTCTTTCTCCCAAGTCTCGCGGTGCTTTTCCAGATAGTCTGCCAACATGTGGCATGGCCCGCACCAGGTGGCTGTTGCCTGGATAATCACGCGGCGATTGGATTGTTTGGCATCGGCGAGCGCCTCGCGGAGAAGTTCTCGGCCATCCAGCGGAGCCGGCGAATACTCTTTCAGCAGATCGATCGTCGCGGAGACCTCTATTTCGTTTTCCTTTTCGGCACTCGGCAGGGCACCAGAGTAAAGCTTCGTACCTGACGGATCGCTAATCCAAACCTGGGGGAGTGTTGCTTGCTCCAGGGACACGCCCAACTTGGCGGCCAATTCGGTGGCGCCTTCGGTTTTCAAATCGACGAAGAGATGTTGATAGTTGAACAACTGCATCATTGCCTCGCTGTTGTCGAGTCTTATTTCAAAGACCTGTTTCGACACGGGAGCTTGGCGGTCGACGAACAGAACCATCAGGTTTTGCCGCAGCTTCTCCGCTTTCACTTTGGCATCTGCCATGCGGACTTCGAGCGGCTTCTTGTTGGCGAACAACCGGTCGACACGTTCTTCAAACGTAGGCGGTTTGTACGGTGGTCTCGGAGGGGCCAACTCCAGATTTCCCAGATCGATCAGACCGGCCGAGTCAGCTGTGAAGTCCTTCAAGCGGGAATAGCGATGCTTGACTTGTTCGACGGTGAAGTGATACTCCTGCCCTACCACAAGCCCAGGTGCGGTAAAATTTCCGTCGGCATCGGTCGTAACTTTGCCGCCCCAAGAAGTTCGGAAAGGCGAGTGTTCATCGCCGAGATGAACCTGGCGTCCCCAGGTAATTTCAGTTTCCCCTTTGGGCTCTTTCGAGTCGCGATCGATCATTCGCCCTTTAACTGAGGCGACCGGGGCGATAGATATCGTAACGCTTTTCTGATCGGCCGTTACTTCGACGATGCCCTTCAAGCTTTCATCTTTGCTTGCCACGTACATGGTGATCGGATGCAACTGCCGCTGGACATTGAACTGGCCATTTTCATCGGTGCGTGCTCGAAAGTCCGCGACATGTCGCTCGCTGCGATAAACGCCATCTACCACTACATCGGCAACTGGCTCACCAGTCTCGGCGTTGACGACACTCCCTTGAATGGCCCCCGACTTGGGCATTTCTTTCATGAGAGTGAATTTGAGCTCTTCTTCGTCGATGACCTCGAACTGCTGATGATTCGTTTGACTTGGTCCGACGATGCTATAGTTGCCAGGGGCGACGAAAAATTCGAAGTCTCCCTTTTCATCCGTACGGTTAATGAAAACGACACGAGGTGCTTGGATGTGCGGAAAGTCTCCCGGCAACGGAATATCGATCGTCCTTGGGTTGGGTGTCGGCAAGCCTTTCAAGTTGAGCCACACCGTCGCACGTAGTATCGGCGAGTTATCGCCTTCAGTTATCACCTTTCCATAGACACGCGTCGCCGGGCTAACGACGATGTTCACGCCCTCGGCTGGCTCGTTCGGCTTGACGACGATATCACTTACCGCTTTCGACGCCAGGCGTCTTTCCTTGTCGGTAGCCACCAACGCATAGACCGCATTGGGTGGGACTTTCATTTCGAACTTTCCGTTATCGTCTGTCTGGTCGCTTCCACTCAAACGATCCATCGTGCCACCGCTGCCATAGCCGAAGACACTGATCCCCGCGACCGGTTTGCCATCGCCATTGACGACCTGGCCGCTGATGGTTTCGTACTTGTCCAGGACCACGTCCATGGGACGATCGGCATATTGCTGCGCATCGTAAGTAATCCGCGTACGGATATGATTCGGTGAGCTGGGCCAGAGCGTGAAGGGATGCTCGTTCCATGTTGGCGTACCGGGGAACTCGACGATTCCGTCGTCATTCGACGTCGTGCGGTAAAAGCCTGGCGTCATGCTCAAGTTAAAGCTGTCTGGCTCGCCCGGCTTTCGCAGCAGCCAGTTGTAAACTGGAACGTCGGGGATCGGTTTGCCCTGGCGATCAACCAGCCGCAGTCGAATCGTTTGGGACGGGGCCAACTGCAGCGTAATGACTGGTTCTTTGAACCATGGCGCCACGTGCGCCGCGTCCCGCTTCGTTGACACCACGCGATAATCGAAACCGACGTCTTCCTTACATGCGAACAGCTCTTCCGGCGGAGAACTAACCGGCCATCGCAGCGTGGCTTCCCCTTGCTCGTTGGTGATTGCTTCGTAAGCGATAAAGTTCATCGCCATGCCGCCCACCGTCGTTTCTGGGGAGGGCTTTCCGTTGGCGTCGGTTACTTTCAGTGTGACCATGCGCGAAGGCTCGAGAGAGACTTTGACTGAGTCACCCGGCTTCGGCGGATTTTGATGGTCCGGTTTATGGAGGGCCATCCGATTGCCTGTTGCATCCTCGACTAGCAGCGGCAAGTATTGCAACTGAGATTCGTAAACGGCCAGTGTGAATTTGCCCTCTGCATCGGTCGTCGCTTCGCTGGGCCCCGCAGGAATATGCGTCAACGTCGTTACGTGAGCATCGGCGACCGGCTTGCCATCGGCATCGACCACTTCCCCATGCAGTGAAACCTTCGGCGGATCTTTCTTCGGCTCGTCTGCGGCGAACGCGATGATGCTGACTGTGAGCAGTATTCCCAACGAAAGTAACGAAACGCGTCGCATACGATTGTCCTTTGGCAAGTAGGTCAGGTCGGACATGCTTTTGATCTTTACTGGGTAAATCGCGGAGAAGCGAACTTCGCTATCACCGTCGCGGCGAAGTCTTGCTTGGGTTATGCATCAAGTGAAACTCCATCGCCGATTCGCCGTTAACGGTGAACTGTTCGATCTCGTTACGACTCGATTCCATCAAAAGGTATTTGCCTGGCCCCACGAAAAACTCGTACTTTCCCTCGGCATCGGTCATCTGACGCCAAGCGAAGGAGTTGCTATAGGTGCGGCGTTCGGCTTGGTCTGGTTTCGGAATGCCATACGTTGTCAGGGCTTTCGGTTGCGTCGAATTCAGGATGAGTGACACGCGTTGGCGTGGCAACGGGGAATGATCTTCGCCACCGAAAATTACCCCGAAAATTCGCGCCGCAGGGACGGCCTGCATTTCTAAGTCGCTCACCGGTCGATTAGGAAAAACAACCACTTCACCAAACGGTGCCGTTGCGTACGTCTCGTTGCTCGCCGCGAGGGTATAGACCGTATTGGGCGGCAAGCGAAGCGTAAACTCGCCTTGGCTATTCGCCATAGCATGCCCACGGGGATCGTCGGTGTCGTAGCTTGCACCCTGGGCGTAAACGTTCAAGCCCGCCGCCGGCTTTCCGTCTGAAAGGACAATTCGTCCACGAACGTCAACAAGCCGATCGAGTACCACCTCAAGCGACTCGTCAGGCGAAGTGCTCACGTCGTAGGCTACGTTCTTTTGAACATAGACTTCGGGATCGACTTGCAGCGAAAACCGCACAGGGCGAACATCCCATAAGGGAACCCCTTCAAACCGAACCACCCCGTTACCGTCCGATTGCGACTGATAGAAGTCAGGCGTCAGGCTCAAGTTGAAAGGATACGGTTCATCCGGTTTCGCGAGCAGCCAAGACGTGACGTTCACTCCAGAGATGGGCGAGCCATCGCGTTCGACCAGGCGTAGCTCGACCGTTCGTGCTGGTGCTAATTTCAGCGACACTTTCGACTTCTCAAACCAAGAGGCAGGCGATTCATTGGGCGGTTGTGCGACGCGGTAGTCGAAGCCAACGCTGGGCTTGAATGCGAACAGCAAGTGGGGCGGATAACTGACCGGCCAGCGAAGTTCAGCCCTTCCAGATTGGTCCGTCGTCGCCATGTAGATCATTCGACGTGGGTTGATATCGATACCTCCCACTTGAGCTTCCGCGGCCGGATTGCCGTCGGCGCCAAGCACGTGCACCATGAGCGTCCGGCATGCTTCAAGCTGGATCGCTACGGGTTTGTTGGCATGAAATGGTTCTTCTGCTTGGGCAGGCACCATCGCCATCCGGTTGCCGACTCGGTCATCGGCAAGAAGGACCACGTCGTTTAAATGAGAAGGGTAGACCGAAAAGGAAAAGTTTCCCTTCGAGTCGGTGGTCGTTTCCTCGACAAGCCGATGGGCTTCGCTCCGAACAACGACGCCTGAGACAGAATTGCCTGCGGCATCAACAACGCGACCATTCAGCGTAACCTTCGTTTCAGGCGGTTGCTGCGCGGTGCTTTCGTCAGTAACGCAAGCCACCGCAGCGATCAGAAGCAGGTAGGCGATGTTCCACGAAACGCGTCGCATGAAACTATCCTTTGGGGAAGTGGCTAGGGGGAACGGACAACTGTGTGTGGCTAACGGGATCGTTGCTGCGGAGTGAGTTCGACTTCCCCTAAGTCGAGCGTGCCAGGCTCGACGGGGATATAGTTGGGCAGACCTCGATAGGTGGCTTCTTCATCGCGGCACGAGAGTAAATATTTCTGCTGTACGACCAACTCGGCCAGGCGAAACTTGCCTTCTTCGTCGGTCGTTGTCGAGTCGCTCCACGCTGGAGTAAACAGCGAAGAGCCATCGCGATAGACGGGGCGGTATCGACTGACGCGGACCCCCGCGAGCGGCTTTTTCGTAATCGAATTAATCAGCGTTCCAGTGAGCGTTGCCGTCGGCGAAAGTTCGATGGTGACACTGTCGTCATCGGCGGCAATCGATTTCATACCGGCCAACGCGCCATCTTCGCTTTGAACGTAGAGGTCGATCCCGTGCGGCTTTCGCTGCAGCGTGAATCGGCCCTTCTCGTCGGTTCGTACGCGTGTGTTGAAAGGCGCTCGCGAGGCTCGATACTTCAGTTCGACAGCCACATTCGGGACCGGCATCGGCGGATTGCCGGTGACGACGGTTCCGGTTAGCTCGCTTTCTTCCGGAAGATCCAGCGTGAAGTTGAACTCGAGTTCCTTTTGATCAGTAACGCTGAGCGATTCGCTATCCAGTTGGCTCGAACCGAACAGCCCATAGTTGCCTGGCCCGACGAAAAACTCGTAGCGTCCTTCGGCATCGGTCGTCGCACTGCGGTGGATGGTCGGGCGAGCGACATGCTTCTCTTGATGGACCGGATGATACAAATTAGTGTGCAAGACCTGATCGGAACCTCGGGCATGCTGCTGGAGCGAAAGTCGCTGGCCGGCGGCCGGCTTGGCTTCCTCGCCGATGACGATTTGCCCGAAGATACGTGTCGGCTCTTGAGCGGTCAGCTTCAAGTCGTCGATTGGCTGCTTGGGCCGCACAACAATCCCATCGACAACCGGTGTGGCCCAAGACTTGTCGCGAACGGTGAACGCATACAGCAGGTTCGGTCGCAATTCCATTTCAAAGTGGCCGGAGTCGTCGGTGGTGGATTCGTTGTGTTCGCGATCGAATCTATGATTTTCGCCCGCCGCAGCGACTTCCACGCCGGAAACTGGTTTGCCATCGGCGGTCACCACCTGGCCCCGGACGGTCACGTCTTCATCGACGACCAGCTTGATCGGATCTTGGATCGGCTCGTTCTGCAAAATATCGTAGCGACCGCGGCTTTTGTTCTGCGAGTAAATGAAAAAGGTAAAGCCGTGTTGAGGCCATGCCGGAAAGCCTTGAATCTCGGCAAGCCCGTCGGCATCGCTCGTCGGGAAGAAGGTGTCAGGCATCAAATTGAAATTGAACGGATCTGGCTCGCCTGGCTTGGCGAGCATCCATGGTTGCATTCGAACGCCGGCGACCGGCTTTTCGTCACTGTCGACCACTTGGAACCGAATTGTTTTAGTTTCGGCCAGTTGCAGCTTGATCGGCGGATTGGCAAACCAGTCGGCGCGATACGCACCGTCCCGCTGCGAGTTAATCGTGCGGTAATCGATGCCGACACCCTCTTGGAAAGCATACAGGTGATGTGGCGGCGAGTTCTTCGGATAACGCAATGTCGCTTTACCGTCCGCGTCAGTCGTTGCGTGAAACAGAGGGTACCATTTCCACATGCCTCCAACTTTCACCCCTTCGGCAGGCTGTCCGTCGACGTCGGTAACTTCGACCGGGAGATGCTCGACAGGCTCGACCGTAATCGTGATCGGTTTGTCCGAGGTAGGTGGCTCGTGATAGGCGACTTCAAAAATGCCAAGTCGATCGGCCTGCGCATCGTTGACGAGAATCCGAGCCAATCGGAGCGCGCGTTCCTCGAATTGACAGCGAAACTTGCCCTCGTCATCGGTCGTCGTTTCGGCCGACTGATCGTATCCCCGCACGGTGACGGTAGCCCCTGCGACCGCATTGCCTGCTTGGTCGACGACCTGACCGGCGACGGTAACCAATGTTTCTTTCGGTTCCGTTTCGGCTGCTAACGACGACGCCCAAGCTAACGAAATCACGCACAAGAAAGCTGCGGTTCGCATTACACACTCCTTTGCTGACAAGACCCAACCTGGTCAGAAATGACAAGCCAACTACCGTTCGCTACCCGGCAGTATAGGCGGGTCGAATCCCCCATGCGAGGATTTTTATCTAGTACTCTCCTTCTTGTTCGCCCAGCACATCCCACCAATCCAAGTTCGTCGATCGGAGCCTGTCGTGGCTGTTCCTGGTAAGCAATAGGCATGGATACCAATGTCGTTGAGAGTCCCCAGCCCAGTACGGCTCACTCGCCAAATACGAGGAGATCATCACCGCGAGGGAAGAGGTCGCATGCGGACGAGGATAACGGGCTGACGACTTGCATTTCAGCGAGTTATTTGCTTGCGTTTGGCCGCAGATCTACCTTAGGCGGCTCCGCTTTTTCGGGGCCCAGCCAGTTGGTCGGATTGGTGAACAAGTCGGAACTCGCGAGCTCTTTTGACTGCCCAGTAAGTGACACTTCCCATAAGCTGTAGATGGAGCGATTGCCTGCATTAACGTCGGTTCCAGCAAGAAAGACAATTCGTTTTCCGTCAGGAAAAAAGTCAGGATATCGGTTGGAGCGAGACTTTGATCCTACAAGGCATTTCGATTCGGAATCGTCTGTTTTGATACAGACATCGTACCAGAACGGCTTGGTTCGATCGGAACAAAACACGGTTGCCTTTTCATCAGGACTTACCATTGGGTCAATGGCCCAAGCATGCACATTTGAATTTGGGATACCCCGTTCCGGCACGATCCGCACCGGTACACTGCCGGGCGTAATCGTGTAAAGCGCTGCGGGAATATTTTTGCCAGAAGACAGTGTGTCCGCGGCGTAGATCAGCGTTCCGTCGCTGCGTGGAACGATGCGAAAAAGCTGGTAGTAACCTTCGTTGGTTAAACGTGTGGGGTCGCTGCCGTCCGCCGCGATGCTGCAAACGTCCCACATGTCCCATCTCCATCCGCCGAGGCTGTAAGGGCGGTGTTGATAGGCGCGTGCGAATACAATCCGTTTTCCGTCCGGCGTAAAGCGGGGTAATAGATCAGATCGATCGTCGCTGCCGGTTAACTCAACAATGGATTGATCCTCAACGTCAAGCACAAAAATCTGAGAGGCAGCCGAAACACTTTCTTTCGCGGCGAACACAATTTGTTTTCCGTCCGGCGAAAATGATGGATGGCTCTCAATACGTTGGGTATCTGTGAGCCGCGTCGCAATCGATGTACGAATATCGAAAAGGAAAAGATCCCCGTCAGCGGAAGAGAAGACGAGTGTTTTACCGTCGGGCGACAAATCGATGCTGACGTTTAGGTGTTCAACGCCAGCGTTTTTGCCGACGAAACACCCTGCTATTAAAAACGAACTAACGAGTACGTTAAGAACGAATTGCGGTTTCATCGCAGATATTCCTAGGTCGGTTTGCCAGCGGAAAATCAGACCCACCCGGTCAAAACAGCGTGATGAATCAACGGCATCGTTACCTGCCCCAAACGAATCGTAAGTTCACACTGCTGAGGGCAGCAGTGCCAAGCGAGTGTTCCTTTATGGTCAGGGCCACTCGACCGTGATAGAAGCCGCTAATATATTTTTTTGACAAGCAGAATCCCATTCATTTTATCCCAGAGATTCAGGCATCGCACAGAAGTCACTGGGGAGAATTAATAACTCTTGACTATCCGGGAAAGTGAAATGTCCAATGCCAAGCCTTCAGCAGAAGACAAAAAAGTTGCCAAGCATGCGTCCGCCGCATTTGGCGGTTCGCCGTCAGTTGCGGAATACTTGCACGACACGGAATCTTTATCCGTCGATATATTGTCGTGCGAGAATCGCCCATGTGATGGCGTGACTTCCTACTCGACGATCGGATTGTCTAGATTTCCGATGTTCGCTGAGAACCAACCTGAACTCTCTATTCGTCTCGAACTTGCCGGGGCGTGTGCGAGTCAGTCTGATTTGTATGCGAATGTCATGGCATCAGTTGCTTTTTGTGTTATGCAGACAAAAAAGATGTATATGCCGGGATCTATTATGCAAAAGTACGTAAGTGAATATTGTCAATTTACTACGGTTCCTCATCTGTACTTTACGGCTCCTTTTTTATGGGAGGATTCTCTCACCTCCTTGGATTTGGGAGGTGAGAGCGTAGTTTGGTTGTTGCTTGTTCCCATATCTGACTCAGAGCTGCATTTTCTGTTCCAGCATGGTGACGATGCATTGGAATCACTGTTTGAGGAAGAGCAAATTGACATTTTCGACTTAAGTAGAATGCCTGTAGTCTAGTTGCCTGTTATCTCGAGATAGCCGCGGATAATCTTCAGGCAGCGGTTGTCACTGTCACTAGGACAAACTTCAGTGTGTCTCTGCCGCCTTCGACAGTGTGTTGCCGATGGAAAATCGATCGCAGCAGGTCAAAACAGCGTGATGAATCAACGGCATCGTTACCTGCCCCAAACGAATCGTAAGTTCACACTGCTGAGGGCAGCACTGCCGCACGACTGTAATATCACCTGACCGCTGAGACTTGGCAGGAGTACTAGTGCTTTGGGCGTGGTGCAGTCCGTAACAATTCGCCTGGACTGACCGATCGAACTTACCAGCCGTCATGCGGAGATTCGAATCTTGGGCGTGGGCCGTTGGGATCGAAGGGTTCGTAATCGACGTCTGCTTCTCCCACGGTTTCCAGCTGAATGTTGCGGTCGGTGGTAATGTCGATCACGATTAGCTGGGGCAGTTGCGCGAGCGGCTTTAGGCCTGCGTCGGAGATGTGTGTGCCCCGAAGGTCCACGGTGAGGAGCTTGCGGGCCTGAGCCAATTGGGCGACACCGTTGTCAGTAATGTTCGGGTTAAAGAGCGTCAAGATTTTAATGTTGGGTAGCTTCGCGATCGCGGCCAGGTCTTCGTCGTCGATGCATGAGGCATCCAATTGAAGGTCGATCAGTTCCGGAAGGTTCGGCCATATCTTTTCCGTTGGGATGGTCGTGTCGTCATCGCTCGGGAGGCAGCTCATCTGCAGAGTGATCAGCTGCGGCATATGCGGCACGATGGTCAAGCTTTTGGCCGTTATTTGCGAATTGGGTAGCGTTAAATACTTGAGCTGCGTCAGGTTCTTTAAGTGAGAGACGCCTTCGTCGGTGATTTGCGGCATTTTATAAATCGTCAGCGATTCGAGCGAATGAGCTTGTGCCAGCTTCGCCAAACCTTCGTCGGTTCCATTTGATTCAGCGAGGTAGACTTCCTTGAGGTTCGGGAATTTCCCAATCGCCGCCAACTGAGCATCTGTGACCGGAACGCCGGCAAAGAGCAACTCTTCAATCTGTTTCCCCTTCGAGAGTACCTCGAGCACTTCCGGCGACGGTGGGTTTCCTGCAAAGAAAATATGCTTCAACTCTGGTCGGCTGAGCAATGCCTTGGCAACTTCCACGTTGAGTTCGCAATCGTGTAATTCGAGTCTTTCCAACTTGGGAAGATGTACGAGCGATGCTGCCAGCGTCTCTGCCGACTGCTCCCATGTTCGGACGATGACCGCATGCGAAGCGTAGTTTTCGCCATACAAAGCCTTCATCACAAAGTTGCCAGGGGCGGTCTGCTCGTCGACCGGTTCGATTCTTTCCCAGCCATAGATTACGCCCCCCATTTCGTCATCGTCTGATATCAAGGTTTGGATCGCCTCTTGCTCAGGCGAAAGCCAGTTACCTGGCCACAGATACCACGGCATCAGCACCGCGGCCACAAGCAGGCAAACCGCGACAACTACGGAAACGGTGAATTTGTGATCAGAAGGACGATTAGAAGCAGGCGAATCAGGCATTTTGGCGACGGGGAGATCGGACGTACGGCATTTGGGGCATGGGTACGATGCCCGACACTATAGGGCAAACGTCGCAATACGTCGAACTTAAGAGGGCCTCGCACATCAAAGAGCGTTCTGCCGATTCACCAGAGACAGCGCCGATAGAACATTGCGAAGCGTCATTCCACCGAGCCGCCGATTGCGACTCGGTGTTTTTCTAGAAAGGGAAGCTCACATGCCGTCTGACTTAGCCACCTAGCTCGATGTCGAACGTGTTGTCACCACTCTCCGTCACGTCGTACTCAAGGGGAGTGCTGTTGTTGGAGCGGTAATTCTTAGGCAGCATGTCCTTGTTCACGAAGGCTGGTTCGCCGGCGTTTTCGCCGTCTCGTTGAACGCCTTGCTCGACGGAGACCAGCTTTCGGACGGTCACTTTGTACTTCCCAGCCATGGCCCCGTCGCCAGGTTCGAACGTTGACAGCTCGTAAGTGCCATCGGCGTTGGAAACCGCGTTGGCGACTTTGCCTTCGGTAGCGGTAGGAACGAACTGAATCGTTGCGCCTTCAACCGCTTCTCCTTTGTAAGTGACTTTGCCGATGACAGGCGACGTCGGTGGATTTTGATTACCGCTGCCACATCCGATCAGAAGCGAACAAGCCAATGCCGCGTTGATCAACAGAATCCAAGTTTTCATTGGGCTTACTTTCGTTGGATGGATCGTTGAACGAACTAACGCCTGAGCCAAAGACTTCAGGCGTTTGTTGCTTTGCCAGGCACAAGCGATTATTCGGAAACCGCTTCGCCGCCGTTACGGCTCGCCAGAGCACCCCAAACACCATACGGCGAAGCACCGCCGCTGAAGTTGAAGCTCGCGCCCTGGTTGCCGGCGTTGATCGTTTCGCTGATGAAACGAACCGAACCATCACCCATGCTCACCATCACACCGCCAGGGTGCAGACTGCTGGCCCCAGGCAGTGCCCAGTTGCCATCGTGGATGTTGCCACTGGTTCCGTCACCGGTGCAGCTGACACTGTTCGGCGGGGCTGCGGCAAAGAAGCCAGAGTAAGTCGCACGACCGTCGTTCCAGCGCGAATCTTCGATACGGCCAGTCCAAGTGGTCGTCAGTGCGGCAGTACAATCCGAAGGAGAGCTATCGCCATCAAGCGTGATCGCAGCGAATGCACCTTGGTCTGGTCGAGCCGACGAGGCCATCGCAATACGTTCCGAGAACGCCATCGTGTTCGACAAACCATCGGTAACCGAAGCGAAGCTCAGTTTGTTTCGTGGAGCTTCATTCGTGCCGCCACTACCTTTCTGGAACATTCCACGGGTTGTTTCCATCGGACCATCTTTGTCACGCAGGCGATCGCCCAGGCACATGTGATAGTTTCGCCAGCTCGTTTGACCGCTGTTGAAGCTACTTGGTGGAATCGACGTTGGGCAAATGAACCCATCAAACGAGAAGTTCTGCCAGTAGTCACGTCCTGTCCAGGGAGCTGTGCCTAGATCGTTGGTGATTTGTTCGTAGGTGTTGTTCTGCTCCAAGAATGGAAGCAGCGAAATGAAGCCACTACGACGATCGTGATTGTTCCCGCCAATGTTACGCAGCGGTGGCATGTAACCGAACGTGTCGTGATGGTTATGCAACGAGAGCCCCAACTGCTTCATGTTGTTAGAGCACTGCATACGTCGAGCAGCCTCTCGAGCTTGCTGCACAGCTGGTAATAGTAGAGCGATCAGAACGCCGATGATGGCAATCACGACGAGCAGCTCAACCAGCGTAAAAGCTTTCCGGTTTTGCATAAACTTCTCCCGATAACAAAATGAGAATGAGATCGATAAGGTGCGACGCTAGGTCAGAAAAGAACCCGTAAGGAATAGCCGTGGGCAAAACAGTAGACCGTAGTCAAGGAACAGAATAAACCTCAATTTATTTATTTACACCCTCTGATTCGGGTACCCGCAGTATAAATGCGGATATAGCGCAAGTTTATAGTTCGCTGTAGGTTACGCGTGCCACCCGATCTGACTGCAATTGCGTAATCAGTGTTAGTCATGATGGCTATAGTTTGCCCCCCAGGCCTTATGGCACGACAGGCAGTTCGTTCAAGATGGGGGCAGAAGAGAGCATTCGCGCCGCCACGGCCGATCCGGCCCAACCGCCGTTTCACCACATACGCGACCAGGCAAAATCGACCTACCACCGATGCCCAACCGGAAAGAGCGTAAACTGGTTTCCGAGAAGGTGCCGGATAACTGGGGTGAGTCACCCTGGGGCAGATTCGCCGCGAGAAACAGAAGCGACGCATGATCGTCAATCGACTCGTTGATTCACCGAAGAAATCGCTGACCCGGTACCCAACGATCGAAGACGCAAATTCCCATCGACAGAAAATCCGCTGCCGACGAAGAGGACGGAATTGCCATTAGGCATTACTATCCGTCAGAAGATGACTAGAGTGAGCGGATGGGCGACGTTTCACTCGATTTTGATCGCCGTCTGGTACCGAAAGCTCGGCGAAAACAGCTCGATTATCCGTCGTTACCCAGTGGGTGACGCATTACTCGGGAAGAACATCAGTTCTGACGTGTTCCCAGACTGCTATTTATTCTGTTAAGCGTTTCAACAACCGCATGGTCCTCGCGCCTATCAAGAAGAACATCACCTCCCATTTCGGCGTAAATACACGCGTTACTGACACTGTTGTTTTCCATGGTCCTCAGGAAATGGAAATCGAATGACACGTCCCATGGATCTTTGCCTGCCGCGGAGGCCGTAATCGTGCCGACATGCCTTACAACGTGATCGTTTTTGCTTCTCCTGATTCTTATGGCAGACAGATTCGTGTCAATTTCTCCATGCTTTTGAGACAGAGCATCCCTAATCATCATGTATGACTCATGAGTCATATCGAAGAATGCTATATCAGCATACTCGTTTGTCAGCTGATCTAATTCTGGACCATCCATAAACTTATTTAGCCCATCGTCCTGGGTTGCTGGGCCCGAGAACGCACCTATGGAACGTTTTGAATCGCATCCATCACATCCTGTGAAAAGCGAAATGCAACAACAGAAAACAATTTGTGACAGTACACTACTGCGCCAGAATTTCATCGCCTATCCTGCATTTGCGATATAAGTGGAGCGAGGTGGTTAAGAAAAGGGAACGGGGCAACACTATTCGGTACGAAGGCTTGCCAATCGTCTGCCTCTGTGGCCTTAGGATGAAGATGGCCAACCGACGACCACACCGGTAGCCACCCTACGGCAGTCTACTAAAAAGACCCCGTCCCCGTTTCTTCGCCCTATGGAAGGTGATCGGGAAAGCTTGCACGTTGCTGTATCATCGGCGAGTCAATGTCACGATACCAAGGGTCATTTCTTTTTAGAAAATCGGCAAGCGGTATGTTTTCGTACGCATCGGCACCATTAGGATTTGTACTGTTTTTGGAATTGGCGTCTAAGTAGACATAGTAGCGTTTGTCGTAATATCCGAGGTGATAGAAGACATAAAAGTGACCCCCTTGAACCATGTTTATGCGAAAAATGCCATAGTAAAACGTTGCCGGGTGATTTCGATGTTTGTGCCCTTCAGTAGATGAAGTTCTGAGGAGTCCGATTAACTGCTTGGTGGCAGCAGGTCCAAGTCGTTTGGAAGCCTTTTGAGAATATTCAGATTCGGTAAACGGCCACCCAGCTCCAGGATCAAATTTTAGGATCTCGATGGATTTGATATCGGCCTCGGTAAACTTCCCGACTCGAATTTCGTCAACGAAAGTAGGGCCCGGATTCACGCCCGCGAAAAATAAAGAGTATGTGCACCAAGCAATTACCGTAAAGCCGAACAAAACGCCAAGACCCTTAGCAATCAAAAGACGGTTGAGCCTTGTAGAGTTATTGTCGGCTGTTTCTTTCTCTTCTTCATCAACGGACAACTTCATTTGGCTTAACGCATAAATTGATACTAGGCACTATCGGAAAACGGTAACTTGGGGAATAACGGAGACGGGGTCTTTTTGGCTGTGTGTTACAACTGCGGCTTGCCAATCGTCTGCCTCTGTGTCTTTAGCATGTAGATGGCTAACCGACGAAGACACCAGTAGCCATCCTACGGCACTCGCGAGCAGGTTCAATGGGCACGGCTTCCACCAGGCCCTCGGTCGTCCCACCCGCAACAAGCTGAGGACAGCGGTTGGAAAGAAATGGGGACTGAGGTCATCAAGCGTCGCTTGGTTTTGCCTGTAGCTCGAGATCAGGCTTTCGCTCCAGCAGCGTTTGAAAGAACGCCTTGATGTCTTCTTCCTGGAAATAGGCCAGTGCGCCGATCCAGTGGATCTGTTTGCCATCCTGTTTGGTCAGGGTCAGGCTGTAGTCTCGCAGTTTTTGTCTGCCAGCTTGGGCCCCTTTTATTGTATGCGAGGCCGTTATCGGGTTTGAAGCGATGACGGCCGCCTTTTCTAAGGTCGAAAAGTTGCGTTCCATGAAACCTTGAAACTGGCCCGTTGAAATACTCTTTAAATCGGTCAGTCTGACGCTGGAGCTACCAAAACAAACCTCCTCTTGATCTATCGACAGTCGCTTGCCGCGGTGTCGCTTACTCAAGTACCACTCCAAGAGAATCGGCGGTCCCAATGTCATCATGGGGGCCATCACCCACCAAACCGGATCTTTGAACAAGGGGGCTGGGCGGTCCAGCACCATCGCACAGAGGACTACCGACAAAATCAGCCCGCCGAAGAGCAGGCCAACCATCAAGAAGCCTGCGAAAGTCGCCCCGGCCGATGCAAGTCGAGGACATTGGCTGCGCGGCAGCGGTTCCCAAATGGTCTTGTTAGGGTCGCGATGAAAATCGGATTCTGTCAACGTACGGCGTTCCTCTGGATGGGGTATCGGGAATAAAAGGGAACGGTGTTCTTTCGTGGGTCGTCAAGTAGCCGTTCCGAGGAGCCTGTCTGCCATTGCCGAACTCGGGAGTTTAGAAGCAGGCTGGCCGTTGCACAATCGTAACGTTTAACGTTGAAGCGGAACAGAATCAACTGCCTTGGGAATTACTACGACAAAATAACGAGAGCCCCAAGTTTCTCTTGCCGTGTCGATGCATTCTTGCGACCGAAGCCGCATGCCGACGAAGACGACGGCATGGCACCCAGGCTCGCGTCCCCATCAATCACATCGAGCGTGACACGTTCCGCGCCGCTGGTCTACAATACGAACGAGAACTGAACCATGAATCATGCACCCGCGGGGATGCACTGACCGATATGTTATTAGCGATCCATCACCGTCGAGCTGTCCGCCATGTTCTTGTGGAACACGGCTACCTCGACATTACCCGGAGGTCCGTTCCTCAACCACTTCCTGCTAAAAAATGCGCAAAGATTAAGTGAGGGGCACAGGTCACGGGTCGCTGTACAGATGGCCCTGCTCAAGGCTATAACATGGATATTCGATCAAGTACATCGCACCTCTTGGGTCTAACGTTGCTTCTGCAAATGGCATGTGTGGCGTGTAATAATGAAGTCAATTCGAGGACAATTCCTCGGCTGAACAGACACAATACTCTCGTTGAATTGTCAATCACATTGACTCAATTGATAGAAGAGAGTGATGGAGACGAGTCATGGTGGACGCTTGCCAAAACAGCCGCAGAAAAATTGAGCCTTTCTCAATCCCGGGACATAGTATTGGTCAGCAAAGATCATATGTCATTTCAACAAAATGAGTACATTGTGTGGTGTGATAGTTGCCACGAAGCTACGAGTCCTAACGCAGGAGTACTACCGCTTATTGTAAATGTGGCGCCAATAGCTAAAAAGGATGGCCTATTTGAGGTCCTTTTGAAAACGCTCGATGGTCACGAACTTTTTCGGATAATGACTCGTAAGCAAGTTGAGCATATGAGTCAGATTTCAGATCCGAGCGACGTTTACCATTTTATGCAAAGTGTTCCGGTATCTTCGGAATAAGATTTCAGCGCGTCGTGTCGCCTCATGCCAAAAGTAAATTCACGGTTCGCTTGGCGTCGTCCGTGCCGTGATTGCAATTACTCGACACATGTAATATTCGCAACAATACAGCGGTAAAATACTATTGTCGTGACGCCGAGATACACGCGTCGATACATATCCGACTGCCAATCGTCATAAATAGAACTCCAAATGTCTCACCAAGACGTTAAGTTAAATAAAACGACGTTTTCTTTGCCGTATATCGTCTTTTTCTGTACTAGTACGTTTGTTGGGTCAGTAGGATGCGTCTATTGTGGGCTGAGATTTCATGACATAAGAATGCAGGGGCATGATGGCGACGGTTACGTATCCGTAATAGAATATATGGCCTGGATTGCAGCGTTCGTAATGAGCATGTTAAATGGCGTAGTGCTTCCGTTGGCAATGGCACGTCATTTGTCGTTTATTCACAAACGTTTTGGAAGCGAACTGCCCGGCTCAAGTAGTGACTAACGCTATGATGCCAACTTTAGCACCTAACGCGTGACAACAAACGATTTTGGTCTTCTTGTTTTCTGGTGAGTGCGGTCATCGTTTGGACACCGAGAGGTGGTAACGCTGGTGATCGCCGTTTGACATGAGTAACTTCATGGTTCGCTTGACGAAAGTGGCCCCATAAATTGCCTGCAAACGATTCCATTCGACAAGCCTGGGTGCCATGCCTTCGTCTTCGTAGGCATGTGAATTTTAGAGAGCTTTCAATCGCATTCCCATGCTGGTTGAAAGCGAGACGGCGAGTTATTTCTTTCGTTGTGACTCTCGCGCAACCATGCCGACGAAGACGACGGAATGGCCCCTAGAGAATCTATCAGTTTCTGAGGGTAGCATTCGCGCATGGGAGAAACCTTGCTTTTACGAGCAATTGCGCAGGGTGCGCGAGTGGTTGGTTGAATCGGATGGCGGGGGAACTGAGGCTTCGTCGGTGGAAGCTTGTTAAGATGCGGATCTAGGTTCCGCCAGCCAGCTATTATACCGGAGTTTGCGCGTACATTGCTAGGAATAGTTAACGAGTTCTCGCAGAGTGTTGTTGGTATCGTGTGCGAATTCGGGTTAAGAAGCTCAATTAGTCGTGCGGAGTGAGAGCCTTTGTTACCGGAATCGGCGGGAGGCTCCTTTGACGTTTTGAGTTCGGTACTGGCCAGGCGTTTGGCCCAGTTCACGCTTGAAGACGACGCTCATGTATTCTGGATGGTCGTAGCCTGACAGCCCGGCGATTCGTTCCAGCGGCAGATCGGTTTCACGAAGCAGCTGCTTGACCCTTTTGAGCTGGACGTTGCGGATCTCGGCTTGCGGACTGCGGCCGATGAATTTCCGGAAACGACGTTCCAAGATGCTTCGCGAGACTGGGACATGCTGCAGAACATCGACCACCGAAATACCGTCGCACGCATGCTGGCGGATGTATTTCACCGCGGAGGCAACAAGCGGGTCTTCGATGGCGAGCACGTCGGTCGACTGCCGGGTAACGATGCCGAGCGGCTCGACCAGCTTGCTCATTTGGGTTGGTTCTTCACCCTTCATCAGCCGATCGAGCAGGGCAGCGGCTTCGAAACCGATACGCTGTGGATTGGGCATCACGCTGGAAAGGGGAGGGTCGCACAGCTCGCAGACTAGTTCGTCGTTATCGACCCCGATGACGGCAACTTCTTCCGGAACGGCGGCGTTGATGCGTCGGCAGGCGTCCAGCACATGCTGCCCGCGCATGTCGTTGCAGGCCATGATGCCGATCGGCCGAGGTAGCCCGCGTAGCCAGTCGCAAAGCTGGGCTTGCTGCTGTTCCCAGGTAAGCGCCGAGGAGCTATCCCAGGGGCCCTCGAGCAATTCGACCGGACCGGCCGTCTTCTCGATGGCATCTTTAAAGCCGTGGTACCGCCGGGTGGACCAATTGTGACCACTAAAACCGCAGAAAGCGAAGTAGCGAAAGCCACGTTCCAACAAGTGAGCGGCTCCCATACGACCGACCGCTTCGTGATCGGTGCCGATGTGAGGGAGCCCTTGGTCCCCGTAGATATCGGTAAGGTCGACCGTGGGGATGTTCCACGCCTTTAGTTGTTCGGCCAACTGCGGCGTGGTGCTGCGGGTAATAATTCCGTCGCCGTCCCAGTTTTCAAGCCAAGCGGGGGGGCGGTAAGCGAGTTCGCGAAGATCGACAAACATCGACCAAGGCTCGTTAGCGACCACATAGCGGTTGATACCACGAAGGACTTCGCGACCGTAGACGAGCGAAGTCTCGACGATAAGCATGACGCGGCGACGTTGCATAGAAAAGGGGCTCAGGCTGTGATGAGGTTTGTTGTCAGGAAGAACCCCATTATGGGCCGAAATGATTCTCAAACGCAATCATCAGTCAAATCCTGAGACAAATTTTTTGGGAATTTCTTTCTCCTCTAGTTTCCTCGAAAAGTCTGGGAAAAGTGAGCCATGCCGGGGAATCCGGCAGCGTTCGTAAGTCAAGAAAGAAGCGGTGATAGCGTGTCGGAAAAGGCTCTCAAAACGTTTTCGGTAAATCTCATTGATTCCGCTTGGCACAACGAGAAGAATAAGGGGGATGATGCAGTAAAGCTTCTCCTAATTTTAGCGATGCCTTGTCCGCGCGAATAGCTTTTCGCCAAGGTAACGTCCTACCAAAACAACGCTATAAGTTATTGCAAATGCTCTACTTACGTAATGCTAGGCGGTTCCCAGCGACTGCGTTGGTGTGTCTTCTGGGGCTATGGATTGCCTCCGCGGCACAGGCTCAGGAAGAGTCGCAACCGACCATCAAATTTAATCGCGACGTCAAACCGATCCTGGCGAAAAAGTGTTTCGCTTGTCATGGACCAGGCGAGCAGGAAAGTGGTTTGCGCCTGGACGAACGCGAGAGCGCGACCGGGGAATCGGATTCCGGCATGTTGGCAGTCGTGCCGGGAAATGTCGAAGAAAGCGAGCTCATCCGTCGAATTGTCTCGCACGACGAGTTCGAGAAGATGCCCCCCGAAGGGAAGCCGGTCAAACCGGAAGAGGTCGCCATCCTTAAGAAATGGATCGAAGAAGGGGCCCAATACCAAGGCCACTGGGCATTTGAGCCTGTTTCCGACCCCGAACCACCAGCAACGAATCACAAAGACTGGGTCCAAAACCCAATCGACCAGTTCATCCTCGCCCGGCTCGAAGAGAACGGTTTAGAGCCGAACGCGAAAGCATCGAAGCGAACTCTCATTCGTCGGGCCTATTACAACCTGACCGGGTTGCCGCCGACGAAGGAAGAGATTGAAGCGTTCGAAAAAGATGATTCGCCGGACGCATGGAAGAACCTGGTCGACAAGCTGCTCGCTTCGGAGCATTACGGCGAGAAGTGGGGGCGGCACTGGCTCGACTTGGTTCGTTTTGCCGAAACGAACAGCTACGAGCGTGACGGCGTGAAGCCAAACGCTTGGAAGTACCGCGACTACGTCATCCGTTCGTTCAACGAAAACAAGCCGTACGATCAGTTCATTATCGAGCAGCTTGCCGGCGACGAAATCGAAAACCCAACGCCGGAATCGATCATCGCAACCGGCTACTACAAACTGGGTGTGTGGGACGACGAACCTGCCGATCCGCTGCTGCACGAATACGATCAGTACGACGACATTATCTCGACCACCAGTAAGACGTTCCTCGGCGTGACGATTGGTTGTGCACGTTGTCACGATCACAAGATCGATCCGATCAGTCAGGCCAACTACTACGAGTTCCTTTCGTTCTTCCGCGGAATGAAGCCTTACGGAAATCGTGGGGACGTATCATTCAGCCAACGAGAGATCTCGCCACAAGAGGTGATCTCGGCCCACGAGAATCATCGTCGGGAACGCGAAGCGGTCGAGAAACGCTTGAACGAAATCGTTTCGGCAGCGATCGATCAACTGCCACGTGAAGAACATCGCGAGGTTCGCAACCAGCGTAATCCAGACCGACGTCGTGAACGGATGGACGAACGCATCGCGGAACTCGTTCCGAACGAAGCGTCGGAATATGCCGAGTTGAAACGACAACTCGACGCGATTCATGACAAAGAAAAGTATTTGCCGGCACGAGAATTTGCTCTCGCTGTGAATAAGGCGAACAAGCAACCGCCGGAAACGACCATCATGATGCGTGGCAATCCGCACGTTCCTGGGGATGTGGTCGAACCCAACTTTCCGAAGTTCTTCAAAGTGGCCAAGCCAGTTGTGCCGGAGCCATCGGAGCAGCAGGAAACGTCCGGTCGCCGCTTAGTGCTCGCCAAGTGGATTGCTTCGGAAGAGAACCTGATGACGGCTCGCGTCATGGTGAACCGATTGTGGCAGTTCCAGTTTGGACGCGGCCTGGTTCGATCTTCGAGCAACTTTGGTCAACTAGGTACTCCGCCTACGCATCCGCTCCTGCTCGATTGGCTCACGCAAGAGTTCATCGACAGTGGCTGGGACATCAAGCACATGCAGCGACTGATGATGCTATCGTCTGCCTATCAGATGTCGTCCGCGGGTGCCGAAAAAGGGCTCGCTGAAGATCCTGCTAACGAATTGTTCTGGCGATTCAACTCGCGTCGTTTGACTGCCGAAGAAGTCCGTGACTCGATTCTCGCGGTCAACGGTCGACTGAACGACAAGATGTATGGGCATGGCTTTTACCCGCAGATTTCCGCGGAAGTGATGGCCGGTCAGTCGAAGCCTGGCGATGGCTGGGGCAATTCGTCCTACGAAGAGCAAGCTCGCCGAGCCGTGTACATTCATGTGAAACGATCGCTGGTCACGCCAATCCTGTCCAGCTTCGACTTCCCAGAAACGGATGCTCCGTGCGAAGAACGTTTCGTCACCACGCAGCCGGCTCAGGCATTGGGCATGATCAACGGCCACTTTGCCAATCAGCAAGCGTCTGAACTGGCCAAGCGAGTGCGAGAGACAGGCGCGACTTCGCAGGAAGACAAGATCCGCGAAGCGATCCAGTTCGCTATGGCTCGCGAAGCAAACGATCAAGACGTGAAGATCGGCATCTCGCTAATGAGCGATTTGCAGAAAGACCACGGTCTCGATGACCAACGGGCTTTCGACTTGTACTGCTTGATGCTGATTAACTTGAATGAATTCTTCTTCCTGGACTAACGCACGACGGTTTTCTGTCGGACGTTAATTCAGTGAATGAAACATATTGGAAGGAAGGGTAATCATGTCAAACTCGGAAATGCCGAAGTCCAGCTATTGTGGCAATACCCGGCGAGAGTTTTTGTGGAACGCAGGGGCGAAGTTCCCTGGGCTTGCACTCACCTACATGCTGGCCAAGGATGGCTTCCTCGCGAACCAGGCGATGGCTGCCGATGGCGTCAGCGCGTTCGATAATCCGCTGGCTGCTAAACAGCCGATGTTCGAAGGCAAAGCCAAGAACGTCATCTTCCTGTTCATGTATGGCGGTCCGAGCCATGTCGATACGTTCGACTACAAGCCGAAACTGTACGGACTGGACGGTAAAACGGTCCCTGTGAAAACCAAGGGTCGTGGCGGCGAAAAGAATGAAGGCCGCGTCGTCGGTCCGAAGTGGAACTTCAAGCAGTATGGCGAATCAGGGCAGTGGGTTTCCGACTTGTTCCCTCACTTGGCGACTTGTGTCGATGACATCGCCTTCCTGAAGTCGTGTCAGGCCGACTCACCTATTCATGGTTCGGCCATGTTGATGATGAACTCGGGGCGAATCCTCAGCGGATATCCAACGCTCGGTTCATGGGTCAACTACGGCTTGGGGACGGTCAATCAAAACCTGCCTGGCTATGTGGTCATGCTGGACCCTAGCGGCGGTCCGATCAGTGGTGCAAAGAACTGGACGTGCGGCTTCATGCCGGCGAACTACCAGGGAACGATCTTCCGCAGCAAGGGTGCTCCCATTATCGACCTGGCTACGCCGGATGGAATGACGCGTGCCGCTCAACGGCGAATCTTGGATGCGATGAAGGAAGCCAACCAGCAGCACTTCGAGGCCCGCAGCGACAACACCGAATTGTCGTCACGGATTGCGAGCTACGAACTGGCTTACCGCATGCAGGAACATGCCCCGGAAGCGGTCGACTTGAATACCGAATCGGAAGACACCAAGCAGTTGTACGGCATGGACAATCCGGAGACGGAAGAATTCGGTCGTCGTTGTTTGATGGCTCGCCGATTGGTCGAACGTGGCGTTCGTTTTGTTCAGCTTTATTCCGGCGGTCACCACAACGACAACAACTGGGACGCCCACGGCGACTTGGAAAAGAACCACAACTACCACGCCGGTCGTACCGACAAGCCGATCGCCGGTCTGATTAAAGACCTGAAGCGTAAGGGCATGCTGGACGATACGCTGATTGTCTGGGGTGGTGAGTTCGGTCGTCAGCCTACCGCCGAATACGAAAAGGGTACCGGACGAGATCACAACTCGTACGGCTTCACCATGTGGATGGCTGGTGGCGGCATCAAGGGTGGCGTCTCGTACGGGGCGACCGATGAACTGGGCGCTGAAGCGGTGGAGAATCCGCTGCATGTTCGCCGAATTCACGCGACCATCTTGAATCAGTTGGGACTCGACCCGAACCACTTGAGCTACTTCTATAGCGGCTTGGATCAGAAGCTGGTCGGCGTCGAACACACCGAACCGATTCACGAGATCATCACGTGAGCCGGATCGGTTCCAATTAACGCAGCAACGCGACCATTTCGCGCATTTTAACAAGCGGCCTGTCGGAAAACGCCGGGCCGCTTTTTTGCTGCGCCGCGGTCGGGGTCGCGTCGTGGGGGAAACCGGGTAGAATACGGAAAGATGCCTTGGTGAAGGGTCTTTTCTCCCAACGAAGTGGTGCAGCGATGAGTAGTATCGATTTAAAAGGATTGGATATCGATGTCGAAGACGTTCGCCGAAACATGGCGCCTTCGACCCTTTACGAAGAAGCGATTCGCGACGAAGAAGACGCCGCCATCGCCGATTCCGGGGCTTTGATTGCCTACAGCGGCGAAAAAACAGGCCGTTCGCCGAAAGACAAACGCGTTGTCGAATCGGAAGAGTCGAAGAATGACGTCTGGTGGGGACCGATCAATATCCCGATCGAAGACCATACCTATCGCATCAATCTCGAGCGTGCGAAAGATTATCTCAACACCCGTAAAAAGCTGTATGTGGTCGATGCGTTTGCCGGGTGGGACCCGAAGTATCGGCTGAAGATTCGTGTGATTTGCTCGCGTCCGTACCACGCGTTGTTCATGCACACGATGCTCATTCGCCCAACCCACGAAGAGCTGCAAAACTTCGGCGAGCCAGACGTGGTGATCTACAACGCCGGGCGTTTTCCCGCCAACCGACATACGCCTGGCATGACGTCGAAGACAAGCGTCGACGTCAACTTGGAAGACCGCGAGATGGTCATCCTGGGGACGGAATACGCCGGAGAAATGAAGAAGGGCGTGTTCACGATGATGAACTATTACATGCCCAAGCAAGGCGTCCTATCAATGCACTGCAGCGCGACCACCGAGCCAGGCTCGGACCGCAGCAGCATCTTGTTCGGTCTATCCGGCACCGGGAAAACGACTCTTTCGGCCGATCCGAAGCGACTGTTGATTGGCGACGACGAACATTGCTGGAGCGATGATGGCGTCTTTAATATTGAAGGGGGTTGCTACGCCAAAGCAATCGATCTGACGCCGGACAACGAGCCAGAAATCTTCCAGGCCCTGCGGTTTGGTTCGGTGCTGGAAAACGTGGTCTACGACAAAGAAGACCACCACGTCGACTTCACCGATACCAGCATCACGCAAAATACCCGTGGTGCGTATCCGATCGAGTTCATCCGCAACGCGAAGATCCCTTGCGTGGCCGGTCATCCGACCGACGTGATCTTCCTGACATGCGACGCGTTTGGCGTGCTGCCTCCGGTAAGCAAGCTCACTTCGGCCCAGGCGATGTATCACTTTATCTCCGGCTACACCGCTAAGATTGCGGGGACGGAAGTTGGAGTGACGGAGCCACAAGCGACGTTCAGTCCTTGCTTCGGCGGGCCGTTTTTGGTTTGGCATCCTGGCAAATATGCCGAGCTGTTGGCTGAAAAACTGGAAAAGCATAACGCCAACGTTTGGCTGGTGAACACCGGCTGGACCGGCGGAGCCCATGGTGCCGGGTCGCGGATCAAGCTGAAATATACCCGAGCCATCATCGACGCCATTCACAGCGGTGAACTGGCCAATGCCCCAACAGCTGAAGATCCGGTCTTTGGCATTCACGTCCTGCAAGAATGCCCAGGCGTTCCGGCAGAAATCTTGAATCCGAAGGGGACGTGGAGCGATCCTGCGGCCTACGATCAAACGGCTGCCAAGCTGGCGTCACTATTTATTGATAATTTTCAGAACTACAGTTCTGGCGTGAGTGAAGACGTCCGTCAGGCCGGTCCCGTGGCGAAAACTTCGGTCTAGCCTGGGTGATTCTCGTCTCGTTTCCGATTATGCTCGAACATCGGCCTGCGCAAATTGAAACGCGCCGGCCTGTTGGCGACGCAAATCCCACCCCCTCGGAGATGAGACGACATGACGACTCGAGTCTTCCTCTTCCTGCCCTTATTCCTGACGGTGCTTGGCCTCTTCGGCGAATCGACTTTGGATGCTGCCGAAGCGAAGCGGCCGAATTTTGTCTTCTTTCTCGTCGACGATCTCGGTTGGGCCGATCTTTCCTGCTACGGCAGTACGTTTCACGAGACGCCCAACATAGATGCCTTTGCGAAAAGTGGCATGAAGTTCTACCAGGCCTACACCGCTTGTCCGGTCTGCTCGCCGACGCGGGCCTCAATTCTCACCGGGCGGCATCCGGTTCGTGTTGATGTGACCGACTGGATTCCTGGCAACAGCGGGACCGGGAAGTTTCTCCAAGTCGAAGATCGCGACAATCTCGCCCTAGAAGAAGTTACCATTGCCGAAGTGCTGAAAGGGGAGGGGTATCAAACCTTCTTTGCCGGCAAATGGCATCTCGGTGACAAAGGGCATTGGCCCACCGACCAAGGGTTCGACATCAATATCGGAGGGCACGATCGTGGTTCGCCGCCGGGCGGTTATTACGCACCGTGGAACAATCCCGTGCTCGAAGCAAAGGAAGATGGCGAATACCTGACCGAACGCCTGACTGAGGAATCGATCAAGTTCCTCGAGAACCGCGACGAAGCCAAGCCGTTTTTCCTTTATCTTTGCTATTACAATGTCCACACGCCGATTCAGCCTTATAAGAAACGCGTCGAGTACTTCGAAGCAAAGAAGGGCAACATCGAAGGCAAAACGCCGGTAATTGCCGAGCATGAAGGGCAGTCTCGGGCACGTCAGGACAACGCCGCTTACGCATCGATGGTTGCCGCCGTCGATCAAAGCGTCGGGGATATCCTTGCGAAGCTGGACGAGTTGAAGCTCGACGACGACACCGTGGTTTGCTTTTTTTCTGATAACGGCGGCTTGTGCACGCTGGGCAAAAACCGCGTGGCGCCGACTTCCAATTTGCCGCTTCGTAGTGGTAAAGGATGGCTGTACGAAGGGGGCGTTCGCAGTCCGATGATCGTTCGTGCTCCTGGCGTGACTCAAGCCGGCAGCAGCACCGAGTCGCCGGTCGTTAGCACCGACTTCTTCCCAACGATGCTGGAACTTGCCGACTTGCCACTGCAGCCGAAGTTGCATGCCGATGGCGAGTCGCTTGTCGCGATGCTTGGTGGTGATGATCCAGCCGAGAAACGAACGTTCTACTGGCATTACCCGCACTACCATGGTTCGACATGGAAGCCAGGCGCTTCGATTCGCGACGGCGACTGGAAGCTGATCGAGTTTTACGAATATGACGAAGTCGAACTGTACAACCTGGCTGACGATCCTGGCGAGAAGAACGACTTGAGCAAGTCGATGCCGGAAAAGACGACCCAGCTTCGCGAGAAGCTTCGCACCTGGCAAAAAGAAATGAACGCCAAGATGCCGGAGCCGAACCCAAAGTATCGCGGCGCGAAATAGGACATGTCCCCCTGGTTTGTGAAGCTTGCTAGCTCAGCTACAATCGAGCCCCAACACCCCTCCTGTTAAAAAGCTAATCCTCGTGAGAAACCGCTAAAAGGACCTGGTTAATGCTGAATTCCAAAGTCATCGGACTCTCGGTGATGATGTTCCTCCAATTCTTTGTTTGGGGGGCTTGGTACGTAACGGTTGGCAACTATATGGACGCCAACGGAATGACCGACCAGATTAGTTGGGCATACACCGTGGCTCCGATCGCGGCGATCATTTCACCATTTTTCCTGGGGTTTGTCGCGGATCGCTACTTTGCCTCGGAACGCGTCCTGGCCGTGCTGCACCTGCTTGGTGCTGGGGCGATGTTGGCCGCCCCGTTTGCTGCTGAGGTGACGATCAGCGCGAAAGACATGGACCCCGAATCGTTCATGACAACGATTTACTCGTCGGCGTTCATCGTGACGTTGCTGCTGCATGTTCTCTGTTATATGCCGACGCTGGGGCTAACCAATACGTTGGCGTTCTCGAACATTGACGATCAAGAAACGCAGTTTCCGATCATTCGCGTGTTCGGCACCATCGGTTGGATTGTCGCCAACTTGACGGTCAGCAGTATCTTTGGTGCGGATACGACCGCTCAGCAGTTCTACATCACCTCGGCTGCCGGCGTGGCGTTGGGTATCTTCAGCTTCTTCCTGCCGCACACCCCACCACCTTCGGCGGGGAAAGCGGTTACGTTCCGCGAGATCGTGGGGGCCGATACCCTGTCGCTGATGAAAGAACGCTCGTTCTTCGTCTTTATCTTGGGGTCGTTCCTAATCTGTATTCCGCTGGCAGCTTACTATGCGTTTGCTCCTGTGTTCGTGAAGCATACCGGCTTTGAAGCACCCGGCAGTATTATGTCGATGGGGCAGGGCTCGGAAATCATCTTCATGCTGCTGATGCCGCTCTTTTTCGCTCGCTTGGGCGTGAAGTGGATGTTGTTCGTTGGTATGGCTGCTTGGGTGCTACGATATGGTTTGTTCGCCGGTGCCGAAGGTTTGGATGGCAACTTGCCGTATCCGCTGGTGATCGGCGGTATCTTGCTGCACGGTATCTGTTACGACTTCTTCTTTGTGACCGGCTTTATCTACACCGATAAGAAGTGCACCAAAGAGACCCGAGGCCAGGCTCAAGGCTTCCTGGTTCTCGTCACCCAAGGTTTGGGGCTCGGGATTGGTGCTCAGGTCATTGGTTGGCTGTTTGAATCGCAAACGACGACCGAAGGCGCCGTCACGGTCACCAACTGGCAAATGTTCTGGTTGGTTCCTTGTATTGCGTCGGCTGTCGTGATGCTGCTGTTCGGTCTCCTCTTTAATGACAAAGTGGACGAAGCGGATGGGGATGCCGACGAGGACGTTCCTGCCACCGAAGGAACCCATTAAGCGTCGCCGCTTGCACAATATGACCCTAGAAAACGCCGCCACGAGCTTTCGTGAGCGGCGTTTTTTATTGGTGCTGGACACTTTTTAAAGCGTGTAAGTGCCGTATTTTCCAGGGTTTATTGCACGCACCGGAAAATTCTTGGTGATTCGCCGAGTTTTTCTAAAGGTCGTAATTTGACACGTAGCAGACGTGACATAGGTTTCAGGTGTTCAGGCAAGTGCACCGCACGACACCTGGATGGCAACAGGATTCGTTGCCGGACATTTCTCGTCTCATCTGGAACTCATCAAAACCTTATTTAGGGAAACGAGATCCCGGTGTGCGGGCAAGGTCTGCTGCCAACGTCCCCCGACAAAGGCAAACTGGTCGTGAGGCCAGGACGCAAAGCCAAGGACCACATCCGTGTGGTAGCCGGGCTGCCGAAGGGTTGACTCCGGACGACTTCGTCCACTTCCTGATGGCTGTGTATGGGACTGAGGCATTACCAAGAGGACCGCGTTCAACCGAGTTTTGCAGACCAACGTGATGGATTCGTCATGGTTGAACAGCGGTAGTAAGCATCCTTAGTATTGTGCCGATTTTAGGCAACGTTGGAGAATTCTCATGCAAGGTCTCATCCAGAAAGTACAGAACTTCCTCGTATCGGAAGACGGTCCCACCGCGGTTGAATACGCCGTGATGCTGGCTCTGATCGTCATCGTATGTCTGTCCGCCATCTCGGCGATCGGTACCCAGGCGAACGCTACGTTCACCAAGATTGGTACGGACATGCAAACCGCCAACACCACTGGTGGTGCGGTATAAACCGCCACTCAAACGCGTGTGCCACTTTCGGCATACGCGTTTTTTCGTGAAACACTGGAAAGCCCCGGGGCACCCTTACACGGGGACCTACGGGGCTTTTCGCTTTTTCGGATTAGTCCGGTCGTGGCGGGAATAACAATACACCGCGCTGTTGCAACCTGCACGGAATAGGCAGAAATCGGGGAAAATATGGTCTCCGACACCGCATGGTTGCCAGGGTGAGCTACTGTTTTGTGCCGGAGACTGCTGTCGCAGCTTCCGGAAACAAGTCGTGGTATCCCTGTATTTGCGCATTTAGTGGTCGGCCTCGCATAAGACGCGCGAGGTGAGGAGAAAGTCATGGATCTTTTTGTAAGCTTGGCAGAAGCAGTTAAGGAACATTGGCCTGTTTGGGTCGTGACTATCACGTTAATCGTGGCTGCTATCATCGACGGAATTCAATTAAAAGTTCCGAATTGGATCACCTTCCCGTTTGTTGCTAGCGGCTGGATTTACAGCTTCTGCGCATTTGGTTTTGAAGGTTTAGGCTGGAGTTTGCTGGGTACGGTCGTCGGTTTGGCATTGCTGCTTCCGGCCTACTCGATCGGCGGCATGGGTGCCGGCGACGTGAAGCTTCTGGCCGGTGTTGGTGCCTGGATGCATGGCACGCACACCTTCTACGCTTTCTGCATTTCGGCCATCGTCGGTGCGGTTCTCGCCGTCGGTATGGTCCTCGTTCGCAAGGCGTGGAAAAAGCACTCGAACAACGCTCGAATCATTCTCAACGAGATCATGACCATTCGTGATCCCAACGAGTTGGCGAGCATCGCTGCGGAGCGAAAGCCTACGATGCTTCTGCTCCCCTACGGTATTCCGATCGCCATCGGAACCATTGGTTACTTCCTCTGGATGGGACTGCTTGTATGAGCCCGACACCTGCTGCATGCACAGACTGCGCAACCGATTGTGTAAATTTGGGCGAAATGCCACGGACTTTGCGTCCTCGACATTTCGGCCTTGATAAGAGATGCGGATTATTCCGATTGAAACGGTCAGGGGCGGCTGTTGTGGAATTTGCCATTGTGGCACCACTCTTCTTCCTCCTGATTTTCGGGATGATCGAATACGGTCGCATGGTGATGGTGCAGCAAGTGATTACCAACGCTTCTCGCGAAGGAGCACGTCGAGCCGTCCTGGACGGAGCGACAACTTCCGAAGTGGTTGCCGCGGTAGAGTCCTTCCTCGATTCGGCTGCCGTCGATAGTGACGGAGCCGACGTCATTGTGTCGCCAGACCCGCCGGAAGATGCCGGGTTTGGTGGGGCCGTGTCGGTAACTGTTCAGATACCATTTTCCGAGGTCAGCTGGTTGCCATCTCCCATGTACTTGGGATCAACAACCTTGGAAGCGAAGACCTCCATGCGTAGAGAAACCGTTCAATGATCGTTGATGCAAAATATTCCGAATATTCGGGAATTGCCAAACGCAATGATCGTGAGACTAAGAAGGTTAGTTGTCACCTTCTAACAACGGTGTCCCGATGAAACCCCATACATCGCAAGAGCGGTAAAAAGGGCCTAAGGAGCTAGCAAGTCACGGGCATGGAGGCTAGCTGAACAAGGAAAAGCAAATGCGTCCTAAATCACTAATTTTGATCATCATCGCACTCGGGTGCGGGCTCGTTGCCTCGATCGGCATCAGCCAGGTACTCGAACAGCAGTCGGCTCAGCCGGTACCTCAAGTCGAGATGGAGAACATCTTCGTCGCGCTCGAGGAAATCGACATCAACGAACCGATCAAGCCAGAGATGATCAAGCTGGAACCATGGCCAGCAGATAAGATTCCAGAAGGTGCCATTCGTGAACTCGAGAACGTCGAAGAACGTCGTCCTCGTTCGCGTCTGTTTGCCGGCGAAGTCATCCTGGAAGGCAAGCTCTTCGGTTCCGACGAAGACCAAGGTGCTTCCAAGCTGATTCCTAAAGGCTACCGCGTTCACTCCGTCCGCGTGACGGCGGAAAGCTCGGCCTCTGGTTTGATCCTGCCTGGCGACCGCGTCGACGTTTTGGTTTACCTCCAAGTGACCAACCAAAACAACCGCAGCCAGAAGAAGCAGATGACACGTACGATTCTGACGAATTGCCGCGTGTTTGCTGTGAACGAACAAATCCATCGCGATGCTGACGATGACGATGCAATCGCCGCCAAAACGGTCTCGTTGCTCGTCACGCCGAAGCAGGTCGAAATCCTGGTGCTTGCCTCGCGACTGGGAAGCCTGAGCTTGTCGCTTCGTCCGCCAGATGAAAGCGGAGACGACGAAGCTGGCGTAACTGACGACGCCACCATTGCCGAACTGTTGGGCATCACGGAAAACGCCGACCCCAACATGGACAATCGTCCGAAGCAGCCAGCGGTTGCTCAGGACCAGAAGCCTGCCGGCGGTGGTTTCCTCGACTTTTTGAAGAACTCGCAAGCCTCGCTGACTTCACCCACGATGGGTGCATTGCCAGCGGAGCAGGAACCAGAATGGACCATGGACCTGCTTAGCCCAGACGGCGTGCGACGCTTTGAATTTGGTGCAGACGAAGAGCTTCCATTGGAAGTTGCCCCAGGGGCTTCCTCCAGCCGAAGCAGCACGATGCGAACTTCGCTGCCAGCTCAGCAGCCGAGCCTGCCACCAGGCTCGGTGGGACAACCTTCGCAGCCGGTCGATACGGCCCCTGCGAATGACGATCTGGATTTAAAACCCAGTGATGCAGACAGTGACTCCATGCCAGCGGGGTCAGACTTAGATTTCGGACAGGACGACGCCTAATTCACGTCCAGATTTTTCCACGGATTGGGAAATCATAATTTCGGCGCAAGGAAGATCACGGATGATTACCAAGTACCGCTTCGCGCGACAACTTGTCACGACAGCAGCCTTGTTGGCGATCGCCACCCTGGGCGGAAACGTTCAGGCTCAGAACGAGGCCCCAGGCGTCAATTTCGAGGTCGCCTCTCCAAATCAGCGGTTGGAGATGATTGTCAACTCCAGCCGCATCTTTACCTTGGACGAGAAGATCCCCAAGGCACAAGTCAACAATCCTGAACTGATTCGGTTGACACCACTGTCACCGAACAAGATTCAGGTTTCCGCCCTCAAGCCTGGCGTTACCCAGGTCAACTTGTGGGCCGAAGATGGCAGCATCTTTACGGTCGACGTCATCGTCATCGGCGACGGTCGCGAACTGCAGATGCTGTTGGAAAGCGAATTTCCAAACGCTTCCATCAAAGTCCGTCCTTTGGCCAGCAGCGTGGTGCTGTCGGGGTTCGTCGATCGACCCGACGCCATCAGCCGCATCGTCCAGATGGCGGAAGACTATTACCCAAAAGTGATCAATAACATCACCGTCGGTGGTGTCCAGCAAGTCATGCTGAAAGTGAAACTGTACGAAGTCTCGCGTACCAAGCTGCGTACGATGGGCTTTGACTGGGCCGCATTCAGTGGGAACGACTTCATCGTCCAAAGCGTCAGCGGGATTATCTCCAGTGCTGCAACCGGTGGTGGTTCGATCGCCAGCAACGGTGCCGATACGGTCACCTTCGGGATCATGGGCGACAACAGCTCGTTCTTCGGGTTCGTTGAAGCATTGCGTCAGAACAACCTGGCCAAGTTGCTCTCGGAACCAACCATCAACGCCATGAGCGGTCGTCCGGCCAGCTTCCTGTCGGGTGGTGAAGTGCCAATTCAAGTCGCTTCCGGTCTCGGTACCACTTCGATCGAATTCAAAGAGTTCGGTACCCGCGTCGACGTGGTTCCCATCGTCCTGGGCAACGGCAACATCCGCTTGGAAGTTCGCCCTCTGGTTAGCGAAGTCGACTCCAGCCTGGCCGTGGACGGCACGCCTGGTTTCCGTACTCGTTGGGTCGATACGGCTGTCGAAATGAAGTCGGGCCAAACGTT
Organism: Bremerella sp. TYQ1; assembly: GCF_020150455.1. Taxonomy (NCBI): domain Bacteria; kingdom Pseudomonadati; phylum Planctomycetota; class Planctomycetia; order Pirellulales; family Pirellulaceae; genus Bremerella; species Bremerella sp. TYQ1. The sequence goes on from NZ_CP083740.1 coordinate 677,041, forward strand.
CGCTCTGGCTGGTCTGATCCAGGAAAAGATCGAAACCGAAAACCGCGGTCTGCCTTATCTGGCCGACATTCCTTGGGCCGGTGCTGCATTCCGCCGAGTGCAAGATCGACGCAACGAAGTGGAACTGCTGATCATCGTCACGCCAGAACTGGTCGGTCCGCTGAATCCAGGCGAAGAACCATGTGCAATGCCTGGCACTTCGACCGCTCCGCTGAACGATACCGAACTGTACTGGCGAGGCTACATGGAAGTTCCTGCTTGCGGTCCTGGACCGTACGCCGACGGGGGCATGATCGGTCCAACGGGTCCGGCCATCATCGAGGGCGAAATGATCGAGCAGGGGACTCCCCTGATGGAAGTTCCTTCGCCCGCTTCGACTTCGGCTCCACGACTGGAACCAGGGATGCAAATGCGAAGCGTGCCGACTCCTTCAGGACCGCGTACCACTCCGGTTTCGATTCAGCCTAACCCAGGAGTGCGGCCTTCTTCGGGCCAATCGGCAGCACCCGTTCAACCGTCGGGACCGATGCCCGGCATGATCGGTCCTTCGGGTTACGACACGCTCGATTTTTAACACGAATGTCCTAATTGCATACTAGAATTCCCTCGAAGCCTATTTGAGGGAATTCTTTTCTTTTAGTCAGATGTGTTAGGAAAGTACGAATCGCTATGAGCAATGTATTACGAGTCGCCCTTGTCGATCCGAAGGACTCATCGCGAGAATCGTTAAAATCAACACTGCTGGGCATGGACATTGTCTGGCTGGAAGCAGAGTGCTCGCGCTACGAGTTCTTTGCTGACGTCGTCGGCCAAACGAACCCTGACATCGGGATCGTTTCGATTGACTCCGACCCGGACAAAGCGATCCGACTGATCCGAGAAGTCCACGAAAACACGCCTGATTGCAGCATCCTTGTCATCAGCGGTTCGACCGATGGTCAACTGATTCTGAAAGCGATGCGTGCCGGGGCGAAAGAGTTTCTGACCCAGCCGCTGTCGATCGAAGATCTCGTGAGCGCGCTAGAACGCATCGGCCATCATCGCTTTGGAAAAGGCGATTCCAAGTCGCGCGGGTGCAAAGTGATTACCGTTTGCGGAGCCACCGGTGGCGTTGGCTCGACCAGCATGGCGGTGAATCTCGGTTGTATCCTTGCCGCTCAAGAACAAAACAACGTCGCGCTGATCGACTTGGACTTGGCCCTGGGCGATAGCGACGTCTTTCTCGACACGATCCCCGACTACACGTTGTTGGACGTGGCCCAGAACATTAAGCGTCTCGACTTCAACTTGCTGAAGCGTTCGCTCACGCGACACAGCAGCGGACTTTACCTGTTGCCGCGACCGGTGCAACTGCAGGAAGAAGCTCCGATCAGCCCGGACGATCTTTCCCGCGTGATCGGCCTGATGAAAGCGACGTTCACGCATTTGATTATCGATACGTCGAAGTCGTACTCGGCCCTCGACATGGTCGCCATGCAGGAAGCCAACGTCAACTTGATGACGATCCAGTTGGATTTGCCTTGCCTGCGTAACGTGGTCCGCTTGATGATGAGCTTCAGCGAGATCGACGGCCTGAAGGAAAAGACGAGAGTCATCGTCAACCGTGTCGGTTTGGACAACGGCGAGATCAGCCTGAAGAAGGCGCAGGAAACGATCGGCAGCGAGATCTACTGGCAGGTGCCCAACGAGTACCGCATTATGGTCGAAGTGCGTAACAACGGCGTGCCGCTGATCGAGCAAGCCCCTCGGGCCGGGATTACGCAGGCCCTCGTTGGCTTGGCCGAATCGCTTTCCGGCGACGGTTCCAAACGAAATGCCGGCGGAAAGTCGGGATTGGGCCGCTGGTTTGGTTTCCTCTCTTCGAAGGGGGAAAAGGCCGCAAAGCCGGAAGAATCTGAAGTTCCTGCGGCAGAATAAGTCTGCCGCATCAACGACTGTGGATTATCTCTTGCAATCCGCGAAGGTTATAGCGACCGCACGACCCGTGCGGTTTGCCAATTTCGAAACTTCCTTTCTCTCGCGCAAGTTTACGTGAGCTATGTTTTCAGGGACCGTTGCCTAGCCCACGCTTCGCGCGGCCCTGTCTTGTTTGGGTAGCTCACTGGAAGAGTCGACTCGCTGCACTGAAGCTGCGACCGACGATTCACCTCTGCGAAGCTGCCTGACGGCGAGACAAGTGTAAGCGGTAAGCGTGTCACAGGCAGCATTTCAGTAGACGAAGGAATCGGATCATGCGATCACCGGCAACGGATCCCAAAGCATCCAGCTCGAAACAGGCGGAATTCGAAAACCTGAAGCGTAAGATTCACGGCAAGCTCGTGGACAAGCTCGACCTTTCGAAGATCGGCGAGTTGGAGGGTGATGTCCTCAGACGAGAAATCCGTCTGGTGGTGGAACATTTGTGCGACACGGAAGAGACGTTGCTCAATCGCACTGAGCGAGAACGCTTGATCGAAGAGGTTCTCGACGAAACGTTTGGTCTGGGCCCACTCGAGTTGCTTCTGAAGGATCACGGGATCAGCGATATTCTGATCAACGGTCCTCAGCAGATCTACTGCGAAAAGGGCGGCAAGCTCGAACTCAGCAGCGTCAAGTTTCGCGACAACGAACACTTGCTACAAATCATTGACCGTATCGTATCGAAGGTAGGCCGGCGCGTCGACGAAACCTGCCCGATGGTCGACGCGCGTCTCCCCGACGGGTCTCGTTTCAACGCGATCATTCCGCCGCTTGCCCTTGATGGAGCGGCGGTTTCTATTCGTCGGTTCGGTTCCAATCCGCTGAAGTTGGAAGACCTGTTGAACTACAAAGCATTCACGCCAGAAATGGTGATGCTGCTGGAAGGGGCCATCAAAGCCCGACTGAACATTATCATCTCCGGCGGTACCGGTTCCGGTAAAACGACGCTGCTCAACACGCTCTCCAGCTTTATCAGTGGTGCCGAACGTATCGTCACGATTGAAGACGCGGCCGAACTTCAGCTGCAGCAGGAACACGTTGTCCGCTTGGAAACGCGTCCACCTAACGTGGAAGGCAAGGGGGGCGTGACGGCAACCGACCTGGTGAAAAACGCCCTGCGTATGCGTCCTGAACGAATCATCATCGGTGAGTGTCGTGGTGCCGAAACGCTTGACATGCTGCAAGCCATGAACACCGGTCACGAAGGTTCGATGACCACGATTCACTCGAATACCCCACGTGACGCCATCGCTCGTATCGAAACGCTCATTTCGATGTCCGGCTTCGAGTTGCCGATCAAAGCGATGCGTCAACAGATTGCCAGCGCGGTCGACTTGATCATTCAGGCCAACCGTCTGCAAGGTGGTCCGCGACGCGTGACGCACATCACCGAAGTGATCGGGATGGAGCAGGAAACGGTCGTCATGCAAGACATTTATCGTTACGAGCAATCTGGAATTGATGAAACCGGCCGTGCCCGCGGTCGCTTTATCTCGACCGGTGTTCGTCCCAACTTTATGGAACGTCTCGAATCGGCTGGCGTCCGCTTGCCGGCTAGTGCGTTCCGCGAACGAATGATGCTCGAAGACTAACACTCAAGCTGGATAGAGAAGCGATCATGTTGACGCTAGTAGTTCTCATTACGGTATTCGTCGGTGTCGCCACGTTGGTCGGCGCCGTAGCGATCGTGTTTCGCGGCGACGCCAACCCAGAAATTGAAAGCCGCCTGGAAATCCTTACCGGCCGCGGTAAATCGGACGGCGGGAAAGACGGGCAGCAGGGAAGTGGCATCACGCGAACTTCCGATAGCCATGATGGCGCCCTTGAAGAGTACATCGCCAAGTACTTCAACTTGCGATTGTTCCTCGATCAAGCTGCCATGGAGACGTCCGTTTCCAACTTCATTATGCTGACCGCAGGGCTCGCTGGCGGAGCGGCCATTATTCCGTTCCTGCTTGGCTTGCCGTTCTATGTCGGGCCGATCCTGGCAATCTTGTGCGGCGTTGGGCCGTTCGGATATGTCTGGTTCAAGCGAAGCAAACGTCTGGCCAAGTTCGGCAATCAATTGCCGGATGCATTGGAACTGATCGCACGTGCTCTGCGAGCCGGGCACAGTCTCGGGGCCGGGTTTCACCTGGTTAGTGAAGAAATGCTCGACCCGATCGGAAGCGAATTCCGCAAAGTGTTCGAGTCGCAAAACTTGGGTGTGCCGCTGGAAGAAGCCATTCTCGACATGACCGATCGCGTGCCGAACTTGGACCTTAAGTTCTTCGGTACGGCCGTGATCCTGCAGCGTCAGACGGGTGGTGACTTGGCCGAAATCCTCGACAAGATCGGCCGTCTCGTGCGTCAGCGTATGGAACTGTTCGGACAAATCCAAGCCCTCACCGGCGAAGGTCGTATCTCCGGCATCGTCCTTTTAGGCATGCCTCCGGCGCTGTTCGGTGTCATGTGGTATTTGAACCCGACTTACGTGATGACCCTCTTCACCGATCCGCTCGGGCAAAAAATGTTGGCTGGTGCCATCGTCATGCAATTGATCGGTGCCTGGGTGATTCAAAAGATTATCGATATCAAGGTGTAACCAAATCATGTTCGATTCCGGTACCAACGGCGTACTTATCATTGCAGTCAGCGTCTTCGGTCTGTTCGCGGCAGGGATCTATTTCCTGGCGGACATGCTGATGAAAGACAAAAGCCGCGCCGAAGATCGACTGGATGGTCTGAAGGATTCCCACAAGCGTGGCGGTCGACCAGGCGAGAAAGGGGCCAAGTCCGGCGCCCTCGGTAAAGTCCTGGAAAAGGCAACCCCTTCGCTGGCCAAGCCACTTCAGCCAACCAACGAAAAAGACGCCAACAAACTGAAAGACAAACTCTCGCACGCAGGCTTCCGAAGCGAAGCAGCTCCAACGACGTTTCTCGGCTTGAAATTCGCCGGGCTAATAGCCGGCGTGCTGCTTGGCGGTGGAACGTTCTTCGTCCTCGGCGACTTCTCGCTGTTTGGAATTTTGAAGGCCGCCCTCGTCCTGGGTTTCTTCTTCTACTTGCCGGAGCTCGGCTTGTGGTATCTCGGCAAAACGCGAAAAGAACAAATTTTCCGCGGTCTGCCAGACGCGCTCGACTTGATGGTCGTTTGTGTCGAAGCTGGTCTCGGTCTCGACCAGGCCATGCGCCGCGTTGCGGAAGAAATGAAGAAAACCTACCGCGTGATTGCCGAAGAGTTCGGCATGTGCAACTTCCAACTGCAGATGGGTCGTGCTCGCGTCGACGTGCTGCACGAACTGGGGCAACGAACCGGGGTGGAAGATCTCCGTTCGCTCGCCGCGATTCTGATCCAAGCCGACAAGTTCGGTTCCAGTATCGCCCAGGCCCTGCGTGTTCAAAGTGACGCCATGCGAACACGTCGTCGGCAGATCGCCGAAGAGAAAGCTGCCAAGACCGCGGTGAAGATGATCTTCCCGCTGGTGTTCTTCATTTTCCCGGGCATTTTCGTCGTGCTGGTCGGCCCTGCCGCCATCACCGTCGTTCGAGAAATGCTACCAATGATGGCTGCTAACTCGTAGGATCGCAGAAAGTTTAACGATTCTACGCGTCCTAACGGCCAGGTCTCTGCTTCTGTTGACCTGGTCGTTGGTTGGCCGATGCATTCTGTGAATGAACCATAGCGCCCTCGGTCAGCAGGGGCGCACCTCGCAGAGTGAACCCACGGAAGGCGGTCACGCATGAAGATCGGCACCCTCTTTACCCAATCCATCTTGGCAACCCTGATGTTCTGCTCCGTCAGTCAGGCAGGGTGGCACGAATTCTGGGATCGTACGCATCTCGATTATGCCCGCAACAAATGCTGGCCATCCCCATTCGTGGAACAGGACCGTGCCTCGGTACGTAACTATTACGATACCATGACCGCCGCAGGTATCCGCCTGCAAAACACGCTCAGCGATCACTACTTCGACGCGGAAACTGGCGAACTGACACGTGCTGGTACGCTGAAGATTCGTACCATCCTGATGAGCGCCGAAGGCCGCCGCGACATCTTCGTTATGCAGGGACTCACCCAGCAGGAAACCGAAGCCCGCATCTCGGCCGTCAAAGAAGGCGTCGCACAGTTGGTCGGCAGCCCCGACGCAACCGCCATCTATGTCAGCCCAGATCAGCCATCCGGCCGTGCTGCGGATTACATCGATGACGTCTGGCGTCGCGAACGTTCGTCGATTCCAGCTCCACGTCTCCCGAGCTTCGAGGGGCAATAAGCCCCCTGTCCATCTCAGCCACTCTACAACTTACCGCCTTCTCTGCGCTCATGGTTCGCGCAATTCGGTAGAGTGGCTCGCTGAAAATGCCGATGCAATGATAGGAAACACTATTCATTGCGGAAGACCTTTTGCTAGCGGGTCTCCGCGGCCGACCCAAACCAGTGCATGGAGGCAACGGCCCAACGGGGCCCTGCGAGGGATCGATGCGAAAAATGACCGCGAAACGCGTACTGAATCGATATGGACGTGAACTGCTGTGTGCCGGATTGGCCTTGCAGGGAATGCTGATTGTCCCGGCCCTGGGCGACGCTGCCGAGCGCCCCAAGCCGATCAATCAAATGAGAGCGATCTCGGAAGATCGTGATAGCTCCAGCGAGTTTCGCCTGATCCAGTTCACCGACGACGGCAACAGCGGTGGATCGAGCTCGATCGGTTCCGCCTTCAAAAAGGCTGGCGACTCGATCAGTGGATTCTTCAAGTCGGAACCGCGCGAAGCGGTGCCAGAGAACGATCCAATCAGCCTTTCCAGCATGCCGGACGAGATTGGCCCGAATGTCTTCCTGAGTGCCGCACGCATGATGGAAAATTCGGGCAACGCTGAAGGTGCTGAGCGGCAGTACAAGAAATGCTTGGATAACTTTCCTGACAACCGCGTGGCGCTGATCAGTTACGCACGACTTCTGCATCGCACAAACCATTTGGAAGAGTCGCTTTCTTACTATCAGAAAGCGGACAAGGCCCATCCCAAAGATGCGGTGATCTGCAACGACATGGGTTTGTGCCTGGCTCGAATGGGTCGCAAAGAAGAAGCGATGGCCAAGTTCCATCAAGCCACCGTTTCCGCTCCGGAAGATCCTCGTTATCGCAACAACATGGCCATGGTATTGGTCGACGCCGGTCGCAATGACGAAGCGTTGTCGCAATTGGTTTATGCCCACGGTAAAGCGAAGGGGCATTTCAACCTGGGCGTGCTCCTTTACCGTAAGGGGAATCAGCAAGCGGCTGCCGATAACTTCCACGCGGCACTGCAAGAGGACAGCACGTTGTCGCAAGCCAAAGACATGTTGGCTCGCATGGATGGAAGTGGTGCGGGATCATCAGGCCCTTCGATTCCAGCCGCTCCAAAATCGAACACGATGTTCATCAGCGATCAGCCACAGTCGAATTCGGTTCGTGGTGCCAAGCCAACGCCTGCGGACATCACGCCAGCGAAAACGTCGAAGCTGCCTCCGACGCCAGATCTGGAAGCACCACGCCTGTTGCCACCGATTAACTAGTTGGTGGCAGAAGTGCCGGCAGGCGTCTTGGCCTGCTGGCAGAGCTCGGCAAGGGCCTGCATGATGATCGGCCCCACCTCGAAGCTGCAGCTGTTAATCTCGCCATACTGCGGCGTGCTGCGGCCATAAGCGAATGGCGGCTCTCGATCCCACTGACGCTTGGGCATGATGTACCCAATCTCGTCGTTCGCTAAGCCAAACAGCAGATAGGGATCGTCTTGCATCAGTTCCGAGACGATCGGCTCGATCGGAGCGTTGGGAAAATCGACATTCTCTTCGGCCGGATCAGGAATGATTCCGTTCACTAGTTCCGGGTACAGCTCGCCAGGGATATTCAATACCTTCAGTTGGCCGAGCGTAACGATCGAAACCTCGGTGACAATCGCCGCACGTTCCGGACGATACTCGCGCGTCACTTGCTTGCCCCATTGGTTGGGACTGTCGAGCCACTGGTAACTGATGCGTCGGATCACGTTCAGCGAACGGGCGAGACGGTACAACGGATTGTCGATCGGAATGGCGACTTCTTTGCGCTGGATACGAATCGGCGTCAGCTCGAGCGGTTGCGCGTTTCGTAACGCATCGGAGATTGCCTCAGCGACTAAGTTGCCATACGTTTCCGCGTATTCAAAGGTCGTCAGCCGCATCGGAGTGCCCGCAGCGTCGTAGATGCCGTCAGGCGGAGGCGCGAGCAGCCCACCGATTGCGCCACTAACGTAAACCGTCGGACAGCCAAACAACGCATGCAAACGCTGCTGGGTGTAATTCGGGAAGTCAGCGGTGATCCGCGTATTGCCGGCCCCAAGCGATTCTGGATGGGCGGTGCCCTGAACAAGTAGCCCGACCGGTTCGCCGTCGACTTTCGAGCGAAAACAGAGAGCACGTAGTGTCGGATCGATCACCGTCGGCAGGCGACTGTCGTGAACGAGGTCGGGACGATCGATCTTGGCGAACTCGGCGGAGACCGGCTGCAGGGAATGTTGTAACTGCGTAACCAATTGAACCACGGTCTCTTCGACACGTGCGTTGTACTTCTCGTCGACGCCTCGCTTGATTGGGGATTCGCCCCAGATGCCAATCGTGTCGGGGCCTTCATGGTTGTGGGTGCAACAGATAGTCAGAAAGTCGATGCCGGGCAGTTGCTGGCGAATTTCAACCGTCGATGGATACGACCAACCGATCAAGTCCAAGCTGACAATCGCAACGGTTGTCTCGCCATCCGAAAGGAGCATCCCGCGAGCAAAGAGCGGATCGTGCACCGAAGTGGCCGCTCGTCCGTGGTAATAGCCTGCCATCCAGACTGCCCTGGGAGGCGTAACGTCCGGCGTGATGTCGGCGTGACCGATGGCAAAGTGAAGGGAACCAGCAACCGCGAAAGAGGGCAGGGCAACATAGCTCAACGCCAGGCAGGCAAATACCAAGATGCCGGTAGAAAATCGCACCTGTTTTCACACCCCTCAGAAATGGAAAGATTGCGTCGATTGCCGTGCCCAAACTGAATCTTAATCTGGCACGCCGACCGCAACAATTCAAGGCCTAACCTATCGACCAACGAACCGCTGAGAAGGAAGTAAATCCATCGGCAGACATGGATGAGAACGATACCCAATTGAACGTTCGGCAAACGGAAATTCGGTAGGAAAAGAAATTAAATCAGAGGTCGCAATGTGCGAGCCATGGGGCCAGAATTCTAGGGAATTGTGTTTACCCTAATTCAGAGGCACGAGCCGCTGCGCCGCAGATTCAATTAATTATAACGAAGTATTGACCAAGTGTACAAAAGGTTTGCGCGAAAAAATCGCTTTCAAGGGCGTTTCCGCCGAAAACCAGGGCAAAGTCTGCGCGTCTGACAGAGCGAAAATAAGGGCACCCAATCCAGCATGCTCGGCATCGAAATTCGCTCGGCATCGATCGTTGAAAGATCGCAGATGGAGGACTAGGAAGGCCTGGAGGTCTTAGTGGTTCTCAGCAGCATGGGGAAACCCGTAGTGGGGTCGTCATTTGCGCGAAATCTGCCACAATGGCGAAACGTAGACGACCGGGAACGCATCTGATATTTTGGGCATCTATGGACAGCACCGGATCAGAACTGCCGACAAGCGCTTGGAAGTCCGAAGAGGAGCTGCTAGAAGCTCTTCGACGGCAAGATGACGATGCGTTCGAATATCTCGTTCGATCGTACAGCGGTCGCATGCTGGTCGTTGCCAAGCGTTTCCTAGGGCAAGATCAAGACGCCCAAGACGCTGTGCAAGATGCTTTCCTGTCAGCGTTTAAGGCAATCGGAGATTTCGAGGGGAACTCGAAACTATCGACCTGGCTGCATCGAATTGTCGTCAACGCCTGCTTGATGAAGCTGCGAACACGGAAACGGAAACCGGAAAAACCGGTCGAAGACTTGTTACCGCACTTCGCCAACGACGGTCATCGAGACCGCGCAGAACCATCGTGGGCAGTAACGTTTGATACGGCAGTTCAAAGTCGTGAAACGCGAGAACTCGTTCGGCAACGAATTGAAGAATTACCGGAAAGTTACCGAACCGTTTTGCTGCTTCGTGACATCGAACAATTAAGTACTGAGGAGACCGCGGCCCGACTCGATTTGAGTAATTCAGCCGTCAAGACGCGGCTACACCGGGCACGGCAAGCACTAAAAACTCTGTTGGATCCGCACATGAATAGCGGATACTAACGATGAAATTGACTTGTAAGGAACTCTACGAATTCATGGGCGATTACCTTGAGGGTAATTTGCCTGACGACGTGATGTGTGTGATGAAAACACACATCTCACGCTGTCCGTGTTGTGAGCACTATCTGGAAAACTACCGGACAGCAATGCGTCTGGGCGTTTCCTGCTGCAAAGAATACGCAGAGGATGAAGTCCCCACGTCCGTTCCAGAGCCACTGGTCCAAGCCATTCTGGAAGCACGTAAGAAGTCTCAATAAAAAAACGCCGAGCTATGAAAGCTCGGCGAAGTCTTGATATTTGGTGACCGGCATGTTGGATTCATCATGCCGTATGGTTTGCAACTAGCCAGCTTTCTTCATCAGCCATTTGATGACGCCAACTATCCCACCAATCAGGCCGCCAAGCATTGCGCCACTCCAGATACCCCCTTTGCCAATCCATGGAATTGGGGCTTTTTTGGTGGTGTTTCCGAAGCGGTCTGTTTCTTCGGCAAAGTAAATGCCGCAGTGTGGGCAGTTATCGCCAGCACCAACGTGGTCGGGGATTTCCTTGTTACACTTCGTGCAATACTTGTACTCCACCAGTTCCATCTGCTGCATGTCTTGGATTTGCTGATTCATCTGAGATTCCATATTGGAACTCATCTGATTCATGCGATTGACCATGGACTGATGCTGATTGGAGAGAGCTTGGTCGCGCTCGGCCTCTTGGCGAGCAATTTCCATTTCACGGCGTTGCGATTCTTCTTGGCGACGCCGTATTGCTTCTTCCATGGCTCGTCGCTGCTCTTCGGCACGCTTCTCGATTTCGCGACGGTTTTTCTCGTGCTGCTCGCGTTGTTGTTTGACGAAATCGTCCATCCCTGTCGGAGCATAAGGAGAGGGTGGAATCGAAGGCATGTTGCCCATTCGCGGACCGTTTCCACCCATGTTCGGGTTGCCTTCGCCGCCTGAGTTTGTGTTGACCGCAGGCGGATCAGGAATCTGGTCGTCTTCGCCTCGGTTTTCCAGTTCGCCGCGAAGATAAACCTGGTCTTCGTCGCCCAAGTCGTAGAACGAAACTTTATGTGCGGTACGTCCTTGCAAAAGAACGACTTGCCCTTCGTGCATGCGAACAAACTTGGCTTTGATTTCGTTGCCCTGCTTGTCGGTCCATTGGCGGTAGTCGAACAGGTCGCTACGACGGCTGCGGCGCGTTGGCTTGTCGTCATCTGCATCGCCCATCGATTCGCGTTGGGAGTCGATGTACTTTTTGTCTTCGTCGCTGAAACGTTCGATCGGAATCGTAAACGTTTGACCGTTCGAATTGATTTTTACTTTGCCGTCGTCGGTGATTTCTTCGAGTGCACCAGAGAGCTTCTGCCCTTTGGCATCGGTCCACTCACGAACTTCGGCGGCGCTCGCGGATGCGACAAATAGGCCGATCAGAAAGAGGGCCAATGGAATGCGGCTTGCTGGCATAGTAAGCTCCCATCTTGGGTTTTGCCGTCAGCGCCTTACCCTTGCGTGACGTCTTGTTTAGGAGTCGATGGAAAATGTGCTCTTCAAGTTCCGTGTAATCGAATCCTTCCAGGGAAGTCACGCGATATTGTAGTGATGGAATATGCTTTGACTACCCGGCAGAGGTATCAGCATCATACAAATATCAGTGGACAGATGTCAAATATAAAATAGCGTTCTGTGGTCGAAAAAAAGTCCGTTTCCTGTTCGGTCAGGGGGGATGAAGTCGATTCAACGACGGTCGGCAGCTTGATTTTCATGGTCCAAAAATGGAGTGACCCGCAACAATGACAATCCAAAGTCAATATTCCGCCTATCTTGCCAATCAGGCCGTCCTTCCGAATACCGATTTAGAGGTGATCGACAAGTTCACACAATCGGTTGCCACCAAAGTACCGCTGGCCGATGCCGCGATGATGGAAAAAGCGATCGCAGCCGCTGCCGAAGCCGCGCAACCGATGGCTGAGCTGCCTTCATACAAACGGCAAGAGATATTGCAGCATTGCGTTCGCCGTTTCGAGGAACGAAGCGAAGAATTAGCGGAGGCTCTCTGCGTTGAAGCAGGCAAGCCGATCCGCGATAGCCGAGGCGAGGTAACGCGTTTGATCGATACGTTTCGCGTTGCCGCCGAGGAGTCGACCAGGATGCTCGGCGAAGTGATGCCGTTGGATATAAGTGCCAGAGCCGAAGGCTATCGCGGAATGTGGAAACGCGTTCCGATTGGTCCTTGCGCGTTCATTACGCCGTTCAATTTTCCGCTGAACTTGGTTGCCCATAAAGTCGCTCCAGCACTCGCCGTCGGATGCCCGTTTGTGCTGAAACCTGCGAGTAAAACACCGATCGGGGCGTTGTTGGTCGGCGAGATCTTGGCCGAAACCGACCTACCGAAAGGGGCTTTTTCAATCCTGCCCGCCAACCGCGATGCGGCCGATTTGTTGGTTACCGATGATCGCTTGAAAAAACTCAGCTTCACCGGCTCGCAAGATGTTGGTTGGAAATTGAAATCCAGTGCCGGCAAGAAGAAAGTGACGTTGGAACTTGGTGGCAATGCTGCGTGTATTGTCGATGAAGGAACCAATTTAAAAGATGCAGTGCAACGTATTGTGTTTGGTGCGTTCTATCAATCGGGCCAAAGCTGTGTCAGCGTTCAGCGGATTCTCGTTCATCGCTCCGTTTACGACGAGGCCGTCCAGCTTCTTTGTGAACGAATTGCGACACTCAAAGTCGGAAACCCGATGGAAGAAGAGACGTTTGTCGGGCCGATCATTTCCGAGTCGGACGCGGAACGTATCGAAGCCTGGATTCAATCTGCCCAAGATGCCGGAGCAAAAGTGCTTGCCGGAGGCAAACGAGATGGGATACTCGTCGAACCAACCCTTCTGGCCGATGTCCCGAAAGATGAAGCCGTATGTGCAAAGGAAGTGTTTGGCCCGGTCGCGGTCGTAAGCCAGTTTGACGACTTCGATGAAGCCTTAAGAATGGCCAACGATAGCGACTTCGGACTTCAAGTTGGCATCTTTACCCGCGACATTCAAAAAGTGATGAAGGCCTGGGATACGATGGATGTCGGTGGCGTGATCATTGGCGATGTTCCTTCGTGGCGTGTCGATCACATGCCGTATGGTGGTGTCAAAGAAAGTGGCATCGGCCGCGAGGGGGTTCGTTTCGCAATGAACGACATGACCGAGATTCGTAATCTGGTCATTCGCAACGTACCAGATTAAAAGGCCTGCTATGATACGGTTCCCAGGGAAGTCGATAGAAAATTTCGCTGGGAATCTGTTTAATTCGCGACGCGATCAGCTATGATAGGTGTCGCTGCGATATCTCGGGCCATGTCCGTTGTTTTCGCTAACTGCTCGTGATTTCACACGGTCAAATTACCTGCCCACAACTACGACCCGCCTTCAAGGAATCTGCTGATGACTCGTCGATTGGCTTACTCTTCTGTCTCGCTATTTACCGCGGTAATGCTTGTTTCTGTTTCACTCGCGGAAGAGCCGGTAACCAAAGCATTCGTCAACGGCGAAGGTCCCGGTTGGGTAGCGCTGGGGAAAGATGATTTTACCAAGGTGAACAGCAACGACGACACGTGGAAGTTCAACGAGGATGGCTTGATTGAATGCACCGGCAAGCCTGTCAGTGTGATGCGAACCGTCAAGCAGTACACCAACTTCGAGTTGGTTTGCCAATGGCGTCATCTGAAGTCGGCTGGCAACAGCGGGATCTTTGTCTGGACGATTCCGTCGTCACTCGAAGCATTGACCGGCCCAGGTCTTCCGCAAGGAATTGAAGTTCAGGTGCTCGACGTCGGTTATAAGACGCGGTACGAAAAGGATGGCAAACGTAAAGCGGATTGGTTTACATGCCATGGCGATGTGTTTCCCGTGGGGGCAGCAAAGATGAAGCCGTTTCCACCCGTTTCGCCTAATGGTCAGCGCAGTTTCCCCTCCAAGGATCTCAGCAAGGGGACCGGCGAGTGGAACCACTACTATGTGCGAGCGATCAACGGAGAGGTTCGCCTGTGGGTGAACGGCGAAGAAGTTTCCGGCGGAACCGGATGTACGCCTGCGACTGGTTTCCTGTGTTTGGAATCGGAAGGCTCGCCGGTCGAATTCCGCGGTTTGAAAGTTCGAGAGCTGCCATAAGCTGGCGTGTTCAATTCATAAAAAAAGGCCGTCAACTTGCGTAAAAGTTGACGGCCTTTTTCGTTTGATATTGCTTTGGATCAGACGGTCAAGCGACGCTGAATTGCCTTCGGATCGATTGGAATGATCTTCGTGGTCGCTGAGTAATCTGCAACCAGTACGCTGCGGGCCTTCTTCTGCTTCTTCAGTTCGTACTGAATCACATAGGCACCGATTTGCGTTCCGTTACCCGTGTAAACAGGTGGCCAGAACTCTTCCGGGCGACTCGAGAGCGTTTTCGCCAGGAGTCGGGTTCCACGTCCGGAGTAACCGCCGAGCATCATTTCCAGACGCCCTTGCGATTCGTGGTAAACGTAGATCAGGTAAGCTGGCTCGTAGGTGGTTTCATCCCACTTGCAGCAGCCCCAGCTACCATCTTCTTTTTCGTAATAGAAGCCTGGCGTGTCGGGGTTGTAGCTCTTGGAGAGCTGATCGCCGCCGCAGCACGACCCAGGAAATTGAACGTTCTTTTCGCGGTGACGCAGGTAAATCGGAATGGCCCGTTGGCTTGGGTCTTCCACTTCGTCTTGGCTGATGAACGGCTCGGTATTGAACGCGGTGGCCAAGCCCAGTTCGATGACCGGGTTGCTTCGAATACTACCGAGGCTGATCAACGCTTTGTCGCCATCGACGGCTTGGAAGCTGGAATAAACTTCATGACCACGTCGATGAACTTCTTCCTCTTCGGCTTGCCCGGGAGCCCATACGAGCGTCTGGAAAAGGTCTTCCGGCTGTGGAATCGGCGTGTCGCGTGACAGGTAACCATCGCCGCTCAGCGAGACCATGTCGCGAGGCAGATCGGTTTGACGGTACTTGGCAGTACCACCCAGCGTCGAAATACCGGTCAGCAGTTGCCCTTGCAGGATGGTATCGGATGCGACGACCCAAGCCCCTTCTGCCCAGTTTTCGTCAGCTCGGATACCGAGGCACATTTCCACTCGCTTACGTCGAGCCAGCAATTCCCAGAAGTTTTCAGGCTCAACGGCGAACAACGCGCCTGGCAGTTGGTTCGCTTCGGCATAACCATGCTTGATCAGAAAGTCGCAGACCTGAGCAAGGGCCGAAAGCGGAATGTATTTCGCTTCGTTCTTCAACAGCGAAGAAACCTGGTGCCGATCGAGTCCGGTGAAGTCGCAAATCGCTTTAATGGTGCCAGGACGTTTCTTAGGATCTGGCGAATGATTAAGCAATTCTGCAAGGCGAAACGAGAATTTCATCGTGATTCTCCGAGCGTTTTTTTGCTCTACCTAATCTTGGAATTAACAGGGTTGAATCTTCCCCAGGAAGCATGCCATCGACATTCGTCCCTTCGAGCGTCCCTGCGACCGCGGCTTCCGCGGACTTCAAGTCATATCTTAATGATGACTATCTTACCTTTGATGTCAACGTGACTTTCGGCACCCTTAGGCAATTTCTGGGTAAAAGTCTCCCTAAGATACCGTACTTGCACGTCGTAGGACGTATTCCAGCGGTAAACACGCAGATGGCGTGGAGTAAGAAAAATTCGAGAAGATTGGCTTTTGGCCTAGATTCGGCGATTTTGCAGACTTCGCTGGTTCAAGTATTCCCAGAAGATCGCCCCTGGATTGCTATCCGTACATGCCACAAGGTGATCGCAGTTATTGCGTGTTGCGATATCAGCCAACTGCGTGTTGAAGCGATTCACGGCTTTCAGATAGGAAGATCGTATATCCGCTGGCTGGGCGATTTGCTGGGCATCCACTTCCAGACCGACGAAGCGAATCATGCCGTCCAAGTTGAAGTTGAGTTCATGGTCGTGAATCACTTGAACGAGCACGACATCATGTTTATTGAAGCGAATTCGCTGAATCGCATTCTCCAGCGTTTCTAAATCGCCGAAGAAGTCGCTGAAGATCATCACGATCTCACGGCGAGCCATGCGTTGGCTAAATTCGGACAGACAAGCGTGGAGGTCGGTATGATCTTCGGCACTCGTTTCATCCAAATGCTGCGACATGCGAATGATCTGCGGTAACGCATTGCTGGCAGGGATGTGACCACGTATTTGTGTATCGAATGTCGTGAAGGAAACTTTGTCTCCTTGTCGGACGATGCTATGGGCTAGGCTCACCGCAAGCCGCGATCCATACAGCATTTTCTGAGTCGCTTCTTCGCCGTAGCGCATCGACTTGCTGATATCGAGCATCAAGTGACAGACGAAATTGGTTTCCATTTCGTACTGTTTGATGAAGTACTTGTCGCGCGTGAAGAAGACACGCCAGTCGATGTGCTTGGGATCGTCCCCCGGCACGTATTCGCGATGTCCAGAAAACTCGACAGCGAATCCCGAGGCTGGTGACTTATGCGCACCAGCCAAATTGCCGCTCACTAACCCTCGCGGCTCCAGCGAGCGACCGGAGAGTTGACGTAGGAATTCGTAGTCGAGATATCGAGACAGGACGCCGCTATTCACAAGCACACCTTAGCAAATTAGTTTCACGCTTAAGCAGCGGGGCAAGCGTAGGTTTTCTCAGACGAAACTTCTTCCAGCAGCATTTCGATTAGCTTGTCACTGGTGTAGCCATTGGCTTGCGCCGAGTAATTCGCAGCCAGACGATGTCGCAGGGCCGGTTTAACCATTGCTTGGACATCGCCGATGCTGGCGTGATAGCGGCCGTACAGAATCGCTCGGGCCTTTGCGCAAGTTACAAGTGTCAACAAACCACGCGGCCCGGCACCCCAAGCGACCCACTGATTCACAAACGAGGGGGCTTCTTCCGAGCCTGGTCGAGTGGCTCGGATCAGTGCCCAGGCGTAGCCAAGGACCTGATCGCTTACAGGAACACGTTTGACGAGATCTTGAAATTGAACGATCTGCTCGCCACTCATGCATGCGCCGATCGCCTCTTGCGCACCAGAGGTAACACGGCGTGCAATTTCCCACTCTTCGGCACCTGTGGGATAGTCGACGCGAATATGCAGCAGGAAGCGGTCGAGCTGTGCTTCCGGCATAGGGTAAGTCCCCTCTTGCTCAAGCGGGTTTTGCGTTGCGAGAACGAAGAATGGACTTGGAAGCTTGCGAATGGTACCGCCGGCGCTGACTTGACGCTCTTGCATCGCTTCCAGCATCGCCGCTTGGGTCTTCGGTGGAGTTCGATTGATTTCGTCGGCGAGAATCAGATTCGCGAAGATCGGGCCTTCCAAAAACTCGTACCGTCGCTTCTTCGATTCCAGGTCTTCCTGAATGATCTCTGTCCCGGTGATATCGCTTGGCATCAAGTCAGGGGTAAACTGAATTCGCTTGAAGCTCAGGTGCAGCGATTCTGCCAACGAACTCACCAAAAGAGTCTTCGCCAGTCCGGGCACCCCTTCCAAAAGTGCATGTCCACGAGCGAACATCGCAACGAGAACTTGCTCGATTACGTCCGACTGCCCGACGATCACTTTGGCCAGTTCGTCGCGAAGTTTGCCATACGCGTTTTCGCATTCCTGGACGGCAGCGACGTCGCTTTGAGAGATTGGATCAGATGCCATAACTCAAGTGCCTCTAAATCGAAGTACGTTAATTGCGGGATGTTTGGGTCGAAAAGGGGTTAGTCGATGTTCTCGAAGTAACGTCGAAGTCGCTCTTCATATCCGGGAGGTGCCGAACGACGAACGCTGGCACGAATCGATTGCTGAACTCCGGGGGGAAGCTTGGTAAACCAAGGCTCTTTCTCGAAAGAACGGGCGGCCGGATTCGAGTTGCTCGTTCCACTTCCTCCAGGCGACTCTTGTTCAGAGCTCTCGCTACCAGGCATCGACTCAGGCGAGGTGGAAGCTTGCGAGTTCGACGGTTGATTGTTGGTCGGTTGCCCCTGCATAGCGTTTTGTGCGGTCGCATCTGCTGGCGTAGCCGATTGAGATGCGGAGGGATTGTCGAGCATGGCCGACGCAGGCGCCGCCATACCGAGTGGATCAATCGTGGCGACCTCGTTCGAGTCGGAGGGATCGCCATCGGCAATCAATTCGGGCATTTGGTCCCAAAGTGATTCCATGGCCTCCATACCAGCCAATGCTTGCGCGGTCACTTGTGGTGTAGGAGAAACCATTGAGTTCCCCATTTCGCCCGACGGCTGCTGATTGGGGCTTCCTTGGGACGCCAGGGTACCAGATTGCGTTGGATTGCTACTTGGCTCGGAAGGAGTGCTACCCATGGGGGAGCCATCCGCAGGGCTGCCGGGCTCTTGAGTGGTATCCCCCGGTTGGCCTTCTGCTTCGCTCGACGGTGCTGTTCCTTCCGCAGCAGCTTCATCACCAGAGTTACCTTCGGCTGGCTGATTCATCTGCGACATGGGAACAGGAAGTCGCGAGGCCGTTTGTAATGCGTCCCGAACCGGTTGATTCGCGATCTGGCTTTGCTGAGCGGTGTTCGCGGCCAACTGGGTTGCTTCTCGCTGCGAATTGGCGAACTGACGCATCGATTCGGCCAGCTGAGAAGCAATTGGGTTAGGCTGAGTTTCTTGGTCTGCCGGAGCTTCGCCAGAAGCCTCGCCGGTAGCGTTGCTAGGATCTACGTCTCCAGAACTGCTTTCAGAAGGCATCGGTTGCGAGCCCTCTCCATTTTCGGGATTGGATGATTCTCCTTCGCCCATCGGTTGCGTGGCGTTTTCTGCAGCTTGGTTGTTTGCCATCAATTGTTCGGACAGTTCTTGGATCTTGGCGCCTGAGTTGTCGATGTTGTCGAGCAGTTGGGCGATCTGTTCCGCTGCTTGTTTGTCGGCGACGATCGGTTGGCGACGGCCGGCGAGTTCGGCGCGAGCCTGTTGAACTTGATTCTGTCGTTCTTCCGGCGTGGGAGTCGTTGGCGAAGATTGCGATTCCATGGGCGAATTCGCCGAGTTCATCGGATCTGCGGGCGAGCCAGACACTGCTGGCATGGGCTGAGCATTCCCTTCGCTCATTTCTCCGGACGAGCTTTCTGATGCTTCGGACATGTCCTGACTATCGGTTGCGGCATTGGAATTCTCGGCTGACGCTTCCATCGGTGAGGCGGAATTGTTGGCCGCCATTTCATTGGTTTGAGGCGTTTTATTGGGGGATTGGCGAAGTCTCGCGGCTGCTTCGGGCGAGATCATGCCTGCCTCGTTGGCCAAGGCTTCCATTTTAGCTTCGGCGGCGGAAGCCTCTTGTTGTGCTGGCATTTCGCCCAGTGATTTATCAACGGAATCGATTTGATCAATTTGCTCGCCAGCCGTTTGAGCCAATTGTTGGGCGGCCTCTTTCGCTGCGCTACGAAGTGCCTTGGCGGCATCGTTCAGGTTCTGTTGAGCTTGTTGCGATTCGGATTGAAGCTTCTGAGCATTCTTGCCTTGGGCTTCCGGCGATTGTTGTTCTTGAGCCATCGCCTTGGCTGCGTCGCTCGCTTTGTCGATCTGAGCTTGCGCCTTCTTTAAAGCTTCCGCGGCGTCAGGTGCTGTATTTTTGGTTCCTTCCGCGACGCGATTGGCAACAGCGGCAATGTCGCTTTGAGTTTCAGCCAATGCTTGTATATCTTGGTTTTGGCTCTGCTGAGGATCGTTGGCTACTTTGGCGGCATCGCGTGAGATCTCTTGTTGTGCCGCGGCGGCGCGATCCAAGGCTTCTGCGGCTCGGGCAAGTTCGCCGATCTTGGTCGCGAGTTGCTGGCGTTTGGCATCGGCCAACGTCGACGAAACATTCTCTAAAGCTTGCTGCGTTGCGTCGGAGGCGTCAGAAAGAGCATCTTGCGTTTGCGAATCGGTGTTCTCCTGGGAAGCTTTCTCTGCTTGAGCAGCGGCCTCGTTGGCCATCGCTTTCGCCTCGGCGATCATCGGCTTCACAGCTTCCGGCAGGTTTTCCGTCTGGGCTGCTTCATCTAACGCCTGTCCGGCGTCTCGCTCCATCTGAGCAATTTGCTCAGCCGTTTCTGGTGCCTTTTCAAACTGTTCTTCGGCCGACTTTTGCTGGTCGAGGGCCTTTTCGAGCTCCTGTTTCGCTGTTTCTAAAGCGGCGATTTGCTCTTCGCGTTCGTCTGCACTTGCGACATTGGGTGGCACTGCTTGTTCAAGAAGCTGATCTTTCAATGTTTCGAGCTTGGCGAGCACCTCATCTTGTTTTTCTAATGCGGACTCCTGGTCTCCTTCGAACAATTCAGCAACAGCCTCGGCAGCCGAGTTGCTGGCTTCTTCCACGGCTTCAGCGTTCTCTGGCTGGCTGGCCATCTGTTTGGCGAGTTCTTCCAACTTCTTTTGAATCGATTCTTGCTTCTGGGAGAGCTCATCCGCTTTTTCTGGGGTTAGCTCTTCCTGGCTAGTTTCGGCTTTAACTTCTTCCTGTTGATCTTTAAGCTTCTCGATCTCATTCATTGCCGAGTCGAGGCTGTTATCGGCGAGTCCTTGGGCCTGTTGAAGGTCTTCCAGGATTTTATAGAGCGCGGCGACGAAAGCATCCTGGTGGACACTTGCCCCGGAATAACGACCTTCGCGAATGCTAGTGAGTGCGCCTTGCACTTCATCGGAGGCGTTGTTTTCTTTGAGGATCTGTTGTCCGGTAATCGCGGAGTTGGCGAGCGAACCTCCCCAGCTTCGCATGTCGAGAAGGGCTTCTTCCAGGTGATGAAACATCATCACGGCATCTGTCTGTCGGGAAAGATTTCCGAGAGCCGCTTCGTCACGTGACTCCATCGGAAGCTGTGGGAGCTCGCGCGTTTGCGAAGAGACCGATTCCTGAACAGAAATGAGTTCCCTGACTTGGGCATGCAGTCGGGCGAGACGCATCCGGCGGTAGAGTCGCTGACGCTCGGCCATCAATGTCAAAAGAACTTTGCGAACTTCTGCTCGCGCTTCGGTGATGGCGTTGATTCGATCCTGCCCCTCGACCTCTTGGGCAAGAATAAGCTTCTGGACGACCCCCTGCATTTCATTGCCAATGAGTTCGTCTAAATTCTCCCGCATCTGGGTGATGTCGTTGTAAATCGGAACAGTCGTCAGACCGTTTTGTTTAAGCTGGGCGGCCTGAAGATCAAGCACTTGGGACACCAACTGACGCGTCAGCGCTTGAGCCTGTTGCTGCGTGTATTGCTTCCGCCGTAACGTTGTGACGTCCGAATCTTGTGCGGACGCAAACGAAGGTTGCAGCACAATAGGTGTGACGGCGGTCAGTAAAATCAAACCGAGAAGCATCGAGCGTATCATTGGGTTTCTCCCAATCCTAATTGCTGTTGGATCAACTCGCTCAACATTTGTTCCGATTGCTTGTCCGCTTCGGCAATGGCTGCCAAAACGGTGCTTTCATCACCGATCTCTAAGTGAAGAGGATCGCTTTCTCCAGGCATTTCCGAGGCGCCGGATCGATGGTCGGTGGCGACTAAGACCACTTCGACCTGATCGCCTACTTCGAGTTGCCAGGGTGCCAGGTCCAATGCGAACTCGCCTTCAGCAGAAGTTTGCGGAGGCTGTCCCGCTTCGTTTGTGAAGAAGGGGACTTCGGCGACGCGGGGCGAGGAATTGCCACGCCGGATTTCCAGACGGAAAGTAAGGGATGCCAGACCGAAATCGTCGGTGGCGCGATAACGTATTACGGGAGCAGCCGTCGGCAGGACCACGTGATGGATTGTTTGTATCGAAACATTGGGGATACGGTCTGGAACGACACGAATCGTTCCACGAATGGGCGAAGCTGGTTGCAGGCCATGTTGGTCGACAGCATTCAGTTCGTACGTGACGGTCTCTTGAATGTTGGTCAGCGTTCGGTGCTGCTGGCCAAGCTTCCACACATGAGAATTGTTTCCGGAACTCGAAAGCTTCAGATGCTCTTGGTCCGTTCCATGTTGGAGCATCAAACTTGGAGCCTCGAGTGTACGATCGGCCACAACGGTCATGGTGACGTCGCTACCGGCGAGGACTGCCAGATGTGTCGAAGAGGAACCGCTTGAAAGTTGAATGTCTTTCGCATAGTCGGGTGGTGTCGCCGCGAGTTCAACTTTTAGGACTGGAAGTGTAATGATCTCGATCGACAATTCGGCGGTCTTCGCATCGCCGGCGAACACCTGGTATTGAATAGGCTGAATAAGACGCGGAACCGTATAGACAAATTCCCCCGAATCGCTTGGGGACGGCTCTAACGTCGCTTCGGTTGCCTCCCCTTTTTCATCACGAATTTGCAGGTGACATGATTCTGGAATCACCCCGGCACATTGAATTGCCATCGAAAGTGATCCCCCGTAGCCAATCGTGACGGGAGTTGCCGGATCGTTCAGGTTGACCTCCTGCCCATTGATAAGGATCGACGCAATTTGGGTTTTGGTGGGGTATTGGACACCCGACAATGTTAGTCTTTGAAGGAAAATCGAGACATGATTCGGAGCGGCATAGCACACACCGCCGATGCCAAGCAGGATCAAACATAAGATCAAGACGCGATTGCGGGCCGGCCGACTGTTGAAGCCATCGAAGACATCGATTTCGTTTTTCAGTTCCGCAACATAATCGACGACCGCCGTTTGAAGTTCGGAAGAACCAATGGCTTGTCCCTGCTCGAACTGCATTGCGGCGACCAAGTCGCCATCGATGCCATGACGGTTTTCAACTGAAATAGCCGTATCGATAAGTGACGCACTCCAGCCATGCAGTGCCGAGACAGCTTTGCTAAGGCCGTATGCAAGCAGGGGAACGGTGGCGAGCATCATCAGGCCGCGATCGAGCGGGCTTAGCTGAAATCCGTAGTCAAGCACGAACCAAGCTGCCAATGCACCAAGGATCCAGAACGCAGCGCCTGTCAGGGCAATTCCCAGGCGAACGCCATTGCGCGCTCGCCGCAATCGATTCAGCTGAGATTTCAGGCCAGTTAATTTGGAGACGCTCATGCCAGGTTCGCTCGCTTTCTGGCAATCCATTCCGCCATTAACATGGTCACCACGACAATAAACCAAAGCGGCGTGCCCCAGATAGGAAAGCTGCGTGAAATCTCTTCCGTGACCGGTTCCAACTGGATGTCATCAACAAGTTGGTCTGCAGTAGGCAGCTCGTACGATTGGCCGCCGGTCGAAGTCGCCATTGCTTTTTGCAGGGCCAGATTTCGGGCCGGGTTTCGCTGTTCGGCGGAAGCTCCGACGACGTCAAACCTGATTTCGCTTGGTGTGCCATTGATCGGATCGGTAACGCGTGCGGTATATCGACCAGCTTCGTAAACAGGAAATCGCACCTCGAATCGCCCCGGACGCGATTCACTGAGAGTGAGTTGCATCGGCTGAACGGCCGCTTCGTTACCGAGGAACACTTGTGCTTGAAGCCCTTCCGCTGGCAGATCATCGATTGAGAGTGGATCGAAGTTTTCGTCGTACGCTTCGACGGTCAGCAGGGCTCGATCATCGACTTGATACTCTGGCTGGTCCATCGAGAGAACAAAACGCTTCTGGCTCCCCAATGCATGACTCAGAGCGAGACGAGAAATGATCTGCGACCAAAACTGGCGATAGTAACGCTCTCCGTAAATTCGGCGGAGCCGCCAAAGTTCGTTGAACCCAATGTAAATCACTTCGCCATTGCCATACCGCCGCGTGGCAATCAGGGGCTGCGGTGTTTTGCCGTCGGCACAGACATCGGTCGGGTGCTGGGCGAGGACGTTAGCTTGAGAATGAACTCCCAGGACCGGCTGGTACCACGGCAACTCTCCCAGATTTTCCCAGGGCTGAATGGCACTTCCAGAAATCTCATCGCCCAGTTGCATAATGTCGGCCTGTTTACCGAGTGGCGTGATTTCCATACGGAATGGATTCGAGGCTCGAATGGAAAGTGACCGATCCAACTTCA
Organism: Bremerella sp. TYQ1; assembly: GCF_020150455.1. Classification (NCBI taxonomy): domain Bacteria; kingdom Pseudomonadati; phylum Planctomycetota; class Planctomycetia; order Pirellulales; family Pirellulaceae; genus Bremerella; species Bremerella sp. TYQ1. The sequence goes on from NZ_CP083740.1 coordinate 701,178, forward strand.
CCGGCAACATGTCGGCGATCTCGGTGTTGATAAGCTCGGAAGGACCGTTGTTTGGGCCAGAGACAATGACGAGCCCCCCTCCGAATTGCCCGACGAACTGTTTCAACATACGCGAGAAACGCTCGTTCAATGCTTCGGAAGGAACGTCTCCAAGGAAGATGACGTCATTCGCGAAAAACTCGCTACGCGGCGGCGTTAGCGTGGGGAGGAACATTTCGTTGGCTTGACGCACCTTCGGATCTGCCGAGCGGAGAAAAGTTCGGAAGCCTTCCATGCCAACAAGGCGATCGCGATGGAAAACTTCCTTGACGAATCGCCATTCCCATGTCGGTTCGTTTTCAATGAACGTTAGGCGAATGTAGTCGTCCACAATGTTCACGGCCCGCGACGATTGATTGTTCTCTTCACTCACTTCCCCAGGCAGCACTTCCACCGATGCTGAAATTAGGAAGCGACCTGACTGCTGCGGGATAAACGGGAACTCGAGGTATTGGATCGACGAATCGAAAAGGGCCGTTTGAGTGCCGACAACGATATCTTGCAGCTCTGCGTTCTCATCGGGCGACTCGCCCTGCAACGGACGAGCGGTCACTGTAACTTGGGCCGATTCCCCTTGCACACCCGATTGACTGACGCGGACGGTAATCGTCGAGCGTTCCGCCTTCTTCATTTTAAGCGGCGGCTGGATTTCAACTTGAAGGTCACGCGTCGAAACAGCACCGATTCCTACGGTGTAGATCGGAACTCCGAGACGTTCTAGTGGCGTGGGCTCGTTCTGGCCTCCGGATCCTAGTGGAGCCATGCCAGAGTTGTGGGCAAAGTCGCTGAACATCACGACGCCACCCAGTCGCCGTGAAGACTGATTGCCGAGGTCGGTGATCAGTTCACCCAACGCGGTAACTTTCCCATTGGTGGAAAGCTCGGCAGCAATGGTTTGAGGGGTTGTGTCTGCTTCCGCACTTCCACCGCCGATACGCCGGGCGACACTAGTCGAGTCCCCATCAAAAACGAAATACTCAAGCTCGACTTCATGCTTTTCGCGGAGTTGGTCAACAAGATTGTTCGTATCTTTCTCGAAGTAAGCTTGGATCCATTGTTGCCGAGTTAGAGCAGGGGGAGACGCCTGGCTGCTGGAATCTTGTTTGCCGATGGCAGAATTCAATGCGTTCTGCTCGTCCGGAGTTAGATTGTCGCGAATGGCCATGCTTTCGGTGCCGTCAAACACTAAGTAGAGCGCTGGACGAAGAACCCGATTGGCCGTCAAGCGAACCGTTGGGTCGGCGAGCGTAACGATAAGCATCACCAAGATCAGAGCACGAACGGCTGCCAATGCCGCGGCCGGAAGGGTGCTTAATCCTGACTGAATTCGAGTGTAATACCAGGCCGTAAACCCTACAGCGGCCAGGCAACCGACAATCAACCAGGTGGGGTCGACCGCTGCCCAAGGCGCGGCAAACGAGAAGCTCACGCCGTCGACCGATTCGACGTCGTTGATCCCGAGAAGCCAACCTATGAGTTTTGAAATCATGCCGATTCGATAACTAGGAAGTTGCAGGATTCGTATCTGACCCGGACTGCCGATTGACGATCCAAGCTAACCATGAGGGCATTGCCGCTATCGTCATTTCGATAAGCAGTAGAGCGATCACGAGAATGATCAACCATTGCCACCACGCATGTCCGCTCGTTGGCAGTCCGCTACCGCTCACGACTTGTGTTTCATCTTGCCAGCGATATTGGGGAGGCAGGCCTAAAGCTTCAAACTGTTCTTGGTCTAACCGAGCCAACTGCGATTCCCAGCTAACCGGAGAACCGCTGACAGGAATGCGAAACCGGCTTGCGTTGTCGGTGGCATCGGATGAACTTCGATCCGTCAACCAATAGACGCCTGCCGAGTCGAGACTCTCAATCAAAACGCCACGAGTCTCTTCGCTGAGGAAACGTGGCGAAAGTGTACTGACAACGCCGCTACCAGGCGATTCAAGCTGAACGGCAGAGTCGCCGATTCCACGAGGCAATGGGAGCAACGCCGTTTCGCCGACCGAGAAGTTGTATCGCTGGAAAGTCGATGCGAGTTGATTGCGAAGTACTCGGTCGAAAATGAGAACCGCATTGGTGCTGGGAAGCGTAGACCACTGCGAGTTGATCCCGGAACTAAAGAAGACGATTCGACCAGAGCCGATGTTTCGTTCAACGACAAACGGGATCCCATTATCGAATTGGGCGATCGTCGTGGCTGGCACATTGGCCGCTTCATTGTCTTCGGAAATGGCGCTTGTCGAACTGGAAACAGGGGGTGTCCAGGAAAGCCAATTGTCTTCAGCGGGAGGTAGCAGGTTGGACGTACCAGGCTGGACAGCATCTTCCTCAGCGGGAACAACCGTCTTGAAGAACAACGCATCGGTGTAGAGATCGATCAACTGCGACTCATCGAGACCGGCCAGGCGAAAGTAGGAGTGATCGAGCAGCCCTTTAGCTGAGATCCTAAATGGCTGCAGGTCGTCGGAAAACTCATTCAAACTTTGGCCCACCGAAGCTGGCTGAAGAGGCTTCGGCAAAATACCCTTGCCGTTTTGCCAAGCCACGTCGTTCCATGCCTGAGGATCGAAGTTGCCTCCGGCTGCGATGGCGAGTTGTCCACCTTGTTCGACATACGATCGAAGGATCGAGACCATCTCTGGCGAAGGTGATTCAACGCCCGCAACGATTGCCAAGCGAGCTTCTCGCAGTGCAATTCGCAAAGTTTCCCCCTCGGCTTCACGTTGCGACAAGTGAATGGGGCGAATCAAGTGCTGTTCTTCGCGATCGGAATTGGTTTGAGGGCACAGCAGTTGCCTGAGGATCCAGCTATCGCCAAGCCGGCCCAATGCGGGAGACTCTTCCGTGTCGCTCCATTGATCGATGAAAACGACCGGTGTCGAGGCAACCAGCGGAACCACTAACGATCGTGCGTCATCCGCCGGTAATGCATCTCCTGTCAGCGAAACGGTGAGGGGGATTGAAGAGGTACGCGTCGGGTCGACATCCATCGCGTCGAAGACATATTCAAACACAAGCGATTTGGTCGAGTCACCTTCTGGAAAGTCCACGAACTTGGTCTCAACTTCGTTGTCGCGAACTTGAAGAGAAACGGCTACGTTGGAGCGAGGCTCGGTGCCATCGTAACGAACGCGTGCGACCAATCTGGTGGGCATGCCAATTTCGGCCAGCCCGTCCGGAATGCCGAATTCTTCAATCCACGCATTGGCGGGAGCCGCTGAATCGGAGCCGACCAAAATGACCGGCATTTCCTCTTCCGGTGGGCTAGTCCTTGAAAGTCGTTGCCACTGAACGGCTTGTTGATCTCCAAACACCACGACATAGGGTGCGTGAGACGGTGTTTGTTCTGCGAGTCGTCTAGCTTGATTCAATGCGTGGGCCAGCTCACCTGATGCGTCGGTCGGGGTAATCTTGTCAATGGCGTCCGCTGCATCTGTTCGTGAGGTGAAGGGATCCGTAACTCGTTGCGACTGGATACCAGAGAGCGGAAGAATCGAAATCTGGCTGGCAGCCGGAAGTTTTTCTAGGAACTGCTTGGCCTGTTCTCGTGAGGCTTCGAGCGCGGAACCTGAAATCGACTCAAGCGACGCACTCATGCTGTTGTCGATCACAAGGATCGCATGAGGCGGCTTGGAACTGCTGGGCAATGCGGAATCGGCGGAGGAAAAATAAGGGCGAGCCAGTGCTAAACCAAACAACAACAGTGCGAGTGCCCGGAGGGCCATTAAGAGCAGATCACGAATCCGCAACAGACGGCGGTTAGACTGCATCGCTTCGAGCAAGAAGTCCATCGCTGCCCAGTGGATGGTACGGTAGCGGTTCCGATTCATCAGGTGAATCAGCGCAGGCCCGGCCATCATAAGGGCGCCAGCAATGGCAAATCCAGAAGCTACAAAAACGGGAAACATGGTTTTCGTTGTACGAATCCGTTGGAGGTGTCGGTTATCGCGAGGCTTCTTGCCTCAGTGCTTCGATGCGACCCTCTTGAAGGATCGGTAAGTAACGATTCGGCATGGCCAAAATAAAACAGCCCACAGCCGTTCCGTATAAGTCGCCTGGCGTGCCACTGACGTGTGCGCCGGCATGCCACATCCCGTGCGAGCGAGTGTCTTGGGGTTTGTCAAACTGAGAAGCAACCACCGCGTCGCGAAGCGTAGGATAAGAGCGTTTCCAGTCTTCGCCACCGACCTGGTACAACGCTTGTCCGACGTAATAAAGCGTGTAGGCATCGAACGGTAGGCGACCGTTGTTCTTATTCGTTTTCTCTTTCAGTTTGGCAATCTCTTCATGGATGACCTCCATGTTCTTTTCGATTCGCCAGTCATCGTATTGGCCGAACTCTTGAAGGCAAACGACACCAGCGGCGGCCATTGCCAGCGAGGCTTTTCCGCCATGACGCGTGTAGGTGAACTGGCCGGGATACTTCTTTTGTTCCGCCTCCGATGCGTCGCGAGAAACGCCTTCAGGGCTGTAATGTTCGCGAACGCTGCTGATCGCCAAATCGACGACTTCCGGAGCTACTTCAATTCCGGTATCCATGGCGCTTCGCAGTGCTTTAGCTTGCATTACGGCGAGACTTAGATCGTGCCCATTATCGCGACGAACGGCCCGATAATCCCATCCGCCGTCTTCCGCTTGGGTAAATGCGATTAGCTTTAGTGCTCGGTCGAGAACGGGGTTAATGCGAGAGTCATTCGTCATGCCATGGGCTTGGCCCAAAACGAATGTCGTCAGTCCATGATTGTACATGTCGCGCTGAGCGTCGGCGTTGTTTAGCAGCCCGGATGGTCGTGGGCTCGACAAAATCTTCGCCAACGCGCGATCGAGCGGCTGACCATATTTGCCACGGCCTGGAGCATGACCGTCGGCCATAAATGCAAGTGCTCCCATGCCGATCAGGCCTAGGTCGTCCGATTGCCAGTCACCGTTGGGCCCTTGATTCTCCGCCAGCCAATTGAGTCCGCGGTCTAGTGCCTGGCGACTTTCCGGCGTAATCTCCCAGTCTCCTTCACCACGTACCGTCGCTGCGCATGGGAATGCTACAAGAAACGCTAATAGAGGGAAAAGTATTCGCGAAAAGGGCATAGGCCTGGCACAGTAAATAAAGGTTAGCCAGTAGTTTCCGACGCTTGCCAACCTCCGACGAAATTAGCCATGGTATGCGTCATCTCTATCTTGGTATGCCCTGGTAGGCAGTAATCGTTACGCGAAAAAGTTACGACGAATGAGAATTCCTGGAAATTAAGTCGCGACGCATGGTTATTTCAGCGTCATCAGCTTCCGGTCGTCTTGATTCTGGTCTTCGTTAAACCAAAAGTGCCATTTTTCGCCCCTAAAGAAAAGCGGACCAGCCGCCGGCGTTTCTTTCGCGGAAATCTCGATCGATTGCAGCGAATCGAAGCTACCATCCTGAAGAGAAATCTTGACGACTTGCAACAGGGCCTCGCCATCTCTTGCGGCAGGGTCTTCGCGAACCAGTCCAATGATCGAGTCGTTGTTGACGCACCAGCTTAAAAGATCTTCTGGCTTAGCAATCACCTGTGTCGCTTCACCGGAGTCGGTTGAAAGTAGCGACCATTGCTGGGGTGCCTCGACAAGCAGCGTTTCTTGGTCGAGTAACTGCACGGACTGAACTTCGGCCGCTGGAAATGTCCAACGAAGGTTTCCGGTCGCCGCATCGATGCATTCCATATTCAACATGCCGGCATGGAACGAGATTGCTTGCTGACCGATGAGTTGGAGATTGCTAAGGTCTTGCGAGGCCCATCGGCCGTCGATTTTTTGCGGAAACGTTAACTGTTTTCGCACCCACTGAAGATGGCCAGAGATATCGCACGATGCCAGCACGCCTCCTAAGTCGAGAAGTAGCTGTTCCCGATGCGCGACAATCTTCCCAATCCCGCGATCAAACCAGGTCTCCCGAATTTGAAAGAGCGGCTGGCTGTCGAGGATTTCGCCGGTAGCCAAGTCGACGCGTGACATTCTCACTGCATAGATCGCATGGGAAATTTCACGAAGGGTTACGATGACGACACGCCCCTGCACAGAAATCGGGTCGGTTGCCAGGACAAGCTGACCATCCAAGTTCGTTGCCCACCGCACTTCGCCTGACTCACGATCGAGACCGTACAGCGCGAACCCTTTTTCGTGCAGCATCCTTGTCACGACAAGATCGCCGGTTAGCAGCGGAACCGCCTGGGTGAACGGGAAGTCAAATGCTTTCCCGCGGTCTTTATCTCGCTCCGATTGCTTCCAGATTTCCTTGTTATTCTTAAGATCAACTTTCCATGTCTCGAATCGATTGCAAAGAAATGCCTGATCTCCGGAGATTGTCATTCCCAGGTTTCGGCCGCGCCAGTCCTCGCGGCGATCTCGAATATCGGTTGGAACACGGTCTTTGTCGCGCCCCCACATACCTCGAAGCACAAACTCGGACGCAGCAAGTTCGGCATCGGTTGGCCAATTTGCTTGGTCTGCTGGTTGAGCATCAGAGGAAGTCTCTTCGTCAGGCGACCGAAACGAAGCTCGGATGACTTCGGTTTCGTTAAGGAGCGAATTCGCCGAAATGGTTTCACTGCCCAGCGGAATTGAAGTGGAAGTCGTTGCATCATCCGCGTCCGACGCATGTCCGAGCATTTCAAGTCGGGCAGCTACGATTGGCTTTAAGTCACGATTCGCCGAGCGAGCTGCTTTCATGTAATGCTGCAACGACGTAGCGAAGTCGCCAGCCGAAGTGGCCTGGTCTCCCAGCCAAAGATGCGCTTGCGCGGCTGCCTGAGTGTCGAAGAATTGAAGCGTTACCAGTTCGACGACGCGTCGATCGCCTCGTTGGATCGCGGCATTCACACGCAACTGAGCGATGTCGGCATGCTCCTTCTCCATTTGCGCGTGCAAGGCATCATGGCTCTGCACTGCCATCTGTATCGCCGCAGGAACCGAGTAAAGGTGGTCAGGGTCGCTGCCTGAAGGGGCAAGGCCTTCCGCGGCCGATTCAGGAATCTGGGTGATCAGTCGGCAAGCATCCGCAATTGCCCCGCTGTCCAGAGCCGCGTTGAGTTCGGCACTGATGTTGTAAGCTTCCTTGCTTAAGTCTTCGACCAGCATCGACGTCGAACGCCCTTCGGTCAGGTAATCTTGGATCTGATTGCCGCGTTGTGTATGGCGAACCGCAATTCCGCCGGCCCAGTTGATAATGGGAAACGAGCTTCGCAGCTTCCGCGAGTCATACGAGTAATAAAGACGAAGCGTTTCGCAGTTCTCGATGATGTCGTCCCAGCGATTTTGTTGAATCGCTGCAAGTATCTCCGCATTGAAGCGTTCCTGCGAGAAATAGCTGAACGGATCACGATTCATCGAAGGCAGGTTCAGCAGTTCGCGACGAAACTCGGCCAGGCCTTGCCGCTCTGGTGTGCGAAGTTGTTGAACGAATAGGTCGCCAAGGGCTTCTTCGCTCCAGCCAATAAAACGTTTCTCGTGGTAGTCCAGCGGCCACGTCTTCGTCAACGCGAGGAAATCCTTGAGGACCTGTTTCTTGGCATCGATTGACGAGGCTGCATCCATCGCTTCGGTACACAGCTGCGTCATATGATCGTACGACGCCGGAGTACATGTGTAGCGGCGAATACGACTGGCAAGATCCGTGGCTAGTTCGCTGCCATTAGGAAGCTCGAACGGCTCTTCGGAATAGGGTGGCCCATCGAGCTGATCCCAAGGAATTTGATCGACTTTCTCCCAATGCTCCTTGGGAAACAAATCGGTCAAACCAGGCAATGCCCGCACGACCACTTTCTCGATGGTGAGTTTGTGATCGCCATCGACTTTGTCTGAGGTTAGGCCCACGAAGTTGTAGACCTCTTTAGTGTCGTTATCTTCACTGGAAAGAAGAGCCCAATGTTGTCCGTCTCGGCTAATCCATCCACGTATCTGGCCTGCTCCGTGCAGCAAACGAACCCAAACGTGGTCGCCCACTTCGGTCGACGGATGTTCGAGCGGATTACGATCGACGTGATGCCCGCTATCCCAGATGTAGGAAAACCGCGCGTAGAGATTGCCGGTCTTACGGTTCTCGTTGAAGACCAAGCCATCGTGCGGCGAAGGTACTTCAGGTGCCTTCCCTTCTTCGGGCCGTTTGGGAGGCTTTGTCAAAAAGACGCCGTGCGAGCGATCTACGCCTGAGAGTTCGAGTTCTACCATCCGCGGACCGTAGCCAGGGATCGGCATGCAAATCCAACTGCGATCTTGCGGGGCCTGGGCAACGATGGAAACCGTCCCGTTCTCGTTCTTTACGAGCTTGGTTTGCTCTGCCAGTTTGCTTTGCCACGGCAAGTCAGCCGGGCGATCGAACTGAACTTGAACCGGATACTGTTCCTGACGATCAGGAAACGCTTGCAGAGGCCAAAGATTGACCTGTCGTACGATCGATTCCCCTTCAAAGTAAATCTCGTCGGGAGTGTGGGGCAGGGGAGCCCGAATGACCTCGACATCGCCTCGATAGAAAACCAGTTCGCTTGTTTGTTCATCGAAGTAAAACGTGACCGGCTTGTAATGCCGAGCCGGGCCGCGATGCTCGCGATAACCATCATTGGCTTCAAGTAAAAGGTTTTTAGGCTGAACACCGTCGTCACTGCGTTCGGTGGCGTAAGCGTACCAGGGAGAATAGTCGTGCTGGTGACGCACCACCGTGATGCCACGATCACCGCAATAAAAATGGAAACGCACGCGGTGGATATCCGAGAGCTCGAATCGAAGTGCCGTCTCTTGGGGAAGTTGTCCCCGAAGACGAAACCACCCTTTCATTCTGGTTTGTGGGCGATCGCCATCGCGGAACTCTTCAATGGTGGCCGGCAGCTTGTCAGAAGCCTTCGCAAACCATTTCTCGAACTGAGAGCGTGTCAACGAATCGCGTCGATCGGCATCGGGGAGGGACGTGAGATGCGCGAACGTGATTGGCTCGACATCGCGAGGCACCAGGGCATCGATCTGCTGTTGTTCCTGGTCAATTGTGCTCGATGGTTCAGCTGGCTGCCCTGTCGATGGATCTTCTTGAGTTTCTACATCAAGCGGAGGATCGGATGAGCGGTTTGGATTTTCTGCAGTTGCCGGTGGCGGCGATGGTTCGTCCGGAGCAGTTTTGCCAGCAGGTTCCTCGTCGACGACGGTCGTATCCGAATTTTCCGACTGAGCAAGCTCCGGAGAATCCTTCTTCAGAGCAAATTGATAAACGGCGGCGGTTGATACCCCGACTAAAACGAATAACGCGAGAGCGAAGCCGAGCGACCACCGGGAACGCGAAGATTGGCGTTGTTTCCGCTGAAGTACTTTCTGCACAAACTCGTCCGGCGTGTCTCCGGAAGCGCCCAGCACGTCGACCAAGTGGTGATCCATTTGGAGGCGTTCGGATAGGGCTTCACGCAAAGGAGTGGACTCAGGAAGTCGTGCGCGAATGGCTTGAATCTGTTCAACGGTAAGATCGTCGATCGGGCTTTCAAGCACCAACTCGATCAGGGTACTGTCATTCATCCGAGGCAATCCGCGACTTTCGGGTGACGCATTCTTTCAGAGCTTGCCGGGCACGGAAGACTAAGAGCTTGACGGCGCCTTCGCTACGTCGCATCTTGTCGGCAATTTGGGCCATTTTGAGGCGAGCGAAGTAATGCATCTTCAACGCTTCGTGTGCGGAATGGCCGAGATTATCGATACAGGAGTGTAGCCAGGCATGGACGGTCCGGTAATCGGAAGGATCGTCTTCGGTCAGAGCGTCGAGTTCTAAACAAAGTTCGGTCCACTCGACTTCCTTGCGGCGTTTGTTGCGGCGAATGTGTTCCCGCAAAACGTTCCGGGCAACTCCCAGCAGCCATGGCCGAACCGGAACATCGCCACGAAATCGAACTTTTCCGGCCAGGCAGCGGAGAAACACTTCCTGGCAAAGATCATCCGCATCGGTTGGGTCGACCATCCGCGAGCGGAGGTAGCCGAAGACGAACCCTTGCTGACGCTGGACGAACGCACCGAGTGCCTCGCGATCGTTGTTTTGAATCGCTTGGATTAACAACGCATCTTCCTCGGCGACCTTGGCACGGTCGTATTCCACGAACGCGGACTGCGCATGCGTCGCGACCTCGTGGGCTTCGCTTGCCGTCTTTGTTGCGGAAGGAGGTGATGCCATTGAGAAACTCGGTGGGACAAAGGCGGGCCAGGATCGTCGACCGATCGTTCTTAAATCATATAAGAGAAGGAGCAATTTTCGCAAACGATTCGTTTGATTCTTCTTATATCGCGCGAGAAAAAAGCGGAGCCGTCGGTAGGACGGCTCCGCTTATGCGTTTTCAGGAAGTTACCGAGGTGCGACTTAGATCAAGTCGGCCCAACCTTCGCGGTACTTAGGCTTGATGATTTCAGCCACTTCCGGAGCGTTCTTAGCTTCCAGGTTCTTCGCATCCCATTCGATGACTTTACCCTTGCCCGATTCGCCGGTTGTCCAAACGGACAGGTTGCCCAACAGAATGGTTTCGGACAGAGGACCAGCGTAGTTCGGGAAGTTGGACATCGGTTCTGGACCGCCCTTGATACCTTCCACGAATTCCTTGAAGTGACCTGGCGATCGCGGAATCGATTCTTCTGGGCCTTCGTAATCCTTGAACTTCTCTTCCGGAAGCAAGTGGAACTTGGCACCGTAATCGTTCGGCGAGTAGATCTTACCGGCGTCACCGATCAACAGGCTACCGCTGCTGGACAGCTTGCCGTTGTTCAGTGGCAGATCTTTGGTCAGTTCCGGAGCTGGAAGCTTACCACCGTCGTACCAGTACATCGTCAGTGGCGCGCGGCCGTTCAGTTCTGGGAACTCGAACTTAATGACCGACCACTTTGGATAGGTCTGACCGTTGTGGCCGGACGATTCGGCTTCAACCGAAACTGGGTCACGCAAGTTAAGAGCCATGAACGCCATGTTGAACGTATGGCAAGCCATGTCACCGAGAGCCCCGGTACCGAAGTCCCACCAACCACGCCATTTGAATGGGTGATAAGCGTCGGCGTATTCACGGTAAGGTGCTGGGCCGATGAACATTTCCCAGTCGATGTGCTCAGGAACCGGTTGGGTTTCTGGCTTGGCGACGCCTTGCGGCCAGACTGGGCGGTTCGTCCAGACGTGAACTTCCTGCACGTTGCCGATGGCACCACCTTGGATGATTTCCGAAGCACGACGAACGCCACGTTCGGCGGTACCTTGGTTGCCCATCTGCGTGACAACTTTGTTTTCCTTCGCGATTTCGCCAAGGCGACGTGCTTCCCAGATGCTGTGGGTCAGCGGCTTCTGCGTGAAGCAGTGCTTGCCCATCTTCATCGCCATGGCCGAAGCCGGCGCGTGCGAATGATCTGGCGTGCTGACGGTGACGGCGTCGATCTTGTCGCCCATTTCGGTCAGCATTGCGCGGTAGTCAGTGTACTTCTTCGCGTCGGGATAGCGGACAGCCGCTTGTTCGAGGCGTTCTTTGTCGATGTCGACAATGGCAACCATATTGCCGGCACGACCAGCGTCATTCGAGTCGCTCGAGCCCTTACCGCCGATGCCGATACTGGCAAAGTTGATTTTCTCGTTGGGGGATTTGGTTTCTTGGGCTTGCACGCCAGCAGCGGCCCAGAAGCCGGCACCGGCCGCGGCCGTCAGCTTCATGAAGTTACGACGATTCTGGCTAGAACTCATCTACAATATCTCCTCGTTGTAATGGCAAATCCGATGCTTGTGACGGGCCAAATGCTTGAAAAGAATTACAAAGCGGCTGGGTCCGAAAAAGCCGTCGTTAGCTAAAAAAGGAAAGGCTGGAAGGGAGTCGGAGCGGAAGGAAACGGGGCGTGATAGCCCATGTTCGCTGTCTCGAAATAGACCCCTCATGCACCGCCTAAGTTGTCAACTTAGCGGTTAGGTAAGTCTTATGCAATCAATCCCGACACAGAAATTCAAGATAATCGGTCTATTTCCCAATGCAAAATCGGGAGAAAATCACGTCCAACACGTCATCCGTATAGACCGCACCGACCACTTCCGCCAATTGAGAAATAGCGAAACGAATCTCAGAAGCTATCAATTCCTCTGAGTGATATTCCGCGATACCATCCAAACAGGTGGAAAGGCCCTGGAGTGTTGCCTCGATCGCTCCCAGGCACCGTACCGCCGTGTTCGGGACTAAATCGCTGCCGGTCAGCTCTAGCTCGGCCAATCTTGCGAGAATCGCATTTTGTAAGGCTTTAACGCCTCGTAGAGTTTTTGTACTCGTTGCGAATGAGGCGAATTCAGGGCAATCGAACACTTCGTCGTCACACTTCGTTGCCACGATTTGTAAACGTTCGAACGGAATTTGCTTGCCAAGTTCCAAGTCTTGCAGTGTCATCCCAACTGGTCCGTCCACGCACAGTATTGCCAGGTCGCAATCCTCAGTCGCAAATCGGGTTTGGGCCTCCATAAATTTTCCCAAAACGTTATCGTCCTGGGCGTTTTCGTGGCCGGCCGTGTCGATCAATTCGATGTCGATTCCATGCCAATGAACCTTTCTGGAGATAAAGTCCCGCGTCGTCCCAGCCACGGGAGAGATGATCGCATCATCCGACTCGGCCAACGCATTGAAAAGGCTGCTCTTGCCCGCGTTAGGTAAGCCTAGCAAAACGACTTTGGGAACCGTTTGACCGAACGTTCGGGAACGGATTTGCTGGTGCAGGGCGTCGAGTGATTGATAGATGCGCGTGACGCGCTCGTGAAGTGCTTCCATCGAAATAAATTCGATGTCTTCTTCTACGAAATCGAGGCCCGCTTCCAGCAGTGCCAAAAGTTCAATCAACTCGTTTCTGGCCAATTGCAGTGGCCCCGACAGGCCACCAGAGAGTTGACGCAGAGCCGATTGAAATCGCTGCTCGCCGGTAGCATCGATAACGCCCAAGACACCTTCGGCCTGAGTCAGATCAAGCCGACCGGCGAGGAAGGCCCGCATCGTGAACTCGCCAGGCTGGGCAAGTCGTGCGCCCTGTTGTCTGAGTTGCGCCAGGATAAGATCGGCAATCGGTCGACTGCCGAGCAGGTGAATTTCAACTTGCGGTTGCCGCGTATAGCTTCGATCCGTAGGCCAAATCCAGAAGTTGGCGGTCACAATCCGGTCGCCAGGAAGCTTGATGCCGGAGGTGATTCGTCTTGCCGATTTCGACGGCACCGTTTCGACCGACTCAGCGATTGCCAAAGCGGTCGTTACGGCATCGCGGCCGCTCAGGCGAATGATCGATCTCGCCCCAATGCCTGGGGCGGACGAGATGGCGACAATCGTTTGTTCGAGGTCCATGGCCATGGGGCTCAAGGATCTCCTTCATGCGTCGAAGCTATTTCTTCTTTTTCGCTTGGCGAATCCGAGGTTGTTTAACCTCTTCCTTTTTCGCCTCAACGACGACCGGCATATTCTTCGGCTTAGGGAGCAGCTTACGCTCGACAATGCCCCAGATGCTGGACGTGATGAAGTAAATACAAAGCCCCGACGGAACTTTGAAGAACATAACGCCCATGAAAATCATCATGATGGTCATGATGCGCTGCTGCATTGCCTGCTGTTCGTCTTGCGGCGGAGGCATGAACAACTTCTGCTGCACGAGGAACAGCGCCACGGTGACCAGCGGCAGAATGTTCAAGTAAGGGCCAAGGCTTGGGAAGCCGGTAGGACGCGACAGAAATTCTGGCATCCAATCGCCCCAATACAGCAATTGATCAGGGGCCGCCAGGTTCGAGCACCAAGAGATGCCTGGAATCAGCGGAGCTTGACGCAGTTCAAAGTCGACTGCCAAGGCGCGGTAAAGCCCGAGGAAGATCGGAAGCTGGATGAACATCATCAAGCACCCACCCACCGGGTTGAAGTTGTGCTTCTTGAACAGATCCTGCTGAGCTTTGAGGCGTCCTTCGGGATCGTCTTTGTATTGATCGCTGATCCGTTTGATTTCAGGAGCGAGGGCCTGTTGGATCTGCATGTTCTTAGCTTGCTTACGGCTGATCGGATGCATCGCACCACGAACCATCAGCGTCAGCACGATAATCGCCAGACCATAGTTTTGCAGCACAGAATGAAGTGCGTGCAAGACAATCAGCAGGACTGAAGAGACCGGGCTGAACCAGCCGTAATACTCGACTTTTCCTAAGCCGTAATGCTGCAGCACTTCGGTCGTCTTGGGGCCGGCGAAGATACGGAAGTTTTGTGAGACGGCCTGACCGCCACCGATAGGATAGGCTCGACTCTGCAGAGCGAACGTGCAGTCCGTTTTTGGCTCGTACGTTTCATCGATCGGACCGATCGGAGCGGCGGTTGCCTGGGCCAGGTTGATTTCCGGGGTGCTCTTTTCATGGTCCAACAACAGCGTGCAATTGAAGTACTGAGCGTCCACGCCGGCATACTTCGTTTTGACATTGCTCTCTAAGTTGTAGAGCGGAGTGTTCGGGTCGGCACCTTCCTTTTGGGCTCGATCGACGAGACTGTAAACGGTGAACAGCTCGTAGTCGCCACCATCTTCCGATTCCCACGTCACGTCGCGAATACCAGCGGTGCCAAAACCGTGGCTAATCTTATGGGCGTACCACCAACCTTCGAGCGGCAAGCCGGTTGGGCCAAGCTGTTTGTAGGCGACGCTTAGTGTGTCAGACGATTCATTGTGGATTTCCAGGTCGTAGTCGATATGGAAACCTTCCGCCGCGGTCATTTCGTCGGTGACTTTGGTAAGCCGGAACTTCTTGACCAATCGTAACTTCTTGTTGCTACCAAGTTCTTTTAAATCGCTCGGGTATAGGGTCAGCTCAAAATGAACTTCGTTGTCCGCGACTTGGTTCGTCTTCCAGTTGGCGTCGAACAGGGAAGGAAGGTTTTTGATTTCTGAGAAACCTTCTTTTGCTTTCAGCGACCCAATCTGAGCCAGCGTGGTCAGAAAGGCGGGCGGATGATGCTTGACGGTCGGCAGGCCATCGGCACCCTGAGGCACCATCGACATGTCTGGCTTAATCACTTCGATCGGGTGTTTCCGAAGGCCAATCGTGAACGCAAGCTTCTGTGATTCCCCTTCTTCACTTTCGGCCGGTCGCTGAACGACGACTTCGACTTCGCCGCGAGGCTTGGTTTTATGCATTACCTCTTGGAAGCTTTTGATCGTCGTGATCGGCTCGTCATTGACAGAGACAATCGTATCGCCGGGCTTCAAGCCATTTGAGGCCCCATCGGTTTTCGAAACGGCAACTGCGGCAGGAGTGCCGGGACCGACGACGTTGATCTTTACCCCTTTTCCATCGGTTTCGTCGAAGGCAAGCTGACCGAGATAACCACCATCGTCGTCATGTTCATAACTTTGGTAACTCGGGTTACTCAGTTCAACGCGATGGACGGAACCCCCTTTGGAGTCGAGCGTGACGAGCATTCGGTAGCCGTCGGCAGGATCAACCGAACCGAGCGTAGCGAACTCGCGGTCGTAAACAACTTTTTCTTCTTCAACCTGAGGAGCGTCTCCGTCACCTTCGATGGGTGTGATCCCGTCGGCGTCCGCTTCAACGAGTTCCTCTTGAGGGACTTCCGGTTCTTCGTCCGGCTTGTTCATGTTGTTCAAAAGATTGAACGTCAGAAACAGCGAAGCGGCAAGAAGAAGAAATGTGATGTGGCGCCGTTCCACGAGCGATGGTCCTTGGGATGAAGTTGCAATCGATGATGACGAGGCTTGTTAAAGTGCCCCAGGGGATATTACTAGCGGCAACGGAAAGCAAACCGTTGTCTCGCAAAGATGGATGTGCCGCTTACCGGCGTTCGGCAGAGCGTTGACCAATCCGCCCTATTCTCGCCTTAAATGGTCAGTTTGGAAACGCCACAACTCTTCTTCGCCAAGAGATCGGCCATATTTGCGGAAAATAGGGCGGTTTACGCAAATTATTGCGGGCTAAGGTTCAGTGGCTCTCAAATATCAGTGCCCCTCGAATAATCGCTCGGCCTGCGAGTCGTCCAATTCGTCAATCGCGCGAATTTTCTCAGCAACCGTTTCAATCGGATATTCTACGCGACGGAACTGGACCGTTTTCTCGTCAACGATCACGTAGCAGCTGCGGGGATTACCATCTCGCGGCTGGCCAACGCTTCCGACGTTAATCATCGCTTTGTCGCCGTTGAAGTGGTACGTGCTGTCCTCGAAATCAGTCGGGCTCATGAACTGAGCCGATTCGTAAAAAACACCGGGGACGTGGGTGTGTCCCTGGAAGCAAACATTCGGAATCAGCGCGAATATCTTTTCCAATTTCTTTGGGTTGTAGATATCTTCCGGGAAAACGTATTCGCACAACGGATTCCTCGCGGAACCATGCACAAACATGCGCCGATCTTGCGTGTGAGTTCGCGGAAGTCCACACAAGTAATGCCAACGACTGAGCGTTTCGTCCTGGTCTTCGCCAGATTCCAGCTGCTTTCGCGTCCAGAAAATGGCTTGTTCCGCCCCATGGCTGAATCCTTCCGGATCGAACAGGGCTGCCTGATCGTGATTGCCGAGAATGCACAGATCGAACGTGCGCACAATGTCGACACATTCCCGCGGATTAGGCCCATACCCGACGACATCGCCCAGGCAGAAGATCTGATCGACGCCCTGCGACTCGATGTCCTTGAGGACAGCCTGAAGGGCGTCGAGATTGCCATGAATATCGCTGACAACTGCCGTTTTCATCGTTGCCTCGGTCTTGCTCGGTGCTAATAGCGGCTGGCTGTCGGAGTTCCTGCGTTTATCGGCCGTCACGCAGGCGATCGCCCAGCATGTTGTCGAGCTGAGGAGTATCGTAGATCTTTTTCGCGGTCACGCTTGGATCGTAATCAACACGGCGGAACACGACCGATTCGTCGGTCAAAATCACGTAACACGCGCGAGGATCGCCATCGCGCGGCTGTCCGACGCTACCGACGTTGAACAACGCCTTTTCGTCGCCGAAGCGATATTCGTGATCGCATTCGTCAGGCCCGAAAAATTCGAGACTTGGCGTAAAAACCCCAGGAATATGCGTATGACCTTGGAAGCTGAACTGCTCGACGCGGTCGAACAAATTCTCCATCTTCCGTTGGTTGTAAACGTCTTCGGGAAAGACGTACTCGTTGGTCGGATCACGCGGCGAACCATGCACGTAAAGTCGGCTCGGTTCCACATGCGTGCGGGGCAATTCCCCCAGGAAATCCCAACGCTCGTTAACGGCATTGGCGCCGCCGGACGAGTTATCGATCTGATCACGCGTCCACAAAATGGCGCGGAAGGCGACTGGGTTGAACCCCTCGGGGTCAAATAGAGCCGCCTGATCGTGGTTTCCGAGCAAGCACATCGCACACTTGCGACGCACCATGTCGAGACATTCCACGGGGTTAGGGCCATAGCCGATAACATCGCCCAAGCAGTAGATTTCACTAATCCCTTGCTGACGGATGTCGTCCAAGACCGCGTTTAAGGCTTCCAAGTTTCCGTGGATGTCGCTGATGAGGGCACGTTTCACGCCCGACTACCTTTCCGTTATTCAAGGTCTGGAGTCGATCTCGCCGCGGTTGTACGATGCATTCGCTTTTCGCGATGCGGCGAGTCTATTTCTAGGGAAGCCGTCGCAACCTGATATAGGATATAAATTTAGGTGGCAGCTTACCGGCGGTCAAGATAACCAAAAAACAATGCACAAGACGCCTACTATGCCAGCACCGAAATGGCAACTCGATCCCGTGGCGGTCATCAGGTAAGATCGGCAAAATCAGCCACTGGTCGCCAACCTTAACTCATTAAGGGGCGATCATTACCCCATCGTTCTGGTCAAGGAACCTCCCTTGAAGACTCTCGCTATCGATACCTCGACTCGGCAAAGCTCGCTTGCTCTTTTTATGGGCAGTGAACTTGTGGCATCGCAATGGCTCGACCCGGCGTTGCCTACAACACAAGCGATTACGCCACTTTTGCAGCAGTTGATCGAAGAGGCCGGGTGGAAGCCGTCCGAGCTCCAGCTTGTCATCGTCGCCCAAGGGCCAGGTTCCTTTACGGGGCTGCGCATCGGCGTAATGACTGCTAAGACAATCGCTTACGTCGCAGGGGCTACCACCGTTGGCGTGAACACTTTGAGGACTATTGCTCAGCGCTGTGACGACCATGTGTCCCGTTTGCATGTGGTGATGGATGCTCAGCGGAAGCAGTTTTTTCATGCTGCGTTCGAGCGGAACGAGTCAGGCACTTACGTCGAAGTGCAACCGACGCAAATCGTGGATGACAAACAGTTTATGGAATCGCTGGACGCCGGAGAATCGATCACCGGGCCAGGGCTGAAGAATAAATTATCGTTTCTGCCGGAAGGGGTTCGTGTCGTTGACGAGAACGAATGGGCTCCGACAGCCGAAGCCGTTGGCAGGGTTGGGGTTACGGACTTTCTCGCTGGTCGGTCCGATGACTTCTGGTCGCTCAATCCCAACTATTACCGCAAGAGTGCCGCCGAAGAAAAGTTGGAAAACGACTCTTCTTAGGGCGTCCTGTCTGCCCCAAGCAGATGTAGCGCGGGGCAGAACTGGTCAATACATCACGAATAGTTCGCGCAAAGTATTTGGGTACTTGGTCAATACTTTGTTAAAATGCGCGTCGCAGCGATTCTTGGCGTTTTTCGCTGCGGCTCGTGATGGGCCGAAATCTTACTTCTTTAGCGCAACGAGTGATTCTTCCGCCGCGCCGATCGTTTTGGCGATGTCCTCATCTGAGTGGGCCGCCGAGATGAACATCGCTTCGTACTGACTGCACGGCAAGTAGACGCCGCGCTCGATCATCTCCCAGAAGAACTTCCCGTAACGCGCGGTGTCGCACGTCGCGGCGTCGTCCCAGCAGCGGACCGGGCTATCGTGGAAGAACAACGTCAGCATGCTGCCGACGCGGGCCGTCACTGCGGGAATGTCGGCTGCAGCGGCCGCGGCTTTCAAACCATCTTCCAAAGTTTTGGTTTGTTTGTCGAGCTTCGGATAGGGGTTCGTTTCTTTCAGGGTCTTCAGCGTCGCCGCGCCGGCTGCGGTAGCCAACGGATTGCCGCTGAGCGTGCCAGCTTGAAACACTTCGCCGGCCGGCAGAATGTGTCCCATGATATCGGCCCGACCGCCATACGCACCGATCGGCAGACCGCCGCCCACAATCTTTCCCAGCGTCGTCAGGTCGGGCTTAATACCATACAACTCTTGGGCGCCCCCGGCGGCGACGCGGAATCCGGTCATCACTTCGTCCATGATCATCACGGCGCCGTAGTGGTCGCAATTCTCACGGATCGCTTCCAGAAAACCTGGCATCGGCGGCACGCATCCCATGTTGCCGACGACCGGTTCGAAGATCACGCCGGCAATTTCGTTGGGCTGTTCTTCGAACAGTTGCTTCAAAGCGTCGGGGTCGTTGTACGGCAGAACAATCGTGTCTTGGGCGGTGCCAGGCGTCACGCCAGGCGAGTTCGGCACACCGAGCGTAGCCGCCGCGCTGCCGGCCGCGACCAGCAGGCTGTCGACATGGCCATGATAGTTTCCGCTGAACTTGACGATTTTGTTGCGACCGGTGAACCCGCGAGCCAGGCGAATCGCACTCATCGTCGCTTCGGTACCGCTGTTCACCAAGCGAACTTGTTCGACCGAGGGGATGATGTCGATGATCAGTTCGGCCAGCGTGTTTTCCCGTTCGGTCGGAGCCCCAAAGCTGGTCCCCTGATCGACCGCCGCATGCAACGCCTCGCGCACCGCAGGATGCAGATGCCCCAAGATCATCGGCCCCCACGACCCGATGTAGTCGATGTATTGGTTGCCGTCGACGTCGAACAGATAGGCCCCTTCGCCCCGTTCAAATACGATCGGCTCGCCCCCGACCGCCCCAAACGCACGAGCCGGCGAATTCACCCCCCCAGGCATCAAATGCTTGGCACGAGCAAACAAATCGTGACTCTTATTCCGCGACATGGGGCATGTTCCTCTCAGCTGAACAGAAAGTTAGGGGCTCCCTATGTTTTAGCAGAGAAGTGGGGGAGGGGATAACGGGGGAGAATTCGAGAGGAATTGGCCACAGAGGGCACCGAGATCACCGAGGAGTAAAGAAGAACCGGGTGCCATGCCGTCGTCTTCGTCGGCATGTCTTCAGTTTTTCGATTTAACCGCGATGACTGTTAGGGAATTGATTGCCAAATCTTACCGGGCGAGGGTGGTTGACCGTATCGAACTTCACATGCCCACGCGGACGTGAGCATGGCACCCTGGCCCTTTCCTGACTTTGATTCGTTGGCGTCCGTAAGACCAAGTGCCGATTTTAACTCGCGGTTTTGCTTATTGCACAGGACGTCGTCTCGAAAAAAATGCTCTCACTCGTCGTCAGTAAGAAGTTCAAGTAACTCGCCAAACCTCGACGTCACGGCTTCGCAATATGGTTCTTCTTCTGGAATAGATCGATCGTGATACCAGACAACGATACTAGGAGGATAATAATGATGATTAAAGCATAAGAAATCTCCGCCGAAGAGCTCCGCAAATGGTATCAAGTAATCTCCCATTCGATCGGAAAGTTGACTCCAAGTAGCTTCCACGTTGTATTCTGCAAGTGGATGCGAGTCGTCGGCAAAATTCAAAAACCGACCAACGACATGCAATACGCCATTCTGCGTGCGAAAATACTTCCGCTTTGCACGGCCACCGTGATGAATGCGTAAATGTTCAACATAGTCTTCGTCAAAACGAAACTTCTCGCCTCTGCAGTCAACTAGCCAGTTCTTAAAGGCCGCGAACTCACTCTCATTGAAAGGCCCTGCAAACGAGTTTGATTCGTACATGTCTCGGCAATCTATCATCGAACTGCCCTCCAATGTCCAGGCACCATCCCTCTGACGTTTGAGATTGAATTGTGCAGTCGCCAGGGAACTAACGGCATCCTACTTTTGGTATGCATATAGGACCCAGGACAGTTTAACGGCGATGGCGGAAAAGTAATTGCTGAGCAAACCTTGCCTGAAGATGGTAGTTGAGCTTATTGTAATTCACATGCCCACGCGGACGTGAGCATGGCACCCTGGCTATTCCGCTTATTACGAATATTTGAATAGAGAGTTCCGTGACGAAAAAAGATCACTTTGGCCGGGAAAGTCATGCTAGAGCAATGGGCCATTAAGTTCTTCACTCGCGCGATTCAACCGGGAAGGTGGTGGGCGACTCTGTCTGGCGCGATCCTTGGCTTCGGAGGGAGTATTTCCGCGGGGTTGGTGGTGCGGGAGATCTGGGGCCCGAGTGAATGGGTCTTTCTGCTGCTGATGCCGGGGCCATTTCTTTTGGCGCTAAGCGGCGCGGCTATTGGGGCATGGCTGTTTCCAAAGTCACCCAATTCGTAGTAACACGGCAAAAGGCAAATCATGGGTTACTACGCTTCTGCCTATTCGATTTGCCTGGCGGATGTTGCGGGGCTTGATTTGGTTACGAGTCGTCTGTTGGTCGATGAGGCGCTTCGTGACTTTTTGGCCGACGAGGATGTGAACCTGGAGGTTGAAGAGGTCGTTTTGAAGGCGATCTTTGGGTTGGAGGCACCGCCTGCGGGACACACTTACTCGCTGATTAAATCGTTTCGGTGGTTGGGCGAGACGTGCGGAACGCGGATTCCTTCGCGTGTCGAGATGCCGGCGATCTGGAAGCTGGAGATCGAAACTTCTTTTGGCGAGAACCCACCGCCGTTTGGATTTGTTGAGCCTGACGAATCGGTTTCTTACATGACTTACGCGCAGATGCTTCGCGAACGGGTCGCGTTGGATGGCTGCGAGATGGACGTAGCCTGTTACGATTTTCCGGAAGAGATGGCCCGGCTGCGAAGCGAGTTTTTGAGTTGGCTTGATTATTGTCTGGAGCGGAAATCGGATTTGCTCTCGATTGAGTGTTAGTCCGCGGTGTCTGAATCATTCCAAACACGCCTCGTTAAAAAATGCTTGTAGCGGGGGCGGATCTGGGGAGAATAGCGGGGCGTTCTTGCTCGCGGGTTCTTTTTCTTTTGCTAGGTTGCGATGACTATTTTGGCTTTCAATGCGGCGCTGGGCGGGGTGATCTTGGCTTTGGCGTTGGTGCCGGTGTTGGGGGATATGCGCGACGGCGAGTCGCGGCGGTTGACGTCGCTAGGGCGAACGTTTGTTGCACTCGCGGGGCTGGCATTCGTGGGGCTGCTGTCGACGGCGTGGCTGGGGGCTCAAGAGATATGGCGATTGGCCGACGTGAATCAGAGCCAGCGGCAGGAAACCGAACGGATGAGGCACAACCTCGAGATGGCGACCAACGAGGTGACGTTCCTCCGCGAGTTTCAAGAGGAAGCATTTCAAAGGGAAGGGGACTTCGAGGAGGCCCAGCAGGAATCGGAGCTTGCGATGGCCGACGCCCAAACGGCGATCAGCGGGTTGAAGATTCAGCTTGACATGGCAAACAAGGAAACGAACCCTTTCGTCAAGCAGCTGGAAAACGCGCTGGCCATTTCTCGGAACGTGAATGCCCAGTTGATCGAGGACAATCAGGCTCGACAGACCGCCATGGCCGATATGCAAAAGCAGCTGGAGGATGCCGGCGAGAGCGTGCCGCGCTCGGCTGCATGGTACCCGACGAACCTGGCCAATCTTCAATTTCCATCCGGGACGCGATTTATGTATACGTCTCCGGATGGCTTGCCGCCGGGGAATAGGTTTCCGGCGATGGTGTACGTGTTTGCGGGGACTGGGCGGTACCTTCGCATGAAGGCTTCGACTGGCTGCTATTGGGCGCTGACGGGGGAGGATGGCGTGACATTGATGCGGCGGCCAGACATGCCAGGCGAAGAGCTGACGGTGGTCGGCTTTCAGGTCGATCGGCTGACGAAGTCGAAGCCTGGCGAGTATGAGGTTTCGCCAGCGACGATTGTCTGCAACGGCCGCAAGAGTGCCGAGCATCTTCTAAGCTACCCCCAAGGCGTGCCAGCCACCGGGAAGGTGACGGAGTACTAACGGCTCGCTGGTGGGTGGTTTGTCCATAGCTGAATGCGAGGGTGTGCCGTTAGCAGGGATTTACGCGCGGGATTGTAACGCTGCGCTTCTTTCTATATCGATTTTATGGCGAGTCGGCCATTTTGGTGCTTGACGCATCAAGAGGCAGGTTTCTATGGTATTGAGAATCTGTCTCAAGGTGTTGCCAGCTACGTCAAATCGGGCGAAGCCAGCTTCCAGGGCATCTGAGGAAAGCGATTCACTCCCCCCGATCCCCCCAAGCTGGAGCAACGATCCGATGCGCGGACGTCGCGGTTTTACGCTGGTTGAATTGTTAGTTGTGATTGCCATTATTGGCATCCTGATCGCCCTGCTTTTGCCTGCCGTACAGCAAGCTCGAGAAGCGGCCCGGCGGATGCAATGTAGCAACAATCAAAAGCAAATTGCATTGGCGATGCACAACCATGAAAGCACCTACGGGCATTTCCCTGAGTTTATCAGTTTGGGCGGCGGTCATGCGTTTTCTCCCTTGGCTCGACTGGTTCCTTTCGCCGAGCAAACGGCCGTCTACGACTTGATCGATTTCGAGGTCGCTCCCCGCGATCAGCCTGACGTGATCTCGACACACATTCCTTTCTTCTTGTGCCCCAGCGATGGTCTCGTCGATCTCTACCCTGAAGAGGTCGGCCGCAAAGGCACCACGCCACCGCAGGCGCCTTGTAACTATGGGATTAACCTCGGTAGTGGTGTCGGTTCGACTTACGACTACACCAAGAAGACCGACGGTTTCATGTACTCGGGCTCCAAGGTAAAAGCACGCGATGTTGTCGACGGTCTTTCGAACACCGTGATGATTTCCGAGACGCTGATGGGGCCGATTGACGACAGTACGAATCCTTCTGCACGCGAATTGATGCGATTGGTGGCCGAAGGGGACTGTCGCCGCGACAACACCAATGGTGGGCTTGATTGCTTTTCACCGTTTGCCGCCGGCGTGATCGACAGTACGTTTCTATCCGAGGTGAACTCCGCGGCCAATTACCAGGGACGTCGCTGCAATACCTGGTTTCTGTATTCCAGCCGTGCTGCTTCGCTTACCGGTTATTTGCCACCCAATAGCAAGATTCCCGATCTCTATGCCCATGCGTTAGCGATCAACGGACCACGTAGTAATCATCCTGGCGGCGTCAACATTGCGCGGGCTGATGGAAGTGTGGCCTTCGTTGCCGAAACGGTTGACTTGTTCACCTGGCATGGGCTTTGGTCGATCAATGGCCGCGAAGTGCTCGGCGAATATTAACCTGCGAAGTTCCTTTCAATTGTTGGGGGCAAGGCGCGCGGCCTGACGGTTCCCATGCTTCATTCCTCACGTCCTGTAAGGCTGCAACGACACCATGTCGACCACCGAACTTTCCCCCGAGGCTCAAAAGCAGGAAGCGCCTGCGAGCGATACGGCCTCGATCCTGGCTGCGGCTCGTGCTAAGTCGGGCAGTAAAGATAAGCCGGTGCCGAAGAAGAAAGGCTTCCTCGACAAAGCGTGGAATGAATCGCTGAAGCTGATCCGCCGCGTGCATTTGTATTCCGGCATCTTCATGTTGCCGTGGGTGCTGCTGTATGGCTTCACCGGTTGGTTCTTCAACCATCCCGGCTATTTCACCGGAGATCAGGTCACCACGTTTAACGCGGCGGATGTCGCCGATGGCCAGCTCGCCGCACTGCCGAAGCCCGACGCAATGGCTTCGCAAATTGTGGACGAGCTGAACATCGAATCGTTTCTCGTTGATGGGCCGGAAATCAAACTCACCGATACACGCCCTGCCGAGTTCACCGGGTTCCTGAAGTTCTCGGTGTTCGCCGATGGTGCTCAGCACAATATCGAGATCGACCCCGTCACAGGGCATGGGGAAGTCCGAACGACTTTCGCCAATGAGAATCAAGAGCCGACCGACGCTCCGCCAAGCAATCCGCTGCAAGACATTCGCGGCGTCAATTTGAACGACAACGCCCTGGCCAAAGCACAAGATGCGACGCCGCAAGTTCTTTCTGACTTGGGACTGTCCTCAGGCGAAGCTTCCCCAGGCCGACGTAGTGCAAACTTGATGTTTTCGGCCGACGTCGACGGCGTTCCCTGCGTGGTGACATGCAATCTTGGTAACGGAAGCATCACCGCGCTGCGTGAAGATTCCAAGCCTGAAATGGAAACGAAGAGCTTCCTACAGCGTTTGCATCTGGCACGGATGTACTCGCCCCATTGGAACGTGCGTTGGTTCTGGGCATTGATGGTCGACGCAATGTTTCTGTCGATGGTGTTTTGGGGCATCTCCGGCATCCTGATGTGGTGGCAAATCAAGCGAACGCGTCTTTGGGGCGGCGGATTCCTGGTGGCCAGCGTCATTTGTGCCGTGCTGTTGATGGTCGGCATGCACGATAGCCTTTCGACGTCAGGCCGCGGCCGTGGAGGCGGCGGTGGCGGCGGAGGAGGGGGCCGACCGGCTGCCGCTCAAGTCGAAGTGGAAGCGGACGAAGCTCCTGCCGACGAAGTCGCCGCGGCCAGATAATCACGCACGCTCGAAGTAAGACAACATTCTCAAAGAATTCAGGATAGACCCGATGCGAACCTCCCTTTCCCTCTGTCTCGCTTTCATCGTTGGCCCGGCCGTGGTTGCCAATGCCGAAGAATCGAAGGCACCGTCGGTCGAAGAGATGACCGCTTCGATTGAAAAAGGTTTTGTCGTTCTCGATGACGACAAAGATGGCAAGCTGCCATTGCTAAGCTTGATTAAAGCGGTCCGTCCGCTTGGTTTCGGAGCGAAAACGGAAGAGACCCAATCTGCTTCGGCCAGCCGCGGCCGAGGAGGCAACCGTGGCGGTGGTCGCGGGCAAGGTGGCCAGGAACGTGGTAGCCAGGCACGTGGCGGTCGTGGTCAAAGTCCCGCGGAAGCAGGAACGCCATCCGCGGGAGGGCAACGCGGACAACGTGGTGGTGGTAATCGCGGTGGCGGTATGGCTTCTGAAGAAGGGGGCAATCGTGGGGGCGGAAATCGTGGCGGAGCTGCCCGTGGCGGCGGTGGTGGTCGCGGCGGATTCGATCCTGCCGAACGTTTCAAGTCGTTTGACCAAGATGGCGATGGACTGCTGAAGGGTGACGAGATCAACGCGCGTCTCAGTGGTTCCAAGTTCGCGGAGGATGGGCAGGTGAGCTTGGAAGAGTTCCAAGCGGCATTTGAAGAAATGCGTTCGCAAATGGCTGCCGGCGGTGGTCATAGCCATGGCGGAGGGGGACACAGCCACGGAGGTGGCGGCGGTGGTCGAGGAGGATCGGCCGCAACGACGTCAGCCGATGCCGTGTTGCTGGTGGCGTTTGATATCGATCGCGATCGTCAGGTCACCCTCGACGAAGTGAAAGAAGCATTGCAAAAGGAAGTCGATCGTCAGGTTGCCGAAGGTTTGAAGCTGGACGCTGATAGCGATGGCCGAATCACCAAAGCAGAATTCGCGACCCAAGTAGAAGCGGAAGAAGGAACCCAGTTGGACGACGACGGTTTCGATCGCCGCACGCGGATGATGTTCGGCCGACAAGACACCGATCAGGATGGTGCGATTTCCAAGCAAGAGATCACCCACCAGGTGTTGCAGCAAACCAGCTTGCGAGCCAATGCGTTGGGGTACTGCTTGTTGTTGGCCAATGTCGACGCCAACGAGGACGGCAAGATCTCGGCAGAAGAGCTCAGTAAAGCAGCCGATGCGGACCTGGTCGAATTGCTCGACATCTCCGCGGAAGAACCGCTGCCAGCCAGCGCGTTCTACGGCACCGTTCGTCGCCGTTTAGCGCGACGCTAATCCGAACACGGAGCGAATTGCTATTCGTTGCGGCGATTGAGGCAATGCCGTTTTCTTAAACAGCAAAAACGGCAGGAAAAACCTTGCGAGTGGCCTTTTTGCAAATCAGGCGAAGGGGCATTGTGGACCGGGCGATTTCTAATAGAATCGATATCGCGTACCGGCGGTGCGCGTGCCCGTAATTCCATTATTGCCCACTTACAGGTAGAACCCTTCGCCTTATGTCACTGCCAAATCGACGACAATTCCTGCAAACCTCGGCTGCGGCGGCTTCGGTCGCGGCAGCTCCTCTGTTTCTGCGTGCTGAGAACAAATCGGGCTCGACCCCGCTGCGAGTCGGCTCCGGCGAATACGTCTACGAGTGCCATCATGGCTGGGGCGATCTCCCCTCGAACATTCAGTGGGGTGCGACCCACGATGTGGCGATCGACGCGGATGGTTTGATTTACATCACGCACCAAAGCTCGGGCAAGGATCCGATCGATTCGGTCGTCGTGTTCGATACCGACGGCAAGTATGTCCGTTCGTTCGGCAAGCAGTTTCATGGCGGCGGCCATGGCTTGGACCTCCGCAGCGAAAGTGGGCAGGAGTTCCTGTACTTGAGCGACGTGAAGAATCGCCTCGTCGCGAAGATGGATCTCAACGGCGAAGTGGTTTGGACGAAGGGTTTCCCCCAGGAGTCAGGCAAGTATCCCAACGCCAGCAAGTACAAGCCGACCAACGTCGCGCTTGCCCCAGATGGTGGCTTTTATGTCGGTGACGGGTATGGCTCGAACTTTGTACATCAGTACGATGCCGACGCCAACTATGTCCGCAGCTGGGGTGGCCGCGGCACCAAGCCAGGCGAACTGAATTGCCCACACGGTTTGTATGTCGATACGCGTCCCGGTCGAGAGCCTTCGTTGTGCGTGACCGACCGCGCGAACAATCGCCTGCAATACTTCACGCTCGACGGCAAGCATTTGAGCTACGTCGATAACCTGGTCTATCCATCGTCGCTCGACGTACGTGGCGAAGTGATGCTGGTCGGCGAATTGGATTCGCGCTTGACGTTGTTGGACAAAGACAACAACGTGCTGACCTACTTGGACGACGATCCCCAGTGGCGAAAAGCAGTGAATGCCAACGGCCGCCAGGTTCGCCGTCAGCCCGACAAATGGGTCGCCGGCAAGTTCGTCCACCCACACGGAGCAACCTTCGACGAAAACGGCAACATCTACCTGGCCGAATGGGTCGTCGGCGGCCGCGTCTCGCTGCTGAAGAAGGTTGGCTAAGTTGGCCAGCTTCAACGAAAACAAAAGGGAGGCCTGATCACTTGGATCAGGCCTCCCTTTTTAATGGATGCGATGAAGCGGCAGGACTTACTTCGACTGCAAATCGAAGTCGATTGTCGTGTCGCCTGGGGCGACTTCGCGCATCAAGTCCGACCGTGTGTTGTAGCGGGTCGGAAGTGGTTCTTTGTAGGTCGCGTTTCGGGCCTGACCGGGAGCCGATTCTTCCTTGGGAATTGTGGTGATGCGAACCGCATGGGTGCCTAGTTCAGCACCTTTGGTCGTCCGGATGTAGATCAGCTCGTAGTGGCCAGACTCGTCGGTGATCCCTTTCGAGGGACGCCCGCCCGCTTCTGGCGAGAACGTCACTTCGGCGTTGGGATAAGGCTTTCCGTCGAGCGTAACCGTTCCAGAAACGCGCCCGAGGTCACCGTAGTCGGCTTGGGTGCAACCCGTTGTGAGAAGCACCACGCCGAGAAGCATAGCGAGCGAACGGCCGGCAATAACGTAATGGTTCATCGTAGGTAAAGCTCCTTCTCGATTAGTAATCGCCAACGACGGCGCCATCTTGGCGGTCGGCCAAAGCGGTCATCGTGCGGAAGTCGATCGTTTCGGAAAGGAAGCTGACCGAACCGTCGCCCAGGCCCATCATCACGCCGCCAGGATGAGCTGAAACGAGGGCTACGTTCGAGTGGTAATTCTGCGAGTTGCCGGTGCCCCCTTCGGTGGCAATGGGGTATCGAATGGTCGTGGCATTGGCAGGCCAATCGAGCCACTGCGTGCTCAATGCACCGCCATTCCAAGCACCGCCACGGTGACCACTCTTACGGCGTTCGACTTTGGTGCCGTCTGACTTATAGAAATAGTCGCTTTGTTCGCTGACCAGCATCGTATTGCTCGTCCCGTCGGTTGCCGCTTCCAAGCCAATCGCCGAAACGCCTTCGCCATGGTGGACGAACAAACCGTTCTTACCGCCGCCGCCGTACGAGTTGTTGTAAGCGATCTCGGTCGAGGTGGTGCCGCTGGTGCCGCCTTGGAAGTAGGAACCCATGATGCCAACGTAGCTCGGACGCTGCAGGTTTAGCGTGCCATGCTGCGAGGTCGATTCTTCGGCCATGCTTGGCAGCGGGCTCGATGGGCAGTTGAGACCGTCGACGTAGTAGTCGTCGACCAGGTTCGCATTCGGGTTCACACCGTCGGCCATGCTCCAGTCGCCGGTGAACACCATTTGGTCGTATGCTGCAGTCTGCTCAATGAAAGGAAGAATGCGAACGATCCACGAAGGGCCACGCTGAGCAGTCGATCCCGAACCGGCATCGGCATGCTGAATGTAAGGAAGCTTGTTGTAGGTGTCGTGATAATTGTGGATCGCGAGACCGAGCTGTTTGATTTGGTTGGTGCACTGCATTCGGCGAGCCGCTTCGCGAGCCTGCTGAACGGCGGGAAGCAACAGGGCGATCAGTACGCCGATAATGGCGATGACAACTAACAGTTCGACCAGGGTAAATCCGGACGGGGACCACTTGGGGGTTTTTTTCATGGAAGCGCTCTCTGAAACGGGTACAGGGTATAAAGGAAAAAAATTTGCGAGTCGCGACGTTTCTGGAAAAAACTCACGAAGCACGCTATACCGCGATATCAGCAAAGTTTAGGCCTATTGAGGATGACGCAAAGAGCAATTTGGGCGAGTTCATGGCAGATCAGGCATTTCGCCATATCAATGACGACTCACGCTCCCTTAGTACGCAATTATGGCCAATAGTGGTACGAAGTATTGTGCCAACGATTTAAAATATCATTGAGGATATTTGTTGACACTGT
The DNA here is from genome assembly GCF_020150455.1 of Bremerella sp. TYQ1. Taxonomy (NCBI): domain Bacteria; kingdom Pseudomonadati; phylum Planctomycetota; class Planctomycetia; order Pirellulales; family Pirellulaceae; genus Bremerella; species Bremerella sp. TYQ1. Next base: position 731,130 of record NZ_CP083740.1, read on the forward strand.
GCGCATGCCGAAGGCCAGATGGGAGTCCGCGCAGAGGTTGCACGGATTTGTGGCATGAACCTGTCCTGCCAGGGACAAGTTCGTAATGTGCAAGAGGCGTCCATTGGGGCAGATCAATTTGGCGAACCAATGGACTTGCGGTTAAAGGCCGTTTATCAAACCGCTGTCCTGGTAGCCGGGCCGCTTCAAAACTTGATGCTCGAACTGTGCAATGTTGCCATCGCTGATGGTGGCCAGGTTTCGCAGCTCTGCCGGGCTGGCTTTCACGATGCGGACGATCTGGGCATCGGTCATCGCGACGAGCAGTCCCTTCTGATGAATTGTTTCTTCTGGGTAACGCTTCAGGAACTCGTCCAGGGGCAGGTCGACTGGCTCGCTCCACGTGACGGGGTTTTCCAAATCGGCGATCAGTAGAATCGTGCTTTCATATGCGTCGGTCACGTCTTTTAGGTGGATACCCTTCTTGCCGGGAAACGCAGTCTGTTCGCTGACGATCACCACAAACGGCGTCTTGCCGGCTTCATCGCATAAAGGGGAGCAAAACAACTCAGGCGTTGTTTTCGACAATGCAAGATTCGCCGGGCTATCCCAAGCTTGTTGCAGATCGTACTTCTTCAGCAACTCCGATTCTTTAAGAAATGGAAGTAACTTGACTCGCCAAGACTGAGGTGGCCCTGTTGCTTGACTTGAAGCGGCGGCCGAAGGCAAAACGCCAAACGTATCGTGATGATTGTGCATCGCCAACGCAATCCGCTTCATATTTTGAACCGTTGTGGCGTCATGCGAAGACTCCCGCAAATTGGCAAACGTAAACACGCCGAGTACGCCGAATACCACGGTTAATACAGCCAGCATCGTCAGCGACCAGAGGCCGAGTTGGGTGATTGTGGGAAGGGATGATGAGCGTGGCATTGTGTTCCTTCGTCTTTGCGGCTGGCAACTTGAATGGCACGTTCGCAGTTGTGACGTTTCCAAGTGAAGTTCTTTCGTCGATGTTACCTTGTAGTTTATAAAGGAAAGCGAAGCAAGAAACGCGCTGTGAACAGTATGAGAAGTCCTGGTCAACGCTATGCCACGTCATGTCTATCGCGTCAATCGACCGTTATATGATCTACCGGAGGAGCATCCGGCACATCAGTTTTTAATGGCGTTCGAAGTTTGTCAGCAGAACTGCGTTGGAAGGGAATTACCACCACCGCTGGGAGACGGGATTGATCTGACCTGGTGGTCGGATCATTGCGAACGTAGCTGGTCTTTTTCGGGATTTGCTTATATGTATATTTCGTTCACCGTTGAGTTGGACGGATGGTTGACCGACGCTCCCGAGCGAACCGAATCGGAGCGGCGGACGTTGCAAGGCTTAGACGATATCGACAAGCTCATGGCAGAATGTCGACTGGCGGCCACCGTTGAACGTAACGACGCCATTTTGGAAATGGTAGACCAAGTCGAAGACATGGCGAGGCTGTGGAGGCAATGTATCGAAGTGCGGTGTCCGGAATGAATCGATCGGACGTTTGGCCCATGGCGAGTCGATTTGCAAAAGACTGTGTCAACTTGGCATCGAGCATTGGGCTCCTCATCGTCAGCTTTCTTATCAAGCCGACTGTGGATTGGATTTCTACGGGCGATTGGAATATCGACGAGGTCTATCCTACGATGATGGCATTTGTGACGATGGGAGCATTAATTTATGGAGTGGTTCTGGGACTGCGTCTGCGGGACTTTGTGATGGCGAGGTCTCGCGGCAAGCAATAAGTCGGCGTGTCTAAACCGGTTTGCTTGGATGGCCCGTCAGTTTCTGAATGAGATCTTGCACGTCCCAGTGGTCTCGGGCTTCGATAATTTGTTCATTGACGAAGCGGGCGTAGGAGCTTCCTCGGAGTTCGATTTCTTTGCCGGTTGCGGGGATGCCGAGAAATTCGCCAGAATGTGTTTTGACGACGTGCCAGTAGGCGACCACGTGATCCGGACCGGTCACGATGCTCTCGACGGTGATCTTCAATGGCTGAAAGGCGCCCAGCAACGCCGCGATACGTTGGCGAATAACTTCTTGGCCGTGCCGTGTTTCTCCTTCGGCGAAGAGTTCCACGTCGGGGTGCATCAGCTCGTCGATCGCGGAGAAATCACGCTGATTAAAGACACGCTCGAACCATTCACGAATCAGCTGCTCTGGCGTGCGATGCTGGATGATCAGTTCTTCCAAATGCACCGCACGAATCTCCGCGGACAACTCGGAGTAGGCGTCGAGCACGTCCCGCAACGTTTGAAGATTAACGGGGCCGCCCCGCTCGAGCTTGCGAATAAGGCGATCGGTGTAGCCGGATCGATTGGCGGCTTCCTCTTGCGTAAGCTTGACAGCTTGGCGAAATGCGCGAAGACGGTCGCCATGAACTAGAAGGCTGCGCGGCGTATCTTCTCGATTCATCAGGTTCGCCTGCTTCGATGAAACGTTGTGTCCCTGTGTTTAGTGTAGGGGGAATCGCATTCAATGCGAAGAGTGTGTCACGCTGGCGCTGGGGTATTCTTCCAAAAGCTCGGCATAGATAGGAGTCGATTGCATCCATTGCTTCAGCTTCTTTTGATTGCGTGTGCCCATGAATTGTTCTTGAGCCGTGGCTGCGATTAACAAGGGAAACGTGACGCCGACGTCTCGACCAAATTCTTCGACCGACGATTTGCGGCCGAAGGTGTATCGACCGACTAGGTAGATGGCGGCCCAGAACCAGCCGAGCAGGATCAGGGCGATGAAGTAACGATCGGCGCCGCCGGTCGGACCGCTATGCTTGGTGTACGTCCGTTCGCACTCGGCGTGCAGGTAAACTTTGGTATCGGCCGGCAATCCGGTGACCGGGCATGTCGTGTTCGAGGGAAGCTCTTCACGCGATACCATCCCTTGGATCTTCTCGACGACGTTTTGAGGTATGGCGGTCTCGCCAGCTTGACGCCGCAGGGTCGACATCGTCGGAACATCGATGGCCTGACCGCAGGGACACGCAACGGTTGTCCCGGCCTGCAGCGCGGTGACTTGAAGCGATTGACCACAATCGCAAGAAATGGTGTAGGTCATAGGAATGAGGAAGAGCGCGGGGGGGAAAAGAAAAAAGGGCCATCACAGGCGACGTATCGCGAGTGATGGCCCTTAGTCTAGCTGCCATGAATTGGTGGAGAAAGACTATTTGGTTTCGGTCTTCTTGGCGTCGGCGACTTCGAAGCCAGCTTTCTCCCAAGCTTTTTCGCCGAAGAGTGCGGTGATTTGTTCTTCACCTTCCAAGCCTTCTGCTTTGCCTTTGCAGTTGTTACAGCAGAACTTGACGGTGGCACCTTCCACGGTCAGTTCCGTCTTCATTGGACCGCCGGTGAAAGGGCAGTGTTCTTGCTTGGCCTGCTTGGTGGCGACTAGCTGATGGTTGCCTTTAGCCATGACGAGTTTGTCTTTGGCTTCAACCTTTTTGGCAAATCCCTTGGGGCAGTTGTTGCAGCAGAAGAAGACTTCGCCCCCTTTGTATTCCAGCGACTTGTCCGCTTTAGCGGCCGCTTTGGGGTTCATGATACATTTGACATCGTCCAGATTGATATCAGCAGCCATCAACGAAACCGTGGTGATGGCCAATAAGGCGAGGCCGGAGAGCAGGAAACGGGCTTTCATCGGGAAGAACCTTTCAGTGGAGGGTTCGTGGCGTGAAAAGGCGATAGGGTTTACCCACATTATCCAAAAAACGGAAACCGCAAGTCAAGACAAATCGTCAACACTTAAAAGCAAAATTGTTGCTGGCAACGAGAATACGACGCCTAATAGAAAGTGCCAATCAGGAATCTCGATAGGGTGCGTAAAGATGGGGAGCGAACGATGTTAGCGAATCGACGGCGAACACTATTACTGACGATGGCCATGCTATGGGTCGGCTCGACGATGGCGGTAGCTCAAGAGCGACCTGAGAAAGCGAAAGAGAACAGCAACGGCTTGATTAAAGAATATCGCGAGAAGCTGAAGTTCTCGTGCAGCACCTACTGGGTCGGCTGGGGACCGGAACTGGCATTCGATGAGAATCCGCTGAAAAGCTGGTTCACGGCGCGGGGCGATGCGGCGGCATTCGGAAAGCAGCCCTGGATTGCGGTCGAGTTCCCGCATCCGGTCAAAGTTCGCCGCGTGACCATTTTGCCCAATCGTGAACCGCCCTGGCAAAAAGGATTCACCATCCTGGTTGGTCGAGTCGAGATGCTGAACGATGAGGGGAAAGTGTTGTATCACTGGGACGACGAAGTCGGCGGAGCGCGTCCGAATATGGAAGCGGTGCCGCGGAAGCCGGTCGAAGGGGTGAAGATGGTGCGGTTCACTTCGATCCAGGATGAAGGAAACGAGAACTCGTATGAAGACGTCGCCATCGGCGAAATGCAGGTCGAATGAACGATGAAGAGATATTCGCGCGATAAATGCTGGCATCTGCTCCGTGGCTAGGTTATAAGTCTTCCATCACCGAATCGTTCCATGTGGTTATAAGACTTGGAGCGACGCACACCCACGTTCAGCCCCATCGCGAATGTCTCTCTTTCGTCTTCAGGAGCACCTGTGAAATCAGCCACTTTGCGTGAACGCTTGCGGTACCAATTCGATTCGTTTATTTCCAAAGGAGGCGGATCGATTTTCGTGAGCCTGGTCGTGGTGTTCCTGGTGCTCTTCGCGTTTCTCGCAGGGCTGCGCGGGCTCAGCATGTTGGTCGAACCGAAAGGGGTTTCGCACGAAACGCACGACTCGTTCCTGGGGCAGACGTACATTATCTTTTTGGAACTGACCGACCCTGGGAACATGAACCAGGACAAGTTCTCTTCGCCGCTGTATAAGATTTCTGGCGTGCTCGCCGGCCTGGCCGGAGTGATCATTCTTTCCATGCTGATCGCGTTCATCACGACCGCGTTGGACCAGAAACTGGCCGAACTGCGCAAAGGGTTTTCACGCGTCATTGAAGAAGACCATACGTTGATATTGGGTTGGAATCATCGCGTTTCGGAAATTTTGCGGGAACTGATTATTGCCAACGAAAGCGAACGGGATGCCTGCGTCGTGATTCTGGCCGATGTGCCGAAGGAAGAGATGGACGACTTCCTGAAAGTGAACGTCACCGATCGCCGCACGACCCGCATCGTCACGCGTTCCGGGAAGCCCTCGGCAAAATTAAATCTCGAAATGGTCTCGCTGCCGACCAGCAAAAGTGTGGTCGTGCTGGCTTCCTGTCCCGAGGCGGCATCGGACGCGGAAAAAGCGGCCAGCGATATTCGTACGATCAAGACGATTCTCGGTGTGATGGCCTCGCGGGATGATGGCGAAGCGGAAGAGCTGAACATCGTCGCCGAATTGTTCTTTGAACGCAGTCGACAAATTGCCGAAGACATTTCGCCGGAAGTGACGGCCATCGACGGACAAGAGATCTTGGCCAAACTGCTCGTCCAAACAAGCCGTTCCCTTGGTCTAAGCGTTGTGTATGCCGAGATGCTTTCGTTTGATGGCTGCGAGCTTTATTTCCATCGTGCCGACTGGAGCGAGATCGCCTTTGGTGAAATTCAATATCACTTTCCTGACGGCGTGCCTATCGGGCTGCGGCACAGCGACGGCGAGGTGGTCATCAACCCCGACGCCGACATGGTGATGAAACCAGACGACGATATTTTGATTCTCGCGGAAGACGATTCGACGATCGAGTTCGTCAAACAACCGGTCGCCAAGCCAACAGGCCTGAAGCTGGCCGATGGCAAGAAGAACGAGCAGACGGTCGAGCGAGAACTGCTGATTGGTTGGAATGAAAAGCTTCCGATGATCGTTCGCGAGTATGCCGACTACGTGCAAGCAGGCTCACAGATCGACATCATGCTGCGTGAGCCGACCGATCTGATTCGGCAAGCCGTGACAAACCTCGACGAAGAACTCGAGAACTTGACGGTTCGGTTGATCGAAGGGAATCCCACCGATATCCCTTCGCTGACGGAACTTGAGCCGTTTCGTTACGACAACATCATCATCCTGAGCTCCGGCGACGTCGAAGCGGACTCGGAAACGTCTGACTCCGAAACGATCGTCATTCTGATCTTGCTGCGGAAGATTTTCTCGGAAGCGGGACCTGACATCGACACGTCGAAGACCAAAATCATTACGGAAGTGATGGACTCCGACAATCAAGAACTGGTCGCCAGGGCAGGGGTGCACGACTTCATCATCTCCAATCGTTTCGTCAGTACGATCCTGGCCCAGATCAGCGAAGAAGCGAGCATCAAGACGGTCTACGACGACTTGTTCTCAGAAGATGGCTCCGAAATCTACCTGAAACCGGCACGGCTCTACTTCGATTCGTTCCCTGTCGAAGTATCGTTCGCCGACATGATGGACATCGCTCAGCAGCGACAGGAAGTTTGCATTGGTCTGAAGGTTCAAGCCTTAGAAAACGATATGAACCGCAACTTCGGCGTTACGCTGATCCCCGAAAAGAACACCCGCTGGACGTTAAACCCAGAAGATCGCCTGGTCGTGGTATCTGAGGATGAGACGTAATCGCTCCCCAAATCTGAGACATCAAGTGGCGTGATCTTCAATAGGTAACGAGCAGCAGTCGGCTGCTTCGGCAACGAAGTTTGGAGTTCTCTACGTTTCTCGCAATACGATTTCGAGATGATATTCGTTCGAGCCGTCGACACTCGTGCCTTTCAGGATTGCGTTGCCATCTTCCTGGAGCTTATAGAAAAGCGGCTCGCCGTTTAGCGGGTTCACGGGTAGCGGAAGGATGCTGATTTGCGACAACGCGTCGGGGAGTTTCTCTTCACGGGCAACGTAGTCGCGAATTGCCTCAACCGTCCGCATTAATTCGACACGCAATTGGGCAGTCGCCACCGCCTTATGCAGTTGCTGAAACGACGGCATGTAAAGCTCAGCGATAAGAAACGGGTCTCCTTGCAGCATTCCATCACGATCTTCCAGTGGATTTTGCTGGTAAAACGGTTTCGCTTCATGGTACGAAAGCCCGAGAGGTGCCGACGAATGGTCCCAGATTCGCTCGTACTCGAGCCCTGAATAAAGTAGGACCGCTTTGTTCCACGTCATTTTTGAAAGTGCTAAGGGATCGTAGCCATACTTTTCGGCCAGCTCAATCTTGATTCGCGGGGACTGACTCGCCACCAACGTCTCATAGAATGGAAGCTTTTCTCCATCATTGTCTGCGGCGTAGGCCGCTTGTTGCCGATCAATTACTACTTGCAATCGTTGCTGCCAATACTCGGCGATGTTGTGTTCCGTACGACGGGCTTCGAGCACTTCAGGAAACAGGGCATAGACCATCCTTCGCTCGAACTTCAACGCACCTTCTAAGGGGACGCGACGTTTAGGTAAGTTGGTAAATGCCCAATACAGATTCGGGCAATCGGGCATGGCAAGAAGAGCCATAACTTGCTCATCGATGATGCCTGTGATCGCATAGCCCACGAGGGCATGAATCAGCGTGGTTTCTCCCTCGCCAAGATTGGCAGCCAATGTGTAGCCTGCCTGAATATCTGCGAGAGCACCGTCGAAATCGTTTTGTGCAATCTTCTGCCGAATTCTCAGGGCTAGTACCGACGTCAAATCTCGGAATTCGGGCAAGTCCATAAAGGTAAGATCGATCACGCCATCGCCCGATTCTTGAAGAGGCAATCCCCAGTCGCAAGAGTCGCGCCGAGCAGCCATTGTGAGCTCCGCGAGTGCGTTCTCGAAGGGGGCAATCTTTTCCTGAACTTTGTCCAGAGGTAACTCTTCCGGGGGTAAATCTCGCCAGGTCTTTATCTTTGCCAGCGCCGCTCCACCATCGTCGAGTTTCGTACGAACCTGCTGCGACATGAACGCAGCTCGATAATAAAGCAGCGCCGCGTTGCCTGGGATTTGGTCGCTTACTTGGGGGAGCAAACGATGTTTTAAAATCGGCGGCTGAGGGGATTGGCCGGAGATACTGAGCCGCACGTTAACAATACGAGGCCGCTTTTCTCGGGGAATTTGCTCCTGCCCATTGGCGGAAAAGGCAAAGCTGCCAAGCGAAAATGCAACGCTAACCACCAAGCAATAAGCAGATTTAGTCACGGTCTTATAGAGCCACTTACATCGATTTGTTTTAGTTGCCAGGATTGCCAACAAATTCGTCGGCGCGGCGCGATTATCTCTACGTTAGATCATCCCTCGACGACTTGCTATAAGCGCTGACAGCCGATTCATTTCTTCTTCACGCATAAAAAATCCCTGGCCGCAAAATCACGGCCAGGGATCTGGCAAGAAAACGAATTGTGATCGGGAAACTATTTACCCCTCACACCCTTTTCGATCCGAGCTCCGACGTCAGGGTCGATGTTTTTCCAGTACTCGAAAGCACGCTGGAGGACTGGTTCGGTAACGTCTTGACTGAGATGACCGACGACGTTGGAGACTAGTCGGTCGCGGGCAGCGTCGTCCATCACTTCGCGGACAAGTGTGCCGGCCTGACCCCAATCGTCGTCATCCTTTCGCTTGGTATACGCGGCACGAACGAATTCGCCGTCGGCACTCCAAACTTCTGTTTCAGGATTACGCGAAGGATCGGCGGCAGGGCCTCCTTTGGAATTGGGAGCATAGACCGGGTCGGTCACCTTTTGCGTTCGCATCGCGCCATCCTTGCTGTAGCTATGGAACGGGCATTGCGGCTGATTCACAGGGATCTGCTTGTAGTTGACCCCCATTCGGGCGCGGTGAGCATCGGCGTAAGCGAACATTCGACCTAACAACATTTTGTCGGGGCTGACCCCGATGCCAGGGACGATATTGTTCGGCTCGAAAGCCGCTTGCTCGATCTCGGTATGGAAGTCGGTCGGATTCCGATTGAGCGTCAGCTTGCCAACTTCGTGGAGCGGATAGTCACTGTGCGGCCAGACTTTGGTCAAGTCGAACGGATTGAAGCGGTAGGTCTTCGCTTCCTCGAACGGCATGATCTGCATCTTCAACGTCCAGCTGGGGAAATTGCCCTCCTTGATGGCGTTGAATAGGTCGCGACGATGGACGTCCGAATCTTGCCCAGCCATCTTTTCTGCTTCGTCCTGGGTATAGAAGTCGATCCCTTGATCGGTCTTGAAGTGGTACTTCACCCAGAAGCGATCTCCCTTGGCGTTGACCCACATGTAAGTATGGCTCGAATAGCCGTTCATGTGCCGCCAGGTTTTGGGAATGCCGCGATCGCCCATCAGCCAGGTGACCTGATGAGCCGACTCCGGCGACAACGTCCAGAAGTCCCACTGCATGTCGTGATCGCGAAGGCCATTGTCGGCGCGGCGTTTTTGCGAACGAATGAAGTGTTGGAACTTCAGCGGATCGCGCACGAAGAAGACCGGCGTATTGTTGCCGACCATGTCGTAGTTGCCTTCGGTGGTATAGAACTTCAGCGCGAAGCCGCGTGGATCTCGCCAGGTGTCGGGGCTGCCTCGTTCCCCGGCCACCGTCGAGAAGCGGATGAGCGTGTCGGTCTTCGTGCCTGGCTGGAAGACGGCCGCTTTGGTGTATTGGCTGACATCGTGGGTTACCTCGAAATGGCCAAACGCGCCAGAGCCCTTCGCGTGCGGTTGCCGCTCGGCGATTCGTTCGCGGTTGAAGTTAGCCATTTGTTCGATCAAGTAATGATCGTGCAGCAAGATCGGACCGTCGGGACCTACGGTCAGCGAATGTTCGTCACTCGGTACAGGAATGCCGGCGTCGGTTGTCGTTGGTTTGCTCTTGTCGTTGGACATGAAGAATTTCCTGAAAGCTGGGTGTCTGTATCGTTGCCAAATGCCTGTTTCAAATTCGCGGAACTTGTAACAAGCAAACGCCTTGCCGTGTGGGATCGGTGACAGTGCCTATTTTAGAAAATGCGGATCGCGATCAAATGAATTTCCTGTAGGCACAATCCTTTTTGCCTTGGCAATCGAAACGGAGTTGTGCGGAACAAATTTTCTGCGTGTGGGACAATTGTTTGCGTTAGACCGCCAGACGCTTGTCGGAGGGGGAAGGAATCCATGAAGGGACTCAATTAGGATATGAATCCTTTTACGTTTTGGAAAGTTTTGAACCGATCGGCAGTATCCAGCATGGAAATCGTTTGTGGTCGATTGCGTCAGGCGTATGACTTGAGTTATTTTGCGAGATGCAAATCTAAACGAAGTTTCTCTTTTGTGTTGGTGATATTCATGGATCGACAACTCCCAGGACGTTTGTGCATTGTGATGGCAATGCTCTTTTCGGCCAGCATCGCCAATGCCGAGGATGCGTCGCGGACTTTCGTCAATCCTGTTTACGCCGGGCAAGATCCCTACATCATGGTGGGGCCAGATGGGGCTTACTATCAGGCAGCCAGTATTCGAGGCGATCGCGGTATTCGCGTTTATCGAAGCGAGAAGCTGACCGACCGTGGCATCCACCGCGATGTTTATCGTGCACCGGATGAGGGACCATATCGCGATCAGTTGTGGGCTCCCGAAATTCACTACCTGGACGGCAAGTGGTACATCTATACATGTGCCGATGACGGCGATAACGCCAATCATCGCGTCATTGTTTTAAAGGCCGATACGGATGACCCACTCGGTTCGTATCATCAAGCAGCCGTGCTAAAAACGCCAGGCTGGGCAATCGATGCGACGGTTGCCAAGTTCGCCAATGGAAAGCGTTACTGCATTTGGTCGGCCTGGCCCAAGGGGGTGACGCCTGACTCGACGCAGCATTTGTTCATTTCCGAAATGGAATCGCCGACAAAACTAATCGGCCCGATCGTCGACCTCTCGACGAAGATGTACCCCTGGGAAACGGCCGGACGACCAGCCGGTCTGAACGAAGGCGCCCAGGTTCTACGGCGCAACGGCAAGACGATGATTATCTACGCGGCAAGTGGATCTTGGACGCCGGACTATTGCTTCGGATTAATGACGTTGGAGGGAGATAACCCCATGGATGCCGACGCGTGGAAGAAGCATCCAAAGCCATGGTTTTCCCGTGCGAATAATGTCTATGGCCCTGGGCATGGCTGCCTGGTGGCTTCGCCCGATGGGAAGGAAGACTGGCTGGCTTTTCACAGCTCGATCGATCCGAAGGGTTCGTGGAACCGCTGCATTAGTTTGAAGAAGGTAACCTGGAACGACGAAGGATTGCCAGTCGCTGGAGAGCCTGTCGCGTGGGGTGAGCCGTTAACAGTGCCATCGGGAGAAAAGCCACTGCAGCCAGGGAAATCGCTGACTGACGCATTCGCCGCTGCCGATCGCTGGGAAGAATTGCACTTCTTCAACGGTCGCACACTTCGGATGCGTGACGGCGTGTGCCAACTTCGCGCGGAAACCGATTGGCGCTTCGGCGATAAAATCTTGCTGCGTGGTATGTCTTACGAGAACTTCGAACTGAAGACTCAAGTCCGGATCGAACGTGGCCAAGGATCGGCGAGCGTTATCTTTCGGGTCAATAACGCAGGGATTGGCCGTAATAACTTCGAGGGCTATTCGGCCAGCATCACTAGCGAAGGGGAACTGGTCCTCGCACGACGCAGTGGCGAGCAACTAACCAAGCTTGCCCAAGTCGAGCTTGGTTTGGATACCGAGAAATGGATCGACCTGCGCGTGGTCGCCGAAAGGGCCGATCTTCGTATCTTCGTTGGCGACAGCAACATGCCAGCGATTCGAGTTTCCGACAAAACCTACACGGCCGGGCAACTCGGCGTGCGTGGAGATAACGCACGCGTCGAGTTTCGGCAACTGTCGGTCGAACCTCTTAAGCCGTAGTTAGAACAACGGCGGGAATCCAGCTTCGCGACGGCAACTGGAAAGCTGAGCCAGGTGAAACCCAAAGTGATTCGTCAGCAGCAGCGTCGTCAGATCGGCAACCGTTTTAATGGGTGTTCCGGCGAAGAAGTCTTGCCCATGTTCTTGAGAATAACGCTCGGCCAATTCCGGATTGGCGGCCATCGTTTGAAGGCCTGAGTAGGCTTCCTCGACCGCGCTAACTAGCGATGCCTTCGTCAACGAATCTTCTGGCGATACTTGCCCGGAACTTCCTGGCGCGAAGTGTCTTAGCCACTGCGGATGCTGCATGGTGCCACCGAGGAGTTGTTGCCCCATCTCTCCGGTGATCGCGAGGTGCCCCAAGATCCATGCAGGAAGATGCTGATGCCCTGCAGCAGGCTCGAAGAGGCTTTCTTCTGAAATGTCCGCGGCAATTTTCTGAAAACCAATCATTTGAAACTGATTGATAGCAATGGCACTAGAAAGCATAAAAGTCTCCGCGTGGCGTCGGTGATTAAGCAAATACGAACGTCAGTAGTACGATCGAATGCGACTAAGATGTTCACGCCGCTCAGTGGTTACGGTGAAAACAGTCGCGTTTCTAAGATTATATCGATATGTTGAAATAGAATTTTCATAACGATAGCCGGTCGTACTGTTTCGGGGATTGGGATGGCGGAGTATTTCAAGCTACAGCAGCCTCTTGATCGCGGACTGCGAAGCACTCCTTCGAAAGTCGCGCTCCGTACGCCCGACGCGACGTTGACTTACGCAGAGTTAGATCAACGCGTGAGAATGGTGGCAGCCGGATTGATTGATTCGGGCGTCGCCCCGAAGGAAGCTGTTGCCTGGCTCTTGCCCAATTGCGTCGAAGCCGTCGTCGTTACGCTGGCTTGTTATCGAATTGGGGCGATCGCTGTGCCGCTGAACTATCGCTACGTGGCGGACGAGATTCACGATGTATTGAAACGAACGACGCCGAAGCTGCTCCTATTTCATGACGGCCGCGTCGCGGATGTCGAGCCCGCGGTCCGTGATATCGAGATCACATCGATTATAGTCGGAGGCATTGCCAAATTTGCTCGATCGTTCGACGCGCTGCTGACCTGTGGCGAACTGGAGAAAGCGGTACCCGTTTCGGCAGATGATCCGGCACTCATTCTTTTCACGTCCGGCAGTACCGGCCATCCCAAGGGAGTCGTTCATTCACACTCTGGTTGTTTTCATGCCATCGATCAGTCACGAGCATTGTTCGACTTTACGGCGGACGATGTCGTCTTGGTCGGCAAGCCGATCAGCCATGCCGGAGGGCTTCAGACGCAGATGATGCCGGTCTGGTTGGCAGGCGGCGAAGTGTTGCTCGCGATGCGACCTGAGCCTGCGGCAGCGGTCAAATTGATTCAATCCCAAAACGTGACCGAGTATGGAATGTTGGCAAGCGACTTGCTGGACTTCATCGAATACCTGGAAGCGAACCGAGCTGAGTTGCCGTCTCTCGTTAATGCGATCGGCTCGGGAGACAGCGTGCCTTCCGACTTGCATCATCGCTTTCGCGACTTGTTCGATTGGGAAGTCATGGAAGGAGCCGGCATGACCGAAGTCGGCTGTTATTACGCAGCCAACCCACGCAACGGGCTTCGTAAATGGGGGTCTCTCGGACTTCCCGCGCCTGGGATGACACTGCAGATTGTCGATGCGGAAAACAACCCCTGCGGGACAGGCGAGCAAGGCGAAATCGTTTTGCAAACCCCATCCGCAACGATTGGGTATTGGCAAGATGAAATCGCGACGCAACAACGTTTTCGCGATGGCTGGCTGCACACCGGCGACTTGGCCTATCAAGACGAGGATGGATATATCTGGTTCGTCGGCCGAAAGAAACTGATGATCGTGCGGCGCGGATCCAACATCGCCCCTGCGGAGGTCGAAAATGTTCTCGACGAACATCCGTCGGTACACGCGTCGATCGTAGTCGGCGTAGCTGATGCACGAGACGGTCAGATCCCCGTCGCATGTGTCGCACTGCTGGAAGGTGAAAATGAATCCGTCGAACCCTCCCTGCGCGAATTCGCCAAGCAACACCTGGCCGCGTATAAAAACCCAGTGCACTATCTCTTCCTGCTGGAACTCCCAAGGACAGGAACCGGAAAGTTCGACCGTCGTCAATTGCAACTGCTTGCCTCTGAATATCTCAACAAGGATTAATACATATCAGACCCTGCTTATTGGCTGTGCGGGCCACTTCTGAGGGGTGTCTTCTTTGAGATTGGTAACCCTGCCAACGGTGGGGTGGCGATGAAAAAAGTCATAAGGCGCATGGATTACCTGCAAAATCAAGTGGTGCGATGTATAGCACAATATTTTCAAGCACTTCTTTTGTCGTTACGCTAACGGCGATTGACGAAGGTAAAAGTTCCCTTGAGAAAATTTTGATTCGTTGTTAGAATTTTTGCGTAGGCAATGGTCGGGTTTTTCGGCAATAGCCACCGACTTGTAATCAGCTTCCTACCTTCTAATTTTCCCTTCTCCTGCCCCAACCCGCCCGATGGCCTTGCGTTTCTTAGCGTGGCATTTGCCAAGAGGTCATTCTATTTCCTCTCTCCACACCCCAATCCAAAAGGACTCCCCCCATGCACAGAAGAAGAGGGTTTACGTTAGTCGAATTGCTGGTGGTGATCGCCATCATCGGCGTATTGATCGCATTGTTGTTGCCGGCCGTGCAACAAGCGCGTGAAGCTGCGCGACGTATGAGCTGCTCAAACAACATGAAGCAAACCGGCTTGGCGCTTCACAACTATCACGACACCTTTAATGTGATGCCTCCACAGTCCGCAAAAGGTGGTCATAGCGCGAACTGGTGGGTCTTTCTGCTTCCGTTTTGCGAGCAAGGCAGCGCCTACAATCAGTTGCAAATGAACGGCGGCGGTTTTTGGATGGGATCGACGTCAGCTGCAGCGATCAACAATAAAGATGTGCTCGACGGATTCGCTCCCGACTACATGGTTTGTCCATCATCGCCGATGCCCACGTTTCTCACGAAGGCAAACTCAAATGGCGATACAGAGCAGATCGAGCCTTCCTACGTTGCCATTCTGGGATCGAACAATCATCCTTCGGTCGACAACTCGACCAACGGTGGTAATTCGCCAATTTCTGGCGGAGGAATGATCGTTCGCGTTCGAGCACTAAACATGTCCGCATGTACTGACGGTACCTCGAACACGATCATAGTTGGTGAACAAGGAGATTACGTTGTTGATTCGTCGGGTCAAAAGTACGATACCCGTGCATCGCACAACGATGGCGGTTGGCAAGGCACCAACGGTCTGCAGGAGGTGAAAGGCGATGGGAGCGTTGTCGATCCGGCGAATCGCTGCTGGAACGAAACGACCATCATCGGCGGTCTTGGCGTCCGTATCTACGATGGTACTACGATGGGAACCAACCGCTGTAACACGCCCATTATCTCGGCCCATCCAGGTGGCGTGATGGCGTTGGGACTCGATGGCCATGTGAACTTCATAACCGAAACGATCGATGTTCCGACTTGGAAGAACATGGTCGATCGTGACGACGGCAACGTGATTAACATGCCGTAGTTCGCGTCAAATGAAAGCTCGACAGCAAGCCGCCGCCTAGCCATTACAGGTGGCGGCTTTTTGTTGGTATCAACGTCATCATCTGCATAAGAGACATTGGTCATGAAGTTCTACACGTGTTTGTTGACTGTCGCTGTCCTGGGAATAGGACTTGCCGGGTGCAATCAGGATAAAACCTTAGGTACGATCCACGGAAACGTTACTTACGACGGCGATCCGGTAAAGGAGGGAACCATTTCCTTTCGAGGTGTTGAAAATGGGGTAAGTGTCAGCGATGAGCTCGACAGCGAAGGCAAGTTCGAGATCACCGCGGCCGGAGGAATTGCTCCAGGCACTTATCAGGTCTTTATTGTTCCACCTGAGGTGGAAGTTTCGATCGGTGAGAACGTCGCTCCGATTCTAAAGCCGAAAGATATGAAAGACTTGCCCAAGGAGTATCGAAGTATCCGCACGACACCACTTAAGGCGGACATTACCACTGGGGAAAACGAAGTGAGCTTCGAGTTAAAGAAGTAACTTCGTATTCGCCTGCGTGCCACTCACCTGTCTGTAAACTACCGCTATAGAGAACGACGGCGTTGTGCTAAAACGTTCCCAACGTCGTCGTTGCAGATAGGGAATAGGTTAGGCAGAGCGAAATGCACGGAATTCTTAATATTAATAAGCCGGCTGGGATGACGTCTCGCGATGTTGTGAACCGGGTTCAGCGTGTTGTGCGTCCGGCGAAGACTGGGCACGCTGGGACGCTTGATCCGTTGGCGACTGGGGTATTGGTTTGCCCCGTCGGGCACGGCACGAAATTGATCGAGTACGTTCAGCGGCTGCCTAAGACGTACGAGGCCTGCTTTCTGCTGGGGCGAAAAAGCGAAACGGAGGACATCGAGGGGGAGGTCACGGTGTTGGACGATCCGCCTCGGCCTGAGTTGGCTCAGCTTGAAGCCGTCCTGCCGCAGTTCACTGGGAAGATCCAGCAGACGCCGCCGATCTTTTCGGCACTGAAAGTGGCTGGCAAGCGTGCTTACGATTTAGCCCGCCAAGGAAAAGAAGTCGAACTAGCCAGCCGTGAGATCGAAGTCTATTCGCTAACAATTCTTGCCTACGAGTACCCCGAGCTACGTATGCGCATCGAATGTGGCAGCGGGACGTACGTTCGTTCGCTGGGACGCGACATTGCCAAGGCCGTGGGTACGGAAACGGTAATGTCGGAATTGGTGCGAACCGCGATTGGTAGCTTTCGCATTGAAGAAGCGATCGAAGTGACCGACCCTATGCAGCGTGATGTAATTGAGTCGGCGCTCGCGCCAACGATTCTCGCCGTCCAGGAGCTCCCTCATGTTGAAATTGGCGAAGAAGAAATTGTTCGTCTGTCTCAAGGGAAAATGATCTCGCTGGACGTTCCAAAGGAGACGCCAGAAGCGGCGGCGGTTAGTCGCGATGGTGGCCTGGTTGCGGTGATGGTGCCTGGCAAAGAGGGCATGTGGCGGACGGTGAAGAACTTCGCCAACGACTACTTGTAACGATTGTGTCGGCTGTACGACGCCTAGCGGATCTGCGAACTAGGGAATTGCGTCGGTGAGCGAAAAACGCATTGCGGCTTTCTCGCTAGCAAAACCGAAGGAGGAAAGTGGAGCGCTGTAACCCTCGTGCCTGCGAAGGTCACGCTTCGACGTTCTCCCCAAAGTTTCCCGGCAACGTGCATGTTCGAAGAACGAAGCATCCAGCGAGATCTGTTCGCCATTGGATTGTCTGCATTGACAATCTTCTTGGCGTTGTCGCTGCTGTCGTATCGTGCTGACGACGCGATCGGCGAGCTGCCTGCCCCTTTCTCGGGGATCTATCAGCCTGATCAGGTCGCCTATCCGCAGCCGAACCAAGTAAGCAATCTGTGTGGCGGTATCGGAGCGTTGGCGGCCGACTTCCTTTTGGTAACGCTCGGGATCGGAGCCTACTTTGCTGTCGTTAGCATGGCGGCGTTCGACGTCATTCTGTTGTTGCGAAAAGAAATCACGTCGCCGGCCGCACGGCTCATCGGTTGGTTGATGACGCTGACAGGCATTACCACGTTGGTCACCATTATTATCCCCGGAGCTTCGCCAGGCCCGATCAGCAGTTCTGGGGGAAGACTGGGACTTGTCGGCCAGCAGTTCCTTAGCGAACACTTCGCGACGACGGGGTCGGTTATCCTTTGCCTGGCTGTTACTGCGTGCGGGCTGCTGCTATGCACAGAATACGAATTGGTCCGGCTAACGGTGTGGAGTTTCCTGAAAGCGAAAGAAAAAACCCAAGCCGGCGCGGCTGCCTGGAAGAGTCGTCGGGAACGATTGAAGGAAGAACGCAAAGCGAAGCTGTTGGCCGAATTTGGTCTTGATGGCGAGGAAGAAGAATACGAATACGAAGAAGAGGGTGAGTACGACGAGAAGGGCGTGCGGATCAAAATTGGCGGACGCCAGCTGAAGACCGACGTCGACGAAGAAATTCCATTCGAGGATGGCGAAGAGGTCTTCGACGAAGAAGCGGCCGCCGACGAAGAGATCGAGGAAGAGGAAGACACCGAAGAAGAGATCGACGAAGAAGTCGAAGAGGAGATCGAGGAAGAAGAAGCGGACGAGGAAGTTCCGATTACCCGCGTCGATAAGGCTCAGGAATCGGCGCTATCGGTTAAGAACCGCAACAGCAAAAAACAGAAGCAGGAAGAAGATCGCAAAAACGTCATGAGCGAGCTCGACAGTGCCGCCAATGGCCGTGCGAATCCGAAAAACTACGAGCTTCCGCCGATCGAATTGTTGATTGAAAGCGATGACTTCAGCTTCGAAGAGCAAGAGAAAGAAGTTCGCAAGAAGGCGAAAGTTCTCGAGAAGACATTCCTCAACTTTGGCTTCAACGTGAAGGTGGTCGAGATCGAAACCGGTCCGGTCATTGCCCAGTACGAAGTCGAACTGGAAGCAGGCTTGCGTCTTTCCAAGATCACCGGGCTCGCCGATGACTTGGCGATTGCCCTGCGTGTTCCGAGCGTTCGTATTGTCGCGCCGATTCCTGGGAAGAACACTGTTGGGATCGAAGTGCCCAACGACGAGCGGCAGATGGTCCGCCTGCGCGAGGTAATGGAAGAAGCCAGCGGCCGCATGAACAAGATGAAAGTCCCCATCTTCCTAGGTAAGGATGTGTCGGGGAACTCGTTGGCGGTCGATCTCGCAGCGATGCCTCACCTTCTGATCGCCGGTCGAACAGGTACCGGTAAGTCGGTCTGTTTGAACGCGCTGATCACCTCCATCCTCATGACGCGTCGCCCTGATGAAGTGCGAATGCTGATGATCGACCCGAAGATGGTCGAATTGTCTTGCTATCGTACATTACCGCACTTGATGCACCCGGTGGTGACCGACATGAAGAAAGCCGAAGCCATCTTGGCTTGGGCGGTCGAGAAAATGGAAGAGCGTTACCAGCTTCTGGCCCAAGTAGGCGTGCGACATCTGAGCGCGTTCAATGCGTTGGGTGAAGAGGAAATTTGGGACCGCATGGGTGCTGAAGACGAAGGGGAACGCAACAACGTCGCGACCCATCTGCCGTACATCGTGATTGTGGCAGACGAAATCGCCGACATGATGATGACTGCCGGCAAAGAGGTGGAGCAGCACATCATTCGTCTCGCTCAGAAATCGCGTGCGGTGGGTATTCACCTGATTCTCGCCACGCAGAAGCCAACTGTGGACGTGATCACCGGTTTGATCAAATCGAACTTGCCGGCGCGTATTTCCTTCCAAGTGGCCAGCCGTACTGACAGCCGCGTTGTGCTCGATGAAATGGGTGCTGATAAACTGCTGGGTAACGGTGACATGCTGTTCCTGTGGCCAGGAACGTCGACGCTGATGCGTGGCCAAGGTACGTATCTGTCGGACGAGGAGATCAACCGTGTCGTCGAATTTGTCAGCACCGGCGAGCAAGACTTCGTTAAAGAACTCGTTCAGCTGAAAGTCGAAGATGGAGCAACGGCCGACCCTGCGAAGATGAAGAAGCGGGACGATCTGTACGAGCAAGCAGTGGATGTCATTGTCGCCGAACAGCGGGGAAGCGTGTCGCTACTGCAGCGAGCCCTAGGCGTCGGTTATGGCCGCGGAGCACGATTGATCGACTTCATGGCAGAAGATGGCATTGTGGGTCCGTACAATGGATCGCAGGCCCGGGAAGTGGTTATTTCTCCGGAAGAATGGGAACTGATGAAGTCTGGTCAAACGGTCGATAGCACCGCGACAGTGACCGAGGAAGAAGAGGCACCAGCCCCGAAGGCGAAACGCTCGAACAAGATTCGTCCGCATGTGGTCGAGGACGAGGAGGAAGAAGAGGAAGCAGACGAAGAGGCGGAATACGAAGAGGAAGAAGTCGAGGAATACGAAGACGGCGAAGAGTACGAAGACGAGGAAGAAGCGGAGTACGAAGAAGAAGACGCCGAGTACGAGGAAGAAGAATACGAAGAGGAGTATGAGGAAGAGGAAGACGACGAAGAAGAGTACTACGAAGAAAGCGCCTAGCTTCCGCCAAGAAAACAAAAAAGGCTACCGACGTTTCACGTAGGTAGCCTTTTTTTATGCGGGTTCGTTACCGGGAAGTGGTGAGCTCGAAGTTGTGCTCGTTTTCGCCGGGGACCACTTCTACGCTCAGATCGGTCTTAGCGTTGTAGCGGATCGGAATTCGTACTTTCGCTTCGGAACCGGAAGGGACATCGATTCGGACTCGGTGATTACCGATGGAAGCACCACCTTGGTTAGCGGTGTACTGAAGTTCGTAGTTGCCTTCGGTGTCGGTAAAACCAATTGCTGGCCGACCACTTTCAGGCTCGAATGTCACTTCCAATCCTTCGGTCGGCTTTCCATCGACAGTGACGTTTCCGTGCACCGTGGCGAATGATGGATCTTGGCCGACGCATCCTAACGTAGCAATCAAAGCGACACATATCGCGAGTGTCATCCAACGAGATATCATGGGACTTCCTAACTGTGGCTTGCAGATGTGATGACTAAGGGAGCTCAACTGGGCGACCGTCGTTGCGGACACCAAGCAGTTGATAAACGCCCAAGTTATTCACGTCGTAGTGAGTCGGATCGGGATTGTCCCAATAGAAATCGCTCGTGCGATACTCGATGGTTTCCGGGAGGAAGCGAACTGATCCATCGACCAGCAAAAACTGCGAACCACCGGGGTGAAGACTGCCGAAGCCCTTCGCGTTATGGTCGGCTCCAGCGACCGTTGGACGATTCATTGGCTGGGCAAACGAAGCCAGCACGTCCATCACGCCTCGCGGCCATTTGCGTGTCGAGTTCATCGTGCCTGCCCAAACACCGCCGCGGCGAGCGTTTCGTCCGCTGGTCAGACCATCGGTGTCAGCCCCGTCACGTTCGCCGACGAAGATCGTATTGCTGGTACCGTCGATGACGTCCCGCATCTTGATGCCACTATTTCCGTGAAACATCCCATGCGACTTCTCGGCGCCACTGATATGAACCATCCCTTCGCTACCAATGTAATTCGACGTGGCGATGTTCTCGCTATTGCTGCCGTAAGTCGGCCAAGGGTTCAAGTCAGGCATCGTGTCGGAAGGGCAGCGATAACCATCGATCGGGGTTTTAATCAAAGCCAGGCAGTCGCTATTCGCAACACAGTTGCTAAGGCGCTGCTTGGTAACGCCGATCTGCTGATGCATGGCACTTTGTTCCATGAACGGCAGTAGCAAAGCACCCCACGACCAATGCGTGTTGGTGGTCGAATCGTGCATGAAGCCGCTGGGAAATGTTTGATACGTGTCGTGATAGTTGTGCAGCGACAGGCCAATTTGCTTGAGGTTGTTCGAGCACTGCATGCGGCGGGCAGCTTCGCGCGCTTGTTGCACGGCTGGCAGCAGCAGGGCGATCAAAACACCGATGATCGCGATAACGACCAACAATTCGACCAAAGTAAACGCATTCCGGCGGCGGGATGCCTTCACGTGCGCACCGGGGGCGCAGAGAGATTGGTAAGAGAAATGCATGGGGCAACTCCTAGAGGTTAGGAAGGAGGGACGCATGTGGGGGGTAAATCGCAAAAAATCACATAGTTATTATGCTTAATAAATACCAGTTAGTAAATGGCGATAGTCTGGATAGACCTGCACGCTGGGGAAGTAGATACGTCAGATGTGGCTTTGGCGACGTGTGTAAGTGGTTGGCGTATTAGTGGTTACGATACGCGACGAGGGAAGTTTCCGGACGACCAAACCCCGCGGTCTGATGTGGTAGCAGGTGAAGACATTTCGTTGAGGTGGAATTCACTAATTCGGAAACGATCCTTGTCGCTTCGAGACGTGTCTTAGCCCAAAGTTAGCGATTTCGCGCAGACGTGGCCAAGCCAGGGCCAACTTGACAGTTCTTATTGCCACACCTAAACTTACGACTTCCATAGACGAAGAAATTGCCCCTCGGGGATACCATGTTGCAGCCCACTACTGACATCGCCGTAACAATCATCATTAGCATTGTGGGAGTACCCACAACCTCGGCGTAGGGACTGCGAACAATAATGATTCAAAGGTAAGCCCTGACGCCCAAACGGTTTCAGGGCTTTTTTGTTGAACGGATCGGTCCATTTCAGATGGACTGTTCGGTGCTACCCAAGCGGATCCGCCCCATGAAGAAGATCGAAATCTACGACACGACGTTACGTGACGGTGCCCAGGGAGAAGGCGTCAGCTTTTCTCTTCAGGACAAACTTGCAATCACGGAGCGTCTCGACGAGATCGGTGTCGATTTCATCGAAGGGGGTTATCCACTTTCTAATGAGAAAGATGCCGAATACTTCCGGCGTGCCCAGGACTTAGACCTGAAGCATGTGAAGGTGTGTGCCTTTGGAATGACGCGCCGCAAAGGGATGGCTGCCAAAGACGACCCCGGCATGCAGGCCTTGCTTAACTCCGGCGCGCCAGTGGTTACTATCGTCGGCAAGACGCACGACTTTCATGTCACCGACGTTTTGAGGGTAACGTTGGAAGAAAACCTTTCCATGATCGAAGACTCGATAGGTCTGATGATCACCGAAGGACGCGAGGCGATCTACGACGCGGAACACTTCTTCGACGGCTGGAAAGCGAATCCTGAGTACGCTGCCCAAACGATTCGCGCCGCCGCAAAGGCCGGAGCTCGCATGGTCGTGCTGTGCGATACCAATGGTGGAAGTCTCCCTGAAGAAGTCGCCGAGCTGACGAAAGCGGCAATCGAAGCCCTCAGCGAGTTTGGTGTGCCGGTCGGTATCCATACTCATAACGATGGCGACTTAGCCGTAGCGAATGCTCTAGCCGCCGTCGATGCCGGTGCAACGCAAATTCAAGGAACGATCAACGGCTTCGGCGAACGCTGTGGCAATGCCGACCTGATCTCCTGCGTGGCCAACCTAGCGTTGAAGAAAAAGGGGTACGAAGTCCTTGGCGGCGACGGGTTAGAGCACCTGACCGAGCTGTCGCGGTTTGTTTACGACACCGCTAACGTCAATCGTCGCAATAACCAGGCTTTTGTCGGGCAAAGTGCGTTCGCCCACAAAGGTGGCATGCATGTCCACGCGGTCAATCGTGCGGCATCCAGCTATGAACATATCTCGCCGGAAGCAGTCGGCAACGAACGCCGAGTCCTGGTCAGCGAGCTATCGGGTCGCTCGAACATCGTGGCATTGACCACCAAGATGAACATCGAGCAAGATCGCGAGGTGATGGACAAAATCCTCTCGCGAGTCGTCGACTTGGAAAACAAGGGCTTCCAATTTGAAGCGGCCGAAGCGTCGTTTGAACTGCTGGTCCGCAAGACGCTCGGCACGTTCACTTCGCACTTTACAACGCTGAAGTATCACGTTGAAGTCCAAGATGTCGTGCAGCATCAAGACTTGGAGCTCACGACCGAAGCGACCGTCAAGCTGGACGTAGCTGAGACCATCAAGCATGAAGTGGGCGAAGGGGATGGCCCTATCGACGCTTTAAGTGCCGCGCTGCGTAAGGCCTTGTTGGATACCTATCCGAACCTCAGCCAAATGAAGCTGGTCGACTACAAAGTGCGTGTCGTCAACAGTGAAGCGGGAACCGCCGCACGAACTCGCGTGCAGATCGAATGCAGCGACGAGCATGACGTATGGGGGACGATCGGCGTTAGCGAGAACATCATCCAGGCCAGCTGGAATGCGTTAGTCGACGCGGTCGAATACAAGTTGCACAAGGACGAAGCGGCCCGCGAAACTTCCAGCACTTCCCAGGTCGCCGCAACTAACTAGCCAGCACAACGCCGTGCCAAGCAAGTAAGGGTGTGCTCATCCCTCTCTTGCTGAACACCGAAAACTGAACACTGAAAACCAATAACTTATAGCGAGTCATACTGGTGGCGTTTTCCGCTCAGGACATTCCCAATCGTTTCGATTTTTCGATCTCGCCCAAAATCTACGAATACTGGGAATCGCAGGGATTCTTCCATAGCGAGCCAGATCCGAATCGCGAACCGTTCACGATTGTCATTCCACCACCCAACGTGACGGGGGCCCTGCATCTGGGGCATGCTCTGAACAACACGCTGCAAGACGTGTTGATTCGCTACAAGCGACTGAAGGGCTTCAATACGTTGTGGATGCCTGGCACCGACCACGCTGGGATCGCAACCCAGGCCGTCGTCGAAAAGCGTATCTTCGAAGCGGAAAAGAAAAGCCGTCACGATCTCGGCCGGGAAGAACTCGTCAAACGCATCTGGGATTGGAAAGATCAATACGAGGCCCGCATTCTTGGGCAGCTAAAGCGTCTCGGCAGCAGCTGCGACTGGGATCGAACGCGGTTCACGCTCGACGACACCTGTGCTCGGGCCGTGCGTCGGACCTTCTACGATTTGTTCGCTAAGCAGTGGATCTACAAAGGAAAACGCCTGGTCAACTGGGACACGTTCCTGCAGACGGCGGTGAGCGACGATGAAGTGTTTCACGAAACGACCGACGGTAGTTTTTGGCACTTCAAATACCCAGTCATCGATCCAAAGCCAGGTGAGCCGAAGTTCGTGACCATCGCCACAACGCGTCCTGAAACGATGCTTGGGGATACGGCCGTCGCAGTGCATCCTGATCCTGAAAAAGCACTGAGCACGATCGAGACGGAATTGCAAGAGAAGCTCAAAGAAGCTTCCGGCAAAGACAAGCCTGCCATTCAAGAGCAGCTGGACCAAATTGCCGAACGTCGCGAGGCAATGTTGCCACAGTTGATCAAGCTGCGCGACATGGCGCTCGACGGTCGCAAGCTGATGCTGCCGTTGGTCGATCGCGAGATCCCGCTGGTGGCTGATCAATGGGCTAAGCCTGAACTTGGTTCCGGTTGCGTGAAGATTACGCCTGCCCACGACCCGAACGACTATGAAGTGGGACGTCGGCAAGATCTGCCGATGATCAACATCCTCAACTCGAACGGGACCATGAATGAAACGACCGGCGAGTATGTCGGACTGACCATTCCCAAGGCTCGTAAAGCGGTCGTGGACGATCTCGAGAAGCTGAGCTTGCTCGAAAAGATCGAAGACCGCAAGATCGAGCTGGCCTACTCGGATCGTAGTAAGACGCCGATCGAGCCGTATCTGGCCGATCAGTGGTTCATCAAGATGGACCAGTTGGCTCAAAGCGCGATGGACGCGGTGAAGGATGGCCGCGTGAAGATCTTCCCCCAGCGATACGCCAACGGCTACCTCGACTGGCTGAGCGAAAAACGAGATTGGCCGGTCAGCCGTCAGCTTTGGTGGGGACATCAGATTCCGATTTGGTCGCAGGAATGTGCCTACAAGGATGACCACGACAAGCTGGTCGCCCAGTTGGAAGCGGATCCCGACATTCAAAGCGGCAAAGCCAACTTCCAGATCGAACGTGACGAAGAGTTAGAAGCGGCCGAAAAGATCGGCACAATCCAAGGCGCCGCTCGCGTGACGATGCCGTACGCTCAAGTTCACGTCTGCATCGCGGAGGAGAATGCCCAACTGGCCCAGAAGTACGAAGCGATGGGCTTTGTGCGAGAGGAAGACGTGCTCGATACCTGGTTCAGCTCTGCGTTGTGGCCACACTCGACACTGGGTTGGCCGGAAAAGACACCGGAGCTGGAGTACTTCTATCCGACCAGCACGCTGATCACCAGTCGCGATATTATCACACTGTGGGTTGCCCGAATGGTGCTTGCTGGCATCAACAACATGGGCGAAGTGCCGTTCCGCGAAGTGTTTATCCACCCGACCATCCTTGATGGCCTCGGCGAACGAATGAGCAAGTCGAAGGGGAATGGTGTCGACCCGCTCGACGTGATCGAAAAGTTCGGTGCTGACTCGCTTCGATTCGGTTTGGCTTACCTGACCACCGAAACGCAAGACGTGCGGATGCCGGTGCAGTTCGAGTGCCCTCACTGCAACGCCCTGATCGATCAAACGAAGAAGAATCGTCAGCTACCGCGTGTCGAATGTAAGAAGTG
Organism: Bremerella sp. TYQ1; assembly: GCF_020150455.1. NCBI lineage: Bacteria > Pseudomonadati > Planctomycetota > Planctomycetia > Pirellulales > Pirellulaceae > Bremerella > Bremerella sp. TYQ1. The sequence continues at coordinate 756,987 of NZ_CP083740.1, forward strand.
TAACGAGCCGTTCAGCACGCAGTGGGCCGAGAAGGCGGAAGACAAAGCGTTGCCACGTGGAGCCGTTGTCAGCGAACGGTTCGAGCTAGGTCGTAACTTCTGCAATAAGTTGTGGAACGCGGCCCGCTTCACGATGATGAACCTCGAAGGCTACACGCCGGGGACCGTTTCAACCGACGAGATGCAGCTGGAAGATCGCTGGATCTTGTCGCGGCTTTATACGGTCAGCCAGGAAGTGACCCGGTGCTACGAAAGCTACGGCTATGCCGATGCGGCTCGAGCCACGTACGACTTCGCCTGGGACGAGTTCTGCAGCTTCTATGTCGAAATCCTCAAAGAACGTTTCCAGGACGAGAAGCAGCGACCTGCCGCACAGCGTGTGATCACGTACGTGCTTGATGCAATGCTGCGTTTGTTGCACCCGATCATTCCCTTTATCACGGAAGAGATCTGGCAAACGCTCGGCAAGATTGCTCCGCAACGTGGTATTGAAGAGCTGACCGACGCGACCGAAAGCATCATGCTTTCCAACTGGCCAGAAATCGATCCGAAGTGGGAAGACCAATCAATCGAACGTCAATTCGCCGTGTTCCAGGAAACGCTCGGTAGCCTTCGCGAGATTCGCAGCCGTCAGAACATTGCACCGAAAGACACGATTGAATTTGTGATTCGCTGCGACGAGCCGACTGCCAAGCTGCTGGAAACGATGTCTCCTTACTTCCTTTCGATGGCGAACGCTAAAAGCTGCGGCTTGGGCAAGGATGTCGCTGTTCCAGAAACGAATGCGACGATCACCGTGGGTGACATGGAGATCTTCGTCGACTTGAATGACTTCATCGACGTTGAAGCGGAAATCGAGCGGAACGAAAAGCAGGAGCAGAAGCTGCAGCAATTGGTGACCAGCAAGGAAAAGAAGCTGGGCAACGAGAGCTTCGTCAGCCGAGCTCCGGCCGACATCGTGGCACGCGAACGCGAAAGCCTCGATCAGGCGAAGCAAGAGCTCGAACGAACGCAAGCGGCTCTTGCCAAGCTACGAGAATCCGCCTCGAAGTAAGACGCTTGGCATCGAAGCACGTCCCTCTGTAGCGGTTGCCGATTGGCAGGCCGCTACTTCATCAGCGCGATGGTTTCGACGATAGACGATGCGTGAACGATAATCGCCAGACCAAACTGGTGATGCGTTTTCACCGTGATGTAATTTCCTTTGATCGTGTCGTTTACAAATCGCTGGCCATGAACGACACCTAAAATCAAGGGTTCGTCCTGTGCCGACGGATCTGCGGCTTCGTCTCGCGTTGTATAAACAGGTCCACCACTATCACCGCTGAAGATTGGCGTGCTCAAATAGAACGTCTTCGTTTTCTGTGTCGGCAGCAGCGGATAAGTGGCGATGGGGCCAGAACGCAGAATCGGAAATCCTGCTTCGCTGGCTTCTTCGCGATGGGGATAGCCGAGCAGATAGCTTTGCTGCCCAGGATGAATTTTCGTTTCTCGAAGGATCTCTTCCGTCGCCAGGCACGTCGTAGAAATTAATGCCAAGTCAGCGTCCTTCGGCGGTGTCACCGAAATTGCGGCGACGTCTTCGGTAGGATGTTTGGCCCACAGCGGCTTATCGTCTTTCCGAATGATCAACTTGGTCGGTTGCTTGTGGTATTCCCCTTCTGACACCAGGGAACGAAAGATGATGCTTGCTTCATTGCTCTGGATTTTATCGAGCACGTGGTGAGCCGTCACAAGGATAAACGACTTTCCATTGTCGGGCGTCAGCACGAAACCGGTGGCTGTTGAGTCCTTGTGGCTGATCTTTACCGTCGCGCGAAGCATCTGCGTATGGATGTCTTGGGCTTCGCCCCAAAGTGGCGACGGACCAACAACAAGCAGCGCCAGCAATGGTAATAACAACAGACGAAAGAAGAAGCGTATCATCGGTGAAAAATCTAAGTGCGGGGTTAGCAGTAGACAGCGTCGAAGTGTATCGCGTGTCGATTTGGCAGGTCGAGCCGCAGGGAATCATTCGGCGGTCGCTTTACACAATGTATACTTTCACGAAGGTGGTCGCTACTTGGTGAAATGGTTGCAGAAGCCGCGACAAAAATCGTCTTCGTCGAGAACTCACCATTTTGGGGACTGTTCCCACCTGAATTTCCAGAGATATAATCGGGTTAGTTCAACGAGAATCCCTCAGGAAGTCAGATCCTCTTATGCCGATCCAGATGGAACTCTCGCGGATCATTATCAGCGAGATTAACGACCAGCAGGTTATCTACTTGAAGGAAGTAGACGGAGATCGCCAATTTCCGATTATGATTGGCATCTTTGAAGCGACCAGCATCCACCGCCGCGTGAAGGACTTTGTGCCGCCGCGACCGCTGACGCACGACTTAATCGTCAGCATTGTCGAGCGGCTCGGAGGCGAACTCGATAGCGTCGTGATCAACGACTTGAAAGAAGGGACGTACTTCGCCAACCTGCGTGTGAAAGTCGATGGCGAATTGGTTTCGATCGACGCACGACCGTCCGATGCTATCGCCGTGGCGGTGACCAGCCAGCCCCACTTGCCGATCTACGTTGAAGAACACGTGCTGGAAGAATCGGAAGTCTGAGCGAGCGGCTTACAAAAAATGGCCACCTTGATCGGTGGCCATTTCTATTTCGAAACATGCGTTATGCATTCGGCATTATGAAACCGGTCGACGCATTCACGTGTCGAGCAGGACGTCTTTGAACGCTTCTTCCAAAGCCTTTAGGCCGGGCTCCCCTTCGTGCTCGTCAACAATCACGTTAACGCGAACTTCCGAAGTGCTGATCAAGTCGACATTGATTCCAGCATTGCTGAGGGCCTGGAACATGCGAACACCGACCCCAGTGTGGCTGCGAAGCCCGATCCCGCTGACCGAAAGCTTGGCTGCTTCGCGATTGCCTTGCACTTCGCCGGAGCCCATTTCGTTGACGATTTCTTCCAAAGCTGCATACGCTTTTTCGTAGTCGCCCACAGGACAGGTAAAGCTGACATTCGCACAGTCGTCTCGGCCGACGTTCTGAATGATCACGTCGATGTTGATTCCCTTGGAAGCGACCGCATCGAAGATTTGCGCGGCGATGCCAGGGTGATCTGGTACGCGGCGAACCAAAAGCAGCGATTGGCTACGATCGAGTTCGATGTTGTCGATCGCCAGGTCTTCCATCTCGCGCAGACGCTGCACGACGATCGCTGGGTCGGTCACGTCGCGAACACGTACCGCACTGACTTCTGCCGGCGAGTCTTCCGGCGTGACGTCCAGCTCGAAGCCATTATGGACGGCTTGAAGGGCACGCTGGGCATCGGTCTGGCTGACAAGCACCGAGATCTTGATTTCGGACGTCGAGATCGCTTGGATGTTGATCCCTTCTTCCGAGAGAACTCGGAACATCTTATCGGCCACTCCAGGCACGCTGGCCATTCCGAGGCCGACGACCGAAACCTTCGACACATGTTCGTCGTAGGTGACGTTCTCTGGCTGCAAGATCTCAGAGGCCTGATTCACGGCGTCGAGCGTTACTTTCAGCTCGTTCTGAGGAACGGTAAAGCTGATGTTTGCTTTGCCATCCTTACTGATATTCTGAACGATCATGTCGACCGAAATTGCCTTAGCGGCAATGCGGCGGAACAGTTCGAGCGAGATGCCAGGTTCGTCCGGAATGCCTTCCAGCGTGATTCGGGCTTCCTTCTTCGTGATCGCAGCACCGCTAACCGGCCGTGACTTCGATTCCGGATCGTGCACGATCAGCGTTCCGGGGATATCGGTGAAGCTGCTACGAACATGAATCGGCACGCCAAACTTCTTTGCAAATTCGATCGAGCGGCTATGCATCACGCCGGCACCGAGACTGGCCAGTTCCAGCATTTCGTCGTAGGCAATCTGCGGAACGCGGCGAGCATCCGGCAGCACCCGGGGATCGGTCGTGTAAACGCCGTCGACGTCGGTATAGATTTCGCACGTATCGGCATCAAGCACGGCAGCCAATGCCACGGCGGTCGTATCGCTACCACCACGGCCGAGCGTGGTAATGTTCAAGTTCTCGTCGATCCCTTGAAAACCAGCGGCGATGACAATGTTGCCGTCGTCGAGCAACTGTTTCACGCGGGACGTTTCGATCGATCGAATGCGGGCCTTGGTGTGGGTGCTGTCGGTGCGAATACCGATCTGAGCACCAGTGAGGCTCACCGCCTTCGAACCGAGTGCGTCGATCGCCATCGCCATCAAAGCGACGCTGACTTGTTCGCCGGTGGACAGCAGCATGTCCATTTCACGTGCCGGCGGGTTATCGCTGACTTGTTGGGCGAGGTCGACAAGCACGTCCGTGTTCTTGCCCATTGCGCTCACGACCATCACAACTTGATGGCCTTCTCGTTGGGCGCGAATCGCTTTTCGCGCGGCAGCAACGATCTTCTCGCAATCGCCTACGCTAGTTCCTCCAAACTTCTGAACAATCAATGACATGGGATTGTGTAATCCATAATAAGTTTACACTGGGCAAAGAGATCGGCCGGGCAACCGCCGCGGCCTTCATTTTAACCGCCGAGGAAGTGGGGCATCATCTTCCAGCCTTCGTCGAAGCTTAGCGACGAGGCATCGGCATTGCGTTCGTTGTAGGTCTCGAACGCGTCGGCTTCGATCCCCTTACCGCACATGGTAAGTGGGACGAAACCGTGGCTATGCGTTTTTGTGCGACAAAACGTCGGATGGTCCGGCAAGACAATCATCCGGTAGTCGCCCTGCTTCTTAAGCGCTTCGTGCAGAGGACCGACGATCTTTCCGTCGATCGCTTCGAGCGCTTTGATCTTTTCTTCGATGTCACCTTCGTGCGAGGCTTCGTCGGTTGCTTCGACGTGCACGCAAATCACGTCGGTCGAATCCAACGCGTCGATCGCGTACTGCCCCTTGGCGGCATAGTCGGTATCGGTGTATCCGGTCGCTCCCGGCACTTCGATCCGATCCCAACCGATCAGTGCCGCAAGTCCGCGAAGCAGATCGACGGCGGTAATCATTTTGCCGGTCTTACCGTACAGATCCGTAAATGGTGTCAGGGCAGGCCGGCGGCCGAGTCCCCACAGCCAGATGTTCGTCGCCGGCGGTTTGCCTTCGGCGATTCGCTTCTTGTTGACGGGATGATCGGCAAACAGCTCGACGCTGCGGCTCATCATGTCCGAGAGCCAATCGCTGCCCAACCCACGCGGGTAACCATCGGCAACCGACTTATCGCTCAAGTCGTGCGGCGGCGTGGTACGCGTTTCCATGCTGAATGGGGCAGGGCGGTCTTGGCCGCGATAGACCAGCAAGTTGCGATAGCTGACCCCGGGATGGAATTCGACCCCTTCGCCGGCGATTTCGTTCTGAGCCGATTCTAGCAACGCTTTCGCTTCTTCCGACGAGATCTGCCCGGCGGTGAAGCTCTTCATGATTTGGTCTTCGATGGTGACCAAGTTACAGCGGACGGCCCAGTCGTCGGCGCCGAGCTCAATACCTTGCGCAGCAGCTTCCAACGGAGCGCGGCCGGTGAAGTATTCCAGCGGGCTGTAACCGAGCAGGCTCAAATTGGCAACGTCGCTACCTGCTGGCAGATGAGCCGGCACGTTATCGGCACGGCCAACGACACCAGCTTGGGCGATCGCATCCATGTTGGGGACGTTGGCAGCTTCCAGAGGCGTCTTGCCTCCGAGCGACTCTTGCGGTTCGTCGGCGCAGCCGTCGGGAATGACAATCGCGTATTTCATTTTTCCCGAATCTCCTTAATAAGAACCGACGTGAATGATGGAAAACTTATGAGGTGCTACTTGCTTGCCCGGAGCTTATGTCCGTGGCACGCGGTGTCCTTGCGCTTGGGCAGCTAGTCTTGGACCAGCATTTTGCGGGCGCCTGGTTTGACGGTCGGCATCTTGCTGATGACTTCCAACGCCCGAGCCGCTTGGCCCTGGGTGGCGGTGTGGGTCATGATGACCAGTGGCGTGTAGCTCTTCGTATCGCCATCGAAATGTTCTGGCTCGTGCTGAATGACCGAGGCAATCGAAATCGACTGTTCGCCGAGCACGCGAGCGATGTCAGCCAAAACGCCAGGTCGGTCTTCGACGCTGAAGCGGAAGTAATGGCGTCCGCGAATCTTGTCTGGCGAACACATTTGCACGTCGCTGTGATTCTCGGTGAAGAGCTTCAGCGTACGGAACGTCAACGCTGTGCGTCCGACTGCCATGTCGATCATGTCGGCAGCGACGGCGGAAGCGGTAGGCTTTTGTCCGGCTCCCTGGCCATGATAGAACAGCGGGCCGACTTGATCGCCGATCACGCTGATTGCATTGAACGGGCCACGCACTTCGGCGAGCGGTTCTCCTTCGCGTATCAGCGATGGCGAAACGTGCAGTTCCAAGCCGTCATCGCTCAGCTGAGCCGAGGCGAGCAGTTTGATGCGGTAGCCGAGTTCTTTGGCGAAGCGAATATCGACCGGCAGCAACTTGTCGATTCCTTCGCGCGGAATCGTCTTCCAGTCGATCTTAATGCCGAATGCGATATGGGCGAGGATGGCCAGCTTTTGGGCGGCATCGGTTCCGTCGACGTCCATCGTCGGATCTGCTTCGGCATAGCCAAGCCGCTGGGCTTCTTTCACTGCCCACTTGTAACTCGCCTCTTGTTCTTCCATTGCCGAGGCAATAAAGTTGGACGTGCCGTTGAGAATGCCGCTAAGCGAGCTGATCTGATTCGCTGTCAAGCATTGGCTCAGATTGGTGATGATCGGAATCCCACCTGCCACGGCGGCATCAAAAGCGATACTGCGACCGAGCTCGCGAGCTCGGGAAAACAGCTCCGCACCATGTTCGGCAATTAACGCTTTATTTGCCGTAACGATATCTTTGCCACTTTCCAGCAGCTGAAGCATGATCGTGCGGGCCGGTTCGATACCCCCGATCAGCTGCGCGACGACTTTGATTTCGGGGTCGTCGGTGACTTCGCTCAAGTCATCCGTGAGCACTCCCTCCGGCAGTTCGCAGTCGCGTGCGCGGTTCAGATCGCGAACAACGGCTTTCTCTAACCATAAGGTAGTGCCTGCGTTACGCGCAGTACGGTCGCCATGGTCGAGTAAGATTTTTGCGACACCGGCGCCGACGGTTCCTAAGCCGACGATGGCGACCTTCGTTTTGTGCATAGTTGCAGACGGACAGTATGAGGATGAACGAAATCGATGGTGAAAGGGATCATCCTAGGTTGCTGTGGGGCGTGTAGTCAACTGGGCTAAAGTTGTTGCCCGCCAATAGGTTGGGCTCAGAGTTACGCGATTTTACACAGTTTTAATCGTGCTATTCGACGTGGTTTCCCTGGTTTCCGCGACGGGAAAACCGGAGAGGGCGTTGGGTACTATGCCTTTGGTTTTCCACTCACCCTTGTATGTGCCATCCAGCTCTCTCCAGGGGGCGAGGGGATGAGAGCCGGAAGTGGTGGACTAATCGCCAACAGAACTAGATGCTTACAGCCCCAATTCTTCCTTCACAGCGGCGAACTGTTCGACGGCGAACTTAAGTTCTTCGATCGAGTGACCTGCGGAGACTTGGGTACGGATGCGTGCTTTGCCTTGCGGGACGACAGGGTACGAGAACCCGATGACGTAGATGCCCCTCTTCAGCAGACGCTCCGAGAACTCGGCCGCGACTTTGGCGTCGTAAAACATCACGGGAACGATCGGGTGTTCGCCTGGCAGTACATCGAGACCCAACTTCGCGATTTCTTCGCGGAAGAACTTGGTGTTGGCTTCCAACTTGTCGCGAAGTTCGGTCGAGCCCTGAATCAATTCCAACGCTTTGAGCGACCCCGAAACAATCGGCGGGGCCAATGTGTTGGAGAACAAGTAAGGTCGCGATCGTTGACGAAGCAGGTCGATGATTTCCTTGCGACCGCTCGTGTAACCGCCTGAGGCACCGCCGAGCGCTTTGCCAAGAGTGCCGGTGATGATGTCGATCCGATCGATCACGTCGTGATGCTCGTGGGTTCCCTTGCCGGTCTTTCCCATGAAGCCCACCGCGTGCGAATCGTCGACCATGACCATTGCGCCGTATTTATCTGCCAGATCGCAAAGGTCGGGCAAGTTACAGATGTAACCGTCCATGCTGAAGACGCCATCCGTGGCGATCAATTTGACCCGAGCCTCTTGGGCCTCCTTCAGCTTGGCTTCCAAATCGGCCATGTCGTTGTTTTTGTAGCGAAACCGTTTCGCTTTGCAGAGACGTACGCCGTCGATGATGCTCGCATGGTTTAACTCGTCTGAAAGAATCGCATCTTCCGGACCGAGGATCGTTTCAAACAAACCGCCGTTGGCATCGAAACAAGAAGAGTACAGGATAGTATCTTCCATGCCGAGGAACTTGGAGATTTCATCTTCCAAGTGTTCGTGCGACTGCTGGGTTCCACAGATGAAACGAACCGAGGACAGACCGTATCCCCAGCGCTCGAGTCCCTGCTTGGCGGCAGCAATGATCTCGGGATGATCCGACAATCCGAGGTAATTGTTCGCGCACATGTTGAGGACTTCCTGCTGCTCAGGCAGGTCGATCTTCGACTTTTGCGGCGAAAGAATCGTGCGTTCGCTTTTGTAGAGACCTGCTTCGCGGATTTCGTCCAGGATGCCGGAGTAACGCGATTTAACTTGTTCGTTCCACATGGAGAAAGCTCCCGTTCTGTCTGGTTCGCTCTCGCTCGAAGGGAGAGATCAGTGTGTTGTTTAGCGTTTAAAACGTATGAACTACTTCTCGGTCCAATCGAGAACGACTTTGCCGGATTGACCGGAGAACATGGCCTCGAAGCCTTGCTCGAATTCGGTGTAGTGCAGGCGATGGGTGATCACCGGATCGAGATCCAAACCACCTTGCAGCAGTACGGTCATCTGGTACCAGGTTTCGTACATCTGGCGACCATAAATGCCTTTGATCGTGAGCATGTTGAAGATCACGTCGTTCCAGTCGATCGAGATGTCTTCCGGCGGAATGCCGAGCATCGCGATCTTGCCGCCGTGGCACATGTTTTTGATCATGTCGCGGAACGCGGCATCGTTGCCAGACATTTCCAAGCCGACATCGAATCCCTCGTGCATGCCTAGTTCGTTCTGCACGTCGGTCAGTTTCTCTTTGCGAACATCGACCACGCGCGTCGCACCTAACTGCTTGGCAAGTTCCAGCCGCCAAGGGTTCACGTCGGTTACCACCACGAATCGGGCGCCCGCATGTTTGCAAACAGCCGCGGCCATACAGCCGATCGGACCAGCCCCAGTAATCAGAACGTCTTCGCCCAGCACCGGGAAGGTAAGCGCCGTGTGGACCGCGTTGCCGAATGGATCGAAGATCGACGCGACGTCCAGCGGAATGTCATCGGCATGATGCCAGACGTTGGTCATTGGGATAGAGATGTATTCCGCAAACGCACCGGGCCGGTTGACGCCGATCCCTTCGGTTTCCGAACACAAATGTCGCCGACCGGCCATGCAGTTACGGCACTGACCACAAACGACATGCCCTTCGCCGCTGACGATCTGGCCTGGCTCGAAGATGCCGACATTCGAGCCAACTTCTACGATCTCGCCGACAAACTCGTGCCCGACGACCATCGGGACTGGTACCGTCTTTTGAGCCCACGCGTCCCACTTGTAAATGTGCAAGTCGGTTCCGCAGATGCCGGTCTTCATGACCTTGATCAGGACGTCGTTGATTCCGATGGTTGGTTCCGGGACGTCTTCCAGCCACAACCCTTTTTCCGAATGACGCTTGACGAGCGCTTTCATGAATCTACCTGCAGGAGCTCTGCGCAAAGTTAAACATTGAGTCCCAAGCTTTGATTGTAACGCTCGTTGGCGAGACGCGAATGCCAAACCACCATTCTCGAACAACAAACTTCGCAGGAAATCGCTTACAGATAGACAACCGTTTGGTGACAGTCGGAACTGTACCCATGGTCATGCGTGGTTGTGCTGCAGTATCTTGAAGGCTTGCCGTTTTGAAGTTCATCTATTGGGCGCCAGAGATGCGGGTTACCGCCTCTTCAATTCAGCTCAACGGTGCCTGCACATGACGCACGACGAAGAAAGACCAGCATGCCACGCCCGATCCCAATCACAAGTTTGAATCACTTGGCTTTGGCCGTTCGCAATAGTGACGTTGCGCGAGACTTCTATCGCGATGTCTTAGGCTTTCGCGAAGTCGAACGACCTCCGTTCAACTTTCCCGGAGCCTGGCTGACCGGGTATGGCATTCAGATTCATATCCTCGAAACAGAACATGCCGTCGAGTTTGGTGTCGACCCTAATTCCCGTGCCGATCACTATGCGTTCGCGGTGGAAGATGCCAGCGATCTAGTGGACATTCTCAACGAGCATGGCATTCCGTTCGTTCAGCGGGTGAATGCCGGAAACATCCACCAGACTTTCTTCCAAGATCCCGATGGTCACACGATTGAAGTGGCCGTTTATCCGCAAGACCCGCCGTATATCGACTAGACGGCATTTCGCTAGGCACAAAAAAATGGGTGCCGTGCGGTCGGCCCCGTAGACATGCTTGAAATCGCCAAGACATGCTTACGAAGACGAGAGCATGGCACCCGTCTCAGTTTCGTTCTTTTGCGAACTCTAGATTCGCCACCCTTCGCGGTACTTACGTTCGATGTACTGATTGGCCGAATCGTTATTGGTGACCTTCAAGTTTTCAGCATCCCACTCGATCGGTCCACCGCTACGATAGGCGACGTTCCCTAGCAGGACCGTTTCGGTCAGTGGACCGCTGTAATCGAAGCTGCACGTCGTTGGTGTGCCTTCTTTACAGGCCTTGATCCATTCTTCGTAGTGGCCGATCGAATTCGGGATTGTCTGCTCAGGAGCTTCCCAGTTCTTGAAGTCATCTTCCGGCAGCAGTTGGAAACCGCCATAGGTAGCCAACATCATTCCCTTATCGCCGTGGAACATCACGCCAGAGCCAGGAACTTTGTGCCCGTTGATTTCTTTCGGGCAGTGGTTTCCGTCCCGCCACTTCATGGTCACTGCCGGAGCGACGTCGGTCTTGGGGTATTCATAGTTGACCGTCAGACCCATCGGCGCGGTGTGCGGATCCGCTTCTGGACCTTCGGCGGCAACTTTGGTTGGGTACTTCAGCTTCAACGCCCAGAACACCAAATCGATGTAATGGCAACCCATGTCGCCGAGCGTACCGCCACCGAAGTCCCACCAGCGTCGCCATTGAGCTGGCATGTAAACCGGCGAATAAGAACGTTCGGCTGCTGGGCCGAGCCACAAGTCCCAGTGAATGTTTTTCGGAACCGGAGGCGTATCGGTCGGCACGGTACCACCGCCCCAGCCTTTGCCAACCCAAACGTCAACATGCTTAATGTTGCCGATAGCGCCCGATTGAATCGCTTCGACAACACGGCGATAGTTGTCGCCGGCATGGATTTGCGTGCCCATCTGCGTCGCCAGCTTGTTCTTGACGGCGTAGTTGGTCATTTCGCGGGCTTCGTGCACGGTGTGCGTCAGCGGCTTTTCACAGTAGACATGTTTGCCCAACTGCATGGCCCACATCGAAGCCGGAGCGTGCGTATGGTCTGGGGTACTGACGACAACGGCGTCGATTCCCTTTTCCTTGTCCAGCAGCACGCGGAAGTCGTTGTACTTTTTCGATTTGTGCTGGCCGTAAGCGCTCAACGCCTGGCCGAGATACTTGTCGTCGATATCGCACATGGCGACAAGATTTTGTCCACTGACACCACTGACATTGGCCGAGGCGCGGTTGGCAACACCAATGCACGCGATATCGAGCAGCTCGTTGGGCGACTTTGATTCGGCGGCAGAAGCTAGTTGATGAAAACCGGTTCCTGCCAGCAACGCCGCGGCGGACGAGGTTTGAAGAAAGGAACGACGGTTCAAAATTGGTTTAGACATACGGCAGGCATCCTTCATGCAAAACGAACGGTAGGTGGGTGGGGCAGAGTGAAGGGGTGATAAGACGTGTGGATTATCGTCTAGTTTGAAACGTGCCGCAAAGTAGATTCGCGCGAAAAAGTATGCAGAAATCGAGTTTGTTGTCTATTTTCTACTTGCCGGCCAGTGGCGGCATAAAAAACATTCCCCTCATTGTTGGGGCGATTTTAAGCTCGTTTTTCAAATGACCGTGGCGGCGAAGCCCCTTGCCAAAGGTGGTGGGGTGCGGCACAATGTGTGGTTTCCACCCGGTCAAAAGTTTTGGCTAGGGAACAATCGTGGATGTAGGAATCACGTTTTCGCTGCGTTATCGCGGTATGGTGATATCCTGGAAAGTAAATTTTAGGAGTTAATCGTACATGGGCCATTACACAGGTCCGAAGGCCAAAATCAATCGTCGTCTCGGTGCGGTCATTTACGAAAGCCGCGGTGCCATGCGTGCATCCGACCGACGGCCTTCCCCCCCAGGCATGCACACTCGCCCAAAGCGTCCGTCGGTGTACGGTGCCGCTTTGATGGAAAAGCAGAAGATCAAGCACTATTACGGTGTCGGTGAAAAGCAGCTTCGTCGCTACTTCTCGCATGCCAAGCACAGCAAGGGCAACACGGGTGAAAACCTTCTGTCGCTGTGCGAACGCCGCTTGGACAACGTGGTTCGTCGTGCCGGTTTGGCACTGACTCGCTGCCAGGCTCGCCAAGGTATCGTGCACGGTCACTTCATGGTCAACGGCCACAAAGTGGACAAGCCATCTTACCAGATGCGTCCCGGCGACGTGGTTAGCGTTCGCAACCGCGAAAAGCTGCAGATCCTGTATCGCAGCATTCATGCCGATGCTTCGGGTGAACCGGCTGCGTTCCTGTCGCCAGATCCAGAGACCCTTTCGGCGACTTTCGATGCCGTTCCAGGTCCCGAAGACATCAGTCTGCCAGTGGACGTGAACATGGTGGTCGAATTCATGTCGCGTTAATTTCCGAAAAGCGATTTTCGGCAATTCGCAGCAATTCGTAAATTTCAAAGGGATTCCGGCACGACAGCCCGTCGCGGAGTCCCTTTTTTTTTGGTTCAATGTGCCCTTGTAGCACGTCGATCTTGAGACGCATCTCCCCACTACCGCATCTCAAGTGAAGTAACTCACCTTTTGCCTTAGAAATAATTAGCTAGAGAGACATCATGGCTCATACCCAGTTGGTGGTCATCGGAGGTGGTCCCGGGGGCTACGCGGCAGCATTTTTGGCAGCCGACGAAGGAATGGAAGTCACCGTCATCGAAAAGGAACCGCGGCTCGGGGGAACATGTTTGCTGCGCGGCTGTATCCCTTCGAAGGCTTTGCTGCACGTTGCCAAGGTGATCGACGAAGTCGACGAAATGAACAAAGACTGGGGCGTCACATTTGGCGAACCTCAGATCGACTTGGACAAGCTTCGCTCCCGCAAAGAAAACGTCATCAAGTCGCTTACCACCGGCTTGGGACAGCTTGCCAAGAAGCGTAACGTCACCGTCATCAAAGCCACGGCCAGCTTCATCGATTCTGATACCATTCAGCTCGACGGCGACGATCCTTCGATCCCTGAAGATGGCAAGCTGACGTTCGATCACGCGATTGTCGCGACCGGATCAATTCCAGCGATGCCACCAGCGTTCCAAATCGACTCGCCACGCGTGATGGACTCGACAGGTGCCCTGGATCTCGAAGACATTCCAGAAACCATGTTGGTCATCGGTGGTGGCTACATCGGGCTGGAACTGGGCACCGTTTACGCTCACCTGGGCACGAAAGTCAGCGTCGTTGAACTGACCGACGGACTTCTCCCCGGGGCCGACCGCAACCTGGTCAAGCCACTCGCGAAGAAGCTGGATGGCTTGTTTGAGGGGCGTATCTTCACGAACACCAAAGTTGGTTCGCTCGGCGATCGCGATGGCAAAGTGGAAGTTGCCTTCGAAGGTCCCGCGAAGTTCGGTACTTTCAAGTACGACCGCGTCCTGGTGTCGATCGGTCGTTGGCCGAACACCAAGGGAATCGGCCTGGAAAACACGAAGATTGTCGTCGACAAGCGTGGCTTCATCGAAGTCGACAAGCAGCTTCGCACCGCCGAACCTAAGATTTCGGCGATCGGCGACGTGACCGGCAATCCAATGCTGGCCCACAAAGCGACCCACGAAGGTCGTGCCGCCGTCGAAGCGATCCTGGGCCACCCAGTTTCCTTCGAGCCTGCCGCGATTCCAGCGGTGATCTTCACCGATCCCGAAATCGCTTGGGCCGGTTTGATGGAAGAAGAAGCCAAAGCCATGGGCAAAAAGGTCGACGTGGCCCTGTATCCATGGGCTGCTAGCGGTCGTGCTCAAGCCCTCGGACGCACCGACGGGATGACCAAGTGGATCATCGATCCCGAAACCCAGCGCGTATTGGGCTGTGGAATTGTCGGTCCAGGGGCTGGCGAAATGATTTCTGAAGCCGTTTTGGCGTTGGAAATGCGTGCCGAAGTGTTCGATTTGACGTCGACAATTCACCCGCATCCGACTCTAAGTGAGACGGTTATGAACGCCGGCGAGGTATTTTTCGGAACCGCGACCGAAATTTACAAGCCGAAGAAGAAGTCGTAAGGTCTTCTCAATACACAACTTATGGTTTTGTTAAGGCTTCTGCCGATTCTGCCGACTGCAGAAGACGGGGAGGGTTCGCCTTCCTCTCGCTGACAAATTCGGACAGCGCGGTAGAATTCAGACTCGAAGCCTGCCTCGGGCCTAAGCCGAGATTGATCTTTGAGATAAGTTAATCGAGGGTTGCTTCGCCAGTTGAAGTCGCACAATGAAGTCGCGGCCGAAGAGTTTTTTTCCTGGCGCAAAGCAACGGACTGAAAAAAGGGAAGTTGCATGGCGAACGCCAAAATGATGCCTGCCGAAGAGAACTTGATGCGGAACAACCCGTCGACCTTCGCTGCAGACGTGGACCCGGCTGAAACGCAAGAGTGGCTCGACTCACTCGATTACGTGTTGGAAGGAAAAGGCGAGGACCGGGTCCGCTTTCTTCTTTCCGCCTTGGAAAACCAGGCACACGCACGCGGCGTCGATATTCCATTCGCCGCGAATACGCCGTATATCAATACGATCCACTCGTCGGAACAACCGGCTTATCCCGGCAACCGCGAGTTTGAACGCCGTATCAAGAGCATCATCCGCTGGAATGCGATGGCGATGGTGACTCGGGCCAATAAGAACTTTGAAGGGCTCGGCGGCCATATCAGCACGTTCGCTTCGAGTGCTACGCTCGTCGAAGTGGCTTTCAATCACTTCCTGCGTGGTCGTGGCAGCGGTTACGAAGGAGATCAGGTCTACTTCCAGGGACACGCTTCGCCGGGGATTTACTCGCGAGCATTCGTCGAAGGGCGTTTGACCGAAAAGAACCTCGAAAACTTCCGCCGCGAATTGCAGCCGGAAATGGGCCTGTCGTCCTATCCGCACCCTTGGCTGATGGAAGACTTCTGGGAATTCCCAACGGTCTCGATGGGCTTGGGACCAATCTGCTCGATCTATCAGGCTCGCTTCAACCGCTATATGCACGATCGCGGTTTGAAGGACACCAGCAAGACCCGCGTCTGGGCGTTCCTGGGCGACGGCGAATGTGACGAACCAGAAACCTTGGGTGCAATCAGCCTCGCTTCCCGCGAACAGCTGGACAACCTGACGTGGGTGATCAACTGTAACCTGCAGCGTCTCGATGGTCCCGTTCGTGGTAACGGCAAGATCATTCAAGAGCTGGAAGCGGTCTTCCGCGGTGCCGGTTGGAACGTCATCAAAGTGGTTTGGGGAAGCGACTGGGATCCGCTGTTGAAAGCGGACAAAACCGGCCTGCTCGTCAAACGGATGGAAGAAGTCGTCGACGGTCAGTACCAGAAGTATGTCGTCGAATCAGGCGAATACATCCGTAAGCACTTCTTCGGCAAGTATCCAGAACTGCTGGAACTGGTGAAGAACTACTCGGACGAAAAGCTACAGAAGCTGACCCGTGGTGGTCACGACCCCGAGAAGGTTTACGCCGCCTACAAAGCCGCCACCGAATGCAAAGGCAAGCCGACTGTCGTCATCGCCAAGACGATCAAAGGATATGGCCTCGGCGAAGCGGGTGAAGGGCGAAACGTTACCCACAACCAGAAGAAGCTCAACGAAGAAGAGCTGCGAGAGTTCCGAACCCGCTTCAGCATTCCGATTTCGGACGAAGAAGTGGCAAAGGCTCCGTTCTACCGTCCGCCCGAAGATAGCGCCGAAATGCGTTACCTGAAAAAGCGACGTGAAGAATTGGGCGGTCCGGTTCCTTCGCGACCGACGAATCATCCTGTCTCGACTGTCCCTTCGATGGAAGAGTACAAGGAATTCCTCGGCGGCAGCAAGGGGAAGGAAATGTCGACGACGATGGGTTTCGTCCGACTTCTTTCCAAGCTGTGCAAAGACAAAAACATTGGCGAGAACATCGTGCCGATCGTCCCAGACGAATCGCGTACCTTCGGTATGGAAGGCATGTTCCGCCAAGTCGGTATCTACGCCCACAGTGGCCAGTTGTACGAGCCGGTCGACTCCGATCAGCTGATGTACTACAAGGAAGCCAAAGACGGTCAGATCCTGGAAGAAGGGATCACCGAAGCGGGCTCGATGTCGTCGTTTATTGCCGCGGGTAATGCCTATTCGCAGCACGGCATCAACATGATTCCGTTCTTCATTTACTACAGCATGTTCGGCTTCCAACGCATCGGCGACTTGGTCTGGTGTGCTGCCGATACGCGTGCCAAGGGTTTCCTGATCGGCGGTACCGCTGGTCGCACGACCCTCAACGGCGAAGGGCTTCAGCACCAGGACGGCCACAGCCACCTGAATGCGATCGCCTTCCCGACGGTTCGTTCGTACGACGTTTGCTACGCCTACGAAACGGCGGTCATCACGCTGGACGGCATGAAGAAGCTGTACGAAGAAGGCGAAACGGCCATCTACTACATCACCGTCGGCAACGAAAACTACGCGATGCCGGAAATGCCCGCAGGTGCCGAAGAAGGCATCATCCGCGGCATGTACAAGCTGAATGCGGAAGCGGCTGAAAAGCCACGTGCGACCGTTCAGCTGATGGGTAGCGGTACGATCACTCGCTGCGTGCTCGACGCTGCGAAGATTCTCGCCGAGAAATACAACATTGCCAGCGATGTCTGGGCAGTGACCAGCTACACCGAGCTTCGCCGAGATGCTCAGTCGTGTGAACGCTGGAACATGTTCCATCCAACCGAAGATCCGAAGCAGTCTTACCTTGAAAAGATTATGGACGGCGTCGAAGGCCCGTTCATCTCGGCTTCGGACAACGTTCGTGCTTGGGCCGAACAGATTCGACCTTACCTGCCTGGCAACATGGTTGCTTTGGGAACCGACGGCATGGGCCGCAGCGAAACTCGCGAAGCCCTGCGTCGTCACTTCGAGGTGGACGCCGAATCGGTGGTCATTGCTACGCTTTATGAACTGGCTCGTACCGGGGTCATCGAGCGTCAGGAAGTGGCCCAGGCCATCCAGGATTTGAACTTCGACGCGGAAAAGCCAAATCCGTACTTCGCCTAAGGCGAGCGGTACCGTCGCAGGTCGGAACCAATGGCCGGCCTGCCTCGCTTTTCCCTGCGACTGAAATAAGCATTCCAAGCAAGGTTAATCACCATGGCGATAGACGTACAACTGCCTGATCTGGGCGATGGAATTGAATCGGGTGACGTGCTGACCGTTCACGTTTCGGTTGGCGATACCGTCGAGAAGGGGCAAACCCTGATCGAAATCGAAACGGACAAAGCCACCGTCGACGTGCCGAGCACCGAAGGGGGCAAGATTGCCAAAGTTCACGTGAAAGCGGGCGACACGGTTGCCGTGCACGCTCCGATCGTGACTCTTGACGGCGCGGCTTCCGGCGGTTCCTCCGCACCTGCGGAAGAGCCCCCCAAGGAAGAAAAAGCTCCGGAACCAGAACCACCTGCCGCAGAAGAAAAGGCTCCCGAGCCAGCCCCTGCCAAGGAAGCTCCGAAGCCAGCACCTCCTAAACCGGCGCCTGCTCCGGCCACGCCACCTCGAATGACAACGCCACCGCCGGCGCCTGTGGCCAACACGCCAAGCGTGGACGAAAGCGTTCCTGCAGGTCCGGCCGTGCGTCGATTCGCTCGCGAAGTGGGTGTCGATCTGCGGAACGTCCAAGGTTCCGGCCCCAACGGCCGAATCGAACGTGACGACGTCCTGCGTACCGTTCGCGATCTTAACCAAGGCGGCGGAGCAGCCACGAGCGCCGGAACTGCTTCGGCTCCGGCTCCTTCCGGTTCGCTTCCTTCGCTGACCGGAGAATCGACCGAAGACAAATACGGACCTATTCGCATCGAAAAGATGAAGAAGATCCGTAAAGTCACCGCTGCTCAGATGTCCAAGAGCTGGACCACCGCTCCGCGTGTGACCAACTTCGACGACGCCGACATCACGGCCCTCGAAGAACTGCGTCAGCAAAGCAAAGACGACTACGCGGAAGCGGGCGTCAAGCTGACCACCATGCCGTTCCTGATCAAAGCGGTCGCCGTAGCTCTGCGAGAGCACCCGGAACTGAACGCCACGATCGACATGGAACAGGAACAAGTCATTTACAAGGACTACGTGAACGTCGGCATCGCTGTCGACTCGGACCGTGGTCTGCTCGTTCCGAACATGAAGAACACCGACCGCATGGCCATTCCTGACATCGCTCGTAATCTTCAGCAGACGGCTGCCGACATCCGCGGCAACTCGTTTGAAATGTCGACCCTGCAAGGCGGTACGTTCACCATCAGCAACCTCGGCGCCATCGGCGGTACCTACAGCACCCCGATCATCAACGTGCCGGAAGTCGCTATTCTGTTGGTCGGTCGCTCCCGCAAGATGCCGGTCGTCGTTAAAGACCAGATCGTCGCTCGCTTGATGATGCCAATGAGCCTCTCGTACGACCACCGCCTGGTCGACGGTGCTACGGCTCAGCGATTCCTGAACGACGTCAAGTCGCTCTTGGAAAACCCAAGCAAGTTGCTGATGGCCCCGTAATAACGGTTCCGTCGCATCGAATACCAAAGCCCTTCGCATGACATCGTGCGAAGGGCTTTTTTTGTGCTTGTCATGTTCGTCGGTCAGTGGTTATTCCAGGGGGAGCGGTTCGTCCTTGCTCCGGCGTCGCTCACTTGGTTGTTATGGAATGGGCCAACCAGGGTGGCTATAATCCGATCCAAGTTCACTTGTGCCTTCCGGATTGCCCGCCCATGTCGAAGCTCTTCATCGTCTGTCCCAGCTGCCAAACCAAGTATCCCGTTGCCGACCAAAAGCTTGCCGGCAAGAAGGTGACTTGCAAGAAATGCTCGGAAAAGTTCGTCGCGAAAATCATGGCGGCCACGCCGAAAAAAGCTGCTAAGCCTGCTACGTCTCCAGCTCCGGCGCCTGCCGACGATCCATTCAACGATCCGCTTGGCGACGACTTATTCGCCGACATGCAGGCCTCCTCGTCCGAAGGCCCTGCGCTCAGTTCGCTGCCGCC
Organism: Bremerella sp. TYQ1; assembly: GCF_020150455.1. Taxonomy (NCBI): domain Bacteria; kingdom Pseudomonadati; phylum Planctomycetota; class Planctomycetia; order Pirellulales; family Pirellulaceae; genus Bremerella; species Bremerella sp. TYQ1. The sequence goes on from NZ_CP083740.1 coordinate 776,519, forward strand.
GAAGAAGCGAACCAAGTCTTCCGGTTCCTTTCCGATCGTGCCGGTCGTCCTGGGGGGCGTTGGGTTATTGGTCGTCGGAATTCTCGTGATTACCGTCGTGTCGCTCGCGTCCAACGGGCTCGGCGACCTCGGCGGATCCGGGGGCGGATTCGCTTCCAACTCGGTCGATGAAAGCGCGGTCCAGCAGCATCGCGATATCGCCATGAAGCAGCACAACAGTACCATCAAGTTTATCGAGGCGATTGAAGCGATTCAGGGCGACGGCGATCTGCCTGGCTTCAAACAAAAAATCGAAGGCCTCACCCGGGAAATGGAATCGCTCGCCGAAAGTGTCAAAACGGTTCCCGCGATTCCCGAGGAACGTGTCCAAGAGATCAACAAAGAGAACAAGCAGCGGCTCCTCAAACTCGAAGGAAGGATGCGAGCAGCCGGCGAGAAGCTACGGCAATTTAACAAGCCCGATGTCATGTCTACGGTCGTCAAATATCAAGGCTCGCTCGGTAAAGTCATCGCGGCTTTAAACTCCGTGCATGTCAACGCTCAAAAGGAAAACGAACTGCTGCAGAACGTCAGCTACGAAACGAAGAACAAGCCGGGCGATTCGCCCGAGATGCTCTTCAAGTATGTGTTGGACGATTACGAGATCATCAATTTGCTACTCTCCAAGTTGTCCGATCGTAGCAAGCAGGAGAGTCGGTTGCGACAGATTCAAAGTCTGCAAGCGAATATCAAAGCGTGCGCCGAGCAGCTGCGTGATACCTCGGTTTTCCTTTCCGAGGACCTCGCTCCGGCGATTTCCGAGTATGGTTCGAAGACGCAACAAGCCGATAACCAAACGCGATCCACGTTAAACCGAGTGGCCAACGAAGGTTTGTCCGGTACATCCGCTCAGCTGGCCAAGTCTGCCCAGCAGCAGGCGAATGAAATCAATAGTCTGTGGAAAGTGATCAACGGGCCGCGGCCGGTTCGAGTCGATGGCGACTTGATCGGCCCGTCGGCGTTCTGTTTTTCAGCCCAGGAATCCGAAACATTTCTGAAACGCTTTGAGCAGTTCAAACAAAGCACCAACGACGATCGTCCCGTCGTTCTATTCGTCGATCGCCGCATGGAGAAGCAGATCGAAGAGTGGAAGTCGTCCCGACGCGAAACAAATTACGAAACGTTCGACACGCAATTGATGATCATCCTCTTCAAGCACTTTGATCGGGGCGATCGTTGGTTCGGCCCCGGCGTCGAATTCAAAGAGGTTGCGGATGTCAACGTGGTCATCATTCCGTACGATCCCAACGCCGGCAGTACGTCTCCTGCCGAGTCAACTCCCAGTCGTCCAAGTGGTCCTCCGATACCACGTCCAGGGATGACCGGACCTCCAGGATTTCCGCCCGGCGGTCCTGGCCGAGGTATGCCTCAGCGGCCTCGGTTTGATGAGATGCCTGCCAAAATGATCGCGGAGTTCGGCGCCGAGAATGTCGTTCGGATCGAGACGCCCAGAATTTCCCCGGAAGAAAGCAAGAAGTATCGCGAGGTCATCACTCCCTGGATGACGAAGAACACGCACGTGTCCTGGTACAATTCCAGCGTCGGCGTTCAGGTCATGCAGTTTCCCTACGACGGCGACGTCTTGGAGCTTTCCGAAAAGATCACCTTCGGTGAAGTCGAAGAAGTACTCGTCGACGAGCGTCTGATCCGATTGAAATCGATATCCTTTCCGTAGTCTCATCCGCTGCTTCGCCGCGAGCATTGTTAGGTAAGACGCCGCGGAAGTCCTTGCCCATCAGTGCCATCAATCATCGAGCCCAGGCAACATTCAATGCGAATGGCCTGGGCTCTTTTGCCGCGCGGTCGAACGAAACCTGGATAGCGAATTTGGGTCGAATGCTTGACAAGAGAGCCCTCTCGCTAGATATTAACCCAAAGGGGTGAATGATGTCGACCACTCAGGAAGCAAGACTTGATCGAACGTTGGTCGCTTTGGCCGATCCGACGCGCAGGGCCATTTTGCGGCAATTGTCGCGAGGGGAAACGCGTGTCACCGACCTGGCCAAACCGTTCGACATTTCGCTCAATTCGGTTTCGAAGCATATCCGCATGCTGGAGAAAGCGAACTTGGTGCTGCGGCGCCGTGCCGGTCGCGAGCATTGGCTGCGATTCAATCGAGAGCCACTCGACGAAGCGGCGGCATGGATCGAGTCGCAGCGAACATTTTGGAACGACCGGCTGGATGCCCTCGAAGCAGAACTGAATAAGCCTGAACCGTAAAGGGAAGCAATGGGTGAGTTTGGAAAACCGTTGGCGAAAGATACGATGCAGCTCGAGCGGTTATTGCCTGGCCCGATCGAGCGTGTCTGGGCCTACTTAACCGAGAGCGAGAAACGGGGCACATGGCTCGCTTCCGGCGACATGGAACTGCGCGTGGGCGGGAAAGTGCAGTTGAATTTCCTGCACTCAAGTCTTTCTCCGCAGCCTGAGCCAACGCCGGAGCGATTCAAATCGATGGAATGCGGCGCCGGCTTCGAGGGAACGATAACCCAGTGCGATCCCCCGCGGCTGCTGGCCTACACGTGGGGTGGTGATACTTCGGAAGTCAAATTCGAGCTAACCCCAAGCGGCGATAAAGTCTTGCTGGTAATCACCCACACACGACTTCGCGATGTCGACGAAATGGGCCTGGTCGCTTCCGGCTGGCATACCCATCTGGGCATCCTTACGGATCAACTGCACGACCAAACGCCCCGTCCGTTCTGGGCCACCTTCCTGGAAGTTGAACAGCAATACAAACAGCGACTCGCCGAGCAAGACAACTCGGGCTAGTCGTCGTACAGAAGTACGGAAAAAACGTGGGGTGCCATGTCTTTGTCTTCGTAGGCATGCAATTCATCCAAGAGGGATGCCCACAAAGATGTAAGCATGTAACCAGACCCAATGATTCCTTTCGTTACTCCTCAGGTGACTTCATGACCGACATCTTTGTGCCTAATGTGCATGTTCAAATGTTGTTCCATGTTCCTGTACCACGCGTCTTCCAGGCATTCGTCGACCCGGCGATCACGACTCGATTTTGGTTCAGTCACAGTAGCGGTCCATTGAAAGTCGGCGAAGACGTTCAATGGGAGTGGCGGATGTTCGGCGTGTCGACACGGGTACACGTCCAAGAGATGGAGCCGGACCGACGAATCTTGATGGAGTGGGGGGACGAAGGGAAACGAGCCACTGTCGACTGGAAATTCGAGCAGCGTGACAAGGATAAATGCCTGGTCGACGTTACGAACTTTGGATTTATCGGAACGCAGGAAGAAGTAGTCAACGAAGCGGTCGATTCGATGGGGGGCTTTTCGCTGGTGCTTGCCAACGCGAAAGCACTGCTGGAGCATGGAATCGAGTTGCGGCTGATCCACGATCGATTTCCTGACGCTCTTGTGGAAGAGCAAGCAAGCTGATCGTCGGCGTCAGGCCAATTCCCTTTTCATTCCCACCAAGGAAACCCCATGAATCTTTCCAGCAGTCCTGACGTCACAACATTTCTGATGTTCGAAGGCAATGCCGAGCAAGCGATGGACTTGTATGTTGGCTTGTTCGAGAACTCCCGTGTGGAGCATATTTCTCGCTACGGACCTGGCGAGCAGGGGAAAGAGGGGAGCGTTCAAGTCGCGACGTTCACGTTGAATGGTCAAACGCTTCGCTGCATCGACAGTCCGGCTCCGCATGAATTTACATTCACCCCGGCCATGTCGTTGTATGTCACACACGCAGATGAAAAGAAGATTGCGAGCTACTTCGAGACACTTTCCGACGGCGGCCAGGTTTTGATGCCGCTCGGCGAGTACCCTTTCAGCAAGCAGTTTGCCTGGGTGCAAGACAAGTTTGGCGTGTCGTGGCAACTAAGCCATTCGGAATGAAAGTTCGAGCATGAAAAACATCTTTTGGATGATTCTGGCCATCGTCGCTGGCGTGCTGATGGTACTTTTCCTGACGATCTCCGTAGAGCTGTTCAGCGAAGTGGTGCACCCTGTGCCGGAAGACTTCGACGGCAGCAAAGAGCAAATGTGTACGCATGTCGAGAATTATCCCGGCTGGGTGCTTGCCGCCGTGATACCGATGTGGGGAGCGACCGCGTTCTGCGGCGTCTGGATTGCCGGCAAGATTGGCTATCCCGTGTCAGCGGTAATCGTGGGGCTGCTTGTCTTGATCGCGGTCGGTTTCAATCAATGGATGCTGCCGTACCCGAAGTGGTTCGAGATCGGCAATTTCATTGTCTTGCCGTTAGCGATCTTCGTCGCGATTCAAATTACGCGCTGCTCGTCCTCGGAAGTCACTGCGTAAGATTTTGTCAGAAGTGACAAGTTCATGCTGACATGGTGATCGTTTCCCGGGAATTGCGGCAGAAAGAATGCCGTAATTTTCGAGGCGAGTCTGCGTGTTGCTGTCTTAAGCGCATTGTAAGCAAGTGTGCGCACACTCTACAAGAACTATTTGACAAATCATACGGAACTATGCGCCGAGTGGAAGCAAAGCGGAGGCATTCGGCGGAGTAGGGCGGGGGGTAAATAAGGGCGAGCCACATTCGAGTATGATTGGGGCGCCACAAAAAAGTGATCGGCGCGAGCCAGACAAACCTAAGAAAGTGCTTGGACAGTCTGTTATAATACTTCAGTAGTTAGCGAATCGGAATTTGATCGTTGGCAACTTGCGCAGTGCATAAAAAAACGACCTGAGCAAACCCAGGCCGTTTTCTTTCAATTCTTGATTTAGCGAGCGAGTCATCGCTTACGTCAGCGTCCAGTTGTCTGGGATGCAAGCGCCTTTCTCGACGACAGGAATCCCGTCGACAATCGTGACCCCTTCCGGGTACTCTTTGTCAGGCAGATTGTCGCTGTTAACCACGCGAACGTTGTTGCCGATGTGGCAGTTCTTATCGACGATGGCACCCTTGATGACACTGCCGGCACCGATCTTCATGCGAGGCCGTCCGCACGATTCGTCTGCTTCGGTTTCCATGCGAGTCGCGTAGTAGTCGCAGCCCATCAGCACCGAATCTTCGATGGTGACGTTCTCTTCGATCACGCTACGCAGGCCGACCACGCTGTTTTTAATGGTGCAGCCGGAACCGATCTGGCAGCCATCAGCGATCATACTGTTGCTGATGTTGCCTTCCATGACCATCGTAGGCGGCAGGAAGCGAGCACGCGTGAAGATCGGAGCTTCTTCTTCCACGAACTCGAACGGCGGCTTCGGAGCAAGCGTCGCGAGATTCGATTCGTAGAACGCTTTGATCGTACCGATGTCTTCCCAGTAGCTATCGAACATGTGCATCTGAACCTTTTTGGCACGGATGGCAGCAGGGAAGATCTCTTTACCAAAGTCTTGGTAGTCGGTCTTCTCGAGCAGTTCGACGAGCGTGTCGCGGTTGAACAGATAGTTGCCCATGCTGGCCAGGCAGTCGCGTCCGCCAGACTCAATGCCGCGAGCGTCGATCCAAGCTGGATCAGTTCGCACATGAGCGAGTTCTTCGGGGGTCTTCGGCTTTTCGACGAAGCCGTTCACGCGACCTGATTCGTCGATCTTCATGATGCCGAGACCGCCGGCATCCTTCGAGTGAACCGGAAGCCCGGCGATGGAAACGTCCGCGCCAGACTCGATGTGCGAGTCGAGCATTTCGCGGTAGTCCATCCGGTAAAGTTGGTCGCCGGAAAGGATCAACACATAGTCGATGCCGTGCTGCTGAATGTATCGCAGGTTTTTGCGAACGGCGTCGGCGGTGCCTTGGTACCAGTCGGAGCCTTCGCTGGCAGTTTGCTGAGCGGCAAGCAGTTCGACGAAACCACCGCTGAAGTGATCGAAGCGATAGGTCTGACGAATGTGGCGGTGCAAGCTAACCGACATGAACTGCGTCAGCACATAGATGCGATTCATCTGGCTGTTTAAGCAGTTGGAGAGGGGAATGTCGATCAGGCGATACTTACCGGCCAACGGTACGGCAGGCTTCGATCGGTATTTGGTGAGGGGGTAGAGCCGAGTTCCGCGGCCTCCGCCGAGCACCAGGCAGATGACATTACGCATGGGTCACCTTCTCTCCGTGATTAGAAAAGCAAAGCATTGGGTGGTTTGTTCATCGGTGGCGTTCGAACGATAACGGGCAACGCCCAAGCAACGCAAGTGAGCGCGCATCCGTCCACCGAATATTCGCGTAACTTTACGCAATTATTGCGCCGTAATGGGTACGACGACTACTTTCGATAAAACCCGCGTCGACGCTGTTCGCTGTAGCGTTCCAGGGCTTCATTGATGATCGGCAGGGCCAATTCGGATGGAAGGATCTCGTCCACCTCGACCGACTTGCCTTCCAACATCTTGTAGTCTTGGAAGAAGCGTCGCAACATGTTTCGGCGATGATTCGGCAGATCGATCGCTTCGTTGTAAGAAGAGTATTCAGGATCGGTGACCGCCACGGCAATGATTTTATGGTCGAGCTTGCCGCTATCGACCATCGTCATCAAGCCAACCGCACGAGCGGTAATCAGCGTCAGCGGAGCGACTGGTTCCTGGCAAAGGACCAGCACGTCGAGCGGATCGTCATCTTCGGCAAGCGTCTGTGGGACGAAACCGTAATTGGCGGGGTAGTGGACCGCCGAGTAGAGCATGCGGTCCATTCGCAGCAGCCCGGTGTCTTTGTCCAGTTCGTACTTGATGCTGGAACCGGTCGGGATCTCGATGACCGCACAAAATTCCCTAGGAATTGCCTCACCGGGGGTCACGTCATGCCAAGCGTGCGTCATGGATGCGAATCTTCCTTGCGAGCCAGGTAGGGTCTGGCTCCAATAGCTTTACCAAATTGCCATAGTTGGTTCCGCTTCCCTGTCAGGCACAGCCTAACCAACGCGAACCTATGTTTGTAAGCATCCGTCGTAAAATGCGCCGCGTCAACCGGAGTCGAGCACGCTAAGTTCATTTCACGACGAAATTTACGAGACGACCAGGAACGACAATCGTTTTGATAATTTGTTTTCCTTCGAGAAGCTCTTGGACGCGAGAATCAGCTTTCGCAAGAGCTTCAAGATCATCCTTCTTAATGTCGGCTGGAACGGTAATACGGCCGCGAACTTTACCCATAATCTGAACCGGTACTTCGATCTCGTCGTCTTTGGTGTACGACTCGACGAACTGTGGCCATGCTTCATAGGCCAAAGTGTTACCGTGCCCTAAAAGTTGCCAAAATTCTTCCGCCAAGTGCGGAGCAAGCGGCGACAGCATGAGCGTAAACCACTCCATGGCCTGTTTCGGACGCGTCGATTCCTTGGTGAAGAAGTTCGTGAACTCCATCAATCGGGCAATCGCCGTGTTGAATCCAAGGCTGTTGAGGTCTTGCGTGACGCTCTTGAGCGTGCGGTGGAGCACTTTGTTTTGTTCGTCGGTCAGTTCGACATCTTGAATGGCCGCGTTCAGTGTGAGCTCTTCGGCGTTGTGATCGACGATCATACGCCACGCTCGATCGAGGAATCCGCGAACCCCCTTCACGCCATCCATCGCCCATGGCTTGGTGGCTTCGAGAGGGCCCATGAACATTTCGTACAAGCGAAGACTGTCGGCGCCGTAGTCCTCGACGACCCGATCGGGATTCACCACGTTGCCGCGGCTCTTCGACATTTTATGAGCCCGGGCGTCGATCCGAATGTTGGCGTCTTCCGCGAGAACGAAACCATCGCCCTTTTTGGTGACTTGATCTTCGGTAAGCTTGACCAGTTGAAGCTCGTTGCCATTGGCATCTGTGATCGTGCCATCTTCCTGCTTGCGAGTCTGGTTGCTACCAACCCATTTGCCGTCGGAAGTTTGGAAGCCGGTGTACTCGATCTCGCCAAGAATCATCCCTTGGTTAACGAGTTTCTGGAACGGTTCCCGCGTTGAAACGTAGCCGCGATCGAAAAGCACTTTGTGCCAGAAGCGAGCATACAAAAGGTGAAGCACCGCGTGTTCCGCGCCGCCGATGTAAAGGTCGATCGGCATCCAGGCTTTTTCTTTTTCGGGATCGACGAACACTTCGCCGTTCTTCGGATCGATGAAACGAAGATAATACCAGCACGAGCCAGCCCACTGAGGCATGGTGTTCGTTTCCCGCTTATACTTCACGCCGTCGATCACGGGATAGAGCCAGGAATCATCCGCTTTTTCCAGTGGTGGTTCCGGGCGTCCGATTGGCTTGTAGTCTTCAATTTGTGGCAAATCGACGGGAAGCTGATCGACAGGGACGGCGCGGATCTTGCCGTTTGGCTGGCCGTTTTCGTCGAGCTCTTTGAGGATTGGGAACGGTTCGCCCCAAAAACGTTGACGACTGAACAACCAGTCGCGAAGCTTAAAGTTCGTCGCTTCTTTGCCGAGACCGTTTTGCTCGAGATCGAGGGCGATTTGCGACTTCACGTCGGCCGTTTTCATGCCGTCGTACTTGCCTGAGTTAATCGCGACGCCATCAAATGTGGCACACGCCGTTCCAGCAAGTACGGCATCGCGATCGATGTCTGACTTGTCGCCAGGATCGACGACGGCGATGACCGGAATATCAAACTTTTGGGCGAACTCGAAGTCGCGATCGTCATGAGCTGGCACCGCCATAATGGCCCCGGTACCGTAACTGGCGAGGACGTAATCGGCGATCCAGATCGGAACCGGCGTGCCGTTCACCGGATTGATGGCATACGAACCGGAGAAGACGCCGGTCTTTTCCTTGGCGAGTTCGGTTCGCTCTAAGTCCGACTTGAACGCCGCTGCTTCGCAGTACTTTTTCACTTCGGCCGACTGCGACTCGGTCGTTAATTGGTCGACGAGTGGGTGCTCGGGAGCAATGACCATGTAGGTCGCGCCATAAAGCGTATCGGGCCGGGTCGTGTAAACGCGAAGAACGTCGTTGCCCGGCTTGCGTGGGTAACCGAGTTTCTTCCGCTCAATTTCCCATGGAGTGAATTCCTTTTCGGTACCCAGGAAGAAGTCAACTTCCGCCCCGGTACTGCGACCGATCCAGTTTCGTTGAAGCTGCTTGATGCTGTCGGACCAGTCGAGGTCTTCGAGATCTTTTTCCAATCGCTCGGCATAAGCCGTAATACGAAGCATCCATTGGCGAAGCGATAAACGCTGCACAGGGTGGTTGTCCCGCTCGCTCTTGCCGTCGATGACTTCTTCGTTGGCAAGTACGGTCCCAAGTCCGGGGCACCAATTGACTGGGGCCTCACTAACATAGGCCAAGCGATGCTCGTCTTGATACTTACGGACCGCGTCTTCCCCTTCCGCTTGAACGTCGGCTGGGATCGGCAATTCCGAGATAGGCCGTCCCTTGCCTGCTTCTTTGTCGTACCACGTGTCGAACAAAACAAGGAAAATCCACTGCGTCCAGCGGAAGTACTCGACGTCGGTCGTGGCGACTTGGCGGTCCCAGTCGTAGCTGAAGCCAATCATCTTCAACTGGCGAACGAATTCACCGATGTTCTTTTCGGTCGTGATCCGAGGATGGGTGTTGGTACGAATCGCGTACTCTTCGGCTGGAAGACCGAACGAGTCAAAACCCATCGGATGGAGGACGCTCTTCCCCTGCATTCGGGCAAAACGGCAGACGATATCGGTGGCCGTGTACCCTTCTGGGTGGCCGACATGCAATCCGGCACCACTGGGGTAGGGGAACATATCCAGAACGTATAGCTTTTCCCCGTTGGGCATTTCAGGACTGCGGAAGGTCTTGTTCTCGTCCCAGTATTTTTGCCATTTCGGTTCGATCTGGGCCGGGTTGTAACGAGGCATGATTCTGTTCCGGGGTTGTATTGAGGACGAAGTCCGCAGCTTGGTCTGCCGTCGGTATCGATCGAAAAGCTGGGGGATCGCCGCAAAATGTTGTCACATAGGGCTTTCCCGCACTCTTTGGAAGGTAACGATTCTAATGGTCGTCGCGAAAACTGACAATTGACGGACGCCGTTGGTTGTTGGGAACGTTCGCGCTAAACGGCCCAGATGGTTAAAATCTGTGCAAGGAAATCGCGAGAATTGCATGTTGCCAAGTCGATTACCCTGGTAGACTGCTGGTTTCCCGTCAAACACGTACCCCACAATACGAACCCCTGAATCCTTATGCTTCACGGACGACGTCATCTTCAACTGGTTGATTCCGAACGCGACGCAATGCGAATTGCCTGTCAGTTCAACGCGCAACTGATGGACTTTGTGCGTCCTCATGTGAAAGCTGGCATCACCACCGAAGCGCTCGACCGCATGGTGCACGAGTACACCCTGGATCATGGCCACACGCCTGCTTGCTTGAACTATCAGGGCTATCCGAAAAGCTGCTGCACCAGCATTAATGAAGTGATCTGCCACGGAATTCCTGACGATTACGAGCTGAAAGATGGCGATATCGTCAATGTCGACCTGACTTCGATCGTCGACGGTTGGCACGGCGATCAGTCCGAAACATTCCTGATTGGGGAAGTCACTCCTGAGGCCAAACAGGTCACGCAAACCGCATTCGATTGTCTGTATCTGGCAATCGGAGCGATCTATCCCGAATGCCGCGTCTCGGAAATCGGGCGTGTCATCGTCGAAGAAGCCAAGAAGTACAACTTTGGTGTGGTCGAAGAATTCGTCGGACATGGACTCGGACGCCGCTTCCACCAAGATCCTTCGATCCCACACGTGCCGACGCGAGCCGCTCACTCGGTGCGTTTAATGCCAGGCGTCTGTTTCACGATTGAACCGATGATCAACATAGGTGTTGCCGCAACGCAATTGGATCCGACCGATGGCTGGACGGTTCGTACGCGTGACCGTAGCCTGAGTGCCCAGTTTGAGCACACCATTCTGATGACCGAAAACGGGCCAGAGATCTTGACCCTCACGAAAGATGGTCCGCAAAAGGGACACCAGTTCTAAGCGTCGGCTGCGATAGCACTGAAATCAGTCTTGCTGGCGAAGCGTAAATTCGGTATTTCCTCGGGCAAAGAACTCAAGTTTTTGCCTGAGGGATCCGGGTATGTTTCAGTTTCGACCAGTCATCATCCTCTCTGCTGCGGTAATTCTCGCTTCGGTAGCCGCGGCAAACGCTGCCGATCCGTACAAAGGCCGCGTCACCACAGGCCAGGTATTTACACGAAGCGGCCCCGGGCAAAATTACTATCCAACGTCGTATCTGGAAAAAAATACGGTCGTTGATGTCTACCGCGAAGAAGCAGGGGGATGGCTGGCAATTCGGCCACCTGAGAACGAATTCAGTTTGATTCGTGCTGAAGATCTTTCATACGGCGAGGATCGGCGAATCGCACATGTTCAGCTTCACGAAGCACCTGCGTTTGTTGGAAGCCAAATCAGCGATCAGCATCACATTACCCATGTAAAGCTGAACCAGGACGAGCCAGTCGAAGTGCTTGGAATTGTCGAGCTGCGTGATCCTGAATCGGGCAAAAAAGAAGCGTTCTATCGAATTGCTCCCCCGGCAGGCGAATTCCGTTGGATCAACAAGCACTTTGTCGAGGCAATTGGTGTCGAACCTCGGGCATTGGCCACCCAAGCCGATCCGACCGCCATGAAGCAAACCATTGCGGATGCGGAGTTTTGGAAGAAAGCGGAAGAGAAGCTTAGTGCTGTGCGCCCGGTGTCCTTCGATGCTGAACCGAATGAAAGCGGCGGAGCACGGCTATCTGGCGACTTGCAACCGTTAGAGCAACTAGGTCCAGAGACCAGTCTAAGTTTGATCGAGCTGGAACTACACGTCAGCCAGGAATGCCTGAAACCAACCGATCAATGGGACTTCAAGCCACTTAAAGTGCAAGCCAAACGGCTCATCGAATCAGGGGAATCGCCCCTTGAACGTGGCAAAGCCCGCCTTTTGCTCGAGAAGATCGAAGAGTTCAGCGCATTTCACGAACGAAAATTGGCCAGCGAAGAAGGGTTTGTGGCCGGCACGGGACCACTCAAAATGCCGCTCGTCAGTGATGACAAGCTGGGAGGTACCGAGCGATCGAATGATCCTGCCGCATCTTTCACCGGAGCCGGCATTGATCCGCGATACGATGGTAGAGGTTGGTTGATGCCGGTAATTACCCGGGCATCTTCTAGCCGAGACGTCAATCAGTATACGCCTCCGTTCGCTTTAACGGACGCTCAGGGGAATGTCCTTCAGTTTGTAAGTCCCTCACCGGGACTCAACTTGCGACGATATTCCCGAATGCAGGTAGGGATTTACGGGCAGATCTCGCCATTGGATCAATTCACCAAGCCACATCTTACGGCTCACCGAATTGTGGTTCTTTCTCGGCATGAAAAGAAATAGCCAAAGCGGCAGTGTCATAGCCCCAAATGGCCATTCATGGTCAAATAGTGAGAATTGGAAAACCACCTAAGGGTGGTCATAAGGTTTCCGCCAATTCTCACTGAAAGCAAGCATGAGCGAAGAAGGCTCCCCAAGTGCCACGCTAGAAGACGCGCTGCAAAAATATGGTGCGCCTCTCCCTCCGGAGATTCGCGACCAGGTTCAAAAGTACGTCGATGCACTGTGGGAAATCAATAAAACGATGAACCTCACGCGGCATACCGATTACGACAAGTTCGTTTCGCGTGATGTCATCGATAGCCTGGCCATTGCCGGCCAACTGAAGCCGAACGAGGAAATCCTCGACATGGGCAGCGGTGGCGGTGTTCCTGGAATTTTAATCGCGATCCTGCGACCTGACGTGCGTGTCACTCTTTGTGATTCCGTCGGCAAAAAAGCCCACGCCATGCAGGCCATCGTCGAGCAGGTCGAATTAGAGGTTCCTGTTTACCACAACCGAGCGGAACAGGTACTCGAAGACCTCAGCTTCGATGCGGTTGTCTGCCGCGCGGTCGCTCCGATGCGAAAGCTGCTACTTTGGTTGGACGATCATTGGCTGGCAGCCGGCCGATTGCTGACCATCAAGGGAGGTCGCTGGGTGGAAGAAGTCAAAGAAGCGCGGCATCATGGCTATACCAAGGGCGTCGAGATCCGAAACGTCCACGAATATGAAACGCCAGGCAACGATCACCCCAGCGTGATCTTGAAAGTTTGGCCGAAAGGTCGCAAAGAGCCTTAAGCTGGTTCAACTTACGGCCGATTAGTGTCGTTGTTGACAATACGTAAGACCCCTATAATCAGACGATTCTCTCCTAGCTTTCCCAGCCGGTAGAGAGACACCGACCCTCCGACAATAAGGCCTAATGCAAATCGGCCAAATTGCCTAACTTCAACCCACAGCGATTGATCGATGTCCGGTTATCAGATTACGCATCTCAAGCAGTTGGAAGCAGAAAGCATCCATATCATCCGCGAAGTGGCGGCTGAGTTTGAGAACCCGGTGATGTTGTACTCCGTCGGGAAAGATTCCTCCGTCATGGTTCACCTGGCGATGAAGGCATTCTATCCGGCCAAGCCACCATTTCCCTTGATGCATGTCGACACGACATGGAAGTTCCGGGAGATGATCCAGTTCCGCGAAGATTACGCTCGCAAGGAATTGGGGCTCGATCTGATCGTGCACATCAACGAAGAAGGCAAGAAGGTCGGCATCGATCCGTTCCAAGACAGTGTCCGCCACACCGACTTGATGAAGACCGTTTCGCTGAAGCAGGCTCTGGATAAATATCAGTTCGATGCAGCTTTCGGCGGCGCTCGACGTGATGAAGAAAAGTCACGAGCCAAGGAACGCGTCTTCTCCTTCCGTGATAAGAACCACCGCTGGGACCCAAAGAACCAACGACCAGAGCTGTGGAATCTGTACAACACCAAAGTCAACAAAGGGGAAAGCATTCGCGTCTTCCCTCTGTCGAACTGGACCGAGCTTGACGTTTGGCAATATATCCACTTGGAAGAGATTCCGATCGTGCCGCTGTACTACTCGGCAAAACGCCCCGTCGTTTGGCGTAACGATATGTGGATTCTCGTCGACGACGATCGCTTGAAGCTCGAACCGGGCGAAAAAGTGGAAGAGAAAATGGTTCGCTTCCGCACGCTAGGTTGCTACCCGCTGACGGGTGCCGTCGAATCGGAAGCCGTGACGCTGCCAGACATCATTCAAGAGATGTTGCTGACGACCACCTCAGAACGTCAAGGTCGTGCCATCGACAAAGATCAGGGCGCTTCGATGCAGAAGAAAAAAGAAGAAGGATACTTCTAACGCTCGAGGCGAGTGTTCAGTTTTCAATTTTCAGTTTTCGACAATGACGAGAAGACTGAATCGCAGCGAAAGCTGAGCATCGAATCCTACTGCAAACTGAACACCGACAACTAAACACTAGACCTATGTCTCATAAATCTGACCTGATCGCGACCGACATTCATGCTTATCTTGCTCAGCACGAGAAGAAGGAGCTGCTGCGATTCATTACGTGCGGCAGTGTCGACGACGGTAAGAGCACGCTATTGGGCAAGCTGCTGATCGAATCGAAAGCCGCCTACGAAGATCAGCTCGCTGCGATTGAGAAAGACTCGGCCACGCACGGAACGGTTGGCGGTGAAATCGATCCGGCCTTGCTCACCGATGGTCTCAAAGAAGAACGCGAACAGGGCATTACGATTGACGTCGCGTATCGATACTTCTCGACCGCGAAGCGCAAGTTCATCGTTGCCGACACTCCAGGCCACGAGCAGTACACGCGTAACATGGCTACCGGCGCTTCGACCGCTGACTTGGCCATCATTTTGATTGACGCCCGCCAAGGTGTTTTGACGCAGACGAAACGACATAGCTTCATCACGTCGCTGCTAGGTATTCGTCACATTCTGGTGGCGATCAACAAGATGGACCTGGTCGATTACAGCCAGGAAGTGTTCGAGAAGATCAAGCAGGATTACATCGACTTCGCGGCGAAAATGTCGGCCGACGACGTCCACTTCATTCCGCTCTCGGCACTTAAAGGGGACAACCTCGTCGAGAAAAGCGAGAAGATGCCGTGGTACGAAGGTGCCACATTGATGCATATGCTCGAGAACCTTTACATCGGTTCCGACCGTAACTTGCAAGACTTCCGCTTCCCGGTTCAGTTGGTGAGCCGCCCGGACTTGAACTTCCGCGGTTTCTGCGGAACGGTCGCTTCCGGTACGATTCGACCCGGCGAAGAGATTATGGTTTTGCCGTCCAAAAAGACGAGCAAAGTCAAAAAGGTCGTCACGATGGATGGTGACGTGGAAGAAGCGTATCCGCCGATGTCAGTCACACTGACCTTCGAAGACGAAATCGACTGCAGCCGTGGCGACATCATTGTTCGACCTGGGAACCGACCGAAAGTCGATAGCCAGTTCGACGCCATGGTGGTTTGGATGTCGGAAGAGCCGCTTGTTCCTGGCAAGCAGTACTTTGTGAAGCATACTACGAAGATGATGACCGGTACGGTCTCTCGTGTTCGCTACAACGTCGACGTGAACACGCTTCACCGCGAAGATTCGCCAGCTTTGAAGTTGAACGAAATCGGTCGCTGCTCGATCAAATTGAATCAGGCAGTTTGCTTCGATCCGTATGCGAAAAACAAAACGACCGGAGCGTTCATCCTGATCGACTACATGTCGAACCGTACCGTCGGTGCAGGGATGATCATCGATCGCGATGCAAGTGACGCCGATGAGTTGTGGGACGTCGAAGGTGACGAAACTCTCCAAAGCTCGAAGGGAAATGTCTCCTCAGATGAGCGAGCCGCTCGATTCGGTCAAAAGCCGGCCACAGTCCTTTTGACCGGTTTGACTGGGGCTGGCAAAACCACGATTGCTTACGCTTTAGAGCGCCGCCTGTTTGACGAAGGAAAGACCAGCGTCGTCTTGGACGGTCAAAACCTTCGTCGAGGGATCAGCAAGGATCTCGGCTATACGGCCGAACAGCGTGGCGAAAACCTGCGTCGTGGAAGCGAAATCGCGCGAATGCTCAACGAGTCTGGCATGCTTTGTATTGCTGCCTTCCTGGCACCCAACAGTGAAGTTCGGCAGAAGGCGAGCGAAGTTGTCGGAACCGATCGTTTCCTGACGGTTCACCTATCCGCCCCGATTGAAGTTTGTCGGGAGCGAGAAGATGGTGGAATGTACGCCAAAGCGGATAGCGGCGAGATCGCCAACTTCCCCGGCGTCAGCTACGACTACGAAGTGCCAGAGAATGCAGACCTCGTTCTTCCAACACACGAACTTAACGTGGAAGAATGCGTTGATAAGATCTATCAGTTGCTCCAAGATCGCGGAATCATTGACTAACAAGCGGTTCGTATTGAATGCGTCGTTAGATTCCTGAAGTAACTAACCTTGCACTGTTTCGCTTGATGCTGGCATATTGATCGGCAACGCCTTCTTGGGAATATGGCTCGATCAATGACAGGTGAATAGCATGCAGGGACGTGATATGAAATTTCGGCACCGCGTACGCAATTGGGTGCGCCGAAAATCACGCGAAGCATTTCACCGAATTGCTGGAGTAGCGCCTCCCACGCATTCCATGACATCGCAAGAATGGATTGCAGAACACCCAGGCGATGGTAGCCGGACGGTTCTTTCTGGTGCTCAAAGCCAAAGGTTTGCTGCTCGCAAAATTGGGGGAAGTGTTGAAGAGATTGATCTTCATTTTGATTCTTTAGATGATGATCGTCGGTCGATATTCCAGCGTCATGTCTATGAACCTTTAATTCGCGAACTTCCCGCAGATGTCATGGTCTGTTTGCGAGATGCATGCGTAGGCTGTCGTGGAGTTGCTGCGATCTCTTCTGACGGAATTTTGCTTTCCGATCTGAGTGCTGTTGTTTTCCAAGAGATGTCGAATGTGCCATTGAATCGGACATTCGAATACGCTGGCTACTTGCCTCCGCTAAGGAGGCTTCAGGGAACACTCGGTGTACTTTCCTACGCGTATGCCAACCAGAACTATTTTCATTTTTTACTCGAATGCCTGCCCAAGATTCGGTTACTTGAAGAATCGGGCGTGGTAGTGGATCGCTACTACGTACCGTATAAGCAAATTTATCAGCAAGAACTGCTCGAGTTGTTTGGCATCGACCGGGGAAAAGTAATTGCGGAATCGGACTTGTGCTTTGTCCAGGCGGATGAGGTTTATTTTCCTTCCCATTCGGATATACCACGGAAGGAATCAGTTCGATTTTTGTTTGAAACGGCGAAGCGTCAGTCGTGGGCAAAGCTCGAAAGCGGAGTAAAAAAACGAGTCTATGTTTCGCGTTCTAGAATGAAACGCCGAAATTGCTTGAATGATGATGATGTTATGACCATGCTCTCCAAGTACGGATTTGAGCGATACCACTTGGAAACGATGTCCGTCCGAGAACAGATTCAACTTTTTCAACAGGCAGAGATTATTGTGGGCCCCCATGGAGCAGGCCTAGTCAACATGGTGTTTTCAACGCCAGGGACAATGGTGGTAGAAATAGGTACGCCTTTCCGCCCCTATTCTTTTTTTCATGATTTATCGATGGCATCTGACCACGTTTTTCGATGGTTTGTCGCCTCGCCCACGGATGGCAAAGGAGATGAGTCAAATATGATCGTTGATGTCCCGCTGCTGGAAAGCTTCTTGAAGCAATCTGTGCTGGAGCAAGGGAGTTTTGCCTAGGCATATCTCTGTGATTACCGATTCGTGAGTTTTCCTGAAGGTTGACTGCCATGTCGTACATTGTGGCGCGTGGTCGAACCGTCTAAAATTCCGGTGCCTTGAAATCCCCGGAGCCGACCCCATGCCCAGTTTGACGATTGAAAACTATGTGAAAGCGATCTATCAGATCGCTCTTCAGGCACCGGAAAAAGCGGCTTCGACTGGGGAGATTGCCACGGCTCTTGAGGTTTCGCCAGGTACGGTGACCAGTATGATGAAGACGCTCAGCGAGACAGGGCTGGCGTCTTATACGAAGTACGAAGGGGTGCGTCTTACCGATAGCGGTCGGAAGTTGGCGCTGCGAGTGTTACGACGTCATCGCTTGATTGAACTGTTCTTGGTTCATACGCTCGATTTGGCTTGGGATGAAGTCCATGAAGAAGCGGAGAACATGGAACATGCTGTCAGTGACTTCCTGGTAGATCGAATCGATCAATACCTCGGATTTCCATCTTCCGATCCGCACGGTGACCCCATTCCGACGGCCGATGGAAAGATCCGCACAGAGCAGGGGGTTAAGCTTACGCAGTGGGAAACCGGCAAGGCGTTTCGCCTGGTTCGCGTCATGGATCAAAGCTCTGATTTCTTGCGGTATCTTAGCGAAGAATCGCTGCAGCCTGGCTGTGAAGCAAAGCTGCTTTCCAATCGTGTCGAGGCGGGCATCGTCATGATTGAGATCGAAGGACGCACAACCGCACTTGGCTTAGAAGCTGCGGAGAAGTTGATGGTCGCCGCAGTTTCCTGATGTTGCGTTGGGCTTAGGCAGTGACTTACCTAATCCGTTGATAGTAGCCAATTGCCGAAATAAAGCCGATGAATCCGCCTCCGATGAGCCAGAACGGATAAAAGTAAAGACGTCCGGCGAGTAAGCCAATAGCCAGCCATACGATCCCAAGTAGCATAGCCCCGAAACCACTTGCCATACTCGTCCACGCCACCTTCAGGTTCTCCTGGTGGCGTTGAGTCGAAACTTTCGTTTCGGATTCCACCAATTGGCGATATTGATCCGTGGAATGGCTCGAGCTTTGCGAACTTTCGTATGGCTCTTTAAACATCCGACTCTCCCCAACGGTTCTTCCGAGAAACGAATGAATCGACGACCTGAGCAAGAGGAGGTCTTTCCCCTAATTAGTGCGGTTCGATAAGAGAGTAGATTAGGCCGGGAGGCAACGAAGCGTCAAACGAATTCTCAGTGAAGACGAATAATTGCCGCTAAGAGATCGTCGGTTTGTGCCCCAGTGAGCGTCGGACCATGGTGAGCTGTCCACTATGAAGCCCTTCGTGCCAGATGGCTGTTTCGAAGACTTGTCCGTAATCAGCTAAGAAGTCAGGCGTGCCGTCAGGAGTTTTCGTGGCTAGATCGTCATCGGAAAGGGTAGCTAGTATTTCCAACAGTACTGTACGTCGATCATTCATGTAGGCACGAACTTCGTCGACGGGAGGGTAGTCCTCCAGTTTCGGTGAAGGGGTCGATCCCAGCCCGAACAATTCCTGGTAGTTATCTTTGGCGGCCGCTTTCTCAGGTCGGAGCAGCGAGATAAAGAAATTGTCGGTCGTCGCCATATGGCCAATGAACCACAGGGCATGGTTGCTTTGATTACAGACTTGAGCTACCCAGTCTTGAGGCGCCTTGAAGTCTTCCAGGATCCTCTGCGTGAACCCACGAGCCGATTGTAGTTGGTGCTGAAGTCGCTCGATCATCGACATGGTGCGTATCCTTAGAGGGTCTGGGTTCGATCACTACTGCTGCCTGCTTTTCGCAGAATACTCAGAAACGAATCGATTTGCTCGACGTCGCAGCCATCGAAAAAGGCTTCGTGGACTTTTTCTTGAAGCGAAGTAATCACGGGGCGAAGTCGCTCGAGTGCGTGTTCCCCCTGAGGGGTCAAGTAAATACGCAGCGCTCGGCGATCTTCAGGGTCGCGCATTCGACGGATTAACTGAGCTTTTTCCGTTCGATCGAGAAGGCCTGTCATGCTGCTCGCATCGAGATGAACTTCTTCGGCAAGCTCGCTAGGCTTCTGGCCATCACGTTGTTCCAAGCAGGAAAGTACAAAGAGTTGCGCTGGCGTCACCTCGTGACCGGAGAGACCTTCGGTATAGATTCGCGAGATCTTCCGCATCGCGACACCGAGCAGAAAACAGAGTTGATCGTCCTTTTTCCAGTTCATTTCGTGCGTGTTGTCTGAGAAACTTTTGCGTCTAAATGATTGTACGTAGAAGGCAATCCTCAGCAATATCCACCACTACGAGCGGAAACGATCTGCTACATCGGCCGGACGGTTACCACAACGCCTTTGAAAGCTGGGGTCTTGGATTTGGGATCGGCAGTGCGCGCTACAAGCGTATTGGCCTCCGGATAGTACATCAGGGCATTGCCAGCTTTGATGTCAGCGAACTCGTGAACGACGAACCCGTCAATCTTTCCGATGTTCGAGGTAATGCTGACTCGTTGGCCGTTCTTGACACCTAGCCGCTGGCAGTCGTTGGGATGCATGACAATCACGTCACGGCGATCAATGCCGCGGTAGATGTCATATTCTTCGTAGACGACTGTATTGAATTGCCCTTCGCTACGAACAGTCATCAGGCGTAGTTCATTCTCTCCAGTCCCTTTTAGCTCAGGGATATCGTGCGAATGTAAAATCAAGCGTCCGCTCGGTGTCGGAAATTGCGGCGAGTGAAACGTTCTGCCAGCGATTTGAAATTCCTGTTTGGAACGATCGATCTCAGCGATTTTCTCGAAGCCTGGAACTACCTTGGAAAGGGCCTCACGAATTTTGTTGGTGTCTTGCATCGACTTCCAATCGATCGGCGTCTTATTCTCGAGAACACCTTCGGCCATCGTGGCAATGACGTCGACCTCGCCGCGTGGACCATCGAGTCGGCTGGGACCACCATCTGACATTCGCACATAGTTGAACATCGATTCTTGCGTGGTCTGGTACGGCTCTTCGTCTCGAGCAAGTACCGGAAGAATAATGGTTTCTTTCGCAAGTCCGTGAGCATGACCGGTATTAAGGGTCGTGCTCATGTAGACCATGGTGTCTAGTTTTTGAAGAGCTTGGGCGGCAAAAGCCAAGTCGGGGTTGGATCCATACAGGTTTCCTCCAAGACAGAAGCCCATTTTCAGCTTGCCTGCATCGGCGTCTTCCATGCAACCAAGCGTATCGAGACCTGGTGTTCGTGGCAGTTGCACACCGTATTCTTTTTCCAGGCCGTCGAAGATTGCCTGTTTGAGAACTGGGGTCACGCCAACGGACCCAATCCCTTGGACGTTCGAGTGGCCGCGAATGGGCATCAGGCCGCATCCTGGCTTACCGACCATGCCGCGCATGGCTGCGAGTCCGGCAATGGCTTGAACGTTATCGACTCCATGCGCGTGATGGGTGATTCCCATCGTCCAACTAAAGATAACACGCTTGGCTTTAAGATAACGCTGCGCAATGTCTTCGATCTTCAGCTTGCCGACGCCAGACTTGGTTTCGATTTCTTCCCACGAAAGGTTGCGAAGGAAGGCCAGGTATTGATCGGTGTTTTCGCAGTGGTTGTCCAGAAATGGTTGATCTTGTCCTCCTAGTTCCAGCACGCGTTTGGCGATGCCGTACAGAAGCGCGAGATCGCCTCCAATATCAGGTTGAACGTAGAGCGTGGCGATCTTCGTTCCAAACAGAAGGCTGATCGGATCGCTGGGAACTCGAAAGTTGACCAGGCCCGTTTCGACAACGGGATTGATCACGATCACTTCTCCGCCGCGACGTCGAACATGCTTCAACGTCGACATTAATCGCGGATGATTGCTGGCCGGGTTACCACCGATCAGAAAGACCAAGTCGGCATGTTCCACGTCATCCAGAACGATTGTCGCGGTGCCGCTGCCAACGGTGCTCGCTAGTCCGACGCCACTTGCCTGGTGGCAATAGTAACTGCAGTTGTTGACATTGTTGGTGCCATACAGACGGGCGAAGAGTTGCAGCAGGAAGCCGGCCTCCATGCTGCTACGCCCGCTGAAGTACCAGAATGTTTTATCCGCGGTCAGGGACTTCAGTTTGTTGATGACCCGAGCGAAGGCTTCGTCCCATGCAATTGGGCGGTAATGCTGAGTCCCTGATTCCCAGAGCATCGGCTGCGTGACTCGGCCGGCATGCTCCATCTGATAAGGGGTAAACTTCTGAAGTTGAGCAACGCTGTAAGTTGTCCAAAAGTCTTCCGGGATGGCTCCCTGCATATCAGCGGCCATCGCCTGCATCGATTTTTTGCAGACCTCGGGAAACGTCCCTTGCTCGTTGACCATTCCCCCTTTTTGCCCTCCCATCCCCAAAGCGCATGTCTTGCAAGCGTTCTTGCTTCGCATGGCTTTCCAGAACTTCCAATACCCGCCCGACTCACGTGCTTTTTGAAACGTGTACCGGATCGCTTGCCAGCCGCCGCCACTGGTTGGCTTTTTCATATCGGGTCGTCCTGCATATCGGTGGGGTAAAAAAGAGAAGAATCCCTTGCAAGTCTGCTGGGTCATATTCTAGCAGATCGGGCACGCGAGGGAATGTCGATGCGCAAGCTCAAGGCCCGCGATGGTGATAAGAATCGGTTCGATTCCATCTCCGACGACGGGCCTCAATTCAATTGTCTAACGTGTCAGCCTATTCGGAGGCGACGTTTACGAACACTTTGAGTGCCGTATTGTCTTCGACCAAGAGACGCATCATTTCTTCATAGTTCTCTAAGCCGTCGACAGGGTTGGTCAAGATGCGTTCGAGCACTCCAGGGTACATCATTTCGCCCAATGCGAGGTCTTTGATACCCATCTCGAAGTGATCGCGATTGGCGTTCACGCTACCGAGAAGCAGCTTGTTACCGAGCACCCATTCCAAATTGATTTTTGAGGTCGGCAATTCATGGCGATCGCTGTCACCGGTGACACTTGTAAAGACAAGCACACCATTAAGACCGAGGTACTTCATACCTTCAAAGGCGATCACGCTGTTGCCGGTCGCGTCGACAATGATATCGGGCCGGCCGGTCTTTTTGACCAATTCGTCGAGGTCGGTTTCTTTGGTGCTGACGTAGTTCGCTTCCATGCCTTCGGTGATCTCTTGTTTGAGATGCGGACCTGGCGAACGTGCAATCGTGCTGACTTGCAAGCCGCGAAGTCGAAGGCAGAGCGTTGTTAGAAGCCCAATCTGACCGGCGCCCATTACCCAGGCTACCTTAGGGCTCCAGACCTTCATTCGGCGCTGTACTTCGTAAGCTTGATGAACTGCTTTAGCGGCACAGCTCATCGGTTCCATCAGCACATGCAGATGGTTCAAGCCTTGCGGAACGCGGATGATGTAGTCTTCTTCGTCGACGAATTTTTCGGTGAGGTAGCCATGCAGCAGGTTGATCCCGCGTTCGTAGTAGGTTTCCTCGCTGGTCATGTCGTAGGTGCCGATCTGGTCATAGATCGAACCACCAGGGCGACGAACCGTCGCAGTGACGTAATCGCCTGGCTTGAAGCGAGTCACATTTTCGCCGACGGCTTCCACGATACCGAACGACTCGTGACCGATGACCATGAAGTCATCCCCGGGAGGGGCATTGCCGTAAAGGGCGTCGTTGATTTCTTTGTCTGTCGCGTCCACCCCAACTTTGAGCACCTTAACCAGAACACCTTTTCCATTGGGAAACTGGTCCAAGGAAGGTTCGGGGATGTCACGAAGATGAACGCTGTTGGGAGTCCCGGGTTTAACCGCAATCGCCTTCATAGGGAGCCGACTCTTCACGAAAGTGGGGTGAATGGATTGACGCGTTTTTGCGTTAAAGCAGCGTAATTTACCATAATGACTACTATAGAGGAATCGGGGCGATAGCATGAAGTTCAACTACGTTGATGAACTTTATCGGAACATCGGATGTTCGTTTTAGGGACTGACGAGTCGAGCATACCCCGTTAAATAGGCTGAGTGAAATAATGACGCGACCTGCTCCTTTTCAACGCTACTTGGATCTCGCACCTGAGGAGAACTGCATTGCGACGTTACAAACCCAGTTCGAGAAAGACTTTCCTCAGTTTCAGCTCATCTCTGAAGAGCAAGCAAGCGTCGTCCATTCGCCCTATCTGTGGAAGATCAAGGAAGTTGTCGGGCATCTGAGTGACACCGAGCGAGTCTTTTCCTACCGGGCCCTACGGATGGCGAGAGGCGATAAAACACCGCTGCCTGGTTTTGACCAGGACATGTATATGCAGAACTCGAATTTCAACGACCGCCCTTGTTTTGAGTTGGTTCAAGAACTGTTTCTTGTCCGCCAATCGACGATGGAGCTATATCGATCGTTCACCGAAGAATTGCTCGACCGAGACGGAACTGCCAGCGATTATCGCTGGACAGTGCGTGGGCTTGGGCGATGCTGTGTAGGCCATGTGCGTCACCACTTGGAAATTGTTTCCAAGCGGTTGGCAATGGGTTAACGCTGCTGCTCTTGCTCGCGTCGAGGTGAATAGCGTGCATCGATCTGCTGTTTGAGACCCAGGAAATCGGCATTGCCAGGCTCCATCTCAAGCAAATCAGCAACGGCCTGATCTGCTTCGTCCCAACGTTCCAGGTATTGGGCGATCAACGCGTACATGTAGGCGTATTGCACACTATTGGGTTGCAGTTCTTTTGCTTTTCTGTAGGCATCGAGGGCATCGTTGTAAAACGGTTCCGCGTTTTCAGGAGATGTGTTTCGTGCTGCGAGATACAATGCCGAACCAAACTGGTACTGAAGCGGAGCGAAGTCCGGTTGCTGGCTTACATCACGTTTGAGATTGTCGAGTTCTTCCAAACGAAATCTTGCGATTTCGACCGCGCGCTTGGCTAAGTCGGATGTCATTGCTTCCGCGGCAGCACGGTTGCCTTGTACAACAAGTTGCCGCATTCGCTGTTCTTCCACTTTCTGACGCTGTTCCAACAGGCTAACCAAGTTGGAACGCGGCCCGGTAAAGTTTGGACCAATACGAATTGCCGTTCGATACGCCTTTTCAGCCTTGTTGACATCACCCATGCGTTCGTAGAGAACGCCAAGCGAAAGGTGCGCCGATGGCTGATCACTGTCCCGTTCCAGCTGCTTGATCGCCTCGGCGAGAGCTGATTGAAACGCTTGATTTTTCCCGCGAAGTTCCAAGGCCTGAGCGTCCTGGTTGGCAAGAGACCAAGCCGCTTCCGTACGAACAGCTCGATCTTCATCTGTTAAGCGGTTCATCAGAGCATCCAGGACTTGGCCTTGAATGTCTGGCGTGACGGGAGGAAGATCGCGGAGCGTTTCAATAGCCGCAATGCGAACTTGGGGATCGTCGTCCGACAAGTACCGCAGTGCGGTCCGAACACCATCTTCATTCAAGTAGTTGGCGAGATACATCATGCCGCTCGCACGCACAATGCCAGGTTGCTGAACATCACGAACGAGTTCGATCAAGCCTTCTCCTGCATCAGGCTCGTTGCTCCATGCTTTGGCCAGCTTATAGGCGAAGTGCTCTTCTTTGGGAAGCTTCGAGTTATCGCCGTACCATTGGTCGACCGCGCCGAGGGCCCATTGATCGACCTTGGCGAGTGCTTCGCGAACTTTCTCGTCACCACCACGTGCGAGTGCCATCCACTGGTCGTAGCGAGTGATTTCAGGGTGTTCATCTCGCGGCAAGTCGGCTCGGTCGAGATGACATTGCGTGCATGCGTTTGGCGTCCCTAGATTGACAGAGAGATCTGGTCTTGGAATACGAATGCTGTGATCGCGACGTGGATCGACATCCATATAGGTTGTCTCAGGCATGTGGCATTCGACACAGGATGTGCCTGTGGAGCCAGTCTTGTGAAAGTGGTGGGCAGGCGAATCGTACTTGCCGGCAGGGTGTTGATGGCACGAAGTGCACAACTTGTTTCCCTCGAATTTCACTTTCGTGGAATGAGGGTCGTGACAATCTGTGCAGCGAATGCCTTTGTGGAACATCTTGCTTTGAATGAAAGAGCCATAGACGTAATCTTCGTCCATGATCTGACCGTCGCAGTAATACGTGTGCGGCGAGAGAAGCTCGTTGCTGAACTGATCGTAGTAGTCATTGCCGAGCTGAAAATCTGGGCAGACGACTTGTCGGCGCGAGTGACACGTGCCGCAGGTCTCGACTTGATTCAATTGAGCGTCGGTGGATTCTCCTTTGAGCTTTTTTAGCCCGTAACCGAGGTTTCGATCCCAAAATAAGCTAGGAGCCTTGGCAAGCTTCACGTGCGCACTTCCTGGCCCATGGCAGGTTTCGCAGCTAACATCAATTTCGGAGAACGTCGTATGAAACGTGTTCGTCGCCAGATCATGATTCTTCTGAAGGTTGGTTGAGTGGCAATCGGCACAATAGTGGTTCCAGTTCTGGGTCAGTCCTGTCCAGTGAAGCGGATCGTCGACCGCAAGTTTTTCTTTCACATCAGGCGGAGAAAGATAGAACCATTTCTTCTTTTTGGTATCCCACGAAACACGTAGGACCTGAACTCGGCCGATCGATCCCTCTTCCGACCCTGGCGTAGGTGGTTCGATTTCTACCATGTACTGCTGTAGTGGACTGACACCAAAGACATATTTGATCTCGAAGTCCTGCATTTCGCCGTCAGGACCTTCGGTATTAATCATGTACTTTCCGTCCCGACGAAACAGCTTCGAAGTGATGCCATAGTGTTCGATCTCTTGATCGTTGAAGTCTCCTAACACGGTGTCGTCGCTGGCTAAATCCATTGCCTGGTCGTGGTAGGAACCTTCCCATTTTTCATGTTCCGTCTTGTGACATTCGATACATGAATTGGCACCGACGTACGTCAGCTTCGTATCGCTGGGCAGTGCGTAATACCAGTCGGCTGTGACTAGCGAGACAGCCAAAAGAATCAGGATCAGACTTGCCCCGGATAGGAGGATCCAGCGAGGGATCGGCTTGGAAGAGGTAGACGTCTGCTTGCGTTTTTGCTTGCGTGATGCCATGGAGTATGGGGGAAGAGTTATGGATTTGGGATAAGTTAGGCGGGAAACATACTATTATTACGACTGGGCCCCTGGATAGGGAACACACCGATTCCCGTACAACTGCAATTCCCCCAAAACGCCGGCCTGAATGGACCAAAAGGTCGACCTATTCCATCTATACCAATTTCGCACGATTTCCACACGGAGAATACCAAAGTAGATATGCTTCCCCCGTTGACGAACCCAGCGGGAAAACTTAATTTCTAGGGTTTCCATGGCGGCATAGCTCAGTTGGTTAGAGCAGCGGAATCATAATCCGCGTGTCGGGGGTTCGAGTCCCTCTGCCGCTACTTCTAAGCTGTTTCTCAGCATAGGTTTACGTCAAACCGGGCGGAATTCAATTCGTCCGGGTTTTTCGTGCTAGGAACCCGAATAGGTCCTAAGGTGATCCCGAAGCGACTCTTTATTGCTCCTAGCTACATAGCTGACGGCAACGAAGAAGATAACTCTTAGATTTTCTTAAGCCTATTAGGCTTCCGGAAAGCTTCATCTTATCGTTGAATTTGCTTGAGCCGACGCTTGATCACTTTTCCGAGTAGATCTTTTTTGGGGAGTGTTATCTCGTTCTGCGTTCGGTAGCAAACCCAAGGTCACAGGTAAGTGTGGCAGCCGGAAGTTACGGCGGAAGGTGATGTTTGGCAAAGTCACTTTTACTCTGCAGAAATCGACTCGCCCGTTTGCTCTTTGACTTCCATCTGGATTCTCTCGATCATTATTTGCTTCTGTCTTCTGGGAATCGCTCGATCCTTTTTGATGCGTTCGATGGCGTTCTGGCCTTCTTGAACCGCCTCTTGGTCAATTGCTTGGATAGCCTCTTGGTCTGTACAACCTGTGATGCTGAAAGAGCCAGCGAGGATAAGAGCGATAGTTACCAAGGATGCCATAAGGCTTTTAACGATTGGCGTCACGGGATCCTCTCATTTTTGAAATGAAACTGAATGGGAAAAAGTAACCGGTGGAATGGTCAATACATCGTGTCTTCTTAGAAATCACCAAGAACCATGCCGTCGTTTCGTCCTCCGAGCGCCCACCAGGTTCGAAGGTCAATCGTTTCCGTTGCAAAGCGAACCGAGCCATCCCCCAACAGGCAGTTCACCCCACCAGTATGCATGCTGCTGGGAGACGTCCCACGATCGCCATCGTAGTAGCCAGGTCCTCCGTAGGCAGAACCGAACAAGCAGGACCGCGAATTAGGCGGCATTAAACTGGTAAACGTTTGATTGCATGTCGGAAATGCGTCGTACCAATTTGTGCCCAGTCCTTTGGTAGATGTGGAGTCGCGATTTGTAAGCGAATAGCAGAGGTCAACCAACTCAGGCATCGATTTACCGATGGCATCGTTGTGGCTCGTAGAAAACACTGCCCGGTCGTCGGCAACGGTAGCCACATCGGCCGTCACACCGGAGTGCTTCAAACGTTCACTGTAAGCGATCGTATTGGAAAGGCCGTCGGTCACATCGCGAAAGCGGACAATGGTTCCGTCCTCTGGTACGGACGCCATTCCATTCATCGGAGAGAGATTGACGTAAATCCCATCGACTCTCGTGAGGTCCGGAACAGGAAATGCACCATCAGGGCCTGTCGAAAGCCGAGGCCAGCCCACGTTAATAACGTAGGAGCTATCTGCCCTGGCACTCGTGTGTTCGACTGAGTCGGAAGGGCAGACATAAATAGGTAGGGGAACGAGGTATAGCGGCTGATTCACAGTTGCCCAACTGAATACCGAAAAATCAAGCTCGTCATGAATGGCGGACTGCTCAATAAACGGCAAGAGAAACGCCAAATTGTTGAATTCGCCAGGTTCGAGGACCATTTGAAGCGGAGTAACGCCGTGTGTGCTTTCATAGTTATGCACCGCCAAGCCAATCTGCTTCATGTTGTTGATGCACTGCATACGCCGAGCTGCTTCTCGAGCCTGCTGTACCGCAGGAAGTAAAAGTCCAATCAAGATTCCAATGATGGCGATCACAACCAATAGCTCAACCAATGTAAATCCCTGCTTGTGATTCGGACGCTTTGTCACGTTGTTAAGCCTTGTCTTTAAGAATCGAAGGCTGCAAGTACGTCAGGAATACCGCCCATTGATGCTGCTTCCCGCCGGCATGCAGAGTTAAGCCAATTCAGTGCGAGTCTATTGGTAGTGCAGGAAAGTTGCAAGTGGGAGACGTGTGTGAAAGAGTGGGGTTATCAGGCTAGAGTGTCAGAAAAAAATTGTAGTATGGGTCATCAAATAGTATGTGGGTGGCAACGCTTGGAAAGGAATGTTGGCAACAGACGCGTAAGCTGTGGCTTAATGCCGCGCTAATGACTTTAGTTAGCTGCGTCTGCGCTTTCTTTTGGTAAGGTGCCAGCACTTACAAAGAATTGGCTAATCGCCAAAGCACACTTCAGCAAGCATCTCGAAAAGATTAGTTAGAGCAGGACACCCGGAGCGATCACATGGCGACTCACCACGGAACGAATGTCCACGAAGTGATCTCTCTAACGTTCGCATTTGATCAGGGTGTCGATCCTTATCTCGGGACGGCTGTTCGGCTTGAATCGCATAAGCAGCATCCGATGACGGAACCATTGATCATGGAAGCTACCGACCCTTTTCGGTTTAACGCTTCAAGTCTTGCTTTGCCCATTCAATAAGTCTTTCCATCCTGATGATATTGCCGTTTTGCTAGTGCGTTAGAAGAAAGGATCGGGTACGCGACTTGGAGTCATGAAGCATCGTGTTCTCGTTGAGACGCTTCAAACGCATAGCCTGGGGCAGGTAGACTTGGATCAAATTTACCCGCAGCACATGCACGATTAATTTGTTGTGCAATGAGGTTTCTCGTGCGAGTTTGTTCGCGAGCTTCAAGGCGGTGACCTAGATTCGGCGCGATGTCGCCTGCTGATGCGGTCTACCCTAAATCTTTGCAGCGGCAAGAACTTTGTTTTCTCGGAGAACTCGCCAATAAGAGATGGGCGTAAGAACAGAAAACGCGATGATGGCGGTCCAGGGGGCTTGGAGAATCAATGGACCGCCCACCGCAATGGCAAGCATGCCAATTTCGGAGGGGTGCCGCATAAAACGGTAAATCCCCTTGGTAACCGGCGGGCCATCGCAGTGTACGTCGGAAATGAAACGTGGTCCTAGCGAATGAATCGCACTTGCACGAAGTATGATGCCGCAAACGACGAGCACTGTGCCAAAGACCGAGAGATTCCAAGTACTGGGCGAAAGAAACTGGCGTTCCAATTGGGCTGTCCAGAACATGACTAACATGAATGCGCCCACGAACGCCGCAACTTGAAGAGCGCGAGGATCGTCGGTTGTCTCCTTACGAGATGGGTAGACAAGAATGCTTTCGATCAGTCCTGCAACTCCGATCATAAAAGCAAAAATCAACACATCGTACTGCGTGATACTGCCAAGCGAAATCAGAATCGTCGGAAATAGAATGAGAGCCAAATGCAGTAGGTGCCCTGTCGCATGACGCCAAACATTCATCGACGAAGAGGGCCGCATCAGGCGAATTCCTCATTTTGGGAATCGCGAATGTGTTTCAGCAACTCTAAGAACTGATCTTGTGGAATTCCGAGCGTATCTCCAAGTTCGATCAGTGCATTGTCTTGTTCTGGAGTCAGATCGCCCGCGGAGCTCATGACGCAATAGGCAAGTTTGACGACTAACGCACGACCATGACCGGAAAGTCCGTTGACAATTTTGCTGACGAACCCGCAAAGTGTCACTTTGGCTTCCATGGCGAAATCAATTTCCTGATCCAACGTGACATCTGTAAGTGGAAGCCCCGTCAAGTCCAGGTACAAAGTCTTGATCTCGTCTCGCTCGAAACGGTCGACTTGACCATCCGTCAACGCAGCAACAATCATCACTCGCAGCATCTGCTGCATCGTTTGGGCTTGTTCTCTTTCTGGGTCATACGTCCAAACTTCTTCGGCGAAAGTGCCTCCGCACGAATGGCATTCCACATAACGTCCAGCCGATGACATGGGAATGATTGGGATGAAGTAGAGCGTGAAAAAGGTGCGGACGTTTTTTAAACTTCCATCACGCTTCGTACGGCATTGCGGGCAATTGAAATGATTCCGTTCTTCCGTCGAGGAGATCCCTCGCGTACCCCAGATAATCATCAACTAAACCTTTCAAGGGAAACGAAAAGAGTATGTTCGATCGCCGGAAGTTCTGGGCGAACGAAGAGGAGGTGTGCGGCAATAATGGCCTGGGAGAAGTCTTATTACAAGGACTATAGAGGGAGATGTCAATTCAGATTTAGGTAGAAATTCAATCGGTGGGATGTCATGCGATTTCCTACGGCCAATGTTGTTTAGGCTACGGTTTATTCCCTATAAGAAAATCAAACCATTGTCCGTACTGCTTTCCGTCTAGAGTGATGTCCAGTGGAATGATTTGAACTCCTTCGGGCATTTGACTTGTGTCGGCCGTAAGAGTGACTTTAAATTCTTGACGGCTTTTGGGTGACACCGAACCGACCAGCAATTTTGGCTGGGCCGTCACTCCTTCTGGAAGAATCAACTCAACGCGATGATGCTGATCTTGTTTTCTGAAATTTCGAACCGTAATCATGACATCATGCGACTTGCCGTCGCTTAGATCGATGCGATAGGGATAAGCTGAGACCCAGTAGGGATCGAAAAGATATTCGTAATCCTGATCGGGTAACATTTGTTGAAAAGCTGCTTGCATATCTTTCGACCAGGCATGGTAACGCTGCAGTAGTTCTTGAGGATCCGGCATCACGTACGAATGAGCTGCCATGATGATGTCCGGGTTCAATTTCAAAAGGTATTGGCTGCCGTGAACGTGGCCTTCTGCGAGAATAGCGCTGTTTCTGGCGACGACGCAGTCGTGTGCGGTTTGGGAACGATCGCGTGGATCACCAAACAAGTTGTCCCCTGTGAAAGCAATTCGTTTGTCGTCGATATCGAGCCATAAACAGCAACCAAACTCCGTCTGTCCCGGTAGCCAATCGACTTGGATCTTGTAACCTTCCCAAGTAATGCTTTCCCCATCTTGAAAAGCTTTGTCAATCTTCATGCCATCGAACCCATCGCCATAGGCAGACACGAGAGCCGCATAATCATAACGTCGCGGGTTTTCGCATCGATCCACAATCTTGTCGAGTGTCCATGCTTCGGCGCCATACTTCTCTTTCAAAAACGGGCCATGTAAGAAGTGATCGCCGTGCATATGAGAAATCCAGTACGCATCGATCTGTTTGAGCCCCATGTGTTGTCTTAGTCCAACGATGATTTCTTCTAGAACATCTTGCGGAAATAATCCGCAGTCTAAGATTAAACCGTGGCCGCTGTCGGAAACGAGGATCGAAAAATTTCGCCCCTGAAAATCATCGTTTAGCTTATACAAGTGAGGGGTGACCTGATTGAGATGAGGAACCTGCGTAGGCTGCGACACTCGGTCTCGCTTGTCAGGATCCTTATCAAATACGGGGTAACCTCGGATGTACTTCTCGCGAAAACTCTCCAGACGTTCGCGATAGGTCGCCAGTTGCTCTCTTGCGTTTAAAACAATGGGGCCCTGAACGGGAAGCATGACATCGACGTTTGCTTCGGAAAGTCGACCGACAGATCGCAATATAGCGTCGATGCCTGCGGCGAAGCCGTAATCCCATTCGCTGTCAAACCAGTTCGTAAACCTCGAGCCGTCATACATCAAACCACCAGAAAACGCGAACGTGTCGTCTCCCTTGGAAATTAAGAAAGACAGCTCGCCCGGAGAATGCCCAGGCGTGCTTAGACATCGAAGCTGGAGTCCCCGCCAAATAACAATATCGCCATCTTCTAATTTTCGATCGACCCGAATAGGCCGCGCAGGAGGGCGGACAAAGCTGGCTCCGTAGACGGAGTAGCGATCACTCAGCTGTGGATACCATTTGCGGAACTTGATGGGCGACGTCAGGATCTCGGCTTCCATTTCTGACGCGTAAATTTGAGTTTGTTGCAGGGATGTTTGTCGGATCGCTTGAATATTTTCACGGTGATGGTTGTTCAGCAAGAGCAGATCGACTTGGGCGACTCCTACGTCTCGAAGGGCATTTTCAAGATCGCTTGCTCCCGTATTGATTAACAAGCCATGCCCGTCCTTTTTGAGCAAGTAGACATTGCTCGTATTTGCCAGATAAAAAAGCTCCGGGAATCGATCAGGAATAGGTTGGGTGAAACGAGGCTCTT
Source organism: Bremerella sp. TYQ1 (assembly GCF_020150455.1). Taxonomy (NCBI): domain Bacteria; kingdom Pseudomonadati; phylum Planctomycetota; class Planctomycetia; order Pirellulales; family Pirellulaceae; genus Bremerella; species Bremerella sp. TYQ1. The sequence goes on from NZ_CP083740.1 coordinate 809,350, forward strand.
GGCAGTTTGCGAGTACCGGAAAATTGACAAGCAAGAACGCTAGAAGAGGAAAGAATAGTCGCATGTCTGGGCCTGAATAGGTAGGGAGGTCAGGACAGGAGAGACATGCGTCATCTTATAACTTAGAAGGCAAAACGCAACTTTTGCTGTCCGCGGCACCTCATGCGAAGAGGGGCCGCGGTAATGCTGCGAAGACTACGGGCGACTCATATCAAGAGTCTGCAGTGCTAGTTTTTCTGCTCAGCGTTTCTTCGCGTGGCGAGGGTACCCAAGATCGGTGAGATCAATGCCGTCCACCCTGTTTGATGGCTCGCTCCAAGTCCTTTTCCTGTTTCCGCATCGAAATACTCATAGAAAAGGACCAGATCTCGCCAGTGTGGATCGTTCAGCAAAACGTCCGTTCGGGCATAGCTGGGGCGATCACCTTCTGCGTCGGCGAGAAACAGCTTAGAGAGTCGCTTGCGTATTTCGTCGGCGACTTGTTGCAAATCCATATAGTTTCCAGAGCGAGTCGGACATTCGACACGCAAGGATTTTCCGTAGAACAAGTGATACCGCTCAAGCGCCTCAATGATCAGATAATTCAGCGGAAACCAAATCGGGCCGCGCCAGTTCGAGTTGCCGCCAAATAGCCCGCTGTCTGACTCCGCGGGAAGATACTGCACGCGGAGCTTTTCCCCATGCAGCTCGTATTCGAACGGGTGTTCTTCGTGATATTTGGACAGCGAACGAATTCCATAGTTGGAAAGGAACTCGTCTTCATCCAACAAATATCGGAGCATGCGGAGCAACCGTTCCTTGGTAGGAATCGCCAGCAGACGATGGCCTGCGCGTTCTCCTTCTGGTTCGTGATCCATGTAGGTCATGAACTTTGCCAACTCTGGCCGGAAGTTCAGAAACCACTCCATCCGTTTGCGAAACGCAGGAAGCTTTTCGATGGTGCGATCAAAAAGTACGTCTACGGTGAGCAGTGGAATGAGACCTACGATCGAGCGGATTCGCAGCGGTATGCTATTACCATCAAGGTGAAGATGATCGTAGTAAAAGCCATCCGTTTCATCCCACAGTCCCGTTCCGTCTAACGAGTTCATGGCTTCTGCAATAGAAACGTAGTGCTCGAAGAATTTCGAGGCCATGTCTTCATAGGCAGGATTTCCGTCGGCAAGCTCGAAAGCAATCGACAACATGCTCGAGCAGAAGTAGGCCATCCACGCGGTACCGTCGGCTTGTTCTAAATGCCCTCCGGTCGGCAGCGGCTTGGAACGATCGAAGATTCCAATGTTGTCCAATCCCAGAAAGCCACCGCTGAAGACATGCTTGCCGCGAATGTCTTTGCGATTAACCCACCAGGTGAAGTTTAGCAGCAACTTTTGAAAGACACGTTCCAAGAATTCCCGGTCACGATCTCCATTGGAGGCAGTCATTTGATAGACGCGCCAACATGCCCACGCATGAACCGGAGGATTGACGTCGCTGAAATTCCATTCGTAGGCAGGGAGCTGCCCGTTGGGGTGCATATACCATTCTCGCAGGAAGAGAATGGCTTGTTCTTTTGCAAAATATGGATCTAACTTGGCGAAGGGAATTAAGTGGAACGCTGAATCCCACGCAGCGTACCAAGGGTATTCCCACTTGTCTGGCATCGAAATGATGTTGCGGTTGTAGAGATGTCCCCAGTCGGCGTTTCGCGGACTAGGTGCACCGGGGGTGGGGACATCTAGTCCCTTCTTGGGATTCCCTTTGTTTTCAAGCCATCGTGGAATGACGTAGTGATAGAACTGTTTGGTCCAGAGAAGACCAGCGTCCGCCTGCCGCAACACGGTTTGTTCGTCGGTCGTCAGCCCAGGGGCGACACGCGATTTGGCATACGCATCTGCCTCGCTAATTCGAGTGGCGAAGGCTTCATTAAAGCGATCGTCGAACGGCTTTTCGGGAAGGTCACTTTCTGGACAAAGTCGCAAACGAAATTCAACGGACTCGCCAGCCCCGACGGTTACTCGAAAATGAGAAGCCGCTTTGGTGCCAACGCGATTGGGGTTCACGACCCCATTCATTCCTTGCACAACCGATAAGTGAAACGCATCTTTGCACGACGGTCGACGACTATTGTGATCTTCAAATCGCCATGTGTTCGTTTCGTTTTCGGTAAATAGCCATGGCGGCTGTTCCCCTTCCGGGCCATGATCGACGTAAATGCGATAGTTGCCGAGCGTTTCATGCTTTACTGCAACTTCGTCGTCGGCGACTTGCGTAAGAGTCGGCTTTACGTCTGGTTTCTCGAGTGTTGGTCCCCAAGCCCACGTATTTCGAAACCACCATGTTGGCAATAAGTGCACGGCAGCGTCTTCGGGGCCTCGGTTGAAAATGGTGATCCGAATGAGCAGATCTTCGGGGGACGCCTTGGCGTATTCTGCTTGTACATCGAAGTAGCGACCTTCATCAAAGATGCATGTGTCGGTCAGCTCGAACTCTGGTTCGTGGCGATTTCGGCGCGCGTTCTCGCTGCGCAGATGTTCGTAAGGGAATTCGGCTTGAGGGTACTTATAAAGTGCCTTCAGGTACGAGTGCGTGGGAGTCGAATCAAGGTAGTAGTACGCCTCTTTGACATCTTCTCCATGGTTTCCTTCCGGTCCTGTCAGTCCGAAAAGACGCTCTTTCAGAATCGGATCCTTTTCATTCCATAGTGCGAGCCCGAAACAAAGTCGGCATTGTCGGTCACAGATTCCCAGCAGGCCATCTTCGCCCCAACGGTACGTTCTCCAAGTGGCTTCTTCGTGAGTGAAGTTAAGCCATGGATCCCCTTCGGCCGTGCTCTCTCGAACGGTTCCCCATTGACGCTCGGCAAGGTAGGGCCCCCAGCGACGCCAATTTGCTCCTGGTTCCCGTTCTGCTTCCGCTGATAACCGATCCCACTCCGCTTCCGGCATATGCTCCCATGTTCCTACGCAGGCATGACGTATGTGCCCACAAAAAATGCTACTCGTGCGCGCGAATCAAGCGAGTTGCCGTCTTCCTGACAGAAACTGACGCTATCTACCTATTTCGCCCTTTGTTATGCGAATTCTATTCCTATTTTTAGCGAAGGAATCAGGTTTACGTAATGCCGTAGAGATTACCACCCAACCGGCAAGAAGCTGTCGAAGAAAAGAGTTCGCACGTCTTCGGGTGGCGAAACACCAAAGCACAAGTGCAGCAAAGCTTCCTAATCGTTCGCTTTGAGTTGCAAGGCAGCTTCATGGAGGAGGCCGCTGATCGCTTCTCTTAATTTTGGCGTAAGGGACTGGACGCCGTCTAAACGCTGATCATGGGCTGCGTTTTGAATATCGCTGGCGAGTGTCCCCGCTTCGGTGGGGCCAATGATTCTCAGCGAACCAACGATGGTATGGGCCGCCCTGTAGATAGCCTCGAAGTCTTCCGTTTCGATGGCTTGGTCAAGACGATCTAGCAACGTTGGAGTTTCTTCCAGGAAAAGACCAAGCAAATCAACGAATAATTCTTTGTCCCCGTCGCACGCTTTAAGTGCATGTGACCAATCCATGGTGCTTTCAGCCACCTCGGCTGAACTATCTTGCGAGGACTCCGTTTCACCAGAAGTACTGAACAATTCTGAAAGGGACTGGTGTAACTCTTGAATGCGGAGTGGCTTTGACGTGTAGCCATCCATCCCAGACTCAAGGCACTTTTCGCGATCACCAGCTAACGCGTGGGCGGTCATCGCGATAATGGGGATATGATTGCCGGTCGCTTTTTCTTCAGCACGAATGATTCTCGTCGCGTGAAGGCCATCCATCTCCGGCATCTGGACATCCATAATGATCAAATCAAAGGATTGACGCCGCCAAAGCTCGACAGCTTCCTTCCCGTTTTCCGCCAACGTGACCGTGTGTCCCCATTTCTCCAGCAATGCGATCGCCAGACGTTGGTTCGCTCGATTATCCTCGGCCAACAATACGTTTAGCGGTCCTATATTGCTCGAGCGGTCGAGTGACTTTGACTCGTTTTCGTCTTCCGGAGCGACTACCCCTAACGCGACGATAATCGAATCAAAAAGCTCCGACTGCTTAGCAGGTTTCATCAGGAAAGACTGAACCTGAAGTTCATCGCAGCGAGATCTTGTCGTAGGGCGTTCCGACGAACTGAGCACGATGACGAGCGTGTCTTCCAGGTTTGGAATGTCTCGCACGGCTGCCACAAGATCGAGGCCATCTTTCCCTGGCATTTCCACATCGGTGAGCAGAAGTGCAAAACGGTCCCCTACCGAGTACGCCTCTTTCATCAATCGCAGGCCTTCCTTGGCATCGGCTGCGAGTTCGGTTCGCATTCCCCAACTGCGAACGATTTCGTCCAGGATGGTACGGTTCGTCGCGTTGTCGTCGACAATAAGTACTCGAGTACCTTGGATGCGGGCGGTGACGCGTGATCGTTGACGGGTATCCGTGCGATTGATTGGGAATCGAGCCATGAAGTGAAAGGTGCTGCCTTCTCCCACTTTGCTTTCAACCCAGATACGTCCTTTCATTAGCTCAATCAGTCGGGCACAAATGGCCAGGCCTAAACCGGTGCCGCCGTACTGACGCGTCGATCCAGAATCGGCTTGTTCAAACGCCTCAAAGATGGTGCCAAGCTTGTCTTCGGCAATACCAATCCCTGTATCGCGAACTTGAAAATGAAGTTCGACGACTGCGTCGTCGATCGATTCAACGGCAACGTCGAAATCGATTTCACCTTTCTCGGTGAACTTAATCGCATTACCGACCAGGTTCACGACAATTTGACGAAGCCGGTGAGGATCACCTTCGATAATGGCAGGTACGTTTCCGTCGAAGTGGCACGTCAGTTCAAGTCCATTCCCGCCGGCCCGGACCCCAAGCGGCTTCATCATGTCGCCGACTGTTTCGCGAATGTCGAACGGCTTCGAGATCAGGTCGAGCTTACCTGCTTCAATTTTCGAGAAGTCGAGAATATCGTTGATCACTGAAAGAAGCGACTCGCCTGATTCGTGGATCATCTTCAGGTAGTCACGCTGAGTTTGGGTCAGGGACGTATCCAAAAGAAGTTCGGCCATACCAATCACGGCATTGAGTGGCGTACGAATCTCGTGACTCATATTCGCGAGGAACTCGCTCTTGGCACGATTGGCTTCTTCCGCCGCCTCTTTCGCTTTGAGTAATGTCTCGACGGCGAGTTGCCGTTCTGTAACATCCCAGAAGATCGCTTGGGTTCCAACGATTACACCCCGCGCGTCGCGGATAGGCGACTTGATTACCTCGACCCATGTTGTGTTTCCATCGGTCGTATTAACTTCAATGTCCCGAAACTGCTTTCCAGACTCAGCAACTTTGTGGTCGTCTTCGCGAAATTTCTCTGCCACTTCTTTAGGAGAAAGATCGAAGTCCGTCTTACCTAGGATCTCTGAAATAACATGTCCCGTGAATTCGCTGTAGGCCTGATTGGCGAAAATAAATCGACCATCCATGTCTTTCTGCAGCACGCAAACCGGTAGAGTGTCGACCAAGCCACGGTATCGCGCCTCTGAATTCTCTAGTGTCGACTCGACGATCTGCCGATGAGTCCGTTCGATCGCGTATCGGATGCAGCGCGTGAGTGAATCGACATCGACATTAGACTTGGGGAGACAATCTTGAGCGCCTTCCTGAATGACTCGGGAAGCTAAATTCCTGTCGACCCGATCCGAAAGCACCACAACAGGAATATGGGGAGAACGTGCGTGTAGCGCTCGGATGGTTTCGATCCCCTGACTATCAGGAAGATCCAAATCGAGCAGTACGACACCAATTTCTTCTTGAAGCCGCGAAAAGCCTTCGTCTAGTCGGGTGACGTGGATAACCTCAAAAGTTTCTTCCGCTTGTTGCAGAAACTGCTCGAACAGGCTCGCCTCTCGTGGGGAATCCTCAATCAGAAGAATGCGAATCTGGTCTGGCATGGCTCGACGCATCCTTCCTAATCGATACCGAAAGCCTTCGGCGGGTAGCAGGGGATGTGGTGTTTCTAGAAAAGGTAACGCAACATAGTAGGCGGGGATACTATGCCTATTACGTATTTTAAGGGCGCAGAAACGTGCGAAAAGCCCTTTGCCGGGTTCTTGCCGTTTTTAACTTGCTGAATCGGGAAACTGTGCCGATAAACGAAGCTCTTAAATGGGCCAAGCTTCCACAGGGGAAGCTTGGCCGCAAGAAGATCGTAATGCGACATTGGTCGCGTGCTGTGGTAGTCGAATAGTATAAGACTACTTGTAAGTCAGCTGACCGGAAGCGGTCGCATCAGCACTAGAAACCAGGCGGACCCAATAAGCTTGAAACGACTCTGGAAACGGATGTGTCACAGCGTTCCCAGGGGTGATGCTAAAGGTCTCGTAAGTGTGCCAGTTTCCTGTTCCATCGATATCAACTTCAACGCGGATATCGGTCGCTTGTTCGGCAGTTAGGGTAAGCGATTTCTGCTCGAAGCCTGTCATCAGGAAGGGATCGGACGGAACGCCTGCTTTGACTGGGCTGTTTTTCCATGGGCCGCCAACTCCGACCGGTTTGCCGAGCTTCCACAGATCGTCGATCACGCCTGCCCACAGCGAAACGCGTCCATCCTCTGAACGAATGATATGGTCGCCTGATGCGTCTGCGTTAACGCCGGTGAGAATCATCAATCCTCGATAGCTACAGAAGTCGTGGATTGCGAAGGGGTGACTGCAAACGGGACGAACTTTGGCGATTCCATCGGCATTGCGAGCAGGAAGTTCGTAGAAGATACCACCACAGTTGAACAAGTCACGCTCGGTGGCAACTTCACGAGCAATTCGCACGGGGCCGAACTTGTCATTCTCGGCAGCAGCCTCAGGATTTCGAGGTAAACGCCAACGGTTCCCTTCGTCATCCACATACAAGATGGAAGCCTCGTCGTATGTCAGCACATCCTTCGCCATCGGAGCATTCTCTTGCGTCCACTGGAAGGCCGGCATATCTTGCGAATTGGTCAGCTTAAGATCGCCGTCGAGTTCATAGAATGCCTGATGGACTGGCTTTCCGCCTTCGTATTGAGTGGCAGCGAATGCCATCGTTTGAAGCCGGTCTCCACGAACACGTACGACACCTTCGGAGTAGTTTTCCGACTGGTCATCACGCAAACCATTGAACACTTGAGAGGAATCTGGCTTGCGAACGTCGGGATTGGCGAACTGAAATTGGGCAGTGGCTTCCTGGCAGGACTGCTTCGTCGAAATCCGTAGCCAAACTCCTTTTTCCTCGGGAGCAAAGTCGTGCCAAATCGTCTCGCCGGCTGGCACCGTAATCGTTGTAAGCTCTTCCCATTGATTGTTGCCACGGGCGTCTACCTCTAAAAGGAAATCGACTGCGGTGTCTTCACCATGCGATAGGCATAGCGATCGCCGCTGAAACCCAGCGAAGAGATAGGGGTCGGACGGCGCGTTAGCAGCAACGTCATCAGCTTGCCACACTCCACCGCGGCCAAGAGATGCACCGAGGTGGTCGAGAATGTCCGTTGATGTAAACCACAAATTGGAGTGAGACTGCCCTGGGCCTGCCACTTTTCCCTTCGCTTTACGCGTATTCAAAAACTCGCTGTGGGCGGCATCATCGCAGCCGAAGACCAGTTGATCGTTCCAGAGGCAGTAGTCGCCGATCACTTTCAAGTAAGTCGAACGGGGCAAAATGCCAGCAGAGTTGTCTCGGGAGAATGTGCGGGGAAAATGCCAAAACATGCCATGCATGTTCATCACGAGATCGGTTTCGCCGATGTCATGGATTCTGGGCCATTCGGTATTCCAGCCATGAGCGCCGTCGTAGCAGTGCGATGCTTTAGGTAGGCGATAGGTGTACCATTCTCCTTGATCCAGCAGCATCAGAATTAACGAGCGATGGTCCCAGCCGATCGCCCAAATTGGGTCGGTCTCGGGATTGGAATTTCCTGTTAGGTCGCCAGGGCCGCGGATGTCCGTGAACTGGTTGCGGCGAATGACCTTCCACTTGTTACTTTTCCCATCCCATTCGGCCAGACAGCCAGAAGGAATATCGGGACGCGTCTGAGCCAGCTTCGAGGCTTCGCCGTTGTTGGCATAAATCAATCGGCCCTGTCCCGAGTAGAGCCCTTTTCCGTGGTAGCCCGGCAAAGCGGCAAAAGGGATCTTATGGGCCGTTGGGTCATCACCTACTTTGCGCCCATGCGACTGATCGTCTTGAAATAGTTCTGTGACATCGAGCGTGTTCAAGTCGACTTCGTAGATGCCTTCTTCCATTGTGGCGAAGTAGACTTTGTTTTCGGGATCGGAAAGATGGCGAGCCGTTCCTGTTAAGCGACCTGGCATTTTCGTTGGCGGGATTACACGCACGGCTCCTTCCGCGTCTATTACATAGGGGCCGATCACCAGCTGATTCGTTTCTTGATGAATCAGACGGTTGGCCGGAGTACCGCCGACACTTTCTTCGTGTATTTGCATATCGAGGTTTGGCGAAATGCTATACAGCTTGTCGGTTGAACCTTTGGGCATATGCGGAGCATAAGTGATCACCCACAGCTTGCCAGCCCAGGGAACGACCGCCCCTGTGCCACACTCCCCGTGATCGTTCCAATACGCAAGATGAGGATAGATCCCGCTGATACTGGGGTATTTGGGTGAAACACTTTCCTGAGCCAGGCCAACGTGGGCTAAGCAGAGGGTGAGGCAAAGTGTCAGAAAAGAGACGAATCGTTCACGTGTCATGGGGCTCTTCTTTCGATGAGCTAGTCGCGTTTTCAGCGACGGTTAGGGGGCCCCGTCGCTGAAAGAAGTTAAGAAGCTTGTGCTATTTGCCTTGGCGATATCGCTTGTCTTGAGGATTTCCGGCCGCCATCAGATAGTGCACCAGATCGCGAACTTCTTCAGGACTAAGCGGATTGAGCAAATCTTTAGGCATTTGAGAAACCGGAGATGGCTGAACTTCTTCGATTTCATCGCGTGAAACCTTAATCGGTTCGGCGTTAGGTTCATTGGGGAAGATGGTAACTTCGTCGCCATTTTCGACCATCAATCCTGTAACCACGCGTCCGGTATCCAGTAAAACAACCGACGAACCATATTGGTCGGAAATATGTTTGCTTGGTTCAACGATTGCTTCGACGACATAGCGTTGATCGAACTTGTGAGGAATACTTGTCAGGTCTGGGCCAATGTTGCCACCCAATGTTCCGAGGCGATGACACTTGCCACAGGTAGCGCTAAAGAATAGCGAACGACCTTTCTCGAAGTTCGGTTTTCCACGCACAGCTGCCATCGCAGTGTCGACCGTATACTGCTGACCAGGTCCTTCGATTTCCGCAATCGGAAAGTCGGGAACCGGATCGAAGTTCTCTCCGGTAATGGACTCGAGTGCTTTCCGTTCCGCATCGGTGCAATTTCCCAATGCCTCGTCGCGAATTCGCGTCAGATACCCGGAATAGCTCGCACCACCAGAAGCTTTTGCGGCTTCGTTTAGAAACGTGAAATATGCTTTGCGCTGCGGAATGGTCCATCCTTGCCGCATGTTGCGGAGGATGAACGCGTAGCCGATCTCTTTTGTGGGAGGATGGTTTTTGAGTAGCTCGTTTACGGTCCCGCCATAGCGTGCATTACGCGAAGCGAGCGTCGACCAATCTGGGATTTCAGGAGTCGATCGTTGCTCGATCAATGCCATCGTTTTGGCAATCACGCTTTCAGCTTTGAGGTAAGTCAACACGCGAATTAGCTCGGAATTGATATCGGCATCGCTACTTGGAAGCAACCGATCAATCTGTCGAATGACCGCTTGGCGTTCCGCTTCTGTCGGAGCCCCAAGACGGATAAACGTCAACGCGTAGGCTCGAAGCAAACCCAGTAATTGGCTTTTGTTGAGTTCTTTGCCGTTAAGTGCCGAGAGGCTTTTTAGCAGGGGTTCGCGGTACTCTGGTTGGCCGCTACGAGCTAATGCCACGGCAGCGGTTACTTTCGCTTGTGGGCTTACTTCCGAGAAGACACGCTGCGCCCAGCTATCTGGTGATTGGCTTTCGATTGCGACGCGGGCTGCATTTCGGAGAAAGCGATCTTCGCTGTCCAAAAAAGGCCAGGCAGTTGCCACGGCTTGGTCGTCTTGAGCACCATGGAATGCCTCTAACTGTCGACGTTGCTTGCGAGCTTCGGCCGCTTCAGGATCGATGTCGGTAGGGGGGGCCGTCGACTCATTGCCAATGTATCGAACTCGGAACAAAGCCGATTGAGCTCCACGACCTCCGATGGCGAAGTACAACGCTCCATCTTTGCCGACAATCGCGTCGGTCACCGGAAGTGGCGAACCAAACGTAAACGGTTCGGCAGTGGCTTTGTAGCTGGCCCCGTCAGGCTTTAAATGAATGGCGTAAATGGTGCCGAATGTCCAGTCGAGAGCGAACAGTGCGTCCTGATAGCGAGAAGGAAAAGCGGTTCCCTTTCCCGAAACGACGCCCGTAGGTGAACCAGGGCCGATGTCGATCACGGGAGGTGCACTATCTTCGTAATAGGCCGGCCATTTGCCAGACCCGCTTCGCCAACCATAGTCGGTACCGCTGGCAACGTGGCAGATTCTCGTCGGCCGATACCACGGCAGCCCTAGGTCCCATTCCATGTCGGCATCGTACGTAAAGACGTCTCCGAAACGATTACGGTCGATGTCGTACTGATTTCGGAAACCAATCGTATAAATGGTTTGCTCGTTGTTTTCGATGTTGAGTCGCGTTACCCAACCCCCGGGAGCCAACTTGCCACGTGCGTGGCCTCGGGCATCCCACATTCGTGGAAGCAAAAGATCTTCATCCCAGCTTGTCACGCGTGAGCCTGCATATTCACCCAGCGGGGCATGATTGCCGCCGTCCAAGTAGAGCCCTTCGCCATCTTCAGTGACAATGACGGCGTGGTTGCCATGCTCGCCACCACCGGTACCGCCAGGGATCGTTTCAGCTTTGTCGAGTTGGTCGTCACCGTCGGTGTCGGTCAAGCGATAAAGATGACCACCATTTCGGTGAACCCACAAGCTATCGAATGCCCAGATCATACCTTGAATGCCAGAAATCGATTCCAAAGAACCGACTGAAACTGGCTCGATCAGCGGAGACTCGTTTTCCCGAACGGTAATCCGAAAAAGGCCTGCTTTGCCCTGATCGGAGGCATAGAGCCGCCCTTTTAGATCTGTTGTCAACGAGACCCAGCTGCCCCGTTCTTTGGGAACGGTGTAGATGTGATCAACAACAAATCCAGGGGACGTCAAAATGTTCTTCGGATTGAGCGGGTCGGTGGCGCCCCCGTTGGCTTGTTGCGAACTGTAGTTGGGAATCCCCCACGGCGCATCGCCTAGCTTGCCTTTGACGACAGGAGCTTGCCAACTTTTATCGTTGAAGGCGACCGTTTGCCAACCTTTGGGTTTCGATTCACTTATCTTCCAACTCGGATCGGTCACGATCGTTTGTTGCGAACCATCATTCAATTCCACGGTTAGCTTAACAACTAATGCGGCAACGCCCCCGTCATTTTGTCCCTCGACGGCAAGCAGGTTTTGCCCGGCTTGAAGTGATTTTGTCACGTCGAGTTCGATTGGCGATTCCCAGGCATTGGTGCTTTTGAGAGCTTTCCCGTTGATGAGCAGTTTCATTCGGTTATCGCACGTCGCGTAGATCCGCGCCTTCTTAGGTGCGGCCGATAGCTGGAATGGCTTACGAAAATACAGCTTGTGCCCATCGGGTGATTGCTTGGACCAAATCCACTGTGCTATCGGTTTGCTCTTTAACCACTCGTCGGTTGATTTCGGAGATAATTCCGGCGTCGCGTTCTCAGCCGAGGAGTCGGTTGGCGTGCCAGATGCAATTGCATCGGAAAGAATCTGCTTTGCTTCTTCTCCCGCCAATTTGCGGAGCAGCAAATTGCGGAACTCAACTTTCATCGGTGGACCGGCATGCAGTTGCAGACCAAGGGCCCCTTTCAGCAAAGCATCCTGGCTGTTATCGGTCACGTCGACGGTTGTCTTGCCGTTGACTTGATGAATTAGGCGATTGCCAACTGCGACTATTCTCAGATCATTCCACTGGTCATCCGTCAGCGTCTCGTTGTCACCAACGGTTCCGGTAACTTCTTTCTTACCGTCTGACGAGATCGCCAGCTGTTGTCCTCTTGTGGCAATGATTCCTCGTCCCGTTTTCTCGCCGTAAAGCATGCCGAAGTATTCAGGCTTCGGGTGCAAGTCCGCTTGGTATCCCTTCAACGCCAAATTGTCTGCGTCGACAACTTCGCTGCGATACTGAACGCCAGAGTTATTTCCCTGGAAGCGAACTTTGCAGCGAAACTCGAAGTCGCCGACATCGCCTCCTTGCCAGATTAGAAAGGTATTCCCTTGAGTGGGATTATCTTTAGTGGTCTCGCCAACGATGGCTCCGTCTTGAACCGACCAGAACTTGTCGAGGCCTTTCCAGCCTGATAGATCCTTACCGTTGAACAAAACCTGAAAAGCTTCGTCGGCGGCAAATGTGGGAGCACTGAAAATGGAAAGAAGGAAAAACGAAAAGGCGAGGCGGAACGAAATAGTCTTCATGCGCAGGCAGGTTCGTCGGAGGGTATTGGGTGAATAGGGCAAGAGTCAGGCGGTCGGATAACGGCCTGACTATTCCTCTATCTTACCTCAGACGAAGCGTAAAAAAACGCGTGTGCGAAAAGAAAATTCCCCTCCAATGCCCCTTAGCGGCTAGTCTTGCGGCAGAACTTCCAGCTTGAAATTTCGGAATCGGACCTCGGTCGGGCCACCTGAATGCAATTGCAAGGCGAAGATACCCCGCTTTGCACCCTCATCATCATGAATCTTCACGCATGGTTGCCCGTTAATACGGGTCTCAATCTCAGAACCTTTGGCTATTATTTCGTAACGGTTCCATTGATCTGGCTTCAAATGGGCTTCACCAGATTTGTCCCACAAAAGACCGCGGCCATGTTCTTCATAAAGCTTTCCCCACCATCCTGGGCCGATGTCAGCTTGATATCCTTTCACGGACCCGCCCGAAATCGGTTCGCTGCGGAATTGCACGCCGCTGTTGCCTTGGTTGTTCATCAGCTTGACTTCTAGGGAAAGATGGAAGTCTTCGGCGGCAATATCACTTATCAAAAAGCTGTTCTTGCTAATGCCCTTAGGGGCCTGGCCGACAATTTCGCCATTTTCGACGGACCAAAGCGATTCGTCACCTTCCCAGCCGCTAAGGTCTTTGCCGTTGAAAAGCTCGGAGGCGTTCTCCTCCGTAGCGAGCATCGGCGTTTGCGTTTTCGCTTGCAGGTAGGCGATCAACGAGCGAACTTCGTGCTGTGAAAAAGGGCGTAGCTGATCGTCTGGCATCATCGACTTATCGCTCAGACGTCGTTCTTCAATCTCCTCCTTGGGTAGTGTGAGAATATCTTCCGTTGTCTCCAGGACAATCGTTTTCGCGTCCTCTTGCCGAACGATCCCAGTAATGACACGTCCCGAGTCCAGCAAGATGATCGATGGCTGATATTCTTTTGCCATGACCGAACTTGGATCGACGATGTTGCTAAGCAAATAGTCGAGGTTGGCGCGGTTCGAGCCTGTCAGGTCAGGTCCCACTTTCCTACCGAGACCATAAAGCGTGTGGCAACGCTGGCATGTTTTGGCAAAGATAGCTCGACCGAGTGCAGCGTCGGCTGCCGGAAGATTGCGATTAGTGGCCAGCTGTTTGTATTCTTCAATGAGCTTGGCTTTTTCTTCTGGCGTATCACGCACGGAACCCCAAACGGATCCAAGCTGAGCATTGATGGATTCATCTTCCAAGTTGGAGAGTTGGCGAACCAAGTCCGCGGACAAGTCGCTCGAAGCGATCTGTCCCTTTTGAAGTGCCGACATAAGTGCGCGGCCGTACATCGGGCGAGAGCAAAGAGTCATCAATGCGATTCGCTTTTCGCGAGGTCGCATCGCATCGTAGTGTTCAAGAATTGCCTGAGGGGTCTTCGTGTCATCGTACTGAGCCAATCCCGTAAGTGCCGTTTCACGAAGGTCGGGATTGGCAAGCAAACCCTGTAGAGTCTCGGGAAGTTTTGGATCGCCTGCCGATAAAAGCGCTTTTAGTGCCCCGATTCGCTTAGAGCTATTGGCTTGGGCGTCGTTGGCAATCGCATGCATGCGGGAGAAGGCTTGTGGATCTCCAAAAGTTACCCCAAGTGCGGTTGCTTCCATAGCGACTTGTTCGTTTGGGGTGGTCATTAACTTCGAGCCCACTTCTTTCCAGGGCGTAGGCATGGCCACGTGACGTTGGCCGGCTAACGCAGATCGCATTGCTTTCAGAAACGTCATCTGCGTCGATGCATCGTCGACGCTTGAAAGTCCTTTTACGAGAGTGGCGAGCGATTCTTGAGAGTCTCCACTGCCGATGCGACGTAACATGAAGTTGCTTAAAGCTGGTATCGATTCGCCTGCGTTCAATCCCAGTGCAAGAGCGCGTTCTGGAGATTCTTCCGCAAGCGGTTCGGCGGCGTACCAATACATTAGGGGGAGATTATGATCATCCGCATCTTCGGCATGACTAGCGAGCGCCGATAAAATATCCCAACGTGAATTCAATGGCATTCGCTGTAGAGCCGACGCCAAATAGAGTCGCACGACCGGAGAAGGATCTTCCTTGGCGAGGCGGAGCATCGTTTGATAGAGTTGCTTGTCAGGTTGAGGGTCCGTTTCCAGTGCCAGTTGAATGGCCCATCCACGGATGTAAGGATGACGATCATTGGTCATCTTTTCGATCGATGAATTGTTCAACGCGTTGATTACATGAAGAACCCAGTAGGCTCGCAATCGACGCGTTGGATCTTCGTGAGTCGCGGCAATGTCCTGCAGACGTGTTTCCGCCTCAGGAGCCAACTTACTGGAAGCGGCGCGATGCTGAAGTTCTTTTCTCGCGTGACGGACGTACCAGTCGTTGGAATGCAGCGTAAACTCTGCCAATTCCATGTCGGTACTCTTCGTCAGATCAACCTGCACCGGATTGTTTTCGCCGTAGGAAATTTTATAGACACGACCATTGCTGCGGTCGTGGGCTGCCACGTTATGATTATGGCACGCTTGCATGTCGTACCAGTCAATCATGTAGGCGTTGCCATCGGGCAGATAGCGAATGTTCAAGATCTGGGACGCCCGGTCTCCTGTCAGTAAGAAGTCGGGAGCATGACTGCCGACATATCCAGAACCTTCAGGCTTTAGTATGTCGACGTTTAAACGCTGACCATGAATGTTGTTCATGAAGATCTGGCCACGATACTTCTCAGGCCAGCGATCTCCCAGGTAAATCATCGCGCCTGCGTGGGCATGTCCGCCGCCCGCTTCATCGGACTTGTTGTTCCCGCTATGAGGTGTCGAACCAAGATAGTGGAGATGGTCCGCGATCGTTTTTATGTCGTCGTACGTATGAGTATTGAAGTGCGAGCCTGCTTGTCGTTGGTAGCGGGCTCCTTGGATCATGTGATAAAGATGCGGAATCACACAGGCCGTGGCGAACGCTTGTCCGTAGTCATTGAAATCGACGCCCCAAGGATTGCTAGTACCGTGACAGAAAACATCGAACTCGTGGCGAACAGGGTGGTAGCGCCAGATACCTGCGTTGATACGTTGCCGTTCTGAGTCAGGGGCCCCTGGTTTACCGACGTTGGAATGCGTAAACACACCATGGCAACCATATAGCCAGCCATCAGGCCCCCAAATAAATGCGTTGAGTGTTTCATGCGTGTCTTGATAGCCCCACCCATCAAGTAAAATCTGGGGCTCAGCGTCCGGGGTATCATCACCATTGGCATCAGGGATAAACAGCAGGTAAGGGGCTGCTCCGACCCAGACACCACCGAAGCCAACTTCCAAGCCGCTGACAAGATTTAACCCCTCGTAGAAGACTTTCCGGCGATCAAATTGGCCATCCCCGTTTTCGTCTTCGAAGATCAGGATTCGGTCGCGACCTTCGCCATCTTTGGCTCGACGCGGGTACTCAAAGGCTTCGGCCACCCAAAGTCGGCCCCGCTCGTCCAATGCCATCGCTATCGGCTGGGTTACCTCTGGTTCGGCGGCACTTACCGTCACCGAAAAGCCTTCCGGCAACTGCATTACGGCGGCAGCTTCTTCGGCCGACAGACCAGCATGGGGATATTGGTCCGCCAGCAACGGCTTTCGAGGTGGTGTCGGCTGGGCAGGGGCTTCGTGGTAGAAGCGGAAATTGTCGAAGTTAAGATGGCCCCAGCCACCTTTGTGCTCATCAACAAGGCGAATGAAGATTTCTTTGCCTTGTTTCTTCTTCAAATCCACTACCACTTGGCGCATGTTCTCGCGATTGTCGCCGACTGTCGAATAGAAAACGTCGCCACTGTCAGCGTCGACTAGCTCTACGCGCGTTTCCCCATGAGAACCGCCGTTATGCAGAAACACCCCCCAAGGATGTGTCACGCGGAAACGTTTGGAAGTCAGCGTTCCGGTGGGGCCATCTTGGTGGATTTCGTAACCACCGATCCAGAACTTACCCTGGTGCTGGCTTTTCATCGTGTTCCGTCGCGGGTGGACGGTATCACCTTCGATCGGTTGTCCTTGAAACGCCGTTCCTTCTGCGGTCCAGTCTTGCAGCGTTCCCCGCTCGAAATCGAGATTGAGTTCCTTACCTTGCTCGTCTTTGGGTAAGCCCCCTTTCGAGTCAGCCGCAACTAACGGCGTGAACAAGAGAAGCAAGAGACACGCGGCGGCACCGGTGGCGGTCGTGTGCATGGTCGAAACTTTCATTCGGCAGAAGCTAAGGAGCAAGAATTCAGGTAGGCAATGCGCTTCCACGCCTCCGCAATGATTGCGAACACGACGAAGCGGCTGGGTGAAGGGCTGTTAGTCTAACATTCCTTCCTGCGGGAATTCCCCTTTGAAAATGTGCATCCAGCATAAGAATTTGCCACCAGCGCTATGCCAATAATGGCCGAACAACATGCCCATGTACGTCGGTTAAACGAAACTCTCGGCCTTGGTAGCGGTATGTCAAACGCTCGTGATCGATTCCCAGAAGGTGCAAGATGGTGGCATTGAGATCGTGTACATGAACTTCGTTTTCTACGATATCCATACCAAAGTCATCTGTACGGCCATAGCTGACGCCTCCTCGAACGCCTCCACCGGCAAGCCACATCGTGAAGGCATCTTTATGGTGATCACGGCCTGAAACGGAGTTTCCGGTGGCATTTCCACCTTGGCGAAGGGGCGTTCTTCCAAATTCGGAACCCCAGATGATGAGTGTGTCGTCAAGCAATCCACGACGTTTCAAGTCGGTAATCAATGCGGCAATGCCCTGATCGGTCTGCTTGCATTTGCGTGGCAAGTTCTTGTCGAGACCACTGTGATGATCCCAATCGGCATCGTACAGTTCGATGAGACGGACACCCCGTTCAACCAAGCGTCGAGCCAGCAGGCAATTATTCGCGAACGATGCTTTCCCTGGCTGAGCACCATAAAGCTCCAGCGTCTCCTTGGTTTCGCCTTGGATATTCATCAAATCGGGGACGGAAGCTTGCATGCGAAACGCCATCTCATATTGCTCGATACGCGTTTCGATTTCGGGATCGCCAGTGGCAGAGAAGTGTTGCCGGTTCAAATCCGCAACGGTGTCGATAACGCGTCGGCGTTGCTCTCGAGAATGGTCTTTGGGGCTAGAAAGAAATAGCACGGGATCCCCTTCCGATCGGAATTGAATCCCTTGGTGGATGCTGGGTAGAAAACCGCTCGACCACAAGCTGGTTCCAGCTCCTCCCTTGGGACCGCTGAGAAGGACGATATAGCCTGGCAGATTGTCATTCTGCGATCCGAGCCCATACGACACCCACGACCCAAAACTGGGACGGCCTCCTCGACCGAAGCCAGAATGAAGAAACATTTGGGCTGGCGCGTGATTGATTTCTTCGGTATGGATTGAATGGATCATTGCAATCTCGTCCGAAACGCTCGCCAGATTCGGCAGGAGTTCCGAAAAGCTATGACCGCAAGCGCCATGCTGCGAGTACTTGAATGGAGACCCGGCGAGAGTCGACGTTTTGCCGATAAACGCAAAGTCTCGATCCTTAGTGACTTCTGCTGGACATGGCTGATTGTGTCGTTTGACAAGTTCAGGCTTCGGTTCGAATAAGTCCAGCTGCGAAGGTGCCCCAATCATGTGCAAATAGATCACATGTTTCGCTTTCGGTGCCTGGTGTGGGGCAAGCTGTTCGCTGAATCCATCGTTCTGCAGAAGTGACGCCAGCGCGATCCCCCCAAAGCCGATTCCTGTCGATTGCAGAAATCCGCGACGCGTCAATGGCGAAGAACTGGGCTTAGGAGTCATCAGTTGAACCTCAGTCTTTGGTGATTGTCTCGTGTAGGTTCAATAGGGCTGTCGCCACATGAAACCAGCCTTCGGTAGGATCGTCTGCGCTTGCATCGTACAACGACTTGAGCGTTTTGAATTCTCGTTCCGTCGGTACTCGCGCCGTACAAAGCTGAAAAGCGATCGTCAGTTGTTCCTCGAAAGAACGATCGGCGTATTCCTGTACGATTTTCTGACCAAGTGCCTTCGCGGCTTGAACGTAGACAGGGTCATTCAGCAGAGTTAACGCTTGAAGCGGCGTATTCGTGCGAGACCGTTTCACGGTACACGCCAAACGTGCCGTAGCGTCGAAGTTCAGGAAGCTTGGGTAGGGTGATCCACGTTTCAAGACAACGTAAACACCGCGTCGATACTGCTCGCTGCCGGGGCTAACGTCATACTTGTATTTCTGCCCTCCCACTTTCGTCCAGATACCAGGCGGTTGAAACGGACGAATGGGTGGCCCGAACTGCTTTAAGCTGATCAAGCCAGAAATTGCCAGGGCATTGTCACGAATCATCTCGGCATCCATCCGAAGCCGGGGACCACGAGCCAGAAGCAAATTTTGGTCATCCTTTTCCCGCAGCTCGGCGCTTAAGTGAGAAGACTGTTGGTACGTCGCCGACAGGACAATTTCGCGAAGCAGCCTCTTCCGTGACCAGTTCTTCTCCATCAGTTCAACGGCCAGCCAGTCTAGGAGCTGTGGATGTGTTGGCGATTCCCCTTTAATGCCAAAGTCTTCTTCGGTGGCGACGATTCCTTGCCCGAAAAGCTCGGCCCACCATCGATTAACGACGACTCTCGCCACCAGCGGATTCTGTTCTGAGACCAGCCACCGCGCGAGCGTCAGTCGATTCCCAGGCCCCGAAGGCATAGCGTGTAGAATCTCAGGCGTCCCTGGCAAAACAGCCTCTCCAGGAGTTTGATAATTGCCACGCTCGTACATGAACGTTGGACGCGACTTTTCTAACTCAATCATTACCAGCGTCGTGTCGGGTGCTGCTTGCTTCAAATCGCGTTCGACGCGCGTGAGCTTCTTTTTCAGGTTTTGGCTGACAGGATCCTCTGCCGTGCAGTAGTCAACGAGTGTTTGCTCATCCTTGTCGTTCCATTCATCCATCGGCTTTTTCATTACCGCTAGGACCGGCTTGGGAACGTTTTTCCGGGCACCAATATCAACCGTCGTTACCCATGTTGTTAGCTGCGTTGTCAATTCTTCTCGGCGTGAGTTCTGCGCGGTCGTTAGCCTTGATTTGCTCGCTTGAAGCTCGCGTCGACGCGCTTCACGTTCGGGGTTGGCAAGCGGCATGCTTGGGCCTTGGAACGCGATCGAGCTTGGTTTTTTGGGATCGGTTCGATCAGCTTCCCGCTGGGTACTGTTGAAGAATGCCAGCAGTTGGTAATACTCCTTCATCGAAAACGGATCGTACTTGTGATCGTGACATTGGGCACATTCAAGTGTCGATCCAAGCCAGACGGCCGCGGTTGTATTGACGCGATCAATGACCTGCTCTGTCCGGGTTTCTTCCGGAAGCGATCCTGCTTCGACGTTGGTCGGTGCGCAGCGATGAAATCCGGTGGCGATCTTGTTGGATTCTGTAGCATCAGGAAGCAGATCGCCGGCGATTTGCTCGATCGTGAACTGATCGAACGGCATATCATCGTTCATCGCTTGAATGACCCAATCGCGGTAAGGCCATATGTCGCGCAGGTCATCTCGCTGGTATCCGTGCGAGTCGGCGTATCGCGCCAAGTCGAGCCACGGTCGTGCCCAGCGTTCGCCAAACTGTGGCCGAGAAAGAAGATCATCGACAATTCGTTGATAATGTGCCTGCGATGGATCCGCCACAAATGCGTTCACTTCCTCCGGCGTTGGCGGTAAACCGATCAAATCGAGGTAGACGCGACGAATACGTTTTTCAGGCGAAGCAGCCGGAGAAGAATCCAAGCCGATCGCTTCCAGTTTGGCAAGTACAAAGTGATCGATTGGAGATTGAATCCATTTGTGATTCGTCACCGCGGGAAGTTGCGGTCGAGTTGGTTTAATGTACGACCAATGAATAGGGGCTTCGAAGTCATCCGGCCAATCTGCTCCAGACTCAATCCAACGATGAAGAATAGCAACTTGTGGCTGAGTCAGCGGATCGCCGACTGCCGGCATGATTTCATCGTGGCTTTCCGGCAGCATGACACGGCGCAAGAGCTCGCTATTGTCGGGATGACCTGGGATGATCGATCCCGAATCGAACAAATCTTCGCGGCGATCAAGTCGAAGGCCTCCTTCCTGAACGTTCTCTCCATGGCATTCAAAACAAGCCTTCCGTAGTAACGGAAAAACTTCGGAGGCGAACGAGACGGGCTCCGACTTAGGCTTTTGTGTTTCTTCGGCAACCACTAAACGAGAAGTGGCCGCAAGCAAAAGACCAGCACAAAGGGCGATCGCCCAGAAGGGAGGACGTAGTATTGAATTTCGCGAAAAGGACATGGTCTCGCCACGCTCGAAAATCGGAAGGGAATGGCGCGGAAATTAGGAGGGAAACGGCTGCTTGGAACGATGCAGTCGCCTGATTTGCCATTCTAAGGGAAGCCAAGATCAGATGCGAGAGAATTTTCGCATCGACAACGCTTTGCTGGTCCTGGGTAGCAAGCCAGCTGCTTAATGGCGAAAATACGACTTAGGTCGCCGAACCACGTGGTATCAACGCAAGAAGTTAAAGTATCAGGAGCACGCATGCCCAGCTATTCGTTACGCAGCAGTACCGCGGAAGATCACGCGGAAATCGCTTCGCTCATCTATCACTCGACGAATGCCTGGTACGAAGCACACGCTCGCCCCCCGATTTTCACAGGGGAAGTGACCTCGGCGAACATCTTTAACGAAGTTTACGAAATGCTCGACCCTGGCTGCTGCGTCGTGGCCCAGTGTGACCAAACGGGACAGATCGCTGGTTCCTGCTTTTACCATCCGCGGCCAACGCATGTATCGCTCGGCATTATGAACGTGCATCCCGATCACTTTGGTGGGGGAATCGCACGCCGGCTGTTGCAATTTATCATCGATCTTGCCGATTCCGATAACAAACCGGTCCGATTGGTTTCCAGCGCGATGAACCTCGATTCGTATTCGCTATACAACCGCGCCGGATTTGTGCCTCGGGGCATCTTTCAAGACATGTTGCTGTCGGTGCCGGCCGAAGGCATCAATCGAGGGGCACCTCCGTCAAAGTTGGATCGCGTTCGTACGGCCACACTGGCAGACTTAGAGGCTATAGTCGAGATTGAACGAGAGCTTCATCACATCGAACGGCCTGGCGATCATCGGCACTTTCTCGAAAACACGTCCGGTATATGGCACACGGCTGTTATCGAAAACGAGCAGGGCGGAATCGACGGCTTTCTCGGATCGGTGCTCCACCCTGGGTCGAACATGATTGGGCCCGGCGTGATGCGTACCGAGGCGGATGCTGCAGCGCTGATTTACTTCCAGCTTCAACATCACGCTGGACGAACACCGGTTTGGTTGGTGCCAGGTCAGGCCAGCCAGCTAATCCAACAGTTGTATAGTTGGGGGGCTCGAAACTGCGAGCTGCATCTCTCTCAGGTACGCGGCGAATGGACCGAGCCGAAGGGAATCGTCATGCCCACGTTCATGCCTGAGACAAGCTAACGCCAATAGGTTATTCATCGACACCCAGTTCGTTCTTCCACCAACGCAGGTAGTCTTCCGGATCGGAATTCCAAGTCATGCCACGTTTTTTCATGGCGTTTGTCGACCATTTTCGACTTGCGGCGATGGTTTCTTCCAACTGCGGTTCCGGCTGGTAGCCCTGATCGCCGGTTTCCTCAATCCATTGATCGAGTTCATCTCGTAGTTGATTCAGAACTTCTTGATACTGTGGATCGTGGGCAACGTTTTGGGTTTCGTCGGGATCGGCTTGCAGGTCGTAAAGTTCTTCGGCAGGTCGCGTTGCGGTCCAGAAAGCGGCCGGCGGTCCGGTCAGTTCGCCTCGTTGTTGCAGCACTCGGGCCACCGTCATGCCAGGATATTGAAGCTCTTTATAGCCGCTACGCTGTGTGTAAGGACGATCTGGGAAGTCGTTGCGGATGAATTTGAAATGCTCGGTGCGTGCCGCACGGATTCGATCGACAGCGTCCCCGCAGCGGTCACGTGCAGCAAATACCAGCTCGCGTTCTGCGTAGTCGTCAGCCAACAAGTCGCGACCATCCATCCATTTCGGCACCTCGATCCCGGCCGCAGCTACCGTCGCCGCGCTCACATCCATCAAGCTGACTTGGCCCGTTTTCACGGAGCCAGCTTTCAGTTTCTGAGGCCAGCGGACAAGTAGCGGAACACGCAGACCGCCATCGTACAGCCATTGCTTATCACGATAATGTGGACGGCCATGGTCGCCGAAAAAGAAGACCACCGTATTGTCGAATTCGCCAGCGTCTTGCAACCGCGAAAGGACTTCGCCAACATGCTGGTCGAGTCGTTCGATGCTGGCCAAGTAGTTAGCCCAGTCGACGCGCACGACGGGATGCTCAGGGTAATACGTCGGAATCTGAACATCGTCGGCGCGATGCTTGTCTTTCGCAGCAATGAAAGAGCGATGCGGCTCATGGATCTGAACTTGCGCAAAGAAAGGCTGGCCCTTGGCACGCTTCGACCAATCGAATCCGTCGAACAGTTTGCCTGGCGTCGTAAAGTTATAGTCGGTCTTGCCTGGCCGCGAGATCGTTGAGTTCGAGTTCGTGACAAAGTAGCCAGCGTCGCTCAGGAGTTTCGTGATAGGAACCACCGGCGGCGGAAGCGGTCGTTTTACCTCGGTGCGATGATGATGCGTGCCGGTAGCGGTTTGGTAAACGCCGGTGATGAACGCCGATCGCGAGGAAGAACAAACGGGCGCTGTCGCGAAAGCCGCTTCGTACTTCCAGCCTTCGTCGGCGATCCGATCGATGTGAGGCGTGCGAACGCCTTCATACCCGTAGCAACCTAGTTCGGGGCTCAGATCGTCCGCGATGATCCAAACAATGTTTGGTCGTTCGGCGGCGCGAACCCAACCAGACAACACCGCGAGAAACGCGATTGCCAGGGACAAACGATATAAAGCGGGGGCGTAAAGCATGGCAGGAATCTATTCGGGGGTGCAGGGATGAGGGGCCGTTCACGCAACGACGGACACTCTATCGTAGCATCCTCGCCTGCCGAATCCTATGGACTACGTCGCATGCTCGGCATGCTGCCGCGAAGTCGTATTTCCGTGGCGATGAACAATCTCCGTAATCGATTGTTCGCGAAGATATCCGAGCCATTCAAGTCGACCATTCGCCAGGCATTCGCTCGCAAGAAGTCGATGGCCCTGACGCTTAAGAACATAGAACGGTCCCAGTTGCTCGGTACCCATCACGCGGAAACTTCCTTGCGGCGATGTTTCCATCCGCGTGAGAAACACATCGGTCGCTTCCATGGTTGCCGGAGGAAGGTGGTTTTTGACTTCGCTTGGCACGTTCACATCCGGATGCACGCTCCAAGTCCACGAAATGCCCCCAATCTGGCACAGGACGTAGCTCTTCAGAATATCTGACCAGCAGACTTCCCCTTCTTCCACGCGAACAACATGCTGCGGCAAGGGGCGATAGCGGAAGTCATTGTTCTCGCCATGTAGCGCCGATGGATCATGTTCGTGGGAAAAATAAGTGTTCCACCAAAACGCATAGCTTTCGGCCGCCGCGCGAAGCTCGTGCCGTTGGCCTTCTGTGGGCAGTGAACTCATGAGCCCCTCGACCAAGGCGTCGGTCGGTTGGTCAAGCGAGCTTCGCCTAGCGGGGAGGGAAGTCTCCTTCCAGTTTCGGAACGCGGCGACGTAATTCGGCCCGCCAGCTTTCGCACCAGGTCCGACCGACGAGTGCTTCCAGCCTCCAAACGGTTGGCGCTGAACAATCGCCCCGGTAGTCGTTCGATTGATATAAGCATTGCCGACTTCGACGCGATCTCGCCACGTTTCAATCTCGTCGACATCCAGCGAATAGAGTCCACCGGTCAGACCAAATTCGCTGTCGTTTTGAATACGAATCGCTTCTTCCAAACTATCAACACAAATCACACCCAACACCGGACCGAAGCATTCCGTGCGATGGTACCAGCTGCCAGGCTGCACCCCGAGGCGAATTCCAGGGCTCCAGAGGCATGGATTTCCGTCGATCATTTCCGGCTTTAGCAACCAGCTTTCATCGGGATCTAGTTGCGTGAGTCCTCGTTGCAGATCCGCATGCGGAGGCCGGATCACAGGCGTAACGTCGGCCGTCAAATCCCACGCCGAAGCGACATGCATGCTGGCCGCCGCATCCCGCAGTTGGTTTTGAAATTGCTCGCTTTCGTAGACATCGCGAAGGACAATCGCAAGGCTCGTCGCCGAACATTTCTGTCCAGCGTGACCGAAGGCGCCACGAACCAAATCCTTGATTGCCAAGTCCAAGTCGGCGGCTGACGAAATGATCATACTGTTCTTGCCGCTCGTTTCGGCGTACAAGCGAAGATCGGAGCGCCAAGACTGGAACATCTGGGCCGTCGCGTATGCGCCAGTCAGCACGACGATGCCGACGCGTTCGTCACTGATTAATGCTT
Source organism: Bremerella sp. TYQ1 (assembly GCF_020150455.1). NCBI lineage: Bacteria > Pseudomonadati > Planctomycetota > Planctomycetia > Pirellulales > Pirellulaceae > Bremerella > Bremerella sp. TYQ1. The sequence continues at coordinate 834,359 of NZ_CP083740.1, forward strand.
TGCCGACGTCGCCGTCGACCAGCGGCAGAAACTGAAGCACATCGCGAGGAATGCCAGCCTCCCACAATTGGCAGGCGAGGTGCCAAGCGGTAAGAACCGTTTCAGGGGCCGGTTTTAAAATTACACTGTTTCCGGCCATCAATGCGGCCAGGCAGCCACCTGCGGGGATCGCGTAAGGGAAATTCCACGGCGGCGTCACCACCACAGTTCCAACCGGCTTCGAGGTGGTTCCATCGTCCCAGCCATCGCTGTCGAACGAACGGCTGTAGTATTCGGCAAAGTCAATCGCCTCGCTGATTTCGGGATCGCTTTCCAGGGCTGTCTTTCCGGCATCGGCCATCATGACGCCAATCATTTCGCCTCGCTGTTGAGCCGCCACGGCAGCGAAGTTTCGCAATATTTCAGCACGCTTCTCCGATCCTAATGCCTCCCATGCTGGCTGCGATCGCTCTGCCGTTTGCAAGGCTAACTCAACATGTTGGGCGGTACCGGTAGCATATTCGTACAGCTTCAAGCCTGGCCGGGACGGATCGTGGCCTAGGGTGAGCTGTTGTGTTGTTTCCTCGTTACCGCCAACTTGCAGTGGGATGGCAGCGAAGGTACGCTCCTTCCAATCGTCGACCAGCTCGCGAATCCAAGTACGGTTCGCGGGAATAGAGAAGTCCGTATTCGCCGCATTAACAAACGGTTCGCTCGCGCGACTTGCTGTCATCGACTCGGTTAGGCGATTTTGGTTTCGGCTAGGCGTGGATGAAAGTGACGAAGACTGAGCAAGCGAACACGCTTTGAGAAACAGTTCGCTCTGCTCGTTCCACGCTGGGGAGTTAACTTTCATGGCGAAAAGCGAGCCGAGGAAGCTACCTGGCTGAGTGTTCTCGTCGAAGCGGCGAACGAGGTAGGCAACTGCCGAGTCGAAGTCGGCGTCGTAACATACTGGGGCATATACCAGCAAGTCGCCGGTACTGTCTCGCATCTCACGGGCCTGGGCGTTGGCCATGCCTTCCAGCATTTCAAATTCAACGCGTTGGCTCACCTCGCGATGTTCGGCCAATCGCAATGCAAACGCGATGTCGAACAAATTGTGACTCGCGAGGCCGATACGGACCGCTTCGATGTTCTCAGGACGAAACGCATATTCAACCATGCGTTTATAGTTGGCGTCGGTCTCGGTTTTTGTGGCGTAAGGAGCCTGGGGCCAGCCATGTAGCGAAGCTTCAACTTTTTCCATGGCCAGGTTCGCCCCTTTGACGAGGCGAATCTTAATGTCGGCCCCACCGCGTGCGACACGCTGCTTCGCCCATTCCGTGAGCGACTTCTGCACTTCATGAGAGTCAGGCAGGTAAGCTTGCAGCACAATCCCTGCCGACAAGTTGGCAAATTCTGGTTCGTCCAGCACGCTACGAAAAACGTCCACTGTCAGGTAGAGATCGCGGTACTCTTCCATGTCGAGATTGACAAACTTCTGCTTGCCGTCTTCCGCGTTCTTGGCGGCGCGGTAAAGCATGCGCAGCCGTTCTTTCAAGTCAATCAGCGTTGCTTCGTAGCCTGTTAAGCTGATATGTGCGGCCACCGAAGAAAGCTTCACCGAGACATAGCGAATCTCGGGATCTCGCAGTCGTGCCAGGTAGGCATCGAGTCGCCGTTGGGCTTCCGTTTCGCCAAGGACCGCCTCGCCGAGCTGATTGAGATTAATACGAATGCCATCTCGTTTCCGCTGGGCCAAATAACGAGCGAACGGTTCCTTTTCGGCCGAGATGATCACATGCGACGAGTCAGCTTGGATGCGCTTACGAATCAACGGCATCACGAGCCGAGGTGCTATCTGGGCTGCCCAAACGCCCAGTTGGAGTAAGCCGCGATCGATCGGGCTGAAATACTTGGGCAGTCCGTATTCCTTCACGAGCGACTTAAGATGGTTCGCACTGCGGCGCGGGTTTTTGATTCGCAGTACCTGATCGGCCATCGCGACGGTCAACTCTTTACCATCCCGATCCTCGATCAAGCCAGCCACTTTGGCTAAGTTGGCTTTGTCGGCGGCAGTCTCGCGAGCCGTCGACGCGCGAAGGATATCGGCTGCCAACGCTATAGCTTCCTGGGCGACGATGTCGAACTCTGGTCGATTGGTTGCTTGGTCGTCGTGTGTTGCAATCGCCATCAGGTTTACCTCCCAGGTAAGCTTCGAATTCCAATTCAATGAATTCTAGAAACGAGCACGCTGCGCCGTATTGAACATTTCATGCGTACGGCGTGCCTGTTTCTGCAAAAATTGGGAAGGCAAAAAGGGGCGAATTGACCTAACTCGCCTGCTGGTGGGACTTTCGGTACGCCAATGGTGTCAGATTGGCGGCCGCTCCGAAGTGCCGCGTGAACGCGCTCTGGTCGCTGAAACCACACTCTAGTGCGATATCCGACAAGGACTTTTCGGTCGATACAAGCAGCTGCGACGCCAAGTCGAGGCGATACTTCATCACGAATTTCTTCGTCGAAAGTCGGAAGACACGTCGCATGCGGCGGTCGAGCTGCGTGACGGATAGCCCGACTTGATCAGCGAGTTCTTCGGTCTTGAGCGACTCGGCGATGTTGGCGCGGATGTAGTCGACGGTGACCTTCAAGTCGGCAAGTTCCAGATCGCTATCGCTGGGCTGATTTAGATCTTGCGAAACGCCGACGAGCCCGACCGTTTCGCCGGCATCGTTGACCAGCGGAAATTTGTTGGAAAGATACCAGCCGAGCGAACCGTCGACGTTCGAGATCAACTCGAGTTGATCGCGCAGTGGCTTCCCAGTACGGATGACTTCGGCATCCTGATCGTCGTACACTTTGGCGAGATCGGCTCGAAAGTAATCGCTGGCCCGCTTACCGATCAGCTCGCTCGGATCGGCGACCCCCAAACGTTCCGCGAAAGCATGGTTCACAAACGTGTATTTGCCTTGCAAATCTTTCACGCAATAAACAACGTCTCCGAGGCAGTCAAAGATTTGCTCGACCAATCCCTCTTGAAACTTGTACATCATCCCAATTTCTTTCTGACATGCTCGCCCATAGGACAAGCTTTCAAGCGGCGTCTCCCTTACCTTGATATCGGGAGAAAGCCGTTCATGCCAGACGTGGTGACAGAGAAGTTGGACGATTCAGCGTCGTTGAGCTTAATCAGCGGCCGGCAAGTTCTCGGGCGCGTCGTAAATCGTTAATCCACTTAACGAAGCCGGTCCGCGGCCAACCACCAGACTGGCCACATAGCCCACGGCAAAGCAAACCGTCACCCCGGCAAAGGGATAGAAATAGCCATTCACTTGGGTGAACTTCCAAAGCAAAAACATCGTCGCGGCACCAACCACGGCGCCGCACAAAGCGCCTGCTTGGTTGGTTCGCCGGGTGAATGCCCCCAACAGAAACAGACCACCGAGGATTCCCATGAAGATTCCCAGGATCATCACAAACGCATCGAACAGCGAGCGGATGTCAGGGTTCACGAACAACAAACCGAGCAGTGTCCCCAGCGTGCCTACCGCAAACGTGCAGACCCGAGCGGCAAATAGGTAAGCTTTCTCCGTCGTGCAAAGATGCATTGGACGTAAGAAGTCGACGATGATGGTTGTCGCTGACGAGTTCATGCTGGTCGAAACAGTCGACTGGGCCGCAGCAAACACGCCAGCGACGATCAAACCGGCCAGACCAATCGGAATCTCACGGGCAATAAACAGCGGAAAGATCTGATCCGTCGTAATCGTCGGATCGAGTTTGTCGGGGTTGCTGTGATAAAACGCAAACAAGGCCGTTCCGATTCCAAAGAACAAGATCGTCGCAGGGATCGTTAAAAAGGCGCTCATCCAAATCGACTGTGCTGCGAGCTTCTGCGTTGGCGTCGTCACGTAACGCTGCACGACCGCTTGATCTGCCGTATAGGAAGAAATGTGCTGCATCACCGCGCCAGATAAAATTACCCACAATGCGACTTGCGAGTTCGTGACATCCCACGTCGCGTTGGCCATGTTGAACTTGTTGGCATTCGCCGAGAGGTCCCAGAAACCAGCCAAGCCACCATCGACGCCGCCAATGAGCAAGACGATCGCCAAGATGGCACCTCCTAGCAGGACGAATGTCTGAATGGTATCGGTCCAGATAACTGCTTCAATGCCGCCCATCGTGCAGTAAGCAATGCTTAGTACGCCCATCAGCAGCACCGACTGCACAGGCGACAGCGGCGTAGCAACCGCGAGAGCCAGGGCCGTCAGCGACATCACGATCGCCATGCGAAACAGATGAAACAGCACAAAGCTGGAACTTGCCAACAAACGGACAACCCGACCGAACCGCATTTCGAGGTACTCGTACGCGCTCGTAGCGTCGATCCGCCGATAGAACGGCAACGCCACATAAACGGCCAAAATGGCGACCAGCGGAATCGTAAAATTCCCTACCGCGTAAACCCAGTCCTGGGCGAACGCCTTCGAGGGCAATCCCGTAAACGTGAGCGAACTGAGCATCGTCGCAAAGATACTGCACCCAGCTGCCCACCATGGGATTTGCTTGCCACCGCGGAAGTAATCGTCGGTATTTTTGTTCTTCTGCGTGAAGTAAACACCGACACCCACCATCGCCAGCAGGTAACCAAACAACACAACGTAGTTCACAATACCGAAACTTTTGCCAGATGCTGCGACATCGATTTGCCAGATGTGAGGCGATCGGACGCGAGGGCGGACTTCGCCACTTGCCAAGATGATGTCCCCATTCCACGCCACCGCGTGCGTCGTGACGACATTCTCCGGGATCGAACCGAGCGAAGTCCATGCGTCAGTAATCGTGTGATAGGCGAATGCTTCTTTGGGAAAACCTGGGTGGTCGTCCTTCAACTCATCTTCGCGGCCCCAGTTGGCTTCGTCGGCACCACCCAGCACAAAGACATGGCTTTGTCCGACACCGATCGCTTCGCCTGCCATCATCACTTGAGGCGCGTCTTGGCGTCGTCGCCACTGCTTTGATTTAGGGTTGTACTGCCAGACGTCCTTGAGAAACTCCGTTTCACCATTCTCTTCACGTCGGCCACCGATAACGTACAGTGAATCATGAAATCCATCATGCTGCGTAGCGACCAATGCGAACGAGCGTGACGCGCCTGGCAGTGGCGGAAGCTTTTCCCAGGTGAACGTATCTGGTTCGCCTGCCTGCGCAAGATCGAGCGACCACAAGTTCGTCGTTGCACTGGCAAGTTCCGGCTTCTCTTGACCACATGCAACGTAAACCTTCGTGCCGATCTGGGCGGCCTGAGCATAGACGATCGGCTGGGGCAGGGGGGCGCAAGGAATCTGATGAATCGTGTTGCCGGTCCAAACCAGGAAGTAAGCCTCCGCAAAGACGTCGTCGGCATTATTGCCGCCAATGCACAGCACGCCGCGATCGGTGGAAACAGACGCTCCATATCCAGTCGGCCGAGGGAGGGTTCCGCCATCATGCCATTGGAAATCGTTGCCGTTCTTCGTCAGCACATGTATCGTGTCGACCCACTGCTTGTTCGACTCCCAAACGGGACGCGGAAAATTGGCTCCGCCAGCAACAATCATCGCGTCGTTGCTCACGCCTACAAAGGGTCCCGCGACACCTAACTCGTTCGGCAGATCAGGTAGCTGTTTCCAGTCAAGCGTCGTTTCCGCTTGGCAAAGCGAAACAGGAACCAAAGCCGTCAAAAGCAGCCAGAAGAGGGCAGAGCAATTCCGAAGACAGGGCATGAGGAGGTTTCAATTCGGGGCATTTCACGAGAGTTCACCGCCAGGCGGCACAGGGCGGGGATCATAATCGCAAAGATCATTCACAAACTCAATCGGCAGAAATATTTCTCGCGTATATTTCTGGAATTCTTTGCGAGTTTGGTCATGCCGCGCATAAAAAAGGCCCCGCGAACTGAAATCGCAGGGCCTTTCGTCGTGCATTTCGACAAAGCGGAACGGGGCTTACTCGTAGCTCCACTTCATGATCCAAGGATCGTTCAGCTCTTTCTGCTTCGCTTTCAGCTTGGCTTTGTACTCTTCCAAGACTTCGGCGTAAGCAGGATCGTTGGCCAGGTTCAACGACTCGTGTGGGTCGGTTTCCATGTTGAACAACTCGAACTCAGGACGTTGGATGTACTCGCCAACGGTTCGCGTGCCGTACGGAGCATCTTCGCCCTTCTTCAGCTGAGCTTGCCAACTGGAAGCAGCCCACAAATCGGAAGCGAAGGGATAATCGAGCTTGTGAGCGATGTTCCAAATCAACTTGAATCGCTTGTCGCGATAGACACGCATCGGGTAATACATCTGAATTTCATGGAAGGTATGCGAAGCGAAGATATCTTCGTGCGTACGAGCTTCCGGATCGCCCAGCAGTGGAATCCAAGACTTGCCGTGATATTCGACAAATTTGTTGGCTCCGTTGCGGTTCTCTTCCAACGCTTCGCCACGTTCCTTCCAGAACTTGTTGGCGTTGATTGGATTCTTTGGACGGCTGGCTTCTCGGTCCAAAGCACCTGCGAAGTCAAGCAGCGACGGGGTGATATCGACGTGGCTGATCATCGCATCCGTGTCGACTCCGCGATTCTTTTCGTAAGGATTTCGCACGACAAAAGGAACTCGCAGGCCCCCTTCGTACACCGTCGTTTTGCCGCCAGAGAAGGCCATGCCATGGTCCGCGGTAAAAACGATCATCGTCTTGTCGTACAGACCAGCGTCTTTCAAGATGTCGACCAATCGCTTCAAGCCTTGATCGATTCGCGAAACCGATTGATAGTACTGGGCAAGCTCTTCTCGGGTATCAGGCGTGTCTGGCAGAAACTCTGGAATCGGCACTTCGGCAGGGTCATAAAAGACTTCTTCGATGCCGGGGTAAGCCTTCTTGTTCGGCTTGTTACCAAACAGGTTTGGTTTCAACTCCAGTTCCGATGTCTTATCGACGCCGCCGCCACGATGAGGATCGCTCGTGGCGAAGTAAAGGAAGAATGGCTTGTCGCTGGAGGCGGTAATGAACGCTTCGCAATTGTCAGCCATCTCGACCGGCGATCGTGTGTTGCCGGGAATCGTCGTTTCAAAATGAAAGACCGCTTCAGGAGCAACGTGATACTTGCCGCAGCGTGCCGTTCGATATCCGGCCTGGGCCATCAGTCGTGGTAGTGCCAGGCTGACGACGTCGTGATAGGAAGAGAACTTATGGAAGTGATGCGTGTGGCCATACTGACCGTTCATATGGTTATGAAGTCCACTCATCACCACCGATCGACTGGCACTGCAACTGGCCGTGGTCGCGAATGCATTGCGGAACAGCGTTCCATCGGCCGCCAACGCGTCGATCGTGGGTGTGACGGCAACTTTATCGCCATAGCACCCAAGCGTTGGACTTTCGTCGTCGGTGATAAAGAAGATAACGTTGCGGTCAGGTCGTTTCGGATCATCAGCCGCGCGTGCAACGCTGAACAACGTGCTGAAAACCGCAAGTGAAACAGTCGCAACTGCGAACATACGCAGACACGAGGGGGCTACTCGTTTCAAGGGGCACCTCTAGCAAGCAATAGTAGGAGGTTGGAGGGATCTAGGGGCAAGACGCTCTATTCTACTTGAAAAGTTTACCCCGTTCAGGCACGACTTCGCAAGAAATCTCAGTCCCGCGGCAAGATATCTAAGCAAAACGAAGTGGTGAATAGGGTTCCGCGTCGATATGAGTCGGCATCTGCGTCATAAGCTCAGCAACTAACTTTCCGGTCGAAGTTGCCATGCTAAGCCCCAGCATATTGTGCCCCGTCGCCAGGAAAGCGTTCTTCAGACGTGGCGTCCGCCCAATGATGGGCAAGCTGTCCCACGTCATCGGTCGCCAGCCATACCATGTTTGCTGCGTCTCGGCAGTGGCTGGCATTTTCAAATAGGGTTCGGCCGACTTGCGAAGCTGATCGATTCGACGCTGCGGAATCGATTCGTCGTAGCCGCTAAACTCCATCATCGATCCCAGGCGATAGCCACCATCGAAGGGCGAAACGCCTACTTTGTGTTCCGGCAGAAGCATCGGATACTTCGGGCAAGGATCAGGCCGTGACATCGTCACCGAATACCCTTTGCCAGGCTCAATCGGAATGCGACATTCGAGCGCTTTACCGAGCTGCGTGCTCCAAGCCCCGGTCGCTATGACAAACTGGTCCGCTTTCAGCACGCCTTGCGATGTATGCAGTTGCACGATGCGACCATGCTGCTTCTCGATGTTGAGTAGTTCGCATCGCTCGAGAAACTTCACGCCGCGTGCTTTCAGCTTGGTGCTCCAGTTCTCGTTCAATCGGTCTGGGCGAACCGATGCGTCGCCGGTGTAATGGAATGCTCCGGCCAGGTTATCGTTAAATGCGGGATCGAACGTTGAAAGTTCGGAACCCTCAATCCGCTGCGCCGACACGCCGAAATGCTCGGTCAGAAAGCGATCCGTTTCGGCGAACGACTTCATGCCTTTTTCGGTTTGTAATACGTACAGCAGCCCGGTCTCTTTCCATTCGCAGTCGAGCGACTGCTGAGGGACCAATCGGCGATACTCTTGCATCGACGCATCCAAGATCGCCTTGAGGGCTTCGCCAGCGGTCAGCATCTGTCGATGATTGCAGCGCCGTGCGAACTGCCACATCCAGTTCCACATCGCCGGGCTAAAACGTGGTTTGACACGGAAGGGGGCACTTGGCTGAAAGAGTGACTTGACCGCGGTGCGAATCGCTTCCGGCTCGGTCAGCGGCAGCACGTGGCTTGGGCAAATGTAGCCGCAGTTCCCATGTGAACAGGCACCCGCGATGGTCGACCGATCGATGACGGTGACATCCATCCCTTGTTCGGACAAATAATGCGCACACGCGATGCCGACGATGCCGGAACCGACGATAAGCACACTTTCGGGATGCGACGACTTGATCATGCGGGCGTTGGGGTTTTAAAGAAACAAGGGCAGGGAGGAGGAAACGTGCTTAACCCTTCGAGCCTGGCCACGAGTCCCACCAATTTCGGAACAGTTCCCACTGAGCCTTCAACGTTTCGCGCTGGCTCGAGCTTAGCTTGTCGGTCGCATTGAAGTGATGTTCGTATTCTGGGTTTCCTTCCAGGACCATCAAGTACTTGTAATACAGCACCAGGTCAGGACCTTCGTCGAACGTCGAAAGCACCGTCAACGCTTCGTTCAGTTCCCATGCCAGCTTGCGCGACTCGGCACAACCCGCCGCCCCTTTCTCGCACAGATCGACCAGCCGTAAAATTTCTTTTGGCAACGCATTGCCGACCCCGGTGATAGCCCCTTTGGCGTTGCAGCGAAGGTAACCATGGTAGACCTGGGTGTCGACGCCGACCATCAACACCAAGTCAGGATTGGTCCCGGTGATGTGTTCCGCTGCGTAGGTCAGCGAGTTCGAACCACCAAACTCCTTGAACCCGACTAGGTTCGAGAACTCGCGACGGAGATCGAAGAACAAGTCCGCTTTCGTTTCGAATCCGTAATAAGGGCTGTTGTAAATCACCGAAGGCAAGTCACCAGCAGCGGTCAGAATGGCCGAGAAGTGATCGCGCTGGGCCACTTTGGATGTACCGCGGGAAAGCACCCGGGGAATGACCATCAACCCTGCGGCACCAACCTGCTTGGCGTGCGCCGCATGTTCCGCGGCGAGCTTCGGATTTTGTGCGCCAGTCCCAACGACGACGGGAACGCCAGCATCGACGAGCTGCTTGACCCCTTCCTGCCGCTGGGCGTCGGTCAGCAGCGGCCAATCCCCCATCGAACCGCAGTAAACGACTCCGGACATTCCCAAGCCGACCAGCTCTTTTCCCTTCGCCACCAAGGCCTCGAAATTAGGCGTTCCATCGGCCGAACAAGGGGTCATCAAGGCAGGAATACAGCCGCGGAATACTTGGGATTTATCGGTCACTGCGCTTCTCGGTTCGTTAAATGATTCACTCTGACGGATGAACTTCCCCCATCATACCGCCAAATGCTGGGAATTGTCTTGACAAACGCTCCAACACCGACTGGAATTTGCGCATAGTTTGAGGAGAACCAATGATCCCCCAGATTCATGAAATCCTAGGCCAACTCGACAAACCGTTCACCGGCGAAGAACTGTTCGACCATCTGCCGGACATTGTGTTTTTCATCAAAAACACCCAGGGGCAGTACCTCGTCGTCAACAACACGCTCGTGCAACGCTGCGGAGCCCACGAGAAAGCCGACCTGATCGGACGTACGCCTGGCGAGGTCTTAAGACCGCCACTTGCGCAAAGTTTTGAGGACCAGGACCGTAAAGTGCTCGCCTCAGGGCAGCCCCTTGTCGGGCAGTTAGAACTGCACTTCTATGCCACGCGCGACGTTGGCTGGTGTTTAACGAGCAAGCTTCCACTGCGAAACAAAAACGGAGACGTCGTTGGGCTCGTCGGCGTTTCGCAAGACTTGCGTCTGCCTGACCTGGCGACCGACGAATACCAACATGTGATCGACGCCATCAATCACGCTGAGGCCCATCTCGACAACCCACCGAGCGTGTCGGAACTGGCCGAGATCGCCGAGATGTCCCCTTATCAACTCGATCGCCGCATGCGACGCGTGTTCGGTCTGACCACCGGGCAGTGGCTATTGAAGCTGCGGATCGATTTGGCCCAACGCCGACTTCGCACATCGGACGAGTCAATCTCGCAGATTGCCATGGAAGCAGGCTACGCGGATCAAAGCGCCTTTACTCGGCAATTCCGGCGCGCAACGGGGATGTCTCCCCGCGACTACCGTGCCGCACGACGTAGCAATTAAGTGAATGCCGCGCGGCTCTGCGGTCGAACCATCTACTCGCAGGGCCTAATCTTTGGAAACATGCGTCAACAGTAGCTTCGCATCTTCCACCAGGCCGTACCGCTTCGTAATTGCCAACCGATCGATCTCTTGATCACGAATTTCCCACAACAAGTTCGCCAGGTCTTCGCTCGCTTGTCGAGCCAGCTTGCTCTGCCCTGATAGCCACGTCGAGATTGCCAGGCTGCGAAGCGTATCTGCGCGATCAGTAGGCGACGCGATCTTGTCAATCTCCGCCCGCGCCTCTGCCCATGTTTGTTCTGCCTCGTTGATGTCGCCGGCAGCGTACTGCTCGCTGGCAACGGTCGTCAACGTACCGGCGAGCCACTCGGCGTGATCCCCCGGCAAAGATCGCATCATGGCGAATAGTTTCCGTTTCTCGTCGGTATTCTTCGTCGAGTGACGTAGCGACGCAAGCGCGTGAAACTTTTCGACAGGGTCCGTCACTGGGGTGACAAACCGCGCGAGCTTCTCCGGAAGACTGAGGCCAATGTTGTCCGACTGCCATCTCAAATGGCGCGTCAAGCGTTTCGCATGCTCTTCGCTAAGTTCGGGGACAACGGTCTTATCTAACACGTCCCACGCACCGGCTTCCCCCAGCGTGGTCGCGAACGCCAGCAGATAAGTTTGGGCGTCTTGTTGGCTCTGTTCAGGTATCTTGGAAATATGTACCGCATGCGGCGCATTCCGAGTCAATACTTCAACCGCAAACGCTCGCGACTCGGCGGTTCCATCGGCCAACATCTGATTGCAAACCTTGGAGACTAAATCGAGACGCTGTGGCTTGGTCTCAGGGATGCGTTCCACCAATTCGATCGCCTCGTCGTACATTCCGTAGAACGCGAGCCGCTGGCTTAACGTATGGGCCTTGGCAATTACCAGTCGTGTTTCTTCATCGAATGTGTAGAACGACGCTTCATAGCTGTAGCCGGTCGGTTCGTAGGTGGCGACAAACTGGTCGATCACCTTTTCTGCTCGCTCATTCTCACCGATGACCAACAGCCCGCCTGCATACCACAGCGAAGAAGAAGCGTACTGCGATCGCTTTTCGTACGCATCCATCAACTGTTCGGCCAACTCGATTTCGCCGTTTTGATGAAGTGTGACGATTACGTTTTGGCAAGCATCTAGGTTATAGTTTCTGTCGGCGTCAAAGTCGTCGGCGTTCAGCGTGAGGAGCATCTGCTCCACAAATTCCTTTCCACGCGGAATGTCCCCACTTTGAAAGTAGGCCATGGCAACGCTCGCCAGCGAGTGCAAATGGCGTCCAGCGTCGGTTTCCCAGTCGATCCAGGCCTGAGCCAATTCATGCCGTCCTTTCTCCGCACAATGCGTCGCGCAGGCACCACTGGTCTGATACGTACGAGATGGCCCCGCGATTTTCTTCGCCAGCAAGACATCGGCGTCGGGGCTGCCCAAGGTGACCATGTGATAGGCCAAACGTTCTCCTTGGGCCGTGCTGATACCACAGATCGGATTGTCGAGTGAATAGTCTGGCTGCTGACGAAGTTGCAAAAGAAGTTGTGCCGCATCGCGAAGCGTTTGATGTGCGGCTGTTTGGTTGCCGGCGGCATGTTGCCAGCCAGCTACCGTATAGAGGTAGTGAAGTCGCGATTCATCATGCATTGCCGGCGAAGTCAATATCTTCATAAGGCTCGCGACGATGTTGGGATCGTTTGTTGTTGCCCTGCCGTTTTCAATCGCCCTCGACAATTCGGAAGGCAGCTGCGAAAACGTTTTCCCGTCAAAAAAGTGATCTTCGCCAGACAGGTATTGGTCGAGTACCGGGCGATGGTAGGTCAACAGTTCGTCGATCCGCGCTTCGGGATCGTTCGCCGGCGGTTGAGCGAAAATAATACCAACGTTACCGACAAGCAAAATCGCAGCGGCGAGCCATCCAGTCAGGTAGCGCATGGGAGAGAGTCCAGGTTAGCGACAAGTAGGATCTGACACAAAACTCCGTTACCGTCAGCCTAACGAAAAACACCAGAATGACAAAAGAATTGGATGCAATTCGTGCGTATCTAATTCAACCCTGACGCGGTGATGTTCGATTTGCCCAGGCCATCTTTCATATCGGCACGCAGCAAATAGCTGGGGGGCTGAAGCCGGCCGACCCATTGAGGATCGGGATTGATCAACTTCAAAAGCGCCGCTTGCGTCGACTCGCCATCTTCCGTGCGGAAGTTGCTCGGGGCACCGCGGGCATAGTCGCTTTTGTAAAGCACGTCGTTCCCTTTCTTGATCACCAGAGAGTGAATCCAAGGGCGATATTTGACTTTCTCGGTAGGACCTGTCGGACGATTCAGCGGGCTAAACGGACGGGGCGGAAGCACGACACCGCCGATCGAACGCGACTCTTGCGTGACGTATTCTTCTTCCTTCTCCGCGCCAGGCTTGACCGATAGTTCCAGCACAATGTCGGACGTGTCGTTGCGCGTCCACTGCTTGCTTCGCAGCTTGGCATCGACCGCGGAAAGAAACGCCGATTCGTCTTCCGCTTTCAAGCCGGTAAAACTTGTGACGACACGCACCGAACGACCAGGGGCGAGTTCGTAAATTGTGTTTGGATCGACCGAGTCGGCCGAAAGAATCGCCGCTTCGTGCGGCAACCGATTGATCGTGAGCGTGCTCGACTGCTTGTCGGCAAAGAACGCGAACATGCGATCGTCGTACATGTCTTTCGCCGTTGGCCGGGCCCCATACGTCCACAGCGGCAGACCACGCTCGACATCGTAAACGGTCTCGTCGACTTGCAGGAAGTCTCCGACCCATTTCAGTTCTGCGTCGCCAGTCTTCGAGACCGGCACGGTGTTGATCGGCGAACCATCTTGCATGTTATAGATGGCCAACTTGTCGAGCAGCTTCGCGGCAACTTTACTTCCGTCCGCCGACATCGCGACACGATAGACCGAAGAGCCTGGCGTAATACTACCGACGATCTTTCCGGTGGCCGTATCGAGAAAGCCGATGTTCTCTTTCGCCGGATAGGCCATCAATTCGCCTAGCGGCGAGAAGCTGACGTTCTGCGAATGTTGCAGCTCGCCCCGGAACTGAGCCTTCGGCGCCGGGCCGCTGAGATCCCAGAACGTTAGCTGCTTGTCCTTGGTGATCACCGCCAGGCGGTCGTTGCCCAGGAACGTGGCCGAAACAAACTCTTTCCACTTTCCGCCCCCAACGGTGAACTGATAAAGGGGCGTGATCGTGTGGCCGTCGACTTGAAAAATGGCCATGTCGTTGCCGGTATCCCACCCTTCGATATGCACCGCCGCAATCTTCGCCGCATTCGGAGCAACCGCGGCAAGACGATAGGAATCGTCGAAGTGAATCATGTCCGAGTTTTGCTGTGTCTTGGCGTCGTAAATCATGAAGTTGCCGTAATTCTCTTCCGGCTTGCGACCTTCTTGATAGACGTTCACGAAAACTTTCGGGCCACGACCAGCTGCCATCATCGCGCTTTTCGCAAAGAATGGTTTGCCGATCGGCAGCGAAACAATCGCATCGGGCAAATCAAGCTTCGGCAACGCGACCGGCGGGCTGACCGACCAGAACTCTCGACCAGGAGCAAGACTCAGCGGTCGCGCTCCGGCGGAGATGGCATTGACTTTACGTGGGAGCGAGCCTTGCGACTCGCCGCTCAAGCTCTTCTGCGGTTGGGTTGGCATCGCGGCGGGCGATCGGACAGGCGTCCCTCCGGCGAATGGATTGGGAACCTCGCCGCCAGCAAACGGATTGCTCGGATCGCTTTGAGCCGACTCTGCCTTCAAGAATTCCTGGATGAACGTTTGATCCTTCTCGCTCAGCTTAGCCAGCGGAACGGTAATCACGCGTCCGTCAGTCTTCTGTATTTGTACTTCTTCTGCCGTGGCAGATTTCAGCTTGCCACCAATCTGAAACTTTCCCGTGTCATCAACCCAGTTTCGGTTCTCGGCATACTTGGCCAATGCTCCGGTCGGTTCCCCAGCGTCGATCGTAGAAAGCGGAAACAGCACGCAGCTAAGCGTGATCCAAGCAAAACAAGTCAGCGATCGGGCAGATGGAATCATTCCAAGAACCTTTAGCGTGAATAGTCGACGGATAAGTGAAGATCAATTCGAGAAAAGAACGGGTCTGATTGTAACAGTCCGGCAGAGGGGATGCAGCTAGAATTGGCCCGCTTGCTGTGAACGTCAAGAAATGCCCACTTCAGGGGGCGTAAAGGGCTGGGCGAGCCGCTTGGCAGTGCGTACGATGTTATTGTACCAGAGTGTACACGGACTTTAGTAAGAGTTTCTGAGAAGTCTGCCCCAGCTTTCAACCGATTGGGAAGAAAACAACCTAAAATTCACTTGCAGGAAATGGACGAACCGTCCAAAATGTAACCGAGATGAACACCCTCAGCCGAAAACAGCGCGAAATCCAAGAGCGCGAAGCCAAAATCCTTTCTGTCGCACGTGAAATGTTGCTGCAGGATGGCTATTTAGGGCTCAGCATGGATCGCATCGCCGAAGCGGTTGAGTACGGGAAGGGGACCGTTTATCGGCATTTTCCCAACAAAGAAGACATTATTATGGCGCTCGCCGTCGAGACCCAGAAGAAAAGAACGGCGCTCTTTCAAAGGGCTTCGCTTTTCCGGGGCGCCTCGCGAGAGCGACTGACCGCCATTGCGGTTGCGTGCGAGTTGTTCGTGCGACTTTACCCGAGCCATTTCCATGTCGAACAAGTGGTTCGTATCACGTCGATTTGGGAAAAAACCTCGGAGAATCGGCAGAATGTGATGCGTACCTGCGAACAGGCATGCATGGGAATTGTCGCCGGAATCGTGCGTGACGCCGTCTCGCAAGGCGATCTCGAACTGCCGGGGCCGGTGACGCCGGAAGATCTGGTTTTCGGGATGTGGGCGATCAATTTCGGGTCGTTCACACTGATGTCGACCAGCGGTTCGCTGATGGAACTCGGAATTGACGACCCGACGCTAGCAATTCGCGGTTGCATCAACCACATGTTAGACGGTTTCGGTTGGAAAGCGTTATCGACCGACCATGACTACGAAGCGGTTTTCGAGAAGGCCCTGACGGAGACCTTTGCCGATGAATATCAGCAGCTACTCGCCCAGCAGTGAGTCTTTTTTTGGCCAAAAGTGGACGAAGCGTCAACTTTGGACGGGCCGTATTGCTATCGCGGGAGTCTTGGTCGCGATAGTTGCTTTAGTGGCAACATGGAACAACCCGTTTGCCGCCGCCGCTCCGGCCCCTACGCCCACGGCGGAACCTCTTCCTGTCGAAGTAGTTACGATCACCCCGCAATCGGCCTACGCCGCCAGCCGCAGCTTCACCGGCGTCTTGGTCGCTGCCAAAACAAGCGATCTCAGCTTCGAAACCCCCGGCAAAGTTACCCAGCTCAACGCCAACGAAGGCGATCGTGTTGAAGCAGGCCAAGTCCTGGCGGTGCTCGACGATCGACATCTCTCGGCGCGAATCTTGCAAACCGAAGCCCAGCGAGACCAGCAAGCCGCGGTTCTGAAAGAACTGATTGCCGGACCCCGCCCAGAGGTCATCGCCGCGGCCGAAGCGGAAGTGCGGCAGCTAACCGCCGAACATCAGTTTCAGGAAGCCAACCGCAAACGCCGCGAGCAACTTATCCAGCGAAGTGCTATCTCGCAGGAAACGCTCGACGATTCGATCTACGGTGCTGACGCCGCACTCGGCCGACTCGATGCGGCGAAAAGTCGGTTAGCTGAATTGAAGGAAGGAACCCGCGTCGAACAGATCGAGGCCCAACGGGCCCGCGTTGCGGGGCTCGAAGCGCAACTCGTCGATTTGCGTCATGAACAAGAGGACACGCGACTTGTCGCGCCGTTCGCAGGAGTGATTGCCCAGCGCAACATGGATGAAGGCTCCGTGGTCAATCAAGGGCAAACGGTCTTTCGCATCGTTCAAGACCAGCCGCTGGAGGCCTGGTTCGGGTTGCCTCCCGAAGCGGCTGCCACGCTGGGGGTGAAAGAAGAACGTCCGATCACCGTCAGTCAACAGTCGCGTCTTGCGACGGTGACGGGGGTGGTTCCCGAGCTCGATCCGGCCACGCGAACACAAACCGTCATCCTGACGCTCGACGCCGAATCCTCGCAAGGCTGGGTCCCAGCCCAGGTCGTGCGAATGGAACTGGCCACCGAGCGAAACGCCGATGGCTTCTGGCTTCCGAATTCCGCGCTGCTGCAAGGATCGCGCGGCCTGTGGTCGGTTTACGTCGTGAAAGAGGATCGCATCATTGAACGCCGCGCCGTGGAGGTGATTCATAGCGAAAGCGAACAGTCGTTCGTCCGCGGCACGCTTGTCGCCGGCGATCAAGTCGTCGCTCGAGGCGTGAATCGATTGGTGCCAGGCATGGAAGTTGAAGTCGGGGCAACGTCCAACTAGCGAGGCGATGGGGGAATCGATGTTCAACAAATTCTATTACGACAAACGCCTGTTGGTGCTGACCATCGCGGTGATCTGTGTGGCCGGTTTGTCTTCTTACTTCGTGCTGCCGCGGTTGGAAGACCCGACGCTGACTCCGCGCTTCGCGATTGTGACAACGCTTTTCCCAGGGGCACGCGGCGATCGTGTCGAGGTGCTAGTCACCGATCGATTGGAAGAAGAACTGCAGGAGGTCGAAGAGATCAAAGAGATCCGTTCGACTAGCCGGGCCGGCGCTTCGTCGATGGTGATTGAGCTTCGCGACGATGTCTATGAAGTTGGCGAAATCTGGTCGCGCATCCGCGACAAAATCGACGATGCTCAAGTCGGATTCCCAGAAGGTGTCGGCGAGCCTGACATCGAGATGATTACCACGAAAGCGTATGCGTCGATCGTCGCGCTCAAGTGGACGCAGGAAAGTGATCCGAGCTATGCGATTTTGCTGCGTCTGGCCGAGCAACTGGAAGATCGCCTTCGCGCGATCCCTGGCACGGAAGATGTCGAGATGTTTGGCGAGCCGCAGGAAGAGATCGCGGTGGAAGTCGATCCCGCGAAGCTGGCCAGTATTGGTTTGACGGCGGCAGATGTCGCCCAGCAGTTGAGTGCCAGCGATGCGAAGCTTTCGGCCGGGCAAGTTCGTTCCGACGAAGCGGACTTTCTGATGGAAGTCGACAGCGAACTTGATTCAATCCACCGCATTTCCGCGACGCCGATTCAGTTTGGAAGCGACGGCAAGTTTGTGCGTCTGGGCGACATTGCCCGCGTGAACAAAGGAATCATGCAGCCGCCACGGCAGTTGGCCATCATCGACGATCTTCCGGCGGTCACCGTCGGAACATTGGTTCGTAGCGACTATCGTCTCGATCTGTGGAACGTCGACGCGCAAAATGCGATCGACGACTTCGAATCGCAATTGCCACGCGGCGTGCAGTTGTCTCGAATGTTCGAGCAAAGTCCCTACGTCGAGGCGCGTCTGACGAACTTGTTGTGGAACCTGGCCATCGGTGGGGCGGCGGTTGTCGGCGTTATTTTTGTGCTGATGGGTTGGCGAAGCGCGATCGTCGTGGGAACCGCGTTGCCCCTCTCGGCATTCATGGTGCTGGCCGGCATGCGTTTCATGGAGATCCCGATGCACCAGATGTCGATCACTGGGCTGATCATCGCCCTGGGGCTGTTGATCGACAACGCCATTGTGATGGTCGACGAAGTGAAAGTGCGCATGGAAGAGGGAGATTCGCCGGGTCACGCCGTCGGTGAAGCAACGCGGCATCTCGCGATTCCACTTCTGGGAAGCACGCTGACAACCGCGTTGGCGTTTGCTCCGATCGCGTTGATGCCTGGCCCGGCCGGCGAGTTTGTCGGTACGATCGCCATCAGCGTGATGTTGGCAATTGCCAGTTCGTTGATGCTTGCGATGACAGTTACTCCGGCGCTGGCAGCGATCTTCGCCGATACGGCAGATGGATCGAAGCGTTCGCACTGGTGGTCGGTTGGTTTTCATAGTCCTCGACTGGCAACGCTGTGGCGAAATACGATCGACTTCCTGTTGGCCCGACCGATTTTGAGCTTGGGGCTTTCCGTGATGTTGCCGATCTTCGGTTTTGTTCAGGCACGGCTGTTGCCGGAGCAGTTCTTTCCGCCGGCGGATCGGAATCAATTTCAAATTGAGTTAGAGCTTCCACCGCAGGCTTCGATCTTTCAGACGGAACTGACGGCGAAGAAGATCAGCCAGATTGCCAAGCGTCATCCAGAGGTGACCGGAATTGATTGGATTCTCGGCGAAAGTGCTCCTTCCTTCTATTACAACATTGTGCGGCGGCGGGAGAACAATGCTCCGTATGGCCAGGCCATCGTGAAGTTGCGTTCCGCGGAAGGGGCGGCCGAGGTGATCAACGAGCTTCAGCGCGAGCTCGACCATCAAGTGCCCGAAGCCCGCGTATTGGCTCGACAGCTGGAGCAAGGGCCTCCGTTCGATGCCCCTGTCGAGCTTCAATTGTTCGGCCCAGACTTGAACGTCTTGCGATCGTTGGGCGAAGAAGTCCGCGCGGAATTGGCCAAGATTCCGGAGGTGACCCACACGCGGAGCGATTTGGGAGACGACCTGCCGAAGTTCGCGTTGGTGCTCGATGAAGAAAAGGCTCGCCTGGCAGGGCTGAGTCATGCCCAAGTGGCTCAGCAGTTGGCGGCCGCCACCGAAGGAGCCGTGGGAGGTACGGTTCTTGAAGAAACGGAAGAGCTTCCGGTGCGTGTTCGCCTGCCGAAAGCGTACCGCGCGGCCCTCAGCGACATTGCCTCGCTCGACTTGGTTTCGCCGAATAATCGCGGCGATGGGAAGCTGAACACGATTCCGTTTTCGGCGATCGGGGCGTTGGAGTTGAAGCCAGAGATCTCGGCGGTCACGCGGCTGAATAACTTGCGCATGAATGAAGTCAAAGCGTACGTTCAAGCAGGCGTTTTGCCGTCGGTGGTGCTTGCGAAACTGCAAGCTCGGCTTGATGCCGCCGGGTTTGAATTTCCCGATGGTTACCGCATGGGTTTGGGGGGCGAAGCGAACGGACGTAATCAGGCGGTCGGCAACTTGATGTCCAGCGTCGGCGTGCTGATGGTGTTGATGGTTGCCACGCTGGTGCTTTCGTTCAGCTCGTTCCGCGCCGCATCGCTGATCGGTGGTGTAGGGTTCTTCTCGGTGGGGCTTGGGCTCGCAGCACTGTGGATCTTTGGGTTTCCGTTTGGCTTCATGGCGATCGTCGGCACGATGGGGCTTATCGGGATTGCGATTAACGATTCCATCGTGGTGTTGGCTGCCTTAAGAGAGAACGATGAAGCGAAATCAGGCGATCCGATCGCCGTCCGAAATGTGGTCATGCGTGCGACGCGGCACGTCGTGGCTACCACTGCGACCACTGTCGTGGGTTTCCTGCCGTTGGTTTTGGCCGGGGGCGGTTTCTGGCCGCCACTGGCCATTTCCATTGCCGGCGGCGTGGTCGGAGCGACGATGCTCGCGCTGACATTCGTGCCGACCGCCCACATGGTGATGGCAAATCCGGCGGTACTGAAGTGGCCATGCCGCAAGCAACAGCCGACGCCGATTCCTAAACCGAAAGGCGAATTCCACGAAGATGGCGTGGCGGTCTACACTTCTTAGTCGACGATGTCGTCACGTTCAATCGCGTCATGCTTTTCGATCACCAGTTGATCGAACATACGGTTCTCGATGTCGTAGGCCTGGAATTCGAGTGTGGTCGCATTGATACGTACCATCGCGTAATGATGTCCGCGGCGAACGGTGTTCATGAAGAACGGTCGAATCGGACCGGGCGTTTCCAGCGAGCCGCCACCACCTCCGGTGATCATGTAGATCGGAGCTCCGGCTCGCACGGCCTGATTCTGCAAGATCGGCCAGGTTCGTTCGTACGAGTGGATATGCCCATTCCAAACGATGTCGACATGGTACTTCTCGTACAGCGGAACCAACTGCCGCGCGTTCAAGTCGCCCCGCGTTCCCTTGTTTGTCTTCCACAAATTGCCGTAGTCGTTCTCGTCCGATGAATAGGGCGGGTGATGGTGGCAAACGAACTTCCAAGTCGCGTCCGATTCGGACAGGGCGTTTTCCAACCACTTGTACTGCTCGGACTCGGGGTCGAGATTACGGTTCGAGTCGATCATGAAGAAGTGTGCGTTCCCAAAGCGGAACTCGTAGTAATACTCTGGCTTCGGCAACGAAACGTAATCGTAGTAATACTGTGCGTTCCGTTCGTGATTGCCCAAAACTGGATAGAACGGAACGTGACGAATCAGCGGATTCATGCTCGGGAAGAAGTGATGCGTCCAGTGCGACTCAACCGTCCCGGTATCGACCAGATCGCCAGGGTGCAGCAGAAAACTGGGCCGCTGATCCCACGCCAAATTGGCAATCTTGCCGCTGACCGTTGGGTTACCTTGCGTGTCGCTGATCACTGCGAACGCGAACGGCGTGTCACGCTTCACGGCCGTTTGAAATGTCGCGACGTCGCTTCGCAGTGGCTCATCTTGTTCGTTCAGTCGCGTTTCGGTGCGATAGAAGTATTGCGTCTCCGGCTGTAGTCCTTCAATTTGGATCTCATGCAGCGTGTTCAAATCGGCCACGTCAATTCGCTGAGGGCACTCGGCCGTCTCGCCATAGAATAGCGTCGACATGCCAGGCCGATTGGTTCGCCACATCACCGTCATAGTGTTCTGCGTGCCGAACTGAAGGTACGGATCGATCACGAAGTCGAGCGGCTCGGTGATTTCGACAGGCTCTTTCGCGGCCAGGGCGGCGTTGTGCTCGTAGTCATGTTCGACCCAGGCCTTTTTCGCGGCGAGATCGTACAGCACGACTTCCCGAATCCGTCCCCGGTGCCCGTGAAACTCGTTCGCATCGCGGTACGCGCCCATCATGAATGGCGCCGAATCGGGATAGTGAATCGCGCCAGACTGCTGGTCGCTCTCCGCATCCAGTTTACCGTTCACGTACAGCTGCATTGTTTTGCCGTCGTAAACGGCCACCACGTGGTACAGCTTGCCCGCTTCGTACTTTGTGTTTCCTTCCAAGTAGGTCAGCTTGTCAGGGCCCTCTTTTCCACGCAGGGCAAACGTGAACGTCGATTGGTTGTATCCCAGCAGCCAGCCAAACTCGCTCGAGCCGTTGTCTTGGATCACGCCCAGCAGTCCGCCCCATTCTTCCGGGCGATCGACCGAGACCACCGCCGAGATCGTGAGCGATTCTTCCGGCAGATACTTCTCAACAGTGCGGAAATCTTCGGCAAGCTCGATGCCTGACTGCCCTCCAGAAAGGAAGATCGTCTGATCGTATTTTTCGCCCAAGATTTGATGCTTGCCGATGATCTTGCCGTCGGGGCCGCGTCGGGCTCGCAAGCGAGCATGGTTCTTTTCTGCGACCATTGAATCGGCATCGAATCGCCAGCGAGCCAGGGGATCAGGCCCTTCGTGGGCGGCGGCGAACGAAAGGGGCCAGATCAGCAGTGCGGCGAGCGTCAGGAGGGTGCGTGTCATCGAGTCGTCTTTGCTTCGGAGATTGTCGTCGAGGGAAGGGACTGCTCAAGTGCGAGCGTTGCCGGTGGCTTAGTTGGTGGTTTGCACCGCGTGCCATTGAGCAGAGTCTTTCCAGTGATTGATGATCGATTCGGCGAACGCCAGCGACAGCGTCATGCCGTTGCCGCCGAAGCCATTGACGACCAACACGTCGGGGCAAACTTCCCGCACGAAACACATCTGCGATGGATGCTTGGCGTAGAAACCATGCCACCGCCGGGCAATGTTCCAGTTCGGGACGTCGATAATCTTGCGAAGTTCGCGAAGCATCAAGTCATCGATTTCCGACTTGTCGATTGGCTCGACGTCGTCCCCATATTCGTGCGAGTCGCCCAAAATCAATCCACCGCCGTCGGCTTGCGACGCCATCACATGGATACCGTAACGGTCAAGCTCTGGGCTATCGTTGGCGATGCGTTCTTTCAGCGAGGCCAGCGTCGGGCAGTCGCGGAACGACAGATAATGCCGCAGTGTCAAACCGCTGGCGATGTGTGGTCCCAGTTGCCAGCCGGTCGGTTGCGATCCGGAAAGCATCATTTGCAGTTTGCAGACCAACAGTCGCTCTGCTTTGTGCGCTTCGGGAAACAGGTGCTGAAAGTATGCCCCTGTAGCAATCACGATCCGATCGGCGGTGAAGCTGCGACCATCCGAGCTAATTGCGGTGCCTGATTCAACTTTGGTGATCGGAGTGTCGTAGTGGAACTGAACGTGGTGGGCATCGGCCAGAAAAGCGGAGACGCTGCTGATGGCGGTTGGGGGAGTCACACGCAGTTCAGTATGCGAATAGAGCCCGCCGAGTAAACCGTTTTGATTGGCTGCTGGGGTCAGCTGAGAGATTTGCTGTGGTGTGACCAGCTCGATATCCAGTCCATCAGCAGCACTTGAAGGCGCGAACTCTTTCAGCACTTCCATTTCGTCTTCGTGATGGGCCAAGTGCAGCGAACCACATTCTTGTACCGGAAAGCCAGCCGCCGCGCCGAGTTCCTTCCACAGCGTGCGGCTACGCAGGGCGAGGGCTCGTTGGGGACCTGCCGGTTGTCCGACCGGCCAGATCATGCCAAAGTTCCGGATGCTGGCCCCTTCCGCTCTTGAGTTGTTCTCGAACAGGGCGACGCGTTGCCCTTGCTTCGCCGCGGCCCAGGCATGCCCCAAACCAACGATCCCACCTCCGATGACAATCAAATCAAAGTGCATGTGCGTCTCTTTCGTTCCTGCTGCAATGGGCTTGCTTGGACGGCCAAGATCGTTGCGTTCGCGTTCGGCGGAAACGCATGAGACCTGTTGACAGAAAAAGCGAACCGGTCAATTCTGGCAAAGTAGCCTAGGCTCATAGATGATTATGCAAAAGCAAACGGCGAGTAGCCGATGACGTTTTGCGTCAACTTTATTGAGTGTTCTTCCCTGATCTTCATCATTTCTTGATGTCGAGCAGATTGCCTCCTTTGCCTCTTCCCAAGACGACGCGATGAACTCTGACGCGAAAAAGCCCCAGTCGCCCACTCCAGAGGTACTCGACAGCCTGCGAACGCGCCGCCGGATTGCAGTGATGGTTCAAACGTCGAGTGCTTGGAGCCGACAGGTGTTAGCCGGTGTGGCGGAATACG
Source organism: Bremerella sp. TYQ1 (assembly GCF_020150455.1). Classification (NCBI taxonomy): domain Bacteria; kingdom Pseudomonadati; phylum Planctomycetota; class Planctomycetia; order Pirellulales; family Pirellulaceae; genus Bremerella; species Bremerella sp. TYQ1. The sequence goes on from NZ_CP083740.1 coordinate 858,285, forward strand.
CGTTGGAGGCTGGCGGATGGGATTTCTGGGTCGAACCGCGTGGTTTTTACGAGAAGATTGTTGTCCCGGAATCGTGGCGTGGCGAAGGCGTCATTTGCCGGGTAACGAGTGACGAGTTGGTCCAACAGATCGAGCAGCGGGGCCTTCCGGCGGTGAATGTTTCGTGGCTGGGAGAACATACCAAGACCATTCCCAAAGTGGTCTCCGACGAAGTGGCGTGCGGGCAGATGGCCGCCGAGTTTTATCTGAAGCGTGGCTGGCATTTCTTCGGCTTTGTTGGCCCGCCTCCCCGGATGAACTATTCCGATCAAGTCGAGAAAGCGTTTGTCAGCGCGGTGACCGATGCAGGACGAGCGGTGCAGCGTTTCGATCATGCCCCGAATGCCGAGACGATTACGATCGGGCAAGAGCATCCCAAGATGGCCGAATGGTTGATGTCGCTGCCGAAGCCGGTCGCGCTGCTGGTCTGGACGACCGCCATCGGACAAGAGATTGCCCTGCTGTGCCGCCAGTTGGGAATCGCGGTGCCGGATGATGTGGCGATCTTGGCGGTAGAACTCGACCCATTGATCTCGGCAATGTCTCCGGTCCCGATCGCGTATATCGATCAGTCGCCCCGGCGTGTCGGCTCGCAAGCGGCCGCATTGCTTGAACGAATGATCCAAGGAGAACCGGCGCCTGAGCAGCCGATTCTCGTTCCCCCCCGCCGAATCGCAGAACGAATGTCGGTCGATAACCTATTCGTCGAAGATGAAGTCGTCCGGCAAGCGATGAACTTTATTCGAGAGAAGATCGCCGAACCGATTCAAGTGACCGACGTTGCCGCGAACGTGGCTGTTTCAAGACGCGTGCTGGAAAATCGATTCGAGAAAGCCTTGCGGCGAAGCCCAGCCCAAGTGATTCGTCGAACGAAGTTGGCCCACGCGATGTATCTGTTAAGCGAGACCGATTTGACGGTTCAAGAGATCGGGTTTCAAACCGGTTTCTTCCATCAAGAAACCTTCTTGCGATTCTTCAAACGTGAGAGTGGCAGCACGCCGACCGAGTATCGAAGTGAGACAAGTCGATAGTTAACAATGCGGGAATCGGTGCCACTGATTCTAGACACCACTGTGGCGATTCGTTCTTGCGCCTATTGTAACGAAGTATTGTCCAAGTCTGCAAAGAGTATTTGCGAAAACTGAACAAGCATGCGCGATTTCCACGTGAAAAACTGGGGTGGGACGCAGTGATGGTACAAAGAAAATAAGGGAAGAACGGCCACGCTGCGACTTTCGCGCAGAGCCAAGCCGCGTAACTCTCGGGGATTAGTAACTACTGAGAAAAACGTCGACAAGAGTACAGGAAAAGGGTGATAATACCGAGCGAGTCTATCACGACTAGACAAGTTCTTTTAAAACCTGCTCGCCGCGATGCTACTCCGCGACAGCGACTTCAATTCGCTCGCTAATCCGCTCGACGTCGAGCCCTTCGCAGTCGATCGTGATGTCGGCATATTTTGCGTAGAGGGCGTTCCGCTGGTGGAACAGGTCTTCGAGGCTTTGCCCCGGCTTGAGTGCAATGCCTCGCGTGGCCATGTTCGAGAGGCGTTTTTCCAACGTGGCCAGGCTGGTCTTGAGGAAGACGATTTTTCCGAGCCGGTGGAGGTGGGCCATCCCTTCGGCTCCGTAGCAAACGCTTCCGCCGGTGGCGATCACATGGTGCTGCACGTCGAGGCTGAGAACCGCTTCCTCTTCGATCTGGCAAAACGCGTCGAAGCCTTCAGAGTCCATAATCTGCTGAAGGGTACGCTGCTGAGTCGTTTGGATGACCAGGTCGGTATCGACAAATTGACGGTTGATCCGCTTCGCCAGGACGACACCGATGGTGCTTTTTCCGGAGCCTGGCATGCCGATAAGTGTGACGTTCGTTCCAACTTCAGGAGTCATGGGCGTTCTAACTGGGGGAGCGAGCTGCGTAAAATCGTTCTTTTATCTCACGGTATTTGGTCCGATTTGCCAAGAGCGTTCGTCGGGGAAAGAGTCCGTTTGGCGGCAGAAATTGCGGACTTCCCAAATTTGCGTCCTGACAGGCCAAACGGCATAGGTAGAAAGGCAAAACCGAAGGTAGAATTATTCGATTCGGATTCGTGCGAATCCTTTTTCTGTGTCCCCGAGGCATGGTTCTATATGACCAAGAAGACCGAGATCGAGAACAAAGTTGCGGTGAAAATGGCTTTGGCTGCGAAGTATCGTCACCTGGCCACCCTAACCCACAGCGTTCCAGCCAAGGCGAAGTTTCTTCGCCGCAGCGAATGTTTCCAGCGTCAAGCTGGCGTGATCGGCAAAGCGCTCGCCGTCTAAACGGTTGGGCCACCGGAAAGTCGCGTTTGGGCGGCATTCCTTCGAAACAAAAAACGCTCGGCATGTCTTCGCGGACACCCCGAGCGTTCCTGTTTTTCTTTCGTTGAGCGGCGACTTAGGAAGCGCCGACGGCGTTGCGAGCCTCTTGCGGCTGCAGCGTGAATTCCGGCAGGCGAACGATTTCGCCACCCTTCATCGTCGACTCGTGGGCACAAATACCGACACAGGTCCAGTTGGCGGAGGTGACTGCATTTGGCAGCGGATCGCGGTCTTCGAGAAGCGAACTGATCATCTCGTGGACCAGGTGTGGGTGCGAGCCGCCATGTCCACCCCCTTGGACGAATGAGAGGTGATCGGCATCTTCGATCGACTGCGTGAACTTTTGGATAGGTTCTGGCAGCAAATGAGCGAAGTCCGGAATCTCGACGTGGGATGCGATTTCTGGTTCCGGCAATTTGGCCGTATGAATGACGTGCGGTTCCCCTTCGACAAGCGACCACTCGAAGCTTTTCTTCGTGCCGTAAACGTCGAAGCTTTCGCGATACTGACGAGCCGTATCGAACAGAAATCGCCAGATTTGAGCCGAAACATCGCTGTCTTGAATCTTGATATGGCAAGATTCCACAGCGTAAGGATTGCCTGACTTGGCAGCCAATTCATTGTTGATGCTGCCGGAACCGAAGCAGCTGACGTATTCGGCGAGACCATTGACCAAGCCAAGCACTGGGCTGACAACGTGGGTCGCGTAGTGCATCGGAATCATGCGTTCCCAGTATTCTGGCCAGCCGGCCATGTCTTGCGGATGCGAGGCCTGCATGTACTGGATTTTGCCCAGTTCACCCGATTCGTAAAGCTGTTTGATATAGAGGTATTCGCGGCTGTAAACGACCGTTTCGGCCATCATGTATTTAAGGCCGGTCTCGGCGACTTTCTCGACGATTTGGCGGCACTCGTCGATGGTGGTCGCCATCGGCACGGTGCACATCACATGCTTACCGGCATCGAGCGCCTTCAGTGACATCCACGCATGGTCCGGAATCGGCGAGTTAATGTGGACGAAATCAACGTCTGGATCGGCGAGAACGTCGTCGTAGCTGGTGTACCGCTTTTCGATACCAAACATATCGCCGGTCTTCTGCAGGGCCGCTTCGTCGCGTCGGCAGATGGCGTAAACATTCGCATTAGGATGGGCTTGATAGATCGGAATGAACTCAGAACCGAATCCCAAACCGATCATCGCTACGTTGAAAGTTTTATCGCTCATTTTGGTACCTGCAGGGGGAACAGACGAGGTGAATGATAGTAGCCTATGTCTCCAGGAAAACAAAAAAGCCAGATAATTGCCATGAGAAAACTCGCACTAGATAATAGGTATTTCACAAAAGAGGGGGATTCTCTGCCATAAATCGGCTATCATAATGTTCTCAGTCGCCTTTCGTCATTCAGCACGCGTCGTTAAACCACTCAGAGGACGAACATGATCCAACCTCGCAAAGAGGTCGCTTTATTGATCGAGACCTCCAACGAATATGCTCGAGGTCTGCTGGATGGCGTCGTGCGTTACATGGAGGAGTACCAGCGTTGGTCGATCTTCCTGCCCGAGCAAGGACGCGGTGCGAAGCCTCCGAAATGGCTTAAGCAGTGGAAAGGGGACGGCATCATTGCTCGTGTGGAAACGCCAGAGATCGCCGCGGCGTTAAAGCAACTCGATATTCCGATTGTCGATGTTAGCGCAGCGCGACTGATGCCGGAATTGCCCTGGGTCGAAACGGACGACAAAGCCATTTCGCAAATGGCGGTTGAACATCTGCTGCAGCGAGGCTTTTCCAACTTCGCTTTTTGTGGTGACTCCTCATTCGCTTGGAGCAAGCTTCGCGAGAAGTACTTTGTCGAAGCCTTGGCCGAGCATGGCCACGGATGCCACGTGCTTGATCTGCCGACCGGCGAAGATGGCAAGAATTCTACACCCAAGAATGTGCAGAAGCTCGACCGCTGGATTGAACGATTGCCGCAACCGATCGGCATCATGTCTTGCTTCGATATTCGCGGGCAACTGCTGCTGGAAGCATGCCGCGAGCTGGAAATCGACGTACCGCGACAAGTGGCGGTAATCGGGGTCGATAACGATCGACTTTTATGCGACTTGTGCTCGCCACCTCTTTCGAGCGTGATACCTGACAGCCGTCGAACTGGGTTCGAGGCCGCCAAGCTTCTCGATCAAATGATGAAGGGCGAAACTCCCAAAGAGCATAAGAAACTGATTCCACCGCTCGGTGTCGCGACGCGCCGATCGACAGACGTCTTGGCAACCGAAGACCCGCTGGTCGGAATGGCGATGCAGTTCATTCGCGAGCATGCCTGCGACGGTATCAACGTCGGGGACGTTTTAAAAGCGGTTGAAAGCACGCGGCGAATTTTAGAGTACCGTTTTAAGCAAATCACCGGGCAAACGCCCCACGAAGCGATTGTCCACCAACGGCTCGACAAAGTTCGACAGTTGCTTCACGATACCGACTTAAGCATCGGCGATATCGCCGACCGGGCCGGCTTCGAGCATGTTGAATATATGAGTGCGACGTTCCGGAAGAAGACCGGCCTTTCGCCGACGGCTTATCGCCGTAAAGTTCAGCCGAACTAATTAAACAGATAATTGGAAGCAGCGAAGGTGTTTTCGGCAGGCGGTTGCCACTTGCCATGAACATCCCTACACTAAACTCTCCTCGCTGACGGCGATGCGAAGGACGGATCGCGCGGGGCATTCTCGAGTTTCGTGCTTCAGGTCATCGCCATGGATTCTACGTCGCCAGCCAGCAGTGAAGATTTGCTGGCGACCATGCAGCAGTACTGGGGCTACGAAGGGTTTCGCCCTTTGCAGCAGGAAGCGATGCAGTCGGTTCTGGACGATCGTGATTCGGTTGTCGTGATGCCGACTGGGGGTGGTAAGTCGCTTTGCTACCAGGTGCCAGCCCTCTGCAAACCAGGGGTGGCTGTGATTGCTTCGCCATTGATTTCTTTGATGAAGGACCAAGTCGATGCGTTGACCGCCTGCGGCATTCAAGCGGCTTGCATCAACAGCACCGTAACGTTGGCCCAACGCCGCGAGATTGCAGCCGATATTCGCAGCGGGGCCACCAAGCTCCTTTACCTCGCGCCGGAACGCTTATTGACCGATCGGACACTCGACTTTTTAGCGAGCGTCGACGTCTCGTTTTTCGCCATTGACGAGTCGCACTGTATCAGCGAATGGGGGCACGATTTCCGGCCGGAATACCGCATGATGCGGATGCTGAAAGATCGATTCCCCGGTGTCGGCATTCATGCCTATACGGCGACGGCGACCGAACGCGTTCGATCCGATATCGCTCAGCAGCTAGGGCTAATCAATCCTGAATTGTTGATCGGGTCGTTCGATCGGCCCAACCTGGTTTATCGAGTGCAGCGACGCAAAGATCGATTCGCTCAGATTCAAGAAGTGATTGCCCGGCATCCCAACGAGTCAGGCATTGTTTACTGCATTCGGCGAGCGGATGTCGAATCGATCGCCGAACAGCTTAACGCCAGCGGTGTAAAAGCGCTTCCTTACCATGCCGGCTTAAGCGACGAGCAGCGTCAGCAGCATCAGGAAGATTTCATTCAGGAACGTGTCGATGTAGTGGTGGCCACGGTTGCGTTCGGCATGGGAATCGATAAGTCGAACGTGCGATACGTGGTGCATGCCGGGATGCCGAAGTCGCTGGAAAGTTATCAACAGGAAAGCGGCCGAGCTGGACGCGATGGACTCGAAGCGGAGTGCGTGCTGCTCTATTCCAGCGGCGATTTAGTAACTTGGAAACGCATGCTCGGCGACTTGCCCGATACGGCTCAGCAAGCAGCGTTTCATTCTCTCGAAGCACTCGATCACTTTTGTATTGGCAGCGAATGCCGACATCGTATGTTGGTCAGCTATTTTGGCCAGGAACTCGAAGACGCCGAGTGCGAGGCTTGCGACGTTTGCCTCGGTACCGTCGACCTGGTTGAAGATGGACTGGTGCTGGGGCAGAAGATTTTGTCTTGCATTATCCGAACCGGGGAACGATTCGGCGCGGATCACAACGCCAAAGTCTTGTGCGGTTCCCGCGATAAACGCGTGCTGGAACTTCAGCACGACGAACTTAGTACGTACGGGTTGCTGCAAGACCAAAGCATTCGGGCCGTACGAACTTGGATCGAGCAGTTGGTGGGACAGCGGTTCCTCTGCAAAACGGGAGAGTTCAACGTTCTGAAGCTAACGCAAAGCGGCCGAGAACTTTTGCGAGGGGAAGTTGTTCCCAAGCTTACCAAGGCAGACACTGACGCCGACGACACGCCCCGGCGAAAGCGCAAAGCAGACGATTGGGAAGGGGTCGATCGAGGACTGTTCGAGGAACTGCGTAGCCTCCGGCGAGAAAAAGCGGAGGAAGCAGGCATCCCGGCCTACATCGTCTTCGGAGATAGCTCGTTGCGAGAAATGGCCCGGCATCGACCTTCGACGCTCGATAACTTTCGCTTGATGAAAGGGGTCGGCGATAAGAAGTGCCAGGACTACGGCGAAGCGTTTCTTGCGAAGATTGCCGAGTATTGTCAACAGGAAGGGCTGGAAGTCGACGCGATGGAGACCGAGGTAATCGCGACTCCCAGACGTGAGCCACCCAAGAATCAATCGCCGAAATTGAAGGACGCGTTCGCCCTGTTTGCGAAAGGGAAGTCGGTTGACGAAGTCGCGGCTATCATTGGCCGGGCCAACTCGACGGTCCAGGGTTACTTAGAGCAGTTCATTCGCGAACAAAAGCTCGAAGACCCAACCGCTTGGGTCACCGGGGAAGTGGCTCGCCAGGTCGAAGCGGCCGTTGAGGAATGTGGTCAACGAGCGCTTCGTCCGGTCTTCGAGCATCTCGGCGAGGAAGTCCCGTACGAGGAAATCCGGATTGTGATGGCCTGTCTGCAAAACCGCGAATCGGCTTAAAAGGTCGCTTTAAATCCGCGGTCCGCCACGCTGGGCAGGTCGCTTCAGCTTACGGCTAAGCCATGGCGGCGGAGTCGGCACATGGCTTTTGCCGGGATGCCGCTGTGGCTGCGAGATGGCAGCGGAAAACGGTCGCTGGCCAAGCATCGAGCACTCGGCAGGCTCAAGAATGCGGTCCATCCAATCCTGAAGTCCGGTCTTCCAATTACACGGCATGGCGTCTCCCTTGTAGGGTTTCGGTGAAGTGCCAAACGAGTCCAAAAGCGACAATAAGTCAACAATACGTGAGTAATATCTGTTGCAGACTGTACGCATTGTTCATATAAGCTTGCGTACAATAAGACAGAGAAAATTGTATTCTTGAAGACCCAAGCGTGAGGCGATGGGTTCGCGCCGATAAAGATGGGATATCGTCCCTTGGCTGTCCTCTTCGACAGCGAGCAGGTTTCCGATGCTGGGAAACGTCTCACCAATTAATTCGTCTCGCTGCTTGACAACTGGACATCGACCAAGGGAAACAATTCGCGAGGGAAGATCGTCGGGTGCTGCGACTGACCGACCGCGGCGGCATCTTGAGGTACCGTTATTTGAACGTATTGTGCCATTTCGTTCAAACTTATTTTTCCATCCTGATTGCCAGCGAATGCCGCTTGGTCGGCTTGGCCGGAAAGTCCTTCGACCAGTCGAGCCGTGAATCGACCGAGCCGTTTCTCTTTCGACTCGAACGCTTCTTCATCTCCTTCGCTGGCGGTGATCGTCAAAATCACATCCTCTTCCATTGCACGCAGCATCGTCTTTAAATCGTCCTGACGAAGTGGTTGGATCGCTCCACTGTGGCACGTATCCAAAATAGCGATCTTGCGGCACGGCAGTCCGGCAAAGAATTGCTGAAACGCATCAGACGAGATGCAGCGTTCGTAACGACGACCGGCTACGTCATGGAAGCGACTGTCGCTGGTGAGAAAAAAGTATCGCTCCGATTCAACGTCACGGACGCCATGCCCGGAGAGGAAAAACAAGACAACGTCTTGCGGGCGAGCCGTCTCGTGCAGCTGTTGAAAGAGCGTGTCGGCGGCCACGTTCCAAAGTGGCTGCGTGACGTTCTCGTTGGTAAGAACAATCGTCTCGACGGCGGACGTGTTCGCATGCTGCTCGATGGCCGCGGTGAAAGCCTTGGCGTTTTCCGCGGCGAAGTCAAGCTGCGGAATCTGCTGGTCGGCATATTCGGAGATGCCTGCCGCGATGACGAAGATCCGCGGCGGGGCGGTTCGCCCTGTGATCTCTTGCGAAAGAGTCAACGACTGTTTCGCCGTGATGCCATCGGTAGTCGCTGCGGCAACTTGAAGATTCACGCGACGATCTGGCGGCAGCGTCATCCGCCAGCGAAGCTTATGCTGGTGACCGCTTGCCGTCGCATGGGTAACCGTGTCGTCAAGCAGTTCGACGGCAGGAATGCCGTTGGCGAAAACCTTCGATGAAAGCAGCTGCGAACCGATCGGAACATGCACAGTCGCTTCGACAATCACGTCGCGGTCGGTCAGGATCGTGTCGCTTGTCGGTGAGTCGATGGTGATCTGTGGGCGAAGCGATGCCAGGCCTTCCAGGCGATTGTGCAAGTTGAACGGTACTTCCGCTTTGGCGACCTTCATCGCGGCGGACAGGCTACCGGCGTCCAGCAATCGCTCCATCACGCGTGGCTTCTCCAACTGCTGCTGAAGCTCGGCGGCCAGGAAAAAGTCTGGTGCCTGATCGATGCCTTGGTTGATTTGCCAGCCAAACATCTTGTGCCCATTGAACGACGCATCGTAGTAGCCATACGGTGTCCAAAACGCCCATTCCCGATCCGTCGTCGTTACCAGCGATGCAAGCGGCTGCCAGGCCGGATGCAGAAAGAAAGGCTTCTGGGCGGCACCATTGCGAACTATCTGAAAACGGAGCATCGTCTGGCCATCGGTCGAATCTAACGTGGCGATCATGTTAGCAGGAGCTTCAATCGATTGCTCCTGCTTGGGTGGCTGGTCGGCATCGGCATCTTCGGCTGCATCGTTGCGTTTGACCACAGCGGCGATCACGTCACCATCTCGAACGCCGCGATAATAAAGCGGGCCGTCGGGAACGACATCACGCACCATCACACGTCCCTCGACGATCTCGAAGTTCGCCCCCCAGCGGTTCTGCGAAGGCGAAGCGATCGGGTTTTCGGTCAGCTTCCAAATATTGACCAGGCCGTCGTCGCTTCCGGTAACCAAATATCGATCGTCGACCGAAACGCCAACACTGCGAATTGCCGATGAATGCCCACGAAACTCGCGCACGACACGAACGTTCTGCGGGTTCGTGATATCGAGCAGGTAGGCATGGTTTCGACCGAGTGTACCTACGACAACATGAGTCGGGGCTTGGTTTTTCTCACCGATCGCCAGCCAGCAAACTGACGTGATGCGCGATGTACCAAGTATGGACGCTGGAATCTGGCAGTAGGTATCGTCGTTCTGAACGATCTCGTAAACCAAACGTGTCCCACGATCGACCGCTTTTTGCGTCAGCTTCCAGGTGCCTTGCCAAGGGTTGGAAGGGACCATCGGCGGTGGCGGTTGCACTTCCGTATAGCGACGCTGGGCCGTTTCAAACTGAATTGCTTTGGGGGGCTCTTCGCCGCCGGCAGGAGGTTCGATCACAATGCGATAGTTGGGGTCGAGCGTAAAGCCAACTTTCGCGGGCGCAACAATCGGTGTGGCTAACCGGGCAGGTCGATCGAAGTTATCCCAGGGATAGACAATTACGGAGTTGTCCTGGGTGACTGCCAAAAACTTTCCATCGCCGCGGAAGGCACAATCGGTGGCGACTGCCGCAAGAGGGATCGACGGCATTGCTGTGGGAAGTTGTCCGGCCGGCCAATCCCAAAGACGTAATTCGAATGGACCACGCGGCGACTTCGCGACGATCGCGGCAACGCGGTTGCCACTTGATGGCATTGCTACGCTCCGGACATTCGCCCCGGTCGCGATCGATTGCGAGGCGTTCGCATTTTGCCGATCGGCCAAGACCAGCACGCCGGAGTCGCTGATGTCGGCGGCCGCAACACGCATTCCGTTATCGCTACTGGCCATCGCTCCGATCCCGCCGGGGAATTGATGAGGAATCGCGGCGAGTAATTCGGCGGTCTCACCGCCAGCTTTCCACGTTCCGATCCGCCAATAGGGGATGCCTTGTTCCATGCGCACTGGGATGGGGAACAGGAGCGTATCGGATCGGTTCGAGGCGATCTGCGTTCCTCGCAGCAGCCAGGGACGAAGTAGGGCGGGATCGGCTTTCAGGGTGGCATTCAAGTTCGAGCCACGCACGAATCCCCACTTGCCGGTCTCGGGATCCGCCGACCAATAAAGAATGTTTCCTTCCGAATCGAGCGAGTAGAGCCCGTCTGGCATCGCGGCCAGGTCAAGGATTTGCGAACGAGGGCCACGATCGACATCGAACAGTGTTCGCTCGTAGGCCATGCGCGCTTCGTCGGCGAGAACAATTTCTCCGGTCAGCGCCGAGGCCCCAATGCCTGCAAACGCGAATTTGTTGTCGAGTGGAGCGAGAGCGTGGATATCGCCACGGGTCGCGCGCTGCACTTGCCAACGGACAGGCGTTTCGTAGATCCAACGCTGGATACCGCCGGGCTGCGAGGGAGCGGCGATCCAACTGTGTACCATTTTGTCGCTTCCAGCGGCGAGCAGTCTCGAGCCATCGCGTGAGAAACAGACCGTCTGAACAGGGGCAGTAGGACCTCCGAGGTTTAAACGCAGCCAGGGGGGATCTTCCGGCAGGGCGACCTCTTGCACCACCTGAACGTTGGGAACGACGTTCTCGGCAGGCAAATTCTGGGCGTCGCTGGGGGAGAGCGGATCGTCCGATGGCACCGGTTGTAACGGCAATCCTGGCACCATCGATTCGGGCGGCAGCGCGTCGTGAGAAAACTGCGGCGGCTGATCTTGGCCAGGCAAAAACCTTTCGGCGGGCAAGATTTCTTGAGCAACCAACAGCGCTATGGGAGCGATAACCACCAATAGAACCGAGAAACTTGCTCGTAGGAGTCGTATCATCATGCACTTTCGGAAAAGCCGTTCCCAGGGCAACGTGAGGCAGTTTACAATGATCAGCGAATTTTTGGCCAGCGAAATTTCGCTTGATCGACCACAGGAGGATCGCAACGTGCGTCACAACGAGTGGGCTGGATGCCTTAGATTAACGATCGTTTCGCTGCTGAGTTGCGTACTAATTGGAAGCACTCTGGGTGGTTCCTCTCTTTTCGCGCAGTCGCCCAGCACGCCAGGAGCAGCGGCCCTAGACTCGATTTTCAATGTTCGCACGGCGCCTGATGCGAAAAGCATGGGTATCTTTCAGGGGAGCTTTCTCGACGCGATACGCCCAGAGACTCCGGCGATCCAGATTGCGTTTCTGATTGATACGACCGAAAGCATGGCCCAGGAGCTGCCAGGAATTCGGGAAAAAATTCCTCAGGTCGTTGCCGACTTGCAGCGAGCCAGCGGCACGAAGGTGGAAGTGGCGGTGATTTCGTTCGCCGATAGTGGACAGTCGCAAAAGCCGCTGAAAGGATTGTCGGCCGGGTTTGCCAGCGATGAAGCGGCGGTTCAGAAGATGATTGATTCGCTGCAGCCGCAATCGGGCAGGCCCTATTTTCCGGAAGCGGTTGACTTGGCGGTCTTCAAGACCATTCAAGAGTTGCCGTGGTCGGACGAAGCGAAAGCGACACGCTGGCTGATGCTGATGACCGACGCGCCTCCCTACGATGCTTCGTTCGACGAGCCGAAGACGCAGTCTCGTCGCTGGTACGAGACCGACGCCCTGGTGAACTTGGCCAATCAGCGCGGCATTAACATTCATGGCCTGTTGTGTGAAAGCCGGGCCGAAGAGCTCGACGCGTTCACCGCAACGGTCGATAAAACGCGGAACTTCATGGGACAGTTGACCTCGCGCACTGGCGGTTTGATGCTCGATCTTTCGTTCGCACAGATCAAAGAGAAAGTGGCCAGCGCGGCGAAACGCCCCCGAGCCGATTTCGCGTTTGTGGGGGCGATTACGGATGAAGATATTGCCGCGGTTCGCCAGCAAGCGGAGCAAGAGTTTGGCGCGATGAAGTCGGTACGAGTGGCCGTGTTGCCGCATGTGCCGTGGAATGCGATGACGTTTTATCACCAAGACCCAGGCGTGCGATTCGCAACGCAGCTGCGTTATTCCTTGAGCCGCTTGCCGGGAGTGAAGACGATTTCGAGCCGGCAGATCGAGTCGGAGTTTCTACGACTGAAGGCAGGCCCTGTCGACAAATCGCAGTGGCCACAAGCGCTTTGTTTACGGCTGCAGGCTGACGTGCTGATTGTGGGAGACCTGCGATCCAACCGAGATATGATCGACGTGCAGTCTCAGATTTACACAGCCAATTCCGCCAAGCCGGTCGCGGCGATCTCCGCCAGCGGAACGGACGAGACGCTGATGGCTTCGTACCTGAAAGCGATCCCAGGCGTACGGACAACTTCGGCACCGATGACACTGTTGGCCAAAGCGGTCAGCAGCGAACAAGCGAGTGATCTCCGCGAGTTCTGGCCTGGCGTGCTGGGACAGATGAGTTCTCAGCAGCAAGGGGACTTGTTGTCGGCGATTGACTTGATTGAGAAGTCGGTCGATATCTCGGCCGAAGCGGTCGTTCGCGTGAAAAATTTGAAAACGGCGATCGGTTTGCTCGAGCCGATGGCTCAGTCGCCGGATGCCAATGCGTTCACGTTTGCTCTGTTGGCCAGCGCGAATTTCAATTTAGCGAAAACGAAAGAAGAGCAGGGGAGTGCCGCGGAAGGGAAGGCCGACATGCAGTCGGCACTTGCCTATCTGAATAAGGCGTTCGACGGTCGCCGGCAACTGAACGATCGATTGCTGCAAGCAGAGATTGAAGCAGACCATTTACTGCTGGTCCGAAAAGACTTCCCTGCGGCTGTGCGGCGTTACGAAGCGATCACGCAGTTCAGCGAAGTATCGCTGTTGAAGATGGCCCTGCGAGCCCACTGGATGTTGGCCGGGATTGAATGTGGCGATTGGGGAGCGAGCCAGTCCGACACCTTCGAGCCAGATCCTCAGGTGGCCCGAAAGCACTTGATCGAGATCTTGGCGTTCTGGCCAGATTCGGAAGAGGCTCGGATCATCCAGAAGTACATGCGTTGGGATTCGACTGATGGCAAAACCGGAACGCCGTACTTCCCGAAAGAAGGCGAATTGCTGCTGACGGCGAATTAGCTTTCGTCAGCGGTCGACTGAGCCGCGAGCAGCAGCTGTACGAGATTCCACCAAGTGGTCGTGCCATCTTCGGCCAATGTCATGACAGCTGATCCGTCAGCGGCGACGCGGACAAACTTGATCCGCTCGCCAGGCGTTGGACGCAGAGCGAGTGGAATGATCTCGGTTTCAGTGAGGTCGAGCGCGAACAACGCTCCGTCAGAGTCGGCATAAACGACCCAGCGCCCATCGCTGATGATGTCGAAGTCTTCGACCAGGCCGCGAATGTCCGGCGGGCGGATCGTGGTGAGTTCGCCAGAAGCGATATTAAGTACGGAAAGTGGCTGAGCTTCGCCGAGGGTGCTGAACACCAGATGCTTGCCATCTTCGGTCAGGCGGCTGGTAAACAGATCGGCCCGCAAGTCGGCAACTGTGTTGACTTCCGCAGAAGCAAGCGTGATATCAAGCAGCTTCGTCACGGTGAATGCCAGCAGTCGATCGTCCGAAACGGGATGCAGTGCGAGGACTTCTTCATCGATCTCGCCGAGCTGGAACTTTTCGGCAGTATTGTCCGACATTGCATCGACCGGCCAGCGGTAGATGTCGCCTGATTGACCGATCGCGAAGGCATGCTTGCCGCTGGGATCGAACGCAACCGCATCGACCCTGGTTGCGAACGGGGCTTCGGCGATCTTCTCTAGCGGCTTAGCAGTTTGATTGGGACCTAACAGAGCGACCTTCTGGTGATCTAACCCAACGAAAAGTTGTTTTTGGTCGGGCGAAAGTGTGGTGTCGGTGATTTGACGATAGGGCGTTTCGGTCTCTTGCCCCAGTTCGATTTTGTAAGAAGGCTTGCCAGCTGCGACCGAATGAACATCGACGAGGCTGTCTTCGATGAATAGGATCGTCTTGTTCCCTGCCAACAGCTGCAACTGATGCGGCGGCGCAGCGATATAAAATCCGATCATCTCCTGGGTTTCGGTCGTCACTGGCAAGACTTTCAGTTGCCCCGACCCATCACTGACAATGGCGGTCGCAACATGGGTTTGCTCGCGCGAGTGCGACGGCACAGCAGGGGTTCCGTTCAGTTCGACCGATACCGATTCAGGCTGATCCTGAAGTGCGGGATAGATCTTCGCCGCATCGGCAAACGTCCGCTCCGCTTCTTCCCAATTACCACTGCCGGCGAGTGTCGTGATTTTGCTTAGAAGAGTTTCCTGAGGAATTGGTTGAAGTGTGACTTGCCAGTCGTTTCGCGTTAGCTGCTCGACGGTGAACTCTTGTTCGAGCGGTTGGTAAAGGGAGTCTTCGGCCCTGGCTGTGATACGCACACGATCGGTCGGCAGAAGATTTATGTTCGCTGCTGATTCGCCGGTCGAGGTGATATCGTCGCGCGGCTCTTCCGGAACAATAGCGATGTCGTAAATCGTTTCTTCCGGCGTGAACAGAATGGTATGCGACGTTAATTGCTCAGCCGGACCGGCGTTGGAAGATCCGTTAAAACCACCACCGAAAATGCCCCACAGCAGCGCACCGATAAGGGCAACCATAGCGACAGCGCCACCAATCATCGCGGGAAGGGGAACCGCGGAAGTTACAGGTGCAGCTTGTTCTGTCGGAGGCGAAAACGCTTTGATGAACTCGACACAACTGGCATATCGCTGCTTCGGGTCGGTTGAAGTTGCCCTGGCGAGCACGGCTCGCTCATGTTCGGTTACTAAGGGAAACTGAAGCTTCCCACGAACGTGGATTTCGACCAGTTCCGCAAACGAAACGGTCGGCTCGAATGGTAGCGCTGCAGTGCGTAACTGGTAGTATGTAATCGCGAGGGCATACTGATCAGAGCTGTGCGACGGCATCCGCTTGATCGATTCAGGCGACATATAGCAGAGGCTGCCCACCACGCTGGTCGCTTCGGTGTCGTATTCACCAAAGGCCGCGGCCACGCCAAAGTCGCCCACTAAAACGGAGTCGCCGGCGAAGAGCAAATTGGCTGGCTTGATATCGCGGTGCTGAATGCCGACGCGGTCTCCATCGACCAGGTGAACGGGAGAGTTCAGGAAGTCGATGCCTCGCGCGGCTTGAAGCATATAGTCTTGCAGCTCTTCGCGAGGAATACCGCCATCCTCCTGCATTTTGAGCCGTTCTTCGAGGCTGCCGTCAGCCAATGTCATGCTCACGACCAGGTACTGAGGGTTCTGCAGTGTCTGGGTTTGATCGAGTGCCAATGTTTGCGAGATCGGAGCTTGGTCTTTAGTTTGATTGCGGATCAGCAAGTCGATTTCGTGATCGTCCAGCACACCGCCATCTTGGCCGAGCAGCCACATCGCGTTCACGCTGCATAGATTCGCGTGCTTGATACGTTTTACGGCTTGTATCGATTTTAACTCGCGAATCCCAGTCTTCTGCTGCAGGGCAATGAACTTCAACGCGACAAGCGTTCCACCAGGGCCATCCGCGGCCCAGACTTCGCCAAATTGCCCACGACCCAGAAATCGTTCGAGCCGATATCCGGGGATCGGCTTGTCTCCCTGATTAAACATTCCCAGATTCCTGGCTGTTCTAACGAAGATGTACGTTGGTTAGTGCCGGCTTCGGACGGAGTGGAAAAGTACCGCAGCGCCTACGGTGTTGGCGTGCTTCGTTTCGCGATCACATGCCTTAGAGTGCGCGAGCATGGCACTGGATGCGGTAGGTCCGAGCAAACCAACAAGTAGTTCTAGCATAGGTTGAAGTTTCGACCTAACCGACAGCACGTGGCAAGTCCATTTGCGGAGAAAATAGCGATTTGTACGCTTAGAGGCGCTTCCCGCGACGGTACGAAGTAGAAAGCTTTCGCCGCAGGCAAGAAAAAAGCACGCCGACGCGTGCGAGGGAGAACGGGGACGTCGGCGTGCTCGAGGCTTTGGAGGGTGATTGGATTACAGTTCCTGGGCCTGAACCATCCAAAGGTGCTTTTCAAGTTCGCTGGAAACAGCGATCACCATGTCCTGACTAATGAGGTCCAAGTCATCGAGTGCATCGATTGATTCGCGAAGGACGCCAATGGTGGTTTGCAAGGCATCCGCTACGGCTTGAACCGTATCGTCGACGTTGACAAACCCAGTCGCGTATTCGGCCAGGGGAGTCTCTTTGGCGACAGTGCATGAGCGACCATCGGGCGAGAAGCCGATCATCACGATACGTTCCGCAAAGTCGTCGGTCCCTTCCCGGGTCGTGACGAGGATTTCATCGAGCTGGAGATGGACGGCGCGGAAGTTCTTACCCACGACGTTCCAGTGCGCTTGTTTCAGGACAAGCGAAAGATCGATCAGCGCGATCAGGTTTTTCTGCAGTTGTGCGGCGGTTGGTTTGGCTTTGTCCTCAGGCAGGACGTGACGTTTGAATTCCATCGTCATGAAAGTTTCTCCTGGTTGTTGGGGCCGGGAACGGTAGACGTTCAGGGGGTGGTACCTGACGCTGGGTAACAAACAGGAGAAAATTGCGTGCCAACAACAGCTGAAATAGCTGATGCTCGTGGATTTCCGCAGATAAGTACGATATGATCAGCAATCAATAAGAAATAGGACTTACCATCGAATAAACCGACTTCGGCATTCTTCTAAGAATGCGTTGACTAAATGGTTTCGGGACGTGGCCCAAACGGGGATGGGCTGATCGTTGGCCGGCCGCAATGGCAGGTTATCGACCCTTCCCGTCAGGAAGATTATCCGGAGAGTTCTGTCTAAGTATTTAAAGAGTCAAGATTTGATGATTGTGGTATGAGTTGGCCATTTCAGATCATAGAGCTTTAATTTACAATTAGGCAAAGCCCAGGCCAGGAGCCCTTTATGCCCAAATTGCTAGTTATTGATGACGATCGGACCGTCCACCGCCTTGTTGAAAAGACGTTCGAAGAGGCTGGTGTCTCTGTGCTTTCCAGCGGCACGGCCGAAGACGGTCTGGAACTGATTCGACAGGAATCTCCCGATGTCCTTTTATTGGACATCATGCTGCACGAAGCGAACGGGTTGGAACTAGCCACCCAGATTCGGCACCTCGATCCGAAGCTGCCGATTATCTTTATTACCGCCATGAACGACAGCGATACGGCGATTCAAGCCATGTCGCGTGGCGCTTACGACTATTTGCTCAAGCCGCTGAACAAGCAAGACGTTCAAGACCTGGTCGATCGAGCGTTGGAAACGCGGCGCTTGATGCAGTCGCCGGTTCATATGCAGGAAGCGGCACCCTCGGCTGAAAAGGGGGATTTACTGGTCGGTCGCAGTCCTTTGATGGTGGACGTTTACAAGAAGATCGGCCGCGTCGCCCCGCAAGATGTTGCGGTGTTGATTTTGGGTGAAAGTGGTACCGGGAAAGAACTGATCGCCCGGGCCATCTATCATCATAGCGCACGTCGTAACGAATGCTTCATGGCCATCAACTGTGCGGCGTTGTCCGACACGTTGCTGGAAAGTGAACTGTTCGGCCACGAAAAAGGGGCGTTTACAGGCGCCGACCGCCGGCATATCGGTAAGTTCGAGCAGTGCAACGGCGGGACGATCTTCCTGGACGAAATCGGGGATATGTCTCCCTCGACGCAAAGTAAAGTGCTGCGTCTGCTGCAGGAACAGAAGTTTGAACGCGTCGGCGGGACCGAAACAATCGAGACGGACGTCCGAATTATCTCGGCGACCAACCGCGATTTAGAGCAGATGATCGAAGATGGCGAGTTCCGGCTGGATCTTTACCATCGTCTGAATACGTTCCAAATCAATTTGCCACCGCTGCGGGAACGTGGTGAAGACGTGCGTCTGCTGCTCGAGCATTTCTTGTCGCGGTTCAACAAGTCGCTCAAGAAAGAAGTTTCCGGTATCTCGGACGATGCGGTCAACTTGCTGCTAAGTTACTCTTGGCCTGGCAATATCCGCGAACTACAGGCGGTACTGCGAAAGGCGATGCTGATGGCGGTCGGTCCGGTACTTGTGCCGGAGTTCTTCCCCAGCGAACTGCATGAAGATGGTGATGCAGCGTCGCCTATCGCGGAAGTGGCAGAATCTAGCGGAGGAGCCGATTTCCAACGGTTCCTGAAAAGTCTTGAGGCGTCTGATTCGTCCGATATGTACGCCGAGTCGCTGGAATGGATGGAGCGGTTATTGCTGACGCGCGTCCTGACAGTTACCGAAGGAAACCAGTCGAAAGCGGCAGAGCGATTGGGAATTACCCGCGGTAGCCTGCGTAATAAGATTCGATCGCTCAACATCTCGATCGATCATGTGATCAATTCAGACGACTAGGCACTGCCATAGCGGCTTGATGTGTGCGATGTGGCATGCCCTTGTTGCCCTGGGCAACCTTCGCGGAAGCGTCCGAGGTTTTCGCGAACTTCCAGCAAGTGATCTAGTTGCTTCGACAATCGCCGGCGCCATTTGAGGTCGGTGATTTGATCGATGAGAGCGCGAAACCGCCGGATCATACGATCTTCTGTCTGAATGATTTCGCACAGAATAACCTGTGAACGTGAGAAGTCTCCAAACTTACGGAGACGTGCGCCGAGCGAGCGGATTTGATTTAAGAAAGGTGAGGTCGAGGGCATCGGTTGGTCGACGTGACTGCCGGCCATGTGACGGATGCTTGCTTCAACATCGCCATGCTCTCCGGCAATGCGGTAAAGTTTTTGAGCGACTTGAGGGTCGGAGACTTTTCCGGCCGAGTCGACGAGTACCATCTGAAATTCTCGAAGGCCTTCAATGACCTCGGCGATCATCTGTTGCGGGTCTTGTTGATTAGGGGAGTAAGCGTCCATGATATTCGCTGCGCCTTTTCGAGTGACCGCGACCGCCTTCGAGAAGTATCGCGTGGTTTAGTTCGTCAGACTCCTATCGGCTGAAGCCTTAGAGTGTGTGGTTGGTGTTGAAAAAAGAACAGGAGGGCCAGCAATGCCAACCCTCCCGCCGGTTACGAGCGTTAGGCTGCTGGGCGACGGATGAAACCCGACAGCAGGCTAATGAGGAACAAGACCAGGAAGACAAAGAACAAGATCTTTGCGATACCTGTGGCCGCACCAGCGACACCACCAAAACCAAGGGCAGCAGCAATCAGTGCGATAACGAGAAACATAATAGCCCAACTCAACATGGCTCTTTTCCTTTATGTGAACTTGAAAATCGTTTCAACTTGAAAGCCGCTTCATCTCGCTGATGCTGTCGGCCTTGTTGAGAAAGTAGAATTGCAGATGCCGTGCCAATTCTCAGGTAGGGAAAGAAAAGCTGCGGGAAAGTGCCTAAAATGCTGCTGAAACCCGCCTAGAACGCATATTTTCGCATTTGCCTGGTCGAGAAAAGTCCAGTGCTGGCACGAATTGGTTTCGAGAAAACCAAGTAGCCTAGGTCCGACTACGGACGGTAGTTCTGCAATGCGGAATCGAGACGCTCCATCTCGCTGCGGAGCAGTTCCAGACCTTCGGCCGCTTTGTTGAGCTCGCCAGACTTGCCGAGCCGTTCGAGGCTGTATGAGGCGTTGACGACGCGCTGAGCGCCCAGATTCGAAGCGAGGCCCTTCAAATTGTGCGCGGCCCGATGGAGATCGCCGGTTTCCTTTTTCTGAATGGCCGTTTCGATCTCTTGAAAGAGCTGCTTCGAGTCTTCGTCGTAGTAGGTGATGAACTCTTGGAACAGTTCGGCGTCGTCTCCCAATCGCTTCATGGCACCGGCATAGTCGACAATGGGTGTCGACTTTTCACCGAACGATTCTTCCTCTTTGCGTTCGTGGCCGTTGTTGGAAGGGGTTGAATAGTCTTCTGCCACACTCTCCACCAATCCTAGAAGTTGTTTCACGTCGAGTGGTTTCGCGACGTAAGCGTCCATGCCCGCTTCAAGACATTTCTCGCGATCACCCCGCATCGCATGAGCGGTCATCGCGATAATCGGCGTGGTCGAATCAGTCCCTCGTTCCAACGCTCGAATTACGCTGGTGGCTTGAAAGCCATCGAGGATCGGCATTTGGACATCCATTAAGACGACATCGAATTGCTGCTTCTTGAACAACTCGACTGCTTCGCGACCGTTCTGTGCGACGGTCACGCTGTGACCACGCTTCTTGAGCATGGTGGTCACTACTTTTTGATTTGCCGGGGTGTCTTCGGCCAGCAAGACCGACAGCGATGCGAGCGGCTGCCCCATGTTCGCCGTCGGTGGTGGAGCCGCTTGGGGCGTGCTCAGCCGGAGCGCTCGCAAGATCGAGCGGATCAAGTCGGTTTGCGTTACCGGTTTTTGCACGAACGCTGCGATCTCGGAGGAGGCTTCGCTTTCGCGGAATTCTTTTCGATCCGCGGAGGAAACCATCAGAATCACCGGCGATTCCGCATCAGGCTTTAGCTTGCGGACTTCCTTGGTCAGCTCGTAGCCATCCATACCAGGCATTAACGCGTCGACGATGACCAACGGGAAGGACATGTTGTTTTCAAGGTTTTGCCGAAGAATACCGATCGCTTGCTGAGCGTCGTTGGCCGTCAGAGGCTTCATCCCCCAGGTGGTCAGTGTTTCCGCGATGATCTTTCGGTTCGTCGCGTTGTCGTCCACCACCAAGACCGGCAGATCACGAAGCTTGTCGAACGGCAACGAATCGATCGTGTCCATGTTCTGGCTGACCGGCAGATCAAACGACAAGCGGAACGAGAAATTGCTTCCTTGCCCCACTTCACTCTTCAGCGCTAGTCGACCACCCATCATTCGCAGCAGTTCGGAAGAAATCGCCAAACCAAGCCCGGTACCGCCGTGAACGCGCGTCGAGGAGGAATCGACTTGCGTGAAGGGCTCGAGGATTCGTTGCTGCTCTTCGGCGGGAATCCCAATTCCCGTATCGCGAACGGAAAACCGGAAACGTGCTTCGTCAGGCCAAACGCGTACCACTTCGACGGTGACGACAACTTCACCTTGTTCGGTGAACTTAATCGCGTTGCTGATCAAGTTGGTCAGAATTTGGCGCAGTCGTATCCCGTCGCCAATCACTTCGCGCGGAAGATCTCGGGGGATTCGACAGACAAGTTCCAGTCCCTTGGCAAACGCCTGGCTGGAAAGTGTTTTGAGGGCTTCTTCAACGACATCAGCTAGATTGAAATGCTCTTTGACGACGGAGAACTTGCCCGATTCAAGCTTGGAGAAATCGAGAATGTCGTTCAGCAGCGTTAACAGCGATAGTGCTGAATCTTTAGCGGTAGTCAGGTAGTCACGAACTTGCGGGGTTAGCTCTTCGTCTAACGCCATCGACGTCATCCCAATGATGGCGTTCATCGGTGTTCGCAGTTCGTGACTGACGTTGGCAAGAAATTCGGCACGCGTGCGACTGGCACGAATCGCGGAATCGCGAGCACGCTGAAGCTCTTCTTCGGCCCGGCGGCGTTCGGTGATGTCGCGTTCGATGGTCGACGAACCAACCACTTGTCCCGAGGAATCAATCACAGGCGATAACGTGACGCTGACCGGAATTTTGCGCCCGTTCTTACGAACACGCTCTGTTTCGAATTCTTCGAGGCGACGTCCTTGTGCCATGGCTTCCAGTAGTTCCGGCTCTTCGTTCTCTTGATCTTCGGGCAGAAGGAACGTGGTCATTCGGCCGACCGCTTCTTCTTCTGAATAGCCGTAGACCAACTCAGCGCCGTAGTTCCAACTGGTAATTCGACCGTCGAGTGACTTCCCGATAATTGCGTCGTACGACGAATCGACGATTGCCGCGAGTCGAGCACGCTGCTGCTCGAAACGGCGCGATTGGGCGATTTTACCGATCTCGACCCCAACGCGGCGTACGATTTCTAACAAAGCGTTATCTTGTTCGACACGTTCCGTGTGGAAGAACTCGAGAATGGTGACGACATCGCCGTCGGCAATCACGGGAAATCCGAATGCAGTCCGAATCGGTGTTCCCTCGTAGGAACTCATCCGGATCATTTCGAGGATTTCGGATTCGTCCATCCAAACTGGTTCGCGGCGTTTCCAGATGGTGCCTGGCAGGCCTTCGCCGTAGCGGAATTGCGTCGACTGAGTTCGCTTCATGAACTCCGAGATGTCGAGGTCCTCTTCGGTATGCCAAATGTACGAAGAGGCCAACATGAGCCCTGAATCGTATGGCATCCAGACATGGCCACATGGCCAGTCGATCTGCGTGCAAATGATGTCCAACAGCTTTTGCAGCGTTTCTCGGAAGGTTTGAGCCGTCGCGGCTTGTGAAGTTGCCTGGCTGAGCAGTTCCGCTTCGAGCAACTTCTTGCTGTGGATCTCTTCTTCCTGCCGCCATTCGGTAATATCGCGAACGAAAGCGTTGAAGTAATAGCTGCCGCTGATGGAAACGCGGCTGATAGATAACTCGACGGGAATCAGGTTGCCGTCGGCCCGTCGCGCGAGAAGTTCGATGCGCTGACCGCTTGCCTCCGTATCGGTCAAGCGGCGAATGGTGGCGATGATTTCTTCAAGGTCTTCCGTCTTGAATAGGTCGGACAAGCGTAGTCGCGAAACTTGCTCTGGCCATTGGAACGTTACGTTGGCCTGGGCATTCCAGTCGACGATGTCGCCTGCTTCGTTGATTGCCACGATTGCATCAGGGGATGCATCAAGAATAGACCTCAACCGTTCGTCCCAAAGTTTTCCGGTGGGCGTATTGGAGGACATTGAGGAGTCTTGCCTATCTCGATGCGCTTGTGATGAGGTCATCACTGACCTCGCGGGACGGCACTGGGCCGCCACTGGACTATCCGTTGACGCTTGACCTTACCATGTTCGCCCTCTTTTGAAACCACGTCTTGGAGAGGAATATGTGGTGAAAGATCTTTCCGTTGATACTTGCTAGAACAACAGAATAAGCAGAAGCACGATTACCAGGATGGTCAGCACGCCACCACTAGGAGCGTAGCCCCAATTACGGCTGTGCGGCCAAGCAGGGACTGCACCAAGAAGAATCATGATCAAAACGATCAGCAGTACGATTTCGAGGAGTCCCATGGTAGATGCCCTTTATGTCAATCTTGAAAAGTTGAATCGTTCAATGTCTCTTGCAGACGAATTATCGCAATGTGCAAGTCTCGTGCCACATTTCATTTAGGGCGTCAGAACGGTCGGGAAAGTGCGCGTTTATCGCAGGGAAACAGGGGGCGATTAATATTGGGGAGTGCTTACTGATCGTCTTGGAATCAGGTTGATTCGCATTGGTTCGATACAAGCCAATTCTTAGTGTTGGTTGTCTACAGATCCGATTTATCAGACGTCTGGCACGCCGGCTGCATTGTGGTTCTTCCACGAAGCGTCGTTAGCGAGGTCTAAACAGCCTTGAAATGCTTAACGACGTTTCGCAAATTCAACCACTAACGATAAGGAAGAAAACGATGACACATCAACGTAAAAATGGTAGCGCCCTAGCCGGTATCCTCGCAACGATCGCCGTCGTGATGCTGATCTTCGCCGGACTTGGCGTAACGATGGGTTGGGTCACCTGGAGCGACTCGCCAGATAAGAGCACGATCGAGATCGATAAGACCGAAATGAAGGCCGACACTGACAAGGCCGTCGAAGCCACGGAGAAGTTTATTAAGGATTCTGCCGAGACCGTCGAGCAGGCAACGGAAGAGGCCGCTGAAGAGGTAACGCCGGACGAAGAACCTGAAACGATTACTCCAGTTCCTGAAGAACCGGAACCAACGACGACCGAAGTGGAAACGGACAAGTCGTAACATCCAATTTGGATTTGATAACAACGAACGAGCGGGGCGTCACCGATGTGGTGGCGTCCCGTTTTTCGTTTCTTGGTCGTCGATTGAACAAGTCGAGGGCGATGCGCTCGATCTATTTTCGACATGGGGTAATTGTTCGCTCATTTCTCATACCACGAGCGTTCTGGCACACCGGTTGCAACACATCTGATTACTTCTCGGACGATCCAAGAAGGCCTGTCTGCCGGCGAATAGTTGTCTATTGGCAGACTACCGCTGAGGAAAAAATCATGGCACTCGAAACCAAAACCAAGCTCACGCCTGAGTCACTTGCCAGTGTGCAAGAGCTCATCAAGATTAACGTCGACAGCCGCGACACATTCCAAGAACTCGCGGATGCGACCGGCAATTCTTCGGTTGCCATCATGTTCCGAGAACTTGCCAGCGAACGCAATCGAAACGTTGCTGAGCTGGAATCTCTGTTGAGCTTCAATCGAACAAAGCCTGACGAAAGTGGCAGTGTTTCGGCCACGTGGCATCGCATTCTGATCGGTCTTCGATCGGCATTGGGTGCCGGAACAGGTGTCATGTTAGACGAAGCGGAAAGCGTCGAAGAGAACATCGAACACAAGTACGAAGAAGTGCTGAAACGGGAACCTGGTTCGGCCGTCAGCGACATTCTTCATCGTCAATACAGCGGAGTACGGTCGGCTCACGAACGCATTCGAGCCATCCGAGACGCCCATCGCCGAGCAACTTAGTTTGGCCTGGGCAGCATCGCTTGTTTACCCTGAACTTCCCGATTGAAAAGGAATAGAACAATGACCGCGGTTACGAAAAATGAAGGTACAGCTGACATCCTGCGAATTCTTTTGGCGATCATCCTGCCGCCAGTAGGTGTGTTTTTTGAAGTGGGGCTTGGTCTTCACTTTTGGCTGAATATCTTGCTGACCCTGTTCGGTTACGTCCCAGGTATCATCCACGCTGTGTGGGTCATCCTGCGTAAGTAACGGACAACCTCGCTGAAGAGTTCACCGCTCACGAAGGTGCGAACGCGCAGCTTCGTGGGCGTTTTTATGCGCTAGCCGCCGATGAGCTGATGCTTGCTGTAGATCGGCAAGTGGCGGTAATAGACTTCGAGCATGTACGTGCAGAGGCAAGTCATGAACAACCGGCCTGCTTTCACGCCGTTTTCGTCTCGGGCAGGATCCCAGCTTCCCTTTTCTCGACCGCGTTGAACCTGATTCTCGGGAATAATCTGCCGCATCTCTTTGTTCCAGTTTCGCCAGGAGTCTCCTTCCATGTGGTGCGCAACCTGGGTGGCATAGTACCAGTAATAAACGTTCGGCTCGTTCCACTGAATCGGGTTATCGAGCAGATAATCCATGCCTTCCAACAAGCGAGGGTCGTCTTGATTCCATCCAAGGTACTGACGGCAAAGAAGACCTTCGGCGGTCATCGTGGGCGTCGCACGCTCAGCACGCGAGTCGCGGTATTGATAACGGCTTCCCGGCGCATACTTCTGACCTTCGTTAGGAGATGAAGCGACCGTTTCCAAAAAGCGATCAACGTTCGCAAGCGATTCCTCGGGAACATCCAGTGCTCCCATGCGAGCGCTTTGCAGCGCCATCAGGAACCAACCGGTGACCGATAAATCAGATTCAACGCCTGGCGTGTATCGCCAACCCCCTTCGGGCGCCTGCCAAGCGACGGCGTAATTGATTGCCGCTTGAGCTTTAGGCCGCAATTCCGCATCGCCTGTCATGGCATAAAGTTCACAAAGTGCAATGGTTGCTTGAGCCTGCGTGTAAGGGCGGTGCTGATTAGGAATCGCGCCTCCTTGCAGAAAACTGCCATCGGCGTCGAGCTGACGGAGGAGATATCGCCACCCTTTCGCAACCGTCTTGGCATGGGTACCAGCTCGATCGGTGTGCCCAGCCCCTTGGAAAGCAAGCAAAGCCATGGCGGTTGCCGAAACCTTATTCTCGATGCTGGAACCGTCGGGGTAGTTTCCTTTCAGACTCCAGGAGCCATCTTGCATTTGGTTGCGTTTAAGCCACTCCAGGGCAGCAGCAACGGCTTGCTCGGTAGTCGCATTGCCGCCGTAAGCTTTCAGCATGGCTCGACGCGTTGCTCCATCGCCACGAGCTTTCAAGTCAACTCCGGGGGACTCTTGGTCAGCTAGACGAGCCGCTTCGCTTCCCACTAGATCGACGTTCATCAACGATCGGGGCAGCGGCATCTCTTGCGTTTCAATCAAGCTTTCGAGCGAACCAGAATTGGCATCGACTTCAAACTCTTGTGAATCAAGCACTAAAATTTCATATTCCAGCTGTTCGCCCAGCTCTTCTGAGTAGGTCGCTTCAACGGTATGCGTTTCTTGTTGATAGGTTGCCACTGTAAACAGGGCAAGCAGCAAGACAATCGCAAAATGAATCACCAAGCTCACAGCCCAAGCCGGCGTTTCGTCGAAGGCAAAGCTGCGGGCCTTCTCGACGATTGACTTCTCGGCTTCTGGCTCTGCATCAACCAAAGGAGCAGCAGGCGTCTGCTTTTGGATTGCTGGAATTTCAGGATGCCATGTTTTCTTCTTGACCGGAGGCGGCACCGCATCAGGTGCGCGGCTTGGCTCACTCTTTTTCTCTAGAGAAGCTGTTTTCGGTTTCGCTTTCTTTGCAGAAGACGGAGCTTTCGACTCTTGCGGCTTCGCTTCTGCTGACGCAGGCGACTTCCGCTTAGGTGGCGCGTCGCTTGCTTCGCTTTTGGGCGTTGATTTCTTCTTGGCCGCCGTCGGTGGAACTGGCGGCTTTGCTTTCGGTTTCGATGGAACTGGTTCTCGCGTCTTCGGCTCGGAGCTGCTGCTTGGCGGAGCAGGGGCAGATGTCTTCGGATCTGACGGGGCAGGGGACAACGGCGAAAGAGGTGCCTTCCCTGATGCTTTCGAGGTCGGGGTTTTCAGAGGCTGCGCTTTGGGAGTATCCGTAGACGTCGACGGCGTAGGCACCACATTCCATGCTTCGGAATTGCTAGGCTGGCCACCAAAAGAAATCGGTGCCTTCTTCGGACCCTGCGGGCTAGAAGGCTTGTCTTCGCCTGGCTTATCACCATCGTTGGCGTTGTTCGGCGAAGTGCTCTCGTCTCCGGTCACGTATTCGTGAACTCCGTAATAAAATGCCGCAATCCCTTGCAATAATAGCGTTTAGGAGAATCTAGGTGCCGAACCTCCCAGCGCCAAAGCCATGATATCCCTTTCCTTAAAGTAAGACACCGTCAAGCCGTTTAGATTTAACGATTGTGCCAGGAATTTGGGCGAGAATGGCGGTCAAAAACGAAACGGAACCAATTTCACCCAGAAAAGCCCCGAGGGCCCCCTGGACAAAGAATGCTCTTTACCTAAAATTCAACATCTCACAAACGACGCCAACGCAAGTTTGTACTCATTGACGCGGGGTGGAGCAGCTAGGTAGCTCGCGAGGCTCATAACCTCGAGGTCGTCGGTTCAAATCCGGCCCCCGCCACTCAGACCCTGGTTTAGCAAATAAAGCTCAACCAGGGTTTTTTCGTATGCGCGTATCTCACTGGGAATGGAATCGCGTCGTTTTATCCCGTGAACTCGCAACAGTTTGCGAGAACGCGTTGTCTAAGCGTGGTTGTCTCTGTCAAAGAGAGACATAACCCGCCCCATCTAAAAGAGTGCATTCAGACGCTCAATTCGACGTTTGTCTCACCAATTTTGTAAAGACACTACCGCCGGGTAAATAGGGTGTTGGGCTCGCTAGAGTCGTTCTCACGACGATCGAAAAGCAGAGCGGAACGGTCTACGAACTTAACTTCGCTGCCGAAGATGGCACTACCGAATCGATTCGCTCAACAGGATCCCATAGGTTCTACCGTGAATCGGATCAATCTTGGGTCTCTGCCGGAGCGCTCGTTCCGGGCGACCAACTTCAAGGGACCGATGGCAGTCTTACCTTAGGCGGCATCGCCAAAGTCCCGGGCCTCCACTCTGTCTTCAACATGACGGTCGAAGGAGAGCATGTCTACCGAGTTTCGACATTTGGTATGCTGGTACATAACAACTGCGGTGACGAACTTGTCACCCAGATCTCTGGTGCGAAAGGTACTGTTTACTATAATGCCCCAGCAACAAGCGCCGCATCGCAGATAAACCCACGACTAACGCAACGCCTTGAAGCCTTCCGTGCGTACAAGGCGAACGGTGGGACGATGGATATGGCTCGGTGGGTTAAGCACACCAAGGCAAATCCAAATTGGGGGGACTGGTCCGAACAGTGGCTACGCCAAGTGGATTCGCTCTGTGGAAAGCGTTCACGGCAACTCAAAACTGAGTTCACGGACGGCTTATCTGTACCGGCTTGAAGACGCTGACGGAAATTTCTTGAAGTGGGGAATCACGCAAGACCTGAACTCTCGCTATCCGCAATCCTTCTTGCTGGACAAGCGATTGATCGAAGTTGCAGAGGCAACAGAGCCGACATCTTGCGTTGGGAAAGAGAGTTGGTCGAAACGCAACCCGGACCGCTGACCTTTGAGCCTTGGAAGGGATGGAGAGCGAATCCATGATTTCACTTGGCAACGTACTGAAAGGACCTGAGTTGTCAGGTTCTCAAGTTGACCGTGCGAAAATGGCGGCAACCAAAGCGGCAGCAGAACTTCGGGGAGAATTCGAGTTTGGCAGCAGCCCAGCCGTGAATGTCGTATTTCATGTGCCGGGCAGTATGGGAAGCCCTGATTGGGATGGCTTGCGAGATGCCAAGTTTTCACGCCAACAGCAGCTTCTCATGGTTCAGGTTGCGGTCCCTGAAAGTGTCGTTGAATCTGCGAATCCCGAAGAATTCGTGATCGAGAGCCTTTACGGTGCCAATGCTGTTGCATTTGAGTTCTTCCGGCAGAAGAACATGGATTTCCCGCTGGCAGAAGCAGAAAAGTTGGTGGCGAGCATCGAGTCTCGTATGAAAAAGGCAGCGTGAGATTCACGCCCCCGGCAACGCTTTGAGCGTCTTCACCGGCGATACGGTCGGCTTGGGCTTTTCGCTCTTCGCCTTGGGCTGATCCAATGGGTTAACGTTGCTCATGCCGGGCTGTGCCAGCTTGTCATCGCCCAGCCATAAGCCTTCCTGTTGCTGCCGTTCTCTCAGCCATTCGTGAAACGTCTTCATGTAGGTATCTACGCCGCTCACTGACGGATTTCCCGTGCGTGCGTGAGCGATTCGCCTTGCGATAAAGAACAACACCGCACGGAGCCGGTGCAGCAGCGGCAGCGACCACCTTGGCTGTCAGGAAAACGGTTGGGTTCGGATTTTTGCAACCCAACCGATACGCCAGCGAACGCATCAACAAATCAGGCACGCAGCACCATCAACCCTGATGCCTTCCGCTTTGCTCTCGCCTTTGCTCCGCTGAGCAAACAAAGTCGTCGGCTTCGTTTCAGTGGCACGAGCTCTCTAACGTGTCGAACATGACTCGCATCTTGTCCACTTCGACCTCTCTGAGATGTCAATTTGCGAACTGTTCTTTCCTATTATTTTCGCCGTTTTGCCGCAATTCCTTCGTCGCTGCGAAGGCCTTGCGACATGTGGCAACATTTTTCTGAATTTTAATTTAAACGCCAATTGTCGAAGGTTGGGAAACGACTATCTTTGCTCCAGGTGGGCGTGTAATTCCTTCCCAATTACGTACGACCATCTATTCTCACTGCTCTTCTAATTCGCTTTTTCGCTTCGGAGTGTTTTATGAAAGCCCGACATGGCTTTACGTTGGTCGAACTACTTGTCGTCATCGCAATCATTGGTGTTCTCATCGCTTTGCTATTGCCGGCCGTGCAGCAGGCCCGCGAGGCGGCTCGACGGATGCAGTGCACCAACAACCTGAAGCAGGTTGGCTTGGGTGTTCACAACTATCACGATACTTTCGGCTCGTTTCCCTCGGCATACTTGGTGAATTCAGGCTGGGCTTGGGGGACGATGCTCCTGCCGTTCATTGAGGAAAATTCGCTCTACGATGCGATGCAGCCTTCGAAGT
This sequence comes from Bremerella sp. TYQ1, assembly GCF_020150455.1. Lineage (NCBI taxonomy): Bacteria > Pseudomonadati > Planctomycetota > Planctomycetia > Pirellulales > Pirellulaceae > Bremerella > Bremerella sp. TYQ1. Next base: position 888,592 of record NZ_CP083740.1, read on the forward strand.
ACTCGGTAAAGAATATCGGAGATACCGGGGCTCCAGACCTGTTGGCGCTGACTAGAACTGTCGTTGACACCTATCGTTGCCCGTCGGATACGGCGCCCGACGTGAACAGTCGTTTGACCAATCATAACGGTAGCCAGACGGTGGGAACGTCGAACTATCTTGCTGTATATGGAAATGGGAACCGAGACCATAAGAACACCGAGTTCACCGGAGTTATGGCCCAGAACTCGAAGATCGGGTTTCGTGATGTGACCGATGGAACAAGCAACACGTTCATGGTGGGCGAGCGAACATGGGAGTCTACGCCGAGTCCACCTAGCCCGCCTGAAGTTCAGACGCACAATGCCGCCGTGTGGGCCACCATTTGGCCGACCACCAACAACAATGGTGGCTATCGCCTGGACCGGCACCACGTCATGTTCTTTACCAGCACCAATGTCACACCCAACGGCTCCCTTCTTCTCAATGGGGGACACCCTGCATGCTTTTCCAGTCTTCACCCTGGCGGAGCTCAATTCGTGCAGTGCGACGGTTCGGTCCGCTTTATCAGCGAGAACATCGATGGCACGACGTGGACGAACCTCGGCGCTCGCAACGACGGCAACGTCTTGGGCGAATATTAAGCCTAAGTGTTGATGCCTGGCCGGAATGGAGAGAACCTCGATCGGCGCCGTCCGATCGAGGTTTGTTCATTCAGCTTCATACTATTTGAGCCAATTGCGCCCCGATATATCCTTTACTCCCCAATCCAAAATGAACCTAACTAAGAATCTTGTGTTGGTCAGTTTTTGCGGTTTCGCCCTCACTTTGAGTGGATGCTATTCTCGATCCGATCAGCCACCAATTGCTCCGGTGACTGGAAATGTGCGACTGGCCGGCCAGCCACTGGTAGGTGCCATGGTCCAGTTTCATCCAGCCCACGGGCGTCCTTCTGGTGCGATCACTGATGCCGAAGGATCTTACGATCTGACTTACAAACCCAAGGTCAAAGGCGCTGTCATTGGTAACGGAAAGATCGTGGTCAGTGTTGCCGGACCGGATGCTTTCACCTCGATTGAGAAGGATTCGCGAGAAGTCACCATATCAAGCGGTGGCCCCAATGTCTTTGACTTCGAGATCGACAAGTAATGATAGTTCAAGAGACGCCGTAGCCGTATGTGAGTGACTGTGCGGTACCGGCGTCGCACTCTTGGAATTGATCGATGTCCAGATGAATGTAATTCAGTTTGCCGAGCCGGAGGACGGAGTACGATCAAATAGCGTCCCATAACGTTGATAGTCGTTGTAGTCGACAGCCTCTCGCTTCCACTTCGCTAGTTCTTGATCGTACCGCTCTCGCATTTCTTCAAGTACTGATTGGTTCGTGGGCACATTTGCCAGGTTGGTAAGTTCCAGTGGATCGTTCTTCGTGTCGAATAGTTCTTCGACCGGCTGCATCTTGTCGTCGGTATACCACCAGTAAGTGTATTTGTATTGCGGCGTAAGGCAGCTCAGGCTATGTGTGGGTAGGGGCCCGAACACGTTGATGAAGGCCAGTTGATCATGTCCACCCGTTTTCGGGTCTTGGAGCAGCGGTAGAAGACTCCTTCCGTCCATATTGGCAGGAATCGGTAGACCAGCCAACGCGAGAATCGTTGGGGCAAAATCAATGTTGCCGGTAAGTCGGTCGCAACGCAATTGTTTGCCGCTAGCCTGGCTGCGTGGATCGTAAATCATCAGTGGAACACGCGAGGATTCTTCCATGGGCAGAACCTTCGAGCCGTACCCGTGCGAGCCACAAATGTAGCCGTTATCGCTGGTGTAGATGACAACCGTGTTGTCGGCAACACCCTGAGCTGTGAGTTCGTCGCGAATCATGCCCAGGGCAACGTCGATGCCGTAAACCTGTTGGTGGTACTTTGCCATTTCGCCATCGTAGTCGGTATCGTAATGCCACTCAGTAAATCGAGGGTATTGCCGCCCGGACTTACTCTGACGAGAAAGGTGCTTGCCAAATTCACGGCCAAAATTTCCGGGCTTGGTGAACGTCTTTCCTGCGTAGACGTCATCGAAACGTGGGTCGGGGGTCGCTGGTTTGTGAGGGGCTTTGAAGCTAATCGATAAACAGAATGGCTTCTTACGCTTAACCGATTCGCGAATCACATCCTGGGCGAACGCTCCATACGAGAGTGTCGAGTGGGGGTACTCGTCGGCGTATTTCTTCATCGACTTATTCTTGGCCGTCGCGTAATTGGTTTGGCCAGGGCCGCCGCCCCAAAAATCGAAGTCCTCTTCGCAAAGTCCTTTGCCTTTGACGACGATTCCAAACTTTCCGGCGAATGCCGTCAAATAGCCAGCCTCTCGCAGCAATACAGGATAAGACTTCGACCACACATCAGCGTGCATATCTCCATGGCCGAAATTGCACCCGGTTTTATATTCGTACATTCCGGTAAAAACATTACCGCGGCTGGCCATACAGATGGCGGTTGTGTTGTAGTGCTTGTCAAAGATTAGACCGTCACGACCTAATTGATCCATGTTGGGTGTTTTGACGTCGTCATTGCCGTAACAACCAACGGAGTAGGTTGATTGATCGTCCGCAAAGAGGAAGACAATATTGGGTTGAGACTTTAGGCCATCTTCAGCCGTGGCAAACGGAAGCAATGTTTGTTGAGCGATGAGTGATAAGGCGGCCAGTAGAATTGTTTTTAGGCTATTCATCGGGAGTGTGTTCTATCTTAAAGCTTTGTAATTGATCCGACTCTACGGTGGTGGATTGATTCTGCTTGTGCTCCTAGTAGCCGACCTTGGATCCGCGACGTGGGCGAATCTTTGGATCGTGCCACCATTGTTTCGGTCCTTCTTCCTCAATATCAGCCCACACCTGAAATAACGTTTGCTTCATCTCATCCAGTTTGTCAGGCATCGCCTCGGCGAGGTCGTTTTCTTCACGAGGGTCTTTTTCTATCTCAAAGAGTTGGAACTCCTCCATCGTTTCGTTTCCGACGATCTTCCATTGGTCGATACGTAGCGCGACACGGCTGTCGGGACGCGACACGTGCGTACGCCAGAATAGTGGTACTTTCCGCTCCACGGGCCTTCCCTCGAAGGCGGGCAGCATGCTCACCCCGTCAATTGTACGATCAGTGGGCAGAGGAATGCCTGTAATATCGAGCACCGTCGCGAAGATATCGGAGCCAATCACTGGGACATCGCTTACCATTCCTGGTTTGATATGACCTACCCACCGAACGATGCCTGGTACGCGGATCCCTCCTTCATGATCGTCACGTTTGCGACCACGGAGCCCACCGGTCGAACCACCGACGGAACCACCTTGTCCTTCGGGACCATTGTCTGAGGTAAAAAAGAGAATCGTATTATCGGTCAGTCCGTGGGCATCGAGTGCATCCATCACCTGCCCCAAAGCAAAGTCGAGCTGCGTGATGTTACCCATGTACTTTCGATTGCGATGGTCGTTGTACAGCTCGCTGAATTGAGGGTCCGTCGCGATCGGATGATGTGGTTCGTGTACCCAGATCGACAGTGCAAACGGCTTTTGGGGATCTCGGATCTCCTCCAACCAGTGAATTGCTTCCTTGGCGACTAGTGGTGCCGAGTAGCCATTGAGCTCGCCGACTGGCTCGCCGTTGCGGACGAAGTTAGCTGGGTTCTCGTGGCTCGGGGCGGCGTTGTTGTGGGTGGCCATCCAATAGTCGTAGCCATGATCACTGGGTTGTGGGAAGTCCGGGTGGTTGAACTGTGGACGCGAATTCAGGTGCCATTTACCCACGTGGCAAGTCTGGTAACCAGCTTCCTTCAAAAGTTTGGGATAAGTGATCTCACTTTCTCTCAGGTGAGCTTCATGATTTCCGGATAGATGCTGCCAGACTCCATTACGGTAGGGCGTTCGCCCCGTCAGAATCGACGACCGTGATGGCGAGCACACTCCGGCTGCCGCATAGCATTGCGTAAACCGAACTCCCTGAGTTGCCAGTTTGTCAATGTTGGGTGTCTTGATCGACTCGCTGCCATAACATCCAGCATCTCCCCAGCCCATGTCATCGGCGAGAAAGACAACGATATTGGGGCGTTGCGCTTCTGCCGATTTCAATGGAGTTTGCAATACAACCAACAGTAGGCTAAGAGCAAGGATGGTTCGCATTGGTTGTTCCAGGGGGATTTAGAAAGTGAAATCTGCTGGGAAGTAACATTGACGTAACGAGGCGGCGGAAAACGCTATTGGGCTTTACGTTTCTTCTTGGGCCTGCTCGCATTTCCAGGCGTGTCGAGATGACGACGCATTCTCTGAAGATCCTGGGGAGAAGGTTCACCGCCAAATTGCTCGAAATAGAGCTCTTGAAATGGGTTAATTGCCGGTCCAACGGCATCCTCATTGACCATCAGAGGTTGGGTTTCTTGCCACCACTGGTCGTAAGCAGATCGCAGTTGCGCTACGACCTTAGGGTGATCCTCAATGACATTGGTTTTCTCGCCTGGGTCGTTCTTCAGATCGTATAGCTCTTTATTGTTAACCAAGGTGAATCGCGAGTTCTGAATTGAGGAGTTTGCGAACTTCGCTTGTTCTGCCGTGCCGCTCTTCCAGCGGCCCGTATGGTGAACAAGAATTCGGTCGGACCATTGGGCGTTCGGGTCCTTCAGGAGCGGTAACATGCTTCGTCCTTCCAGCTGGTTTTGCAACTTGGGAGTGGTATCGGCCCCAATAATGGCCATGAGCGTTGGAAAGAGGTCAACGTGAGCAGTCAAAGCATCGCAAGTTACGCCTGCGGGAATCTTGCCGGCTGGCCAGCGGACAAAGCAAGGAGAGAGCGTGCCCCCTTGATACACAGTGTTCTTACCACCCTTTAAACCAGAGTCGAAAAGTTTTCGGCTGATTCCACCTCCGTTGTCGGTGCCTAAGTAGACGAGCAGCGTGTTCTCTTCGAGGTTCCACTCTTTGAGTTTGGCGAGTAGTTCACCGAAGTTGGTATCGATGTTTTCTACCATGCCGAGATACTTGGCCAGTTCGTCGCTAATGCCTTCCTTGCCGGCGTAATTCTGGCAGTATTCTTTCGGGACAACGTGCGGGCCGTGGGCCGCATTCAAAGAAATGTAGGCAAAGAACGGCTGCTCCGTCTTCCGCTGCGAGTCGATCCACTTGAATGACTGCTCGAAGAACAGATCGGTGCAATATCCTTCGGTCTTCACGAATTTGCCGTTGTGCCACAGCGTAGGATTGATGTTGCTATTGCCGGGCGCATCGCCGCACGACCCGGGAAAGGTCTGGCCGATACCGCCAGCACCGTGAATGTAGACTTCATCAAATCCGCGACTTTCAGGACGATATGCTTCCTCATCACCGAGGTGCCACTTACCGAAAATACCAGTTGAGTAGCCGGCTGTTTTCAGCATCTGCGGAAGCGTGAACGTGTCGAGGCTCATGCGTTCTCGTTCGAGGATCGTATGCGTGACTCCATTCTTAAACTCGTGCCGACCACTCATCAGCGACGCACGAGTGGGAGAGCAGGTAGGGCTAACATGAAACTTTGTGAAAAGAAGACTCTCCCTAATGAACCCATCCACCGCAGGCGTTTGCAGTACGGGGTTGCCAAGGCAACCGTAGTCTCCGTAGGCGAGATCATCGGGCATAACGATGATAATGTTGGGTTTTTGAGAATCAGATTCCGCGTAGGCAGCCAATGAAATCGAGAGCAGAATGGCGGAGAGAATTCTTTTCATCTTAGGGACCACGTGATGATTGAAAGGATTCGTTGGATGAATGACAAGAGAAAATCAGTTTCGGGCGAGGGTTACTGAGTGTTTCCGTCAAGGTTGACTTTATCAGTACGTTTAAGCGCTTGAGACGCATCAGAGACAATCGCAGTGGGCTTGTGCTGATTCTCGTCCGTAACTATCTCGAAGGACCATGCGAATTGAGTTTCGCCGAGGACTTTGGGTGGTTCGATGCGGAGTCCTTTCTCGCTAACGGACCAGTTGACCTTAGCAGGGCTGCCAAGCAGGCGGACCGACTTAATGTTGGTTGTTTTCCATCCGGCGGTATCTTTGATAGTAAACGGCTCGTTTGGCGTAGTAAGCTTGATGGCGTAGAGTGTCTTTCCTTTGGTCGTGAACGCCAGATGTTCATCTTCCTGCGAATTCACTTTCCAGTAGCGTGTGCCGTAGATGGCATCACCGTTGATTTTTAGCCAGTCTCCCATCGCTCGAAGTCGTTCTACTTGCCAATCGGGAATAGTGCCGTCAGCTCTGGGACCAATATTGATCAGGAAGTTGCCGTTTCTGCTGACGACCTCCACCATCTCGTGGATGACCTGTTCGACGGACCTCTTTCGGTGTGGATAATTCGGGTCCTCTTCAGCAGCCAGGTAGCCGAAAGAAGAACCAAAGGTTGTACAGCTTTGCCACTTAGGACCAATGACTTTTAGTTTCAGATTGTCTTTTTCAAGACAGCCGACTCCATCAGGCCAGTTGCGATTGCCTCCTTTGTTGTTGCAATATACTTCCTGACCGCGGGCGGCCGCGTCGTTCATGAAGTCGGCAATCATGCCACGAACCTGATCGTCGAGATATTTGATTTCAGGCTTCATCTTGCCTTCACGGACACGATTGCCGTCACGTGTATAGATGGGGAAGTCGTCTACCCAGAGGAAATCGGGGTGATACTTGTTCTGGATTTCATTCCAGCGGGCAACATAGTCATCGACGAATGCCTTGTCGTATTCGAATGGACCGTAAAGCAATTTTGCCTCGGGAACTCGGCGTATCTCTTCTGCAATATCAGAACGTGGTTCGCTGCGGACAACGTACTTTTCCTTTGCGAAGAACCCGGTGTGTCGCTCGCGATGATATGACGGCGCGTACTTGAGGCCGCGTTTGCGAACCGCTTTGCCAAGATCACCGACCAGATCACGCTTAGGGCCTTTGTCGACGGCATTCCAGGGTGTCAATTCAGAGTCCCAGTTGGCCCAGCCGTCGTGGTGTTCGGCAGTCATGACGACATATCTGGCGCCGACTTCTTCGAACAGTGCAGCCCATTGATCAGGGTCCCAGTGTTCTGCGGTGAACTGGGAGATGATGTCCTTGTAACCAAACTCCGGCGGAGTAGCTCCCCATCGCTGTTTAAGGTACGGATAGTAGTGTGCCGGGTCTTCGTAGAGCATCTTCGGCACGTGTTCTGCGTAACCTCGATCCCCTTTGCGATAACCGATCACGCTGTAAGGGCCCCAGTGAATGAAGATACCGATCTTGCCATCGTCAAACCAGGCGGGGACTGGCATCTTTTGAAGCGACTGCCAGGTACCGTCGTAGGGCGGATTATTGGTCTGTGGCCCCTCGGGTTCCTTGCCTAACGCTTCTACCTCGGTGAAATAGGCTCCGCCGGCGTTGCCGTCTTCGTCGTAGAGGTATGTTACTAAATGGGTAGGGCCAGCAGGCAGATCCAGTTCAAACTCAACCCCCTTACTACCTGCTTCGACGGGTTTGCTTAATGACTTACCAGCGATCTCGATCTTCGCGTTCTGAGCGACGACGATAGCATCCGCCTCTTTCGGCAATTGCCGAAGGGTAATGCGGTAGCGCCCTGACTTATGAACTTGGAGCATCCATGGCCCTGTGACCTTGGGCCGCTTTTTGATTGTGCCGAAATTCCATGGAGGGTTTCCCGTTGGCATGTACCAGTCTTGTGACGTAAGGACCGTCGGATTATCCGTTGGATTGCCGATGTCGATGCGAACTGGTGTCAGTCGCGGCGATACTTTCTCCCAGAACGGGTGATAATAGTCACGCAGTTGTTCAATGGCCTCGGGGTGTTTGTCGCTGAGGTTATGTTGTTGCCCTGGATCCGCCTGAATGTCATACAAGGTCTGCTTGCCGGAATTGACCAGCCGCCAACGCTCAGTCAGCACAACGGTGTACTCCCAGGGCTCGGAGGGTAAGCTCGTTGCACCAGCCCCGCCGTGATATTGAATGATGTGATGATCTCTTCCCCATTTCGGATTGGATTCGTACAGCATTGGCTTCAGGGAGATACCATCTGGTTTGTAGTCCTTCGGCACCGAAATTCCACAAAGATCTGCCAGGGTTGGCAGAATATCGATATGGGCCGCGAGCGTATCGATGTCCTTGCCGCCATCAAGACCACCTCGGGGCCAGTGGATAAAGAACGGGACGCGGTGACCTCCTTCAAAAACAGAGGACTTTTTACCACGCATCCCTGCGTTGAAACCGACCAGGGGTTGGGAATCTAAACCGTCAAATTTTGCGCCTGCAGCGGTACCATTGTCGGTCATGAAGATCAGGATTGTATTTTCTGCCAGTCCAAGTTTCTTCAGATGCTCCCTCAGCAGCCCTATGTTGTGATCTATGTTGGCGATCATCCCATAGAAGTTGGCATTGGCCACATTCCGGTTGCCGATATACGGCTTCGCCCATTGTTCAGGGACGCGGTAGGGGCCGTGCGGAGCATTGGTCGGAAGGTAGAGCAAGAAGGGTTTGCCTTGGTTTTCTTCGATAAAGCGGATGCCTTCCCGAAACCACACATCGGTGCAGTATCCCTCGAACTGCTCGAACTTGCCGTTTCGTTCGTAGGTATCATCGAAGTAGTCATTGCCCCAGTAGTCCGAGGCCTGTCCGATGCCGCCACAGCGATGCCAGACCACATCCTGAAAGCCTCGGTCTTGTGGGCGGTGGGGAGCGTTGTCGCCGAGATGCCACTTGCCGACCATGCCAGTGGCGTAACCGTTGTCGGCAAAGAGGTTGGCAATCGTCTTCTCATCGCGATGCAACATCGTACGACCAGAACTCGTCCGGTACGCGCCGGTGTAGCCTGGATGGTTGCCCGTCATTAGGGCAGCACGCGTCGGCGTGCAAAACGGGCTGACATGGAAGTCTGTAAAGCGAACAGATTCAGCGCTGAGTTGGTCAAGATTCGGTGTCTTGAGAATTGGGTTCCCATGGCACGCTAAATCTCCGTACCCCTGGTCATCCGTCATAACGATAATGACATTGGGCTTGTCAGCGGCAACTGCCAATGTTGCATGGACATTGACGATCGCTAAAAAGACGAGAGGGTATGTTTTCAGTAGTTGATTCGTCACGGTGTTACCTACTCGGCGAATGTAAGCGTCATGCTTTGGATGATTGGCTTCGATTTGTTCTCGGTGGAATCGGTCAGCCGGAGTTCCACCTGAAATCCGTAGCCAGATGGCAGGTTCGAAAGGTCTAGCTGGGCGGGAGTTTTGGCGATTTGTTTCGAGAAGCCAGGGATATAGTCATATTTCTCTTGGACTTCCGTCCAATCGGTCCACTTGTCGATCTTGCCATCGTTGGCGGTATCAACCCCTACGCGGGCCTCAACTGTCTCTACCCAAGGGCCCGGACTTACAAAATCGGTCTTCTGCTGAGTCGCGAGATAGAACTGCCCCTCGGCAAATGCAATGTCAGGGTCAGGATGGCCATTACCAATGTGGTCGCACCATGTGAACTGCTGGTCGATAGATGGAGAAGTGAACCAACCTACGCTCATTTGATGCCCGCCGACTGGGTCATAGTCACCGAAGAGATAATACTGGCCGCCAATGCAGATTGCCGCCCAATCACCATAGGCCTCTTGCTCAGGTTGATGCACGTTGTACTCGGCGACGTTGGTCTTGTAGTTCTTGGGATCTTCCTTCGCCCAATGGGGATGTTTATAGGTGGCCGTTTTGCCAGTCGGCTTGGTACGCATATCGACCGGCGGTTTTTGGAACTCAAATTGATCGATGCCATTCGGACTGACGGCATGGCCGGCCAGTGGCGAATCCCAAGATCGCTTGCTGGCGTTGATCGGGCTCCAGTCTTCGATGATCACATGCATGTTGCCCTGCAGATCGCGGATGAATCCTGCATCGGATCCGTGCGAAGGATCGCGGACGGCAATGCCCATGTTCTTGCCCGGCTCGCCATCAAACAGATCTTCATCCACGTAAACATGCGGGTCTTGATCGTTCGGAAAGTCATAGTAAATCAATGCCTTGCCATCGACCCACTCGGCACTGGTGACCCACTTCGAGAAGCCTTCGGTGACAGGGCCGTGATGAACCCAGTTCTTCATGTCGCGGCTTTGCCAGGCATGATACCCACCTTTACCAGGCTTCAGGCCACCAGGAGCGTTGAATTGATTAGGAAACGGAGTTGTTTGCAGCGGAACGTCAAACCCTTCCAAAGTCGTTTCTGCTGGCTGAAACTTGGTGTTCTGCTTCCCCTTCCCATAGCGACCGAACATCCAGTAATTGCCAGGACCGACGGTCAGCATCGCCGGCGCGTCGCCCAGGTTAGCCGGGCCGATGTTTTCAATTGGATTCCAGTTCTGCCAAATCGGTGACTGAGTTAAGGTGAGCTTGCTGGCCGAACGCTTCTCGTTTGACGTGTGGAGTTTCGTAGCGATTGTCGCGGTTTTGGCCTCAGGCGATACGAAACCATCGGCGATGGTCGCCCCGTCGGCTGTGGCAATATTCCTCTGCCAGTCGTCTGCGCTGTCGATAGTCCAATCTGCGGCCTCGAGATGCGAACCAACAGCGAGCGAAGCTACGAGCAAGAGTGATAGATATTTCATGGAAACTTCAGTAGTTGATGGATGTGTGTTGGATAAGTAGCTATCAGTCGATGGGGATACGCTTGGGTTAGTTCGGAAGGTGATCGACTAAGAACTGAACGGTACGTTCGACGATTGCTTCGCGGGTTGGTTCGATATCTGCGTCGACCTTTCGCCAGTTGTGACCAGAATTCTTGATGATCATGATTTCAACTGGGGCCTTGGTGGCTTCCGCTTTCTCCTTCATGTAATACGCATGCTTAACGGGGATGGTGGTGTCCTTGTCACCCTGGATCATCAACAGTGGTGGCGAATCAGGCTTCAAGTAATTTACCGGGCTCACCTCGCGGTAGCGCTTAAGCTTTGTATCCGCGTTGTGGTCAGCTCCAAGAATGCGGGCACCGAATCGATCACGAAAATCAGCTCGGTCATCGTGATTGAAGAGCTCTGTCTTCTCGAAGTCAGATGGACCATACCAGGAAACGCCTGCCAGCATTTGATAGGAGGCCGATGCCAACTCGTCATCGCCCACAAGATTGGAAGGGGACGTTAGGAGAAGCATCTGCGCGATTTGGCCTCCTGCAGAATCGCCCATAACGAAGAAGCGATTGGGATCAAGCTTGAAGGCACTGCTATTTTGGGCGAGATACCGGGCAGCATCTTTGCAGTCGATCACGCAGTCTCGCATGGTGACCAGGCCATCTTTTCCACAGAGCCGGTATTCGACAGAGACTACCGCAAAACCATGGCTAAGTAGCCTTTGAAACAATTCCTTGAACGAACCCTTGGTTATGCCTTGCTTGCTGCCAGCAGCCCAACCGCCTCCGTGTGTGTACAGGATTACGGGGTAAGGTGCCACAGATTTTCTGTCTTCGCTTGTGGGGTAGTAAAGATCTAGCTGCAGTTCCCGTTCTGACACGGTCTTGTAGACGACATTCAACTTCCGCTCGGAGCCTGTTTCCAGATACGGAACACGCTCTTTACGAAGCTCTTCGATCGTGATCACTTGGTCACCGTTGAGGTCAAGCTTTTGATAACGCCGCCAAGCCGCCCTGTCTTCGTCTTTTTCGAATGTTCCGTTGCCGTTTGAATCGACCTTGCGCATTGCCTTCGTCGCGCGAACCAACGAAGCGCGATCGTCATCAGTTGAGCCGGCGAATGCCGTCTGAGCATACACAAGGCCTGCGAAGAAGCAGGTGATAACTGTTATGGAGCAAATGTAGTTGGCCATGTTAATTCTTTCGGGCGAAACGTGATCGTCTTTAGAAGGGCTTAGCAACAGAAGTTCATCGAAGCGATGTTTCGGTTACCGCCATTCAATCTTGGCTTCCTGGGATTGAAGATCTACCCAAACCGAGGCATGTTGGTACTCGCGACTGAGCTTCCAACCATCACGCGTCATTTCCCCGAGTGGTTTTCCAAGCGGTTTATCGAATTCTGGGTACCACTCTAGGCATCCGTTATCTAGCCGGTATCCCCAGTTGTAGATGAAGTAGCAGTTCTTCTCGGCCGCAGCCAGAAAGCAGGCGAGTGGAAAGGTCAAACGTTCTTGGGCGGTCTTGTGCTTTTCCGACAATGGTTTTCGCATGGCCTCTTCATCTATGAAGGAAAAGTCAGGCCAGCATTTGAGTACCACAATCTTTCCAGACTTAGCCGCCTGTTGCATGGCAAGCAGGTCCTGGAGCATCGTCTCCTTGGAGGCACTGTGAAAGTGACCAAAGTGCTCAATCATAGCCGCGTCCGCTTCAGGAAAATCGAATCCGATGTGTCTTCCGGGAGTCGAACGAATTCCGTTGAAAACGATCAACCCATCTTCGCCAATCGCGTGACGTGTCTCTCGAACCAGATCTCGAAGTCCCTTTTGGATCGCGTCGAATTTCTCGTTGCCCCACAACTTGCGATTCGCTGGGCTGGTGATTTGTGGAAAAGCGTCCATGAATATTCCATCACAACTTCCCTCGGCCACGGCTTTCTCGGCGACTCTGGTCCACCAATTCCTCACCTCGTCACTCGAAAGATCGTAACGCATTAAGCGTCCCTTCTTGCGATCAAGTTCATTCTTATTCGTCTTGAGCCACCAATCTGGATGTCGAGCATAGACTTGGTGGGCGTTATACATCGGGTAGTCGAGAAAAGCATTCCAATAGAAAATGACCTTCATCTTTGGATTGAATGCTTTGAGTTGCTGTGCCTCGGCTTCGATACCTGCTTCGGTACTGCCGTGCGTTTGAGTGGCGTGCCCTTTCTCCAAGCAGACGAAGCTAGATCGCGTTGCGACGAACTCAGCTTCCTCTTGGGTTAGCAAGCCTTGACTTTTTCCGAAGTGGAATGCAATCGGTACCTTTTCCCAACTGAATTCGGGATATCGGGCGTCGTTCGCTTGTCCGATCGATACTACAAGCACCGCATGGATTGCGATTGAGAAAACGGACAACGGCAGGAGTCTGGGCCCATACCACAGGGATGATTTGTTATTGGAATTAATCATGGTGTATCTATTCAGATAGGCAACCAGCGTTTGGCGACTCGATATGCTTGATCAGTCCCGCTATTGAGACATCGAAGGGGACAATACCAAGCTTCAAGGCTGGAGAATCCGGCTGAAAACGAAAATCAACGTTGGCGGGATCGACAAAAAGGGGATCGACGGACAGGCTATGGGCGTCAATTCCTTCTTGTTTGTGCTTCTTGATAATCTGCTTGCCAAGTTGGGAATCGGCGGCAGAGAAGTAAATGTTGTGATCTGTGTTGGCTTGCTTCGCTTGGGCGAGAGCGCGTCGGTCCTCGGTCGATTGACTATTTTGTGCTGGTAGCTCGTCGATGAAAGTGCAATCGCCTGATTCAGAAAATCGAGATTCACGAATCGCGTCGCGAGCGCGCTCGATCGTGGCAAACGGACCATCCGACTTCTGCGAATTGGTCGTCGCGATAGTTCCTGACCAACCGTCAGAGCCTTGCGGAGACACATAGTAGTCCGCATCTGTCTCCGCGGCACGACAAAGATGAACCGATAGACATGCGAAGATCAAGACTAACGCATGAAGCTTCATCCTGGGTATTTCTCCGAATGTTGTGACAAGGGATATCGCCGAAACACACGCCTTTCGGTGATGGAGCGACGGCTAGGCCGTCTGTCTTTTCCACTCAAGCGAATTGACCGCCTCAATACGAATTGTCTCTTCCGTCGTATGGACCTAGGCCGTACGTGTTACTACCGGTAGCAGCATGTACCTGCCGTTGAAAAACGGACTGGCTGCCAAAATATCTGAATTTCGGTTGGCACCTGCTGCGTGATGGAAAATCTTTCCGGGATTTAGCCAACAGTTGCCTACAAGCACAGTTGACGAAAGGAAAGCGGATAGGCGGTGTTCGCAGAGTTAGGTTGTAAGCTACTTGGAAAGTGGTTGGGGGTTTTCAACAAAGGCAGCAGGTCGGCGATGCTGCTGCAACTCTTTTTCGAAGGCCATTGCATAGGACGTTAGTCGGGCGACGGTCTCAGGATGGGAGCCTAGCAAGTTCTTCTTTTCGCTGATGTCGGTCTCGAGGTTGAAGAGAGCAGGGTGGCTACTACGCGATCCTTTCGCGTTAGTTCCGGCAGCTGCCAGATGTAGTTTCCAATCGCCCGAACGCACCGCCTCGAGCGTGTTGCCTCTGAAATAGAAGAAGGCCTCGTGTGGACTCTCTGCTTCGCTCGACAAGACCGGCCAGATGTCCTTGCCGTCGATTACGCGATCTTCAGGCATTTGTGCACCTGCCAACTTGGCGAAGGTGGGAAGCAGGTCCATGGTTGTCATTAACTTATTGTTGACGACGCCGGCAGCGATTTTTCCCGGCCACCGAATGACGGTTGGTTCGCGCATGCCGCCTTCGAGGGTGCTTCCCTTCTTGCCGGACAGTGGCGTGGCTTTCCCCGGCAGTGAGGGTCCGTTGTCCGACGTGAAGATCACGACTGTGTTTTCGTCGAGTCCGCGTTCTTTCAATGCATCCAGAATTTGTCCAACCGACCAGTCGATCTCACCAATCGCTTGGCGAAGTAGCTTGTCACGAGTGCGATAGTCGATCGTGTCGTTTTTCGACTCGTTAGCAAGTTTAGCCTTCAAGGCTTGAGGCACATCTTTCATAAAGGGGGGCGACGCGTGAAGTGGTCGGTGGGGAATGGGATGAGGTATGTAAAGAAAGAATGGCTCGTCCTTGTGTTTCTCGATAAAGCCGATGGCTCGCTCGGTGATTCGCCGGGTCAGATAGTCAGCGTCCGGGTCCATTTCGACTACGGTTTCGCCATCGAGCAGCGGTAGAGGAGGGAAGTGGTATTTCTTCTGCTGGGTATGGTAAGGGTGTATGTCATGGCTATAAGGCAAGCCAAAGTACTCATCGAATCCTTGTCGTGTTGGGAGGAATTCGGACTGGTCACCGAGGTGCCATTTGCCAAAAATGCCTGTCTTGTAGCCGGCGGACTTTAGTACTTCGGCGATTGTAATCTCGCTTGGGTTCAACCCCTTGGCATCCCCAGCCAGAAGAACCGGGAAATTATCACCCGTCGCCATCTCAATCCGCTTCGGATAACAACCGGTCATTAGTGCCGCTCGTGACGGAGTGCAAACCGGAGCGGCTACGTAGAAACTTGTTAGCTTCGCGCCTTCATCCGCCATCTGATCGATCCGAGGCGTACTAACGTGTTTGCCGCCAAAGCAGCCGAGATCGGCGTAGCCTTGGTCATCCGTGAAGATGACTACAAAGTTGGGTTGCGCCGCTTCTAATCGAATCGCCAAACACGCCAACAGGCACAAAGCGAATACGGTTTTATTCAATATCTTTCTCCTGCAGACTAGTCCTTAATTGGGCACCACGATAGGCATCTTCGCATCGACTGTGTTAAGCCACTTTGCCAGCTTTTCTCGCAGCCGATCGGCTAGATGTGGGTTCGTTTTGAGGACGTTAGCTTTTTCCATCGGGTCCGTCTTAAGATTGAACAAGGCGTCATCAATCAAGCCGTGCCCCTGATAGAACTTCCAATCGTCTTGAAGAATAGCGCTGCCCATGTAATAGGTCACTTCCATCCTGTTGTGCGGGAAGTGCCAGTAGAGGGCATCCCGTTCCAGTCTGTGTTTTCCTTGGAACAGTGGCATTAGGTCTTTCCCTTCGAGTTGCTTGAAATGTGCCGCGGTCCCGCCTGCGGCGTGCACGAAGGTCGGAAAAAAGTCCATGCTGGTGATTGGCACTTCACATGTTGTACCGGCCTCGATTACCCCGGGCCAAGCTACAACCATCGGAACGCGAAGTCCTCCTTCTAGAAGTGATGCCTTCTTGTCGGCGAGCCATGATGTCGGTTTGTGGCCGCCGTTGTCGGAATAGAAGATAAGCAGAGTATTGCCGAGTGTGCCGGTCGATCTAAGTGTGGCGACAACCTTCCCGACTGCATTGTCCATGCTTTCTAGCATCGCCAGGTAGGCATTTCCGTCGTTCTTCTTTACCAAGTCACGCGGAGCTTTGATTGGTGTGTGGACCGAGTAAAACCATAACGTCAAATGAAAGGGCTTGTCGCGGTGTCTTTGAATAAAGGAGGCAGCTTCGTCACCTAGCCGATCGGTCAGGTATTCGCCTGGTTTTCGGTTGGTGATCGTTCCATTGCGATAGGGATCAAACCATGACTTCGGTTGTCCCAAAGCGCAGCCACCAATGTTGGTGTCAAATCCGTAGTGTTCAGGATGCCACGCAGAATTGACGATTCCATTCTTGGTATCGACCGAACCTTGTCCGGCAAGGTGCCACTTTCCGATGAAGCCAGTAGTGTAACCCTGCTTCTTAAGTTCCCGAGCATAGCTTGGTAAGCCTAGCGGTAGATGGTCAAGGGATTCTGCATCTCTTGGTCCACCCTTAGGGCCTGGACGCTCTCGATCAGCTTTGCCTGGGACGTGTGTCGTTAGGCCAATCTGCGCTGGCGACATGCCAGTAATGCATGCTGCACGTGTCGGCGAGCAGACCGAGGCGGCGGAATAAGCCCTGGTAAATACCATGCCGCTTTTGGCAAGTTGCTCGAGATTGGGCGTGTTGATCTCAGGATTGCTTCCGTCATAGTCAACCCAGCCTGGTCCTAAATCATCGGCCATAATGAACACGATATTCGGCTTGGGCGTTTCCGCGGAGGCAAACGAAGCAAAACAAATGCACACAGCGAAACAAAGTGACGAGGTAAAATTCTTCATGTTTCGCTCCCAAAGTGTGAGTGATTCCGAGTGACGGAGCAACTGTTTCTGATTTCGAGAGTCCCTCGCGTGAACGATAGGCTATCGTTCCTGGGGGTCGGCAAGGTTGATTTCTCTTTGATCGCTGCCCATGGTGCGTACATCGCCCAGTTCTGCTCGAATTGATTCAGCTTGTTTTAATAGGCGAGCAACAACTCTTGGATGTCGTTGGGCGACGTTTCTCTTTTCTTCAACGTCATTTTTCAGGTCGAATAGCTGTGGTTCTCTTAGTGTGACGAAACCTTTCTTCTTGCTTGGCTTCTTCGACCAGAATGGCTGGTCCGCGACTGTGCGTGGCAAGTGGAGTTTCCAATGTCCTTCTCGCACAGCCTGAAGATTTGTACCGTTGTAATAGTAGAGAAACTTGTGCGGTGTGTCGGTTTGTTTGCCCTGCAGAATTGGCAGTATGTTATACCCATCAAGCTTGCGGTCGCCGGGAACTGTGACGCCTGCCAGGTTGCAAAACAGTGGAAGCAAATCCATGCTGGTAAGAGTCGTATCTGAGACCTGCCTGGCCGGAATGTTGCCTGGCCAGCGGAATATACCGGGCACGCGATGCCTGCCCTCCATCGTGCAATACTTCCCGCCGTTTAACCCTCCCGTAGATCCGGGACCGGTCGGGCCGTTATCTGAGGTAAATACCACCAATGTGTTGTCATCGACGCCTGCATCATGGAGCGCCGTCATAATAAGTCCCGTGCTGTCGTCGAGTTCTTTAATGAAGTCGCCGTATTTTCCTTTGGAAGATGTTCCGACGAAATCTTCGCTTGGTTTCAGCGGGGAATGCACGATGTGGTGCGAGACATAGATGAAGAATGGTTGTTCCTTCTGTCGCTCGATGAATTCGACGACTTCATCGGCATAGCGTTTCGTTAGCTCATCGCATGATACATTGCGTTGCTCAACTTCTTTGCCGCGATAAAGTGTGTTGTGATTTGGACCGCGTGCTTGCGAGTAGTTACTTGGGATGCCTAGGTGCTCGTCGAACCCTGCGTCGAGCGGATGCGAGCCTTCAACTTCCATTCCCAGGTGCCATTTGCCGACCATTAATGAACGGTATCCGGCCTTTTTCAGCAATTCTGGAATGGTAATTTCTCCCGAGGGGAAGCCGTAGTTGTTGTACTTGCCGACGCCTTCATTTCGGGCAACAGGGATTCCGCAGCGTGTCGGATAACGCCCTGATAAGAGTGCTGCTCGGGACGGGCTACATACGTTGGCAGGCACGAAGAAGTCTGTACTACGGAATCCATCCGCAGCCAGGCTATCGAGGTGAGGCGTTTTAACGCCGGTTAGACCGTAGCAACTGATGTCGCCGTAGCCGAGATCATCGGCGAAAATCACGACGAAGTTGGGCGTCGTGTTCCTCGTTTTCTTATTCGAAACAGAACGCGAAACGCTTGGTAGTGGGCGTGCATTGGGTGGCGCGGCATTATTCCTAGGACGGTAAGAATTGAGCGATGCCTCCATTTCCTTCACGATCTCTGGATGATCTCGATAGACATTCGTGGTCTGTGCCAGGTCGACTTCAAGGTTATAAAGCTGAGCTGGTGGTGCATCCTTCTTGATGCGGCCATTTTCGATATCGCTATTGACGCTTCCGGCAAACTTTGCGGCCGCGGGACCGCCCCAGGCATGTTGATGTGGCTTCGAGCCTGTAAAGCCACCGCTACCACGTGAGCCGATATACATCCACTTGCCCTTGCGAATGGCCAGATTATTCTGTCGAAACGGCGCAAGAAGCAACTCGGTCCGAAGCGGTTCTGCTGGATTCTCCAGAAGTGCCGGAAGGATGTTGATGCTGTCCTTGTCGGTAGGTGGCTTAGCGACTTGGTGAGTGAGCGCCATAAATGTGGCGAGCATGTCGACCTGGCAGATTAGTTGATCAGACACTGACCCTGCTTCGATCTTACCTGGCCACTTCGCGATGAACGGAATGCGGTGCCCGCCTTCCCAGATTCCGAACTTGAATCCGAGCAGATCGCCATTGATCTTGTGCCCGGCCTGGATGGCGTCGCGACCGCCGCGATTCAGCATTCCACCGTTATCGCTGGTAAAGATGACCAGTGTGTTTTCGCTGAGTTTGTTGTCCTCCAGGCTTTGCAGAATCTTGCCCACCATCCAGTCGAGTTCATGAATGAAGTCACCATAGAGTCCGCAGTCACTTGTGCCCTTGAAGCGTGGGGAAGGAGTGAATGGGTGATGGATATTCGTCGTTGAGAAGTAAAGGAAAAAAGGGTTGTCCTTGTTCTTGCTAATCCAGTCTACGGCCTTTCTCGTGAGCAAAGTTCCGGTCTTCTCATCATGGTAGATCTGGTGAGCTTCCAAGGCGCCTCCGAATCGATTGGGGCTCTTCTGAGATGCCTCTGGGGGAAATGTCGGTGTGGGAGAAGGGGGCTTGCCTCCGTAGATCAGTGGGTCAGACGGATCGTAGCCCACGATGGTGTCGTCCTCGACATAGACATAGGGGCTACCGCTATTGACGAGTGGGACGCCAAAGTAGTGGTCAAAGCCAACATCCTGAGGACCTGGTCGCAGCGGTACTTGCCAGTCGTTGGTCCCCTGCTTGAAGCCAAGGTGCCATTTTCCCAGACAGGCCGTTGCATATCCCTTGTTCTTAAACACCTTGCCAATGGTCAGAGTGTTGGTGTCGATAATGAGACCCGAAGTGGTCGGCAGAGGCCCCCAGACCCCTTTGCCAGCATGAGCTCTCACTGGATATTCGCCGGTGAGCAGTGCGTATCGCGACGGCGTACAAACAGCCGAAGCGGAATGGGCGTCAGTGAAACGACGTCCCTCTTTGGCAAGGCGATCGATATTGGGCGTCTGTACCTTCGTTGCACCGTAACACCCGATGTCGCCATATCCCAGGTCGTCAACGTAAATGAGGACTACGTTGGGCATTTTCTCTGCAGCGCAAAGCGTTTGGCTGGCAAAGGTAACCGCGATAGCAATTAGTAGAAACAGAAAGGACGTCTGGAAGAGTTTTAGCATGGGTTCTCAGGCCTAATTATTGGTCTACAAGGCCAGTAGCAGATGTGATGAGGTCGAAACGCTCGATAAAAGGAAGGAATCCTGCGCGAATCCCGATATGGACTCCCCATTGCGGCTGCTCGCCGGTATTGCTGTCGGTAAATGCTTCCGGGCGATAGGTGCCGCCGGCCCTGGGCACCACATGTACGTCGTGAGTCTTCTGGAAATTCAGGCCATCTTCCGAGTAGTGGATCGATTTGATGATTTCTTTGGGGCCTGTGCTACCGATCAAGGCTGCAACTCCGGTGCCCTGCGGCCATACGGCGACTTCATGGTTTCCTTGTATGACGGGGTTGTCCTGATATTTTACGTAGGGCCCCTCAGGCTTCTCAGCAATCGCAACACCCATCTTGGTTTGTCCTGGCTCTTTGCCCAGTTGGCGGCCTTTGTAATACAGCCAATACTTGCCGTCGCGAACAATCAAACACGCGTCATCTATCAAGTGGCTATCGAAATCAGCTGGATCCTTACTGTTGGTGATCGCCGGATTGGATGAGAGGCGTTTCCAGGGGCCATCAGGTGAATCGGCGACGGCAATGCCAATCTTAGAGTCAGGATTAAAACCTTTACCGAACTCTTTAGAGGTCCCGGTGTAGAACAACCAGTAGCGTCCCTCAGCAATCATTATGTTCGGCGTGAAGACACTCGCACCTTCCCAGCTTCCAGGCTGGCCTTTGTCGAGAGCCATTCCTTTTTCAGTCCACTGGTGGCCGTCGGTAGACGTCGCATACCAGACGGTTGCGTCATAGCCAGGAGAGATATTTCCTTTCGAATACCAAACATAGTAGAGGTCGTCGATTTTGATGACATCGCTCGGGTCGCGACGCATGACACCTTTCTCGGCGCCAATTCCAGTCGCGTCGGAATACTCGACTTTGACAGAACCAATCGGCGGATCGCCTGCTGAAACATGGGAAATAAAGCCGAAACTCAACACCATCGCAAAGGCAAGCAGTGCGAAAGGTCGCAGTGGAGTTGGGATCATGGATCGAGAATGCATCATGGTGGAAATTGAGAAGAAGATGTGATATTACGCCAATCACAGTCTGGCGTTTGGGCGAATCAAATGCTCTTTCGAATGCACACTGGTCGCAGGTCTAAAACCGGATGAGCACCAGGAAAAAAGGGTGCAAACATAAAGACGAGTTAGCCGGAAAAACAATGGAATCACATCAAATATAACTTGATGTATCACCAAACTTGGTAGGGGATTGCGACATCGTGATATGGTTTTGCGACATCCATTGGACGCGCTGTTGTGGGAGCTACGCCAACTAATTGTTTGGCATACGAAACGTCGATTCGATCTTCTTCAGCGATACACCGAATACTCTTTGAACAATCGGGGTTAGTTCTTCCTCGTCCCCTTGAATGTGTAACGTCTGTTGAACGTGACGCATGGTTTCCCCTGGCTTTAGCGCAGCGGCAGGGGAAGAGGTTTCCAGCTCGTAGAATGGTCCCAGTGGGGGCTCACCTGGGCTAGGTGCCCCATCGTTATAGGCGTTGATTACATCGCCATCGTAGGGTTTCTCTTGTCGTTCCCACATAGAATTTACGTATCCGTGCGGGGCGTCCTGCACGTTATAGGAAACGATTGTCAGTACTCCCGCGGCGGCGTCGTAGCTACCAGCGACCCCCTGCGATCGCTGCGGAGTCAGTCCGATCTTTCCTCGGTGGGTACCATCCCCTTTGAAGAACAAGACATTCTCTTCAACCTTAAGGCAGTCCTTCGGAACCTTACCGAAGTAGGTGTCGTTTACTTTCGGGCCAAGGGATTCCACGTCGCCACGCTTGAATGGAATAACAACCGTTGTTTTGGGCGATGGATTATACATCCCCAAAAGCCAGATCGACGGTAGACCGGATTCAGGAGACCAGGCCTTTTCGCCAAGATTTGTCAGTCGATTGTCACTCTCGTAGGCAACTATGTGTACGTCATTAGGCATTTCCTTTGTGCGTAGAGCTTTGGCGATAGTCGATTCGTCCAGCAAGCGAATCGAACGCTGGATCCCCATTTTGAGTTTGGTTCCACTGTAGTTTGTCAGCGTACAGTCATGGGTAAACTCGGCTGAAGTTTCGGTCTGTTTGACCAACTTAAAGGGCTCGGTGTCGATGGCCGCGGGGGTCTTCCAGGCGGAGAACTCGAACTTCGTGCCAGGCTGAAAGAATAACGCGAATTGACCCCCTTCGGGCCCCAGCCAGAATCGCTCCTCGCCACCGAATATGTAGATGTGCTCTTCCAGCGTTCCTTTGCGTTGATCGTCGGATAGGAGGCCTGCTTCAATGACACGACGGTTGATCCAGCCGAAGCTAGGGCCATCGTGCTTACCGACCGTACTGGTCATGACTCGGCCCTGATACGCAGGAGCAATCGCCACTGCGCTATCTCCTTTTTCGAGTAAGACGATGCGCGTATGCTGTTTGAGAAATGCTACATCATCATGAAAGGTCTGTTGTATTCGCGGCAACTCCTGCCCTAGGACCGTAGAGATACTCATAGTTAAGATTGCAAAAATACAAGAAGAGGTACGAATGGTTGTCATTTTGGGGTCTCTCGACGCTTAGAGAGGCATTTGGGATGATTCTTCTGTGACAAGTTGGTTTCTTAAAGGAGTCACCTATTACGGACGTAAAACGGATAGTCAACTCAATTTGAAGGTGCTGCGAAGTTCATCGATCACTGACTGCGACATGGCAGAAACGTTGCCAATGGAGGTCGCGTTGATTACGGCTTCCGAGGTGGCTTCCAGAACTTCCAAGCGGTCAAACGCATCCAGTACGCTCGAGCCAGTTACCAGTACGCCGTCGTTCTCTAAGATGGCCGCCGGAGAAGCGGTCGATATGTAGCTGGCGATCTTGCCATCGTTCTGATACTGAACGCCGTAAGGTACGCGGCCCACATCACGAAGAAAGACGTAGCTTTCGGGAATGGTTCGCGTATCAAATACCGAGTCAGTAACACTGAATGCCGTCGCATTGACGGGATGGGCAAACACAATAGCATCGACACTTGGATGCTGCTGATAAATGGCTCGATGAGCCAATACAGCGCGGCTGGCCTTTTTGCCGGCTTCTCGGTTTCCGTTTCTCACGAGCACAAAGTCTTCGATGGTTAACGACTCCCGATCCTGCTGAGTGGGAGTGATCAGGAAAGAATCCTCATTCACACGTGCCGAGAAACTGCCCTCAGTGCTGATCAAGAGTCGTTGCCGGCAGCCGCGACGAATAAAATCGCAAAGCTGTTTGCGGAGCTCCCGCTCTTTCTGGTTCGCTATTGCGGACTCAATCGACGGAAGATCCACACTGCGGCTTGCTGCGAGTTCCAGCTGAGAATCGTTCAGGTATTGGACGCTCCCCAGCTTGCTCGCTTTGATCAAGGTCTTTCCAGCAAACTCAAACGCTTCAAAACGTTCAAACGCCCGCGCAAGTGACTCGGCCCCGACTACTACTCCGTGGTTTTCCAAGATCACGCTATCGCATCCCTTCGCGAATGCGCTTGCGATATTACTTCCCAGTTGTTGGCTGCCTGGACACGCGTAGGGGGCGAAGCCGACCTTGCCGCTGACTGAATGCGTTTGATGGAACAGTCGTGTATTAGGAACCGATTGGCAAATACTAAACGCGACCAGAGCAACCGGGTGGGCGTGGACGATTGCCCGGATATCTGGCCGGGCATCGTATATCGCTTTATGAAACGGAAATTCCGACGAAGGAGGGTGGGGGCCCTCCACGGTTCCGTCGGATCTCACGCGGATAATATCGTTCCGCGTGAGATTGCCTTTATCGACACGGGCAGGCGTAATCCAGATGTCGCCTGATTCGTCGCGAATCGAAAGGTTACCACCAGATGTCGTGGTCATGCGATAACGATAGATGCGATCCATCGTTTGCATGATTTCATCACGTGGGTGAAGGTAATCAGATCGGGTGCTCATAGGTTCTTTCTGGGACTAGAATCGCGACTAAAGAGGCCGCACGACAGAGGTGCTGCGGTAATAGTCGAGAAGTGTTTCCACCGAAAGAACGCCGCCACCTAGACCACTCTGATTGACTCCTCCATAGGGGACACCTTGGGCAAATACGTTATGGGCGTTGATCCAACTATTGCCTGCCACCATCGCTTCAGCAACTCGAGCCGCGCGAGAGAGATCGGCTGACCAAACGCTATTGGCAAGACCATAGGTCGTGTAATTCGCCATGTCGATGGCTTCCTGTTCCGTCTTGAAAGGAGCCAGGTAGGCAACCGGGCCAAAGATCTCCTCTTGAGCCGCCGTGTTGTCGAGCGAGCCTGCCAAGAGGGCTGGCTTGACGAAATTCCCAGGGAATCCTTCGACGTTTGCTGGACCTCCACCGAGCAGACACTCAGCACCTTCGGCGACCCCCTTGTCCAGATAGCCGAGGACACGTTCACGCTGCTTGGCATTCACGACCGGTCCCATTTGGGTGCTTGCATCGAGCTGATGGCCAATCTTGACTGCTGAAAGAAGGTTGACACATCGGTTTACGAAGTCGTCATAAATGTCTTGATGCACGAGCCATCGCGTTGCATCGCAGCACACCTGACCCGTGTGGAACGTAATAGCGGCGGCGAGCTTTTCGGCTGTATCTTCGACATCGACATCATTGAAGATGACTGCCGCGCCTTTACCACCCAATTCCAACTTGACGGGTACCAGGTTGCGACCACACGCTTCACCAACGAGACGGCCAACCTCTGGAGAGCCTGTGAACGACATCCGTTTAATTACTTTGTTGCTAGACAGTGCGGACCCGACGGTCGCCCCGCGCCCCGTGATCACGTTAATAACGCCATCGGGAATGCCGACTTCCTTGGCAAGTTCGGCCAGATAGATTGCCGAGAGTGGCGTATCTTCCGCAGGCTTGATAACAACGGTATTGCCAGCCGCCAGGGCAGGGGAGATCCCCCAACCAATTAACAGGAAAGGAAAGTTCCAAGGGAAAATAAATGCACAAGTTCCCCATGGCTTGCGAAACGTCCACGCTTCATGCCCTTTGACGGCCAAGGTCGTGCGGTGGTTCATATGCTGAGCAAGGTCTGCGAAGTAACGCAGCGTATCGGCACAGTTCTGGACGTCACCTTGAGCTTGGGTTTCGACCTTGCCAGCATCGAGCGATTCAATCTGTCCGATGATCGCCTTGTGTTGCTCGATCGCATCGGCCAGACGATGCATCAAGGCAGCTCTCTCATTCGACGGCATCTTCGCCCAGGTTGTATTTTTGAATGCCTCGTCCGCAATTTGAACGGCTTGGTCAACTTCATGCGGAGTCAGTTCTTCGACATCAGCGAGCTTTTCGCCGGAACCAGGATCGTAAGTCGTAATGCTGTCATTACTGCTACTTGCAAACGGTTGACCTCCCACAAAGCTTGTGAGACGCTCTCGACTGAGGAACTTTTCGACTTCAGGTAGCAACGTTAATTTCGGTAGGGTGCTCATAGCTATTCTGGGATTAGAGATGCAGTGGCAAGTTGGCGATGGGAAATGCAAAGCTCATTGGTATCCAACGCCGGGATATTCATCTCATTGTCGCGATTCGGAGGGGCTAAAACAATTAAGTCTCGTGAAACTTCTGTCCGGCCTTCGAGTAGGAATGGGAGGCGAGTCATCCCTGAGGCCAATCGTTACACTTCGTTCCGGTGTAGTTACGTGCGACCATAAAGGGGACCAAAGTTCTGACACGCTCGAAAGTCGGCACTCTCTAAATTGTCCGTTCCAAACGCATTTCATGCGCTCGGGCGAAAAATGCGTTCCTTATCAACATTATGCATGTACACTGGGATCCGTAGCATCGAAGCGAGCGTGATGAACAGATGCCCGACATGGCCAGCGGTCAACACACAATGATTTGCTCCCCAGTGATTCATGACTTCGTAGGTTGAGGTGAACGCACCCCGGCCACTCAGACGCGGAGCGAACCAAGTCGTAGGCCATGTTGGATTGGTTCGTTGGTCGAGTA
The DNA here is from genome assembly GCF_020150455.1 of Bremerella sp. TYQ1. Taxonomy (NCBI): domain Bacteria; kingdom Pseudomonadati; phylum Planctomycetota; class Planctomycetia; order Pirellulales; family Pirellulaceae; genus Bremerella; species Bremerella sp. TYQ1. Next base: position 914,410 of record NZ_CP083740.1, read on the forward strand.
CGGCGTGTACTTTGGGAGGTAGCTCTATAGTCGTCCCTTCGGCGATCTGAATCGCGGGACCCAGTCCGTCGACGAGATTGATTCGGGTCATCGTTGCAGGTATGTTACCACGGGTTTGAAATCGCGTACTCATTCCACCCCCAGGAAAGTACTCCGTGATGGAAGGGTGCCAGGTGGTTGCATCTAAGCATCGCTGGACTTCCTCATCGCCAATTTCCCAGAATGGTTTCATCGTTGGTTTGCCGCTTGGTGTTGTTTGTTGCCCCGTTCCATCAAGTGCCGCTGGGCCAGAGTTGATGAGATGTAGCAGTCCATCATTTGCAGGGTTTTCCAATTGAAAGCCGCCACAACGAGCAGCGACTGACGCGGCACTCCAATAGGTCCGTAGGTCAGCGAAAATCTGAGCCGTGTTGGTCAGCAAGTGACCGAATAACATCGTGGCGGCATTCAATGCATCGTTTTCAGTTGCCACGATATAAGGAGCCCGGCGACCATTCCAATCAAAGGAAGAGTTCAGGATCGCTTCTAGGAAATCGCCGTTGGGAAAATGATCGGTCCACTGGCGTTGCCCTTGAAATCCAGAAGCAATCGCGTTGTGCCCTTGGGCTTGCTCTTTCAGACCCAATTCGGCAAGTCTTGGGTTTCCGACCATCAAGTCTCGAGCAATCAGGGCCATCTTGACGCAGTCCGACCACTCGCGATCGAGTTGGCTTCGCGAACGCCGGGACGACTCCGCGTTTTCATCATCCCCTTCGACACACTTTTCTCGGACCCAGGCGAGTGCTAATTCGTACTCATCATGATCGTATTGTCCCTTGTTCATGCGGCCGATGAACTCGGTCATGTCGATATCTTCTACCCGCATGCCTAGCCATTTTTCCCAGAACTCAGTGTCGATCATCGAGCCTGCGATTCCCATCGACGTTCCACCCATCGAAAGGTAGCTCTTGCCGCGCATCAGTGCTACGGTCAGCCCACAGCGAACGAAGCCAAGGAGCTTTTCCTGGACATCAGCGGGAATGCTCATGTCGCTTGCATCCTGGACATCTTGTCCATAGATGCCAAACGCGGGAATTCCTTTTTGCGTGTGGCTGGCCAGGGCAGCGGCTAGGTAGACCGCGCCCGGTCGTTCCGGTCCATTGAACCCAAAAACGGCCTTAGGACGCTCGGGTGTCATGTCCATCGTTTCCGATCCATAGCACCAACAGGGCGTGACCGTTAGCGAGAGACCGACGTTGTTCTGGCGAAATAACTCTTCGCAATCAGCCGCCTCACGCACGCCGCCGATGCAGGTCTCGGCAATGACGCATTCGGCGGGAAGGCCATTGGGGTAGCGGACGTTCTGCGAAATGAGAGCTGCAACCTGCCGAGCGAGATTCATCGTCTGAACTTCGAGCGATTCGCGTACGCCGCCACGGCGACCGTCGATTGTTGGACGAATGCCAACCTTGGGAAGGTTGTTCGTCCAAACGCTTTGTGACTGGGTAGGTTGATGCATCATCGTCCGCGTTGGGAGTTGTATCTGGAATTCGCGCGAAGATAGAGTCGAATGTGCGACCCGATTCCTCGCACTTACTCATCAAAACCATGAAAAGTTCGCAGGCGCTATTTAGCTCTTGGCTCGATTTGCAAAGAAGACTACTGCGAATCCATAGAATGAAATGACAAGGAAATAAATCAACGGAAGGAAGAATGAGATCCGTGCCGAATCCCGTGCGTTTCCGGCGATCGTCATGCCTGTAACCGCTCTCTAGCTAAGGGTAATGATGCGCGAGTCTCGTTCTAGGAGGAATTGCGACACAACACTAAGAAAATGCGTCACATGGCTTGTGTTAATGGATCTTGAGGACTCTGACGAATACGGTCGTGCAGGTGTATTGGATGCACGCAGGTGCCCAACAGCGGTGAAGTCGGTTCCCTTGTGATCGGAATTGAAATGTCTAAGGAGAACTGCCTACAAAGGGAGCCAAGAAGATGCTCATAGAATACGACATGGGATCTTGGAGAGATGATCGTGAACTCTCGGCTGAGGATTCGACGATGGGTTAGAGGGAAAATACAGACGCGTCAGCGTTTGTTAGAGTCATCAGTGCCAAAGTATTTGCGGAGTTGCTGTGCCTTCAATTGGAGAGAAACGAAAGCGGTACGTGCGTCGCAATTTCATAGCCACATGACGCAGTTCATTAATCAAGTCTTGGCGTTAGATGCTAAAAAGAGAGCAAAGGCAATTTTTTGGTAACCGCCCGTAAGGGTGCCGCCGGTTGTTTCTCTTCTTATATATCAATCTTTCAGGTTAGTACCTTTGGCAGCACTAACCTGGTCACTTTTCTCCTCATCTTTTCGTCTTTATTTTCAAGGGATTCTATCTCATGAAGACACGCGCGCATTCGTATGGATTTACGTTAGTTGAGCTTCTCGTGGTAATCGCCATTATTGGGGTCCTGATTGCCCTGCTGCTTCCTGCCGTTCAACAGGCCAGGGAAGCGGCAAGGAGAATGCAATGTACCAATAACCTGAAACAGATAGGCTTGGCGCTGCACAATCACCACGATACCTATGGGGCTTTCCCGGCTGGGGCCGCGAATGCTGAAGCACAGAATAACGGATACGGTCCGTCGTTTTTTATCTACTTGCTTCCATTTCTTGAGCAGAATTCACTCTATGACCAAACGGATCGCGCGAGCAGTGGTTGGAATAACGCGACCAACCGCACCCTATTCCAGGACTTAGTTCTCGACTTCGTGATCTGTCCTTCCAATCCTGCGTCAGAACTCTTTCCAGCAGGGACCGCCGGCAATCGAGCAGCGACTTCCGCGCAATACGTCGGGCTGACTGGGGCCGTTGAGGACTCAAACTTCACCGAAAGTCGGAATCGGCAGTGCTGCAACTGCTGTGGAGGTTCCAACAGCAATGGCATCATCGCCAGCGGAGGCGTGCTCGTGCCGAACGAAGAATTGGGTATGGCTGCCGTCGTAGATGGTACGTCCAATACTGGCGTCGTGAGCGAGTGGGCTAACTTCGTTGAAGATAGCTCTGGCACTAAGTACCGAGTCGATTCGCGTCACTACATCGGAATGGGTACCGACCGAGGGTGGACGGTTGATTCGGGTACTGGCAACTATCGGCGTGCCTTCTCGGTTACCACGATTCGTTGGCCGATCAATCATAATGACTACACACTGCCGGGAGTGCATGAGAATCACGGAGCAAACAATGGTCTCCACTCGGCACATCCAGGCGGAGTAAATTTCCTTCTGACCGATGGTTCCGTTCGCTTTCTACCAGAAACTATCAACATGACGACGCTTAAGAGACTCGTAACGCGTGACGATGGAGAAGTCGTTAGCTTCTAGTTCTCTTTTCCACTAACGTCTCATGATAAGGTGGTCCATTCTATGCGTCATTTATATATGAAGAGTGCCTTATTATTGCTGAGTCTAGCAGTTCCTGCTTTATTCGGTTGCAACGCGGGTCAATCGACTCCACTAGGGGAAGTAACAGGAAAGGTGATTGACGGTGACGGTCAGCCATTGACGGGGTGTCAGGTCGTCTATGCCCATGAAGAATCGGGGGTTGCTGGTAGCGCCGATGTGCGAGCCGATGGCACGTATACCATCCTATATCGAGGTAAGCCGGGCCTGCCAGCAGACACTACCTATAAGATTTGTGTTGTCCCTAAAGACCCTGAGCCACTCTCAGGGGAGGAGTACGATGCCTATATGAATGCTTCCCCCCGTCGCCAGCGTGAGATCGATCAGCAACGTCAAAAGGGACTGGCTGAGATTCCCGCGAAGTACATAGACTTGCGGACGAGTGGTCTCGAGTTTCACGTCGAAGAAGGTAAGCAGGTCAACGATATTGCGATTATGGAAGGCGAGGGCACTGGTACGGAGTAGCACTAGTGCCTGACGACTTTATGCCGTGAATATGTACGGATTTACTGAGACAGCTAAGGAAAAGCGTCAATAACAAGTCTTCGAGGTTATGGACTTTTGAAAGCCCACCAATTAGTTGGTTTGAGGAAGTACGGCTTTTTGGGGCCGGCCAGGAGACTGGCATCTGCAAAATCAGTGTCTGGTAAGGTAAAATTGGAAGGGTTGCCTATGAAATTACGACAGCTGTTGATAAGCCCTTCTAGATGAAGATCTCGGCGCGCCCCAAAATAGTTCTCCTTGTCGAAACATCGCGGCGATATGGTCGAGATTTGCTTCGCGGTGTCTCTTCATTTGCGCGGACTCGAACAAATTGGTCGATGCTTCATCAAGAGATGACCATCGACTCCACATTGCCCGAGTGGATGGCAAAGGCTGCACCCAGTGGGGTTATCGCGAGAGTTGATACCCATACTGTTGATTCTTTGCGGGCACTAAGAGTTCCGATTGTTGACGTCATGTGCAGTCGCAATTTTCCCGCGATTCCACGTGTAGAAACCAATAATCGAATCGTTACCAAGATGGCATTTGAGCATTTATGGGAACGAGGATTTCGTCGGTTCGCTTATTGCGGCTTTCGTTTCGCTCGGTATTCCGAAATGCGAAGGGACTTTTTCCGTGAGTTAGTTGAACAGAATGATTGTCCATTGGATGTTTATGAATCTCCAGGGAAACCTAACACGCTGCTCACAAGCTTAGAAGAGTCAGGCTTGGTTGATCTACAGCAGATGTACGAGTGGCTTAACTCGCTAAAGTTTCCGACTGGAATTTTCGTATGCAACGATATTCGTGGTCAACAAGTGCTCAACGCTTGTCGCACGTTAGAGATCGCCGTTCCTGACGATCTTGCGGTGATTGGTGTCGACGATGATGACGCAATCTGTCCATTAACATCACCTCCTCTTTCGAGTGTAAATCCCAATGCCGAACTAGTAGGATTTCGAGCCGCTGAGGTGCTGCATGAGATGATGAATGGCTACCCGACACCAACATCGATCGAATTAGTACGGCCCTCGAAGGTGATTAGTCGTCAGTCGACGGAAGTAACAGCTGTTGAAGATCGTGAAGTTGCGCGGATCTGCCGCTTGATTCGCGATCATGCCTGTGAAGGAATCAATGTCGAGATTGTCGCTGGTTTTACTGAACTGTCGCGACGTCAACTCGAACGGCGGTTTAGGACAGAACTTGGACGGACACTGCGTCAAGAAATTACCAATGTTCAATTGAATAAGGTGAAGCAGCTATTGCGCGAGACGGAGATGACGCTCGAGCAGATTTCACACTTGGCTGGCTACAGCCATAAGGAGCAACTTTGTGCAGTGTTTAAACGTGAAATTGGGCAGACACCCAGCGCGTTTAGAAGTATTACTCCCGATGATGACTGATCGACTTTGGGCGCTGCTCGTCTCGCTTCGGTATAGCGATCTCTACAACGGTGGGACCTCGCCGTCGTAAACGATGTCGTAGTCGAATACCATGCCCTTTTCTGTGATGTCCAAATGAAAATCGGGGGTCTGAGCTGCATTGACGTTGAATTTCTTCGGCAGATAGTTCGTCGGTGAGTTACCCCGATAAATTGAGAATTCAACCACGCATGGTCCCAACGCTACGCCTGATTGTGATGAGATAAACTTAGCTTTGTATTTTCCTTGCTTATCGGTGGTTGCCAAAGATGGTCGGATCGACGCTTCGGGTACGAAGCTCAGCGAAACACCTTCGGTCGGCACTCCGTTGATCGTGATAGTACCCGTCACTTCTCCTGTAGCGATCTCAGGCGAGTTACTACATCCCATTGAAACCAGCAAAGTCGTAGCAATAGCGACCATTGAATGAAGATAGAATCGATACGACATGTTGATCCTCACGCAAATTGTTGACGGTTAAGACTCTGATTGTGATCAGACGAGCATGAAATAGTCGCAGGCGACATGCGCTTTCGCCTGCGACTTTTTCGTGTTATCTGGTAACCCGAAAAATTGGGCGCCGGCATTCAATCGGTACTAGTACTGTCCTAAGGGCTGGCCGTCCTGGCGGTCTCCTAGCCGCTGATAAATCCCAAGATTACTAGCGGAGGTGTTATAGCTGATTGTCTCGCCGATGAAATGTACTGACCCATCGACGAAAGCAAAATTTGCCCCTCCAGGGTGCATGCTGCTAAATGCACAACGTTCTGTTCCCGGATTACTGACACCCGGATTTAGCGGATAGTTAACGGTGCTAAGTACCAGTGTTGGCTGAATCGAGTTGCCATGTGATTTGGAAGGTCCAAGCCAACTGGGCGTATCTTTGTCACTGCCGATAATGGTTTTTTCACCAATCATAAACGTGTTACTCGTTCCATCGGTTATGTCTCGGAACTTGATCTCTTTGACGTAGGTGAAGACACCTCCCATGTCGAGAACTGCTGTTACGTTATTGCGGCCGTTATTCCCTACGTACGTCGATGTCGCAACCCCTTCATCGCGCTGATAACGGTTGTTGTACGAAGTCCCATTAGCATCGGTGAAAGATCCACCGCTAAATGTTGTCGTAATCTCGTTGTTCGAGCTCGGACAGTTCCAGGTAGAAATCAGACTACTAGTGGCAGCGACGAATCCTTGGAACTGATTTGGGTAGCTTGGGATTGGAGTCGAGCCTGGCATATCACCTAATGCATCGATAACTTCGTACAGCTTGTATTTGCCGACTCCCATGGCTTCATACTGATTGTTCAGATCCATGAACGGAAAGAGGTGGACACCCCAGCCGAATTCGGGATTGCCGATATGTGTGGGAACGGAGTCGGGAATGCCGGAGGGGAAGCCTCCGTACGTATCGTGGAAGTTATGCCCCGCCAATGCGATCTGCTTTAGGTTGTTTGTGCACTGCATTCTTCGGGCAGCTTCACGAGCCTGTTGGACGGCAGGTAACAGCAGGGCAATGAGGACACCGATAATGGCGATGACAACGAGAAGTTCGACAAGTGTAAACCCTTGCACTCTACGATTCATGACGTTCTCCAACTGATCGAAACTGAATATAAACAGGAACGGTATTAGGGGGATTGCAAAAGTTCCTCCGCCAGAACTTAGAACTTATTAGGAGGCATAGCGGCTATTTATGTTTTGCTGGTACTTCGATCGAAATGGTTCCGTCTTCCGAAGGAAGGGTTAAACTCGTTTGATAGGGGGTAAAAAGAGCGGTCCCTTTTTCGTCCATCGCTCCGTCGATCATGGCTGGAATGCCGTCGGTGGCGAACAAGTCAACACGATGGGGGCCGCCTACGTGCCCCTTGACTCCATCGGTTTCGAACTTGCCATCTTTGATTTTTGCGATGCATTGTGGGCCTGCGTTACCTTCGGCTCCATCCGGGCTAAATATGATCATCCCCAGGGGAATGGGCTGACCTTTCCATGTTGCCTCTCCGGACAGTTGATAGCCACGAGACTGCTCTTGGGAAGAGCAGCCGAGCGTACTGATGAGAATCAGAATGGCCATCGAAAGATTTTGATGTTTCATAATTAGAAGCCTCCAATTGGCAAACTGTCGTTGCGAATCGCCAATTGCTGCAGAACATTGATGTCCATCGTTTCCGCCATGAAACTGACCGAGGCGTCGCCCAGGGTAAAGAAGGCTCCTCCTGGGTGATAGCTGCTGAAACCCGAGCTTTGGTACGAGTTATCGTCCGAAGGCGTTGAGGGCTCGGGAAACAGATTGATGTGAAACTTCAGCACGGCCATGTTCATCGGTGTCGCGTTGATGCCGCCTCGACCTGGTGAGGACCAGTAGACAAGTGAGTTTCCATCATCTGTGTTGTAGCGAGTCTCACCCACCATCAGAATGTTGGTCGTCCCGTCGGTCAGATCTCTGAACTTGGTACCGCTATTGGGATATAGGGTTCCATTGCGACCGTAGTACCGATTGCCAGCATTTGTACCGGCACACGTGTCTGAGCTGTCACCGCCCATGACGCCGTAGTAGTGGCTGATACGAGCGCCAATTTCTGGATTGGAAGGGCATAGGAAGGAATCAAGTTGAGGGATGAGGCTGGCATTGGCTCCGGACGTAGCCAAGTTGTTACCCCCAAAGCTCGCCGTCAGATCAAGCGTATCGTATAAGTTGTCTTGTTCGATATATGGCAGAATGGTGACTGTCCACGATGGGCCAACATTGGACGCGGTACCTTGCTTGCACCACGTTGCTGAAGAAGAGTTAACGTTGTAGTTCGAGCGATAGTCGCCTCCGGGAGGAAACGAAAGATTCGTGTCGTGATAGTTGTGAAGCGCCAACCCAATCTGCTTAAGCTTGTTGTTGCATGAGATTCGTCTTGCTGCTTCTCGTGCCTGCTGAACAGCTGGCAGCAATAGTGCTATGAGAATTCCAATGATGGCAATGACAACTAGCAGTTCAACAAGCGTAAACGCACGTTGTTTGAATGCACCCGACATAAAAGACCTCAAGTAAATAGATGAAATAATGCACTTGATGGATCGATCCAAGGCGACCAAAGCACCGCAACTCGTATTTTGCAATTGGCGTGCCGGATGTCTGACTGAAGCGAGGTCAGTCCGAGTAAGTCTCATGGCTGCAAGTGTTTAACTCTTGTTTATTGTTTTAGATCAAAAAAACAAAACAAGAACTTGTTCGTAGCCGTAAAATACTCGCGGAATCGGGCACTTGTAGAACCGAAACGTGCTGGTATTTCGAGCACCAGAATAATTCTTGCGCACGATGTCAGCACAACCGGAAGTCAGCAATAGTTTCGTCTTCGCTTAGAATGGCCTGATCAGGGATCGCATGCATGGGAAACCGTCATTGAAGACGGATTAGTTCAATATCTGTCAGCCAAAAAGCACAATTAGTTTTGGCTGGGACGTGTGCGCCCTCTTTCAATCGATTCGGCTAACAGCTTCTTTAACTCCTTGGCGATTTCCGGATGTACATCAACGAGATTGTGCTTCTCGCCGGGATCGATTGCCAGGTTATAGAGTTGGTCTGGGGCGTTATCCGCATTCGTGGAAGGCAACTGATATAGTTCGAGCATTCGATTATTGTCATACCGATTTCCACCGGAACCCTGGTGATTTAGGTACTTCCAATTACCTCGGCGTATAGCGAGTTTCATTTCGCCGAAGAAGCCTTGATGCAAGATGTAAGGTCGTATTGGCGCTCCTCTTTCCTGCTGCAGCATGGCCGGCATCATACTAAAACTGTCTTCGGCTGCGTCGTTGGGTAGCTGAGCTGCTACGACATCGGCAAAAGTTGCCATGACGTCCGTCAATGACATCATTTGTGAACAGGTCGTTTCCGCAGGAATCTTGCCTGGCCAACGCACGATAAAGGGAACGCGATGACCGCCCTCCCAGTTGTCGCGTTTCACCCCGCGCCAAGGCCGCGCGCCATCGTGCTGGTAATCTTTCCGCATGTGGTAAACCGAAGTCACCTCTGGGCCATTGTCACTGGTGAACATGACAATCGTGTTCTCGCTGAGGTCCAAGTCTTCGAGCGTCCGAAGAAGCTCTCCAACGATGTAGTCAAGCTCGAAAATGAAGTCACCATGAGGTCCCGCGTTGGTGCTTCCTTGGAATGTCTTGCTGGGAAAGGAAGGAAGATGAACCGCCTGAGTCGAGTGAAAAAGGAAGAATGGGCGGTTTGGCTCGTCTCTCATGTGATTTAGTAGAAACTGCTTACTCTTCTCAAGGAATGTAACATCGACTTCCTCAAGATCGAAATTTGGGGCAACCAGACCCGGCCGATTGTCATGGGAATACGGATGTTTGGGCAGACTCTTTTTGTCTAGTTGTTTAGCAGGGGGGACTGGGATTCGTTTGCCCTCAATAAACGCATATAGCCAGTCGGTGGTTGGACAGCAGGCCGTTCCAAAGAACTCGTCAAATCCACAGTCACATGGCCCTCCGAGAATCTCTCGGGAAAAGTCGATTTTGCGAACACCATTTAGGCCACCTTCATGAATTGGCTCGCCTGCATGGTCAAGAAAGGTCAGTCCTACATGCCACTTTCCGACACAGGCAGTGTGATAGCCTTGACGCTGCAGTATCTTCGGAAGCGTCAAGCGATCTGGAGTAATCAAAGATGGTCCACCTGCTCCGCTGAAAACACGTCCGCCGTTGGGAATACGAAAGGCCATTTGTCCCGTCATGAGACTGTACCGCGTAGGCGTGCAGACAGAGCAAGGACTATGGGCATCGGTGAATCGCATGCCTTCGGATGCCAGTCGATCAATGTTCGGTGTTTCGACCTTTGATTCCGGGTTGTAGCAGCCCACGTCACCGTATCCGAGGTCATCCGCCATGATGAGAAGAATGTTCGGCAATTCAGCAGCATGTGCCTGATTGGTTGCCAATGGGACGAACGTGCTGAGAATCAATGCGACAACGAATTGAACATTGCAGATGGCTTCTGTGTACTTCCCTAAGTCAGTAATAGGGTGGGATCGAAGTAAGTGGCTGTGAAGCATCTTTCCTCTCCAACCATTCCCGGGAAGGCATGTTGCTGTTTCGCATGACTCTTTAATGGAGGTCATCTCTAGGATACACTTGGTTGATAGCGAAAATGGGCAAATTCGTAGCGATAAAGGGCAATGCGAGGGCAGGTAAGATGGAAGGGAAAAAGCGAATCGGCGTGCAGATGGAAATCGATCAGCCCTACAAGCGACACGTCAGCGTGTTTGCCGGGGTGCACAAGTTTGCGCGTGAGGTAAATGATTGGCATCTGATCGTTGATGATTGGGCAAGCCGTTCGATTCTCGTTCAAGCAGACCGGCCGATACCTTTCGACGGCATCATTGGTCGTCTTTCGGCCGAAGATATTGTCCGCGCTCATCGTCGACAGTTGCCTGTAGTTAACGTACTTTACGAAACGGATGAAACGAATACCTCGGGCGTGTTCGCCGATTATGCTGCCTGTGGAAGGCTCAGGGCGGAGCATCTTCTTTCCCGCGGCTTTCGAAGTTTTGGCACACTCACTTCCTACAACTCAGCTGCGCAGAATATAGAAGCGAGTTCATTCGCCACGACAGTCCGATCGGTAGGATACCCGTGTAAGGGGCTATATTTGCAAGGACCATGGACGGTAATCGGAGACACCGAAGCCAACTATCGTCGTTGGAAACGTGCCCGGAAGGAGATCGAGTCTTGGCTCGACGATTTGCGAATTCCCATCGGCCTTTTCATCGCGGATGTCGATATCACTCGCGTGATCATTGAAAGCTGCTACGACCGAGGTTGGAGTGTGCCGGAAGACGTCGCCATTATTGCCGGGACGAACGAAGAGGAACTGTGCCTGCATCCGGAACCAAGTCTGACGAGCCTGGAAATACCATACGAGAATATCGGATATGAAGCGGCTCGACTTCTCGACAAGCTTATGGACGGGCAAAGGAAGTCCTCTAAGAGTCGTGAAAAAGAACCTGCCACTAAATTGTTCCTCGCACCAACTGGTGTAGTCGCTCGTCGTTCCACGGACTTTATCGCGATCGACAACGACTTGATGCGACAAGCCTTGCGGTTTATTGATACAAATCTTCATCGGGTAATTTCGGTTGACGATGTAGCCAACGCCTTACTCATTTCGCGCAGGAAGTTAACCTCTGAATTCAGAAAGCATCTGAAGCGAACTGTAGCTGGCGAGATTCAGCGCCTGCGGATTGAACGGGTAAAACGTGAACTATTAGGAACGGAACTGATTGTTAAGGAAATTGCAAAACGTAGTGGTTTTAGTAGCTTGCGTACTCTGAATGATGCGTTCATTCGTGTCGTCGGATGCTCTCCTCGAGAATACCGAAGTGCGGCCCTCAGAGGTGAAAGCGATTCGGTATGACCTTCGCCCTTTGCTAAAGTGCTCCGGCAAACAGATGAAAACCACGACAGAATAACTCCAGAAAACGATGAGTGACCGAATAATCATCTTGGTAGCGAGTTGCTATCTGCCCCCAAATTACAGCATCTCAATAGGAATTTAATTCGGAATGGGCACGCGTTAGGAATGCAATCCGCACGCGCAAGGGTGTCGCCTATTACCTTGTCGTGTGGAGGGAATGTGTAACAGACATTTCTCAAAGTTTCCTCGAATCATCTTTTCTGCCACTTTTTGCATTATCTGCCTCACACTCGGCTTCATCACGACATAGTAAGTGCAAATGAACAATCAAAACGGTCGTGCCGACGAATCATTCGAGCGGATGGTCGCCGAGAATCACGTACAGCTGCGCTCATTCGTGCGAATGCTTGGGGTCGACCCTGATTGGGTGGATGACTTGGCTCAGGAAGCATTTTTGGTTGCGTTGCGCGACCCTGAATTGTTCGAGCAGCAGCAAGACGTTGGTAAGTGGTTGCGTGGAATCGCTCGCAATTTGGTGAGAAACGAAATCCGCAAGGATGCTCGGAGAAGACGGATCCTGCATGAAGGATTCGCAGAACTGCTCTTGCAGGACGCTGATTGTCACGACGACGATCCCTATTGGCAGCGTGCACGCTTGTCGCATTTGCGAGATTGTGTCGAGCAACTACCTCCTAAGAGTCGTGAGATTGTGACCGGTCGGTACTCCGATGGCTGGAATGCAACGGATTTGGCCGATCATTTAAGCATGACTGCTGCAGCCGTCCGGCAAGCCCTCATGAGAATTCGGCAACAGTTGAAAGTCTGCGTTGAACAGCAAACGATCGATCCAGTCTGAGTTGTTCGCGTAAAAACTCGGTCATAGTACTACAACCTCGAAATGTCAGGAGAATACGTTGGCGTATCAACAGCGCTTTAATGAATTGATTGCGCTCGTGCTGGACGACGCCGCGTCAGAGAAGGAGCTGGACGAACTCGTCGCATTGGCACGCGAAAATGACCAGAACCTGCAGACGCTAAAAGATCATTTGGTTGTTAGCGATCGACTATCGCAGTACGAAGATCTTCGCCGAACGGAAGAAAAGTACCTTGAGTCTCTTCAGACGCGAATCGCTGCTGAAGACAACTCTACGGACTTTATCCGATCGGTGCTTAAGGCCAGCCATGAACCAAAATCAGTTCCTCCTGTTGAACGGACAAGGGCGACGGATTGGCGGCCATGGGTGCTGGCTATTGCTGCGATCGCCGCTACCGTTTTGATCGCCGTTTTCAGTTTTTCATTTGACAAAGTGCCAGACTCTGCCCGCGACGTTTCCCCGATCGCAGTGGCACCCAAGAGTCAAGAATTGCACGACCCGGGAGTTGCCTTGCTCACTCGCATTGTGGGCATTCGAGGTGCTGAAACCGTCTCTTGGAGGGAAGGAGAAACTGTTTCTCCAAAGCGTCTGAACTGGGACAGTGGGCTCATCCAATTAGAGTTTTATAGCGGTGCAACGGTCGTGGCAGAAGGGCCAGCCTCTGTCGAAATCGTCGATGCTAAGAACCTCTATCTGCACTACGGTAAGTTGCGAGCGAACATTCCCAAGCCTGCTCAGGGCTTTACGATTCTGGCGCCTACTTTGGAACTGGTCGATCTGGGGACAGAATTCGGCATGGCTGTTGGGGACGATGGCTCTGTGGACGTGCAAGTCTTTGACGGCAAAGTCGAACTTTACGAACCGAAGTCTAGTCGTAACGAAGAAACCCGGCGCGAGCTTACCAAGGGGAAGGCTATTTCGATCACCGCCGAGGGGCTGAGCGAACCGGCTGATACTAGCCAGCTTAGTTTTGTGTCTTCTCATGAGTTGGCCAGTCTGACCAGTAGTCACTCAATTGAGCGTTATGAGAAATGGCAGGAACATCGTGATGTCGTTATCTCTGATCCTCGCATCGCGGCGTACTTTCCATTTGAGCGAGACCCCGCGAATGATCGCACTTTGCTGGGCTACGGAGCTGACGGCGAGATCATTCAAGGCGCTATCGTTGGAGCTAAATGGGCAACTGGTCGCTGGCCTGATAAATCGAGCCTGGAATTCAAGCGGCCAGGCGATCGAGTACGTCTGAATATTCCAGGAAGTTACCTGTCGATGACCTTTTCGGCCTGGGTGCGGCTGGACGGACTAGATCGACGTTTCAGTTCCTTGTTGCTTACCGATGAATTCAACAACAACATGCCACACTGGCAAATTCACCAGGAAGGGCACCTGTTGCTAGGCATGTGGATAGAGGGTGCATCAGACACCGCTCACTATCGTTCCCCGAATGTCTTCAGTCTGCAGGATGTCGGGCAGTGGGCTCATGTAGCGACTGTCTACGATTCGGTGGATTCTCGCGTTCGTCATTTTCTAAATGGCGAACTTATCTCGAATCAGTCAATCGATAATGCGGCACGCGGCGACTTGACACTCGAATTCGCAACGATCGGTAACTGGAGCCCGGCAAACGAAACGGGTTGGCAGAAAATCCGCAATCTCAATGGGCGCATCGATGAGATGACCATCTATGGTGTGCCATTGACGGAAGATCAGGTGGGAGAGCTTTTCCAGAAGGGACGTCCCTAACGGCAAAGTAACCTGAGCCTTCCTTACTTCTCGTTTCACGGTCTGTTCCACTTTTCATTATCAAGCCTCATTCTCATTTCATTAATTGGGAGACTCTCATGCCTCACGTTTCCAATTCCGGTTCTCGACAGGGTTTTACCCTTGTTGAACTGTTGGTTGTTATCGCCATTATTGGTGTTCTGATCGCGCTACTTTTGCCGGCTGTACAACAGGCTCGTGAAGCGGCACGCCGCACCCAGTGCACCAACAATCTGAAGCAGATGGGCCTCGCTCTGCATAACTTTCACGATACATTTGGTCGTTTTCCTCCAGGCGCATGTGATAACACGCGACCCTTCGGCAACGGATACACAGGTCCTGGTGGGCATTCGTGGATGGCACACAGCATGCCATTTCTAGAGTTAGGCAATGCCTACGATAGCTGTAATTTCCCGAATACGAGCTTTTATTCGAGCACGATCGAAAACGCGATTGGAAATACTACGTTTGACGTTTTTCGTTGCCCATCTTCTCCAATGGAGCAAGAGTTTTCCAATTCGACTCCTAAGACGATGGTCGCTGACTATATTGCTATCGCTGGGCACGTCGATGGATTTGGTGGCGTGACCGGTCAGGATGACACGACTGATACCGCGTTTGGTGTCAGTGCCAATAATGGCGTTCTCACGAGGAAGTCGCAAAACACGTTCGCCTCGATTTCCGATGGAAGCAGTAACACGATCGTCGTGAGCGAAATCGGTAATTATGTTTACACCTCCGGCGGAAATCGTGCAGATGTCCGTTCAGGCACAACGCATGGTTTCGCGGCGGGCTATCAGCGGAATACCGGCTCGAAACGCGTGCACAATTGCGTAACCCTGAGGTATATCATCAACCCTGGCAAATCCTTTGAATACACTTCAGATTCTTCCGACGGTGTGAGTGGCTTAGGTTATAACAGTCCACTTCGATCAGCCCATCCAGGAGGTGTCTTGGCACTGGTCGGCGATGCCTCGGTGCGTTTCATTCCTGAAACGATCGATACAAGCACCATGGCCCGTTTGGCTAATAGGTCTGATGGCGAAGTCTTGTCCTCCTTCTAAGTCCGAAATAACTTCGACAACAACAAAGTATTGATTAATTCAAATGGGGCGTTCGACCTTTCGCCCCATTTGACGAGACTTACAGATTGTTGCCCGGCACATGCCAAACTATCCCACACGGAATCGGCCCTATGAAAGCTTTCTCTACTACTCTATTGGTTATTATCTCGGTCGGGTTATCTGCAATTGGCTGCAATTCTGAACGCAAGCTTCCAACGCGATTCGACGTAAGTGGAAGCGTTACTCTCGATGGTAAGCCCTTGGAGACGGGCTCTATTTCCTTTCGTTCAGAAAAGGATATTGCCGACGGAATGGTCGCTTCGGCTGATATTAAAGAAGGGCAGTTTTCGGCAAAGGTGCCGCCTGGCGAGAAAACGATTGTTATTCACTCAATAGTTCAATCGACTGACCCGCGTGAGGAGTTCAAAGATCTTGTGCCGGTCAAATACAACAAAAAGTCGACGCTAACGGCGAACGTCGATGTAGAGAATACTCAATTCACGTTTAACTTGACATCTGAGTAGCGAGTCGCGGCTGGCAGCAGCAAATCCAGGTGACTTTCCAAATTTCGGTGGTCGCAAACGTGGCGATGTTGGATTCGATAATCCGAAGGAGAAACCTTCTGGATTAGTTAATCGTACGTCAATCCTACCCACTTGGCATGTCGCAAATTCTTAATGCTGTGTCGCATTCTTTCCTAGACAAGCCGGCTGTACGAACGAAAATCAGACATAAATGACGAATCTATGGCTCGGATCGTCAAATGTCGCAGTTTCCTCAGCTATCACCGTGATGACCAGAATTCGCCCCTTTCTTCTATTTGCCTTGATCCATGCCGGGCTGTTCGTCAGCGGTGCCGCGATCCAAGCCGGAGACCTAGCACCGACAGCGGATCAGTTAGAGTTTTTTGAGCGTGAGGTTCGGCCCCTGTTGGCAACGCGTTGCTACCAGTGTCACAGTGCTAAGGCGAAGCGTGTCGAAGGAAGTCTGCTGCTAGATAGTCGCAAGGCACACTTGCGTGGAGGTGACTCAGGTCCGGCTATCGTTCCGCGTGATGTTGATGGCAGCCTATTGATCGAAGCAGTACGCTACGAATCATACGAAATGCCACCCAAAGGCAAACTGCCCGACCGCGATATCGAAGTGCTCGAGCGTTGGATCGAGATGGGGGCACCGTGGCCCGAAGAAGAAGCTCCCACCTCGAATTCCCAGCAATACAAGTTTGATCTTGAGAAGCGGAAGTCTGAGTTCTGGGTATGGCAACCGATTGCCGATACCAAGGCTCCTGTTAACAAGGATGATGCTTGGCCTCACAATGAGATTGATCGCTACACGCTTGCTCGTCTCGAAGAAGCAGGACTAAAGCCGTCACGTGACGCGGATCGTACAGCTATTCTCCGTCGACTTTACTTTGACCTAATTGGATTACCACCGACGCCGGAAGAGATCAAAGCATTTCTCAGTGACCATGATCCTCAGGCTGTCGAGCGAGTCGTCGACCAGTTGCTTGAATCGCCGCATTTCGGAGAGCGCTGGGGACGTCACTGGCTCGATCTTGTACGGTATGCCGAGTCTCACGGGCACGAATTCGACATCGATGTTCCTAACGCATACCAATATCGTGACTACGTGATTCGTGCTCTTAATGCCGATGTGCCTTACGACCAGTTCGTCCGCGAACATATTTCAGGTGATCTGCTTCCCCAGCCGCGTTTGCATCCGACCGAGGGGTTCAATGAGTCCGTTCTCGGTACAGGTTTCTGGTTTCTGGGCGAAGGGGCTCATTCCCCAGTTGATATTCGTAAAGACGAAGCAGATCGCTTTGACAACATGCTCGACATGATGTCCAAGACATTTCTGGGAGTCACCGTCGCGTGCGCTCGATGTCACGACCACAAGTTCGATGCCATTTCGACGGCTGACTATTATTCACTCTCCGGTTTTTTACAAAGTAGCGATTATCGTCAGATTCGCTTCGAATCGATTGAACAGAATCGGCGTGTGGCCCAACAAATTGCCCGAGTTGATGATAAGTATCAGCAACAAATTCTGGGTCTCTTAGACCATCATGGCATTCAGCTGCCGGCGCAAGCGGGCGAACTCAATGATGAAGCAATTGTTGTGGATTATGCGAACGTTACGCATAGCCAATTCATGCAAGATGGGTTCATCTTTGGGAGTTCCCCCAGACGTGTTGGGCTTCCCTATCTGGCATCTGACGCAGGTACGGTGAAGGTTGCCACATTTGGTGCCGCCGCTACCGATCCAATCTGGTCTGGATTGGATTCAATTACCGAAGGAGCCGTTCAGAATAGAAGTGCGATTGCAAAACTTCCCAAAAGCGGTCGGACACTGCGATCACCAACCTTTGAACTGAAAGACGGCCGGGTGAGTTGCCTTGCCAGCGGAGTTGGTACGGTTGTCGCGTGCGTAGATTCTCATCGCCTTGTTGCAGGCCCACTTCATAAGGAGACTATTGTTCCAGTTAAGGAAGGGCAGCGGTGGGTAACGCTGCATTTGGATCGATACGTTGGTCATCGCCTTCATCTTGAGTTCGTTCCGGCTATCGACAAGCAGATGTCCGTTCGCCTTGTGACGCAAGGTCTTGACGCTGACGGACTCGCGGATCTTGATCGGCGTCTGGCTGCGTTGGATAAGCCGAATATTGAGTATGCTCATGCGGCCGAAGCCATTTTGAGCGGTGCCAGTTTACGCGGCATTGTTCAAGCCTGGAAACGGGAGCGAGCAGAGCTTGCGTCGAAAATTGTTCGCAGTTCGCGAGTCGCTCCGGCGATGATGGACGGCACTGGTGAGGATGACCGAATACTCATTCGAGGTAATTCCTCGAAACCGGGTGACATTGAACCACGGCATTTCCTGACCGCGGTCTCTGGCAACTCGCCACTTCCCGTTCAAGAAGGAAGCGGTCGACTAGAACTTGCGGACCTCATAAATGATACAACTAATCCGCTGACGTCACGCGTCATTGTCAACCGAATCTGGCACCATCTGATGGGTCGTGGAATTGTACCGACTGTCGACGACTTGGGTTATTTGGGCCAGCGGCCGACTCATCCGGAATTGCTAGATCATTTGGCAACTCGCTTCGTTGCCGACGGGCGTAGCATTAAGCAAATGATCAAATACATTGTGCTTTCTCGGACCTATCAGCAGTCAAGCTATGCCAGTCCTGAATCACTGGAAGCAGATCCCAAGAATCTGCTTTGGCATCATCGCCCCCCGCGACGTCTGCAGGGGGAAGTGATTCGCGATTCGATGTTAGCGCTGTCTGGACGACTCGATCCAGAATTCTACGGTCCGCCTGTTCCGATTCACCTGACATCATTTATGGATGGTCGAGGCCGGCCAAGCAAGAGCGGACCACTCGATGGCGATGGTCGGCGTTCCATCTACATCGCAGTGCGGCGAAACTTTCTCTCGCCGTTCATGCTGACGTTTGATACGCCTGTTCCGTTCAGTTCGATGGGGCGACGCAACGTGTCGAACGTTCCAGCTCAGGCTTTGACTCTATTAAATGATCCGCTTGTCGCTGAGTTGGCGTACAAGTGGGGCGAGCACGCGTTACAAAATGTCGCTGGCGGCAACAACAAGATGAAGGAACGAATCGAGTGGATGTACGTCTCTGGATTCGGAAGGTATCCAACGAATCAGGAAATTGAGGCCGCAGCGGACTATTTGCAGACGCAAGCCTCGCAGCGGAACGTCTCAAAGGACGATCCTGAGCTCTGGGCGAGTTTCGCGCATATATTGGTGAATACCAAGGAGTTCATTTTTCTCCGATGAACAATCACAGCGTATATCCGTGCCAGCGTTATCAATCGAAGCCTACAACGCGTCGCGAGATGCTTGCGAGTTGCCTGGGTGGCTTTGGTGCAGTCGCACTGGCTGGGCTGCAATCGGACGCCGCATTTGCTGGCACAAAGAACTCACCAGCAGTCCCCGGACATGCCGGTCATGGTCCTCATCACAAAATCCGCGCCAAGAATGTGATCTTCCTCTACATGGACGGGGGCCCATCACAGGTAGATACATTCGATCCAAAGCCGATGCTGGATAGGCACAACGGTAAGGATCCCGGCCAACTATTCGACGTCGAACCGACGCAGTTCAATAACAACGGCACGGTTTTGGCCAGTCCGTGGAAGTTCAAACGGCATGGCGAATCTGGTATTCCCGTGAGCGGTCTGTTTCCACACGTAGCGAAGTGTGTGGACGAGTTGGCAGTGGTTCGCTCCATGACTTCCGAATTTCCCGAACATACGTTCGCGAACTATTTCCTGCATACAGGCAGCGGACTCCAGGGGCGCCCCAGCATGGGAGCCTGGGTGAACTATGGCCTTGGCAGTGAATGCCAGAACCTGCCGGGATTCGTCGTGCTCAACGGCGGATTGATTCCGCCGAACTGGCGGGCGCCCGACTGTCCTGGTCAACACCCCTGGAAGCCCTTTCGATTCCAGGTAAGAGCCGGTTAGGTGATCCGCGACTACTCAGTGCCCTACTGGTTGTAGTTATGGTGATTCTCTACTGGCTCTTCAGATAGACCGAGTACTCAAAGGTAAGAAAACGTGGAAACAAGACGACTCGGACGCACGAACCTCGAAATCAGTGTGCTTTCAATAGGAGGTCTTTATACGTCATCGCTCGCAGGTGGTGTCGCCGAAACGCGGCGAATCATGCGCCGTGCGATTGAGCTGGGCATCAATTCAATTGATACTGCCCCGGCTTATGCCGACAGTGAAAAAACAGTTGGTAATGCAATCGTCGATATCGACGCGCCGTTGATCGTCACAACGAAACTCGGGGGAAGACCTCAGCCGTTTGACCCACAAAACATTGATGGTCTAAGGTATTCCGTAGACGAAAGTCTGCGATTGCTGGGACGTGATCACATCGACATTCTCATGGTCCATGAACCTGATCGTCCGCAGCAATATCCGTGGTGGACCAGTTACGATCCGCTTGAAGGTCCGGCCTTAGAACTGATGGACGAGCTAAAATCCGCAGGAAAGATTCGTTACACCGGACTGGCCGGAACAACTGTCACCGAAATGTCGGCACTCGTCGCTACGGGGCGATTTGATGTTGTGCTTACGGCATTTAACTACAACGCCCTTTTCCGCGAAGCAGAGTCGACCGTGTTCCCTGTGGCCAAAGAACAAGACATTGGGATTGTAGTGGGCTCGACATTCGGCCAGGGCTTCCTGACACGAAGTGCCAATGTCAAGCAACGTCCAATCTGGCTGTCTGAAAAGCGTGCCGAACAGCTGCAAGCCTACTATGATCTGCTAGATGAGTCAGGAATACCGGCGTATGAGCTATGCTTGCGATTCGCTGTTGGTAACTCAGACATCTCCACTGTTCCAATCGGTTGCAAAACGATCGAGCATCTTGAATCGTGTGTCGTAGCCGTTGAAAAGGGGCCATTGCCCAAAGACATTCTGAACCGGCTCAATGAGATTGCTGCGATGCTTCCCTACCGACCCTACGAAGAGCCAATGATACTTCCCCTGGAAAAGAACTACATCGGTCCAGGCATCGCCAACATGGGAGCGGCTGTTCAAGTAGGAAAACTAGAACTGGCGAACAAATAGATGAGAGTCATCATGAAATCGGCACTATTATGGGTGTATCTAATCGCCTTCCTTTCCTGGTCAACTTGCATCAGCGCACAAGAAGTAACACACGGTTTTCTGGCATGTGGTCAAAAAACCTATCTTATGGGAGCGGATGGTAAGGCAAGCTGGACGTATCCGGCTGCCACGCGAGACGGATATGTTCTTGGCGACGGAACGGTCATCCTGACACTTAGCAAATCAAAGCAATACAAGGGTGGGGCGGTCATCAAGATCAGCCCGGAAAAAAACGAAACGCTCCTTTGGAAAGGCACACAAAGCGAAGTCAACAGTGCGCATCCAACTCCTGAAGGAAACCTGGTTATTACTGAAGCGGGGAACAATCCGCGTCTCGTCGAAATCAGTCCTGATGGCGAGATTGTTCTGGAGTTTCCGTTGGCTTGTCAGAAGCAGAATCATCATATGCAGACACGGATGGCGCGGAAGCTCCCTGATGGAACTTACCTCGTGCCACATTTGCTTGACTTTGCCGTCTTCCATTATGACAGGGAAGGGAAGGTCCTCAGCAAGCTAGATACAACCGTGCCAGGCGATAGCGATCACAAAATCCACACTTGGCCTTTTACAGCGATCCGACATGGTGATGGTCACACGCTCGTCTGCTGTACACACGGTAACCGCGTTGTTGATTTTGATAGCGACGGCAATATCGTTTGGACTCTCAATAACGATGATTTGCCCGGAGAATGGCTTCAAGATCCCTGCGGCGGGCAGGTGTTGCCAAGTGGCAATATTGTCATCACGAGCTACGCCGCTGGCCGTGCAGATCCGAACGCTCCTAAGATGTTCGAAGTGACACCCGACAAGAAAGTTGTATGGAGCTATGCAGACGGACAAAAGGTCGGAATTCATCACTTCCAAGTGATCTCAACCAACGGAAAGAAGCTGGAAGAGCCTGCACTCAAGTAAATGAAAAGCCCGTTGTGTAATCAAATGAAACTTTCATACATCATTGCTTTCGCGAGTCTTCAGTTGGTCCCGCTGCTGGCGGTCGCTGATCAACCCAATTTTGTCATCATTTTCACTGATGACCAGGGCTATCAGGATGTAGGCTGCTTTGGTTCGCCCGATATTCGCACTCCCCGTCTGGATGCCATGGCAGAAGACGGAATGAAGTTTACCAGCTTCTACGCTCAGCCTATTTGTGGACCCTCTCGGGCCGCTCTCATGACCGGCTGCTATCCGCTACGAGTCGCCGAACGTGGCAACATCAAACAGGTGCATCCGATCCTACATGAAGACGAAATCACGATCGCTGAAGTGTTGAGAGCGAAAGGCTATGCGACCGCCTGCTTTGGAAAGTGGGATTTGGCGAAACATTCTCAGGCAGATTTCTTCATGGATCTTTTTCCGACCCGACAGGGATTCGACTACTTTTATGGAACGCCTACCAGCAATGACCGCATCGCGGACCTTTACCGCAATGAAGAACTGATTGAACCTGCAACCGATTTGGCAACGTTGACTAAGCGTTACACTGATGAAGCCATTGCCTTCATGCGAAAGAACAAGGATCAGCCGTTCTTCGTCTATCTCCCTCATTCAATGCCACACACTCGGCTGGCCGCGTCCGCTGAGTTTAAGGGTAAGAGCAAGCGTGGCCTCTATGGTGACGTGATAGAAGAGATCGACTTCAACGTTGGCAGAATCCTGGACGCGATCGATGAGATGAGTTTGGCGGATAAAACCTATGTTCTCTTCACGAGCGACAATGGCCCCTGGCTGATCAAGAACAAGCATCATGCAGACGGTCATCTGAAAGGTGACCATGGAGGATCGGCCGGATCGCTGCGAAGTGGCAAAGTGTCAACATTTGAAGGGGGTGTTCGGGTACCAGCGATTCTTTGGGCACCGCGCAAGGTACCCGCGGGAACCGTTTGTGATTCGATTGCCACGACGATGGACGTTATGCCGACGTTTGCAGCGCTGGCGGGTGCCGAGTTGCCAGCGGATCGAGTGATCGACGGTGAGGATATTCGCCATCTCTTTCACGGTGACTTCGATAAGGCAAACGCCGATAAGGCGTTCTTCTACTATCTGCGAGTCCATCTTCAAGCGGTACGCCAGGGCAAGTGGAAGCTTCATTTGCCAAGAGAAAAAGAACCCATTGGAGCTGCTCCGTTTAGTCGCAACACCCATATTGCTCCGGTGGATCGAGTTGGCTTTGAAGAGCCATTTCTAGTTGATCTGGAGAACGATCTTGATGAATCAACCAACTTGGCTGCGGAGAATCCGGAGGTAGTTGAGAGACTGACTCAACTGGCTGAGTCGATGCGTAAAGATCTGGGTGACTATGATCACGTTGGAACGAACATGCGGTTCTTTGATCCGTTGGAGGTTCGCCCCGTCAAACCACCTGTTCCATCGTTTCCCGCACGAAAGGGAATTTCGTCGCAACATAGCAAATGACTCCGTAGTTGCTGCATGCTATTCCAGAACACTCATCTTTGATCAGGCATAACACATATGAAACAAGTCGTTTACTCGGTGGTCATCGCAATCATTACTGTGCCGTTAATGGGCAGTTCAAGCAAAGTCTATGGCGACGATCGCCCTAACATCATTTTGCTGCTGGCCGACGACCTCGGCTATGGAGATCTCTCCTGCTTTGGTAGCCCAGCCGTGAAGACGCCTAATCTTGATCGCCTTGCGGATGAGGGTTTGCTGTGCAATCGGTTTTACGCTGGCTCCGCCGTTTGCTCTCCCACGCGGGCTTCAGTGCTGACCGGCCGTTATCCTCTGCGATTTGGGATCACAAGACATTTCAATGACCGGGATCAATGGTTGCCAGAATCGGCGACGACGGTGGCCGAGCTCCTAAAAAAGGCGGGTTACAACACGGCACATGTTGGTAAATGGCATTTGGGCGGCCTTCATGTCGACCAAAATGGCAAGCGGATGACTGATCAGCCTGGCCCCCGTCAGCACGGTTTTGATTTCTATCAGACGCAGATTGAGCAGCAACCAATTCGAGGACGGATGGGCCGAGAGCGAACGCTTTTCCGGCAGGGAGGAACGGTCCTCCTGCGAAACGACCAACGGGTCGGTGAGGATGATCCGTACTATTCCAAGCATTTCACGGACGCCAATGGCGACTTTGCGATTGAGATGATCGAGAAGTTTTCAGCCGAGCAAAAGCCATTCTTTATCAATGTGTGGTGGCTCGTTCCTCACAAACCTTACGAGCCTGCTCCCCAGCCGCATTGGTCGGGCACCGATGCCGAGGATATCAGCGACGATCAGCATCGCTTTCGATCGATGGTGCAGCATATGGACGCCAAAGTTGGGGAGATCCTTGAAAAGCTTGACGAATTGAAAATTGCGGACAACACGATCGTCCTCTTCACAAGCGATAATGGCGCCGCCTACGAAGGTTTCATACATGACTTGAAAGGTGGCAAGACCGATCTGCATGACGGTGGAATTCGCGTACCGATGGTTGTTCGTTGGCCAGCGGCGATTCCGCCGGGGCAAATGTCCGACGCGTTTGGTCATACGAACGATCTTCTGCCCACGTTCTGCGACGCCGCAGGTATCCAACTTCCGAGCGAATTGCCAATTGATGGACTGAGCTTATTGTCTCACTTGAAGGGTGAGGCCACGCCAAGAAAAGAGGCGAGAGGAACTGTCTTCTGGCAGCTCAACCTCTACAAGAGTATCCAACGCCACTATCCGAAACCCAAACCCTATGCAACCGAAGTTGCCATGCGGGGTAAGTGGAAATTGCTTGCTCTCGAAGGTAAGCCTGTGGAGCTTTTTGACTTAGACACTGATCCAAACGAGAATCAGAACGTCCTGGGAGACCATCCTGATGTGGTCGCTTCCCTGAAAGCTGAACTCATCCAGTGGCTAAACGCGCCGCGGACGACCAGGTAACTCACCCCCAACAGGTCTACCCACGAAACATCTCCCTTCCGGACCACCTGGTTTGAGATTCGCAATGCACCATCAGCCAATTAAGATTCCGTCTTCTATTCTTCGATTCGTTCCGGTATCCGTTCTTTGGATGTTGGTAGCGGTATTCTCCCTGTTTCCTTACTCGCTCGTCCGAGCTGACGTTCCCTTTCAATTTGAGAAAGACGATGTCGTAGCGATCTTTGGGAATGGACTAGCCGACCGAATGCAGCATTCTCCCTGGGTCGAAACCCTTCTGCAGTCCAATTTGAAAGGCAAGAAGGTTCGATTCCGCAACATGAGTTTTTCAGGTGACTTGGTCAACAAGCGTCCTAGAAACAAGGGTTTTACCAATGATACCGAGTATTTGCAGCATGTCGCACCCTCGGTCGTTTGGATCATGTACGGATACAACGAGGCTTTTGCTGGCCCGGAGGGAGCTTCGACCTATGAGAAGGAATTGGTCGAACTTGTTGAGAAGTACCGAACATTACGCAAGGAAGCAGGCACAAAAGCGCGATTCGTTTTGTTCAGTCCAATTGCATACCAAAATACTGGTAATCGCAATCTGCCCGACGGCAAAGAGCTGAACGCGAATCTAAAGGCAATCACCGAAGCGACCAAGAACGCCGCTGATGCGTCTGACGCCACGTTTGTTGATCTTTTCTCGCCGACCCTTGCGCTTTATGAAACGACCGACGATCCTTTGACGCTGAACGGTATTCACTTGAATGCCCAAGGGTATCGTCTACTGGCCAACGTAATTGCCAAACAACTGGTCGGCGAGTCGGCGACTGACGACGACTCACTTGAATTGGTTTACAAGGCGATAAAAGACAAGAATTGGCACTGGCACAATAGGTACCGTGCAACGGACGGGAACGACATTTGGGGTTCGCGCTCAACACTTAGTTTTGTCGACGGTCAAACGAATGCCGAAGTTCTGGTTCACGAACTGAAGATGCTGGATATCATGACCGCGAATCGTGATAGCGTAATCTGGGCAGCAGCCCGAGGCAAATCTATCGAGCCCAACGACACAAACGTTCCCGCCCCAGTCTCGGTGAAAACCAATGTCGGAGGAGGCAGTCGTAGTTCCAGTGCCGCCAAAGAAGGTAGCTCGGAGTACCTCAGCCCCGCAGACAGCCTGGCACAAATCAAAGTTCCAGAAGGCTTTGAGTTAAACATTTTCGCATCCGAAGAGATGTTCCCCGATTTGGCCAACCCCGTGCAGCTGCAAGTTGACGCTAAGGGTCGACTGTGGGCGGCCAGTTGGAATTCGTATCCGAAGTGGCAACCGGGCGATGAACTGAAAGACAGCTTGATGATCTTCGAGGACACCGATGGCGACGGTGTTGCCGATGAGCGAAAGATCTTTGCACACGTGCATAACCCATTGGGATTCGAGTTCTGGGGTGGCGGTGTCGTGGTAACCTCAGGGCCCGACTTAATATTCCTGAAGGATACCGACGGAGATGACAAGGCAGATGTACGATTCCCGATTCTGCAGGGGCTTGGCACGTCGGATACGCATCACGCTGCAAACAATTTGATCTACGGCCCCGACGGCGGCATCTATTGGCAAAGCGGTATCTTTCTGGTGCACAACCACGAAACGCCGTGGAAGCAGAACTTAAATACCGGCGGATCAGGCATGTATCGATTCGATCCGCGAACGTTCGCAATCACTCCGATCGCCGCTAATAGCCCGAACCCACACGGTATTAGCTTCGACCGATGGGGTTATCTTTACGCAAACGACGGAACTGGTGGAAAGTCATACCAAGTTCGCCCGACGGGTAATGGTTTCCAGATGCATTCGCTCCTGGAAAAAGAGTTTCGCCCAGTTCCCGCAAATGCGATTCTGTCTTCGATGCATTTCCCGGAGGACATGCAGCAAGACTTCTTGATCTTGAACGTGATCGGTTTCCTCGGTGTCAAGCAATACGACTTGAATCGAGGTGACGGCGGCCGGCGCGAATATGGTCATGTTTGGGGCACGCCAGTACAAGAGTTGCTTAGTGGAGGGGATCGTAACTTTCGGCCGAGTGACGCGATTGTGGGAGAAGATGGGGCGCTCTATGTCGCTGACTGGCACAACATGATCATCGGTCACATGCAACACAATATTCGTGACCCGAGTCGCGACCACAAACACGGGCGTATTCTACGATTGGCGGTTAAGAATCGACCGCTACAGGAACCTGTTCCGATTCATGGTCAGTCGATCGAGCAATTACTTGAGAACTTGAAGCACCCAGTCGACGGCGTGCGGCAGCGAACACGCGTTGAACTAAGTGCCCGTAACTCGGACGCGGTGATTGCTGCGGCCCAAACTTGGGCAAAGAATTTTGATCCGAATGATGAAGTCGAAGCACACCATCTTTTGGAAGCATTGTGGCTGCACCAACAGCACAACGTCGTTAACCGCGAGATATTGGACAAGCTGTTGAATTCAACGGTACCGCATGCCGCGGTCGCGGCCAGGACGGTTCAGCACTTCTGGACGAAGTTCGATGCAAAATTGGCGGCCGATTTCGTAGCACCTCCGGAACTCCATGTTGTTAACTACCGCGTTCCGCGTCATTTAGATCGAGCGGCGCAAAACTCCTACAAACGAGGAAGCGAGATTTTTCAACGCGAATCCCACTGTGCGACATGCCATCAGACCAGCGGACTGGGCAACGGAGCCGTTTATCCGCCACTGGTCAAAAGCCCTTGGGTCAATGGCAGTGAGGATCGTTTGATCAAACTGGCGCTGCACGGCATGTGGGGAAGAATGCAAGTCGGTGGCAAGGTTTATGACCCGGCCCGTGGCGTACCTCCAATGACCGCATTTCGGGATCTATTGAATGATCAAGAGATGGCCGATGTATTGACGTTCGTCCGCAATACCTGGGGCAACAAGGCATCGCCGATTGATAAGGCCACTGTCGCGCGAGTTCGCGCGGAGTCGTCCGATCGAACCACGTTTTGGAAGCCTGAGGAGTTAGAGGCACTGCATCCGCTTGAGAAGGAACTCATGGCTAAAGCGGATTTGGAAGCTCCTGTCGCTATCAATAACGTGGAATTAGAAAAGGAATTGCTGGAACAGACACTGGAAGAGTTAGCCCAGGCCGCGTTGGAGAATGGAAACAAGAATCGCGGCAAGCGATTATTCTACACTTCGGCTGCCTCGTGCTTTGCTTGTCATGATCCACCGGGGAATGCACTGAAGCTGGGGCCCGATTTGACGAAACTCGCCAAGCCGATGCCGCCGAGCAATTGGATTGAATCGGTGCTGCATCCTTCGAAACAGATCGATAAGGAGTTCGCTCAGATCAATGTTCTGACGGATGATGGACGAGTGATTTCCGGGATCCGGATTTCAGAGGACAAAGATGGCATTGTCGTGCGAAATGTCGCAGAGCCTAAGCCGATTCGGATCCCCAAGGAAACGATCGAAGAGGTCGTTGAATCTAAGAGCTCAATGATGCCAAGTGGGCTGGTGCGGTCAATGAACAACCGCCAGGAATTTGATGACCTGATGGCATACCTTCTTAGCCTCGAGACAAAAGCAGGAGCGGAGTAGAAGGCTCCGTGAAGCGTTTTGGCTCGACGCAGAGGGAAATTCCAATCTTGAAGTACGACGGGGCTTCCTTCGTATTATTGGCCACGTCCTGAACGGCAATCGGAAAGTTAAACAATAGCAGAGAACGCAAGTGGGTTTTTCAAAGATGAGAGAAATGAGTCATAGGAATGTGCTAATTGGTGCGATTGCCTTGATGGCTGTCAATTGTGCTTTTCCAATTGCTCGCATTTCAGCGGGTGACCTTTCCTCATCGACACTGGGACTTGCTGCGCCAGATGATGCCGTGGTCTTGTTCGATGGTTCGGACTTCGATGCCTGGAAGCCGTTCTCGTGGCATTGGATCAACCCTAACGATGACCAGAAGGAAGTGCAGTGGCAGATCGTGGATGGCGGGGTGATGGAGATCTCGCCTGAGTTCAACGGGAAACGGCGTTTGCAATCTCTGTGCTCAAAGCAGAAGTTCGGTAACTATCGCTTGCACCTGGAGTTTCAGTTGCCGCAAGAGGGGAGCGGAAACAGTGGATTGTTCTTTGGACCACTGTACGAACTGCAAATCCTCAACAGCGCCGGCAAGAAGAGCCCAGGACTCGGCGACTGCGGCGCGATCTACCAAATCCGCTCTCCGGACGTAAACGCAGCGCTGCTACCAGGCGAGTGGCAAACGATCGATCTGGAATACCAAGCGGCTCAGATCGGTAAGAATGGTTTCATGACCGAAAAAGGTGCTGCACGCGTCACGGTGTGGCTGAACGGAAAGCTGATCCATGACGACTTCAAATTGTCGCTTCGTCGCAACAAGTATGCCGCGTACCCCGAGGAACCGACCTCGCCGATCGTTCTACAGGATCATGGTTCCAAGGTTCGATTTAGAAATATCTGGGTGGAAGAGAAGAAGCCCCTTCCATAGTCGAACACGCTTGGCGGCCTGGACGGGCTAACAGAGCAGGTTAATTCCAGTGCTTTCAAGACACTCAGATTGAACCCCGAATGTGAATAGTCAACTCATGAAACTACCTCTTCTATTTCTGAGCTACCTTCTCCTCTTTGCCAGCACGGCCTTTGCTGCCGAGCAAACCGATGCTGCTGCCAAGCCAAACATTCTGTTCATTTTTGCCGACGACTGGGGTTGGGGCGATCTCAGCTGTCATGGGCATCCGTATCTGAAGACACCCAATATCGATCGGCTGGCGAGAGAAGGAACGGATTTCACGAGATTCACCGTCGCTAGTGGTGTTTGTTCACCGAGCCGTACGGCCGTGATGACCGGGCATTTTCCAGCACGTTACAACATCGACGGTCACTTCGCCGCGGTACAAAGTAACGCTAAACGCGGGATGCCTGATTGGCTCGACCCGAAGGCGCCGACACTTCCCAAGATGTTACAGTCAGCCGGCTACGCGACGGCACACTTTGGAAAGTGGCATCTTGCGAACAACATGATTCCGGACTCGCCTCTACCGAAAGACTACGGTTACGACGAATACGGAGCATTCAACTGCGCTGGTCAGCAGATGCCGGTACATGAAGACTCCGCTCATGCGATCGCATTCATCGAAAAACACGCCGCTGCGAAGAAGCCGTTTTTTATCAACTTGTGGATGCACGAGCCACACACACCATTTCACACTTTGCCCAAATATCGTAGGCGTTTTCCCGAACTGGAGGATACGGACAATGTTTATGCGTCAGTCCTTTCACACGCCGATGACCGCATCGGCGAACTCCTTGCCACACTGGATCGATTGAAGCTGACCGAAAACACGCTGGTGATTTTTAGCTCGGACAATGGTCCCGCAGGTAGCGGTCGTGGCGGCAAACTAACAACGATGTACGATTCCGCGACTGGAGAGGGATTTGGAGGTGGATGCAGCGTCGGAACGACCGGCGGTCGAAACGGCCGTAAGAAGTCAATTCTACTAGGCGGGATTGGCGTCCCATTCATTGCACGCTGGCCAGGGAGGATCAAGGCCGGCGCCATCAACGACGTCTCGTGGCTCTCCGCGGTCGATCTGTTGCCGACTTTCTGCGAGATCGCAGGTGCAAACCTCCCCAACGGGTACGTGCCTGACGGCATGAGCCAATTAGCGACGTTGCAGGGGGCCGAACTTGCAATGCGCGACAAGCCGCTGTTTTGGAAGGGAATTCCAAGTCGCAATGGTCCCGTCTATTCGGTACTTGACGGGAATTGGCGACTATTGACCAGTATGGACTTCGAGGTACTCGAGCTTTACAACGTGGAGCAGGATCCTCTGGAAAAAAACAATTTGAAGTCAACGCAGCCAGAAGTTGCCGGCAAGTTGCTGAAGAAACTTCTAGCCTGGCATGCGACGCTTCCGGAAAAATCCAATGCGGAGTGTTTCTCCAAGTATCGCGACCGCAGAGCAGGCCCGCTGCCCCTGGAAGTCAAGCCGCTCTTTCAGTTCAATCCGTCTCGATAACACTTTTGTCGTTGAGAATCCATTGCCGCAGCTGATTTGATGGTTCCGACGATTTCAAGCAGTTCCGCTGCCTTGCCTCGTAGCCCGCGTGGACGTTTTATTTGCGAAACTCATGGAAACGAAGGGACGCTTTGTGTTCAAAAAATGCACTACACGAGACTACACACTTTGCACTGTGAATACGCGCTTTTCCCGAGAGTTGATACGATGAAATACGAAGATTTGCAATGTTTTACAAATCTTCGCAAACTACTTCTGTGACACGGTTTCAGGCTTAAAGGGCAGGGCTTCCTAGGCGGCCTCATAACCTCGAGGTCGTCGGTTCAAATCCGGCCCCCGCCACTTAAACCCTGGTTTAGCAAATAAAGCTCAACCAGGGTTTTTTCGTGCCTTCGCTTAGGCTGTGGTAGAAGTTCGACGTTTTATCCCATGGACACGCAATGAGTTGCGAGGACGTGATTTTTCTTCGCAAGTGTCTCTGTCTAAGAGAGACATAACCTGGCAGTTCTCACCGAGGCCAATGAACGGCTCAATTTCACGTTTGTCTCACCAATTTCTCAGAGACACTACCGCCGGGTTAATAGGTTGTTGGTTTCGGTAGAGCTAGGCAGACGCGAACCGAGGCTTCCTTAGCGCTGAACAATAATTCGTCGGAGACTGGCTTGCAATCAGCGAGGGACTCGGTGTTTGCTAGTCGTTCGGAAGTTGGGTAGTATACCCCCATATTTGTACCGCAACACATGGGCACGTGTTATACATGTCCTCGCAGCGTCTTGGGGACATGGTATCAAGCGGACTCAGAGAAATATTTCGGCGCGAACCGGGCTTATACAGAGAGCTCTCTTAAAAAACCGTTCGACCAGAATTATGGAATGACAATACTTCATGGCTAAGAAGGCTCAACCACCATCCGGCCCTTCAGCCGCTCCACCAAAAGATCCGCAGCCCAGTGTTGATAGGATTGACGATTTGGCGCGGCGAGTTCTCATCGGCGACATCCTGCTGCCAAAGTTCCAACGCGATTTAGTGTGGAAGCGTCAACAGATTCTCGACCTTCTCGACTCCGTGGGGCTGAACTATCCAATTGGTAGTTTGCTTCTATGGCAAAGCCGTCAAGAATTGCGCAGCGAGAACTGCATCGCAGATTTGGAGATTCAACTTCCCAAGCCAGACTATCCGGTCAACTATCTCCTTGATGGCCAGCAGCGATTGTCAACGATTTGTGGTGCTCTCCATTGGAATGGCGACGATCCCAACAGTGTTTGGAACATCGCGTACGATCTTCGCCATCGCCAGTTCGTGCATCTCGATTCCTTGGACGATCCACCTCAACACTTTGTAAGGATGAACAAGTTGGCTGATGGCGCAGGGTTCTACAAGTACTGCGCAACTCTGGACTCGCTCAGTGCACCAGATAAAGACACGCTCAAAGAAAACGCCGACCTGCTGTTCAACCGGTTTAAGGATTACAAAGTGGCCACCGTCACACTGGGTGACATGTCCATTCAAGACGTTGCGCCGATTTTCGAGCGAATCAACAGTACTGGAACTCGGCTTACAATCGTCGACCTTATGCGTGCCGCGACATGGAGCCAAGACTTTGACCTGATCGACTCGATTGACGACGTCCTCGCAGTACTTGAATCTAAGGATTTCGGCGGAATCGACCGCAAAGTTGTTCTCCGTGTAATGTCGGCTGCTGCTGGTGGCGGCTTCTCCGTTGAAAGCATCGACGCCCTGCGGAATTACGATTCGGATGTCCTTAAGGCGGCCATGGATGCTTCCCAAGCCGCGTTTGAGAAGGCGGTAGACTTTTTGGTAACTCAAATACGCATACCGAGCGATTCAATTGTTCCCTACGCAAATCAAGTTGTGGTACTTGCAGAACTTTTCCGGCAATGTCCGAAGCCTTCCGCCGCGCAGTACAGTGCAATCACGAAGTGGTTTTGGCGTTCCGCTATCAGTGGGTACTTCTCAGGGTGGAATACCGGAAATATGTCGCGCGACAAACAGGCGGTTGTGGATTTCCTAGCGGGAAAGACTTCTGAAATGGAGGTTACCGCGTACAAGCCGAACCATATGATTTGGCAGCAAAAAGTGTTTCGTGCTGATAATGCTCATGCTAAAACTCTTGCGATCATTTTGGCACACAATGCACCCGTTGACTTATTGACTGGTCAACATATTGACGTGTCCAAATCGCTGTCGTGGACGAATGCCAAAGAATATCACCACTTCTTTCCTCGTGACTATTTGAAAACTGTTGGTGTTTCGGCGAACCTGTCGAACTGCTTGGCAAATATTGTCATGCTCACGTCGGTCAGCAACAAACGTATTACCAATCGCCCCCCGTCAGATTATCTGAAAGACGTACAGAGAGCGGGGAGTACCAATCTTGACCGATGGCTCGCATCTAATTTGATTTCCGATGCAGCATTCAAGGCCGCGATGGCCGATGACTATCAGACATTTATCGAAGAACGATCGCAGACAATCGATGAGCGCGTTTCCCAACTTACCGACTGGTGACGTGCGATAGAACAAGCGTATGAACGCGCGGCGGCCGATCGCGCTATTTTTAAGTGGAGCATTATTCTCGGTGGCCCAGTGATGCGGGAAGTTCTGCGATAAGTAATTGCACAAGGATCACACGTTATATGAAACTCCGTGGTAACGATGGCGTTGAGATAGATATTCCAACCGGGGAAACGGGACTTCAGGGGAACGATGGTCGAATGGTCGCGATACCAAAAGGGAAAGTCGGTGTCCAAAATACTTCTGGGCGTATGGAAGCAAATAGTCGTAAGACGAATGTATCCGGGTCGCGATGTCAGGCCCGTTGACAACCGCCCGTGGCGACCAGTTGATCCCTTAATGTTTGGATGCAGCGAATAGACAGATATCGGAGTGATTGAGTGTCCGGATGGGAGAACCAAGAGGCGGGAGACTGGGGCGAGGGCATCGTCAAGGCCGCGTTATCTGGTGGACGAATCACTTCAGCTTCGTTGGACCCTGACCTAGGTGAAGACCTTCTAATCGAAGTTGCCGGTCGCGAAGCGTCCGCAACCGGCAGTCATGCTAAGGCAGCGCTCGTCCAGGTAAAGGCCTGCTTCCAAGAGTGCAAGTCCGATGAAATCAAGGTGTCTGGCATCAAAAAGACCAAGTTGATGAGGTGGAGTTCCCAGCAACTCCCTGTCTTTGTTGTTGCCGTTCCAGGATTCTCGACACGAACCCCTAGATTTTACGTTAAAGCTGTTGATGAGTTTCTGGAGGAGAACTTTTCCGGTGTTGAAATTCGGGATATAGCAAGAGAAACCCTTACGGTCACGGCCCGCCATACGGAAGACATCGCCAATTGGCTAATCAACAAGATTGAAGATTTCCACCGAGCGGTGGATGCAGATCTGGCTGCACTTTCAACATCAGACAAGCGGAACGAGCACTTTGAAATTGTGCGAAGGGGCAAACCTGACCCACTTGGCCAAATGGCAAGACATGTATCATGGAAGGTAATATGGTCTTCGAGACGTAGACCAGCCTATTTTGCTGCCATGATCGCCGAACTCTTTCGCGAAGCACATCAAACATACGCGGACCTGAATGCGCCCGCCTACGTATCTTTTCATATTTATCGCTCGCAATACGATATGACTCACAACATGGCAGTTGCGAGGGTGCACTGGATTGACGATCTCCATCCGAGATTCGCACTAGCCGCACGGGCTGTAGATCGCCAAAACCCTACCATCGAGTACGTCGAAACGCTCCCCGAGTACAGAGTGTTTGTCGAGTCGATGGCCGCCGATGCCTCAGTCTTCGTGGGTCAAGTTAAGCTGGTCGCGCCGAAGTTTGATGAATTCGCCCGCAAACTCCTAGCCGCTGAAGCGGATGGAGAACGGGGAAAGGAGTTTTGGACAGCGGAGGTGATTGCAGAGATGGAAGAACTAGAAAGTCTTTGGGACAACGTGCCATTGGCACCCCCCGAATTCAATACGCTACAAGAGGTCCTTAGTAGTTACGTCGAGGCTTTGACTGGGCACAGAATCTTCGCGGGCAAAGCCCACTGGAATCCAAAGGGCGAGAGCGAACGCTATCGATTGGAAACCGCAGAAGAAGTCCAGTGCTACTACGGTACTTGGTGGGTATTGCTAAAGAACAGTGGATGGAGCAGTCCATAGTATTGGAGGGCCTAACGCATCTCACTGAGCCAAAGAACTCTGCGCTCATTCCCTGTCAATGGAAATCAGAACCTGCCAGTTGTGCGACGTTGTAGCGACCGAGTTATTTATTGGAAGTGATAGGTGGCACAGTTAAAAAAAACAATCGTGCGAATCTTTGAGTTATGGAACTGCAAAGTCAAGGAACCCTGAATTATGGAAGTATCAAAAGCAACATGTAAGCGAATCTTTGCAATCTAAGTGATTGCCTAGCTCCGGGACATGATGAAAATGCAGGTCTATATTTGGCTCACTTGTGTACGCCACTTGGGTTGGAAAAGCCTCGCGATCTATTCCGAGATAAAGACATGACCATGGATGTTCTCAAACAGATTGTGACTTCGGTTGACTTCTGGAAGCTATTTGCTCCAGCTTGTTTAGCGATTCTTGCATGGCTACTGAACGAGAAAAGCAAGAGAAGTGAAGATCGCTGGAAAATGAAACGAGAGGCATGCATTCAGGCGTTGAACATCGCTAATGGGGTACTTAGCAATTACCAGTACGCCAATGTTCCCGAGGGAGATATCGTGAAGGAACAAGTAGATACGATTCAAGCTCGACGCTGCATGGATACATTAGCTTGCACCTGTAAAAGTCCGGATGTTTTGGCAACGTTTAAGAGAATTCTATTTGGAGAAGTAAGTCCCGATTCGATTCTTGATCTAAGAAATGCTGTGAGAAAAGAACTTGGCTTCGGCAGGAAGGCAATCGATACCGATCGGGAAAAGGCATTTATCGGCAAGCTTGGCGCGGACCGAGGAAAATCATTATGACAATCGTGTTATGCTTAAACTCATTCATTGTTCAAATATTTAGCAGGCATGAGCGACTGTAACATTGAAAAGATCGCCTTGACAGGGGCAAAGTTATGTCCACCAAAAACCTCGGGCCGATGGTCATTTTATGCCTTAGGAGAGAACGATCTAGTTAGTTCTGTCACCGACGTTCCGATTCCTTGTTGGTGGAATGAATAAGGGGTTTGAGGCCGGTGGTCTGAGGCAGAAATGAATTCGAGAGCTTTCAATCCGTTGTCAGGTCTTATATGCGTATTGCATCCCACGTGTCTCGTTGTTTCTGAAAACAAACCTCAGCCGCAACCGGTCGAAGCAATTTCTCATGAATTGGATCTTTACCTTCCGAAATCTTCGGCAAGTGAAGAATCTCTTCCTGAATCTCCGGGGACAGCAAGAGCAAGTTCATGATCTGGGTGATCCGCGGTTGCGTGACGTGTGAAAGTCGGGCGAGGTCGGACTGGTCTTCCACGACCCCATTCTGGAGCAGCTCTTGGAAGTGAATCGCAAGTGCCATTAGCTTGGAGACGCGTGGAATACGACCATGGGGAATGGCCACTTCAGGTTGTGGTTCTCGCTCGAGTCGCTTCCGGCCGCGGCTATCGGTATTGAAGTGGAGAACTCTTTTCGTGCTCAGCATGGGGCTAGGCTCTGATCTGGGACGTTGGTGACAGGTTTGCTATTGATAAAGTCGATCTTGATCGAATTATCAGCGGCATTGAACTCAATCCGGCTGACGAGTAGGGCGAGGACACGTTGTTGCTCGCGGGGGCGGAGCGTATCCCATAGTTGGTCAAAGTCATTCAATGCGGCGATAACCTCGTCCTTTTCAATCGATCGCTCAGTTTGCTCGGCTACTTTGCCTCTTAGCCGATTCAACTCCGTCTCGTTCTGATGAATACGCTCATGGAGTCCTGCAATACAGTTGGCGATCGCATTCGAAGGATCAGGTGAATCCGACAGCCGCTGCAGTTCGTTGTGGTCTTTGCTGAGTTGACGGGTGAGATTGGTAATTGACCGCGTAATGCCTTCCCGGTCTTCTTCCAGGAGGGACTTGACTCGATTGAACACCTCCCTCTGAAGATCCTGGTCCTGGGCGATCATCCGAATCTCATCGATGACGGCGCGTTCGATCTCGGTGGCGGGCAAAGAAGGGGTAGGGCAGGAGCTCCGTCCCTTCTTTATGAGTTGAGCACAGCGATAGTACCGGTAGCGCCGATTCCGTTTATTGGTAAACGTGTGGACCATCGCGCTATTGCAGTGTTTACAGAACAGCAGGCCCCGGATGAAGGCGTTGTGCTTGTTACGAATCTGGCCATTAGGTGTACGGCCATTCGCTTTTAGCTGGGTCTGCACATCGTCGAACAAGTCTGCATCAACTATTGGTTCGTGCTCACCGTCGAACACGTCACTCTTATGCTTCACCTTGCCAATGTAGATTGGGTTGGTGAGCAGGGCGTGCAGACTGCACTTGTCGAATGGCTTTCCACCTTTGGGTTTGCCGCGCCTCGTGTGCCAAGTTTTGTTGGGTAATCCGAGGGCTTTCAATTCGTCTACGACCGGAAGCAGGGAGCCAAGTTCGAGATAGAGTTCGTAGATCTGTCTGACCTGGATGGCTTCGCACTGGTTGACGATGAGTTTGGGGCTCCCACCAGAGCGATCGACGTCGTACCCAAGTACCGGCGTGCCCCCGGCCCATTTGCCTTTCCGTCGCTGGGCGGCGATCTTATCCCGGATGCGTTCGCCAATGATTTCTCGCTCGAATTGGGCAAAGCTAAGCAG
The DNA here is from genome assembly GCF_020150455.1 of Bremerella sp. TYQ1. NCBI lineage: Bacteria > Pseudomonadati > Planctomycetota > Planctomycetia > Pirellulales > Pirellulaceae > Bremerella > Bremerella sp. TYQ1. The sequence continues at coordinate 952,207 of NZ_CP083740.1, forward strand.
GATATTGAGGGTCAAACGGCCCATCGAGTGGGTCGTATTAAATTGCTGAGTGACGGAAACGAAAGAAATGTCGTACTGCTCGAAGGTCTCCATCATCCGGGCGAAGTCCATCAAGGAACGAGATAGACGGTCGACTTTATAAACGACCACACAATCGATCTTGCCCGCCTCGATGTCCGCGATGAGCCGTTTCAGCCCGGGGCGTTCGACGTTCCCGCCTGAGAATCCCCCGTCGTTGTATTGTTCAGGCAGGCAGACCCACCCGGCCGATTTCTGACTGACGATGAATGATTCAGCCGACTCGCGTTGTGCATCCAACGAATTGAATTCTGAGTCGAGTCCTTCCTCGGAGGATTTGCGGGTATAGATTGCACATCGAATGGTGTCGGTGTTGTGTTTTTTCGAACTCATAGGTGGTCCTCCAATCGAAAGAAGCGGTATCCGTTGCAGTGGCTGCCTGTGATTGCCTTGGCCACGGCGGAGAGTGATTTGTAACGCTCCCCTTCGTATTCCAATCCGTCTTCCAAGACGCGAACCTCAAGCGACTTGCCCTTGTAGGTGCGGATGATTGAGGTACCGGCTGGTGGCAAACGGGGGTCGGTGGGAGGCATGATCCGCTTCGTCTTGGTGTTGGTCGCGGTAGGCTTTTCTAGCTTTGAATCCCTCGGTGGCGTAACACGAATATCGGCGACGTTCACCAGTTCGGCCGCTCGGTCCTTGGCACGTTGCGACAGCCCTCCGAATTCATTGGCTTGTAGCCGCCAGGCAATTCTTCGGATCAGCCAGCGCTTGTTACGTCCGTTGGTCGCTTCGCCGAATACCGCGGCAAACTTCTCGCGAAGCTCATTGACGGTCATTAGCTCCATCGTGGCGACCTCTTGGTCGATGTTTAACGACATTCATCTTCTCCTGGGTTGAGACTCGTGGGTTTAACACGTGTGTCCAGAGAGCAAGGTTCTGGCGAGGAACTCAAGCGGTCATGGGGAGAAGTGTGGGGATTTGTGCGCAGAGAGTTTAGGTATCGCAAGACGCCACAGGCGAAGAGGCAAACGAGCTCTTCTCGACGCTGTTCTGGTGTTGAGACTTCCGTCAAAATGTGCGACCGCACGATGACCTCCATTTCAGAGCTGACAAGGTAAAGGGAAGGATTCCTCTACCCTCTTAACAACCCAGTCGCGGTTCGAGATGACGAAAGAAGGCACCAAAAAAATCGACGCGGAACTTTTCGGGCAAAAAGGGTTGTGCCTGCTAGCGGCGTTGATATGATAGGACTCGATACATGGACAGTTGTCCACTCTAGAGGTTATCCGGTGCCGGGACGAACGGGCTCCGGGGATATCTGCGGCTCTCCCCGTTTCAAAGCCGCACGCATCCATGGCACGTGCTTCTGCGCTGCTTTCTTTGCCTGATCAATTTGATTTAGTCGCACTGCGTACGTGATGTTCTTGAGGGCATCATGGTTGCGCACTGGGACGTTACGCGCGCTCGGGCAAGAAAACGCCTGTGTCGATGGAATGAGGGTAATATGCACGATGGCTACACGACCCTTTGAACTTAAAACGTCTCTACGGATGATCCCGAATCGCTTGCTGCGTGAGTATCTAGTAAAGCTCGGGCACGTAGAGTTCGCGTCGGAATGGAATGAGCCCAAAGAGAAACAAATTGACCAGCTGTTCAATTACGCACAGATGCTTTCCGATATCGAGCGCGATGAGTTTGAGAGCGGTTTGCACAGCGTGTCCGATCTCGCGTCGGATGCGGGACTGACCGTTCTCTTCCAGGCGGCTAGAGACTACAGTCTGACTGAATTGGTGAATGAAGCACCTGAGGAACTCGGGATCTGGGGCCGGACGATGTGGATCTGGTTGCACTATCCCGGCATCTTCGACAAAGGGCAGATCCTTTTCCAAATCGATCAGATGTCGTTTTGGCGGAAGCGAACAGACTTGCCCAACAATGATTCACCAGACACTTCCGATCCGGCGCTCGAAAATCTGAAGGAAGAGATCACGGACCTACTTCGCGAACAGGGCCGCGGCAAAGACTGCACGATTGACTGGCTCAGACGCGGCGACGTGTTTTATTTCTTCGCCTATCCAGACGACTTCGTATCGAGCGTGTTAGTGCACGATAAGGAAGGGCATCTCGCACCTAAGTCGATCCGGACAACCTTATCGATCGTGTTCGCGTACGATCCGAAACACGAGTCGCTCGAGCTATTTGCGAAGGGGCTGCCCAAACCGGTTAAGGAGCGTCTGGAGAAGATCTTCGCCCAGTCGATCTTGCACTGGAAGCTCAATGACTATGACCCGGACGCCGCATACGATCTCGATCGGCTGAAGTATGTATTTGATGGCTTGAACGTTGAGCCCGCGGATAAGGTCAGTGTACGAATCCGCAAGCTGCGTCTCTCTAGCCTCGTCGATGGGAGGGAAGTCGAAATCAAGATCGATGACGCTGACCCGAACGACACCATTGGCAAGGCAATCCAAGAGGTTATCCGGATTGAGGAGAGACCACTTGCTCAGTGGCAGGTGACACGGGCCTCGTTCTGCTTCATCTTTCATCCCTTAGATGGTCGCAAGCAAGGCCGACAGAGCTTCGATGTGGGATATCCACGATCCTGTTCGCTTCGCAACGCCCGTCCCGAACGCGTCGAATTGATTCAGAAGTACCTCAAGAAGTGGGATATCGACCTTGCAGATCCTCCTAAATACGCTGCTGTCTCGGTGGGAGAGTGTGACTCCAGTGTTCCAGGCCTTGGAGACGATCCACTGGAAGAGTGAAGACTGGGCGTTCGTTGAGAAACATCAGCTTCTTCGCGAAATCGAGTCAGCTGGTTCGACCAATTGCAGTGACTGTAGTCGCCGCTACGAGGTGGAGTACATCTCCGAACGCGGTGGCGGTCTCAATGGCTACATCAACTGCGAAGACTGCGGGCTGGAACGTGTCGAACCAGGTAGGCTCAAGCGATGGGAGATTGATACGACTGCCATGCTGCGCGCCTTCTTCGATGGTCTAAAACTGTCGCTGGATGAGCAGATACCGGACTGCCTTTGGAAGGTCGGACGAGCAAATTGGGCGGGTTATTCTCGCCATGTGTGGTTCGTTCGGTCTCTTCCTGGTGACCACAGTGATGCGGTAGAGATCTTGAAGAGAAACAAGAAGGCGATCGTGTTTGCGCCGACTCAGATCGGTTCAACCCAGTGGCATGAAGTTGCAGGCAGTTTGGTTATCCCACTCGATAGCATAGCTTCGATCAAGGCTGCCAAGCCGGTGCTCAATGTCGAGGAGATTGAGGGGTGGGTCAAAGACACTTGTCCAGCGTCGAAAGAGTCGAAGAACGCAACACCCAAAAGACGAGGATCCCGTCTCAATAGTATCGCCAAGTTGCGAAAGGCCTTGATTGAGCACGTTTTGAACGCTCGGGAGCACGCATATTCCACGAAGGAAATTACCGGGACGCCAAGGTTGCTGCCACGTCCTCAGCAGAAGGAACTCGCCAAACAGCTCGACATGACGACGTCAGATGTCAATCGAGCCCTAAAGGATGATGATGCGGTAGAGCTCAGAATCTACTGGGAACTTGCATTGGATGTGGACCAGATCATGTCGTTCAAAGGACCCATTACTCGAGGACGCAAAACCTAGAAATTGCAGTTTGCTTGATTTCGTGCAACTGCAATTCGAATAATCTGAAACTGCAAATGCCTGCGGTATAGCGACTTAGGTCGACCCGCAGGTTTTTTTGTTTGATTTGCTGCAATTCCGCCGGGGGTTGTCATCGCAAGTTTCGCGGTGGCAATCACCCTCAATACGGAGATTGCAGAAATGAAGGACCGACCCACGTCCGCGGACTTATCGGAGTCCATCACCTCGGAGCCCAAGCCGCTCGATTCGTTCACGCAGGGCTACATACAGAAATGTGCTCGCCAGCTGATTGGTCGCCACGGCTTCACCGACTCAGATCGTGCTGAACTCGAGCAGACACTCTTTCTGAAACTGGCTGGGAAGTTCGACCAAGCCAATCCCGACGATCCGCATTGGAAGGCATTCGTGGCGAAGACGGTCAGTCGTCACATCGCAAGCGTGATTCGGGATCGGAAGGCTCCCAAGCGGGATCACCGTCGTACGATCTCGATTCACGTTCAAGTAACGACCGACGAAGTAGGACCGATGGAGCTGGCCAACGTGCTGCAGGACAACGACACGCCCTCGCGCCGTAGCCAAGAGCTTCGCTGTGAACAGGAACTTGCTGAGCTCCGGGAAGATGTGGCTACCTGTATTGAACGATTGAGTGATCCTCGTTTCCGTGAACTTTGCAGACATCTGATGAATGGGACCATCGCTGAAGCTGCGCGAAACATGGATGTTCCACGATCAACCATTGACGCATGGCTCCCCAAGATCCGTCATCGGTTTGAGGAGATGGGACTTTCGGAATATTTGCAATTTCCTTCGTAATTTCGCGATGGAGTTGGGTTGTTAATAGATAGGGATTAATACGTAAGTAAGGAACGAACTATGAAGACTGAAGTGTATCGATACCGTTTTGCCAAAGACGTTTCTAGTGACGATGTTGAGGCCGCGATTCTGCTATCGATCTGGGCGTGTGAGTCTCTCCGCGGTGAGTCGCAAACCCGAATGGATGCCACGCATTTCTTCGACACCGATGAGATGAGCTGCGTTATCGATGCAGGGACGGACATCGGCATGGATTTCAATCGGCTGTTCGTCGGGTTTCTTACCCGCGAGATGGGGCCAGATGCGTTTCGTATCGAACGGGTGAAGAAGCCTGCGGAGGCTGTTGCAGTCTAGTATCGCCTTAATCAACGCTCGGATGCCAGGTTCAGGAGGGCCGATTGAATGGAGTCAAATACGCAGGGAGATCATCCTCCAGGCGACATGCTCGAAAACGTCGAAATCGCCAGTGGATTTCTGACCACACTATTTGGCGAGCAAGACAAGATTCTGTTCCGGCCGATTGAGACCTGGACTGAAGAGGGAAAGAAACGCAGCAGCGTCGATTTTCACAACACGTGCTATCGATTGGCTGATCCCTCTCAGTTGAAAGAAACCTTGCTGCAGCTATTTCACAAGTCTGCGGCGAACCGTTTGAACTTGTTCTTCGGAGTTTGTCCACGATTAGGCGGTGACGGTAAGTACGATCTGGCTTGGCAAATCAGGACCGTTCGGTCGTTCTGGTGTGATATCGATCATGCCACCGTTGACGAGGTTCGCGCACGTTTGAAAGAGTCATCGCTGCCTGAGCCGTCTATCGTGGTTCACTCTGGAAATGGAGTTCATCTCTATTGGCTACTCGAACAGCCGTATCTCATTGATGACGTTGGTGAGCCGCCAGCGGTACAACTTGAATGGCAAGAGGGAATCAAAAAGCCTCGCAAGTACATCTTTCAAGATCAGGAAAAGATCTATCTCGAGCAACGACAGAAGCTGCCTACGCTAAGTCCCAAGGCCCAACACGTCCAGGACATCTTGGCTGGTATCGCGAATGCCGTGGGTGGTGACCACACGACCGATTTGTCGCGCCTGCTGCGGATACCAGGTTCTCTAAACCGAAAAGACGAACGATCGGGCCGAAAGCCTGTGCCCACAGCGCTAATTGAATGCGATGCCGCGCGAAAGTATTCGCTCACAGACTTCGAGTCGTTCAAACGAGCATCCGCGGAAGAGAATCGAGCCAAGAAGATTGCCAGCATGCCTCTGCCACAGCCCCGTCGCATGTCGGCTGGAAAGGCAGACAAACTATCAGAACTGATTGCGATCAGCGAACTGACGGAGCCAGGCAGGCGTTCTGAAGCGGACTTTTCGGTGTGTTGCTTCGCTATCCAGAACGGCATCCACAAAGACGACGTCTGGCGACGCGTAGAAAGCGTTGGCAAATTCGCCGAAGAGGGTGAACGGTACTTCGACCGTACTTGGGATAAGGCGGAAGAGCTCGTTCGCGCCAAGACGCTCGAGAAACTGGAATTCCAGGCTGGGTTCAATCGACCAACCGATGGCGATGGACTCAACGAAGAGGACGTACATCTCCCAGGCAAGCCGCCTGAGGAAACGTATTCGACGATCTGCGTGAAAACATCCTATACGCCTGTTGCCAAAACGATGTCGCGTATCACCGATCTATTGCTGGAGGTCGGTGGCAGTTACGTCCGAGCTGATCAAGTTGTGTTCGTCAGCGGCGAGGAGATCATTCCCATCCTTTCGTCAGCCGAACTATCGGGCCTTTTGAATCAATACGTCGAGTTTCTCTTCGTAGAGCACAAGCGGTACAGCTACAAGCCTTTGCCACCGAATTACGGCAGCACTTGGCTGAACCATCATGGGGAACGTTCTCGCTTACCGGCGATCGACTTGTTTACCCGCAATCCGGTCTATTCCCACGATTGGCGATTGGTGGCTCCTGGATATGATCCTAAGTCGAAGATCTTCTATGCCGGACCCGAGGTAACTTCACGTCGCGGGACACGTCATCTGGACGCTTTGTTGCGGGACTTTTGCTTCAAGACGCCGGGCGACCGAACCAACTACATCGGGATGCTCCTAACAACCGTGTTGACCCCACACTTCATCGGATCGAAGCCTGCGGTCCTTTTTAACGGGAACCAGCCGGGGCTAGGTAAGACGGTCCTCGGACAGATCATCTCCATCCTCCGGGACGGCAAAGCGGTCGAGACGGCTTCGTACAACGCCAACGACGAAGAGTTCGAGAAACGCCTAGGATCCATCGTACGGCGCGGTGCCACCACGATCATTGTGGACAACGCGAAGGGTAAAGGGCGTAGCCCACGAATCGACTCGGCTTGCCTGGAGCGGTCGATCACGGACCCGATTCTTTCCTTTCGACTCCTCGGTCATTCCCAGGATATACGCGCCGAGAATGCACACATCTTCTGTTTGACTGCCAACTCGCCTGACGTGAGCCGGGACTTGGTCACACGTAGCATCGTCGTCAATCTCTTTCACGAGGGGAATCCTGAGCGACGCACGTTCTCGATCGATGATCCCGAAGGTTATGCCATGGAACATCGCCTGGAGATCCTCGGTGAGCTGATCGGCATGGTGGAGCATTGGAAGGCGTCCGGGAAAACCCTGGCCACAACGCACTCACGGTTCAACAAGCGGGGCTGGGGCAATGTTGTCGGCGGTATCCTCGAAGCCAACGGTGAACCCGACTTTCTGCTCAACAGTGAAGAGGCCGCAGTGCAACTCGATGACACACATCGTGAGTTCAGTGACCTCGTCGCATCGTTGGCCGATCATCCCCAAGGCATGTGGGCGCCCAAAGAGCTGGTCGAGCACTGCGACACGAACGGATTTCTGAGTGAAGAACTAGGAGACGGGTCCGTTCGCTCGAAGACGACCAAGCTCGGAATGCTGGCCGGGCGTTTCGTTGCGGAACGTTTTGAGCTTACCGACGGCCGCACAGCTACGTTCATCCGTTCTGAAGATCGAAAGGGAAACGTCTATCGCGTCGGAATCGAGGAGAAAGTGCCGAACCTTTAAGGCTTTGCCGAACCTCCGCCGAACGTTGAATTGACGAAGGTTCGGCACACTTAAGTACAAAGATAGTAAAGAGATGCAAACAGACTGCCGAACCTGCCGAACCTTAAAAGCAACCCAGAGCAATACGCGAGTAAATAACATCATGCATTACACGTATACGTGTATAGGGTGTACTGGAAAAAGGTTCGGCAAGGTTCGGCAAGACCATCTAAGTACCTGTGTGCCAACCACTTGTGTCGACGCAAAGGTTCGGCATAACGTTCGGCAAGGGTTCGGCACCATGCATGTGTCACCCATCTTAAGTCGTGTATCTGTAACGACCTATGTGCACGCTCAAGGTTCGGCAAACGTTCGGCAGCTGATTATCTGAAAGGAATGGAGGCAAATCATGTGGCAATGGAAGAAACGACTCGAACGATTGGTCACGCGCCGTGGCGGTGTTGTTCTAACGCTAGACGCGTTCCTCGTATTCATGGCGATCTCGTCCGCCGTAATTTGGATTCAGTTCTTTATCAACCTGTGAACTCACGGAGGTACTCATGAAGATCGAACAGTGGAATATCGCGGATGTTACACCGTACCCTAGCAACCCGCGTGTGAATGACGGGGCCGTCGATGCCGTGGCGAAGTCGCTTGAGGAGTTTGGATTTCGTCAACCGATTGTTGTGGATGAAGCTGGCGTGGTTGTCGTTGGCCATACGAGGCTTAAGGGCGCGCAGAAGCTGGGTATGTCCCATGTGCCGGTTCACGTTGCCGAAGGGTTGTCGGACGAACAGATTCGTGCGTACCGGATTGCGGATAACCAAACGGCGACCATTGCCGAATGGGACTTGGATCTCTTACCGATCGAACTGAGTGCCCTCAAGGACGCCGACTACGACTTGGCCTTGCTCGGGTTCAAGGACGACGAACTGGCCAAGATGCTCAGTGGCGACGTGAAGGAAGGTCTAAACGATCCAGACGATGTGCCTGAACCACCAGATGATCCCGTTACTCAGCCAGGCGACCTGTGGATCCTCGGCGACCATCGCTTGTTGTGTGGTGATAGCTCGAAGGCCAAAGACGTTGATCGGTTACTTGATGGTGCTGTAATTCATCTTGTGAATACCGATCCACCGTACAACGTGAAAGTAGAACCTCGCAGTCGAAACGCCATCACTGCGGGGAACAGCAGCTTTGCGGACTCGAGCAAACACAAGTCAAACGGTGCTCCGAAGAAAATGCGGGCCAAAGATCGACCATTGGCCAACGACTTCGTGTCGGATGAGGAGTTCGATCGATTGCTCGACGCCTGGTTCGGCAACATGGCCCGAGTGTTGGCGCCTGGACGAGCCATCTACATCTGGGGTGGCTTTAGCAACTGTGGCAACTATCCGCCGTTCCTGAAGAAGCACGGCCTCTACTTCTCGCAGGCGATTATCTGGGACAAACAGCATCCCGTCCTGACGCGTAAGGACTACATGGGCGCGCACGAATGGTGCTTTTACGGCTGGAAGGAAGGTGCGGCCCACCAGTTCTTTGGTCCCAACAACGCCACCGACCTATGGCACGTGAAGAAGGTGAATCCGCAGGCAATGGTGCATTTGACGGAAAAGCCTGTGGAGTTGGCTGTTCGAGCGATTCAATGCTCGTCGCGAGAAGGTGAGAACGTGCTCGACCTGTTTGGTGGGAGCGGCTCAACGTTGATTGCCTGTGAGCAGACTGGTCGTAGGGCGTATTTGATGGAACTGGATCAGGCCTACGCGGACGTCATTGTTGAAAGATGGGAATCGTTCACTGGGAAGAAGGCTGAACGTGTCTCGGCGGAGGTAGTGGCGTGAGCGTTCTACAGAATCTTGCCCAGCAAGCTCTTGTTCATCACGTGGATCGCCTCGACCGCAGTCAGGTGCTCCTGAATCAGTACGTGGTCGTTGGCCTCTCCCACCCCGATGTCGGCGAACTCGAGCGACTGGGCCAAGGTCTGCAGGCCTTCGACCGCCTTGTAGTAGGCGTCGCGAATCTCCTGGTACTGGTGTGGCTCCATCTTCTGGAAGGCGTCGCGAAGTTTGGTTTCGTGGGCATCGGCGGACATGGTTCGGTCTCCGGTTTGGGTTGCGTTTCGTATGACACACATGAGCCATTGAAAGCTGAAAACATCAAGCTTGGTTCGGCACAATTCAGCAGCTTTTCATCAGGCCGCGAGGTTGGGCCGTGTGACATAGGAACAGACAACTGGCCTAACGACGCCCAGAACGAAAAAACGCCCAAGCGTGGCGAACGTCGGGCGTTGTGTGGCGAGTTGCCGGTTGGCCTAGCCGTTGGTCGTGAACTTGCCTCGTTCGGTCTTCTTGAATCGGGCGTCTTTGCCCTTGGTGTTGATTTCCCGCAGGATCGCCGAGTAGAGCGTGGCGTGTGGCGTCTTCCTGCCTGGGCTGGACCAGTACTTCTTATCGGCCATCGCGTCGATCATCTGCTTGGTGTTGAGCGGCTCCTTCGATTCGGTCAGTACCTTGGCTGCGGCGTCGAGGGCGGACAGGCGTTTGGTGGCAGGTTGTTTAGCGGGCTTGGCTTCGGCTGGCTTCGATGCCTTTGCGGATCGTCCTTTCGTCGTACCCTTGGTGCTGGCCTTCTTCGTAGCGGTGGTCTTGCGAGTGGTCTTCTTCGTGGTCATGGGTCGTCTCCAAATGGTAATTGGTTGGTCGCGAACCGTGTCGCGTTGACACACATGAGCCATGCAATGGGGAACACATCAAGCGCGGCCAGCACCAATTCGGAAGATTCTTTTTCGATGGAGGTCGTGCCATGCCTAAGCGTTTGAAACGGCGGAGCGATACGAAGCGACGAGTCGGTCGGAACATCTACGAGGTACGGCGCGGTTCGTCTTCTTCGCAAGGCTACGACACCGACTGGGAACGGATCGCCAAGCGTCGGCGCCAACTGGATTACTACTTGTGCCAGGAGTGTTTGAAGCGTGGGCTGACCACCTCGGCCAAGGACGTCGACCACATCATTCCGCTTCACGTCCGGATCGATTGGCGACTCGAGATAGGTAACACACAGGTGCTCTGCCGCATGCATCATCGAACTAAAACAGAACAAGATAATCAGCTTTTCGGGTCGAGTACGGAGGGGAATGTGAGTGCCATTCAGCAAACCCGCAGAGATGCCGCTAGAAGGCTCCAGGAGCCACCGAGAGGGGCGGGGGGCGGTCTGATAGTGACGAGGTGCCAACCTGGAACGCGTGCCCCCAAACACACTTGCGCCCGCGAATTTAGAACCCGGGGGGTGACAGATGAGAGGTCGTAAACCAAAGCCAACCGTACTTAAGATTCGCGAGGGCAATCCTGGCAAGCGTTCGCTGAACAAAGCGGAACCGAATGCGCCTAGCGATGTGCCCAAATGCCCTGAATTCCTGGACGAAGTAGCCCAAGACGAGTGGGATCGCATCTCAGTTATTCTCACAGAAATGGGCCTACTCAGCACTGCCGATCGAGCCGCGCTGTCCGCATATTGCACGGTGTACAGCCGCTGGGTTCATGCCGAAGAACAAGTCAAAAAGTTCGGCACCATCGTGAAGTCGCCCGAAAAAGGCTTCCCGATGAAGTCACCGTATTTGACGGTGGCCGACCAAGCGATGGAATCGATGCGGAAGTTTCTGGTGGAATTTGGTCTGACGCCATCGAGCCGCAGTCGCATCCGCGTGGAAACAAAGAAGTCTGCCGAGGATGAGTTCGACGCATTTGTGGGGGCAGGGTAGTGTGCAAGATTACATGGGGACTACTCAACCAACAGGTTCTTGGCGAAAGCGAGCGTCCCAAGGATCATGTTTTAGGCACACGGCCACTGAGACAACCCTTCGTCGTTGCGACCGTCGGCCAGTTGAGTTCCGTTCTCCTTTGCTGTCAAAACCAACCCACATGTCATCGGTTTTGAAATGCCAGCTTCCGCGAAGTTGGCTGACGAAAGGAAGATTCGATTCTCCCATGTCGGATTCAGCTATCCCCGGTGACAGAACGATGTCTCCAACCCGCAACTCACCTTCAATCTCAGCCTTAGGCCGAAACGCTGCTTCCTCTCGCCACAGAACGAAAACAATTCCCTCAACGAGGAAGGTGAAATGGTGCTCGATCAAATAAAGCCCAAGATCGTCATACAAATGAATCTGATTGTTTCGATGGCCAATAGGGGCAGGTTGGCTAGTGGCTTCAATGCGGTCGGGGAGTCCCAAAACACTGTAGAGTCGCTCTGGCGGAACTGCCTCTCTGAAGCATTGACCATTCAGGACAAATCGTTCTGCATCGATAGTGGCTGTAAACGGCATCTCGTCACTTCTCCTACGGGACGATTATATACGCATCGTCTCGGCGAACTTCGATCGTACTATCACTGAGTGAGTCTGCTTTGTAAATGGGAGCCAGGTAGTGGACCAGTGGATTCAAAATACCAACGACGAGCGTGCCGTAGAGAATGGCTGTTGGTTCGATGAAGAAGCGGCCCGGCGCGTGCGTGAATTCTTCTTGCGTTTCCTAAAGCACTCCAAAGGTCAATGGGCCGGTAAACGGTTCGAGCTGTTAGATTGGCAATGGACGGATGTGGTGGCTCCTCTGTTCGGTTGGAAGCGGGCTGACGGGACTCGTCGCTTTCGCCGCGGCTACATCGAAGTGCCCAAGAAGAATGGTAAGAGTACGCTTTTTGCGGGACTGAGCTTGTATCTGCTGACGTGTGATGGGGAACCTGGTGCCGAAATATACAGTGCGGCGTCGGACCGCGACCAAGCTTCCATCGTGTTCAACGAAGCGGCCAATATGGTGGACTACTCCCCGCACCTGGCGTCGCGTCTGAAAGTCGTTCGTTCGACCAAGCGGATCGTGGACCATCGTAGCCGTTCCATCTACCGAGCTCTATCAGCTGAGGTGCCCACGAAAGAAGGCCTCAATGCCCATGCGGTGCTCATGGATGAACTGCACGCCCAGAAGTCACGGGAACTGTGGGACACGCTCCGGTACGCCGGTGCCTCGCGTAGACAACCACTCATGCTGGCGATTACGACCGCGGGGTTCGATCGACTGAGCATCTGTTGGGAACAGCACGAATACGCTCGCCAGGTGCTGGAGGGGACCGTTGAGGACACAGCGTTCTTCCCTTACATCTCAGCAGCCGATTTCGACGAAGACTGGACCACGCCCGAGGTGTGGCAGAAGGCGAACCCAAGTTTCGGTATCACAATCGACGCGGAACAGTTCGCGGAAGACTGCCGCGAAGCGCAGGAATCGCCTGCCAAGGAAAACTCATTCCGTCGGTATCGGCTGAACCAGTGGACGCAGCAAGAATCGCGTTGGCTGAACATGGAGAAGTGGGATGCGTGTGATGATGCTCTTGCGGATCTGGATGGTCGCACGTGCTTCGCCGGTCTCGATCTATCATCCACTACGGACATCTCCGCTCTGGTACTCGTATTCGAACAAGATGACCAGTACGACGTGCTGCCGTTCTTTTGGGTGCCGGAGGAAGGTGCTAAGCGACGTGAGAAGCGGGATCACGCTCCCTACGTGCCGTGGATTCAGCAACGGTACATCGAAGCGTCACCAGGGGAAGTCGTCGACTACGAACGCATCCGGGCGCGAATCAACGAGCTGGGAAAGCGATTTAAGATCGAGCAGATCGCGATCGACCGTTGGAACGCGACGCAGTTGGCTACGCAACTCGACGATGATGGTTTTGAGATTGTGTCGTTTGGCCAGGGCTACGCGAGTATGTCGGCGCCGACGAAAAAGTTGGAAGAACTCGTGCTCTCACGAAAGCTGCGTCACGCCGGGCACCCGGTTCTGCGCTGGATGGCTGGGAACGTGGCGATCGAACAGGACGCGGCCGATAACTGGAAGCCGTCTAAGAAGAAGAGTCAGGAGCGGATTGATGGGATCGTTGCACTAGTGATGGCGGTGGATTTGGCGACTCGGCATGTGGAGTACAAGAGTATTTACTCGGAGCGGGGGATGTTGTTTTTGTAGTTGCACAAGAACTTGCCGTTCCTTTTTCACTCTGCCACCAGACACGTCAGACGCAAATGGACATATTCTTGGAGTCGCGCATGCACGAAATATCGAGACGGACGATCTGACTCCGAAACCTGAGACGCTGTCTTCAGGCTGTTCATGGTGTTTACCATTGGCCCAAATATGCGGATCTATGCCATTAGGACGACATACTTGAAGACGACCCGATTCAGGTAGAGCTTCGCATTTCAGCATATCCGCTACGAGTTAACGAGAATGCACCAGCGAATTTTTCCCGAACGAGGAATCGTTTGGTGACCAAACTGTTCAAGGCGGGCGTCTTGGCAATCAAGTCCGCGCCGTTGAAGCAGAGCATTTCGCCAGGTTCCATATAAAACTTGCGAAATGATTGCAGGACGGTTATCTCGGTAGAGGAGAGCATGATTTGTGGCTCGCGATAGAATTGGGAAACGACGCGCGGTAGAATCTATTCCCAAGTTAACGCGCGTTGGGGCGTCATCGTTGATCACGAAGAATTGCTAGGTTGATTCCTTACGGATGCGTTTCCGTTTGCGTTTTTCTTCGGCTTTCCGTTTCTTTTCTACCTCGCGGCGATGCTTTTCAATCGTGTTCGTATTCTTGGCCATGACTTCCCCGTGGCAGTAGAAGAAAAGATAGCGCATGCGCACGTGCTGATACATATGCACACGCGTTACCTAATTGAACCCTTGGATCCAGATTTAGAAATCACGTTTGTCGCGATTAATAACGACGTCCACGATCGCCGCCGTGACCACGTCCACCGCCATATCCGCCGCCACTGCCACTACGACTTTCACGCGGCTTGGCTTCATTGACCGTCAGACTTCTGCCTCCTTGTATCGATTCGTTCAGGCCATTTATGGCTGCTTCCGCTTCGGAATCGGAATTCATTTCCACGAAACCAAAGCCCTTGCTGCGGCCTGTGTCGCGATCGATAACAACCTGGGCGTTTTCGACCTGGCCGAAAGCACTGAACAATTGTTCCAGGTCGAATGTGGTAACATCGTAATTAAGATTGCCGCAATACAGTTTTTTACTCAACACAGATCTCCCAATTGAGTAGGAGGGAATGGCAAACAGCCGTGTCCCAAAAGAAGAATGAGGGTGATCGATAATACGACCTACCAGGCGGGACGGGCGAAAGAGCGTCGGGGACCAACCCTCAGAGAAGGGGTGAAAGCGTAGTCACGATCGACTGACCAACCGCAAGTAGTCTACGCCCCATTCATGGAACAGGATAGGGCAAATCACAAAGTTATCGGCAAACAACGCAGCGGCATTGGGCATTCGCCTCAGTGCGGACGCTCGTCCAGCATCTATTTCGGACGCAAAATGTGGCCCTCGAAACTCTGCTCTAAGTGATGTAACCACTGTGCTAACCATCAGATCCAGTCACGCTCATTCCGACGTGCAAGATGTGATAGCAGAACCGATAGCATGAATAGTCGACCTTGTTCAAAGTTTTTCCATTTCCGCAGCACGAAATAAGAGATACAATATTTGTACGTTAAGAAAGGGGATCTAATAAAAGGTCTCGGAAGAAGAGGCACAGGAGAACCAAATGTCGCGTATACAAATCACACGCAATGCATTCTTGGCTGACCGGCAAGGTAATAAGTTTGCCGATGTCGTGAACGATCGAGAACAACCTTTCGATGCGGTGCTCAAGTTCTTTAGCGATGCGGATCGGCAGCGACGAATGGAAGAGTCGGAAACCCATCACGATCGAGCACCGCTTGCCGGTGTCGTGCGTGAACTTGAAGCGCAACCAGAGATCAATCAATTTCTGGCCGGGGTTCATGTGAAACGTACAACGCGTTTGCGCCAAGCGATTGGGGTCATCGTTCGAATGATCATGGAGCGTCGAGGCTGGCAGAAAACGGGAAAGAAAGGTTCGTTAGGTGTTCGCGCTGCGACCTCTGACGAAACTCCGAAGCATAATAGCGGAGGTCTGGCATTTTGGTTCGTTCGAGCCGAGCGATACGAGCGCACCGATGGCAAACGATTCCTTACGGTGCAGGAACGTTGCTTGGAGTTTCCGGCGACAGTCGCCCGCAAACGTTCGTCAAAAGGACGCAAACGCGTCACAGAAAGGACGGCCTAGTGACACTATTGGAATGGATGATCAGTTACTTATCGGACCGCAACAAAGCAAATTCTTTGTACCGAAGAGGTATGAGCAAGGCCAACAAGCACAATCATCAAGGGGCAATTGAGGACTATACAATGGCCCTTGGTGTACCGGACACGCCGTCCGAAATGAGGGCCATGATTCTTTACAATCGTGGACTTGTCCATGTCGCTGCAGGAATGGCCGCTGAGGGAGCCGATGACTTGAACGCGGTATTGGCGATGGACGAAGTTGCGCCAAATGTAAGAACAGCCGCAGAGAGGAAGCTTAGTCGGATTAAAGCTCGAAAAAGCAAGCGGATTGCTTAATTTCACAGGTATCCGAAGTCGGCTCATAAGATCGGAAGCATTTGCGTATTTGACTAGAATGCCCGCGTACAAACCACAACGGTGGTGACTTGGAAATATCCACTTCTGAGTGCTATCGCGTTTGGGTCTGACTTAGCCTCATTGGCGGGTAGGCAGATCTCTAGAAGAACCGATCCTGAGTCGTACGCTAGGCTGATGTATCGAGCTTGAAGCACGAGACCGGTCATTTCTCACGTGGGCAACACTTTCCGTGATGCTGGCACGCGTGACTCAAGCTATTCGAGTTCTGCTTCCTTGCACGGATTTCTTGTCTCATCGAAGCGTGCAGCGATGCAATTGCATGCACGTCAACGATGTGCGAAAGCGAACGAACATGATCGCATATTTGAGCTTAGTTCTAGCCGGGGGCATCCTGGCCGTTGTAGCCATGCTCTTGATCTGGTACTTCCGACTATGGTTGCAGGCCTATTCAACCGGAACAAGTATTGGCTTTGTCAATCTAATTTTCATGTCATTGCGAGGAGTCAATCCCCACGCCGTGGTTGAATGCAAGATCATGGCGGTTCAGTCAAGATTGGCCATCGTGGAGACTCGCGTTATCGAAGCATTATACCTGGCCCGAGGTGATATCCGTCGCGTGACACTAGCTGTGATCGCGGCCGATCGGGCAGGCATTCGCTTGGATTGGGATACGGCAGCCGCGATTGATCTTGCCGGACGAGATATTCTGGATGCGGTCAAGACGAGCATCCTTCCCAAGGTCATCCTTATCCCCGATCCCGACGATGCTCGAAGCGACGTGTTATACGGTGTCGCGAAAGATGGTGTCCAACTTAAGGTCATGGTACGAGTAACCGTCCGAACAAATCTGCTGCAGCTTATTGGAGGTGCAACGGAATCGACTGTCGTGGCGCGTGTTGGCCAGGGGGTTATCTCGGCAATTGGTTCTTGCAATTGTTACCAGGAAGCACTTCGTGATCCGATGCTCATTACTCGCAAGGTTCTAGATAAGGGATTGGATGCGGATACTGCCTATGCAATTGTCTCCATCGACATTGCCGACATCGATGTGGGCCGAAACATTGGTGCGAAGTTGCAGATAGACCAGGCCAGCGCAGATTTTCGCATTGCTCTGGCATTGGCCGAAAAACGACGTGCAATGGCGATCGCAAAACATCAAGAGATGCGGGCAAAGCATGCCAAGAGTCGTGCGAACGTCGTACACGCCGAAGCCGAGATTCCCGCTTCCTTAGGTCAGGCTTTTCGTGACGGAAATATTCAGACACAGAACGTACCGGTCTCACAGCAACGGACAAGTCACCGATTCCCCTTGATAGCGAATCTAGCCACATCGAACACGGCAATCGTACCCAATTGAGATTGGGTACGTGACATTTCAGCCAAGACGGTCGGAAACGTCGCTAACGTTTTTTACTAAGCGAACTTAATCGAAGGAGTCGTCTTATGGACAACTCATATCTCTTAATTGGTGCGATGGCGCGGCAGTGTAAGCAATTGATTCAACAAAGAAATGCTACGCAGTCCTCGCTTCCTTCCGCACTACAACCGGCGCATTTAGTCTGGATGTGCAATCAAATCGAAGAGCACTCCGAAGATACGCCCGCAACGAAACTGCATCGCTGGATTGGATTCATTCAATGTGCGCTCTTGGCACACAGCATCCTCGATCTAGACGGGCTCAAAGCAATGTTCAATGAGGCAAAGCGAGATCATGGTGAGTCGGCAGAAGATCTAGAAGATTTGACCGACCACCTCGATTCTTCCAACTCATTCGAGTTTGAGATTGGTGGAGAAGGCTAGTTTTTCTGGACGTGAGATACTTTTTTTGCGAAGGATTTCTCGTGGAGTGGGAATGAAGGATTGTCGCAATGCCCAAGAACTTGATCGACAAAATATTACAACGGAAGGTGGCTAATTACTATGATCACTTTACAGGGAATTCCCTTGTCACCAGGTATGGCGGACGGACTTGCTATCATCTACGACTATGAAGTCGAACGAAGACTCGAACTACCCAATCGGCCAATTTCTGATACGGACGTTGAAAATCAGGAAACCAGACTCGATGATGCTCTAGCTCAATCAACACAGGAACTGAAGTCCGCCGAAACGTTTGCCCTAAACGAACCAAGACTGATGGGCTCAGCCGAACTCCTGTCAGTTCACGCGTCGATAGCTCAAGAGATCGCGGCTCTTGTACGTAAGAGAATTACGACGGATCGAATAAATGCTGAAGAGGCCTTAGATGGGGTCGTTCAGGAGTTCGTAGGACGTTTCGAGAAACTTGAGAACAACTATATCCGCGAACGTGAGCAGGATGTTCGTGACGTTGGACGTCGAATTCTAAAACATCTCATCACTCCCTCTCCTTGCTCGCGTGAACCATTGCCCCCAGGCTCCGTTGTCATCACGCGTGAGCTAATGCCATCCGAAGCCGTGGAACTGGTCAAGTCCGGAGTCGTTGCCATCCTTACCGAACGTGGAGGAACTCTTAGCCATACAGCGATCGTTGCCCGATCTCTCGGAATTCCAGCGATTTCTGGAATTCCAGAACTTGTATCAAGAGTTCAACCAGGAACTCGAATACTCGTTGACGGCGAGTCCGGACGTGCCGAAATCACGCCGACTAAGGAAGCGGAGTCGTTGTACTTCGCACACGCAAGAGAGCGGGAGAGTCATAGGCGTAAGATCGCGCGAGAAGAGGAACTCCCTTGCGTGACTAATGATGGCGTATTTATCAGGTTGTTTGGCAATATGGGATTGCCAATGGAAGCCAAGGATGTAGTCGAGCATAACCTTTCTGGCGTTGGACTCTTTCGAACTGAGTTTCTCTTCCTTGAATCACGCAACCGTCCCAGTCTGGAGGAGCAGGTCGAAATATACAGCAGCATGTCGAGCGGCTTGGGTAACCTCCCCCTAACGATTCGGACATTCGATCTCGGCGGCGACAAATTGCCACCTTTCCTTCTTTCAGAAAAATCACATGCCAATGCCAGCCTCGACTTGCGAGGCTTGCGGTTTTCACTTCAGGAAGTTGAACTGTTGGATACTCAATTGAGGGCCATCCTACATGTAGCTAGGACTGCCAACGTTCGTATCCTCTTTCCTATGGTTATTGGGCCAGAAGATTTCTCACTGGCAATCCGTGCTGTTGAACGAGCGACCGGCTACGTTGGGATCCAGCAAAGACCAAGAATTGGCGCAATGATTGAGACGCCGGCGGCGTTATTTGCCTTAGATGAAATTCTAGAACTGGCTGATTTCGTGGCGATCGGCACAAACGACTTAACACAATACATGTTAGCAGTGGACCGGAGCCTCATTGATAGCAACGATGATTGTTCCGCGATGCACCCGGCAGTGATCCGAGCAATAAAACTGATTATCGATGCCTCTGAAGAGCACAAGTGCCCCATATGTGTATGCGGAGAGGAGGCTGGGGATGTTGATTTTGCACGCTTGCTTGTTGGGCTAGGGGTTCGCGAATTGAGTGTAACTCCTAACCGAGCTGCGGCCGTGCGCCACGCGATTCGTCAGGTGTGTCTTGGTGACTTACAGGTGATCGCGGGTTTGGCTCTTAAGTGTCGTACACCACAAGAAGTACGTGAATTATTCCATCAAGGCGCCGAAGCCCAAACCCTAAGTTTCCAAGCGAAAAACATAACACGGTAATACAGCAATGGGAATTCACATTGGTCAAAGTAGTAGATTGACGACCATTCCGTTGCTTTAACGAGTTTTTCAAAGCAGCATGCACGAAACGATTTGCTCAATACTGAGGGCATGGAACATAACATGACGAGCTTCCAAGCACGAGAAGGTTTTTGGCGAGAGGCGATCGCACTTCACGGATCCGTTACCTTTCAGGTAATGCCTTCGATTGTCTACTGTGGGATTTTCGCTAGTGCCGCATGTATCTTGACTTGGTACCTCGAGGATTTGTGGGGGCTTTCAGTCTCGATTGACATAAGTCCATTTGCGTTTGCAGGCGTCGTCTTGGGACTATTACTCGTAATCCGGCTGAACGCAGGATACGACCGCTGGTGGGAGGCTCGCATACTTTGGGGAGGCATCGTCAATCAAACACGGAATTTAGTGATTAGCGCTTTAGCCTATGGCCCATCCGACACGGTATGGAGAGATCGCATTGTGCGATGGACCGCCGTGTTTCCCCATGCCGTTCGCAGCAGTCTACGTCATGAAGTGTCCTCGGACGAAGCATCCAAATTAATCGGCCAGCATAACGCGGCACTCCTGATGGCTGCAGAGCATATGCCCAGTTTCGTAGCATTGCGAATCGCAGAACTACTCGTTGAGGCCAAAGATCGGTTTGAAATGGATCGTTTTGCCTTCTTACAGATTGACAAAGAAAGGGCTTCATTGATCGACCATTTGGGCGGCTGCGAGCGGATTCTAGCGACTCCGCTTCCTAGAATTTACTCAATAACAATCAGGAGATTTATCCTTCTCTTTATTCTCATGTTGCCGATTGCTCTCTTTCATCAACTCGACGCTGGGTGGCTTACTCCTATCATCACGATGCTACTTGCATACCCACTTCTAGCGCTTGATCAGATTGGTGTGGAACTCGAAAACCCCTTCTCGAAAAGTAATCTCAGTCATCTGCCACTTGATGAGATCTCAGAAGGGATTGAAGAGCATTTGCTCGGGCTATTAAAGACAATGCCACGGGACGACAGCGCTAACAAGATTCGTGACTAATGATGGCTTTGCCAACTTTCAGCTATTCAGGCTCCCCGTCGGCATGATCAGTCATGTCCCTATTTCTATGCCTGATACCACGGTACACAGTTTGAGGGAAACTGAGTCTGTCCATGAAAATTGAAACTCCGACCTG
The DNA here is from genome assembly GCF_020150455.1 of Bremerella sp. TYQ1. Classification (NCBI taxonomy): domain Bacteria; kingdom Pseudomonadati; phylum Planctomycetota; class Planctomycetia; order Pirellulales; family Pirellulaceae; genus Bremerella; species Bremerella sp. TYQ1. Next base: position 973,066 of record NZ_CP083740.1, read on the forward strand.
GTCTCGAAGCTCCATGAAGAGATTAAGCCTCCAAGTGGTCATCCAAACCATAGCGTGGTAGAGTGACGACAACGCTGGTTCCTTGGCTCTCGCCGCTGGATACGGCAACTGATCCGCAGCATTGTTCAACCATATATCTGACGACCGCTAGTCCGCCACCGAGTCCCGCTGCCCTGGTCGAGGCGGATCGGTAGAAAAGTTCATCTTCACCTGACCATCTGGAAGCCGGGGTACCGCTGCCATTGTCAGTAAACCGAAGCTCGTAGGCGTTGGTCAGTGTGGTAAGCTCTATGCCGAGTCGTACTTCCCCTTTTTCGTCATTTCGAAGCCGGAGGGCATGTACGATAAGATTATCGACGATATTTCGAAATCTTGCTGGGAACCATTCGATGTATTCGTGATCCAAATCAAGACGAAGGACTGCTTTAGGGGCTCCACTGATCCGTTGTTGCCACCGAAAGACTTGCTTAATCAGCGGACGAATAGCGATTGCGACCACTTGGTCAAATGCAGGATGATAACCTGGTGGTTCGGTGACATCGTAGAGGATCTCACGGAAGTGGGAGCACGCTTTCTCAATAGATGTCAGACGTCCTGAAAGACTTGTAGGCTCGGATTCATCGCTACAGAGCCCAAGGGTTTGTTCAATGTATTCGCGGGCAATGTGTTGTAGAAACTGGTCGCGGCGACGCAGTCGATCGATTTCTAATTCTAGCTCCGCTACATAGCTCAATAGAAAAGGACCCTGCTCCCCATCTTTGAAACTCGTTGTCAGCATGAAATCACCATTCCTTGTATTGGAAATAGGCATGAAATTTATTTGGGCATTGCAGCTCTCGTTTGTTTCCGCTGGATGACGCAGAAGAAGGTCCATCAATGCAACAATTCTCCTTCATCCGACAATAATGTATGCCTCGGAAACTATTTCTCTGTTTGCCTAAAACGAACACGTATCTAGCCGAGTCATCTGACATACAACCCTGGCTGGGCCGCAAACGCCTGGTACGACTCGGCTGTCAACGAGTAATAAGTCTTTCCGTTGAATTGCTTGGTTCCGTAGGCAAATGCCTTTGGAAACTCTTTGTTCATGACAGGATCGTGGACCAGCGAATCGATTTGGTAATACTCCGAAAAGTAAATCTCGAAGTAGATTTGAGCAAACTCTACTAGCTTGTTGTCAATCCACTCGGCAATCAATTGTTGCGAACAACCTTCAGCTGAAATGGTCAGCCGATCATGAGCTTTGAATTTGACGTAGACCGGAATGACTTCCAGTTTGAAATCTAAGATCAAATTGTCGAAGTCTTGGTCTGCATCAATATTAAATTCGAGCACGACGTTCGCATGGAAGCGTTCCGAATTCGGAACCGTAAGGGTGACCGTTCTTCTAAATTCACAGGGTCTCGTTTCCTGCTGGCCGCCCCATTTTTCGTTTATATGGAAATCTTGGAATGCCTCAACACTCACGAAGGCATCCAGTTGTTGGCGAAGAAGATGTTGCAATCTGCCAGCAACATCACGGAGGTCTTTGCATTTGGCTTGTTGAACGTCGAACGCCTTTCGAGCGGAAGCTCTTATGGACTCAACGCGGGCATTGGCGCCATCCACTTCCATTTGAAGTCGGCCAATCAGGTTGTTACTAACACCCACGGGCCTTTCAGGACTCTTGATCCATTCGGGGCTGATTTTAGGTTCGTGAGAAACTTGGGTCATGGTTTTGCCTTTTATTGCAAAGTATGGCAGAGAAGTTCTTGCCAGTCGCACGATTGCGATTCTCAATGATCGCTGGACGGAAGTACCTTCCTGCAGTGAGTTGTGCTCTCAAAGCATGGCGACTACGTCCCAGAGCAGTGAAGAGAATCCTTTTCGATTCTGAACTCACGGGCCCAGGCATTGGAAACAGAGTTGTGTTCCACCAAGTGGCGTGGACCTTTGCTCTTTACTTTCAGACTCGGCAAAGGTCGCTCATTACACTATGGGCAAAGGCAATGGCCAGAAAAGTCGACGCCCAGCATGCGCTAACTACCTTGAAACGCATGGAAACACCGATATGGACATTTGTCCAAAGGTAACCTACCTCATCGGCTTACTCTTCATTGGGCCTATTGAAGAATCTAACTTGCCCGCTATCTAGTCAACAGAAGTAAATTTGGTTGGAAATCATCTTGGATTTCTTAGTCTCTGCGCAATTCTACCACTCGACCTGTGAACTTGATATAGACAATGGAAAACAATTCGTGGAACTCCGAAGAACGATGGCATTTGTAGAAGCCACGCCTTTGTTTCGTAGAAGCATGATGGGGAGATTCAGTGCAAGGTAAAAGTGAGAATAGCCAATAAGCCCCCGTCCCGTGCAAAAAGTCAGATGTCGCTTTACATACAACAAAAAGCGATCAAGCTTGGTTGGTTAAACATCGGTTAAAGCAACACGAATCGGAGCTGCCGACAGCGAGTCGGTCTTTCGGGAGTACCTTTCAACCACGAGCGCAGCACAAGCATGTCAGCTTCTTGTAGCCTGTCGTGGAACGAGAGAAGAATTTCGGAGAAGCCAATCACGCGGCTTGGTGATGATGGTGTTTCAGCACACCACCGAGCCGTTCGTGGCACTTAACCGAATCGATCGATAGAACCTCCGGTGTCGTCTCACCGTTTGACGTGAGCAGTTCGTTCTCTTTTCCTTGATGCGGTCGATCTTCGTGATAGAAGTCCACGAATTCGCTCACGAGATAATCCATATGTTCCTGGCCAAACACAACAAAGTGATCCAGGCATTCCTGCTGCAGCGTCTGGATGAAACGCTCGACAAAAGCGTTCATGTTCGGAGACCGGTAGACTGACTTCAAAACCCGGATGTCCACGGCCTGAAACGTTTCATCAACCCTGGCCGTGAACTTCTTATCTCGATCGTGCATCAGCGTTTCAATAGATAGTTCTTTCAACCTCGCGTGCTCCAGAAACGTTTCGACTTGCAGCGTGGTCCATTCTTCGTTGGGATGAAACGTCGATGGCGTGATAAAGACTCGTCGCGAATCGACGTGGAGAAACACCAGCACATACAGATCCCGCCAACCTTTCAGGGTGAGAACTCGCTTAGAGTAGAAATCACACTGCCAAAGCGTCGCGGCGTGCATCTCCAAGAATTCATCCCAGGTACCTTCGCCACGTTTGGGTCCAGGGTCGAGTCCGTTCCGCAATGCAGGAAAGGGTTCGGTTCGCTCAGGGGTAGACCGAAAGGGACGCTGAATCGCTAAGTCTTGTCTCCGCAATCAGATAACGCGAAAACCAAAACGGAGAACATTCACGAAGAGAGTTCTGCACGGGGAGCCTTTCGTTGCAGCGGATTTTCCGCTGATTAACCAGTTAACGATAAATGCTGAGAGTGAATTCTCTGGGCGTGTTTTCGTTTGGGGTTATCTGGTAAGGAGTTGCGATTTTGCGGATGCTCTCGGGCTAACACTAAGCGAACGCTTGGTGCGCTAGATCGGCCGTTCTCGTCGATGACTCTCGCGCTATCTGGTTAGAATCGGATTTTGAGTTAACAGTCGTGTTTCATCCGGTGCCAATCGCGAAGCCCGATTTCTGATTGGCTACATGAGTCAAGATGATTCGTCCTGGTGTTCATGAAACGCGAAAGCTCGCAACCATGAACATCGCGTTTATGCGAACGATTCTCAATTGGATTTGATTACCGTGGCCGAGTCCGCGAGTGTGGCTTCAAGTTCGCGACGAAGTGTCAGTGCTTCAAGCCAATTATGTAAGTGAATCCCGTCCGGCTTGGTGGCACTCTGATCCAGCAAATTATTGACTTTGCCAAGCCACATCCTCGCGGCATCCTTCTGCCCCAGGCTTAGGTTCGCCCGCGAAAGCCATCCCCATGTGACGATGCAGTCCTCCGGGCGCGAGTTGGTCTGGAGGCTCTGCTGCAGAACGATAATTGCTTCCGGATGCTTTTTTTGTCGACAAAGCAATGCGCCCCGCTGAGTTAGCGACCAAAAGGCCTCGGCGTGCAGATCCAGTTCCGGCATGCCCAGTTCCGTGGCTCGAGCCAACTCTTGATCTGTACCTCTCACCAGCGTACACGCTCGCGCGACCAGAAATCTTCGTAGGTTGTCTTTCTCGAACCGCTCAAGCATCGCCGAGCAGACCTCGCGATAGCCTGAGGCATCGCCTGCCAGAATGCGAACCGCAGCGTATTCAAACCACACTTCCGTATTGATGGCGTAGTCTCCAGCGATCACCTCAGTGTAGGACTCGACCGCGAGTGGCCACTGTTGCTTAGCGGCTGCTGAACGGGCGCGGCACAGGCCAAGCACGGCGGCTGTTCCCTCGTGCTTCATAATTGGGGAGTTTGCCGCCAGGGCATCGCGCTCTGCAGCAAGTGCCTCATCCCAGCGTTCAGAGGCCGCCTGTGCGCTAATCAGAATCTGCCGACTCGTCGGATACTCCGGGCGGAGAGAGATGGCTCTACGAAGGGACACAATCGCCGCCTCCGCATTTCCATTTGAAAGCTGGGCGTGCCCCAACCAACACCATGCGACGAAATGGGATGGTTTCAGGGCAACCGCCGCCCGAAAGTACTGGATTGCTTCGGCGCTTCTGTTCTGACGTGATAGAACATGACCAAGCTCGACATTTACCCAGAAGTTTGAGGGATCACGGAGATGGGCCTCTAGCAAGATCTCGATCGCTGCCTGGTTGTGATCAAGCGAACTGAGCAGAAATCCGACCATGACCATCTGGTGAGTCAACGGAGGTGGTTCGGCGGTTGCCGCATCGTTGACAAGTCGCTTGAGACTAAGGAGATCCTTCCAGGTGGCTGAGTCCCGAAAGCGGTCCTGCCATGGGCTTGGCGATGCAGTGCGACCCACGGCCAATAACCTTTGAAGTTCGGAGTCGTCAGCATTATATTTTTCCGTAAAGGCAGCGTAGTCCAAAGCCATCAAGAGTTCTTCGCAAAGCGCTGACTCCCTAACACGTACAGCAGCTGTTTTTACTCCAACATCGCTTCCAATACCAATACGCTGAAAAACTCTTGCGTAGGCGTCACGGGCGGGCAAGTAGTTGTAACCCGCATCATTGGGTTCAGGAAAACTCTGGCGAATACGATCAAGTTCTTCAGCTATCTCGAGTTCCTCTGCCGCGTCAGCCAATTGAAATTCGAGTTCCGGTGATTGAGCGTCTTCAATACGCGTCCTCGCCGTTCGTAGAATGCCGTTAGCGTCCGACCATTGTTGGCTCTTTACCAATTGCGAGAGCAACGGCAAAGAAGATGCAATGAATTTTCGCGCACCCTCACGCCGAACAAGTTCTTCGGTCTGTCGCGCGTGCTCAACTTGTTGAATCCAAAATCCCCCAGTAATTGCTCCGGTCAGAGCAAGGACGGATACGACTATGGCTACGGAACTGGCCGGCCGGCGCCTACACCATTTGAGTGTCCGCTCTGCGAAACTAATGGGTCGTGCTTGGACTGGCTCACCACCCAGGAAGCGTTCGAGATCGGCTGCAAGATTTGCCGCGCTTACGTATCGTCTCGCAGGATCCTTCTGGAGACACTTGAGACAGATGGTTTGCAAATCGAATGGCACACGAGAGTTCAACTGTGAAGGTGCCACAGGCTCATCATTGATAACCTGCTGAAGGGTTTCGGTGGAAGTCTCGGCCTTGAAGGGAGGGCGTCCAGTAAGTAGCTCATATAGGACGGCTCCTATCGAGTAGATATCAACCGTTGGCTGAATCGCGTTGTGACCGCCGGCGGCTTGCTCGGGTGCCATATAACTGGGGGTGCCGGCGCGTGGTTCATTCGTCAAAGTCGTAGAGTCAAGTTCAATCCATCTCGACAGGCTGAAGTCTCCGATTTTTGGGGTCTGGTCTGAGTCGAGAAGAATGTTCCCAGGCTTCAGGTCGCGATGCACGATGCCTATGAGGTGTGCGGCATGGATCGCATCTGCCAGCACACGGACGAGTTCTGCCGCCTCTGTTGCTGAGCGTGGTTTCCCCTTAAGTGTTTGGGCGAGATCGCCCCCTTCGAGAAGTTCCATGGCGTAGAACGGAAAGCCATCATGCTCCGCGACGTCATATACCTGTACGATGTTGGGATGACGCAATGCCGCGACATTCTGAGCTTCGCGCAGCAAGCATTCTAATTCCTCACGAGATGCATATGCGCCAAGCAACACCATCTTGATCGCGACCAAACGGTTTAGCTTGAGGTGTCGAGCGCGGTATACGACCCCCATTCCGCCGGTGCCAATGACATCGAGAACTTCGTATCCGGGGATCTCGGGAAGGCGATCATTGCTATGGAAACTGTCCCGCAGCAAACGTCGGGTCGGACTCGTGCCTGCAACAGGTGTGGGAAACATCGCCTCCATCTCGGCATGAACTCCGCGTAATCGGTGCAGCCGTTCTTCAAGTATCCGCTCAAGTTCGATGTCGCCGCCACTCGCCTCACGAGGTAATTTGTTCGTCTCAAGTATCTCCTCAAGTAGCGCACGGATTTGAGTCTCATCACGTGGCGAGGGCTTGTCGGCGGGACCATCGTTACGGGGCGTCGATTCACCCACTGGCTCACTCCTTTAGGCATCAGGGGGACGAAGATCGCTAAGCTGCTCACTCAAGATCACGAGACCGCGATTCAGGCGGCGCTGCACGGTCTTGCTCGAAACCTGAAGGATCTCAGCGGTCTCACTCTGCGTGATGCCTTGGATACGAACCAACTCGAAAACTTCACGCTCTTCGTCCGGGAGATTCTCGATCGCTTCCAGCATCCTGACCGCATTTGCCCCGAGGATCGATCCTGAGGTTTCCGGAGAGGCAATGGCATCCTCGTAGTGCACAGGCATTTGTGCCTGTTGATCTAAGCGTCGGGCCAGGTCATTAAGTTCCCATCGCATATGGCGATTCGCGAGTGCGAAGAACTGCCTGGGGGTTTCCGGGTGCACGCTCTGCATGGCTTTGAGGAGTCGCTCCACGATCGCGCTCAGCATTTCTTCCGACTGGAGACTCACCGGGGGGCGCATGAGGCGAGGATACCGGCGAACCAGCATCGTAGTGCATAGTGTTTGCAAACGAGCGGCCGACCTTTCTAGCAAGGCACGTACGATCGGTTCGGACGGGGCATCTCCACCGAGTTCCCGCAAGTATTTCTGAACTTCGATCGTCGTGTTTCCCTGGTCCATGCCTGGATTATAGGCCTGCCATTGCTGCTGAGCGAGTGTCAAATCCAGGGATGTCCACCTCTCACGCTCAGGATAAGTAGCTGGAGTCGAGTGACCCGGCAACTCACCTACTCGAAGGAATCTCGCCATGACCAAGACTGGACTTCAAGCCCTCCTGACTCCCGAAGAAAGCGTACTTCTGCTCATTGATCACCAGCCCTTTCAGTTCGCAAACCTACATAGCCACGAGCCGACGATGGTCGTCAACAATGTCGTCGGATTGGCCAAGGGGGCCAAAGTATTCGGCGTACCAACGATCCTTACAACCGTGCTGGAAGAACGTGGTGGTCTGCTGATCAAAGATCTACAAAACGTCTTTCCCGAACAAAAGCCCATCAATCGAACGCTTATCAATACCTGGGAAGACCAACGCGTTGTCGATGCGATTGAGAAAACAGGACGAAGGAAGCTAGTCGTCGCGGCTTTATGGACGGAGATCTGTCTTGCGATGCCGGTCATTCAAGCCTTGGGGGACGATTATGAAGTTTTCATAGTTACCGACGCGTCCGGCGGTGTCACCCTCGAAGCCCACGAAATGGCGGTTCGCCGGATGATTCAAGCCGGCGCCGTACCGCTCACCTGGCTGGCCGTTGTTTCGGAGTGGCAGCGTGATTGGGCGAGAGAAAGCACGCTCCCAGGCATGGTCGAAGTTATGACAGATCATGGTGGCGGGAGCGGAGTTGCATTCGCATGGGAAATGCAACTGCTTGGTTTAAGCCCCAGATAAGCTGACGTTGGCGGAAAGTCTTCCGTCGGTCCACGTGTAGCCCAAACTTACTGAAACGAAAAAGGATCAGGAAAATCATATCATGGCAAACATCGCTTCTCATACCGACGGTGGCCTGCTGACCAAGGACAATTGTGCCCTCGCGTTCATTGACCTCCAACCTCAAATGTCTTTTGGCGTCGCTAGCGGAATTGATCGGCAATTGCTCGTCAATAACGTTCTGATGCTCGCCAAGGGAGCCAAGGAATTTGACGTTCCGACGATCATTACGACCGTCGAAACGGAGTCGTTCAGCGGGCCAACTTGGCCGCAACTACTCGACGTGTTCCCCGACCATACGCCAATCGAACGAACCGGCATGAACTCTTGGGACACGCAAGCGTTTCGCGATGCCATCAAGGCGACCGGTAAAAAGAATATCATCCTTTCCGGACTCTGGACCGAAGTCTGTATCACTTGGCCGACACTTAACATGTTGGCCGAAGGGTACAACATCTACGTTGTAGACGACGCTTGTGCCGGTACGTCGCTGGCTGCCCATGACGCGGCTCTTTCGCGGATGGTTCAGGCCGGTGCGGTACGAATGACAACGGTCGCTACCGTGCTTGAATTCCAACGCGACTGGGCCGACAAGACGCATTACAACGCGTTGATGGATCTCTTTCGTGAGCATGGTGGCGGATACGGCGTCGGTATCGAGTATGCCTATACGATGGTCCATAAAGCTCCTCCGGCCCGCAAGTCTCGGAAGTAACGGCTGCTAGGAACAACCGGTAATGCGGAGCATTCATAAATTGAGTGCTCCGTATGCCATGAATTGTCGAGGCTTCAATGGACAGTATTCATGTTGCCGTGACGCGGCAAGTCAAGCCGGGTTGTGAGGAAGAATTCGAGCACGCTTTGCGAGAGTTTGCCCGCGAGTCACGGCGTGAGCCAGGCACGACTGGCGTACACCTGATCGAACCGGTTCCGGGAACCAAGGGGTGCGAATACGGCATACTTCGATCTTTCGACAGCGAAGATGCAAGCCGCCGCTTTTACCAATCGGAGATCTTCCTTCAGTGGCAGAAGCGGTCCGAGCCTCTCGTGGTCGGAGATTCGGCAGTTCGACGGCTGCATGGATTGGAGGCTTTTTTCCGTGAATCAAAACACGCGCCTCCTCGTTGGAAGATGGCACTCGTTACTTGGCTGGGCGTCTTTCCAACGGTATTGCTCTGGTCGTCTGCGTTACCGCCATTGCTGGTCGTCATGCCGAAACTGATCGTTGCGGCGATCGTCAATATTTTCGTCGTAGTCACACTTACCTGGGCTGTTATGCCATTACTCACCAAGCTCTTGGCTGGATGGCTACAGGCGTCGAACAAGAAATAACTCAAACCAACAAGGCTGGAACCATGGCTGCACAGCTAATCTTACACAATGGCAAAATCACAACGCAGGCCGCTGAACAACCTGAGGTCGAAGCAATTGCTATCGAAAATGGAAATGTGTTGGCAATTGGTACGAATGATGAGATCCTTGCCCTCGCTGACATGTCGACTAAGACGATTGATCTTAAGAATCGACAGGTGATTCCAGGTCTTAATGATTCTCATTTGCACGTGATTCGAGCCGGACTCTTTTACAACCTAGAACTTCGCTGGGACGGCGTACCTAGTCTTTCGCAAGCATTGGAACAGCTTAGGCAGCAGGCCGACAACACACCGCCGCCGCAATGGGTCCGCGTTATAGGCGGCTGGAACGAGTTTCAATTCAAAGAAGGGCGGATGCCGTCTCTGGATGAGATTAACAAAGCCGCCCCTGATACACCCGTTTTCTTACTGCACTTATACGATTCAGCACTATTGAATCAGGCCGCGCTCCGAGTGCTTGGTTTCGATCGTAACACGCCGAACCCTCCCGGCGGACTGATTGCTCGCGACTCCAAAGGCAATCCGACCGGCCTATTGATTGCCGAGCCGAGCGCTCTAATTCTCTATTCGACGATCGCCAACGCCCCGAAACTATCAATGGAAGATCAGCTAAACTCGACTCGACATTATCTCCGAGAACTGAATCGATTCGGAGTGACGAGCGTGTCCGATGCCGGTGGAGGAGGCCAAAATTATCCTGAAGACTACGCAGTGGTAAAGAAGCTCGATGAAGACGGTCATCTCACGGTACGGATTGCCTACAGCCTGTTTGCCCAGAAGCCGGGCGAAGAGTTGGATGACTACAGTCGCTGGCTTAGCATGACGAAACCAGGCGATGGGAGCGACCTGCTCCGCGTGAACGGCGCTGGGGAGAACCTCGTCTGGAGTGCCGCTGACTTCGAGAATTTCCTCCAACCACGACCGGACCTGCGTCCTATCATGGAACACGAGTTGGAAGCTGTCGTCAGCAAGCTCGCCGAATCCCGCTGGCCGTGGAGAATCCATGCGACCTATGATGAGTCGATTGGTCGATTCCTAGATATTTTTGAACGCGTTCACCGCGATAATCCGATCGACAAGCTTCGCTGGTTCATCGACCATGCCGAAACGGTTTCGGAGAAGAATCTGGAACGGATTCAGGCACTAGGTGGCGGCATCGCCACTCAGCACCGTATGGCCTATCAAGGCGAGTATTATATTCGCCGTTACGGAATAGAATCGGCAAAACGACGTCCACCTCTCAGGCGGATGCTGCAAATGGGTTTGCCCGTGGGAGCTGGTACCGATGGCACGCGCGTGGCGAGCTACCATCCCTGGACCTGCCTATGGTGGATGGTCACTTCCAAGACCGTGGGTGGAACCGTGCTGCATGATGAAGCTGACCGTCTGACTCGAGAAGAGGCCCTACGGCTCTATACACACGGTAGTGCGTGGTTCAGTCATGAGGATGGGAAGAAGGGAACATTGGAACCGGGGCGGTTCGCAGATCTGGCTGTATTGAGCGACGACTATTTTTCGGTTGAGGAGGATGCGATTCGTCAACTGGAGAGCGTCCTGACGATCGTCGGAGGACGCGTCGTACATGGAGCGGGTGAGTATGCCAACCTCTCGCCTTCCCTTCCGCCCGTGAGCCCAGATTGGTCGCCGATCGCCCGGTTTGGCGGTTATGACAATTCCCAAGCCCTCCCGCCGATCCATGAACACACTCCGATCATGGCAGCCGATGGCCGTATCTGGGAAACAGGCTGCGGTTGTGGAGTTTAGTCTAACGCAATTTTGGCGGAAAGGTCGATCGATGAAAGCTGTGATTTTCGATAGATTCGGTGGGCCGGAAGTGCTGCAAGTAGCTACACTCCCGGACATTCACCCCCCAGGCCCGACTCAGTTACTTGTTCGTGTGCTGGCGACCTCCGTTAATCCACTCGACATCCAAAAGCGGAGGGGCGACTACCCAGAGGCAGTCCCGCTCCCTGCGGTCATAGGATCTGACGTGTCTGGCGTGGTGGCGGCGGTGGGCAAAGCTGTCCAGTCATTTCGACCGGGCGACGAAGTTTACTACACACCACCACTCTTCGCTCCCGGCGGATATGCTGAACACCATCTCATCGAGGAAACGGTCGTCGCCCGCAAGCCCGGCGGTATTTCCCATACCGAATCAGCTGCGATACCTCTGGCAGGCGGGACAGCCTGGGAGGCTCTTTTTGAGCGAGCATGCCTCCAGCCGGGTGAAAAGGTGCTGGTTCACGCCGCAGCGGGTGGCGTTGGATCGCTGGCCGTCCAGATGGCGAAGGCTGCAGGGGCGGTAGTACTGGCGACGTGTGGAGGCGGGAACGTCGAATTCGTCCGAACTCTTGGTGCGGATTATGTTTTCGACTATCGCACTTGTAATTTTGTGCGGGCAGTCTTCGATGTAACCAAAGGCGTCGATGTCGTGTTAGACACCGTCGGAGGAGAAACGCTCGCCCGCAGCATTGAAGTTGTTCGCTCAGGTGGGCGAATGGTGAGCATCGTGGACACGCCGTACCAGTTGTCGTTGCTTCCAGCGTACGAGCGGAATCTCGCGATTCACTTGATGTTCACAACTCTGAACGGGAGCCGACTGGAAAGAATAAGAGGTATGGTGGAGCGGAAATCTATCCGGCCAGTTGTCCATGCCGTACTACCAGTTAGCCAGGCAGAAGATGCTCACCGAATGGTCGAGGCAGGGGGAATTCGAGGAAAGGTCGTATTGGACTTGTCGGAATGGTGAGAAAATATCGCGGAATTCTTACTGACTCCGCTCCGTGTACGACAGAGGACCGAGAGCACGGTTGAAGGCCCAGACCTCGCAGCAGCTGGTCTGGCCGATTTGCCAATGCAAGAATTCGACCAGGACTACACCCAATACTCGGGTTATTACTTCTCGCTGGAGCGATGTCTCTCTTCTATTCCGAACACCGTCAGTCTCGCTCCACTTAAACCCTGGTTTGGCAAATAAAGCTCAACCAGGGTTTTTTCGTGCCTTCATTGAGGCAGGGATAGAAGTGTGGCGTTTTATTCCAGGAATATGCACGAGTTGCGTGGACGCGTTTTCTATGCGCGGTTGTCTCTAATCTAAAAGAGACTTAACCCCATTCGTCTCAGCTAGAGCCCTAAGAACCTCCATTTGGCCTTTGTCTCAGCGACTTGGTAGAGATACTAAGGCAGGATAAACAGGGTAATGAGATTGGAAGAGCAGGCTAGACGCAAAATGGGATTAGTTGCCGTTAGCTTCTCGTGTTTCAAGTAGAAATTGTCAACCAAGGATCGTACGTCCTGAGGTCACATACATGGGTTGCTCGACAAAGCTGCAGACAAAGACCCGAGTTTAGCACGGGAACAGCGAAGAACAGAATGTTAATTCGCTCTTGCATCGGAATCTTGCGATAGAAGTCGTTTTGCTTCCGCCAGCACGAAACTAGGGTCCATGAATGGTTCGTAGCTAATGTCCTGCCAACGCACGTTTCCATTGCCGTCAATTAAAAAGGTCCCATGGAGGGGCTGAGCTTCAAAATCATCGTAGACCCGAAACGCTTTGAACACATTCAATGGCTCATCAGAAACAAGTGGAATGGGGAGTCCCGCTTCATCGTAATTCTCGATCGATTTCTTCAACGTTTTCCGATCGTCGGTACTAATCGCTATCATGCCGAGACCTGCTTCCTCGAATTCGTTGATTCGCGGCGCAAAAGCTTGTAACTGCTCGGCACAATGAAGGCATCCGGAACCAAGGTAGAAGATGACCACATAGGGCTTCCCCTGAAAATCAGTCGATGCGTGCTGTTTACCTTGAGCATCGTTTAAAGCCCAGTTGGGAGCCTGAGGAGGATGCCAGCGGAATGGACCTAGAGAATCAAGAGATGGTCGATCTCCGACGTCATCGGCAGCTTGCCATCGAATCCGCCAATCGTCCTTATAGCCTAGTTCTTTAGAAATGGGAGTCAGGCGAGCAAACTGCGGAGTATCAAGATCAATATGGGCGGAAAGCTGACGCAATTGGTCGAACGCTGACTTGCATTCGACCTTCTTTCCGGACAACCACAAAATCTCGACGAGTGCAGCAAGTGGATATACTTCATTCTCGCTAGAGTCCACATTCTTTCGCAAGGCTTTTATCGCAGCGTCATGGTCACCGGCCTGCCATTGAACTTTCGCAAGGTACACCGAATCAACGTCGCTGGCATCTTTGAGAATTTCATAGCCCTTCTTAAAATCCTGATTCGCGATCGCCTCGTGCCCTTTCAGAGCTTGGATAGTTGTTTCGAGATTCTTGGTTTTCGACTGAAGTTCCTTGCGAGCCTTTTCTGCCAATTCCTTGGCGTCTTCCTTATTGGTATCTTCACTTGCACTTTTCGTAACCGAATCTGCACTAGCTTTTAGCGTTTCTAAGCGGCGCTTGAGTTCTGCGATTTGAGCCTTGCCAGATTCCATGTTTCCTATTTGAAAATACGCCAACCCGAGGTAGCGAAGACGTTTAATTTGTTCACTCTCGTCATCGGTAGGCTCCAGGTAGGAGGAATTTGCCAAGTCGATCAGATCGTCCCATAGCTCATAGGTTAGGAGAACTTGAAACAATCTGCGTCTGCCGTAAGTTGTGCTGCCGTTTTTGGCGAGGGTGTTGTATCGAGGATGACGCGGAAGTTCGATCATGTTCTTGGCCAAATCAATCGCATCGCGAACCCGTCCGATATGAATCAAGTTACGAATGAGCCACTCGTTGTTGTGTGCGAAATTATGAATCTCATCCGGCATGACCTGATGGCGAATCATATGAGCATGGTCGACTCTGGCCGAAGCCTCTTGCTGCCAAGCTGCATCATGATAACGATGTAATCGGGAATAGATGTGTCCAGGCATGTGCCACATATGAGCAATGCTTGGTGATGACTGACCACAAAGGGCAGCAGAGCGAAGAGCCATCTCCGGTTCCCGCCTGTCCCACAGGTGGATGCGGAAGTGATGCGCGGAGTGCATTGGCTCGACTTCGAAGATATCCTCGAGCAGCGCATTCGCGGCGAAATAGCTCGTGCTTGACGACTTTGATTCATACAAGTGCAATGCCAACAATGCCTTCGCTTCTAAATCATCTGGATACTTCAGCAGAATATTTTCTAGCGACTTGGTGAAGGAATCATCTCTCTTCTCTTTTTGTTCTTTTTTGCCGAATTTGACGTAGGCGTCGAGGGCGTCGATGTACATCCTTTCGCGTTCATCAGCGTTATCTTTGCGCGCGACCGCTTCTTCTATGAATCCTTTAGCACGATCCAGGTTTTTGAGGTTGGCCATCGCGGCTCCCCAATATGCCATTGCGCAGTCTGGATCAAGTGATGCTGCGTGTCGAAAGGAACGCTCGGCTTCGAGATACCAGAACCCGTAAAACTGACCTAGGCCTTGGTCGAAGAACTTTTGCACTGCGGGATTGTCTGTGCTAATCGGAAATTGAACCTGCCCCGTCCCACCCATGAGATGAGCCTTCTGACGAGGCCCTTCATTGAATACATCACCGTGGAATGAGTGTCCCTCTAGAATCTTGTCAACTTCGTCCGTTGGCTCGTCACGGTTGTCTTCTGGGACATTCGCTTGCACTGCGGCCAGGGGACAAGCCAATAGAATGAACAGAAATAGCCAAACGGTATCTCGAATGAAGCAAAAACGCAGCATAAATTCCACGGTCGCTATGAACCGGAACAAACATCCATCAAACAATGAAAGTTCGAACCGATTGAGGGGAAAAAAGGGCAATCAAAATTAAGCTTAGCAAACACAAATGCGTCGTTTCAAGCTGCGACGGCTACAGTTAGCGGGTTAATTAGGTGTTGGGTTCGGCAGATTGAGACAAACCTGGACCTTTAGTGCTTTCCAATTAGGGTGTCGCTGAGACGGGCTGACAATTGGTAAGGGGCTCGGTGTTTGCTAGTCATGCTGATGTAGGGCAACGTTAGATGGGTATGCGGCCGAGAGACACATGTTCACAGGTCAACTAGAGGTAGCCATTGTGCATGGAGTAGAAGGGTCTCGATCACACCAGGCTAGACGGAAAGAAACTGGGCTCGTAAAGCAAGTGAGTTGCCAGTCTGAGCGAACGCTGTTGCAATAGGGGAATCTTCAATTCTCAAAGCGGGGGGCATGCAGTGTTTATCGGTAGTACGATCCGAATATCACGGACGAAAAGCTTTGATTTGCGAAAACACAGTTCATAGGTAGCAGGTTCGTTTTTATTTCAGCTGAAGCATGATATGATTTGAAGGTCATGCCTCTTCAGTGGGGAGATCATTTGCGTCCCTGGAGCGGTACCTTCTCATCCTTAATTATCCATTCGGAACGCCGCATCAACGATGTCTCTCAGTATGCGATATCGGCAGAAAGTTTCCCTTTTCGTCCTCGTACTTCTATCGACGTTCTCAGCCGCTGGCCGGTTCGTTCAGGCGGAGCCGTCGGAAGCGAGGCCCAAGACGCTGCGATGTGCGCTGATTGACGTCGACAATTCGGCGTTAGCTGGTCTGGTTGAGGCCGAGTTAATCACACGTACTAGCGAGGAGTGGCTCGAGCGGACGGAGATCAATCGTCTGCTGAAAGAGAAGCAACTGCAGCTTTTGCTTTCGGCAGATGCCGGCGACGGCCGTATGGCCCTCGGACAGACGCTCAAAGCAGATGTGCTGGTCATGCTGAGCACCAGAAAAGAACAACAGAGAACCACCGTCGACCTCGTGGTGGCCGAGACCAATCGAGGATTGCGTCTGCTCACGCAGTCGTTTGTACTGGGCGATAATCTTGAGGAGCATGCGACGGTGTTGGTAGCACTGATCGATCAAGCGATTGATAAAGCCCAACAAGAGATCCGCCTGGTGTTCGCTGTGCCACCATTTGTGAGTGATGATCTGACATACGAGTACGACTATCTAAAATCGTCGTACGCGAAACTACTGGAGCAGTCGCTGCTGGACTCGCCCGGCGTGCTAGTCGTGGAACTGGACGAGGCCCGAGCGATCGCTAGCGAACTAGAATTGACGTCCGAGAGCGGTACGGTCAAACGCCGTTTGCCGATCTACCTGCTGGGGCAATTTCGGAATGAGGGGAAAGACGAGCGGCGTCAAGTTCAAATCACCTTTAGCGTTCAGCAGGGGGCGAAGGAGTTGGACAAACAGCAAGTGGAACTCCGCCCTGACGCAGTCGCCGAGTTTCTGCGCGAGAGTGCCCGTAAGGTAGCCCGGACGCAGGGAATCGAAACTAAGACTGTCAGTCCCGCGGTTGAGGCTGGACAGCTCAACAAGCGAGCCCAACAGTTTGCTCGGCTGGGCAACTGGGCGGAAGCGTTGGGGTTGATCGAAGCTAGTTTGATGCTGTATCCAGATCAACCGGAGATACATAGTGAAGCGATCAAGTTCGCTGGACAACTGGCCGGTTCTTACAACAGGCACATTCTGAACGAGCTCGCTAAAGCCAGAGAACTCAGTCGTCGATCGCTATCCCACTTGGGAATATTGATTGCGAATTACCCTCCTGAACGTTCCCAGCAACACTTTCGCTTGCTGTACTTTAGCAGTGGAAGCGTTCTGAAAAACCACGATGCCAGCTCCGCATTGTTGAAAGAGCAGATCGAACGAGAAAAAGAGCATCAAAGTGAGAAGCGCCGGCTGGCGACGCAGCTGGCAGAAAAATATGCGGAATTGGGTGACTGGAGATCTAGCTCGACTTTGACACGTAACATAGTTCGTGTGATGAGGCCTGCCGAGGGATATGCGGAGTTAACCCGTAAAATTCTTCAGTACCAGGACCGACCTGGCGTCAGCTCGATGGTTCGCGCCTACGCACATGGCGGATACACGGTCGATATTCTGCGAAGTCTAGAGGGACGCCGATTCCTGAATGCGCTGCTAGTTCATACCGACGCGAACGAGCAGGTCAAGCAAACTGCCCAACAGATTCTCGATGCGATTGGTGTCGAACGGAAAAAGGAGAGAGCTCAAAACACCGGCGACCCGAAAAACGAATCGCTTTTGACCTTCCGGCGAGTCGAGCTGACCTACCAAACGAAGAACGGGCAAGAGCAGAAGTTAAATTGGATGGAAGGGTGCGTTCCGCTAAACAATGGGATCGATGCTTTTTTTAACAGAGCGGGTTTGTTTGTCTTTTCGACAGAGAAGGGACTACGCCAACTTTGGCAAGCACCTCGCAACACGTTCATTCAAAAAGTGGCATTCGATGGCAAGTATGTGTGGGTTGCCGCTGTGGTCCATCGGCAAGCGGCTCAGGTATGGGTAATTGATCCTATCAGTGGAGACGCAACACAACTGACTACGGCGGATGGTTTGCCTCTTTTGAGTCCGGATGAAATCCCCGGCACCAGCACTGTTTCTCCGACCGTGTCGTTGACGACGGTTGCCGAAGGACGTGCGATCGTTGTTGGTGCAATCGGACGAACTTGGCTGGCTGATGTTCGATTTAGTCCGGAAGGAGAGCATCAAGTCCAAGTCTTTCACGAGGCAAAAGAAATAGTCACGATAACCGATCGTGAAGCGGACTGGCAAAGCGTCGATCTGGCATTTCAACCGGTAGCCGTGCGCACTATGTCGGTAGCGGCGGAGTCTGGCGGCCCACCGAAACAAATGGTAATGATTAGCCGCGGGTGCCCTGTCTACAAAGTTACCGAGCACGCGTTATTCGTTGATCCGGAAGATCTCAGCGTAGAAGTTTCGACGTCTCGCTGGCACAACCGAATTTCAGATGTCGATTCGAGAGCGATGCGTGACGGATCAGTTTATTACGCGGGCGCAGCACCCCCTGCGTTCGATTCGATCGGTTTGATTCGCGTCGGTTTGCCTGATTTTAAGCCGGAAGTTGTTATGCCCGGTATTCGGGAAGGAGATCTCTTTTTCAATCAGTCGGGCGAAGTGAATGTCGTCGGTGTCGATTGGCAACGAGGAAAATTAGAAGACGGAAAGCTGGAGTCGTTCGGTCCGGTGCCGTGGCTTTATTCCAATCACTGGGGGGCGTCCGAAAAAACGCCGCCAATCCGCTATGAACGAGGTTCCTTTCAAACACGAGTTATCACCGATAGTAATAACTTTGGTTCGATCATAAGTTGTTCTGAGATTGACGGGCCATCAGGTATCATCCAGGTACTTTTCGATGGCACCGGCGTTTCGCTGAAGGAAGCGTTAAACGGTGTCCACGTAGAACAGAAAGAGCCGACGGCACCCAGGGAAATAGCTCAAACAGTTCCCGTGAAAGATAGAAACCTTTGGCAACGTCCGCCACGTTGTTTGAGTCTAGCTTACTCGCCAGATAATACGTTGATCGTTACTGCGGGCAGAACGGCCCATGAATCAATCCAGGTTTGGAATGGCACCGATGGTCAATTGATGGCGAATTTGCAGAGTGATTCGACAGGAATAACAAGGGTTGTCTTCAGTCATAACGGCCAAATGTTTGCCACCGGCGGATCAGATGGACGAGTAATTGTTTGGGATGCCGAGACGCTTCAGCCTCTGGCCGAGTGCCAAGGTCAATCAGAAGAGATATTTGCGATGGCTTTCTCTTGGAATGACAATCTCTTAGCCGCAGCAAGCAGAGATAGGACTGCGAGTGTCTGGAACGTTCCGAAGGGAAAACACCTTTACGATGTGGAACGAAAAAATATGGGCATCCAATGGATTGGATTCAGCGCGGATGATTCGCTTTTTTTGACCTCGTCTCATAGCACATCTGAAGCCTGGAATGCCAACGATGGAACCATGGTCGGAAGTATTGAGTCGATCGCACGCGCTGCGGGCTACCTGGAAGACCGTACGTTACTCGCCATTGGCGATGATGCGGACAATACGCTCATCAAGTGGAACTCCATCGATGCGACCTCCGAGGTGTTGTGGCCTGGCATGATTGGCTACCCCGTCGCTATTTCGCGCGACGAGCAGCTTCTAGCAGTCTATGTTCGCGATCTCTTCATGGACGACGAGTGGAAAGAGATCTATCGAGTGGAAGTCTGGGATTTGCCGTCGAAGACCAAATTGACCAGTATCGATGGTATTTTGGCCGAAGGGTATACCTTCACGCCCGCAAACGATGCTTTGCTGATCACGCTGTATCGTGGCGG
The DNA here is from genome assembly GCF_020150455.1 of Bremerella sp. TYQ1. Classification (NCBI taxonomy): domain Bacteria; kingdom Pseudomonadati; phylum Planctomycetota; class Planctomycetia; order Pirellulales; family Pirellulaceae; genus Bremerella; species Bremerella sp. TYQ1. The sequence continues at coordinate 992,533 of NZ_CP083740.1, forward strand.
CCTACGAAGAGTGGAGATCCCCCAAGCAGTATCTCGCCCAGGTCTGGCTGCACCTGCGGTAGCTACTATGCGAACCTGGACGGACAGTACCGGAAAGCACCAGCGCGAAGCGATCTTTGAGCGTGTCCAGGGGCAGCAAGTTCAGCTGAAGACTTCCGAAGGGCAGTCGATTTTCATTCCCTTTAACCGTCTTTCGCAGGAAGATCAGAAATACGTTCGTCAACTGAGCCCACGTTAGTTCTTTTGGTTAGATGTGCCCATGGCAACTCAATATTTCACGAAGCAATCGCTCTCTAGCCTTTCGGCAATCCTTTGCGCCCTTGTGATCGCAACACATGCCTGGGCAGCTGAAGAGGATGAGAAAATTGCATCGATTCAACCTATTTCAGCACAGTGTGACTTCTTTGGCGGGCAGAAGGATGAACTGTTGTATCAGTTGGTATCGACAAAACCTATTCAGGGCAAAGTTCTTTGGAGGTACGCTGCTGGTGCCAAGACTCTGGCTCGCGGCGAGGACACGCTTCAACTAGCCGATGGTAGGTCAAGTTTGTACGAATTGCCGATCGAATTCCCACCGGTGCGAGACGGAGTAGTCTTCGAAACTCGCATGGTCGTTACCATTGTCGACGGCGAGAACGAGGAACTCGCCAAGCACGAGCAGCCGATCTGGCTTTTTTCAGACGATCCATTTGTAAATCGTCGTGAATGGCTCGAGAAACTTGATATTCATCTCTATGATCCAGAAGAGTTGACCGTCGAACGCTTCGAAGAAGCCAAGATTCCGTTCAAACGTATTACCAATTCAAATGTGCTAACAGAGTTCGAGGGAGGCATCCTGATTGTTGGCGGTGGGACTTCCCTGAGTAAGAATCGTGGGCTGACCAATAATCTGATGAAGCTGGCCCAGCGCGGGGTACGTGTACTGTGCTTGACGCCAGTCGACGGAGAATTTCCGTGGCCGACGCGGAGAGAATATCCTGAATTAGCCAGCGTGCAGTTCGCGTCGAAGCAGACAATACGTGACCTCGACAAGCGACTGAACCCAGATTTTGATTTGTCGGCCGAGCAGCTGCAGCAACGCAATACGGTGGCATTGGAATCGCGGCGAGGGCAACTTCGAGTCCGTCTTTCAGAAGACCTTGGCGGTTGGCCTTGGTGGCAAGTTCGCTTTGCCAATGATGGTACTTGTATCCTCGCTTGTTTTGATTTGATTCAACATTGGGAAAGCAGCCCGACGCCGCGTTTTTTGCTGGCGGGGTTGCTGGAAAAACTATCTTCGGAAACTGATTCTTCTCCTACGGAGCAATAACACGATGCACAAGTTCTTTTTTTGTATGACTCTGGCCCTGCTTATTGCTTGCTCGGCGAGCACGATCAAGGCGCAGGACGTGGTTTATCCGACCGCCATTTTCCCATTTCAGGAACGCGGTGCGGATGTAAAAGGTTTGGGAGCTCAGGTGTCCGACCTGCTGTTTGCCAGCCTAGTGGTCGATCCCAACATGTACCTCGTGGATCGTGAAGACATGGCCAAGATCTTGCAGGAACAAGAGCTCAGCGTGTCGGGGCTGGTCAATCCAACAGAAGCCGTTCAAGTTGGTCAGCTGACCGGCGCCAAGTTGATTCTGACCGGAAGCGTGATTCAAGCTGGTGATAAGCTAGTGCTCGTGGCCAAGATCATTGGAACGGAAACAAGCCGCGTCGCTGGTGCAAGCATCAAGGGGCAGGTCGATCAAGATATTGACGAGCTGGCCGAAACCTTGGCCGCCGAAATTGTGAAAGAGATTGGTAAGAATTCAAAGCAGTTGGTCCCCAAGGTTGTTCCACAGAGCGAACGCATCGCAGCCTTGAAGGAAAAGATCGGCGAAGCGACGTTGCCTGTTGTTAGTGTTTCGATCGACGAACGGCACATCGGCCGCGCCACAATCGATCCAGCTGCTGAAACCGAGATGACGCTCTACCTTCAAGAAATTGGCTTTGAAGTGGTCGATGCCAAAGACGGGGCGAAGGACGCTGCTGCTATCAAGATCGTTGGCGAGGGCTTCAGCGAATTCACGGCCCGGGCAGGTAACTTGGCTCCGGTAAAGGCTCGCGTCGAGATCAAAGCGATCGATGCCAAGACCGGTAAAATCATCGCTATCGACCGACAGACATCGGTAGTCGTTGATATCAACGAGCAGATTGCTGGCAAGTCGGCGCTACAGTTGGCCGCAGCCACAATTGCCGAGCGGATGATTCCCAAGCTCGTGAAAACGGCCGGTAAAAAGTAGGGAAAAAGAAGTAGAACGACTGACCCTAATCTAGTTGCGATCGAGGGGTAAGCTTGAAGAAGCTTGCCCCTCGTTGTCTTAACGCAAGCAGTGGACGTACTGATAGAGATTCTATGCAACGATCGTACCGCCTCGTTTTTTGGACCGTCCTGTTTCTGGCCCCCACGATTTCGCTTGCGGCGGAGCAGCGTTGTGCACTGATCGATATTGATAAGTCCGCTTTGGGAGGGCTGATGGAAGCGGAACTGCTAGGGCGGCCAGATACCCAGTGGGTCGAACGTACCGAGATTCAGAAACTACTTAACGAGAAGCGGCTGCAGTCGATCTTCGGTGCTCAGTCGGGCAAGGACCGACGTTCGATCGGCACGGTGCTCAAAGCGGATGTGCTGATCATACTGCGGACGATCGAAGAGGAAAAGAAGCAGTACGCCCAACTGGTCGTCGCAGAAACCAATCAAGGGGTTCGCTTGATGAGCCAGAAGATGCTGCTAGGGAAGGACCCGACTAGTGATGCTCAGTTGCTAGTGAAATTGGCCAACGACGGCATTGCCAAATCTCAGGGTTCGATTCAGCACATCTTTGCCGTGCCTCCTTTCGTGAGTGATGATCTTACCTACGAGTACGATTATCTGAAGTCGACCTACGCCAAGCTTCTCGAGCGAACTCTACTCGACTCTTCAGGCGTGGTAGTCGTGGAATTAGATGAAGCGAAGGCGATCACCAGCGAATACAACCTCGCCGCCGACGGTGCCAACGTTGTGCGTGAGCTGCCCACCTATGTACTGGGGGAATATCGCAATGAGGGAAAGGGAGATGATCACCGTGTCAGACTGAGCTTGAAGGCTCAGCAAGGCGCGAAAGTTCTTAGCGAGACGGACGTAACGATCTCGCCAGGTGCGGTATCCGGTGCTTTGTTGAAATATGCCCAGGAATTGGCATCGTCGAAAGGTATCGAGACTGCCACGATCGACCCACAGCAGGAAGTGAAATTGCTCAATGAGCGGGCCGATCTGTTCATCCGGCTGGCCAACTGGGACGAGGCGCAAGCACTAGTCGAGGCAAGCCTACTCCTTGTTCCGGATCAGCCGGAGATTCATAGCCAAGCCGTTTCGATCATCCAGCGGCGATTGGAAGATCATCATCTTGAGTATCTGGACGAACTTCAACGAGATATCAGACTCAAGCGATTCGCCTTACAGCATTTGCGTGTGATGATTGAAAAGTCACGCTTCGACTTGGCAAAGCGGCATTGGTTGATCTTCAAACAGCACGTCATTACTGGCAGGCCCTATTACATGCAGGGTGACTCCGAGGCCAAAGAGTTGGCCCAGGAAGCGCGTGAATTTCTCGAACTCAACAATGAGTTGGCAATGAAGTTGGTTCATGGCCTGGCAGAGATGAAAGAATGGAGGCTAAGTTCTTATCTGTTGCATCGCGCGATCATCGACCTTCCGTCGCCACAGCGTTATGCAATGATTAAACAGGTAATCTTGAAATACCAGCATCTATCCGATAACAAGTTCTTCGCACGCCGGTTCCTACTAGCCGATGAACAACCACGTACCATGCGGAGCTTGGAAGGACGTGCGTTTCTACAAGATTTGATCAATAGCAAAGAAACGCTGCCGTATGTCCGCCAGACTGCCCAAGCGATTCTAAACGAGATTCAGGTGACGCGTGCCGCGACCGTCGTGCATCGCGGTAATGCCAATGCCCCTGTGAACGACAATCTGACGTTTCGCCGGTTTGATTTCGAACAGTTTAAGACCTTTCGAGGAATATCCGCGCTGGGTGATAAATGGGATCTGGTCAATGCCGATGATGGTTACTTTATCTATTCCCAGGGGGACGGCTTTCGCAGGATCGCGGATCAGGGACGCAACGCTTATAGCGCGTTTAAGTATGACGGCAAGTATATCTGGATCACTTCCGGTGACGGCGACGGGGGAGTAAAGTTGGCCGTCCTGGATACTTCCACCTGGAAACGCCATGAATTAACCCAAGATCACGGCTTGCCGATTTTGTCGCGTGATGAAATACCCGATGTGACCGTCCGCGAGGTAAGTCTAAGTGTCACGCCACTGGATGCTGGTCATGCCATAATTTGCGGTTATGTTGGCAGGACTTGGTTTGCGGACGTGCAGTTTGATCCAGAAGGAAATCACCAAATCAAAATTTTCTATGAGGCTAAGGAAACGTTACCGGCGGATTTAAGTAGCGTGCGCCCGGATGACCTCACAATTCGATTTGCCGCTACCAATATCGAGCTGCTTCAGCGACGAGAGAATGGGAAGGTCATCGAACGCGGTCTGCTGGTGACTCGTTCGAGTAAAAGCCCGGTTCTCTATCACTATCCGCTGTTGATCAATCCAGAAGATTGCTCCATTCGTGTTCTCGACCATTCCTGGAGCGAAATGCTAGGCGGCTGGGTAGTTGATGGCGAAATCTACAGGGAACTAGCCATTTCTCTGAAAGACAAAAAGCTTGGTTTCTATAGCCGCGGTCTTGCAGACAATAAAAAGACCCTGCTTTTGTCCAGCTACGACGAAGGAAAGTTCTATTACGATGAGCAAGCCAAAATTCTTCATATCGTTGGCAAACAATGGTATCAGGCGAATTTAGAATCCGGCGAGATCAGGTCCTTGGGGGCAGTACCGTGGCATTATCAAAATCACTGGACCTTCAATGATCCTAAGTCGCCTATCCGTATTGACGACGGAACCTATCAAATTAGCCAACTGCGGCACACGAACAACTTTGGGCTAGTAGCAGAGTGTTATCCCAAAGCGGGGGGACGAACACTTCGACTTCAGGTGTTTTTTGACGGATCGGGCGATTCTTTTCGAGCAGCGGCAGGAATCGATGATGGCAAGTCGTCGCCGGTCCAGCCGCCACCTGAATTCTCACGAGGTAGAGTCACCGGACGTGAGAATTTGATAAGTCCTGGCGAGCGGGTTGCGGACATTGCCTATTTTCCGGGCGGAGAGTTTATTGTTTCCGTTTCGCATCAGCGCAATAAGACGATCTGCGTTTGGAATTCCAAAACGGGTGACATAATCACGAGCCTATTGGATGATCCTAAGGGAGTGAACTGCGTGGTATTCAGTCCTTCAGGAGATACCTTCGCAACCGGTGGTCAGGACGGACGTGTCATTTTGTGGGATGCTAGAACCCTTCGCCCACTTAAGCAGTGGACAGACCTGAAAACAGCCGTAGCCAATCTGGCTTTCTCGGCCGATGCAAGTTGTCTGGCGGCAAATGGACAGGATGCCATTTCGTGCGTGTGGAACATTCACTCTGGCGAAAAGCAATTTGACTTTATCGGTTGTGATAGTTCGCGAGGGGTTTCCAAAATCGCATTTACCCCAGACGACCAGATGCTGCTCGCAATTCAAGAGCAGACCGGTGTGCGTGCATTTGATGCGAAGGATGGGACCGACTTTGGGAAAATCGAAACGCTCGACTTTGTTGCCGGTTTTCTGCCAGATGTTTCCTTGTTGGGAGTTGGACGCGGAATCGAGAATAACTTAATAAAGCGGTCGTCAGATGGAGCCACTAGCGTCGTCTGGCCGGAATTTTCGGGCATTCCGATCGCGATGAGCAATGATGGTCGGTTCATCGCGAGCTATTATCCCTTTGCCATTAAGGACGGGAAACGCGATATGTTTTTTGGACGCTTCGAAGTTTGGGATGCCTCGATCAAAAAGCTAGTTTACTCAGAAGAAGGGGTTCGAGTACCCAGAGTATCGTTCTCGCCTGATAGTACAAAACTACTTACGCTCGATTCCAAGGGATTCGCCCAAGAAGTGGAATTGATTATAGGTGCTGGCAAAAAGGAAGGAAAACCTTTGGTAGACGATGGCAAGCTACTTTCTCCTATGCGAACCTGGACCGACAAGTCGGGTAAGTTTCACGTCGACGCGGCGCTTGTGAAATTGGACATGAAGTCGGCGGTTTTAAAGACTGCCAAGGGGAATCAGATAGAGATTCCCTTGTCGGTGCTGTCAGAAAGCGATCAGCGTTTTCTTAAAGAGCTTGCAGAGCGTAACTAATAACGCTCCACCAGGATAGTTCATGGCCGGTGGAGGTAAAGTTTCGCGTAGCCGATATTGTCGGGGTTAAGTACGCTTTCAGCCAACTCGAACGTGTCCGCAAGTCGACCGAGCATCTGGGAGCCGAGTTAATGTACCGTTTCACGAATGAATAACCGATTACCAAAAGCCACGGTGTTCGATCTCGCCAATGCAATTATGATTCGTGAAAAATTCTTAGTGTATGCGGCGGCTTACCTTCGGGAGTGAACTTCGAATAATTGATGCCTTTGCCCATTAAGGCTGCTCATTGGAGCAGCGAGGATGGTACTCCGACAGTGATTTGTAAATACCAAAGAGGTGATACGGTTGTCTGACTGAGTCGAGCGACGTTGGTAATCCTTACGCTATAAAAATATCTGGGTATATGATATTCAAAGTATATGACGAGAATGTCATTTAGCATTTATTGCAAGGAGTATAAGGGGAAGATGTCGGAGGTAAGAATCTGCCGATTGATCACAATGCCGTCCCCAAAAGGACTTACGTGACACAATCACGGATCTATCGACGTTTATCCGTGCTTTTCATGATGGTCGCATATTTAAATGGTCCAGATTGCGCGTAGCCAAATTACGTTAAATGCCGTAAGCTGAATTTATCTGGCTGGGACTTGACTCGACGTTTAGACGTGTCCTCACAACTGTGAGCGGTTGTTCAGACCTGCTTGGCGCAGAATTTTCCTGACTTAGATCGCAGGTAAGCATGAGCGATGAACCCATTGAAGAGATAATTAACGATCCTACGCAAGTTCAAAATGAAGTTAAACGGCGATTGGGGGTGCTTCCCCATTTCTTTCGATTAGGTCCCGAAGCCCCCGAGATCACGGAAAACCTGTGGGGATTTGCCAAGTTTGGGTATCTAGACAATCCACTACCACCACTGTTGAAAGAACGCCTTTTTGTTTACCTGTCGCGATTCTGTAAGGTTCACTATTGCCTTGCCCGCCATGTCGGATTTTTGATTGGGCTAGGCCGACCTTCAGGAAGTGTTCGCTGTGAGCCAGAGACGATCGATCAAGTTATCCATTTGCTTGAGCTCGATCTTCCGTGTGGACAATTGCTAGTGCCGTTCTTAGATGAACTGCAAAACACTCCCACTGCTCTGTTTCCCTTGCCTAAAAGTGGAAGCAACTCCGAAGAAATGCTTTTTGCTTGTGCTGCGCACATATTTTTGCAGACGTCCCAGGCATCGACGTCCCTTCAAGCTCTTAGCAGTGCGATGGATCGCGCCGAGTTTCAGCACTTACTTGTATTCTTAGCATTTGTGCGTACCGCACATTTCTGGTCGGAAGTTCATCCAGAGCTAGAAATAGAGGAGGACCTGAAGACGCTACTTAAGGTGCATGAAAAACTTGCGGAATGTATTCAACGCAAACCGCAATTCATTGCAGTAGAATCGGTCGGAACATGCGGCAAGTAAAGCATTTTCCATTGGATCAGTGATCAACGGGATCATCGATCGTAACTGTTGGAGGCGAGAAGGACGTAACAATCGCGTTCTTCGCCAGTGGAAACTGGTGAGACCGACTTTCCCGAAAGTGCATAAAATATCCAGCCGTGTTGGGAATCGCAATCAGATCCCCAACGTTAATCCCGTTGGGAAATCGGAATCTGCGAAGACTTATTAATTCCGACTCAGTGCAATAAGCCCCCACCAGATAACCTTCCAGTTCTTTCCCCCTACGACCGTTCGGCACAGGAACTAAGATTGGGTCAACGAGGAAGTCATCGCTACTCGTTCGGCATTGTGTGGAATTCATGCTGAGACCAATGAACCATTCTCCATTGGGGTGCTGTTTCCGAAATACAACTTTGGCTACCGTCATGCCACATCCATCCAGCACGCTTCGGCCTGGCTCGCAGCGAAGTTGCAGGTTCCGTTGACTTACGGCATCCGCAATCCTTTGATCTTCAAATCCAGCCGAAAGAACTTTTCTAAGCCACTCACCTTGAACGCACCTCTGGTAGTACGGATAACAATTTCGACGGCCGTAGACTTCTCCATGTACATCCATAAATCCTAGTCCATGATTTCTGTACGTAATGGGCTTGATCCTACCTAAGACAGCTTGATGAAGATTCTCCCAAAATGCATCCCACTGGCGTTCGTCTTCCAGATACGACATGGGTATTCCTCCACCGATGTCGAGAAACCGTACTGAATGCCCAAGGTTTCTCAGGACATCGACGATCGGTAGACACTGAGTAATCGCAGCCATTCGTTGACCGGCAGAGTATCCGTCGAGATGAAAGTGTATACCGACGATCTCCATTAACGGATGAGATATCGTTTGGTGGAAGGTGCGAAGAAACGAACTCAGATGATTGATGTTGATACCAAAGCGAGAGTCGAGTTGTGTGCCGCCAAACTCGAATCCACTCAGTCGTAACGCAACCTTGATTGGCAACCCAAATCTCAACTGCGTTTCCAATTGTGTTAACTCATCTGCGTTGTCGACAGCAATAGTTACACCGTGCTGTACGCAGGCAGAGAAAAGTGACTCATCCTTGATGGCTGCCGTGCAGATTATGTTTGTGCCGGAAATATCGTGCTCGATCACCTGTTGCAGTTCCTGCAGGCTGGCAATATCGAGTCCAGCCCCGGCTTTATCGGCGGCATCAACTAGGCTCAAGCACTTATTCGCCTTGCGTGCGAAGAAGACTTGAAAGTCGACTCCAAATTCTTGAGTGACTCTGTTCAATTCTTCTACATTATGAGTCAACGGCTCGGTATTGATAATATTCAAGGGAGAGCCGTACTCGTCAACCCACTGATGAAGTTCAGGACATGTCAGGATCGCTTCCATCCAAGCTGGCAATGTTGCATCTAAAGGCAGCACCCCCTGGCAATTCAATCTAATGCCTGACGTCGGAAAGATGGCGTTGTTCAATGGGAGAGCTTTCGAAGGAAAATGCGTTTGGCGGTTTCTTTAGCCCAGTTTTCGATATGGGGATGGAGATTTCGGCTCAAAGTATCGTTGCCCAGAACAGCCCCTTCGGTGACCCTACCAAAAATGGCCAGATTCTCGTGGGGATAAGAAAGGGGACGACCTCGTTGATCAATCTGCAAACCGATGTCTCGGTCCTGCCAAGAGATCGTTTTGTCAGCGATAAGGCGAGAGAGGGGGCCATGGGGATCAATTTGGTATGGTGAAGGAATGACGGCATTGATCGCAACGTCGACTTCTTCGACGATACCGTCGCGAATTAGTTCAAGCTGATTAGGTCGCACGGCAAGTTTGGCCCCTTTGACGAAATTGAGGTCAATAACCTCTGAATCGATAAGTGCGAGCATTCGACTCATATTCTCAGGCGGAGGGCCGAATGCTATTCGTTCCATCTCGGCACTGATAGGGCGGAACAACTTCCAAGCTTCATTAGATATGCCTCCATGACTCACTCGTTCCACAAGAGCTGGATAAATTCGTCGCCAGGTTTCGCCCCATACCCAAGCTTCGTTCGGTGGTGCCAGACCGAGCCCAACGTTGAGTGATTGTTTCATCAAGTCGTAAGCTTTAAAACCTGGGAAGAACGTGCTTCTCCACCATTTGTACCATTGGTCAAGACGAGATTTCGATAGAGTGCTGTTTAAACCTGGATGAATCGATTGATAGACGTCGCCGGCTGTTCGTGTTACCGATTGCCACAGATCTCGCACCTGTTGCGAAGGATCAGCGGATCGTGCGGCATCTAAAATCGCTTCGGATCCACTTTGCCAAATATCTGACAAAATTGGTGGTAGTTCCATCTGCGATTCAATCGACTTCGCTAGAAGCGGGCGGCCTGTCCGCGAGTAAGGATAGATCTTAGATGGTTCGTCACCTGAGCGGTCGTAAGTCCAATCTTCTACGGCTGGTTGAAATTGACCGCCGCGTCCCTCAGTTAGAGCCAGGCTAGCATCAATCCAGGTTAGTCCAAAACCTCGAATTGCCACTCTGATCTTCGATGCGACACGCGTGCGGGAAAGCTGGGAGTCTACGGGAAATACCCGCTCAATCAGTCGCCGGTCATCGCCTTCGGCAAGTGAGTTAGTGGAGCGCCATCCTTCGTGTCCGAGTGTCATTACGAGATCATCGGCCACCCACCTATGATCCTCTGTAGATATAATCCACTGAGAATTGCATTTCTTGACGTCCGCAATATGGAGGTGATGGACGTTGAGGGTAACATTTTCGGGCAAGCTGGATCGGACTATTTCAAAGCACTCGTGAAGATATCGTCCGACAACAGCCCGCGGAGAAAATCCTTCTGGATTGGCCCATTGAGGATAACTGGCCTGAAGCCAACTCAGGAGCGACAACTCGTCCTTGCCGCGAAATTCGCCATGACTCCATGCGTCGATTTTCCCATTGGGAAAGTTCATTCGAAGGAAATCAGGTTGGTTGACGTCATAGACATTTCCAGAACCAATGTAGGGGCAAGAATCGAATATATCGATTTCTATCGGTCCAGTCCGAGGGTGGCATCTTAGCGCGCGGCTCAACGATTCCAGGCAATAAAAACCTCGTGGTCCTCCTCCGATAATCGCAATTTTGTGAGGCGTATTTCCGTAGGATAAAGGATGCCCCTGATTGCTTGGTGACTGAATATGTATTGAAACCATTATGTCCCCGACTCCTCCGAGACAGATTTGGGAGTGCCTGCAAGCCTGTCCAATTCTTCAGGGGTAACGCGCATCTCTTTTTGCACCCACTCGTCGTTGAATACAGTATCTAAGTATCTCGTCCCGGAGTCATGCAGGATTGCTACACAAGTCTTCCCGGCTAGTGAATGCTGGCGAGCGCGAATAGCCTCGAGGACTCCACCGCCTGATCCTCCAACTAGCATCGCCTCGGTCGCTGCTGCCCGCCTGCATCCGATGACGCATTCGAGATCGGTAACGCGATGTATGAGATTGAACGACTGGTTGCGAGCAAGCGCAGGTTCGCGACCAGTACCAAGTCCTGGAATCGTGCGACGTCCCGCCGTCCCTCCGAATAATACGCTTCCCACAGCATCTACGGCGACGACTTCAGTTTTTCTGTTCCGCGAGCGGAGGTAATTGCGACAACCTTGTATTGTGCCCGTGCTGCTCGTGGCCACAAACAGGTAGTCTAAACTACCCTCCATGGCCTCATCAATTTCGCGGATCGTCCCCAATTCATGTGCCTTCGGATTCTCTGAGTTGGCATACTGGTTGGGCCAATAGCTATTAGCAGTATTCTCAAGAAGAAAACACACGCGCGCCAGGCGAGCCGCGAGGAAATCGCCATCAATAGGAGTCGTTACTTTATGAATTTCTCCTCCTAATGCCCGTATGATAGCGAGGTTCTGTTTTTGAGCCCGTGGGTCAACGACGCAGATGAATCGAAGGCCGTAGTAGCGGCATGCCTGAGCAAGACCGATTCCCATATTACCGGAGGACGATTCGATGATGGTTGTGCCTGCATTCACTTTTCCGGAGGTTATCGCTTCGCGAAGCATCTGAGATGCCGGCCGATCCTTAGCGCTACCGCCTGGATTTTGCGATTCAAGCTTGGCATATAAAGTGACATCGTTTCGATCCAAGTAGCGAGTTAGGCAGATTAAGGGAGTTAACCCGATTGCCTCAAGTATTCCATTCGCGGCGGGAGTCTTCTTCGGCGAAGGACCTTCGAGAAGTGGTGGGCGCGAAATGACGGTAGCTAGTTCACCAATGCCGTTTACCATAGTGGCGTGCTCGTTCCTGGCGATATGACTTTGGGGCCTAAAAACTGAACACACGTGCGTGATGCAATAACCGTGCCGTTATTGCCAAGGTAAACTGCATGATGCACGCCGCAGAACGGTTCCTTGCAAAGAAATACACTTTGTGCAGCGAATAAAATGAAGCAAGATACTAGGTTATAGAGCTTACCGAGGATTATTTGTAAGAACAAATGCTAACGATGAGGCTCGATTATCGACTAGGTTGGCTCTTGAGGAACCAAAGCAAGCAAGGATTGAATTTCCGAAGGCTCAGCGGGTTTAACCAAGTGATGATCAAAGCCCGCTTCTTTTGTTTTCCGTTTGTCATCTTCCTGCCCCCAACCAGTCAGCGCGATCAGTACGATCTTTTTGCCCCATGGTTGCTGACGGATATGTCGGGCAGCTTCGTAACCATTCATCTTAGGCATGCCGATATCCATGAAGATGACTTGAGGACGAAATTGCTCGTCTATTTCAACCGCTTGCAATCCGTCGTCAGCAGTTTCTACTTCATTGCCCAGCATTTGGACGACCATACTAAGCATTTTGGCGGCGGCCTTATTGTCGTCGACTACAAGGACGCGTCGCTTTGATGACAATTTACCAAGCTGAGCAACGTCGGTAGTAGCGGTATTTGAAGCGATATTGGCAGGAGAGATTGGAAGCCGAACTGTAAATTTGGTGCCTCGGTTTGGACCGTTGCTTTCCACGGCTACGGTGCCTTCGTGCATTTCGATCAGCGACTTTACCAACGTTAGGCCAATTCCAAGACCAGGATAGCCTCGTTCTAAGGGGCGATCGATCTGCGCGAACATGTCAAAAATTCGCCCTAACATATCCTCTGGAATACCAATCCCATTGTCAGATACAGAAAGCTCCAAATGGCCATCAGTTTGAATGGCCATAAGCTGAATATTGCCGCCTTCAGGAGTGTATTTTGCGGAATTGTTTAATAGGTTTGCTAGTACCTGGGCCAGTCGATGAGGATCTGCTTCTAATGTAATCGTTTGTTCGGGTATCGAAACTTCCAAGTTATGCGCAAGCTCATCGATGATTGGTGTAGATGCTTCGACGGCACTTCGAACCACCTCCGACAGTTCCACTTGACACTTCTTTAAGTCAAATTTGCCACGCGTGATTCGCGAGACATCCAACAGATCGTCCACTAGAGAAATTAGCTGCTTCGTTTGCCGTTCTAGAATTGGTCGAACTTCGGCAACTGTCGCTGGATCGTCCCCGGACAGGCTCATCAGTTCAAGCCCGGTCCGAATAGGAGCTAGTGGGTTTCGTAGCTCGTGAGCAAGAGTTGCCAAAAACTCATCTTTCCGACGATCGGCTTCGGAGAGTTGGGCCGCGAGTTCGCGAAGCTCTTCCTGAATCCTCTGTTGCTCACTGATATCCGTGTTGGTGCCAAACCAATATCGGACGTTTCCAGCTTGATCTCGTAGCGGATTGATTCTAGTGAGGAACGGGCGGAACTCGCCATCGGCTCCCTGAATTGGAAAGACCATGTCAAACGGTGTTCCCGTCTCAAGGGAAGAATTCCACCGTTTCAATACCGTAGGAAGTACGGTAGGATCGTGGACCGATTGCCACCCCCAGCCTTCCATCTCCTTAGAAGTTTTACCGGTGTACTCATACCATCGCGAGTTGTACCAAAATATGTCACCGTTGGGCCCCGCCATCCAGGCGAGTTGTGGAATCGTCTCTGCCAACAGGCGGAGTTGTTCTTCGCTTTCTTGAAGCTTTTGTAGCGCCTGCCGTTCTTCAGTTATATCGCGAACGACCGCCAAAAGTGCCGGTTTTCCGCCATAGCTGAAACCTGTACCGTTCACTTTGATGAGAATCTGTTCGCCATCCTTGCGTACATGCCTTCCCTCGACATGGAAATCTTGTCCACTGCTGACGGCTTCGACAAAGCTAGCAAATTTAGAATGGTCGCCTTGGTGAACAAACTGCGTTCCATGCATGCCGATAAATTCTGCATAGGAGTAGCCGTGCATGCTACAGGCAGCCGGATTGGCCTCTTGTAGGTAACCTTCGTAGTCAAATACGAGTACGGCATCGCTTGTCGACTCGAAAATACCTCGATACTGGCGTTCTTGTTCGCGAAGCTTCTGTTCAGCTTGAAGTCGTTCGGTTAGGTCAAGCATCGAGCCTACCATACGGACAGGTTTACCTTCGTTGCGAACAACCTTTCCGCGATCGAAGACATGTGCATACGATCCGTCTGCTCGACGGTATCGATATTCGTCTTGCCAGAGTTCACCATCACTATCGATAACCGTATGGATTCCACGAACGACACGATCTTGATCATCTGGATGAATATGCTCCTTCCACCAATTAGCATCGTTACCTATTTCAGACAGAGGATAGCCAAATCGCCTTTGAAGTCCTTCGTTCCAATTGACTTGGTTATTGACCAAGTTCCAGTCCCAGATGGCATCGTTGGCTGCATGGCCAATCAGGCGATAGCGTTCTTCGCTTTCCCGCAACTTACGATCTGCCTGTTGTCGCGCGGTAACGTCACGAAAAACAAGCACACATCCCAATAGCGAACCGTCACTACCGCGGATAGGTGCAGCGCTGTCGTCGATGGGATACTCGGTTCCGTCGCGGCTGATTAAGAGAGTATGATTTGCAAGCCCGACGATAACGCCTTCACGCAGTGCCCGTTCCGCGGGACTTTCGACCGTCTCGCGTGTTTGTTCATTAATTATCCGAAATACGTCCGCGAGGGGTTTGCCAACGACTTCGTCGACCATCCAGCCAGTTAATTGTTCTGCAACGTGATTCAAATTGGTGATTTGACCAGTAACATCCGTGGTGATGACCGCATCTCCGATACTTTTCAGCGTCACATTCAGTAAGTCACGCTCTTGCTGCAGGGCGGTGCTTGCCTCACGACGCTGCGTGATGTCCATGAACACACCAACGAGCGATCTGGTGCTATCTTTATCCGACGTTACGACGCGTCCCGTTTCTTCAATCCAAGTAGTGTCCTCATTATTTGGCGAAACGACACGGTACTGGATCTTGTATTGTTCGTTGCGTTGAATGGCCTGCGTAATAGCTGAGTCGTAGCGAGCGCGATCATCCTGGTGAATAAGGTGCGAACAGTCCGTTTTGTTCACGGGCGGGTTCGTTGCAAGCTGAGCGAAAAACTGCTGGGCGTTTTCCGAGAGAATGAAATCATCTGTACTAAGATTCCATTGCCAGGCAACCATTCTTGCCGCGGACAATGCCAGCTGAAGGCGCTCTTCATTACGCTGAAGTTCCTCGGCCGACCGTTTTCTTTGCAAGGCAATCTGAATATGTGCACCAACGCGGGCCAACAACTCTCTACCGCTAAATGGCTTTACAAGATAGTCATCGGCCCCTGCATCCATACCTTCTACACGGCTCTCTTCACCTGCCCTGGCCGAGAGCATAATTACGGGCAGGTCACGGGTCTCGTACGTTTCGCGAATTCTGGCGAGGAGTCCGAACCCATCCAGCTTCGGCATCATGACGTCCGTCAGTACGAGGTCAGGCAATTCCCGCTCAATTTCTAACCAAGCTGTCTCGCCGTCACTGACCGAGGTCACATGATATGCGTCTGAGAGTAAGCGAGAGACGTACTGACGCATGTCGATGTTGTCATCTGCTAGGACAATTGTCGGTCTTCCATCTTGTTTTATTTTGTCAATAGAAAACTCTCTTGGATGCTCGGCTATGCCTGAATAAACGCTCGAGTCTGGGCCATCGATACTGTCCTCAGGAAGCCACTGTAAAGCTTCTTCAATATAGGGATCGACGGTGGCAGAGGTATTTGCCATAGGATCGCTATCGATAGTCTGATCAGGTGGTAGATGTTTTGTTCCTAGAGGGATGAGAATAGTAAAGCAACTGCCTTGGCCTAGTTCGCTTTCAACGTCGATTTTCCCACCATGTAGTTTGACCAGTTCCTGTACGAGCGCGAGCCCGATTCCACTTCCCTCATGGGTACGCCCCTGGGCATTTTCGATGCGATGGAAGCGGTCAAAAAGTCTGGAGAGCTGATCCGAGGGGATCCCGGTTCCTGTATCTCGGACTATCAGCTGGGCATGCTCACCTAACTCGCTTAGCTCGACAGAAATGCTTCCCTCAAAGGTGAACTTAAAAGCGTTAGAGACAAGATTGAGAACAATTTTCTCCCACATATTACGGTCGACGTAAACTGGCGAGGTGAGGTCTTCACATTGCACATTCAATTGCATGCCAGCGCGTTCCACGGCAGATCGGAAGACGCTTACTAAGTCAGATGTATAATCCTGCAAATCTGTCGGCTGGAACGCTGCTCGAACTCTTCCGGCTTCGATTCGTGAAAAATCGAGTAAAGAGTTGACCAATCGAAGAAGACGAAGACCATTTCTGTTAATCAACGTGAGTTGTTGTTTGACTTCAGCGGAAAGGCCGTCGTTCTCGGGCGAAGACAGAATGTCTTCTAGGGGGCCCAGCATTAGGGTAAGAGGGGTGCGGAATTCGTGGCTCACATTAGAAAAGAACGCTGTCTTGGCGTGGTCTAATTCCTCCAATGCAAGGGCGCGAGATTTTTCTTCTTCGTAGGCACGGGCGTTGGACACAGCCGTGGCAATCTGTCCTGCAACAAGCTCAAGAAATCCTCGGTAGCTGTCGTCAAATGGGCGACGAGGGCTGATGCCTGCTATAAGAAAACCAGCGAGTGTGTCTTGGCCTGATTTCGCCAGCGGGAGCACAAGTGCCGTCTCTGGCGATTCTTGGAACACACCGACAGAATCTGGTAAAAAACTCTGTGAGATGTTGTCGACTTCTATACTCTTGCCAAATTCGGATACTTGGTGAAATGGCCAGAAGGTTTCCCTACGCGATAGTTCGACCAAGTTAGGGCACAGGTCGTGCCGCTGATCGATGCCAGCTGCTCCCGCTAACGAAGTCGTTTCGCCGTCGTAACTGTTTAGATAGATCAACCCGAAAGGTATGTCATAAGGGTTGGCAGCTAATATCTTCGCCGCGGTCTCGCAGGCTTGCTCTGCCGATCTAGGTTCATCGGTAGTTCGAGCCGCCAATTCTCGAAGAGTTCGGAGCCGACGTTCACCGATTGTTCGCTCGGTATCTTCCGTGACAACGCAAAGTATGCCACCGATTGTGTTGTTTTCGCCCGGCAACGGACTGTAAGAGAATGTGTGATATGTTTCCTCGGGAAAACCGTTACGTTCCAGGAACAGGAGAAGGCCCTCATCCCAAGTTGCTTGGCCCGTCTGGACGACCGACTCAGCACGTGGCCCCGCATCAGCCCATATCTCAGACCAAACTTCACTGGCTGGTCTCCCTAGGGCCCAGGGGTGCTTTGGCCCTAGGGTCATCTTGGCATAGGCATCATTATAAAAAAAGACGAATTCTGTTCCCCAGCCAAGCCACATCGCGTAGCGAGAACTGAGCATAATTTGTACGGCAGTTTTTAAGCCTTGTGGCCAGCCTGAAATGGGGCCTAATGACGTTCTGCTCCAGTCAAATTTACGTGTCCGATCTCCCATCTCGCCGCCGCCAGTTAGGAAATCTGTGTTGTCATCTCGCATGATGTGCGTGCCGCCCGTGGGAGTCGTCAGTTAGGGAATAGGTGATTGCCTTTACCCAATGTTGAAAAGGATAAGAGCCATCAATTGGCTGAGATCACTAGGTCCTCAGCATCAACCTGGAAAAGCCTTGAGCGAGTCTCGTCCATCATGAGCGTGTTGAGTACAGCGTGCTGATAGTAGACCAAGGTTTTCGGCTTGTAACCTAAAGGCTGGATTATTTCACCGATGACCGCCCGTCACGTCAATTAGACATCGCCTGAGTCCTGCCTGATTCTCGTGTGGAAGCCACCGAAACGTCCAAATTGCGTTAACTTTCTGAACGAGTAGGGATCGTGTTCTTGCAAAGAGTGAATGGCTGAGGATCGCGAACGTCTATGGTTGGTAAGTAAACGCCACGCGTGGTGCATTTGTCGTGCCAAATGAATTGGAGCTAGGCGACGTCTGTCAGGTTTCAACGGTGATGTCGGATCAGATTCGTAGTGTTACGTGTTCGGTTCAGGAATTGCAGGTCGCAATCGCTGAGTTTTGTCGTCCTCGGAGATCAGCAAGGTTTCTAAAATGAGCAATAAATCGAAGCAACGCGGAGAAAGAAATTCCCAAGGTTTTCCTCCACAGCACCAGGATTCCCAGCCAGGCCACGAGCACCTCATGAACCCTCGTCCAGTCGTAGCACCTGACTACTATCGAGGAAGTGACAAATTACGTGGAAAAGTCGCCATAATCACTGGTGGAGATAGTGGCATCGGTCGAAGCACTGCCGTTCTATTCGCGAAAGAGGGAGCGAGTGTCGCAATCGTCTACTTGGATGAAGATAAGGACGCCGACGAGACAAAACAACGGATTGATTCAGAAAATGGTAGGTGTTTGCTAATCAAGGGAGATTTGGGTCAACAAGATTTTTGTGCGGAGGTCGTTCAGAGTACGGTGCGAGAATTCGGACGGCTAGACATTCTCGTCAATAACGCGGCCGAACAGCATCCAACCTCCAACATCGACGAAATTACAGAGGAACAGCTTCATAAGACATTTCGTACGAACATCTATCCGATGTTCTTTCTGTCTCAGGCGGGCCTTCCCCATCTGAAAGAGCACCGCGGAAGCACCATTATTAACACCACCTCTGTTACCGCGTATCGAGGTAGCCCTGGCTTGCTAGATTACTCCGCGACAAAAGGAGCTATTGTGAGCTTCACACGCTCGCTCTCCCAAAAGCTTGTCAGCGACGGAATCCGCGTAAACGCCGTTGCGCCTGGGCCAATTTGGACACCATTGATCCCAGCCACCTTCTCGGCAGATAAGGTGGAAAAGTTCGGCACCGATTCCCCGATGGGAAGAGCAGGACAACCATGGGAATGTGCAACTTGCTATGTCTTTCTGGCCAGCCAAGATTCTTCTTACATTACTGGGCAAGTGCTGCATCCCAACGGAGGCGAGATCATCAATGGGTGATCGCGCACTGATCGATTTGGGTATAACCACGAGATGGTCGACAAGTTAGGCCATTAATACGCATACGAATTGCCTGCTGGTCCTGATCTTTCTGAGGTAGTATGAACCATATACTCAATTTAAGTCAGAATTTCTGGAATCTGTTTAGTTGCGATTCCTAGTGGGCGGTCGAGGGTTACTCCGGCGGCGGCTAGGAGGGTTGTAAGCAGATCGCCTTGGTTTCCTTTAGTATCGGGAAGGAATCGACCAGTGTTGATCGAGCCGCCCCCTTTTCCGGCGACGATGAATGGCAAGTTGGCTCGGGTATGCCGGTCACCGTCTTCTAGGCCGGAGCCCCACATCATGATGCAGTTATCCAGCAGCGTACCATCGCCCTCTTGAAGGCTGTTCATCTTTTTAACCATGTAGGCGAATTGCTCGATATTGAACGCCGTGATGGCGGCCACTTTGCTGACCTTTTCTGGCTGGTTGTTGTGATGAGTTGTTGAATGGTGTTTATCGGAAAAGCCGAGTTCCGGATACGAGACACCATTGGGCGTGGAACCAATGTAAGTGCTGACGCGAGTTGTGTCGGTTTGAAATGCTAGAACGTTCAGGTCACACATAACCTGCATGTACTCGCTGCGTTTGTCTCCTTCGGGAATCTTGATCTCGATCGGTGGCGAATCGGAATCATTCCTTCGGCTAGATCGGACGCCTGCTTTCTCAAGGGCGGCTTCCTTCTGTCGCTGTTCAATCGCGGCGATTCGGCGTTCGACCGAACGCACGCTATCGAGATACTCGTCCAGTTTTCGTTGATCGTTGGCCGACAACGTGCGGCGGAGATTACGTGCACCACTCAGGACCAGATCGAGCATGCTACGGTCGAGAGGACTCGCTCCGGCGGATGCCTGACCGTTCTGCCCCTTCTTGTTGAACAACCGATTGAGCACCGTACGTGGGTTTATCTCGGCTGGAACAGCTTGTGTCGGAGAACGAAAGCTACAGTGTGAATAATATGCCTCGTTTAGTCCGGCCTGATTCTCCTTCCAGGTTTGCGGCATCGTGGCAAGTTCTAGCGAAGGTAGCGTGGTAAATGCTCCCGAAGCGTTTGCGGCGATTTGATCAGCGGAAATTGAGATGCTGATTTCATCTCGTCGGTCTGGGTCAGGGAGCGCGGCCGTCAGCCAGGTCGATAGCTCGAGTGCATGCGGAGCGCCTTTAAATGGGCCATTGGCAACCCCTTCTATCCCTTTCATCATCAGGCATTGATCAAGTACAGGGCGCAGCGACTCGAGGGCAGGTGGCGGCGACTTAAGAAAACTCTCTGCATCGGCCGGCCAAAACTGATCCATAATCACGCCATGGGGCATATACATGAACCCCAGACGGACAGGCGGCTTGAACGCGTTGGCCTCACTGGCCTCTGCCCACCCCATCGTGTCCAAAAGTGGCAAGGCGAGAGCCGCTCCTATGCCTTTCAAACAAGTACGGCGGTCGATGAATCGGTTGTTACTCATGGCAAGGCCTTTAGGATAAATCACATCCAAGTGACAACGAGTTGCACTAAGTACTGCAAACTAACGAGAAGTCGTTGAGTATTTCTCTTCAATGTTTCGACGAAAATTGGCGTCAGCAAAAGGATCGTCGGTTTGCGTCTGCCATTGAGCCAAAGCAATTTTGAG
This sequence comes from Bremerella sp. TYQ1, assembly GCF_020150455.1. Classification (NCBI taxonomy): domain Bacteria; kingdom Pseudomonadati; phylum Planctomycetota; class Planctomycetia; order Pirellulales; family Pirellulaceae; genus Bremerella; species Bremerella sp. TYQ1. The sequence continues at coordinate 1,013,291 of NZ_CP083740.1, forward strand.
CCGCTCCTTTTGCTCGGAGTAGGCTGGATCGTTCGAAAGATTTGTAAATTCTATTGGATCTTCGTTGAGGTCGTATAATTCCCATTCAGGCGGATTTTGTAATCGCTCCATGGCCTTACGGGCCGGATGATCCAATGCGAGTTGCTTTGCGAGTGTGGGAGCTCGGTCGCCATCAACGGTTGCGGATGGAGATGACTTGCCGGCGCTGAGGTTGCGAATCAACTTATATCGTCCATCGGTGATGGCTCTTCGCGGGAAAAAGGGAGACGCACCATGGTAATGAAACTCAGCGACCAATGTGCTACGCCAGTCCACCGAGCTCGCGTCAGTCAGTACTGGGCGTAGGGAGCGACCATGCAGCCGCTTGGGTAACTTGACACCAGCAGCTTCTAAGACGGTGGGATAAATATCGATACTTCCCACAAGACGTTGCGAGATGTGCGGTTGCGAGACGCCAGGCCAGCGAACCAGGAAGGGCACTCGCAGGCCTGCTTCGTAGCAAGTTGTCTTGCCGCGGGCGAAAGGGGGGCCGTGATCACCTAAAAAGATGATCAATGTCTTGTCCCATTGGTTCGTTTCGTGCAGCACTTGCATCAGCGTTCCGATGGCCGCATCGATGCGGTGAACACAGTTGTAATAGCCGGCAATCTTGGTCCGTTGTTCCGGTGAATCAATCTGTTGCCAGGGCCAAGCGGGAACATCCTCGACGGTGAGAACCTTTTTGGGTAACCCTTCGATTTGATCAGGAAAATACTGCGGTCCTTGTCCACCACCTGGTTTTCGTTTGCGAGCAACGTGAGGATCAAACAGGTTGAACATCAGGAACCACGGTTGATCCTTCGACTGAGAAATGAACTCTCTGGCGTCCTGCACTTGCCTTTTAATCTGGCGTCCTCCGAAACCATCTTTGGTGCGCATGTCGAACTGGAATTGCTTTTCCGGATTGACGTGCAGCTTTCCCGTAATGCCGGTCCGGTAGCCAGCCTGCTTCAGCATATTGGGCAGCAATTGATCATGTAGTTCAGGATGAACTTGGAAACCAACGTTTGCGTTGGCGAGTCCATAATGGCCGTTTCCGTGAGGGTAGAGGCCGGTGAACATTGTTGAACGTGAAGGACTGCATGAGGCTTGGCTGACGTAAGCGGTTTGATACTGAACCGATTGCTGAGCCAACTGATCGATATGGGGAGTTTGGGCGATCGGGTCACCATAGCACGAAAGTTGAACACCCAGGTCGTCGGCGGTGATCAACAAGATGTTGACTTGCTCCGCTGCGCAACAGAAACTGGGAAACGCGACGAAGGCGATTATCGCCATACGTAAAAACCATCGAGACATGGGAACTAGCCTTGTTGGCAAAAAAGTACTAGTGATTTAGCCAGAAAGTGACATGATTGATCATCTAATTGTCGAAACGTTAGTCTTCGACTCTACGGTGGGTGAACAAGTAGCTGGCAGTCACCTCCTTAATCATGGTTCGCATTCGGTAATCGTCCTGGGCAAGCTTCTCCATCAATTTGTCGATTACTACTTCGTCGTATCCCTCCAGCTTTCGTCCCAGGGAGTACGCCATGAACCTTTCGGTAAGGTTACGAGCTATATCTGCTTTTCGATTTGCCATCAGTTGCTTCAGTTCCTCGGGAGAAGTAAAGGTCTCACCTGCAGGAATCTGGCCAGCAGAGTCAATCGCAACCCCAGCGTTGTCCTTTTCTCTCCAACGTCCGATCGCGTCGAAGTTTTCAAGTCCAAAGCCGATCGGATCAAGCACCCTGTGGCAGTTCGCGCAAGTAGCTTCCGAACGATGTAACTCAGTTCGCTGACGCAAAGTTAATCCCTCAAAACTCTTCCCTTCTTGTTCTGCGAGTTCAGGTACGTCAGGTGGGGGTGGTGGAACTCGTTCCCCCAAGACCTGCTCAAGTACCCACACGCCGCGTCTAACAGGGCTTGTTCGATTGGGAAAGGAAGTGGTTGCCAGAGTAGCCGGCATGCCAAGGATGCCACCTCTGTTTGGGTCTTCCAGTTTGATCCGCCGCATTTCCAGGCCTTGTATTGGTGAGTCCAGGCCATATATCTCTGCGAGCGGTTCGTTCATGAATGTATAGTCGCTATCGACGAATCGAAACACGCTCTGGTTCTCTTGAATGATGCTTTGAAAAAAGAGACGCGTTTCTTCTGCCATCGCCTGACGAAGTGCCAGCGTCATCTGTGGGAACAACTCTGGGTCGAACGTTTGGCTTTCTAGCCTATCGACTCCTAGCCATTGAGCTCCGAAACCATCGAACAACGCTCGTGATCGATCGTGGTTTAATAACCGCTCTACTTGAGCTCGTAGAACGTGTGGTTTATGTAGTTCGCTCTTATCTGCAAGGGCAGATAGTTCCGCATCGGGCGGAGCACTCCACAGCAGATACGAAAGTCGTGAAGCCAATTGGTAATCATCCAACAGAGCAATGGTCGTCTCCGCGTCGACTTCCGCCGCTGGGGTAATGAAAAGAAACTGGGGAGAGACGAGAATCGCCTTCCACATCAAGCCAATCGATTCGGTGTAACTCAATTGATTTTCACGACCGAGATCGAAGATGCTTACCAAAACATCCAACTCCATTTCCGTTGGAGGTCGACGATAGGCATCTCGAGCGAGTGACAGTGCGACCTTACGTGCAGCAGCACGAGGATCGGCACCTTCGGCAGGAGGGTCACCAAAAAGTCGCTTTTGAGTCTCAGTCGGTGGATCTCCCTTGCCAGCGACAACTCGATTAACCACTTGATTGGCAATATCGAGAAACAACTCGGATTGAAGGGGAGAAATGGAGTTGAGATATCCTTCGCCAACAACTTCTTCCGGCAAACTATCTGCGATCGATGGATCGACACCGTAAAGATCGTGAAGTGTGTTGGCGTACTCGACTTTGCTCAGACGTCGGAGCACAAACGGGCCGGGATCGCGTTCAGCCAAAAATTTGAGCTTGCCAATCCATTCGACGAAGTCGCGACGCTCTTGCTCCGTCGGAATCTCCCCCGCATCCTCGGGGGGCATATCATGTACTTTGACATTGGCAACCGCCTTCTTCCAATGCAAGAATGACGCAGTGGCCCCTGGCGACCTCAGGGCCGATTGCAGGTTGATGCCAGCTTCGGGGCGTGTGCCATGGCAATCGATGCAGTATTTGTTGACGAAGGGGCCGACCTTCTCTTTGAACGTTTTCCGGGCATCGGCCTGAAGTGCTGCAAAGTCAGCTGGCTCCGCTAGACATGGGGAGATGGTAGAGAAGCCAAGTATCAGTCCTAGTAAGGAAGCGGTCAGCCAAGCGAGCGATCGGCACAGGAAATGAGGTGCGTCAGCCGTCAGGAAATACGAGCCAGTTGCGTCTACGTTAACGCTCACTCGACTTTTCACGCAGAATCTCCTTGAAAACTGGGGCACGTCCCCATTCGCGTTTCCAGCACAGGTAGGAGAACTGCGTAACTCTAGGTGAGGGCAGTTCCGCTGGATTAAGGTAGGATGAATCTTCGTAATGATTTACGAAGCTAGGCCTCTATTTTCCCCTTTGACGCGATCAGAAACAAGAACAAAATTATGCGTATCGGTTTTGCTGAAAACATGTATAAACCGATTGATTTGCTCTCGGCCGGTCACGGAAAATAGCTTTGATAACAGTCACGAGAAGGTCCCATTTGGATAGTTTGCCTGAAGCCCTCCAATTGGCTGCGATTTTGACTCGCTTGATCAGGGGGCGACGCATTTCACTCCCGTGATTTCGACCGTTTCTTCCTTAGAGGATTGATGCGAACTAGCGGAATCACTGAAGAGTATGCTGCCAACGCCACGGCGGATTCCACTTCCACTCTTCTGATCGTTTTACCATCCGTATCGCGAAGCGCGTCCGTGTTCGACGCGCTGATAGGCGGACAGGAAGTGTTCTCCCACTTTTTCCTTTAGCGAAGTGCGGTATAAAGGTGGCCATGAGCTTCTTCAATATTGCCGGCATCCTAGTGGCCCTCGCAGCGGCCTTCGCGTTCATCAACCACAAAGTGCTCAAGCTGCCGACGACGGTAGGCTTGATGCTGCTGGCGATGCTGCACGCGGTCGCGCTGCTGCTAATCGATTGGATCGTACCTGAAGCAGGCGTTCTCAGCGCGGCCGAGACGCTCGTCGGCTCGATCGACTTTGACCAGACACTGATGGAAGGCATGCTCGGTTACCTGCTGTTTGCCGGGGCGTTGCATGTCGACCTCAACGATCTAAAGAAGCAGTCTGCGGCCATCGCACTGCTGGCTACCGTTGGCGTCCTCGCTACGACGTTCATCGTCGGCGGACTCACCTATATCATCACCGGCTGGCTCGGTATCGAGGTCCGATTCATTTATTGTCTGATCTTCGGGGCAATCGTCGCGCCAACCGACCCGATCGCGGTTTTGGGGATTGTCAAGAGCCTGGGGGCCCCCAAGCCTCTGGAGACCAAGATCGCAGGGGAGTCGTTATTTAACGATGGCGTGGGTGTGGTGGTGTTTATTGCACTGCTGGGAATTGCCGGGTTGGGCCACCATGGGGAATCGCATGAAGACTTAGAAAAGAAGCACGAGTTGAACCATGTCGTAGAACCGAGCGAAAAAGACTTGGCAGATCTGCCCGACGTTGATGGAGATCCACCGATCGTCGCGGCCGATACAACAGGTGCTGCGGAACAACTCGGACGCGAACATTCGCACGATGCTCCACAACACGCCGAGACAACAGCAATGGATGTCGCCAAGCTCTTTGCCCTCGAAGCGGGCGGTGGGCTTGCCCTGGGTTTCGTGCTAGGCATGATCGCGTTCTTCCTATTACGAAGCATTGATCACTACGCGACAGAGATTTTGCTTTCACTGGCGGTCGTTACAGGCGGTTATGCCTTAGCGATGACGCTGCACCTATCCGGGCCATTGGCGATGGTGGTCGCGGGATTGATTTTGGGTAACCATGGTCGAACGCTAGCGATGTCCGACAGAACGCGCGAGCACCTGGATACGTTCTGGGAATTGGTGGACGAATTGCTGAATGCGGTGTTATTTGTGCTGATCGGATTGGAAGTTTTGGTGCTTTCGTTCCAAGTGTCCTATCTTCTGGCCGGTGTGTTGGCGATTCCCGCGGCGCTCCTGGCGAGGTTCCTTTCCGTAGGCACTGTCGTGACTGCCTTGCAGAAGGTGACCGGTCGAGAATTTACTCCACACGCGATTAAAGTCATGACCTGGGGGGGGCTACGCGGCGGGATCAGTGTTGCCCTGGCGCTATCGCTCCAGGAGGAGATCCACGCACAGCAATCGCAGTACGACAACGTCGGCGAACTCGTCCTGACAATGACCTACGTGGTGGTTGCCTTCTCGATTCTTGTCGGTGGACTGACCATGGGGCCGATGCTTCGCGGGCTGGGTCTTGCGGGGCAAGGAAAAATAGATGAGCACTAACCTCTGGTGGCGAATTAGCCGACGCTGAAGCTGGGTGTCGTGACTATCGGTTTTAATGTGAAGAACACGTTTCGTGCTCAATGTGGGACAGAGCATTGATCAGCGATGTTTGAGGCCGGTTCACTGTTGATGAACCCAATCTTGCCGTCGCTTCTGATAGACAATTCTGGTAGTTGATGTCTCGATGGGCCCTAGAGTGTGAAAATCTGGGAATTCATGGCATGCATAAGATGGAACTTACCGAGACCGACATCAGACTCGGGCCGTCCGTATACTAGAGGCTATTTCAAAAGCCTGGACATCATAAACCGGCGCAAGTTAGCGATTTGCGTTACATCTACCATCGAAAGGAGTCGTTTGATGGCAGGTAAGCGTGAAGAGCTGCACGCTGATGAGCAGTGGGAACTGGCGTACTCACGCCGAAAGAACCAGAGACGAAAGCCTCGTCAGGATCGTAGAAAACTGCGAAAATATCGCCACCGTTAGATCGTCGAACGAACGATCTCATGGATAAACTAGGCCTTCATGCACGTTGCATGCGTGCTCTTCTTTTTTGCGTAAGTTTTGAATAGCAATTCTAGGAATTGCCCAACGTGGGTTATTAGATTTAGGTCATTCCTACACCGAAATACGGGAAGAAATCTCGATGAGTAGAGTCTCACTGTACAAGCTGAGACTCAAGTTGGCATTCAAAATAATATTTCGCTTCGCAGTTCTTGGTCAGAACGTGGATACCTTAAATTCATCGAAGGCATTGAGGTCGTCGAACGAGCCAATACCAATTCGCCCTGCGCCGAACGTCTTGTCCGTAACACTCATGTGCGGCGTAGTCATGTCGTCGAAAAAGACTTCAATCAGTCCGGTATCGATATTGCGGCGTACCATGACGTCGTGCCATTGATCGTCCCAGGGGGTAAGCTTCTCGTTCTTTGTAAGCGCTAATCGAGGAGCTTCATTGACAATCATGATCTGACCACTGTGCGGGTCAGGCTTCGCTCCTAAGTGGCAGTAGTAGAAGTGCGATGCGTCTTGATAGCCAAAGAAGATGCAACAGTCGCGATGGTTACCGGTGTCCTTTGTGCTGCGGACACGAAATCGGATCTCGCAGTTGCCGACATTCAAGTCCTTGACTAAAGCGACGTGACCAGGGCTGCGTGTAGGTGGTTTATACTCGCTGCCGCGTTCGGTGATCTCGATAACTCCACCAGCGTCCTTTGTGTCTTTCCATGTCCACGTTTTAGCGTCGAGGAATTCCCAACGTTCGAGCTCCTCAATCGACTGTACCGGTTGATCGAAGTCGTCAGAAAATACGACTTTACTCTTGGGGGCATCCGCGCCTTCGACATCTACGTTTACGAGAAAGCATGCCGATGCCACTATTGCAGACGTCAGGAATACTCGTGCAAGAGGCTTGGAACTTTTCACAGGATTCAAATCTCCTCAATCAAAACGACTTCGGCGAAAGGGACCGACAGTCCCAATTCGTATTCTTTAAAGGCGACCCCCATTGTGTCTGCTGAGAACCCGTTTCGCAATTATTTAGCCAGGAATGACAGAGGATTTGTTCCACAGGTTTCTGAAAACCGCCTCAGGTGTGAGATTGATCTTAGTTGATTGAAAAAGAGTGTTTTACAGGACGTCCTAAGCGATTCAACCTAGCGAATATGACGAAGTTGTGTTTGTTCCTTTTGTCGATCGGTATTTCCGTGCCGATAGCGGGTCCCGTTATTCGATCGACTACTATGAGCAATAGGGAATGGACAAACTTCGAAAAGGAAAGATCGAAACAGAAGCTGATTTACCGTGAGGAATGATTAGGGAAAGGTCAGACATAGAAAAGAGAGGTACTGTGCGATTCACCAGCGCGAGTGAGCAAGGAATGTTACTTTGGCGCGTTGTACTGTATACGGGCCGCTAGATGTGTTCGTAATCTCGCGACTCCGAGTCTTAGGCCTCTAGCTCGGACTCCGCAGATTAGCTGGGTAATCCAGTGAAATGAATGTTCGAGAGTCACATGACTTGGTTTGAGATTTACCCCAACAACGACCGTTGCTTCCCTCACTTGGTAGAAAATGCCCAGATATTGTGACCTGTGAGACAGACGTTTTTCGTATATCTGAGAGGAAAGGGGCCTATTAACTACTGATCAATTGCTCCACCCATTGGATTTTCCAAGATCGCATCGATGGGAAGTTGTTCATTCGCTGGTGGAGCGTCAATTTCCTCTGCTCGGTTGGGGGCGTCCTCTGATTCAGATAACGGCCCAATCGGTTGCGTTAGATAAGGCGAAGGCCAGCCACCGCCTAGAGCTCGGTAAATCGCGACTACGCTTTGAGCTACATCCCCCTTGGCAGCGGCAGCGGCGACTTCTTGCTGTGTCTTGGTGTTTTGAACACTAAAGACACGATTGAAGTCGATTTCCTCACCTTCTTCGAATTGAAGGGTAATCAGCTCATTGGTCTTATCAGCTGCCTCGGCTGCTTCCAGTTGTAGTCTTAATTGCTCCTGAGATTTCAGGAATTGAATAATCGCATTTTCCGCCTCGAGGTTAGCATTCAATACTATTTGTTGATAAGAGGCTAGCAGTTCCTGGAATCGTGCTTCCTGGAATTCGATATTTCCGGCCAGTCGCCCGTAATTCAGAATGTTCCAATCCAAGTTTGGGCCGACTGAACCAAAGCCCGAGCCAGTCCGGAAAAGGTCCTTGAATTGATTGCCACTTCTGCCAACCGTTCCGACGAGTGTTATGTGTGGATACAGCTCTGATTCAGCAACGCCAATCAAGGCACTCTGCGATGCCAAATTCCGTTCAGCACGGCGGACGTCTGGTCGCTGCAACAACGTGGCCGCGGGAATTCCAAGAGCAATTTCAGACTTCACGTCCGGTATCTTGCCATCGCCTAGCATTTCTAATATCAGCTCAGGCGGCATACCCATTAAGATACACAACTGGTTTTGCGATTGTCGAAGTGCGATCTCTACTTGCGGTACCAGTGCCTCGGTTTGTACCAGACTTGATTTGGCCTGTTGAACGTCGACCTCACTTGATTCGCCGTTTCGAAACCGAATCTCCGTCAACTCGTAGGTTTTCCGTTGGTTCTCAACATTCAGCTTGACCAGTTCCAGGCGTGTTTGCAGTGTTCGGATATCGATGTACGTTGCAGCAACGTCCGCCACGAGCGTAACGACGACATCTCCATAGTCGTAGATCGCTGCGTCAAGGTCCGCATCTGCCGACTCAATTGCACGGCGATATCTTCCCCAGAAGTCGATTTCCCAGGCCAAGTTAAACGATCCACGCCAAACGCTAAAGTGTCGATCGAAACCGCTACCTGTGCTGAGATTGTGAGAGTATTGTGCCGCGACAGATTGTTGTTGCGGAAAGAACTCGCCGACGACAATTTGTCGAAGTGCTCTTGCCTGCGTAATGCGAGCGCCGGCCTGGCGAACCGTCAGGTTTTGGGCATACGACTCGGTAACAAGTTGGTTTAAAACGGGGTCGTTGAAGGAGGTCGCCCACCATGCGGTGACATCCGTTGGTTCATCCAAGATTCGCCTATCGTGGGCGTCGATCCAGTCATTTGCGACCGGTGCCGCAGGCGTGCAGTAATTTGGCCCTACTTTAAATCCGTTAGCAAACCAATCTTGCGGACTTGTGCAACCTAGCCCTGTTAGAGTGATACATACGGATAACAACGCCCAGCCAGGCCAGGTTGGGCGGAACGATTGCGGTCTATAGATGAAAAACATGTGATTTCTGGAAAAACCGGTAAGACTCGAAATGACCGCACTTGTCCTACCATCGGAGCATCTGGCACGCATGGTACAATGAACGCGTCCCTGCCTGAACAGCTTAACATTAGCTGCTATCGGAAGGCGTTAAAGTCGACGCCATCCGAACAGCCGCCTCGGAGTCGGATCTTGGCGAATTGGCTTGATATTCGTGTTCTCTGCCTCGGAGACAACTCGACGAGGTGCCAAAGAAACGCCAAACGCCGCACATATATTCGATACTCTCCGGTTTTCTCGGGGTTGAAAGTTAGTTTGTAGCCAATTGCTCTCCTGATAACCGTCCCCCCAATATTAGTTGCTCGATGTGGTCTTAACTTATGGCAGCTCCCTCCGCGAATCCTTCCTTTTGGGCAGGTATCCTGTTCAGGCTTGCAATCCCTTGCGGCATTCTTGCGGCAGGTTGGTATGGCTTTCAGTTGTTGTCTGACAAGATCGAAAAGTCGGAAAGGCCAGAGCCGAAGAAAGTCCTACTCCGCTCTCGAGTAGAAGATATCGATGTTGTCGACTATCCAGTCGTGGTGAAGACACACGCTGTTGTCCAGCCCCATAACTTGGTGACGCTAACTTCTCAGGTTTCTGGAACGGTTGCTGAAATCAGTCCAGCGTTCGAGGTCGGGGCTTACTTCAACAAAGGGGATGTGCTGGTAGAGATCGATCCCAGCGACTACGAAACAGCACTCGCTATCGCCGAGTCGGAACTGGACGCTGCTAAGTCCGAACTCAAACTCGCCAAACTGGTTGAAGAACGTAAGTTGCGGCTGGTCGAGTCAAATGCGGTTTCCCAGGGTGAAGTCGAAACGGCGTCGGCAAGTCGCGAACAAGCGGAAGCCAATGTTTCATTAGCGGAAACCAAGGTCCAACAGGCCAAGTTGAATTTGAAAAGAACCAAGATTCTCGCTCCCTTCAGCGGTCGTGTCATGACGAAGTTGATTGGGATTGGGCAGCTGGCGGGAACGAACTCTCCCCTCGGCGATGTTTTTGCAATTGACTACGTCGAAGTTCGGCTGCCGATTTCAGGGGAACAGAGAGAGTTTCTTGATCTGCCTGAATTTGCTGACGACCCTGAACTGGCCGTTCAATTTCGCGATGGAATCTTATCATCAACCAAGTTCAGTTGGAGTGGCAAAATTGCTCGTACTGAAGGGGTGCTCGATGAGAACTCGCGAGACCTGTTTGCCATTGCAAGAATCGACGATCCTTTCGGTCGCAAGTCCGAGAAACCTCCATTGCGAATTGGCCAACCAGTGGTTGCCTCGATCGAAGGGCGTGTCCTTCATAATGTGATTGCGCTGCCAAGAGCTGCGGTTCGTCAGTTAGATCAGATTGTGCTTGTTCACCAGGAAGAACAAACTTTGCTGCCAATGAAGGTAAATGCGATTTGGGCGGATGCCGAGCACGTGATCGTGCCGGCAGCTTCGATCCCAGAAGGGATGTGGTTGGCAACGACTCCGATGCCGTTCACACCGAAGGGGGCGAAAATCGAAATTATTCCTCCCGCGGCTTCACGACTTTCAATCGCCGAGTCATCTACGCGCGAATCTGACACAAACGCCACCAACTGACGACACAATATGATTCGCTGGTTTGCAACAAACGGAATCGCCGCGAACTTTATGATGCTCGCCATCTTAATCGGCGGTATCTACACGGCGTTCTACAAAATTCCACTCGAGGTATCGCCTGAAAGGAGCATGGCTTCCGTCAGCATTGAGATGACGTACCGAGGAGGAACGGCTAAGGACGTTGAACAAGCCATTTTGGTTCCAATCGAAGAAGCCTTAGAAGGTGTTGAGGGGATTCGCGATATCTTCTCCTTCGGGCGCCAGGGAAGCGGTCGAATATGGGTAGAAGCCGAACCAGACGCGGATCTTCGTGTTCTTTTGGAAGACGTAACTCAACGAATTGACACCATTACAACATTTCCTGAAGAGACGGAACGCCCACAGATCTCTATACCTGACTCGTCAAATTGGTGGGAAGTTCTCAGTATTGCGGTTACCGGACATCTTACTCCGCATGAATTAAGAGAAGTCGCTCGCACTGTTCAGGAAGATATCATTGCGCTACCTGGTATCAGCAGGGCCCAAGTCCAAGGAGATCGTGAGTACGAAATCAGCGTCGAGGTGGATACGACCAAACTCTTGGCATATGGATTGAGTTTGCAGGACCTGGCCAATGCCATTCAGCAGTTCTCAATCGATCTCCCCGCAGGCTCGATCGAAAGTGCTAGTGGAACTTTTATTGTACGTACTCGCGGTCAGGCCTATAGCGAACAAGAGTTCAGCAAAATCCCCATTCTCTCGATCAACGGATCTGACGTACTTCTTGGTGAAGTTGCAACAGTGACCGATGGCTTTGAGGAAGGAGAGAAGATCGTTGAATTCAATGGACGACCGGCCTTGTTTGTCGAAGTGATGCGCACCGGTAATGAAAACGCAATCGAAATTTCAGACAGAGTTCATCAGTATGTCGAGAATACGCGTAGCCGCTTCCCAGAAGGCATTGAGATGTTTATCTGGGATGACGAGTCGGTTGAGATTCGCGGGCGTCTGACCACGCTGATTGAATCGATGTTACAAGGTAGCCTGCTAGTGATGCTACTGCTGGGCCTGTTTCTCCGGCCTGGCCTCGCTTTTTGGATCGTTGCGGGCATTCCTGTCGGTTTCGCCGGTGGCGTGATACTCATGCCTTACTTCGGTGTTACTGCCAACGTGATGAGCCTTTTTGGATTCATCATTGTGGTGGGGATCGTTGTGGACGATGCAATTGTGACCGGCGAGAACGTCTACTTGAAGATGAAGGAGGGGATGTCTCCCTTGGACGCAGCCGTCGAAGGAACGCACGAAGTTGCTATTCCCGTAACGTTTGGTGCGTTAACAACGATGGTGGCGTTCATTCCGCTGATGTTCTTTGAGGGAAGCTGGGGCGATTTCGCATCGCAGGTACCTCCGGTTGTTGCGCCCGTACTCTTTTTCTCCTTAATCGAATCAAAACTGATTCTTCCGGCGCATCTGAAGCATTTACGACCGGTACCTCATGACAACCCAATAACTCGTGTTCAAACGTCGATTGCCGATGGTCTTGAGTATGTTATTGAACATATTTATCAACCTTGCCTCGAGTTTTCGGTGCGGCATCGGATTTCGGTTCTCGCGATTTTCGTTTCTGCAATGCTGCTTATGGCTGGATACTGCTTGAGTGGTCGCATGGAGTTCATTGCTTATCCGTCAGTTGAAAAGCAGCGAATCAGTGCAGAGCTTGATATGCCTGATGACACAGCATTGGAAACCACGGCTCAATATATGAATCGTATCGAAGCGGCGCTGCTGCAAGTTCAAAAAGAATTTGTCGATCCAGGCACAGGCGAATCGTTAGTTCGGAATATCTCAAAGCTTGTAGGTGGTGCCAGAATCCATCAAGACTTCGACAAGTCACGTGGGGCGATATCGTTCGAAGTATTGGCACCTTCACTGCGAAGTGCGACTGGCCCAAAAAATAGTGATTTGGCAACACGATGGAACGAATTAATCGGCTCGATTCCTGAAGCAACAGAGTTTCGTATTCGTTCCGATTCAAGCATCAACCGCGATCGTAATGTCGATAACGAAAATCTGAATATTGAACTTCGGGGACCTATGTCCCCAGAAAAAGCGGAAGTCGCTCGACAGATCAAAGCCTTGCTCGAAGAGTATAAAGAGTTTGGTTCCGCTTGGGCGAATGTGAACTATGGACAAGACGAACTCGAACTACGTCTAAAATCACAAGCTGCTGAACTCGGTTTGACACAACAGCTTCTCGCTCAGCAGGTTCGCCAGTCATTTTTTGGCGAGGAAGCACAGCGATTGCAGCGTGGGATTGATAATATCCGAGTAATGGTACGACTTCCGATCGAACAGCGAGAAACGTTGCACACGTTAGAGCGAATGCGAATTCGCACGCCGCGCGGCGCCGATGTACCACTTTCAACAGTTGCAGAAATTGCCTTTACTAAGGCGCCATCGTCGGTTGAACGTAAGAACGGCGCAGAGATTCTCCGCTGCGGTGCCCAGCCTGTCGATGCGACGGTGGAAATTCTAAGAATTGCTGATGAAATCTCGCCGAAGATTCAAGAATTGTGCCAGCCGCATAATCTCACATTTCAGTACGTCGGCTATGTTGCCGAGGCCGAAGATGCACAGCGGCAGACGATTCTTGGCTCTTGCGTATTGGCGTTTGTGCTGTACGGATTGTTGGCCGTTGCGTTGAAGTCGCTTGGCCAGCCATTCTTTGTGCTCTTAGCGATTCCATTCGCCATTATCGGAGCATTGTTAGGGCATATCGCTATGGATATTACCCCGTCCTATCTTTCAGTATTTGGGATGCTCGCATTGGCTGGGGTTGCCGTCAACGATACGCTGGTTATGGTCGACTACGTAAATCAACGTCGTGCCGAAGGAGCCACGCTACGCGAAGCAGCACTCCAGGCCGGTGCCCGTCGGTTTCGCCCTATTATGTTGACCTCCATTACGACATTCGTAGGGCTAATACCGCTGCTGATGGATAAATCTCTGCAGGCTCAGTTCTTGATCCCTATGGCCGCTTCACTTGCATTCGGAGTGATGTTTGCAACACTCGTGACACTTATCTTGATCCCATGTGCACAGCTTGCCGCAGATGATGTTGGAAAAGTGCTTCTTGCCATCAAGCGGTGGTACTTTCGGCCCTTCGTCACGGCTGATAAAAGTGATCGCGGTAACGAAGCCTCTTAGTGTTCGGAGAACTTTTCGAGTGTATTCTGTTGCCCACTGTCGAACGGATTAGAAATTGCCAGAAGCCGGGATTATCGTAGTCGGCTGTGAGTAGTGCGCTCGCTGCTTAGGTCGCGTACCTCAAGGAGGAGTTCTGCTTTGACACCGCTTATAGCAGGGACCCACGTCACAGCGAACAGGCTTGTGCGTTGTGGCGTCCATGTGTCATGATCATGACTTAGAATCATTTCTCGCCTATCCTTCCTCCTGCCGCATGTGATCGCGCCGAAGTCTTATAGCACGAACGCTGATTATTGTTTTAGCTTAGGATGGCAAAAACGAATTATTGGTGTGCAACGCCTTCGGGAGTCAAATTCATCTTGCGATGATTGATAAGGCTGGAAACTTACTTCGTCAGGAGATCATGGGCGACATGGTACTCGCGATCGTCATCACAAAACTCTGACACCTTTTTGGTGGAACCCAGTAGTTTGTAAGCATATCGGGGCTACGCAGTCGGACTCTCGTTTAGACGTTGAGTAGCTCATGGATGATCTTTGCGGGTTGTCCGTCGGTCAGTGTCTGATCTTGTTCGTTTCGACGAAAGGTAAGCTTTTCGTGCTCTAGCCCGAAAAGATGGAGCAGGGTAGCGTGATAGTCGAAGTGGTTGACTACTCCTTCGACCGCGTGGTGTCCCCATTCGTCGGTCTTGCCATGGACGTAACCTCCTCGAAATCCACCACCTGCAACCCACATACTGAAACCATAGGTGTTGTGATCACGTCCAATCTTTGTGGGGCCTGCATCGTTCTGCACGACCGGTAAGCGTCCCATTTCACCACCCCAGTGAACCACCGTCTCGTCGAGCAATCCCCGTTGCTTCAGGTCAGCGACTAATGCGGCAGATGGCTGGTCTACCTTCTTACAGGCATTCGGGAGTAACGTCGCGATACGGCCGTGGCTATCCCAGAGCTGATTCGAGGTATAAACCTGAACGAAGCGAACGCCTCGTTCAATTAGACGTCGTGCTATCAAGCAACGGCTGCCGTAATCGGCCGTCTCCTTTTGATCAATCCCGTACATCTTTTTGGTCGCCTCCGTCTCCTGAGACAGGTCGAGCGCTTCGGTAGCTGCCAATTGCATTTTGGCTGCCAGCTGATAACTGGCCATCCTCGCTTGAAGGTCCGATGTGTCGGCGAAGTGCCGGATGTGGCGGGAATTTAGCTTCTTTAGGTACTCCAGAGTCTTTTGCTGGGCAGATCCTTTTAGATGAGCTGGTGGAGTAAGATCCAAGATTCTCGGTTCGGTTGGCCGAATTACCGTTCCCTGGTAGATCGACGGTAGCCATCCATTTGACCAATTCTCGACTCCAAGCACCGGAAGTTGTCCTGGGTCAATCAGCGCAACGAACGCTGGTAGATTGTCGGCTTCCGAACCCAGGCCGTAGGTCATCCAGCTTCCAAGAGTTGGTCGACCGCCGGTGATACGACCTCCCTGTAACGCACGAATTGATTGGCCGTGGTTGTTTACCCCGGTTTTCATCGAGCGAATTAAGCATATTTCGTCGGCGACCGTTTGCAGGTGCGGCAAAAGTTCTGAAAGCCCCATTCCACATTGTCCACTCGGAGAAAACTTCCAGGGGGACGCGAAAACCTTCGAGCTGGCTTGGGCTTTGTTGTCTTGTTTCAGTTCGCCGGGGAATTCCTTCCCATCATACTTTTTCATTTCCGGTTTAGGATCGAAGAGGTCGTGATGACTTGGTCCTCCTTGCATCCAAAGCGAAATCATCGCCTTAGCAGTAGGCGGTTTCGCAGGAACCTTTGGCGTCGTATCGAAAAGTTGTGGTCCAATTGGTGGTTTATCTTGTTCAGCAGCCAAAGCTTCCTGCTGCTGCATCCAGGAAAAAGCCAATGAACCAAGGCTCATCGCGCTGGTGGCCATAAAGTGGCGACGACTGCCGACGGCAAGTTCATGAGGTGAATTCATGTTTTTCCTTAATGTTATTGAACGTACAAGAACTCATTGGAACTAAGCAGAACTTGGCACAATATGGCAAGCGCTTCCTCATCGGCGGATCGACCTGGTGGCTTTTCCGCTTTTGGTTGATAGGCTGTTTGTGTTTTAAGATCGTTTGTCATTGACTGGACGAATGCCTGAGCGTCGGACAATTCTTGCTCTTCGATCCTACGGCTATACATCTTTAACCAGGCCAACTCAATCCTTTTGGCTGGATCATCAGGAAACGCCTTAATGAGTAGTGACGCAGTCATTCGAGAACGTTCGATCAAGTCGACACTGTTGAGCATAAGCAAAGACTGAGTAGCACTAGTCGATGGCCGCCGTTGATCACAATTCGGGCTCATGGCGGGTTGATCGAATGTTTCCATCATGCTCAGAGGGCGACTGCGGCGCACTTGAATGTAAATACTCCTCCGAAGTTCCTCTCCTTTCATATCAATAACTTCGCCAGGTCGTCCCGCACTCGAATTTTCCTTGCCGATCACGATACGTCCTACAACGTCCGGCATGACTGGGACCGGGGGCCCGAACTGTTTCGGATTCAACTCGCCAGAGATCATTAGTAAGCTATCGCGAATCGCCTCCGCATCAAGCCGTCTTAAACGAGCACCTCCATACCATCGATTGTCGGGATCTGCTGCTTTGAGTGCGGCATTATCACGAACTGCCTGTCTCCATGCGTTGGAGGTTAAGATCAGTCGGTGCATGTGTTTCAAGTCCCAGCCACTCGCAATAAATTCAGCGGCCAGCCAATCGAGCAATCGAGGGTGGGTTGGCGGATCGCCTAACACGCCAAAGTCAGTTGGCGTTGTAACTAGGCCAATGCCAAAGTGATGCATCCAAACACGATTCATAATTGCTCGGGCGGTCAGTGGATGCTTGGGATCAGTTAGATAATCGGCAAGAGCTAAACGTCTTCCGGACGTCGGTAAACCTGACGATGAAAGCGGTATCTCTGCTAGGTCTGAGGTCTGACGAACGATCGTCAAACCGGCCGGTGTTAGTTCTTGTTTCGGTTGTGCGTAATCACCGCGATAGAATAGTCGGCTGGTCGGAACATTCCCCGGTGCCTCCGTTAACGCACGTACGTATTCCTGCTTTGGTTTCTTCGCGCGGACGTCAGCCGCGTCTTTCTGCATCTTCTTTAGCTCATCCGCTGCCTCGCGGTTGTAGAGATAGAGCGAACTGGCCGAAACGTTTAGGTTAGGATGCTTACGGAATATTTCTTTTTGCTCTGGTGTACGTTTTTTTACATCCGTGGTAAAGGCGGATCGAGCCAACTCATGAATTTCATCGGGAAGCTTTGCGAGTTGCTCTTCAAATGTCGAAGCGATGAACTCATTTCTCTTTTTGAGGACAGCGGCGTCAATAAGTTTCGCCTCTTTTTCAACCTCGGCCGCCGCTCGGCGATCAGCGTCTGTGTAAAGTGAGATGAGCCGTTGTCTGGGGTTCTTCCATTTCTGCCAATCGAAAGCTGGATCAAACACCGCACGAAAGCAATAGTAGTCCTCCTGCGATATGGGATCGTAGCGGTGATCGTGACACTGGGCGCACGATAACGTGACCGACATCAGCGAAGAAGACACGATGTGTATCGTATCGGCGATTGTGTCATTTCTTGCTTGTTGAGCGTCATCAACAGCACCGCCGGTGCCATCGGGAGCCATTCGCAAAAAACCAGTCGCCGCGAGCAGTTCAACGTCTTTGGGGGAAAGGTTGTTCATGGGGGAAGTTATCAATTCGTCCCCGGCTAATTGTTCACGAATAAACTGGTCGAACGGCATCCCTTCATTAAATGCTCGAATCACATAGTCGCGGTATCGCCAAGCATGTGGTCGCTCTGCGTCAACGTCGCTATATCCTTCGCTGTCAGCGTAGCCTGCGACATCTAGCCAGTGCCTTCCCCAGCGTTCTCCGTAGTGTGGCGACGCAAGCAACTTGTCAACCAATGTGTTCCAGTGGTTCGGATCTTGGCTCGTTTGCAACTCACTGATCCATTTTATTTCTGGAGGAAGACCCAGTAGATCAAATGAAAGTCTTCGGACGAGATGATCTGCTGTTGCGGGCTCATTAAATTGATGACCATGTTTCTCCAGCTTCGCCAAAAGAAACGCATCGATTGGATTAGCGACGCTGTCGGCATGTTCGACATGAGGAACTTCCGGTCGTTTGATGGTTTGGTATGCCCAGTGAGCCCGTTCTTCGTCAGTGATGAGATAATCATCTCCTAATGACTCCGGTTCGGGACGAGCTGTCTTTGCGCCACCACGGATCCAATGTTCTACTTTTGCTAGTTCATCCGTTGAGATCTGCTTGCTGGCATCGGGCGGCATTTCATGCGATACGAGTCGTTGGTAGATCAAGCTTTTTTCAGGCTTGCCGGCAACAATCGCCACACCTGAATCACCTCCGTCAAGCATCCACCGTACTAAGCGGAGGTCGAGTCCACCTTCAACATTTTCCTCCTCGCCATGGCAATGAAAACAATGGGTTTTAAAGATCCCACGGACTTCCGATTCGAAATGAACCTCAACTTGGGCATAGCAGTTGCCAGAGAACACAATCAAAAATACGACGGCGATTCCACGAGACATCATGTTCACCTGAGATTGCCTATGGAAGGAGGGGGAGGAAGTTGCGAGAGAAACGCGGGCGGGTTTGGGAGGTGACGTCTCAGTATAGTGCTATCGGAAAAGAGAGTCACCCCAAAAATTTTGGATAGATGCTGCTCGCTCTAATGGTTCGCGGTACTTGGACTTGTGGTTTCCGTTAATTGGGGGAAATCTGGAATGAGCAAAATCGAACTGAGAATATTGTGAATCAGATTCCTTCAGTGGGTTGTCGCTCCTTTTCTTCGGAATGCAATCTTGGCTTGTCAAAGGACGGACGACAGCGATGTGCGATCGACGGCAACACACATCATTAAGCCGTCTCGGAGGCATAATTTAGATGGATCGCCTCGAAGTGTCCTGGTGACTGATTAAGGTCCGCCTTGGTCTCAGGTTACTAAGACCGCCGTGAGGTGATTGCCATTGAAAGTTCGATAGTAGTTCCCATGGCGTTTGGCAAATCATGGGAACACTGGCGACGAATGTCCTGAACTTCGCGGGCCAGGCGCGTAGCTCCGGTTCTCTACCGAAAGTCATTCCATTCATGTCGGTGGATGGACCAACTTATCGGTCTCTCTGCATATCGCGGCGATGCCCGAAGAGTGCCTGCGGATGCGAAAGCTAAGCCCAAGCCAAAAGACGCAATGTTCAGAAATGTCTGATGATATTGATGGATTACTTGGGTTCATCGCGTTAAAAAAGTGACATACATCCATCTTGTTGCAAACTCTTCTCGGAGAATCTCGAAAATGCTCCACCTTTGTTTAGTTACTCGCGCGTGGTGGTCAGGCTGGCAGAATTATCTTTTCGTGGCATTTATGATTGGTGGCTTTGCTGTTGGAGTGGGCTACGCCCAGGCTGATGATGACCTATTAAGCGGAGAGCTCAAGGCTTGGCATAAAGTTACGTTGACGTTGAATGGCCCCGAGGCAAATGAGACCGACTCTGCCCCAAATCCTTTTACGGACTATAGCATGACGGTTGACTTCCAGCACGAGTCGGGCAGTCCTCGTTATTCTATTCCGGGATACTTTGCGGCTGATGGCAATGCCGCTGAGAGTTCGGCTACATCGGGAAATAAGTGGCGAGCTCACCTTTCGCCTGATAAGCCTGGCAAGTGGACTTACACTGTTCACTTTGTGCAAGGAAAGAATTGCGCCGTAGACGAACAAGCAAGATCAGAGCTAGTCGAACGTGCTGAAGGTATCACAGGAAGTTTCCAAGTAGAACCTTCCGACAAAACGGGACGTGATTTCCGTGGACGTGGTCGCCTGGAATATGTCGGAAAGCACTACCTGCAATTTAAAGGTTCCGGCGAGTACTACTTAAAGGCTGGCCCAGATGCTCCAGAGACCTTTTTGGCGTATCAAGACTTCGACAACACGAGCGCCCACAAACCAAAAATCCCCTTGAAGACCTGGAAGGCTCATATCCAAGATTGGAAAGCCGGAGATCCGACCTGGAAGAATGGCAAGGGTAAAGGAATGATAGGTGCAGTCAATTACATCGCCGATAAGGGGTGTAACAGCATTTCGTTTTTGCCATATAACGCCGGTGGTGACGGCGATAATGTGTGGCCATTTGTTTCGCGAAACGACCCACTTCACTACGACTGCTCGAAACTTGACCAATGGCAAATCGTTTTTGACCACGCACAATCGAAGGGTGTCTACCTGCACTTCAAAATGCAGGAAACTGAAATGGACGACGACGTTCCTACATCGCTTGACAATGGAGATTTAGGGACCGAGCGTAAATTGTATTGCCGAGAGTTGGTGGCACGGTTTGGTTACGAACTTGCGTTGAATTGGAATCTGGGCGAGGAGAACACGCAGACTCCCAAGCAGCAGCGTGAGATGGCTAAATACATTCGAGATGTTGATCCGTATGATCATCACCTTGTGATTCATACGTTTCCCAATCAGCAGGATAAAGTTTACCCACCACTGATAGGTGACCAGTCTGTTCTCACTGGGGCATCCCTGCAGAACGGATGGAATCAAGCACACTCCCGAACGTTGAAATGGATTACCGAGTCGGCCAAGACAGGACGTCCGTGGGTATGTGCCAACGACGAACAAGGACCTGCGTCATTTGGTGTTCCCGCAGATCCCGGATACGAAGGGAGTGACGGAAAGGCTGGCGAAAAGAACAAAACATACGACCTACATGACATCCGAAAGCAAACCTTGTGGGGAACGCTCATGGCCGGTGGGGCAGGGGTCGAGTACTACTTCGGTTATAAGCTTCCTCAAAACGACTTGATTTGCGAAGATCTTCGCAGTCGAGACAAGTCTTGGGATTACTGCCGCATCGCGTTGGAATTCTTTGACGCGCATGAGATCCCATTCTGGGAAATGCGAAACATGGATTCTCTGCTGAAAGTTAATTCGGATTCTGGTCCAGCGTACTGCTTTGCCAAACCTGGTTCGATATACCTTGCCTATCTAAGCCAAGGAGGTCAAGCGAAGCTTAATTTGTCAGACGATGCTCGAGCATACCAAGTAAGTTGGTTTAATCCGCGGACGGGTGAGAAACTTCAGCAGGGGAGTTTCACTCAAGTTAAAGGGGGAGCAGTGGTGACACTAGGAGCTCCACCAAGAGAAGTCGATCAGGATTGGTTGGTCATGATACGGAAGTAAGTCACGACGATTGTCCATTGGCGGAATGCCTGAGAAGTCGAAGATCGTTGCGTGGTCTGAAGCTAAGATAACTACTGCATTGAATAGCAATCACGACCTCGCAGATATCATTGCAAACGTGATCTATTCTCTCGGTACGTCGTCGGAGTCTAAACGCGAAATTACTAAAACCTTCAAATGAGCTAGTCACTGTCTTAGCTCATTGTGCTTCTTATTTATTGGTAAGTCTTACGCAGAAAAGCCGATCTCCCGTACGAATCACTAATGATCCGCTTACGCAGGCTACTCCCATGACTTCTGGGCCCGCGTGCATGGCTGCCGCGGCCTTGCGACGTGGCTCTGTTTCACGATCGATAATAGATTGGTCAGTGGTAATAGCCTCTTCGTCCCAAAGCTGATTCTCTGCGAGCACATTAAACTTAGGGCCAACAGAGATCACTGTTGTTAGACCATCTTTTCCAAAGAGATAGAGTCGATCGCCGATCGCCAGTGGCGTTGCCCAGCAGGACTGCTGAATTCTTTCCGCGTATTTCTCTTCGCCTGTACTGACGTCAAAGCAAAGTACTGCCCCCGTTCGACCAAGCCAGTAGGCATACCCTCCGAAAGCAACGGGAGAAGCCATTCCAGGAGTCATTTTCTCGTTGCGCCATAAAATCTCAGGAGACCAAGTATCCCCTTTCTTGTGAACTTTCATAGCGAAGTTGGATTGTTTTACCGAATCTTCGTCCTTAAACTCACGGCTTGTCTGTGAACCTACAAGGAACGATCCGTCGGCGAAAACGAATGGACTGCAAATACGGTTTCCGCCAACACCTTCATAAGTCCACAATAGTGAACCATCTTTGTGAGAATATGCGTCGATAGTTCCTGCGGAACTGCAGAGGATCTGGGTTTCATCGCCAATTCTCAAGAGCATAGGAGAAGTCCAACTTCCTCGACTCATGCGGTCAGTCTTCCAGACGATCGTTCCTGTCTTGCAATCCAGAGCAATTAAATAAGAAGGGCCCGGGTCATCGATCAACACGAAGAGCGTGCCCTGAGTCATGATTGGGGAGGAACCAAGTCCGTATTCGTTTTCAAACTTGCCGTACTTTTGGGAAAGAGATATCTGCCACTTTGTTTCTCCGGCGTGAGTTAATGCGATTATGTCGCCGCTTTCGAAAAAACAATAAACACAATGCTTATCAACCACAGGTGTTGGGGCAGCACGACTTACAAAAGTACTGTTTTTTACTGGATCGCTGCTGACGAAGGATTTATGCCACTGAAACTCACCAGTGTTTAAGTCAAAGCAACTTACAATATTCTTTTCCTTGTTAGGGCCTTCGATCGTGGTCACGAAGACTCGATTACCAAAGATAACCGGGCTCGACTGTCCATAGCCTTTCAGCGGCATCGACCAAGCAATATTTTTTGTTGGAGACCAAGCGATTGGAATGCTGCTGGGATCGATGGGTGAGTGGTCTATTCCTAGAAATGCTCCCCACACATTCGGCGAAGCTGCCAAGCAGACTTGTTGAATTGTTGCCGCCAGAATAAGAGCGTATAGGAAATGACGAAAAGGATTCATATTTAGCGCTGGGTTTTCGTTTTGATTAAGAATGGGTGCAGGACTTTGTTAATAATCACCAAGCGGTAAGCCATCCTGTGAAGCCATCAGCCGAAAGAAGGTATCCATTTCGACTGTTTCCGACAGAAACCTAACGGATCCATCAACGAGACAGATTTGTGCGCCACCTGGATGGAATGAGTAAAGATTCGTCGACGCGTAGTTGGTGCAGTTGATCAGGCAATTTCCGCCATATAGTGTCGAGCCGGAAGCGTCACTACGTATCGTTAGAATACGGTTCCATGCGCCAAGGTGACCGAAAACGGCTGCATTGTCACCGACCGCACTGCCTCGATTATATCGTTTAGGAAATCCAGCGACTTCGGCGAATAGTATCGTATTGCTAGTACCATCGGTGATGTCGCGAAACCCGACAGACGACAGTTGCGGCATGGCCGCATCCACACGAGCGGACGAAGAGTCCATGGGAGGTGTATGAGCGGAAATGGGTGCATGGTAATCAACTGCCGTCGCGTCATAAGCTACTCCATCACTAATGGAATCTCGGTCCGCGTCAAACGAAGGTGACGTAATTCCCGCGAAAGTCGCGATTTCAGGGCCCGGCGTAGAGGGACAGCGATACGCAGGAACGGGAGTCGTGAGTAAAGCACGATTCGATCCTTCTCCAAAACCAAGGTTCTGATCCCATTGATCATAGAGATTGGTTTGCTCAAGGAATGGGAGGATTGCTATCGTCCAAGGCCCCTGAATAAATCTTTTGCTGTCAGAGCTTCTTTGAACCAACGGATTATTGTTTGGAAACTTTCCATGTGTGTCATGATAGTTGTGAATTGCCAGGCCAAGCTGCTTTAAGTTGTTTGAGCACTCAAGTCGTCGCGCGGCTTCGCGTGCTTGCTGGACTGCAGGAAGAAGTAGGCCGATCAATATTCCAATAATGGCAATGACTACCAGAAGTTCGACCAGCGTAAACCCAGTTCGTTTCTTAGAACGCGTCATCTTAGATCTCAAGGTTGCCCAAATTGGGTTAGGAAGAATTGTAATTTGCTGCTTTGATTAACGAAATCAAAGTAGCAAAGACACTACTTTTTTGGACGTCGAAGTTTTTCTTCTGGAACATTCAGATCGAAGATCAATTCCTCTTGTCCTGAACGCGGTACGATGACGTTGTACGTACTGGTTTCAGGTTTAGAAAACGTTCCTCTAAACATGTCATATGCCGAGATATCATTGGCCGACAACCAAGCGAAGGTAACCGAATAGTTTCCTGCAATTGTCCCGTCTCGGTCTCCTTCACTAGATAGTTCAAACTGTCCTGACTCGTCCGTTACACCGGTTGCGAACCGTTTGCCAGAGGGCAGGCTTGTATCGTTGTGGTGAAAGGTAACCGCTACCCTATGGGCTGGTTCGCCGTTGACATGTACCACCCCTCTGACGAAGTGCTTAGGTTCGCCTGGGTCACTGGAAGAGGAACAGCCTAGGGTCAATAAACCCACCGCCGCCAGAGTTGCGAATTTCAGGTTACTAATCATCTCTTTGCCTAAACTCCTCTGAAGTGTCTTGTGTAGTATATCTACATGCAATACACTCGCAAGACGTCCTGGGTGGCAAAAAAGTTAATTGCCTCACGAGGCAGGCGTCAGAATGAACTCACCATGACAGGTTGTCGCGGCATTCGAAGCTATGCGGCAAGGAATCGACCCATTGTGATAGGTCAAATCTCGCCTACTGCTTCGATCAGAGCGGGCGTAGTGTTTCTGCCGCAGAAAGATTCGTTGAGCAAAGATAATGCGGAGCAAACGGGTTGGATATGTCGGGAGAAAAGCTCGATCTAAACGATTCGGCAGTCCAATTTGAGCAAGAATGTCCTGTTTTTCAGCGCAGCTTGACCGGCGAATACCTGGCGATGGGGCTTATGTTCCAATCGATATTTGGAATTCTTGCGTGGTCGATAGGCGTCTTGTTTGCACCACAAGGACTAGCCATTATCGTCGCTGGAATTTGGATCCTATGCCGCGCACGAGGATACTTCTGCGGTCGCTGGTTTACGCCTCTAGTGACTCTCGGATTGGTAGGTCCTGTTTACCTAATCTGGCACGGCGATTTGTCGATTCCTCATCCGGCCCTTAATCTCTTCTCTCCACAGATCTTCTTAGCAATGTTGGGTCTGATTGTATACGCTGACTTTGCGGAATTCGTGCCTAGACTGCATCTCCGGACCACCTCACTCTGGAAGCGTCTCAAATGGAAGCAAGCGGCGTTCTGGAGCGTGGTATTTGCATTTGTTGTCTACATGATCCTTATTCCTACAAGTGAATGGATCACTAACCAGATATTCCCTTCTCCCTCGGTACAAATGCGAGAGTATCTTTCTTTTGCTGAAATGGTCCGGCTTCGCAGCATGGAGGCATTCAGCGCTCTCTGGTTTTTCGCGTTTGGAGCAACGATTGGCAGCTTCTTGAACGTCGTGGCTTATCGTGTTCCGCGGGGGCAGTCCGTCGTCTTTCAGCGTTCAAGTTGCCCACAATGTGGCACGCAAATTAAGGGACGCGACAACGTGCCGATATTTGGTTGGCTTATGTTGGGGGGACGCTGCCGTGCTTGTCATTCCAAGATTTCTGCCCGATATCCAATTGTTGAGCTCACCACGGCACTGCTCTTTCTCACGCTATATTTTGTTGAACTAATCTCGGGTGGTGCGAATATCCCAGTACGTCAGCCGAACACATACAGCGGAGTGGTCTGGATCTTGATGTACACCAAGTGGGATCTCATCGGAATGTATGCGTACCACTGTCTTGCCTTGTGCGTCTTGCTCTCATGCGTCTTGATTGACATTGACGGCGAGAGAGTGAATTCAAGAACAAAGTGGTCAACACTAGCGATGCTACTTTTGCCTCCGCTAATCGTGCCGCATCTTATGCCTGTGCCACTGATCACTAATGCATCCACCTGGCTGTCAGCTCCAAGTCTTCAAGCCGGATTGCAATGCTTCAGTGGCTGTTTAGCTGGCGCAGTACTCGGATTTCTAACTAAGCTGGGGATAAGTTCCACCAAGTCGAATGTTGGCTCCAATGGACAAGTCGTCAGTTTTCTGGCTGTAGTCGGCATTACGTTGGGCTGGCAAGCGGTCATTGCAGTGACGGTTATCGGATTGCTGTTGAGAGTGGTCGCTTCATTGTTGCCGCGATTGGGCCTTGAAAGTCTACCAATCACGGTCCATTTCTTCGTCGCATTCTTCGTTCATCACATCGTCTGGCGGTTTGCGATTGAGTATGGTGCGCCTTGGTGGCCTAGTCATCTGACATCGGTACCTGGATGGCTAGGCGTTGCCATGATCTACGGATCGCTCTTGGTAGGAAATCGTTACATGATCTCGGGAGCGAATCCTAAAAGTCTCGATAAATCCTATCTATTCGACAGGGTAGAGAGAGAAATCTAAAACTCGATCGGCAACTCTGAGTCTTTTTTTGGCAACTGAGTCTGTCTGGTCTTCTAGCAGAACTTCTGACTGTCTGATCGCTATACAAGAACGACTGCTTGCAAACGAGTTGCATTTGCGTAGAATTGCGACATCGTTGGATGTGCAATGGAGTTGCACGGGTGTTCCGAGAAGACACGCAGGAGGGAAGTGTTCAGCTTTATCCAGGAGGAAGGACATGTTCTGCGTTCGCTTCGCAATGTATTTGTCGTGCTTCTTGCTTATCTGTAGCGCAGTAGCCGCCGAAGCTCAGGAGAGAGAATTGCCAAGATCAATCGGAGCAAAACAGCCCGACCTATTGGCTGAGGCGTCTGTGTTGCTAGGAGTTCGTGTTGGAGGCGGAACATTGTTTGAATCTCGGGATGCGATGGCTTGGATCCAGACGGGAGAGTTGCCCTCGTATCAAACGATGAATCGTCGTGCAGTTAGGCTACGCGCTTGTAGTGTCTATTTCTATCAGGCGGGGTCAACTTTGCCGGATGACGCTATTTGGCGAGAACGACTGTCGAACCACGGAATTCGCCTAATTGAAGTTCCCGATAACGCATCCAATGCTGGTTTGCTTTTCCTTTCCGATGAACTTTGTCACCTGTTACCTGAGAAGCGTGAAACCATTCAGAAAAATCTCTACGAGGAGCTGGAACGTCGACGTTCTCGACGCGTGGAAGTTAATCTGGCGCTTCATCATCCTGAATAATTTGTATCGAGACAATCTTTGCCAGGTTCCTATTGGTTCCCCGCTTGAAAAGGATATCCATGATCACCAACAACTCTTCGCCGCAACTTCCTGTGACTGTTCTGTCTGGTTTCCTAGGAGCGGGAAAAACGACGGTTCTCAATCATATTCTTTCTAATCGTGAAGGTTTGAAAGTTGCCGTCATCGTAAATGACATGAGCGAAGTCAATATCGATGCGGCGATTGTTCGGGATGGAAACGCAGCACTTAGTCGGACCGAGGAACAACTGGTCGAAATGACCAATGGTTGTATCTGCTGCACATTGCGTGAAGACCTCTTGGTGGAAGTAAGCCGTCTGGCACAGGAGGGGCGATTTGATTACCTGCTTATCGAAAGCACCGGTATTAGCGAGCCGCTCCCAGTTGCCGAAACGTTTACTTTTGTAGACGAGGAAGGTCAAAGCCTTTCGGACTTTGCTTCTTTGGACACCATGGTAACTGTGATTGATGCCCTGAACTTTATGAAAGACTTTGGGTCTTGGGACGATCTTGTTGACCGCAAGATCGGGTTGAGTGAAGAAGATACTCGCAACGTTGTCGATCTTCTGGTCGATCAAGTCGAGTTTGCAAATGTTATCCTGGTTAACAAATCAGATTTGGTCGATTTAGACCAGTTAAACTTGCTTAAGTCAATTCTTGAGCGTCTTAATCCAACAGCTCAAATTCTAACAACCGAACATGGCCAAGTTCCCCTTTCACGCATTCTGGGAACTGGACTCTTCAGCCTACAAGAAGCAGAGGAACATCCCGAATGGCTTACAACTCCTCGTGGTGAAGAGGCGACGGAAACCGAAGAGTACAACATCGGCAGCTTCGTGTTCCGATCTCGGCGACCTTTTCACGCTGAACGGCTTTGGAACATGCTCAACAGCGAAAAGAGCTTCCTCGCCGGCGTGCTGAGAAGCAAAGGGTTCGCTTGGTTCGCTACACGCCACGACTATGCCTATCAGTGGGCTCAGGCAGGCGTCTCTATTCAACTTAATCCTGCAGGAATCTGGTGGGATGCAGCAAACGACGAGTATTGGCCTGACGAAGCACAAGAGCGGACGCAATTGTTGAGTCAGTTCGACGGTAAGTACGGTGATCGTCGGCAGGAGCTGGTATTTATCGGTATCGATCTAGACCAGGAGCTGATTGAAGAGCGATTGCACAAATGCCTTTTGACTGATTTGGAATATGCCTCAGGGCCAGAGGTATGGAAAGACCTGCCAGATCCATTACCTGCGATTCAAATTGATGAAAGCGAATCAGAGGAGGTCGGATCAGAATGATAGCCGATGACAAGGAGCAGTCTTTCCAGGACGAGTTTGATGTAATCGTCGTCGGCGCCGGTGCGGCGGGTGTGGGAGTCGGGGTTGCGCTATTGCATGCAGGCATCGAGAACTTCCTGATTCTCGACCGTCATGAAGTGGGAGCGTCCTTCGCTCGTTGGCCCAAAGAAATGCGGTTTATCACGCCGTCGTTTCCCACGAACTCGGTAGGCATGCTCGATATCAACGCAGTCGCCATAGGGACTTCGCCGGCATTTAGCTTGCAGGAAGAGCATCCAAACGGGCGACAATATGCTGCATTCCTGCAGAATGTCGCAGAGTTCTTTCAGCTACCGGTTCGCGTCGGTACGGAAGTCAACGAGATCGTGGCACGTCATCGCGGTTACTTAGTCAAGACGAACGAGGGTAAGCTGCATGCACGCTTTGTGATCTGGGCAGGCGGTGAATTTCAGTATCCACAGGATCGGCCATTCCCTGGAAGCGAGCATTGTATCCACAATGCCAGCGTGAAATCATGGAAAGAACTGCCTGCGGACGATTGCCTTGTTATAGGTGGTTATGAGAGCGGGATTGATGCGGCCGTTCATCTTGCTAAGTCGGGTAAGAAGGTCACCGTCCTAGACCGATCTGAAAATGCTCCATGGAAGCGAGATGATAGTGACCCAAGCACGAGCTTGTCGACGTACACCGTTCAAAGGCTTCGACAAAAAGACGTGGCGGACCGGGTTCGGCTTGTCAGTGGCGTCGACGTCTACGAGGTCGAAAAAGGAACCGACGAGTATCGCGTTCTATGCACGTCAGGCGAGACATTTGCCTCGAAGACCTCACCTATCTTGGCCACAGGGTTTCGTGGAAGCGTTCGCTTAGTTTCCAGCCTGTTTGAGTCGCGAGAAGAAGATGGCTTCCCTCTTCTTACCAATAGCGACGAGTCAACAATCGCTCCAGGACTTTTTCTTGTCGGACCGATGGTACGTCACGACCAGCATGTCTTCTGCTTTATTTACAAGTTTAGACAGCGATTTGCGGTCGTTGCCAAGGCGATTGCTGACCGGTTGGGGCTTCCCGCCGAGCAGTTGGAAATGTATCGCCAATGGGGCATGTATCTCGATGATCTCTCCTGCTGTGGCGAAGACTGCGCCTGCTAGTTACGTGAAAGACTGAAAACAATGTCCAAGCTATTGACCGAGTCAGCCTGCCAAACAGTATTGGTTGTTGGCATGGAAAGCGCTGGCAAGTCGACTCTTGTCTCATCGCTGGCAGGCTTACCGGCGAACGTTGCCAATTTCCGTGGATCCACCGTCGCGGTAGATCGCTACCAGACGGATGGCCTCGTGTTTATGGATACCCCGGGTATCTTTCGGCAATCGGATACTGAGACTACTCGACATGCATTGAATGCTCTAGGAGAGCATGAAACGGTAGTGCTCGTGGCGCAGGCCACGCAGCTTGACGACGACTTAACTGAGTTACTCCCATTGGTCAACGGAAAGAAAGGGATAGTCGTTGTCTCCTACTGGGACAAAGTTCAGCCTGGCGAAGCGGCCATGGAAGCACTTGAACGTCTTTCGAATGAGTCTGGCGTCCCTTTTATCGCGGTTGACGGCCGCTGCTTAAAAGAACGTCAGCTACGAAAGATCCGAGAAGCGTTGCAAACACCAGCAGAGTTTGCGAACAGTCACTTAAAATCACGTGCAGGATGGCGGATCGAACCTAAGCCTGGCATCTTGGAGCATCGCATTTTGGGACCATTGTTCGCAACCGCAATGCTGGTTCTACCTGCATTTGCAACTATCTTTGGTGCGAACGAACTGGCTAATATCCTGCACCCAATCGTTGAGACGTGGCTTGAGCCACTTGTGGCTTCGATTCAATCCACTTGGCCGGGTTGGCTGCGAGTGCTTGTGACCAACAAGACCGATGGGTTTGGCTATGGTTTGCTTGATATGGGGCCATTTCTACTTGTCTGGGCGCTACCCACGGTCGTTTTGTTCTCTGTCATTCTCGGCGTCTACAAGACTACCGGACTCGTTGAACGAATCAATATTGCTCTTCATCCCTACGTCCGACCAATTGGACTAAGTGGAAGAGATATCGTCAGAATCATGATGGGGTTCGGCTGCAACGTTCCCGCTGTTGTTAGTACACGTGCCTGCTCCGGATGCTCGCGAGATACGGCCGTAGCGGCAATTGCTTTTGGCGCGGCTTGCAGCTACCAACTTCCGGCTACGCTCGCAGTTTTATCATCAGCAGCGAATCAGCTTGGCAATAGTCCCGCACTGCTAAGTCTCGCGTACTTGTCCTATCTTTTTCTTACCACAGTGATATTTCTAAGACTGTCATCGACACGCACCGGCCGAGACGAACTGAACATCTTGATGACTCCCCGACGCCCATTCATGCAGTGGCCAACTATTGGAGCGTTATGGCGTGAATCTCGTTCAACGATCCAGCAGTTCTTTTTTCAGGCGATGCCTATCTTTGTAGTGATCTGTATCATCGCATCGCTCTTGGCGCAACTGGGAGTTCTTGACGCGATGTCAAGCAGCATTGGTCCTGTAATGGCAATCTTTAATCTACCAGCGGAGGCTTCCCTGCCGGTTATTCTGTCATCGATTCGAAAGGATGGGATTTTTCTTTTCGCAGGCGACCAAGGATTTACGACTCCTATGTCGGCAGCTCAGGTACTTACAGCGGTCTATCTGGCTGGCGTACTGCTGCCATGCTTGGTGACAGCTCTCACTATTGCCAGAGAAACAAACTGGCGGAAAGCAGCTTGGCTACTTCTACGCCAGGGTGGATTCGCTGTGGCATTCTCATTGATTCTTGCCTGGGGAGCATCGTGGATTCTGTGATCAAACGTAACATGCAGAGCCCCCTCGTAGCGTCGAGAGTACGAGGGGTCGAAAAACTTCGCCGGCGTGCTGCCGACCTATTTAATCAGCAATGCTGGTGCTGGGGACGCGATGTTTTGCGTCCTCAGGGTAACTGGCTCGTCGAGCAAGGTTTTGATCAGCTCAAGCCTCCGCCCGAAAGGGAGGACTGTTCCAGTAGCGTTTATCGATTGTCAATTTCCGAGGGGCAGAGCGTTGTCTTACGAGGATTCGGCGCGTTCTTCGGAGATCGTAATCTAGGGGGCGTCTTTCTATTCCGGAACAAATTCGCTCCGCGGTTTATGGCAGAACCGGAGTTGATCAATCCACCCTGGTCTGAATCTGATTTGCCGTCGTCGGCGCCAATCACGGACGACAATCGAGGACGGTATCTGGAGTTAACACTCCGCCTGATCGACTGGATCATTAGCTACGAAACCGATGTGATTTCTAGGCTAGGCCTCCAGTACCGGGAGATGACGCTTTTTTCGTGGAACAATAGCAAACGTTCTTCAATCCCTGCCCGGCAATTCGTCTCTTCCTGGCAAGAGCTTTCGCACAATATCTCCGATAGCGAAGACGTTTTCATCTGAAAACGCCGCAACGCACTCTGTGACAAATTTGACCAATTGTGCCATGAGAGCTATGACTTAAGACACGCAAAGGTTCGTAGTTGGCAGATCCGTTATCAAATTTAAAAGGTGGAAATTCCATGAAGACTGTCGTACCTTTCGTCACACCTTTCGCTGTTGCTCTTTTTCTTTGTGGGGCTGTAAATGCCGATGACCATGCAGAAATGAAAAAAGAGCACGAAGCGGCCCATCTTGAGCATGATAAATGGCAGGCAGAACACGCTAAGTGGCACGTGCAACACCTGAAAGCTCTTTCGATGTTAATGCGATTGCAAGCGGAGAATCTTGAGCATGACGCCGAATTAGCTGAACACGACGAGGAAATTCGAGCCCACGAAGATCATGCACACCACCACGACGAAGAAATCGAAGCACATGAAAAGTCTGGTGATGCGAGTGACCACGAAGCTCAAGAGGAACAGCACGCGCAATTCATGAAAAAGCACGAAGAGTTTGCGAAGCTACATGAGAAACTGCATTCAGAACATGAAGAGCTGATGAAAGGAATAAAGCAACTCTTCGAAAAGTCGCAAGCTGCTGAGAAACAGCGTTCCGCGGTAAAACTACACTAGCTGCCGGCTTGTTTCTATGGAGTCGGCAGCTTTTTCATACGCCGATGGTTTCTAAGCTGGATCTCTCTTTCCCCATACTAGTGCGACGATACAGTCCGCAGGCAGAAATGCTCCGTCAATTCCCATCAAACGGCGGCTTCTTATTCCAAATCTGATTCACTTGCAGCCATTTATCTCAATAACTAGACTGAAGGCACGCGAAGGTCCACTTTTGGGAAAAACGCTCAGCGCAGCCTTTTTTTCTATTAATTTTTCGAACTGAAGACCCTGTTGGTACAGGGACTACTGTTCGTTCTTGTCAGCAAGGACCATGCCGTGTGCATCTGCAGCGATAAGAAAACCGGCTTCACGCTTGTCGAAGTCCTTGTCGTTATTGGAATCTTAGGACTCCTTCTCGCATTGTTATTGCCTGCGATCCAGCAGAGTCGCGAAGCTGCACGTCAGGGACAGTGCAAAAGCCAGCTGCGTCAGTTAGGAATTGGACTCCTCAATCATCACGATGTTCATGGTAAATTCCCCCCTGGCTGGACGGGAAAATCAGAGTCTGTCGAGCACGACGTTTTGGGCCCAACCGGTTGGGGATGGGCGGCGCATTTGCTCCCATTTATTGAGCAAGACAATTTGGCCAATCGAATTGCCTTGGATTGGCTTATTCTGCATCCAGCTAATGATGTCGTGAGAACACAGGCAATCGGTTTGTTTCATTGTCCGTCTGACATCGATACTCCACCACTTCAATTCGTCGATCACGGTATTTCTTTATACGAGTTGCCAGAGTCTAACTACGTCGCAAACTTTGGGCTAGGAAGACCGTCTGGATGTGATTCGCTCGCATTTACCGGGCAACAATGCGACGGCGGCGCAATTCGAGGTCCTTTCCACCACAACAGCAAAGTAAAGCTTGCCGACTTCTACTACGGTTCGTCCAATACCGTGCTCGTAGGCGAACGTGGATCCTCTAAATCTGAGAACCAAGCCGCCGCAACATGGATCGGAGCGGGACCAGGTATTGCGTATCCATTTGCCCGAATCCTGGGGACATCATCCATTGGACTAAATCACGACGAATCGGTCGACAATTTTCGAAGTTGGCATCCAGGAGGTGTCTTCTTTGTTTACGGCGATGCCCACGTCGAAATGCTACGAGACCAAATTGAAGCTGACGTCCTCGCCAAGGCTACAAGTATTGATTTGATCAGTGAATCGATTCAAGGCTTCGTGGACGACTTGGGTAACACCGGGGGAGGCAGTTCCCCCGGCGATGATGGCTCGCATGGAGATTATCCACCGGGCGACGATGGTGGCGTGAATCCTGTGCCGGGAGACCCGCCGACAGGAGAGTATGTGCCTCCTTCACTCGTCAGACCGCCTCGAGGAGGGTCCGGCGACGGCCTCTGCCCTATCTGCGGCGAAGACACAGAGTATTGGTGGCTCCATATCGATGGGTTTCGTGACCATAAGAAACCGATTGTTCCTGCTCCAAGGTAGTTTGATGGCCGGCTCTTGGATCTCGTCATTTCAAGTAGTGCTGGAAGTCCGATGGCTCCTATGGTCTCGCTTCTATCGCAATCGATCTTAAAAATACATATCTATTAACATGCAATTTATACGCTAAGGCATTGACACTAATTCCGGTTGTATCAACAATACGGAAAGTAACATTGCTTTCAGTGAAAATCAGTTCGGTCATGACTTCACCCCTTTACCGCAGCACATCGATCTTGCTCTCTGCTGCCCTGCTTATCGTAGTAGGGTTCGGGGATGCGTTGCATTCGCTGCCAGGGATGGGACATGCCGGGCATTGCCACGGCTGGACATGCCACTCCGCATCGAGTGAGCATGGGCATCAGCATCATTTGCACGATGGGCACTCGCACGGTGCAAGCACATCTTGCTGTGGTCACTCGCATAAATCCTTGCCAGACACGGCTACGGCGCTTGCTGAGACCTCAGGCCAGTTCGATGGCACAATGCGAGATCAGCACGATTGTGGGCTATGCAAACTTTTAGCAAGCCTTAAGCAGGTTACTCCGGCAACGGTAGCGATGCATCAATGGCATTCGCTCGCGGTTGCTCAATCATTCTCAAAACTTCAACGCCCCGAGTCGAACTTTGTTCTGGCATATCAGGGACGAGCGCCGCCAATTTCTCTTTAGTGGCGGTATCTATGGCGAAAGCTCATTAGAAGCTTCGACCGCTGGATGATCTTATCCTGGCTTCGTTGTTTCGGCAGCAAGTAAGAAATTGTGCATTCGCTTTTCAGCCGCTTACACGTCACGACTATGCGTTCTCTGTGAAGACTGTCTTCTTTGGCTACTTCGCCAACGGGACGAATGAAACAGTCACGAGAACAGTTCTAGCTGATCTAGTTTGCGATGCAGGGCAGTATTGCAGTTGCCTTTAGGCCATTGTTGGCAATCAAAATGCTCGCAGGCTGATACAAACCAAGATTGGTAGCCCACGACCAATCGGCGCCATTCCAACGTGCGGACGCAAAGGTAAGTGTTTCCTGCATTTACGGCGGGATTATGTTCCAAATGTTAGATTTTTATGACAAGGTGTTCTCCCCATGATTTTGAAGCTTTTCCGAAACCGTAAGGGGCAGGGTTTAGTCGAATACGGTTTGATCATCGCTGGCGTGGCCCTAATCTGTGCTGCAGCTGTTTCCGTCTTCGGTCACAAAACCAGCGACCTGATCGCTGCTGTTGCTACCGTTTTGCCAGGGGCTCATGTTGACGATAACGGCCCGATCGCCAGTGGCAAACTTATTGAAACCACGTCAGCCGAAGAAGGCACGATTGCGTTGGATGCTCAAGGAATTGCAGCAAATTCCGAGACCCCGCGTCTAGGTGTAAATGTCGGCCTAAATACGACTCCTCGTAACGCATTTGGCGGTTTGGTGCTGGAAGCGGGCGAGTAGAAGATAGCTACGCTTATTACGCGTACCTTTGCGTAGGACCTCCGTGGGTTTGCCTTGTGCGGCCCACGGGGGTTCTCATTTTACGACCAAATCCATCAGGCATTTCGTGACGGTTGATTGGACAATTTTGGTGCCCTTGTGCGTGCTGGCGATCGCAACTGTCTGTGATCTACGGACGCGAGAGATACCAGATTGGCTTTCCATTGTCCTGCTGTGCTGGGGGTTGGTTGCCAAGGTGATTGGTTGGATTGAACTCCCTTGGATAGCCCTGACTCTAGGCTTCGGCTTAGGTGTGATTGCTACGTTACCCTTCTTCTGGCTCGGCGCTCTGGGAGGGGGAGACGTGAAATTGATCACAACTTTGGGTTGGGTGATCGGTCCAATTGGGCTATTGATAACGCTTCTGGCCATGGCCATAGCTGGCGGAGTTCTGGCAATTATTGCCGCATTGCGTGGCCAGAAAGACTACGCCTACGTACCGGCAATCTTAGCAGGTCTAGTGGGTTGTGGAATATTGGAATGGATTTACAAGGTAGACATCGTATAGCAACAGGACTGCTAATTTCAAAGATAGTATCGTATAGCCTCGGAAAGTGACATGAATACGCAAAGGAAAGGTCAATCCCTGGTCGAATTCGCCCTTGTTGCGTTGGTGCTTTACCTCCTGCTAGGGGCAATTTTTACCTTCGGACATGCTCTTTACGTGGCACAGCAAGTGCAGTTATCGGCCGATCTTTTGGCTAGAGAGGTTTCTCGAACCCCAGCCAGCGTAACAGCACCAAGTTTACGAGAAGTTCTTAGAACCGAGACCATTGAGGATTCGCTCTTCAGGGAATCGCTTCTGATTTACGAGTACAGCGAGGGAGAAAACCTTGCTGAGACAATTCAATCTTGGCCTTTGGTCAATCGACAGCTTTCCGTTGTCATGGTCGACGACGGTGAAACGTTTCGTATTCCTGGAGCGCGAGAACGGCAAATTGGTGGTCAGACCCGGATTCAAATTGCTAGAACCTTTGACGCGGACTTCTCCGAAGATGGCGACTGGATCGATGTAGTCGAGGAACTGGTCGATGAGTCAGGCGATAGCGTTTTCCCTCCGATGACCGATCGTGGTGGTGTTGTTGCTCTTCGTATCAATTACCCGGTGCACTCCGCATTTTTGACGGCAATGGAGTCGCCTCTTGCTGACTCCCAGTTCGGTGATCCAAACACCAAGTTCATCGAAGTTTCAAACCCAAGTTCAGAGTTTAACGTTGGTGCTCCCAATCGACTTGACCCAAGAGTTGAACTTTATGGCGGTGAGAATGGACTCGGACGTCAATATGAATGGGGCACACAAGTGAGGCCATATCGACGGATCGTAACTGGCCAGGCGATCTATCGCAGAGAAATATTTACGCCTTAATTTGCGAAATTGAACATGGCCAAAAGAAATACTTCGTCCCGACGCCCGTCCATTTTCCTGCCACTGCTTCTTGTGTTGGTTTTGCCGGCCGTGTTATTCGCAGGCACGTTAGGCACGCTGGTAGCACTTGGAATCGAAATTCCATTTTTGAAAGCTCCGGAACCGCCAACGCTGCAGATCCCATCAAACCCTCGTCCCTTGGCAGCCTACCATCGTGTTGGACGGGATGATCTCATCGATTTCGAAACCGGCCAAATCCGCTACATGAAAATGCCGCCGGCCTCTGCCGTGGGTAGTAAGCTCAAAGGAACGACTCTGAGTGGCGAGATCACAGAAGGTGTCGTTCAGTCGATTGAAACAAAAGAAATTCAAGGAGGAACCTATCCTGTCTTTATTCTTTCGTCCGGCGACGAAGTGCCTTTGCCCAATGTCGACGAAGTGGGAGGTGCTTATCTGCGTTTGGGAAATATCATCGGTCGCGTGCTTGATCGGAACAAATCAGCCAATTTCGGTTTTACGGAGGGTAATTTCTTACCTGAGGGAACTCGAGCTGGAACTGTCGGTGGTGTTCCTAATGGAATGAAGGCCTACACGCTAGAGGCGGGTAAGCTAGTTGGCATCCACGGCTTGAACATTGGCGATAAAGTTGACCTTCTTGCAAGCGTTCCCATCGAAAAAGTAGGTAGCGGTGGAGCATTGGCCGGAAATGGTCTTCTTGCGTCGTCCATGATGGCTGGCAAACAATCAACGAAATCTCGCGACAAAGATATTTCCGAACCGCATTTAATCGCCAGCGATGTTCAAGTAATTACACCCGTTTATCGCCGTGCCAAAACGACTACCTCATCTTCGTTAATCGATGGTACATCAACAAGAAACACTCCTGTTGAAGAGGTCGTTTTAGCAGTTCACGAAGGTGACATACCTTCAGTCACCGAAGTACTGGCAATGGACGTTCCTATTACCGTCGTCGCTCACTCGGGACGTCCAAGTGCCGAACTGGAATCAAATATTCCTGAGGGAATGACGCGAGTAGTCGTTACTCCACGAGAAACGATTCCGTATACGGAGTTGCACCTATCGCAGTTAATACCTGGTGGAGCGAGACAGCCACGGACCATCCTGCTCGCCGATGAACAAGTGAAAGATCTGAATGTTCTGGCGACTTCAGATCAAATTGTGGGTCGCGTCGTTCGACGCGCCAAAGCGCCTGGAACGTTCTTTACGGAACAAGATTTCTTCCCTGTAGGAACATCGTCTGGGCTTTCTGCGGCTGTGCCTGCCGGACAAGTTGCTTATACGGTCGATGCGTCCAAGCTTAACGGAGTCGCGGGGCTTGGGCTGGGGGATCGATTCGACCTGATCGCCACACGGCCGGTTGATTTCCAAAAGATGGCACAGCGTATTGGTGCCAAAGATCTAGCGGTTTCCTCCGCAATTCGGCAAGGTGGTCTACGACTCGATGCCGGAGCTCATACCCAGGTCGTTCTCCGCGGAGCGACTGTGATTGCACCGCCTGGCTCGTCGGCAATGCGGATGCATGGTGCGGTTAATGGTAGTACCCAACAAGATGTTCAATCTCCCATGGTCATCGCCGTTTCTCCGGATGAGATCTCAAAATTGAGTGAGGTTTTGGCCGTTGAAACGCGATTAACGGCCATCCTCAGGGGAAATAGAAATGAGAATGATGTCGAGCCAATTTCCGATTCAGCAGACCCTACAGAATCAGTTCATGTTCTCGACTCGATGATTGGAAGCGATCGTCAACCGATTGTCTTCTTAGGGGATCGAAAGAGCTCACCCACGAAACCGCTGAACCTTGGTGATTTATTACCCTTGGAAGACGGGGGAAATGCAAACGATAAGGGGGGAGAGTGATGAGAATCTCCCGATGTCTACAAAGACAACGACAAGGCTACGTGCTGGTTTTATTTGCTATGTTGCTTTGGATAGTTCTTGGAATGGCGGCATTAGTCATTGATTTGGGATTGGCGAGAGTCCACTTTCGACAGATGCAGTCGGCAACCGATACTGCCGCAATCGCAGGACTTCGAGAAGAGCTCACGGGCGACTCGAACCGAGATAAGCCGCGCTGGCTGGCAGCTCAAACTTTTCACCCAAACATCGATCAGAACTTCGAATCGTACGCTACTCAGCAATCTGTTTTGAGCATTAATAATGATTTACCACCATCAGGAGGCGTCGTAGAAGATCCCCGCGGAAAGCGATGGATACCTAATCTCGCGTCGAATGCTGAAAACGTTCCCAACGGAGACTTAGAGTACAGCGAAACTGAGAGAACTTTCATAGCCCGCATAAGACGCTCGGCAGTCGCTCCGGTTGATGGTGTTCGAAATGATTCTATGCCGCAGCCATACCTTTTCGGACGTGCGACAATCCGCACACCGTCAAGACCAAGCGAGGCGATCTATCGGGGAATATGCCTTAGATCAGCTTCAATCGCCTCGATCACTCCTGCATTGGCGATGGGACCGCCTATTGTAAAGCAAGATGGAGAGCCTGTTGGCGGCGTTCAATACGCGGCTTCACTCGACGAATGGAACGATTCAATTGTTCATGCAATCATTATCGCGGAAGGCAAACTACCCAGTTGGTATAGCGTTGGCAACATCGCTCCTGACCAAGAATTAGACCCAGCAACTTCTCCAACTGGATACGTTGCCATTTATGCTCCTTCCGTTTCGGATCGCATCGTCGGATTTGGCTTTGTGATAGATGGCGAGCCTCAGGCCGGTCACGTGGCTGAAACAAATGCGACAAATCGATTGTTGCTCGACGCTGAGGGTGATGACCGTCCAAGTCTCGAGGAATACCACCAACTCCTTAGCTTGTCTCAAGATAACTTTGTCCAGACTTATTGCCTATCGTTGACCCCCGCGAATGAATTCTTAGAAGACTAACGCTCGTGTCCACCAAACCTCAAGTACTTACCGTTACCCGGGACCCAAAGTTACGAGACGAATTGCAAGATTTGTTGTCGTCGTTCGAGGATCGCTCGTTCGTCGTGGTAGCCGCTCAAGACAATCGTCAAGCTGTCGAGATCGCTCGCACTCGCCATCCGGAAATTGCATTGGTTGAGATGCGAGATAATAGTTTGCCGATTCAATCGTTTGCGAGAGAGATGTCTGCCGTTTCTCCAAACACGACAGTTGTCGGCGTAATCAGGGACGGGGCATTCTCTGGGAGCACGTCTGAAAGTCAGGTCGTAATTGATGTGCTGAGGAGCGGCGTGAAGGATTTCCTTCACTATCCATTCTCGCTTGGAGAACTTGATGAGTTAGTCCGACGCGTAGAGAAGAGTGCTCAGAAGGCGCCGGCGAAACTTGGAGCTGTAGTTGCCTTTGTTAGCAACAAAGGCGGTGTTGGCAAATCTACCTTGGCCATTAACACCGCGGTTGGACTTGCTCAGCAGTTCCCTGGACAAGTATTGCTGGTCGATGCATCACTACAACTTGGAGTTGCTGCGTCGATGCTTGATCTCCGGCCTTCGGCAACCCTCACGGAAGCGGCAAAGGAACAGAGCCGTTTGGATACCACGCTCATTCAAGAGATGGCGGTAACTCACTCGTCTGGACTCCATTTGTTGGCGGCGCCAAGAGATGCCGTCGAGGCAGCAAAGGTCGATGAGGAAGTCATGACGCAAGTCTTGTCACTTGCTCGCCGCTCTTACAACTACGTAGTTGTCGATACGTTTCCCGTATTTGATGCGATTTCATTGGCAATTCTTGATTTGACATCACGGGCTTTTGTTGTCACAGAAAACGTCATTCCAACTCTTCTTGGAACGGCCAAGCTAATTGAGCTCCTCGAGAAGTTCTCCTATCCAGCAGATCAAACGGAGATCATTTTAAATCGTCAGCAACGCGTATCGGGGAGTTTAAGTCCAAGCGACATTGCAACAAGACTTCGGCGTCCGATTGACTGGGTGTTTCCATACGATCGAAACGTTATTGGTGCTGCAAACACAGGCATTCCCATCGCGACAACGGCTCGAGGCTACTTTGGGTTTGGACGCGAACTTAAGCGTTTCATAAATGAAGTAGCGAAGACACGCGGTGAGCTACATGCCAACGGTGTTGCATTTCCGGTTAATGGAAACTCGAGCCAAGATGTGAAAAATGGTCACGGTCTCCTGGAAGTTCAGCTGAAGGAGCATCGATGAGCGAC
Source organism: Bremerella sp. TYQ1 (assembly GCF_020150455.1). Taxonomy (NCBI): domain Bacteria; kingdom Pseudomonadati; phylum Planctomycetota; class Planctomycetia; order Pirellulales; family Pirellulaceae; genus Bremerella; species Bremerella sp. TYQ1. Next base: position 1,054,167 of record NZ_CP083740.1, read on the forward strand.
GATTCACTGCGTGATCTTTTTGGTCGCAATACTGCGTCCGTTCCCCTTCAGCGGATGAAGCGTGAAGAGAAGAAACGCAGCCAAACGCTGCAAACTTCAGTTCCGTTGGCGAATGAATCTGGAAGCGTTAACTACTTAAACGTTAAGGCTGATTTGCATCGAACGTTACTCGATGACCTAGATCGTCGTAACTTAATCGGGGCAAGTGAATCGGATCTGAATCGCTTCGTACGGGATTTTGTCGATCAGGCACTCGAAGAAACTGTCGTTCCATTGAATGATCAGGAACGGGCTCGGTTGGTCGATGATCTTTTGGAGGAAACCTTAGGCGTCGGTCCTTTGGCCAGCCTGATGGCAGATCCGGCGGTAACCGATATTCTGGTAAATGGGCCACATCAGATTTACGTGGAGAGATTTGGCCAGTTAGAACAGACTAAAGTTCAATTTCGCGATGATGACCATCTCATCCGTATAATTCAGCGAATTGCTTCTCGAGTAGGACGCCGTATCGATGAAGGTTCGCCAATGGTCGACGCTCGTTTAGCGGATGGCAGTCGTGTAAATGCAACGCTCCCACCGGCAACGATCGATGGCCCAACACTTTCGATTCGTCGTTTTGGCAAGCGACGTCTAAGAGCCGATGATCTGCTGCAACTAGGTATGTTCTCGGAAACTATGCACCAGTTCTTGCAATACATGGTGATTGGTCGGCGTAACATCCTTGTCTCCGGTGGTACTGGCTCTGGTAAATCGACGTTCCTTGGCGCGGTAGCTGAATCGATTCCTGACCGCGAGAGAATCGTGACGATTGAGGATGCGGCAGAACTAATGCTCGATCAAACACATGTCGTCCGAATGGAAACCCGTCCTCCAAATGTTGAGGGGCGAGGAGTCATAACATCACGTGACCTCATGGTGAATTCGCTGCGTATGCGACCGGATCGAATCATTATAGGGGAAGTGCGTAGCGGCGAAGCACTCGATATGCTTCAGGCGATGAATACTGGGCATGATGGAAGCTTGACGACGATTCACGCAAACAGTCCCCGAGACGCTTTGAGCCGACTTGAGACCATGGTATTGATGGCAGGACTTGATCTACCTTCACGTGCCATTCGAGAGCAAATCGTTTCTGCAATCCAGGTCATCGTGCATGTGCGTCGCTATGAAGATGGTGTACGTCGGGTGGAATCCATTGCAGAAATCGCCGGACTCGAGGGAAATACGCCCCAACTTCAAGAGATCTATCGCTTCCGTCATCAAGGCCGTGAGGGCAAACGAATTCAGGGGCAACATCAAAGCACAGGAATTGTTCCTCGCGTGGTTGATCAACTCCGAGCTCTCGGAACCGACCTTCCTATGTCGCTGTTTCAGGCCGGAGGATCGTAGTGGGAACGGTAATCCTACTCGGAACGATTGGTGTCCTTGGCATGGTGGCGTATCGAATGCATCAGGCTCAGTTGCGTGCGTTAGCCCTGGATCGCTTTCAATCCCTTGAAATTGTCGAGCTAATCGACGAGCAAAATACCCAACCGCTACCACAACGCCAAGTTATTCGCCGCTATCTTTGGCTTCCCTGGATTTGCGGAGCGTTTGCATCGGTTATGGTGTTTTGGTTGGTTGGCTTAAGTGTCGTGATTTCTCTAACGATGGGGCTGATCGTTGCATTGCTCCTCGTGATTTTGGAAGTCTGGAATGCACAGCGGCAGGCTGCAAAATTGGAAGAGCAATTGGCCGAAGCAATTGACCTGATGATTGGAACCCTGGGAGCAGGGGCTGGTCTCAGCACGTCGATGAGCGTTGTTATCGAAGAACTGCGAGATCCTCTTCGTGGGCAGTTCAAAGAGATATTAGGGAAAATCAATTTCGGCGAGGATGCTCGGACCGTTTTTGCTCAACTCGCTGCTCGTATTCCACTTGATACCTACCTATTATTCGCCTCCGCATTGTCTGTTCACTGGGAAGTAGGCGGAAATCTGACACCTACACTTTCCGCTGTTGGGCAAACGATTCGTGATCGTTTGGAAATTGCCCGTCGCATTCGATCGAATGCGACGCAGTCCGATATATCGACGATCGCAATTCTCGGACTGACTTACTTTATTGCGTTAGTAATGTGGAGAAATAGTCCAGATCAGATGAAGGCATTCGTTACTTCACCAACGGGGGAGTTTTTTGTTGCAGGCTCGATGCTGCTGCAAGCTGTTGGAATCGTTTGGATGCATTGGATGAGCCGGCCGAAATTTTGAAATGAGTAACTTTTGGATTTTCTTCGTTGCGAGCTTTTGGGGGATTTCATTTATTGGAATTGCCCTACTGTGGCGTATGCTGCGGGCCTGGCAATTGACTCAATCACGTTGGAATTCTAACGAGGAAAGTGTCGAGACAAGCGAGACAGATCTTCGAGATATGGCTTGGCTTAAACGCTGGTTGTATCGTGCAGGGTATCGAAGTGAGGACGCATGGACTTGGTGGCTAGTCTCCACGATCATGTTTGTGGCTGTTGGAGCGATCGTTGCTCTTCTGTTTGTTTTTAGCGGCGCACAGTTGCTGATGATTCGGACGATTACATTGGTCCCTGGAGGTACGGGAGAAGTTTTTCTTCCGCTTGCCTACCTAGCCCCCTGGTTTCTTGCGGTCACGCTTGGCCTCACGCCATGGCTTATCGTTCGTCAGCGACGAAGGGATCGGGTACAAAAAATTGAACAAGACTTGCCATTAGCAATGGAACTATTAGCGACACTTAGCCAAGCTGGCCTTGGGTTTGATGCGGCGCTCTCCCGTGTCATGGAGACACGCCTAGCAATTCGACCGCTGGGCAAAGAGCTTCGGAGTTACCAAGCTGATGTTATGTCTGGTCGTGCGCGCTCAGAGTGTCTTCGCCGTCTTGCGTGGCGAGCTGATGTGCCAGGACTATCCATTTTGACATCGGCACTTGTACAAGCAGATCAAGTGGGTATGGGGATTTCCGACGTTCTTAGAAGACAGGCAGATGACTTGCGTTCACGCCGTCGAGAACGGGCCAATATGTTCGCCATGGGACTCGCTACGAAGAGAATGTTCCCACTGGTGATCTGTTTTCTGCCGGGGCTCTTTGTCTGGACGCTTGGCCCGGTATTCATCCAGTTGATCCAAATGGCAGATACTTTTACCCAAGTACGCAACTTCTAATGCGACCGACTACTCAGTTGATCGATGCGCAATCTGGAGCTGTATTGCTTACGCGACTGCAATTGGCGATGACATTTTGGAGCCGGTTTCGAGGGCTTCAGCTTGCTCGACGGTTAGAAAGCAACGAAGGGCTTCTGCTCGCCCCGTGTCATTCCGTGCACACGCAGTTCATGCGTTTTTCCATTGATATCTATTTTTGCTCATCGTCAGGCGAGGTACTTTCCCGCAAGCTAAATGCGAGACCATGGATTACTGTTGCCACTAACAAGAAGGCTGGTTTTGTAATTGAAACGACTTCTCGCACAAAGCCTTTGCTGGAAGTCGGACAAGAAGTCTCGTTACATAATACATTTGACCAGAACATTACGTTCCATAAGTGCCTTGCTAGCATGGGTGGGCGTTAAGACACTTCCAAATCTCAGCCGTTTCGGATAAACGGGCTGCATCGCATGCAACGATTTTGCCGATATCAAGTCGTGTTGCTGTAAGGTAGCACGCAAAGGGACTTGATAATCAGCAGAGCCGTGCAATTCAATGGATCACATTGCGCACGGACATTCCTCGAACCTGGTATGGCTCGATGTTGCGTGCATTCTTGTTCAATAAATCGCTGGCAATCTTAATCGTTCTTGGTGGGGCGATTTCTTCTGCAACGGCTCAGAGTACGCAGCAACCACTTGTTCACAATTTTCAGACAGACCAGCCTTTGTCGACGGTTCGTATCGCTCAGGCCCCAAGTCGTCCGTTAGAGGTCGCTCAACCTCCGGTGTTCGTGGACCAGCCGCCAGTGATACCGCAAGTCGATCGGCTCGAACGACTGGAAGATATTCCGCCGGGGTTGAGAGTGCCTCAGCCTTCGGAGGCTATTCAAAAAGAGTATGGGGAGTTTGTTCAAGGAACAATTGACCCTGAAAACACTCTAACGATTATCGAAGGGCGACCTCGAATTCTCGTTTTTAAGGAAACTCCCATCCGGATCTATCTTCCAGATGACCGGATCGCCACTTATCAGGTTATCTCTGACAGAGAAATCTCGTTGGTAGGCGTTCGGCGAGGTACGACAGTCCTAAATATTTGGGTTGCTGACCCAACACAGCAAAGTGGACAGAGGATCCTTAGTTATTTAATTCGTGTGCTGCCTGATGTAGAAACGGCGCAGCAGTTGTCAGCGACCTATACGAACTTGAGCAACGAGATCAATCAGGCATTTCCCAATAGTTATGTCGAACTGCAATTTGTAGGAAATCAACTGATCGTCCGAGGACAGGCGAAAGACTCGATCGAGGCTGTTCAAATCTTGCAGGTTGTCGCCGCAAATGCTCCAGGCACTGCATCGCGACCACAGCTTCAAAATGGCGAGATCGTGCTCCGAGATCAAACGGTAGCTACAGTGACAGATAATGTCGTGCAGCAGCAGATTGATACACTTTCTCAGACGCTTCGTGATGCAAATATTGTCAACTTGTTACAGATCCCGGGCGACCAGCAAGTCATGCTGAAAGTGACCGTTGCTGAGGTCAATCGCAGCGCCGCACGCAGTATTGGAATGGATTTCTCGGTTGCAAACGACGCCGGAACCGTATTTCAGCAAACGACCGCAGGCATTCTTTCCGGAGGTTTGTCATCTTCGGCAAATGCCGGGAATATCATGGCCTCATTAGATGGGGGCCAGATCGATATCGCCATCCGAGCATTGCGTCAGTTGGACCTTGCAAAGTCACTCGCGGAGCCAACGCTGACTACCCTTAACGGGCAGACGGCAAGTTTTAGTGCAGGCGGACAGTTTCCTGTTCCGTCAGCAATCATCACAAATGGTGGTTCCGCGCAGGGAGTGCAGTTCATACCTTTCGGTGTGCAGCTCAATTTCACCCCCAACATTGTTGATCGGGATCGTATACGTCTGGTTGTCAATGCGACGGTCAGTAGCCGAGATGAAAACCTTGGAACGAATGTTGGTGGTAGTAGTGCGGCAGGTGGGACGAGTGTGTCGGGGCTTCAATCAAACGATTTCAGTACTACAGTCGAACTGCGAGAAGGGCAGACATTGGCGGTTGCTGGACTGATTCAACATAACTTTGGAAGTAATGCCCAAAGAATTCCGTTCTGGGGCGATCTTCCTGTCATTGGAAGTACAGGTGGTTTGAATCAGACATCTGCGGATGAGCAGGAGCTTGTCGTTTTGATCACTCCTCAGTTGGTCCATCCCATCGACGCATGTACCGGGCCAGCGTTGCCTGGTGATGATATTCACGAACCAAACGATATCGAATTCTTTCTCTTGAATCGACTCGAAAGTCGTCACACCAAGGGATATCGCAGTCCCGTTCGTACTGACTATCACCGTCAACACGTGGGAAATCATTGTGATGAATGCCAATTCCTAATCGGTCCGACAGGTCGTGCATTCAACTGCTGTGATCAACCAATCCTGTACAAATAGTTTGCTTCAAAAAACAGAAGCGTGAGTGATTACGCCATGACCCAATTTCAAAACAAAGCATGGGCGATGCTGGTTCTAACGATCTGTCTGTGGCAGACGGGTTGTTGTACCAAATGTGGCAGCCCTTTCTGTTGGGATCGATGTGCCGATATCCCGCCGGGAGCAGTACCACAGCCTCTGGGCACGTATGCCTGCGGATGGCAACAAGTGCATACCAACGCTGCCGATATCGACAAACTAACTATCTACAGGGCAGAGTGGATTGGTGCATCGGCGGAGCTCGGGCCATTCGGAAAACGTCACTTGGCCGATCTTCCTGACTTAGCGATACGCCTTGGTTCACCGATTGTTATCGAAGTATCGGAAAACCAAGAGCTGGATCAGCTACGGCTAGCCTACATTCAAGGCATTCTCGCCAAGACGGACTTTCCCGAGCCGCAGCAATGGGTAGTGCTTGGGTACGCGAAAGCGGAACCGATGTATGGAATAGAAGCACCGAGCGTTTCGAGTACGTATCTTGGCGGCTCACAAATCAGGACAGGCAGTGCTCAGGGATTCTCTGGTAACCCTGGCACTGGCAATTCCATTCAATTTGGCTACTAAGGAGCAAACCATGATCCGAAGTTGCCAAGTACTATTCCTTGTTTCAATCGTATTAGTGACGTTGGTTGGCTGCAAAACATGGAGCCCAAAGTCACCAAGTTTGGAATCAGGCAATGCCGTCAACGTAGCAAAGCCTGCTTCGACTAAGAACCCCAAGGTAAAAGCGTGCTTGGTGACTGCTCAAACGCTTCATCAAGAGGGTCACTTTCGAGAAGCGGCATTACTGTTGGAACGAGCACGCGCCGAGGACCCGCAGGCTCATGATTACTCCAAGCAACTAGCCATCCTTTACGATGAGCTCGGCATCTCAGACAAGGCGGAAAGCGAGTTCACCATCGCTCTTTCCAAATCTCCTAACGATCCAGACCTTCACAACGATTTCGGTTTCTTTTACTTGCAACGAGGTAAGTTAGAAAGAGCAGAAGGGGAGTTTCGCCAAGCGCTAGAAATATCCCCCAGTCATCCGCAAGCGCAGACCAATCTAGCAAGGGCCCTTTTTAAGCAGAATCGACTAGAGGAAGCTTATGCAACCTATGAAAACGCGGTGGGTCCTGCCATCGCCCATCACAACATGGGTGTGCTCTTCTCCCAGGAAAATAGAGATCATGAGGCCCGATTGGCATTCCAGGAAGCTCTTAGCGTGGATCCCAAACAGGATATGTCGCGAAAGTTCCTGGACGGTCTTGATCATTTGCCCGCGCTCGCGGCGAATCGCCCAAACGTAAGAAGATGATTGACGACGATACGGCATGCCTCTGTCAGCAAAGTGACTTTTACGAAGCTACAATTGACTACGATGTGAAATTCGTAGGGCCGAACAGATTACAGATCCGTAGATCCGTTCAGGACGTCGACCAATCATCGGTTGGAAGTTCAGCGCAACTTCTTTCTCCGAAGTTCAATAAGTTCGCGTGCTAAGAATTTCTAGTCTTACTGATTGACAGCAATGTCTGCATTGGTGAGAATCAGTCTCATTAAGTGTAGCCCCTCGATGCTGAGCGCAGGGCTTGATCGCTCAAATTATCTTCCTAGGGGTGGGAAGTTTTTCGATTAGGCTTCGTCGTAATTCATTTCTAACGAATCGCATGGTACGCAATGTCCACCATTACGCCGATTCTAAACCAACTCCCTTCAGGCAATGAATGCTCGAACGACTTGCTTCCGTTGATCTACTCGGAATTGCGTCGCTTAGCTAGTTTCCGTTTGCGTAACGTGCCCAGTGGGCAAACGCTTCAGGTAACGTCTCTCGTGCATGAAGCCTATCTTCGAATAGCGCGAGGCGAAAAGAAGCACTGGGAGAACCGTGGGCATTTTTACGCCACGGCTGGCGAGGTGATGCGACATATTGTCATCGAGAACATTCGTCGCCGTAAGAGTCTCAAGCGTGGCGGTAATCTCAATCGATTTAGCATCGAAGACTACGATGTCGTTGTGAACTTTCCAAATCTTGATGACCTCCTGGATCTAGATCAAGCACTTACGAAGCTCTCGGAATCCGATCCTGCGTTAGCGAGGTTAGTAGAGCTTCGGTATTTTGTCGGGCTAACGATCGATGAAACTGCTGAGGTCCTAGAGATGTCGCCACGAACAGTAAAGAGAAATTGGGCTTTCGTCCGTGCTTGGCTCGGTCGTGAATTGGGATCGAAGGCTTAAGAATTTGACTAAGAATGGCCCCGATTGGCCGGCATTCGCGTATTACCTAGTCAGACTATTCTTTAACAGCACGCACGGATACTCGGGATGTCGATCGAGCTGGAAAAGTCCATTTTCTGTAATGCGTTGGAAATAGAACCAGTTGAACAACGCAATGCCTACGTTCGCGATGCGTGCATGGGAAACGACGAACTTCACGACGCAATTGTGGCGTTACTCGAAGAAAACGACCGTGAAAGAAATCTCGTCGACAGGCCTCTTTCGGCAATTGTTCAGCCATCGCCCAATGCTCCCAAGCTAGAGAAAAACATAGAGTGGCAGGAACCTGAGTACGCTCCTGGTACGATGATCGGTTCCTATAAACTTATGTAACTGATCGGGGAAGGGGGCTTTGGACTCGTTTTCGTCGCTGATCAATTGGAGCCTGTTCGTAGACGGGTGGCAATTAAGATCGTTAAGCCTGGTATCGCTTCGCAGCAAATCGTAAGTCGCTTCGAGGCAGAACGCCAAGCGTTAGCGATGATGGACCACGAAAATATTGCTCGAATCTTTGACGCTGGAGTCACAGAAACAAAACAGCCGTACTTCGTTATGGAGCTGATTCGAGGTGTAAGACTCGATGAGTTCTGTGACAACCATCGTTTAGATATTCGCCAGCGTCTCGAGCTATTCATTTCGATTTGTGGCGCAGTCCAACACGCTCATCAGAAAAGCATTATCCATCGAGATCTCAAGCCATCGAACATTTTAGTCACGATGCAAGATGGTCGTGCCGTTCCAAAGGTTATTGACTTTGGGCTCGTCAAAGCGATGACGTACGATCTCGTTGCCCAAACAATCTACACGCGATTCGCGGCCATGATGGGGACGCCTGCTTACATGAGTCCAGAGCAGGCTGAAATGAGTAACACTGATGTGGATACGCGGAGTGATATTTATTCTTTAGGAGTCGTTCTTTATGAACTTCTTACCGGCGAAACGCCGGTGAATTCTGCGCGCGTCAGCGGGGCTAGTTTTGATGAGTTAAGACGACTAATTCGCGATGACGAACCGCCTCGCCCAAGTACACGGGTCAGCACGATGGGAGCTGATAGCTCCGCGACAATGTCCAAAAACCGGCGACTCGACTCAGTGCAGCTTAAATCACTTCTAAAAGGAGATCTCGACTGTATCGTGATGAAAGCGCTTGAGAAGGATCGCTCACGACGCTATGTGAGTGCTGCGGCATTGGCTGATGACGTCAAACGTTACTTGCGTGAAGAGACAGTCGAGGCTCGTCCGACTTCGAGATGGTATCTCTTCTCGAAATTCGCAAGGCGTAATCGGATTGCTTTGACGACTGCTTCTGTCATCTTATTATCTTTAATCCTTGCCACAACTGTCAGCTTGTGGCAAGCCCATGTCGCATATCGAGCGATGGAGCAAGCACGGGAATACGAAATGCGTGCCAATCGTTCTAAGGAGGAAATCGAGAGCTTTACGCAACGATTGAAAAAAGCCAATTCTTTACTGGTCACCGGCGAAGCGTATGTTCAATCGGGCCATTGGGAAGAAGCCTATCAGGCTTTTACGCAAGCAACGAAGGAATCGCCTGAACACTTTTCGGTTTGGGTGGAACGTGCATCGCTACTCGCACGTCTTGGAATTTGGGATGCTGCATTTGCCGATTATTCAAAGGCAATTGAGTTGGGGGCTCCTGTCGACGGAATTGAATTTCAAGGTGTTTCCCTTTTGCTTCATTGTTATGGCGATAAGGAGGCCTGCTCTCAAATCGTTCATCAATTGGAATCTTCACAGGGAGGATTCATTGGAACAAAACTTCGTGGCCAACTTGTGGGCGAGCAAACGCGAGTTGATTTGTTGCGTGTTCTGCAGCAGGCCGAACAGCTTATTCTTGACCAATCCTCGTTGCCTTCAGGTGAGCCGACGCGAAGCTCATTAATGCCCTTTGGTGTTAAACCGTATCTCGCTGGTTGGGCACACCTGAGGCTAGGTAATATCGATCAGGCCATCGACCGTTTACAGGAATCTCATACCGATGTGCCTGACTGGCGTGGGATTGGAATTGGCTTGCCCCTTCTCGCAATTGCCTACCATCACTCAGGGCAGTTAGATAAAGCGAATGAGTCGCTGCGTCGTTCCAAAGAACTACTTGATAATTCATTAGATGAGTCGATCGAACAACTCAACGGAGCACCGCCAATGAAATGGTTTGCCTGGTTGGAATTAGTCATTCATTATCGGGAAGCGTACCAGCTCATTCATGGTGAATTGCCTCCCGTCGACCCTCGATTCCAACTTCGACGGCAAAAAGCGTTGGCGGTCTTAAATCATCGAGTTGCAATAACACCTTCGATGGAGCAGCTCACTCCGTGGATGCTAGTGGGTGAAAATAATTCTTCCGTTGATGATTATCCGTTAGTCCCAAGAACATCTCCCGTGCTGAACCCTTAGGGATGTGAATATCTCATTCGGTTTGCTGCACAGCACTATTCGGCCAAAAGTAAGCGTCCGTCTCAAGGCGAATTGAGACAAAGTGTCATCTTTCTTGTCCCTGCCGCTCCTCCTTTTTCGTATGTACTTGGCGAAAGTCGAATTTTGACTTTAGTCATTGGTAATTGCCGAGAACGAGATGCTTTGTGAAGTGCCAGAACACGTTCTGTGCTCCACACGAAAGCTCGAACAGCCAGATTCGACAGAGGTCTGCACTCTGTCGCCCTCCAGCCATGCTAGGCCCCGATACCTTTGATTCTTCGCGTTGCTTTGGCGCATCACTTCGATTCTTTGATACGAATCATTCGAAGGATCGTCAGAAGTATCGCACATCCATAATGATTTGATTCACGGAGATTTTCCAAATGTTGCGCGGCAAGCTGGCTATTCGTACTCACAAAGCGTTCACACTTGTCGAACTCTTAGTCGTAATTGCCATTATTGGCGTTCTCATCGCTTTACTTCTTCCAGCAGTGCAGCAGGCACGAGAGGCCGCTCGGCGTATGAGTTGTCAAAATAACTTACGCCAGATTGGACTCGCCTCTCACAACTTCCATGACACGATGCGCGAGCTTCCTTGTGCGGCCTATCGTGTTGAATTTGGAACCGGGGGAGGACGAGGCGACCATAACAGTCTATTCGTTCAGATTCTCCCATACGTCGAACAGCGTGCTCTTCGCGATATCTACAAAATGGAGGAGCCATTTAGCACGATCGCTGGCGATTCGTATGACTTTAGCGTCAACGGAAGTTATGTGTCGCGAACAGCTGAGGGGAACAATTTTCAATGGGCTGGAACGTCGTTGCAGCTCTTTCTTTGCCCCTCGATGCCGGAGCCACCCGGTACTTTCGGTGGAGTAACACGAGTCCTTGCCCCAAGTAGCTATCTTGCTTGTATCGGTAACCGCAGCATCAAGGGGAGTCGAATTGGTGTTCGGTCTGGCAACCCTCACCCCGACGATGGAGAAGAAATGGGGATGATCGGAATCTATAAGCATCGCAAGATGCGAGACATCACCGACGGGCTCTCGAACACGTTCATGGTTGGCGAGTCGACCTACAGCTATACGGTTGATGACGATAGCGATCCAGCCACACCGGAAGTTCGATCCGAAAATGGTCCTGCCTGGGCATGTGGTTGGGGAGGATATGGCTACGGCACCGTTGCCTACAAATTCAACACGGATACGACAACAACTCCTGCCTCGCTGCCCACCGATGCTTTGACTTATGGCGCCGCCGCGTTCCGTAGCGATCACCCAGGCGGAGGATTGTTCATCTTTGGAGATGGCTCGGTGCACTTTATCTCAGAAACGATCAACGAGCAGATCTATGTGGCACTAGGTACGAAATCATTCGGGGAAGTGACGCCCGCTGATCAGTACTAATGTGTTTGCTCCTGACCATTGATGACGAGCGAGATAGAGAAGAGAACGACTCCCATGATTACTTTTTGCCGCACTTACACATCGTCCTTCCGTTCATTGGCAGGTCTGCTGACCGTCCTGACGATCTTAGTCGTGACGGGATGTGAAGGGGAGGAGATCCCGAGTGAACCAGAAAACGTCCAACGCTACTCAGACCAGGATGCTCAGAAGTTCACCGTAGAAGACTTGGAGAATCCCAATATTGTTGGAAGGCTTACCCAAGAGCAGCGGAAGCAGATCATCAAGGATGCTCGAGCAAAAAAGAAAACCACGGATGGTTAGGGTTACTGGCAGTCTATTGGTTTTTAACGCAATTTAGTCGTAGATCCATACTAAGGAACGTTTCCGTATGAACCCGCCATCCTCAAGTATTGCCGATGCACCGGACAAAACGAAGTCTAAGGGAGCAGCACCCGGCGAGGGTAGTAAGAAGGAGCTGTCGCCATTAGAAGTATTGCGTCAAGCTGCCAAAAATTCTGAGGGGAAAAAGCCCACTGACGCCAAGCCTTCACCGAAACGGAATGCCTTTTCACGTGAAGCAATGCAGTGGACAAGACGTCTTCATCTGTACACCGGTCTATTTCTCCTGCCGTGGGTTTTCCTATACGGAGTGACCGGCGTGCTATTCAATCATCCGACTTGGTTCTCGGATACATTCCAGATGTCTTTCTCCCAGGATGCCGTTGAAGGGACATCCTTAGGGCAAATGATTCCTGCTGCCGACATCGCCAATTTAGTGGTCGCCGAATTGAATGAAACGAGTGACAGCAAATATACCTTGCTCGATCCCGAAAAGATCTCCCACGGCCGAACGGGCTTGAACGCAGCGTTCGTTGGTGCAGATCAAAAAGACTACCAGGTGTTTCTGAACGAAACCGCGGATGGCGGAACGATTCGTGAACCTCGTCGACGCAAAGGCGGAGGTGGTGGCGGTAACGGCGGTGGAGGCAACAGCAAAGAGGCAAAGGGAGAATACCAACCAAATTCCGAGCGGAATCAGGGAGATTCAAAAAATGAAAAGAGTGACGCTGACAAACCAAAGGGAAACAAAGGTGAATTGAAAACTGGTGAACAGCGGAGTCCATCGCGACGAGGGAGTCGAGCCAATGTAGCCCCATTCGCAATTGATTCTGGCCTGGAAGTCGCTGACTCGCCAATCATGCTCTTCGAAGAGGCATTGCCGACGATTCTAGCTCGAAGCGGATTTGAAGGGGCGTCCATTTCCGCGGTTTCCCTGGAACCGTTATCGTTCAAAATCAAAGACGATAAAAAAACCTGGAACGTTCAATACGACGTTGCAACAGGATCAGTTTCAGGAACGGAAGATAAGCCTGAGGAAGGCGAAGCACAGTTGTCGAGTATGTCGTTTCGGCGATACCTCCTTCAACTTCACAAAGCACGCGGATACCCAGGCGAGGAAGTCAACGTTCGATCGATTTGGGCAGTCTTCGTCGATGCAATGTCCTTCACGATGTGCTTCTGGGGAATCTCAGGCGTGGTCATGTGGTGGCAGATCAAGCGTACTCGTCCAATCGGAACTGCCCTGCTTGGCATAAGCGTCGCATTGGCCGGCATAATCGGTTACGTCATGTGGGTAGAGATGATTTCCTAAACACTGACGCACTCCTGACACAATTTGCAGTATCTCAAACTGCCACGGAAATCGATACCTATGAATCGTCTATTCGCAATCATCGTACTTGTCGCGTTTGCCTTTGTGCCAACTCCTTCTTTAGCCCATTCACTTTGGGTCTTGGTGCCTGACGGCGAGGACAACGTCGTTAAATTGTGGTACAGCGATAGCCCCGAACCTGGCCGCGCAAGCATGATTCATCGAATCCTTAAAGCGAAGGTTTACGCGGTAAGTCCCGACTCTGCTCCGGTAGCGATACCGATGAAAAAAATTGAACTGGATGAGGAGACGGCTGAGATGTCGGCTAACCTAACAAATCCGGCGAAGATGCTCGCAACGGTATGCGACATTGGCGTGAAAGAGTCACGACGACTAAAACCAGCGTCAGGAAGTGGAGTAAGCCAGACATCCCAAGCGAAAGAAAGTTCCTCTCGGGAACACAAAGAAGAACCGCCCATACGTGAATGGTATTTCTGCAAATACGTGACATCAAATGCCATTAAAAACAAAGACGCTGATAAGGCGTTCGAGCATCTTTCCTATCGCTTAGAACTTATCCCACGATTAGAAGGAAGCACGCTTGTTATTGCCGCTTATCTTGATGGAGAACCAGCCAAGCAGCTAAGTGTTTCCATTACAGATGTCAAAGGCGAACGGCAGCGTTTATCAACTGACGAAAACGGCATTGCAAAGTTAGATGGAGTTTCCAAAGGCCGTTACGCCATCAGAAGTAAAACCTTACTGGACGAAGCCGGGAAAGTTAACGGAAAAGAGTATGCCAAGACGGCTCTCGTTAGCAGTCTTATTCTGGATATTGAGTAGGCTCGTTAAGAAAAATTGGCTTTGCAAATGGGCAATTCCAGGTCTTTTTTGCGACGGCGAACTAGACAACTGTCCAAGATACGAGTTCTGTTGGGAAGTCGTGTCTTTCGCGCCAATTACGTTGTGCCGTAAGCTCCTCTGACTTCGCGAGATCTGGATCCGACCAACTCTTTTGGTCGGATCCGTTGTGGGTTATCTAAATAGCTAACATGAGTAGCCTGTAGAGTTAGCGAACTTCATTGGCTCTGTTGAGCATTTTTTGCAAGACTTAGAGCGATGCGGTGAGGCCATCATTGCACGTGCTGACACGCCGCAGTGTTTCCATGTCGATGGTTTCGGGAATGAACCTGGTTGATCCATCACCTAGCATTCCTAAGATCCCGCCAGGGTGGAATGAGTTGAGAATGGTGTTGTTCTCGTACGGTTGGCTACTCGATGATGAAGTCTTGGTGTCGTAGTTAATTTGCCAACGTACGGTGGTCAGACCGGTGTAGTAATAATTGTCAGAACTGCTGGTAATGGAACTCACGGGGTAATTTGCTAGTTGCCCGGTCCAACCACCCCCGTAGTTAGCTGCGATGACTTCGTTCCCAACCATCGCAGACTGTTCAGCAACAGCCAGACTATTCGAGGTACCGTCAGTAGCATCTCGAAACTTCGTCACTTGACCTGGCCGAAGCATGCCAGTTCCCGCTGCGTATCCCCTGGAAGTTTGCTTGACGACATCAGTGCGGCCCGCAGGATCTGGATAGGCTCCAGCGATGCCGACATAGTGATGCATCATTCCTGCTTTGTCTCCATCGGCAGGATTATTAAGCCCGCCAGGTGCGGCAACTAAGGGATCTACTGGGCTAGACGGACAGATGTAACCGTCGATAACCAACCCTTCGAGGACCAAATTGCTTCCAGCGAATGGAAAGCTACGGTACCCGCTAAAACTTCCAGTTTCGAAGTCAAGTTGATCAAACAGAGCATTCTGTTCGAGAAACGGCAAGATAGAAGTTCTCCAATTCACCCCTGACAAATTGGGATAGGTAACTGTTCCCGCACGTGCTCCATAGGGGAACGATCCAAACGTGTCGTGGTAGTTATGCAGTGCCAATCCCATTTGCTTGAAGTTATTAGAACACTGCATCCGTCGCGCTGCCTCACGGGCCTGTTGGACGGCTGGCAAAAGAAGCGCAATCAAAACACCAATGATCGCTATGACAACTAAAAGTTCTACGAGAGTAAATGCGTGACGACCGTTTCTCATGTCATTGACCCTGAAAAATGAAACAGAAGCTTGAATAACGGATCTTGAATAGCATGGATGGAGAAGAGAGATCCCCCGTGGGATATTCTGAATCTACTGATATTTGATGGCGTGTCAAGAAAATTTACGCAAGGAGGTTGTAGATCTTTTGGGAATCCGTAACGCGGTGGTGCTCGCTATCGATTGGGCAAGGGATCGGACTAGAGCAATTCTACGAGTCGGCCACTTATCGACTGATTTCTTTTTTGAGGGCAAGCAGCGGCAATTTACAATGAGTCTTCAAATTTCATTGGACTGCGAGAAAATGATTTATGATTGCCCGCATTAGTGCTTCACCCGTGATTCTTTTGATCCTTCTTTCTGCGCGTGTCTTCGCGGCGGATCAAGCTTCGCAAAGTGCTTCAGAGATCCGCTCTACGACGAGCGAACTTCCTAACATTGTCATCCTTCTTGCAGATGATCTTGGTTGGAATTCGGTAGGTTATCACAACGAAGAATTTCAGACGCCTAACATCGATTCGTTGGTTGCCGAGGGAATTGCACTTAATCGGTTCTACGTAGCTCCAATGTGTTCTCCAACACGAGCCGGCATGATGACGGGACGCTATCCGATTCGATTCGGTTGTGCCCGGGCAGTGATTCCTCCCTATCGCGATTTTGGTATGCCAACGTCGGAGGTGACGCTTCCGGAGATGTTAGCAACGCTGGGCTACGAGAATCGCGGGATCTTCGGCAAATGGCATCTTGGCCATCGACGTGCCAAGTGGCACCCTTTGAGCCAAGGCTTCACTCATTTTTACGGCCACTACAATGGTGCTATCGATTACTTCGAGCTTTCACGAGACGGTGTTCGTGATTGGCATTTAGGGTACGAGACGTCCAGTGAACAAGGGTACGCAACGGATTTAATTGCTAACGCCGCTGCCCAATGGATCAGGCAGTCTGCGACGTCAGATTCTCCTTATTTCTGCTACGTTCCGTTCAATGCTCCGCACTCCCCATTTCAGGCCCCTGACGATGCATTGAAAAAGTACGTGGATGCCTCGGAAGGGAACGGCCGTGGAGCAACGAAACGCGATATCTACAAAGCAATGATCGGGCGAATGGATGAAGGTATCGGCACCATTCTTCGAGCTATTGATTCAACGGGAGAGTCGGACAATACGATCGTCTGGTTCTTTAGCGACAACGGCGGCGTAGGGAATCTCCGTGATATCAACAAGCCTTTGAAGGGATCAAAACTGACCGTTTTCGAGGGCGGAATTCGCGTGCCAGCATGCGTTCGATGGCCTGCAAAAATTGAAGCAGGGATTAGCTCCGACCAGGTAAGTGGTTACATCGACGTTTTACCAACGCTTGTCGCCGCGGCCGGTGGTCAATGTGCCTCCCTAACGAATAACACGATCGATGGCATTGAATTGATCTCCCTTTTCAATTCCGAAGACTCACAAACGTTGGACAGACCATGGTATTCGTATCATGGGCAATCTGGTCCCAAGTCAGAGCATTTGGCTATTATTGACGAAGGATGGAAGCTGGTGGTCAATGGTCCGCAGTTTACGGACATTAAGCAATTAGAAAGTGACACTCATCGAGTTCGTTTGTACCATCTCGCCCAAGATTTATATGAAAAGAAAGATCTCGCGAAACAGAAGCCGGGAAAGGTTCACCAATTGGCAAAGCAATTGATCGAGTTTCGCGCACTCCAACCAGAGGACGCCATTCCTGCCTATGGAATTGGAAAGGAAGGTTTCATTCCCCCACCTTTTTGGAAGTTAGATCCCGACAGCCCGGAACAGTTGGTTGGCACCTACAAAGATTCCGATTCCAACTAGACTTCGTTGTTGCCAGCTCGCGTCCCATTCAATGGACTAGCTACTCAACGTAATCGGTAACTCCCCCGTCAAAAGCATTGATCAATGAGTATGATGTTTCGAAATTTAGTTTTTGTCTTGATGACTGTTTGTTCCGTCGCTCACACGTCTGACTTGAGTGCACAGCAAGCAAAAAAGAAAACACCACCGCCATTCAAATGGGTCAACCCGACTCGCAAGCTACCGACAGGCGTTCAGCATGGGATTTTTCAGAGTCCCTCAATGAACCAGGCAGTAGGTTACTGCATCTACCTGCCTCCGTCATATGCATCGGACATCGATCGTCGTTATCCCGTCGTGTATTACCTGCATGGTGGTCGTCCCGGAAATGAAAACAAAAGCGTCGGTCTGACAAACTACATTCATCGCTACATGACGGATGCGAAAACACCGGAGATGATCTACGTTTTCGTCAATGGAGGGCCAGTGAGTCATTACAATCTAGCCGATTGCATGAATGCGATGGGTGAGGATGTCTTCGTGAAAGAGTTGATTCCATTTATTGACCAGAACTACCGCACCATTGCGAATCGCGAAGGTCGCGGTATTGAAGGCTTTTCACAAGGGGGCCGGGGCACCACGCGGATCATGTTCAAGCACCCAGAACTGTTTTACTCTGCAGCTCCAGGCGGGTCCGGATACGCAACGGAAAAAAGAATTTCGGAAGATAACGGACGAGAGAACCCCAGTTTGGTGTTTGCACCTGGCGACAATGCCTGGGATCTGGCAAGGAAGTATGCGGACACGAAAAAGCCACCACTACGCATCATGCTGCATGTCGGTACCGAGGGATTTAACTACTCCAATAATCTTCAGTACATGGAGTTTCTGCAGTCCCTCAAAATTCCCTTCCAGCGAATTATCGTTGACGGAGCACCGCATAGTGCTCAAAAGATATACGAAAAACGTGGCAAAGAAATCGTTGAGTTCCACGCTGAAAGCTTTCGGCAATCAGGGGCTTTACCGGCTAAGTGAATTGCCCAATCGGTTCAGCCCGGTATTTGCAATTCGGCACAGCGCAATGTAAACGAATGGCGACAATTTAATCAAAATGTTTCATCGGAGGTGAAGTACACTTGATGGACTGCTTGGTTCGCTAGACGATACGAATCCCCTTTCGATGGTGGAAGTTGATACCGAGACCTGCTCAGCCAAGCGGCGGGTGACCACCTAAGTGAAACAGTGCATCAATCCAGTCGGAACGATCCATTAGGTACGACGCTTTAAGCGTGACATGTAATGCCAACGCCGGACAATTCGTCAAATAGATCGCATGCATTCGTTGTCAAAGCACGCAGCTTAGTCTTGTCTGCAGTGAAGACGAATATGTTTCAGATGAAGCATGTTTGGATATGGCCAATCTTGGCTGCCGTATTTTTAGCGACGTTAGGCTGGGTTCTGCGGGGTGTCCTCGAGAAGTCGATTCGCGATGAACTAGCCTCCGAATTGCAGATGCTTTTAGAAACGGACGTTACTGCCTTACGAATCTGGATGCGATCGCAAGAGGCGAACGCTGTTACAGAGGCTAACGATATACAAGTCGCCGCATTAGCCACTACGCTTATCGATTTTGCCAAAGAGGAAGGAATTCGCCAGATCGATTTGTTGCGACGGCCAGAGCTCGATGACCTGAGAGAAGAACTGCAGCCGACCCTCGAAGCGCAAGAATATAACGGTTTTATAATCGTCAATTCAGATGGTCTTGTTGTGGCTGCAGCTCGAAATGATCCTGTCGGTCGTCCAGCCGTTTTCGGTTCTACGAATATTGCCCTGAAACGAGCTTTAAATGGTGAACCGACTGTTGCGTATCCGACGAAAAGCCAAGTCCTTCTGCCAGACTCCCAAGGAGAGTTACGAGCAGAGCGACCTACGATGTTTGCCTTAGCTCCAATCGAGAATAAGGACGGGCAAATCATCGGTGCATTGGGACTTCGGATCGTACCAGCCGAGGAGTTTCTACCTATTCTTAGCGTCGCGAGATCTGGAGATACGGGCGAAACCTACGCGTTTGATGATAGTGGAATCATCGTGTCTGAAAGTCGCTTTGATGCGGAACTGAGGCAATATGGACTACTTTCGGATCATGAAAACTCCATTTTGAACTTATCGATCCGAGACCCAGGCATCGATCTAACTTCAGGCAGAAGATCAAATCAAGTTCGCTCGGATCTGCCACTTACGAAGATGGCCACAGCAGCAATCGATGGTAAGTCGGGCGTCGATGTGGCGGGCTACCATGGTTATCGAGGTGCACAAGTCGTTGGTGCATGGACTTGGCTGCCAGAATATGGGATTGGCGTCGCAACAGAGATTTCAGTTTCGGAGGCGTTTCGATCCCTCACGATCCTGCGAAACGTATTCTTTAGTCTACTAGGGTTACTAGCGGTTGCCGCGGCGATAATTTTTGTATTCACTTTGCGAATCGCCAAATTGCAGTCCGCGATGCGTCAGGCGACATCGGAAGCGCGTCGCTTGGGGCAGTACACATTGGACGAGAAGCTTGGAGAAGGTGGCATGGGGGTTGTCTACCGTGCTCATCACGCTCTGCTGCATCGACCTACTGCGGTGAAGTTTCTTGATTCTGAAAAGAGCGATGAGCAATCCATCGCCCGCTTTGAACGAGAAGTACAGCACACTACTCAGTTGAACCATCCCAACACGATCGCCATCTACGACTATGGTCGGACCGAAGATGGTGTTTTTTACTACGCAATGGAATATCTGGACGGGCTGAATCTGGAAGACCTGGTCCAGCTTCACGGTGCGCAGCCAGATGGTCGTGTGGTTTCGATACTTCGTCAAATTTGTGCATCTTTGCACGAAGCTCATTCCGTTGGCTTGATCCATCGCGATATTAAACCTGCGAACATCATTGTGAATTCCAGGGGTGGAGTGTTTGATCTTGTCAAAGTGTTAGACTTCGGCCTTGTAAAATCGATCGACTCCAAAAAGCAGATATCGATTACCCAGAATACTGGAATTGTGGGAACACCCTTGTACTTGTCGCCTGAGGCGATACAGGATTCCAGTTCCGTCGATGCGCGAAGTGATCTGTATGCTGTCGGCGCAGTGGGCTATTTCCTGCTCACAGGGAGCCCTGTTTTTGACGGCAATGGCCTATTAGACATCATCAAGCAACATGTTGATTCATCCCCGTTGCCGTTCAGCGAGCGATCCGAGCATTCTTCTTCCGCCGACTTAGAAAAACTGATTCTTCGATGTCTCTCCAAAGATCCACACGAGCGGCCACAAAATGCGCGACAGCTGAGCAAGGAATTGGCGGCTTGTTCTGTTGAGCAGTCATGGACGGAAGCCGACGCAGAGACCTGGTGGCAGCGAAACAGGCCCACTTCATTAGATCGAGAGTCGATCTCGACCAGCGACGGCCATCTAGAAGTAACTGTCGAATTACCTAAATAGGTCTTCGATTTGTTGGAAAACGTTCGAACGTATGCTTTTGATCGTTTTCAACGTACCTCACCGTTTGCGCAATTGCTGAAGTGAGATTCTAGGAATGATTCCGTTTGAGCAATATCGTTTTCCCATGAACTTGCGAAAACTTCTCATGCCAAAGATTGAAACACCAAATCTCTCCGCGGTATTTTAATTTCTATTAGGCCGCCGTACCGTCTTGGCCCAGGACTTCGTGAAAAGGAAGCTGGATTTAGGCATTCTCCTAAACAAACACACCACGCGAGGACGCTCGTGGATTCCTAATCCTCCGAAATCTGGTCGCAATATTTAACCGCGAACCGAAAATGGCGTAGCCGAGCGACATCCGAAAATCTTTACCGTATACTACAAATACCGTTGACCTGACTTGGGTCTTACCGAGTCAGTTGACCGTCCAGCGCTGAGTTAATTGCAGAAGACCCTGCCGCCCGTCATTTGCATTTGAACGATCGGGAATCAAATAGATGAATCGTATTCAAGCCATCTTGTTCGGAATGATTTGTTGGACGTCCTTGGTCGTACCCCTTTCAGCAGACCAGGCTGACGACGAAGCAATGATTCGCAAGGCTGTTCAAGACTACTCCGACGCATTCAATGCTGGGGACGCGAAGCTATTGGCTTCGATGTGGTCCCCGGACGCGGTTTATACGAATCCTGACAGCGGAGCGCAGGTAGTTGGCCAAACCGCGATCGAATCTCAATTCTCAGGGATCTTCGCTGCAAACCAAGGGATCAAAATTACAACGACGACCGATTCTGTGCAATTTATTTCACCTACGGTCGCTGCCGAGTTTGGGACGGCTCGTATTCTTCATCCGGAATCAGATCCTGAAGATACCCAGTACACAGCCATCTACGTCAAACGAGATGGTAAGTGGCTGCTAGATCGAGTCACAGAAGAAACTGTTCCTGTCGCTTCGACTAACTATGAACAGTTGAAACCGTTGGAATGGATGATTGGTTCGTGGATAGATGAGGACGAAGACACCACCGTAGAAACGACGTGTGAATGGACCAAAAACCGTAATTTCATTCGACGGATGTTTGCGGTCAGTGTTCGAGATCGCATTGAAGTATCTGGTATGCAGATCATCGGCTGGGACCCGTCGACAAAGCAAATCCGATCCTGGGTGTTTGATTCAGATGGTGGCTTCGGCGAAGGAGTTTGGGGCCAAAAGGGTGACGCCTGGCAAGTCCAAATCCAGGGAGTGGCTCCTGATGGAAGCAAATCGTCTTCCGTGAATATGTTCCAAAAGATTAACGACGACTCGTTCACCTGGCAATCGGTTTCGCGCGTCGTCGGCGGTGAACTATTGCCCAACGTAGATCCTGTCGTTGTCCGCCGGAAGTTAATGGACTAGTTGCACCTCAACGAAACCTACCAAATAATCCAATCGATCTATTCTGAGGCGGTGAAATGAAACGATCCTACTCTCTCATGCTTGTGACGCTTGCAGTGAGCCTGCTCGTTGTGAATGATGCCTCTGCGAGAGGTGGTCGCGGTGGAGGAGCTCGTGGAGGTGGATTTAGCAGCGGGGCTAGTCGACCGTCGGTCAGCCGTTCGCCAGCGGTAAGTCGTCCCGCGCCAAGACCTGCATCTCGACCATCAAGTCCAAGTATATCTCGGCCTAGCGTTTCCCGTCCGAGCGTCACACCTCCTAGACCGAGCACTCGTCCCGCGGGAGGTGCAAGTCGTCCTGGTAGTTCACTCGGTTCACGGCCTGGTGGCGCGAGCGGGGGAGGCCGCCCAAGCTCTAGTGACGTTCAAAAGTTTCTGGGACTAGGCTCGTCACCGGGGTCACGTCCAAGCAATCTTCCGTCAGGAACGCGCCCAAGCACGCTCCCTGGTAACGCTGCTGGAGCGATAGGAGGCGCTACGGCTGGAAGTGCTGCAGCAGATTTCCTTCGAGACTCATCTTCCCGTCCAAGTACGTTGCCTGCCGAACGCCCCGGCGCGGGAAATCGGCCAGGGGGAGATAGACCGGGGATTGCTGATCGACCGGGCACAGGGGACCGTCCAGGAATCGCCGATCGTCCCGGCCCAGGCGAGCGGCCTGGATTAGGAGATCGTCCTGGGTCTGGGGAAAGACCTATCGCTGGGAATCGTCCCGATCGAATTGATAATCGAGGCGAGCGTCACGAGCATCGACAAGAGCGAAGGGACGAGATACGTGATCACGTTCACGACCATCCAATTCGTGATTTCTGGTCCGATCATCCGCTATGGGGAGCCTGGGCAATAACACGGCCATTTCGCTGGGCCGCATGGTCTGGAGTAACAGGTTGGGTCGACTATGGTTGGTCGGAACCATATTACTACGAGTACGGCGAGAACGTTTACTACGAAGATGGCTCGGTCTACTACGGAGATCAGGTTTACTGCACCGAAGCAGAGTATGCCGCTCAAGCCGAAGAGATCGCCCAAAGTGCGCCTGATATCCCTGCGGAAGAATGCGAATGGATGCCACTGGGTGTCTTTGCACTGACCGAAGATGGACAGAGTGAAGGACCTGACCCAACTCTATTTCTACAATTGGCAATCAGTAAAGAAGGAATCATTTCCGGAACGCTGAATAACACCGTTACGAATGAGACACAAACCATCGAAGGCATGGTTGATAAGAAAACGCAACGATGTGCTTGGAATGTCGTCGGAAAGTCGCGTCCTATCATGGAGGCGGGCATTTCCAATCTCACGAAAGATACCGCACCAGCACTGGTTCACTTTGCAGATGGGACTACCCAGCAGTGGCTTTTGGTGCACTTGGACGACCCTGACGCCCAAAACCCTTAAACAACTACGGACGATCTATCATGTTGAGGTATCGAGGATCGGTTGCCACGACGGCGACGTTGCTCCTAGCAATTTTAGGGTGCGGTGCTCCGCCTGCAGAGGCTCCACCAATCCGACCCGTTCGGACCATTCAAGTCGGAAACTTGACGGCCGTTAATAGTCGAGAGTTTCCTGGACGGGCCAAAGCCAAAGACGAAGTCGATCTGTCGTTCCAGGTGTCAGGGCCACTTGTCTCAGTTCCTGTCGATGTCGGCGACCTCGTCAAAAAGGGACAAGTGATTGCGGTCATCGACCCCCGCGACTTCGAGGCTGCCTTGGCAAGTAATCAGGGTAACTTAGAGCGTGCGAAGGCAAATCTATCCGCCATGGAAAGTGGGGCGAGGCCTGAAGAAATCGCCCAACTTACGGCAGCGTTGGAACAAGCCAAATCTATTTTCGAGCAGGCCACCGCAGAGCACAAACGCAGTGAAGATTTGATCAAGTCGAAAGCCATCTCGCAGTCTCAGTTCGATATCACGCTGGCTCGAATGGAAAGTACGGCGGCTGATGTCCGAAGTGCTGAAGAAGCGCTCAACATCGGGATGAAGGGAGCGCGAGAAGAAGATCTCGAAGCGAAGCGAGCCGAGATTCGAGCGTTGGAAGCGGCAGTAAAATCGGCGAAGAATCAATTGGACTACGCGACGATGACAGCTCCGTTTGACGGTGAAGTCGCGGCACGATTCGTCGATAACTTTCAGACCGTTCAGGCCAAACAGCCCGTCTTTCGCTTGCTGAATACAACTCAAATCGAAATCACCATTCAAGTTCCGGAAACGCTCATTTCCCTGGTTCCGCAAGTGAAGAAGGTCTCATGTCACTTCGATGCGTTTCCTGGAAAGGAGTTCTTCGGCAAAGTGACAAAGGTCAGCCGCGAAGCTTCGCAGACGACACGTACTTACCCGGTAACGATCGAGATCGATCAGCCTGATGATATTCAGATTTTACCTGGTATGGCTGCGACGGTTCGTAATCATCCTGTGGAATCGGATGACGATGTTCCTGAAGAGCTAATTGTTCCGACGAATGCATTGTTTACTCCTTCAGACAGTCCACAAACGTTTGTTTGGATTGTCGATCCAAACACGAGTAAAGTCGCACGTCGTGAAATAGAAACTGGAGGCCTCACCCCAGTCGGTATTACCGTTTCTGACGGCTTAACGAGCGGAGATCTGGTCGTGATCTCCGGCGTTAACTCTTTGCGTGACGGACAAGAAGTCAAACTTCCTAAATAGCTCGAAGCAGGAAATTCAGTTCCTGTCGTTTAACGTGAATGGATCGTCCATGAGTTTGGCTGCGTTGTCGATTGAAAAACGAGCTGTTGCCTACTTCGGTGTTCTCTTGATCATCGTCGGAGGAGTCTTCTGCTATTTTCAGCTTGGTCAATTGGAAGACCCCGAGTTCTCTGTGAAAACGGCCGTCATCACGACGACCTATCCTGGGGCAAGTGCCGAGCAGGTGGAACTGGAAGTTACTGACCGGATCGAAACCAAGCTCCAAGAAATGACGGAATTGAAGAATGTTTATTCCAATTCACGTCCTGGGCTTTCCATTATTAAAGTCGATATCAAAAGCAATTATTGGTCAGACCGGCTTCCGCAAGTCTGGGATGTACTCCGAAAAAAGGTTGCAGACGTGCAGCCAACTTTGCCCAGCGGGGCCGGGAAGCCCGTCGTTGGCGATGACTTTGGTAATGTCTATGGCTTTCTTCTTGCGGTGAGCAGCGATGGCTTCAGTTACGCCGAACTGGAGAAGTACGTCAAAGATATGCGGAAGGAATTAAGCGTCGTCAAAGGAGTCGCTCGCGTCGATTTTTGGGGCGTACAAGAGAAACGTGTTTACCTGGAAGTCTCCTCTGCGCAACTAGCCGAACTGAACCTTACCCCTGCCCAAATCATTGATACTCTGCAGGGGCAAAATCTGGTTGTTGACGCAGGCGAAGTTGATTATCTGACGCAGCGAATGCGCATTTCACCCACCGGCGAATTTGGTAGTCCTGAGGAAATCGGTGATCTGGCGATCGCAGGCGTTGTTGATGGACGGGACGAGATCATTCGTATCCGTGACTTCGCGACAGTCCATACTGGTTACATCGATCCGCCTAGTCATATGCTCCGTCACAACGGGCGACAAGCCATTGCACTTGCCATCGCTCCTTCCGCCGGTGAGAACGTGGTCGAGGTAGGTAAAAGAATTGACCGACGCATCAATCAGCTCCTTGCTGATTTACCCATCGGGATCAACGTCGAGCGGATCTCGTGGCAATCTGACCAAGTTGCTGAGTCCATTCGGTCGTTCATGGTCAGCTTGATCGAAGCCGTGGCTATCGTCCTGGCGCTGCTCGCCATAACCATGGGAATTCGGCCTGGCATTATTATTGGAATCAGCGGTTTGGTCTTCCCTATCCTGGGAACATTTATCGTTATGGCCATCATGGGTATCGATTTGCACCGGATATCTCTAGGGGCACTCATCATTGCGATGGGGATGATGGTCGATAATGCGATTGTGGTGACCGACGGGATCATGGTCCGTATTTCTCAAGGCATGGATCGCAAGAAGGCTGCGATAGAAGCAGCAAGCGGTCCTTCGATTCCTTTGCTGGGAGCTACCGTCGTTGCATGTATGGCGTTCTTTCCAATTTTCGCGTCCAGCTACGATACGGGAGAATACGCCGGTAGCTTGTTCACCGTCGTTGCCATCTCGCTTCTACTGAGCTGGCTTTTCTGTCAGACCATCGCTCCATTGCTTTGTATCGCGATGCTACCTGCGCCTAAGCAAAGCGGCACCACCGCGGAGCCTTATCAGAGCAAGTTCTACCAGTTGTTTCGAGGCTTACTGCGATGGACGATCCGATTCCGGATTTTATTTTTGGGAAGCATGGTCGCACTGCTGCTTGTCGCCGTTGTTGGCTTTCGCTGGGTGCCGCAACTGTATTTTCCTGACTCAAGTCGATTGCAGGTCATGATCGACTATTGGGCGCCTGAAGGAACGAGAATTCAGCAAACCAGTCTTGATGTTCAACGAATCGAAGATTTTGTTCAGCAGCATGACGCTACGGCATCTGTCAGCACTTTCATCGGTAAGGGACCACCTCGATTTTATTTACCTGTCAGCGCTGAAGATCCGTATTCCTCCTACGCACAGATTATTATCAATACGAATTCGCTATCTGGCGTCAATGAACTAGTTGCCGATACCGACGCTTGGGTTCAGGAAAATGTCCCCGAAGCGATGGTCCGTGTCAGAAAGTATGCCGTTGGTGCTTTCGACGATTGGAAGGTTGAAGCACGGTTTAGTGGTCCAGCGAATGCCGATCCAGACGTCCTTCGCCAGTTAGCTGAAAAAGGTGCAAACATTCTCCGTGATACGCCGTCGGCCAAGGAAGTTCGGGTAAATTGGCGCGAGCCAGTCCAAGTTCTTTCTCCACAATTCAATGAAGAACGAGCCCGATGGTCTGGCATTTCTCGAGAAGATCTTTCGCGTGCCATGCTCCGTGCAACGGATGGTGTTGTCGTGGGCCAATATCGCCAAGAAGACGATATCGTTCCCATTGTCGCGCGGAATATTGAATCTGAACGAGAGCAAGCCGCCACATCGTTGGATGAATTATTGATCACGCCAAAATTTGCGACGCATGCTGTTCCCGCTTCTCAAGTTATTGATGGTGTCGAAGTCACTTGGGAGAACCCTCTGATTTGGCGCTGGGATCGCCGTCGGGCAATTACCGTTCAATGCTCGCCTGACAACGTGACCGCACCTACGCTCCGGAATGAGGTTTTGGCGAAATTCGAGGCTATTGAACTCCCACCAGGCTACCGCCTCGATTGGGATGGCGAGTATTTAAGCGCGAAGCAGTCTCAGGAGGCGCTGGTCCCAGGGATTGTCCCCGCGTTCGTTGTGATGCTTTTCATTTTGGTCGCACTCTTCAACGGCTTCCGGCCTATGATGATTTGCATTGGTGTAATCCCGTTTGTGATCATTGGGATCACCGGCGGTCTCCTGCTTACCAACACGCCGTTCGGATTTATTGCGTTGCTCGGAGCGATGAGTCTCTCCGGGATGATGATTAAGAACGTGGTGGTCTTACTAGATGAAGTCAACGCAAATCTGGGGAAGGGGTTAACTCCGTATCATGCGGTTGTCGAAGCGGCCGTGTCGCGATTGAATCCCGTCGTGAACGCGGCTGGTACGACCGTCCTAGGAGTGTTGCCGATGTTGCAAGACGTCTTCTGGGTGGCCCTAGCTGTAACGATCTTCTTTGGTCTGATCGTAGGAACCCTTCTCACAATGGTGATGGTGCCGACGCTCTATGCTTTGCTGTACGGCATTGCCGTTCCAAAATCGGAGCAGTAGTGGCTACGATCAGTTACCCGCCTGCAGAGCTTTGCCTCTTGGGTCGGGTATGGATTAGTGAGCATTTACGACCGCAAATTGACCCGGCTGGCAGTTAGGCCAGCTTGTCCGGTTCAAGGGCATGGTGGCTTTTCAGCATCGCAATGAATCCTGGCTCCAGCATCTGCTTCTTGTCTTTTAAATCGCGCAGCATCTCGTTGGAAAGAGTCGTATTGGCATGGAAGTACCGTACGATCTTGTTCATTTGGACGAAATCAATCCGATCAAAATCGTCAGGCTCCGACTTGCCCTCGACGATTGGAGGATGAATGGTGCAATTGGTCAAGTGCGTGCCGAGTTCGGCATCAAGGGCGTAGATCGGAGAAGTACCCTTTTCAACTTTGGGTCGCAGGGAACAGTTATCCAGTACCAACTTCCCTTTCAACGGCCCGGTCTGAGATGCCGTTAGCCGGTCGATCTGGCAGTTGGAAATGCTAACACTCGCGGCGCTTCCGCCCAAATACATACTAAGAGGTGAACACTCAGTAATTCGGATCCGCGGGTAAAGTCCTCGGTCTTCGGCATATTTTGTTTCACCCGTGCTTCCGAGGCGAAGATGTGCACTGTCAGGGTGATCCGGGGCAGATTCTGCGATATCCTCCAACTGAATATTCTCGAAAACCATTTGGCAATTGGCCTGAAGTAGATCGCCGTTGAAGTCCCCCTTCTGCGATAGCGTGTACCCGTAAGGATCAGGGACGTTAATCAGACGAACTCCCTGGCTACGTCCCCGCACGCTAACATTGCGAACCGCGATCAGGTGCGGGAAGAAGGTACCGCTCTGGTTCTCCTCGGTATCTTTCATCGCAGGCAAGTTCAACAACCAAACTAACGAGCGTGATTCGGGGAAGTTACTGTAGTCAACAACTAAGTTCTCGATCGTAATCGTACGTGCACAACCGATTGGGTAACCATAGTCGAACTGCGAAGGGTGGCAATAGACAACAGTCGCGGGGCGGTCATGAGGAGGCACAAGTCGACAATTGCGAATGTGAATATCGCCATCCCATTTCGCCCCAAAATCGCGCCGCAGATTTATCAGCGAATTGCTATGCTCAACCGTATTCTCTACGGTCAACGTTCCTCCCCCCGTTACCGATATGCCCCGCATTCCGATAATCGAATCTTGGATCGTCAAATTCCAACAATGAAAGTGGACATCGACCCGGTTCAGTCGGCAATTTTCGATCCGAAAATTCTTGTTGATATTAGTCCCAAAGACTCCCCAATGAAGCCAGGTGCCTTCGGCCGTTAAGTTTCGGAATGTGCAGTTAAGCATTCTCCCGCCACTGATTCCGTACGTTCCTGCTGCGACGCGTTTCTTGGGATCAGACCGATTTTGTTCCCACGGAATCAGTCGAATGTTTTCCAGAACGGTATCGTATACCCGGCTCAGACTATA
Organism: Bremerella sp. TYQ1; assembly: GCF_020150455.1. Lineage (NCBI taxonomy): Bacteria > Pseudomonadati > Planctomycetota > Planctomycetia > Pirellulales > Pirellulaceae > Bremerella > Bremerella sp. TYQ1. Next base: position 1,083,618 of record NZ_CP083740.1, read on the forward strand.
AAAGCCGCTCCGCGGTTGCATCGATGTGTCGCGCTGGCCAGGCTCAAGTCCCATCCACTGATTACGGATGATCGTGCGACTTCGCTCTACGCGAAACCCATTGCTGTAATAGCCGTTGTAAGTATCGCCAGGTACGTCACCGGAAAGGTAAAACCCGCCGCCTTCGATCGTTAAATAAGAATCGTCGCAAGGATAGGCCGTAAGCGACGTGTAATCCTTAAATTCCCAAGCAATGTCTCCCACGATTCGTCCATCTTGCTCGACGTAGAACAGCTCTTCTCGGTTCCAAGATTGTCCCTTGTATTTGCTTCCCGCTCGAAATCCAATCTGATCATTTTTGTCGACAAAACTCACAAGGCAGTTTTTGTAGGGTGCTAACTCAGAAATTGCTGCCACGCCAGGCCGAAGTTTCTTGAGAAGCGAAGCTTTCTGCGAATCATCCAAGTCGATTCGTTTCCCAGGCGATCCGCTTTTGACGACAAAACGAGGCTTCGCTTTCTCGTTAAACTTTTCGTTGATATGGAAGATCGTGTTACCCCAATCCACATTGGTTGTGATTGGAATGCTGTTCGTCTTCTCAATCCAGAATTCACCAGAGCGATGGATGACAGGTATCTGATGTTTTTCAGCAAAGACGTGGGCACGTTTAATCTGAACGCCATCGTCGCTGGTGCCATCTGCTTTGGCACCGAACATGTGATAGTTGATGGGCCCATCTGGAAGTAAGCGAGCCTGCAGATCGTTTTTAAGTGCAATCACATCTCCATCGTTCGCGGAACGATCTTTATCGGCTTCTTTGACGACATAGAATGCACTGCCTCCGTCGCCTGGGGCAAAGTAGCCTAAGGTACAGATGATCGTGTCACGTTTCAGATCGTTCCACTGTTTCATATCCGCGACGGTCGGCAGAGAGTAAAACGGTTGATCCGTTTCGCTACTGGAAGCTTCCGAGGCGGACATCGCCAAGGCTGTCTTGTTTGCCCATGCGAACCCTCCCATTCCCAATAAGGCGAGGGCCGTTCGACGTTGAAACGTTCTATCTGATTCAGAAGCGGAGTTGTCAGGGGTGGGCATCGATTCACTCTATCCAAGCAACAGGCAGATTGGCGGGAAGGGCAGGGCGGGCGGAAGTTAAGCAGCGTCTAATGCAACGTTATATACTGCGAGTGTTTCCAAGCTAACGTAACCATTCATCCAGGTGGGTTTGAACGAAATCGTCATCGTGTAGATGAGGATAGGCTTGGTGGACTCGGTCTATTTCCTCTTTTTGTCCAGACGTAAGACCGATATTGCGATCCAGCAAATTTAGGTTCTCGAGTAACCCTTGCTTCTGAAGAGCGTAATGAATACCGACCACGCATCCATGAAAGTTATTTCGAGCATCAAACAATGCCGCGTTACAGTCAGTGACCTGAGATGCAAGTGTCAATAAACGGGAAGGAATATCAACTTCCTTCCACGTCGCTTTACACTCCTGTAGCAGCTCCACGGCACATTTGGTCCAACATGCCCAGTGTCCAAGGAGACCGCCAACAATCCGGAGCCGCGTGGGATGTTGCGGGGCTCCAACTTCGTACTCATTTAATAAATCGAGGACGATGTTATCGTCATTGCCTGTGTAAAGGGCAACTTCGTTGGAACGCCCTGATTCAGCGACAGCACGCACAACCTCGAGTGTTTTATACCGATCAAACGGAGCAATCTTTATTCCAAGCAGATTAGGAATACAGGCCAACTCTCGCCAGAATTTGGACGACAGTTCACGTCCTCCAACGGCTGACTGCATGTAGAAGCCAAAGATAGGAATTTCGGCTGCTACGGACTCGCAATGACGGACGAGTTCCTCGTCGGTTGAGTTCTTTAATGCAGAGAGCGAAATCATCCCAACATGATAGCCCAGCTCGCGAGCGATCCGTGCTTCGGAAACAGCCTGGTCCGTATCACCACAAATACCGGCTAGAAGCACGGTTTGACGATCGGTAGTTGCGTCGCAATTTCTCGCCGTCTCGGCAGCCAGTTCCAATACCGGCTGAAACAGCCCGTATTGCGGCTGACGAATTTCAAACTGAGTCGTGTGAACTCCTACGGCCAAGCCGCCTGCCCCAGCAGCGTGATAGTATCTTGCTAGCGCACGTTGGCGTCGCTCGTCCAATTTGTAATCGGAAGTCAGTGCCAGTGGGTGAGCAGGAATAGCAATACCAGAGCGGATAGCGTCCATTACCCACGGCTGAGGTAACGGGAAGCGGTTGTAATGCGTGAGTGAAGATGCTTTAGAAGGCTCCATTGCGCACCTCGAAATGCGTTGGTTTGTTGAGCAGACGTCCGTCGCGTGAGACCCAATTGGCAGTTTGCTGGAGGATGGTATTGGTCGAAGTCTCCGGTATTCCTAGCTGTCGCCACGTTTCAGTGGAGTTACTCAACAGCGCGGTTGGAGCTTCTTCGCCGACGAAACTGACTTGTTTTCCTATCAGCTTTCCGAACTCTTCCGCGATACTTCGCACAGACAATGTTTCTTCGCCGGTCAAATTGATGACATGCGACGGAGAAGCGGCCAAAGCCAAACTCCGAAGAATCGCATCGTTGGCATCGCCTTGCCAGACGCAGTTTAGATATCCGCAAGTAAGGTCGATCGGAGTGCCTGACTGAACTTTGGTTGCGATATCGACCAGGACGCCGTAGCGGAGGTCGACCGCGTAGTTGAGCCGAACCAAAACGACTTCAGTGCCATTAGCGACGGAATAATGCTGAAACACTCGTTCACGACCGAGGGCCGCTTGAGCATACTCGCCGATAGGGCCAACAGGATCTGTCTCACGCGAACCGCCAGATTCGATTGGCGAAAAAGGATAAACGTTGCCCGTCGATAAGGCCACAAAGCGAGAGCGAGGAAATCGCTCAAGGACATTCGCTGGGACAATGGTATTGGCCATCCATGTCTGCGATGGATTGGTACTCGTCCCGAATTTTGAGCCTACGAGAAAGATGATATTGTCAGCTTCCGGCAGTTGTTCGACAGAAGCACGATCCAAAAGGTCGACCTTATGGGTGCAAACGCCCTGGTCGTTTAACCACTGTTCGGATCGACTATCGGAAAAGCGACTTGCCGCAATAACCTGACAGTCGGATCCTGCTTCGGTAACGGCTCGACGAGCCTTAACCGCAAGTGATGGTCCCATTTTACCGCCAGCCCCGAGAATCAAAATATCTCCGCGCAACTGACGCATGAATTCGATCAATGCTTGGCTCGGCGTGGTCAGCCATTGGTCAAGTTGATCTTCGTCGTTGATTTCAATCATGGGCGATTCTGAGTCTGTCATACCGGTGGTCTCTTTCACGAATGGGAACATGCTTTGGTTCGCATGTCTGCCGAAAAGCGGAAAACGGCAGCTTCGTCAACGGCCGTTGGACGAGTAAGTTTATTCAGCAAGTTCGACTTCGTACTTGCCTGGGTTGGCTTGAAAGTAGATGGCGTGATCTCCCTTTTTCACTTCTGCGCGAATAGCCGGTTGCCCGTTGTCGCTTGAAATGGTCCAGTGCCCAGATTTCAAGCCAAGCAGGCCTACCTGACGCTGAGAATCGTCTGGTATTCGCAGAGAAAACGAATTCTCGACGAACCCTGAGTCGTTGCTCATGACGACCAATCTATCTGCAATGGCAATGACGTACGTTTCCTCTTGTTCCTGAAAATCGACTGGCAACGGTTTCGAGTTACCGTCGACCATTTGTAACACCGTCAGGAAGCGATCCCGTTTGGCGTCGTCTTTTGGCGAAACCATAACTCTGTAGCCGTTGGCCTCAGGCGCTGAAGATGGCGGCGGGTCAAGCTGCATGCCAAAGACGTTTGTCGCATCGCTGCCGCTGAGCACTTCAATAGTGCGATTGTTCGCAGCCGGTTTAAGAACGTGCACATGCGTCTTTCCTTCAAGTTCCTTTCGCTGGTTCCAAAGGATGAATCCATCGTTCGTCACTTGCGGTTCGTTCAGCGTATTGATTTGCCAATACTTCTGGAACTCCGGCTTCGCGGTCGTCATATCGTCGGTCAGAACGATAACCGCGGGAACGTCACTACGAAACATGTTGAGAAAGCAAAAGCCGCGACTATAGTCCGCCATCTTCTTTGAATAGGCCTTCGTCAAGTTCGCTTTGAAGTAGCTGAAAAGCGGTTTGTCGGTGGATGGCCCAATGCTGGTAGCAATGACTTTCCCGTTATCGAACCACGGATTGCTAAGGACTTCTTTGGGAGTCCGCGGAGCCACTTGGTTGTAACGCGTGCCGCCGTCGTTCGACTCGGCTCTTCGAAATGTTTCGTCCGGGTCAACAGCAAGCATCATGCTATGGGCGATCGATCGCTTGTTGAAGTTACGATCGTACGGGGTGCCGTAGAACTTGTAGAGCCCCAGATCCGCGACTTGAAGTCCTCGGTAATAGACCTGTAACGATCCAGCATCCGAGTGCTGATGGTTTCCGAAGAGATAGCCACCTCCCTTGATCTCAGCGACCACGTCGTTGCTATCGAGGCTGATGTCCCACCCGGTTCTGGCAACCATCGAGCCCAACACCGGCCCAAAGTCTTTTGTCAATGGAAGCGACTCGAGGCTTTCGATTGGCTCCAGTGTTGGATCGTTCAACAGGAGGAACATGATCGGGTCACTCGCCGGGCCGCCCTGTCGGTAGAAGTCCGCCTTCAAGATCGGGTCCTGGGCATAGGCGTACATCAACAACATCGTTCGAGGGTACTTCCAATAGTTGAATCGTCCATCGGAGACGCCACTCGAACCATCGCCGTCGCGAAGCATCATTCCATCCGGCATTCTCATGTACTGCCAAAACTTGCGTACTTCCTTGATGTTCTCATCGAAGGCCGGTTCGCCGGTCATGCGATAGAAGAGCCACGCGCCGTGCATTTCCCAACCGAACCGAAACGCTCCGTAACTGACGCCCTGGTTGTATCGCGGAGACTGAAACTCAAACTTTCGCATGGGAACCAAGTGTTCGAGAATCACGTACGATGTGTACTGGTACAACGTCGGATCTCGTTCATACAGGGCAATGCTCATGCTCAACAGGTCGCGATTGATCTGAGCCTCGGCGCCATGGCCGGTGATGATCGTTTGGCGGAACGGTGGCCAGCCACACTCCATATCCATTGCCAATCGCATGAGATTCTTATGCAGCGTGGCTTGTTCGTTGTCACTAAGCAGATCGTGGCACCAATCGAACACAAGCGAACCGGTGTAAATGGCGCGGCCAACCTCTCGAGTAATGTCGAGAATGTTGCCAAACTCAACACGCTCGAGGTAATCGTTCATCAACTGAACCGCCTCGCGACCAACTTTCTCGTCACCGGTCATCAAGTAGTAGAAGGCTTTCGTTTCAGCTGCCTTCTCTAGCGAGGCATTGTGCGGCGTTTCTTCGTTCTCGGCGAACGTAATCTCAAACGGTTGTGTCGCCGTTCGAGCAAGCTTATCCCAAACCTCATGGTGCTCATCAGATTTCAATCGAGAACGAATAAGCGGAAGAGTTTCTTCGTTGCACCATAGTCGTGGATGACTTGCAGGCGGCGTCCACTTAGGACGATAGTCTTGTGCAGCTTCAGGAACTGCCGGGGCGACGTAGGGCTGAATCGTGACATATCCAAGGCGAACACCTTGAGGCAGCCAGATTTTCAGCTTCTGCTCGTCACCGTTAAAGTGGAACTTTCCCGTAACCTGGTGTGGCCGATGCCAAGGAACGTACACAACACGTTTCGTTGGACGTGTCTCATCGACCTGAAGCTTCATGAAGAGTGAGTCATATTTACCTTTCGCTTCCTCCATGAGCTTATTCCCATGGTCATCGACAACGGCAAACGTCCGTATCAGGTAGATGCCTTTCGTAGGTGCTTTGACAAGGAATGTCGCGTCAGGCTCTTGGCGATCCGTGGCGACGCCTGCGTCAGCGTTTTCTTTCAACGTAATTCCAGGCAGCCCCTCCAATCGCTCATCCTCGACGAGCTCGGCATATTCTGCAGAGACATCCGCGTTGCTGGCGATCAGTTTGGTTGCCCCACTATCCGAAAGCTCAATTACCTCGGCAGCCTCACAAGTGGTTCGATCCAACAGAAGAACAACACTCGCGCAGAACAACAGTGTCAGGAAACGTTTTAGCATTTTCTAATCCTAAAATTCTGGATTGAAATGGTTGCGGGCGACGTTGGGTGGTCGGTCGTGCGTCGCCTAGGCGGGGGAATCGCGAAACGGCCGGTTCAATGAATCGACATCTCGCAAGCTCGTATCTCTGGAATGTTAGCGGCCATTCGCCACAATCATGATGTCACGTGGCATCATAGCAAGGCCATTTGTTTTTGTCACGAGTAATCTAGATCGCGGCTAAGAAATGGTTTCCGATTAGCCTGCAAGAGGGGCAGGTGCGACGTTAGTTGTTGAACTTGCGAGGAGGCTCTAAGACCGTTTACCGGAATTCGTCCTCCTGCGAATTTTGGCTGCATGAACAGCCAATATCCCAGTCCAAAGATGCTGGAAGGAATGTCAACCTCGTGCAGCGTAACGCCGAGCGATAGCACTTGCGAAGGACCATATGCTCGGCTACGGTCAATTATTCTGATGAAGCTTCGTCCACTCTTTTATTATGCACACGACAACCCATGAAACTTGCTGGCATACTCCACCTGCTGATTTACCTCGTTATTGCTCTGGGTATTATCCTGACACATTCGCAAGTTTCCGCGGATGAGGTTCCACCGCCGAAAGCGGCCCAGGTATCAGAGAGTGAGTATGTCTTTCCCAATGCAGAAGTTTTTGATCTGAAGTCAAAAGAAGGTCGGGAGTATCGGATATTTGTCGCAACGCCCGAAGGGAACACCGTTCCTTCGGATTTACCAGTGCTTTATGTACTCGATGCGAATGCTTATTTTCCTCTGGCGGCCAGTTTAAATCGCTTGCGATCGCGAGGCTCGGTGGGTGGAGCGATTGTCGTTGGGATTGGCTATCCATCGGATGGACAGTTCGACATGCAGCGTCGAACGTTCGACATGACAACGAAAGCAGATCCGGCTAAGCTGCCCCCATCGCGAGGCGGTCGAGGTTGGCCGGAGTCTGGCGGCGCGGACCAATTTCTTAGTTTCATTGTCAACGAACTGAAACCAAGAATCGTCGAGAAGTATTCGGCAAGTTCCTCGGATCACGCGATCGTCGGCCATTCCTTTGGTGGACTGTTTGTGATGCATGCCTTCTTCACCCAGCCTAATGCATTTCAAACCTACATTGCGATCAGCCCGAGCGGTTGGTGGAATGACTATGCACTTTTAACCGCTGAAAGACAGTTCGTGAAGAACGTCCAAAGTTTGGCCGCGCCCAAAAAGCTTTTTATCGAAGTCGGCGAATTAGAGTTGGCCGGAAATCAAGGACCTGCCGCGGCGTTAGACCCTACCGCTGCTAGTACCGCCTTTGGAACGACGGCCGATTTCGCGAATCGACTGATGCAAATTAAGTCGGATAAGCTGGAGGTGAAATATCGAGAGTTCTCAGGTGAAAATCATGGTACGGTTGTTCCGCCTGCATTGATCGAGGCATTTCACTTTGCGTTCCCACAGTCACATCGCTCCGGTCCAATGCGTCGACGGGAAACAAACTGAGATACCGTTCCTCGGCGGGCACTTAAGTGACTACGGTTAGTCCGTAGAAGTATGTCATCGAGCCAGAGAAGGCAAATGCGTTGGTTGAGAGGCATCCGATCAAGACAGATACGTCGTGTCGGTCAAATACACAACGCTTGGAAGAACAGTGGAGATAAGCAGTGACGGCCTGGTGTCGCAGATTCGCACCAGGCCGTTCGCTTTCTAGAAAAACGCAAGCTTACTGCGGCAGGACTTCAAACGTTGCTGCATAGCTTAATCGTCGGTTTTGTGCTTGTGTAATGGTTGTGTTTTCGTCTTGGAAAGACGTTTCCAACCAATACATGCCAGGCTCTTTCCATTCGACGGTGAATTCGCCTTGGGCATTCGTCTCGACGTGCTGGTCCTCTTGGGCGTCGCGATAGCGCGTTCCACCGCGAATGACTTCAACTTTGAGACCAGCCATTGGCTTACCGTCTACCAGGAAACGGAACGTCCCCTTTTCGCCAGCGTACAGGTCGTTCGGATGGGTGATAGGAACCAACTCGATACCTTTGCCGGTTGACTCGAAGACTTTTTCCGTTGGTCCACCATTGGTCACATACGTTTCAATGCGTCCGATACTCTCCGAAACTTTTAGATTCGTCGCGTTGGAAGGAACTTCTTTTGCAAAAGATTCAGGTGTGCCGCGCCAACGGCGACGTTCGCCATTTTCTTCCCAGCTTCCGAACAAGCCATGGTTATCGATCGCAATGCGGTAAGTCCCTTCCTGCTTCAGAGGAACATCGAACACGCTGCGATATCGCAAAGTGGCTTGATTTTCAGCTTCGACCTTGGAACCATCAGGTGCCGTCACGGCCAAATTGGTAAGCTGCAGTGGGAAGTGATTGAAGTAGAACAAGTCATTGGAAACGGCCGCGTCGACGGTAACGAGCGGTTCGGCACCAGAGAGAACCGTTTGGGATGGCAACAACCAAACTTTGTGAGCGAACGCCGACAGTGGTACGCACATCAGCAAAGCGATCGCCGGAACAAATGAGCGAAGCATTGAAATCTCCTGAGGGGGAAATAGGAAAGACTCTGAAAGTGAAACTTCGACCGATAGAATTAGACTGGGTTACGGCTCAATCGAGAGCGAAACTTTGCCTAACTCCTCTTTACCGCGCACTTCTTCTTTGAATGATTTTTGAACAGGCCAAGTGAATGGAATTTCAAGCAATTCTCGGCCGCCAACTTCGCGCGCCGCTTCGACGATGAGGGTGTAATCGCCAGGCTTGAGGCCAGACAACTGCTTATCGGATTCTGAGAATTTCAGATCGTGAGAGCCAGCAGGACGCGTGGCTCCGCTTACACCGTCGACAGGAAGATCGAGACTTCGACCGGTTCGTCGCCACCACTGCCGAAGATCGGGAAGCCACTTCGTGCCGACTTCATCACCTGGCGAGTCCATCTGGTACCAGACGGCCAAATTGGCAGCAACTTTGCGGTTGCCGTCCTGAATCCACACCGCAATGTAAGGGCGATGGTACTCCGACACGTTCAGTCTGGGGATCTCAACACTCACTTGCAATTCCGCCGCGTAGGACGTCGCAGTAAAGATTAAGAGAAGAATGAACGTTAAAAACATTGGTGGTTTAGCATGCAGCATTTAATGATGACTCCTGAAGGAGAACTCGCTTATTTCTTAATGAATAAAAAGCATTGCCAAAAGCAAGGGGAGAATCAGCCCAAGGGTGACCAAAGGCCAAGTCATCCGACGATGGCGTGCGTGAAAGTAAAGAAGAAACAATCCGGTGATGCAGAAGATCAGCGTGGCGACCGCAAAAATGTCGATGAACCACTTCCACGCAACTCCGGTGTTGCGACCCTTGTGCAAATCGTTGAAGTATGAAATCCAACCACGGTTGGTATGTTCGTATTCAACGAAACCAGTTTCACGATCAATTGCCAGCCAGGCATCTGAGCCGGGGCCTTGCATCGACAAGTAGATTTCTTCTTCCGACCATTCCGCAGGACGAGAGCCGACCGTTTTGCCAAATTGACCGCTAAGCCATTTTGATAATTCTCGGGGAAGCGGGGCATCTTCTTCCGTGGTTTGTTCGTTCAAAGAAACCAGCATGTCCGAGGGAATCTCGGCCGTCAGCGTCGTCACGGTTGGTTCAACGGTAATCTCGCTGGGATGATTGAGCGTGATGCCAGTGATGGTGAAGAGCAGCATTCCGACCAGGCTGATTGCCGAGCTGATCCAATGCCACTGGATCATCGTTCGCATCCAGTAGGCGCGGCGTTTCTTGTCGCGACTGGCTTTTTCTTTTGCGTCACTCGTCGTTGAGGAAGTCACTTCTGCCAACGTAAGCTCTCGACCAGGAAGGTGGTGAGACAGGATCTCAATAGTGAAAGTCCTAGCGAGTCTATACCGTTAGCGCGCAATTGGCAAGCAGAGTAACCAAATCAAACTTTGCGCCGAGTTTGCGCGAAGTCTGCGCGAACCTTGCCCAAAGATTACTTGGCTAACGAATGACTTGCCAGCTAAACATTGGGGCGATATCTTAGGTTATTCACAACTTGTTTCTCATAGCGACTGCCAAGCCACATCTACCAGCTAGGCTTAGCCATTTGGCAATTTCTGAAAGTGCGTTTTGGAATTTTATTGTCCTGAACGTTCCACTTCAGTCGCCCTTGTGATGCCGTCGATTGCGCCAACTCGTAACATCACAATGACTTAGGTTCATGACAGGAAGTTTGTCTCGAAAGCCCGTTTGACGATTCGTATAGCCCCGATTCGTTGGACAAGAATTCGCCATTTAAACGGCTTTCGTCGTCCCATTGCATCCGTGTTTGATCGAAGGAAGAAGAATGTCGAACGAGACATCCCCAAACCAAAACGCCGCCGATTCACCCCCATTACGCACGGAAAACCTCGTAAAAACGTTCCGCCAGGGAGCGAACCAAGTCAACGCTTTGAACGGCGTTACGCTCTCCGTTCAATCGGGTGAATTCACCGCAATCATGGGACCGAGCGGTTGCGGCAAAAGTACTCTGCTGCATGTGATGGCAGGGCTTACGCGTCCTGATACCGGATCGGTTTTTGTCGAAGGTGAGAAGCTTTCGAGCTTATCGGACGCCAAGCTGACCGATTTTCGACGTCGCAGAATCGGCTTGGTGTTTCAGCAGTTCAATCTGGTCACCGCATTGACCGCCATCGAAAACGTAATGCTGCCTCTCTTGGCGGAAGGAAGCCGTCCGAATGTCGATGCAAAGCAGCGAGCCACCCAGCTTCTAGAACGCCTCGGTCTTGGCGATCGCCTCGGACATCGGCCCGATGCGATGAGTGGTGGCGAACAACAGCGAGTCGCGATCGCTCGAGCATTGGTGACGGACCCCGCAATCATCTTAGCCGATGAGCCGACAGGTAGTCTCGATTCCGGAAACGGAAATGCGATTTGTTCGCTTCTAAAAGAACTCAACGAAGAAGAAGGGCGAAGCATCGTAATGGTGACGCATGAACCTGCGGTTGCGGCATGGGCAAATCGTATCGTCGTTATGAAAGATGGAACAGTTTGTTCTGACTGGAAAGCGGAGCAGGTACCGGATGCCCAGTCTCTCGCGATTCGCTATCAGGAGATCGTCTCCGGCCAAACAACGGTAGGTGCTGTATGAGCTTGTCTTGGAAGTTGTTTGTCGCCCACGCACGGCAGCAAAAAGTACGATTACTCCTGACGGCGTTGGCAATGATTGCCGCAATTGGTGTCGTTCTGTGGGTTGTCTCAGCATATGAAGCGATCGCGTCACAATTTGACGAACAAACCGACGACTTTATCGGCAATTACACAACGTTCGTTGTGCCCAAAGATGCAGATCAACAGATCTCACCGGAAGTTATCAGTGCCGTAGCCAGCCATCCGGCTGTAGAGTCGGCCAATCCTGTTACTCAATTCAAAATGATGTTTCGACGGGCGAATCCATTGCCTGATGCAGGGGCACCTCCGCGACGGTTTTGGCCGAGCGTTGTCGGAACCGATTCGCCCGAATCTCGCTACCCACTTATGGAAGGGAGATGGCTCGACCCTAACTCTCAAACTGAGTCCGTTGTCAGCAGCGGAGTATCTGATGCACTCGGGCTGAAACCAGGGGACGCAATACGATTCAGAACAGTGAACGGTGAAGTCGTTGATTTGGATGTCGTTGGTATTGTTCAACAACCTGAGTCAGAGGTTGAGTTTGCCATGACGCGTACCAAAGGCGGAGCGCCTGGCGGCGTGAACCGAGGCCCCGCTTCGCTGGCTGCCTACGTTCCAATGCAACTCGTGCCAACACTTACTGGTGATACGCACCCAACTAATCTGATCGAAGTCCGTATGCGTCCTTCCAAGACAGCAGATGTTTTGGAGGATGCAATCGCATCTGCGAATCCGGCCGTTGAGCTACTTCGTACAGATGACATCCGCTCGAAGATCTCGTCTGGATTTGAAGCGGAAGGGGCACGGAAACAGGCATACTTTGTGACCGCACTGTCCATCCTGGCATCTGCGTTCATCATTTTCACGACGTTAAGTATGGGCGTGAACGAACGCGCTCGACAAATGGCAGTACTCCGTGCGGTCGGCCTTCGACGATTTCAAGTCGCGCAGCTGGTCTTCGTCGAGGCACTTGTCCTTGCCGTCTTTGGTTGGGTCGGCGGATTGCTTGGAGGCTGGATATTGCTTCAGCTTCTAGCCAATGCAACGCCATCGCTCTTTCCCAACGGAGTGCAGTTGGGTCTTGCGAGCATACTGTTGACAGGATTGTGCTCGTTTCTTGGAGCCATACTAGCTTCAATACTTCCTATTTGGAAAGCCACACGGATCAGTCCATTGGAAGCCATGGCCCCGACACCGATGCGACCAAAATCTGGTCGATGGTACGTTATGGCGACTGTCGTTAGCCTGATGCTAATCGCGATCAATCCTTTATTGGTTTATGCGGTAGGAATGCCGGAAGGGGTTCGATTCGTCTTGATATTGCTGGTAGGCGCGCCAGCAACGGTGCTTGGTTTCGCATTGTTGGCTCCACTTGTCGTACTTGGTGTGGAACGCATTTTGAGCCCATTAATTGCATGGATCATGCGGATTCAAACTGGGCTCGTCAAAAGCCAATTAAGCACCAACATGTGGCGAACGACCGGAATTGCTGCATCGTTAATGCTGGGGCTTGGGCTCTATACCGCAACGCAGGTTTGGGGATATTCGATGCTTGGCGGCTTTATGCCAGGGCGTTGGACACCGGACACGATTGTTAAATTTGCCGAGGGAATTCCAAGAGAGCAATACGAGCAGATTTGCCAAGTCACAGGTATCGACTCGAATCGTTGTCTGACCGCTGCCGTAGAGCAAACGAAGCTTGTCGGCGATCCACTTAAAGCGGCAGAGCGAGATTCTGCCGTTCGCCAGGATAACGTTTCTCTCGTCGGTCTTGATACCGAAAAAGCTTTCGCTGGAAATAACCCACTGTTTCAACTTCGCTTCGTTCAAGGTAACCGAGAAGATGCACTAGCGAAGTTACAGAAGGGGCGATTTTGTTTAGTACCAGATACCTTTGATCGTCTGGCTGGTCTAAAGGTTGGCGATACGATTACGATGATCCCTCCTAACCGTCCCAAGGAGCCCGTCGAATATACGATTGCAGGTATCGTATCGATGCCTGGTTCGAATTGGATAACTAAAACCACAGGTATTCGTCGTCATTTCGTCCGCACCGCAGGCATCGTCTTCGCCCCGGAAGAAGAAGTGCGTGAAGATTTTGCTTTGCCGATGCTTGAATATCTCTGGCTAGACCCACAATCAGGGATAAATGACGAACAGCTAAAGGAAGCTTTGCAGGCCGTTGTTGCTTCAGCAGAAAAGACCAGCCAGCGCGAGTCCGCTCAACAAGGAATTGGCCCTGGACGTCGGGTCGGGGGACTTTCTCGGGATGAATTGCAAGTGACGTCCTTGGAAGATGTTCGCAACAGTATGCGGCGTCGCGGAGGGGCTGCCGTTGGCGCCATGGGGTGGCTTCCACTGATTACGCTTTTAGTGGTGTCACTAGGCATCGTGAATACGATGGCTGCTTCTGTCCGTGCTCGACGCTGGGAGTTTGGCATTCTAAGGGCGATTGGTCTACGCCGACTTGGCCTGGTCAAACTTGTACTATCAGAGGCAATCATGATTGGCTTGGTTGCAAGTGCTCTTAGCTTGCTATTTGGAATATTGACGGGATGGACCTGTCTTGGCTTGGTTCGTTATGTCAGCAATCAATGGTTTGAAGGTGTCAGTACACCGTTGGTTGTTCCGTGGTCGTCGCTCGTGTTTGGCTATGCTCTTACGTTCACACTTTGCTTCCTTGCAGCGTTGTGGCCCGCGATTTCGTCTGGAAGGACAGAACCGCTAACACTTCTGCAAGCAGGTCGTGCATCGACGTAAGTCAATACTTCGCGAACAGGCAGGCACTCCTGATGAATATGACTACCCGACCATCGTCGCCGCTGGTCGTACATGGAATACGCAAGCAATTTAAGCGTGCTCAAACATCGATTACTGCTCTCAGCAAAGTCAACCTTACGGCGCAGGTTGGCGAGTTCATTGTCATCATGGGAGCTTCCGGATCTGGCAAGAGTACGTTGTTGCATGCAATTGCCGGACTAACAGACGTCGATAGCGGAAAGGTGATCGTTAACGGCCAAGACCTTTCACAATTGAACGATGTGCGATTGACCAAATTTCGCGGAAAGGAAATTGGCCTCGTTTTTCAAGCTTTCAATCTCATTCCAAGCTTGTCTGCGGAAGATAACATTCGACTTCCGGCTCCGGTTAGTTCTACTTTAAGTGATCGCGTCAATCATTTACTTCAGCGGTTGAACCTTATCGAGAGGCGATTACATAAGCCAGGCGCTTTGTCAGGTGGCGAACAGCAACGAGTGGCTATTGCACGAGCGTTAATTTGTGACCCTGCGATTTTATTAGCCGATGAGCCGACGGGAAGTTTAGACTACGACGCAGGCCAACAAATCTGCCAACTTTTGTCGGAGCTATCGCGAGAGCAAGGGCGTACCATTTTGGCAGTTACTCACGAACCAAATGTAGCCATGTGGGCCGATCGTGTCGTTGTTATGAGAGATGGCAACAACGTTGCCGAATTTGTACCTGATGGCTCACGTGATCCACAGTCCGTTGCGTTGCAATATCAAAGTCTTCTTCGTGATGGCGTCGGGGCCGTTTGATGAAAAAGATATTTCAGCTTGCGTGGGCTATGTTGTGGGATTCTCCAGTTCGCGTAGCGCTAACCGTCTTGGCAACCGCCGCAGCAACCTGCTTAGTTATTTGGATTGCTAGTGGCTATGATGCACTAGAGAAAACATTTGACGACTACGCGAATCTGTCGATGGGACGCTACGAACTGGCCGTGGCCCCCATCGAGCAAAAAGAAGAAAAGTTTATCCCGGAGGAAGTGTTGGCAGATCTCAGGGCTGACAATTTTATTGCGAATGCCGATCCTATGTGGGCTGTTCGTGCTGAAGTGGTTCCTGAGAAGTCAACGTTTTCTACTGCTAAGCATGGTAAAGGAGAAAAACCTTCCAACTTTGATCGTGATCCACAGTTCAGGCCTCCCGGCAGCTTACCTGGTACGCTGCTGATGTTCACTGATGCTTCCCAGCCGCCGTTTGAAATGGCGCAAGGGGAATGGCTTTCAACAGAAGATGCCGATCGGTTTCAAGCTGTCGTGCGGACAGAAACTGCTGAGAGAATGGGTCTCGAGGTCGGCGATGGAATGATTCTGATACGGAATGATCAGAATCATTTGTTGAAGGTAAAAGGAATACTCGATGCCCCCAAGCTAAAAGGGGCAGGGGATTCAGCGTTGCCGATTCTCGCGCCCAGCAAGGGCGAATTGTTCTTAAACGCGGTGGCTGCCGAGGAACTTCTAGGAGAACGCCCAAAGATCAGTTTAATTGCTGTTTCATTACGAGAAGAGACGGACATCAACTCTTTTCGATTCGGGTGGGGACCCAAGCTCTCTTCCTATGCAACGCCTGTCCAGTTTCAGCAAGCGTTTGAAGTCGAGGAGGCACTTGATCAAAGCTCGTCCGCAGCCAACGTTCGTCTGCAATCGTATGCCGCGACTGGTGTATCCTTATTGGTAGCGTTTCTCGTGGTTTTGTGCACGTTAAGCATGGGAGTCAGCGAACGAATCCGGCAGTATGCCATTCTCCGGTCACTCTCATTTACGCGATTTCAGATTGCCAAACTGATCATGCTGGAAGGACTCTTTCTTGGCTGTCTAGGTTTTGCAATCGGTCTCGGTATAAGCTATTTGACATTGCTGCTTATCGGCACCGTTGCATCCCAGATGCTAGATAACGGTGTTGTACTTGGACGTCATGGCGTGCTTCTCGGAATGGCCGCAACACTGGGTGGAGCGTTTGTTGCCGCGTTGATTCCCGCGGTGGGAGCAACTTACGTGAAGCCATTGGACGCGATGTCCTCCGGGGGAAACGAAGCAGTCAGTGACAAGTCGTTTTCGAGAGTTGGATTTGTTTTTGGGCTACTGTTAATTGCTGTTAATCCAGTCCTTACTTTTCTAGTTCCGCCTGTATCAGAAGCCAGCGTACCGATCTCGATGGTGATCGGCTTCGCATCGATGGCGCTGGGCTTTGTTTTCGTGTCACCAGCTATCGTTGTTGGAGTGGATCGCTGGCTAAGTCCTGTTCTCGCCAAGATGTTGAGGATTAATCCAAGTTTGTTGGCGAGTCAGATTACCAGTCACCTCTGGCGAACCGTTGGGGCTTCTATTTCTTTGGCCGTTGGCGTTGGTCTTTTTATTGGCATTCAAGTTTGGGGCTTTACGATGCTGGAGGGATTTATTCCAGGACAATGGGCTCCTGATGCACTTTTGCAACTCCATGCCAACAAGCTTTCTGCAGATCAGACAATTGCGATTTCAAGAATACCAGGTATCGACTTGGAGCAAAGTTTTCCGATCGTTGTCGAACAACCTCGATTGCAAGAAGATCTTGCCAAGAGTGCTGAACGTGCTTCTGTCATACGGCAGGATAATATTGTTCTTGTTGGCATCGATGCAACGAGAGCGTTTTCAGGGAAAGAGCCATTTTTGGAATTTGATTGGGTAGAAGGTAGCCCCCAAGCTGCTACTGAAAAGCTCATTGCTGGGCGTGGCTGTATTGTGCCGGATCATTTCCTTCGGGAGACTGGCTTAAAAGTCGGTGATACGTTTGCTCTCGTTCCCCCTGAAAATGTAGAAAATATCGTCTCTTACGAGATCGCAGGGGCAGTCAAGCTTCCAGGTTGGCATTGGCAGACAAAGCTGACAGGGTTTCGCACTCGTACGCATCGGGCCGCCGCGTTAGTGTTTGCGAATTATGCCCCAGTGGCAGAAGATTTCGGGCTACTAGAACCTTCGCACATCTGGTTTGACTTCGATTCGCCAGGTGCGGATCCAAGCTTAATTGAGCAACACGCTAACGCGTTCCTAAGAAAGGGGTCTCAGGGAATTGACACGACTGTGTCACCAAATACAGAGGTAGATATAAATATTGTTCCCGTAAAGCAAATTAGAGAAAGAACTCGTGGTGCTGCCAGACGCTGGATTTGGCTTGTTAGCCAGGTACCTTTGATCGCTACAATGATTGCCAGTATCGCAGTTCTGAATGTGTTTCTGGCATCGGTCCGCGCTCGTCGGTGGGAGTTTGGTGTGCTAAGAGGAATTGGAATCACCAGCTGGACAATCGTCAGAGCCGTTCTAGCAGAAGGTCTTCTTACTGGGATTGTGGCAGCAGTATTAAGCTTGGGTTTTGGAGTGATGTGTGGATGGTGCGGCTGCGGGGTTGCTCAATACATCAGCTTCTTCGGAGGCATGCAACCAGATCTTGTCATCCCGTGGGATGCCATTTCGCTTGGACTCTCAGGATTGATTCTTCTGGCCATCCTAAGCGCTGCCTGGCCAGCGTATCTGATCGGTAAGACAGAACCTCTTGCACTATTGCAACAAGGCAGAGGCTCCTTTTGAACCTCTGTTTAAATGCCTAAGCAGAGGTTTGCAATGGAGTGATGATTCACTTCTACTGGTGCATACGGAATCGAAGTGTTCGTTTTCGGTAAAACGCCAAGTTGATTTCGTGAATTGCTAACTGAACTGAAGAAATGAGCATAGGCATTCAAAGTTCTAGTCAAACAATGAATCTTGGGTTTTGACGGGTTTAGTACACTCGATTTGGTCGTTCTTGGGAGAGCTAACCATAGACGAGACCGGGTCTCGCATCATCTCTCTTTCAGGATATGGAGCCAGCATCGTTTTGAGTCGATCCGCGTGGTCGTATTCGTTATTAAGCCAGTTCTCAAGGTACTGATCTTGAAGAATTACCGGCATGCGATCATGGACATCTTGGACCAATTCGTTGGCTGTCGTCGTGATGATCGTACATGATTCGATTGTTTGATTGTCTTTCTTCCAAGTTTCCCACAGACCTGCAAAACCGCATGGAACTGCCTCATTCTTTTGAAAAAGATAAGGCTGTTTTTTGCTTCCTTTCTTCTGCCACTCATAGAAGCCATCCGCAAGTACTAGGCACCGCCTTCGCTTGAAGGCAGATCGATAGGCAGGCTTCTCATCTACAGTTTCCGATCGTGCATTGATCATCTTGTTGCCGATTGATTCGTCCTTGGCCCAGCTTGGAATCAGCCCCCATTTCATAGTGACGATCTCTCGTACACCACTCTCTTGATCGAAACGCAATACCGGAACGATTTGAGTTGGAGCGATATTGTAACGAGGAGTTATCTCAATGGTTGACTCTGCTGAGTACATTTGAAGCAGCTGATTTAGCCTTGTCCGGAGGGTGTAGCGACCGCACATCGTATTTCGCCTGAGCTTACTGTGACGAACAAAAATTATGCCTCCGATTTTCGACTGCTTGACAAATTGTGTACGTATGTACATATTCAGTGTCGAGGATCAAGCAACGATGAAGGACATGCATTTTAACGGATCGACAAACGTGATTGCCCATCTCCAGGAGCAGATTCGTTCTTTAGAGAGGGGGACATGTTCCACCGAAACGACTGTCCGAGGAACTGGGTTTCATGGCCTGAATGACTTGTTCCCCTCACAAGGTATTCGCCAAGGGAGCCTTGTTGAATGGATCAGTAGCGGATCGGCTAGTGGTGCTGGAACGTTATCACTTTTGGTGGCTCAGCAAGTCGCTCAAAAGAAGTCTCCTATCATCATTGTGGATCCTGAATGCCAGACTTATCCTCCTGCCTTATCCGCATCAGGCTTTGACCTTTCTCGCGTTGTGATTGTGCGACCTGCCTGTAAGCGAGATGTGCTCTGGGCATGTGAAGAAATACTGCGCTGTCAGGCAGTTGGATTAGTCTGGATGCAAGTTGATCATTTATCTTTGACTGCCGCGAGGCGTTTGCGTTTGGCCGTGGAGAAATCGAAGGTCATTTGTTTTCTCGTACGTTCTTCTATTGCATTACGTCAAAGCTCTTGGGCCGAAGTGCGCTTGCTGGTTTCATCATTACCAGCATCGGATGAATCACCTCGCTACCGAATTTCGGTTGCTTATTGCCAAGGAAAAACGGCGAGTTCGTCTGTGGATATCATGATTAGTAAGCATCGAGGTTCGATCGATGACTCCCACCAGCTTGCCACCAAGAATTCTCTGTTGTTGGTTTCCTGACTGGTCCATTCAGAGGCTTATCTCTCAAGAATCAGACCTTGCGAACTGTCTGCTGATTCTTACTGAGAGTACCAAGAAGGGAGATTTCGTCTATCAATGCAATGCATTGGCAAAGCAGTTCGGAATTGTTCCTGGAATGCCTGTCTCTGAAGCGGAAACGTTTGCGAAGTCGCACAGAAGATTCGTAAGTCGACCGTTGAATTTTCTTCAGGACAGTACAGCGCTTGCCGACTTAGCGGTGATATGTGAGGCATACAGTTTTCGTATCGGTTTGGATGAGTCAGAATCTCCTGAATGTTTATTAATGGATGTTACGGGAATTGCTCACTTCTTTACAGATGAAATAACTCTAATCAAACACTTACAAAAGGAGCTTTCAGCCCAGAGACTTGTCTCAAAGGTGGCAATTGCCAACACAATTGGAATGGCTTGGGCGGTTGCCCATAGTCTTGGTGATCGCTGCTCATCGCGAATAATTCTCACGGAAAGTAACAATGATGTCTGGGCCAATCTTTCTATTGAAACACTAAGAATCCCTAATGAAACTGCGGTCAAGCTAAATCGGCTTGGCATTCGGACAGTGGACCAACTCATGAGATTAGACCGGGCATCGCTTTGGGCACGGTTTGGTGACGAGCTACTGAAACGCATTGATCAGCTGACAGGCAATCGACAAGAATTCATCACACCTGCCCGGCCGTTACTCCGTTTCGTGATTAAGCAATCATTGGAGCATGGTCTCACTCATGCAGAATCGATCGAACGATTTTGGACGACTGCTCTGAATAAATTGATTGGTCTTCTCATTCCCAAGCGGCTAGGTACCCAGAATTTGTGTTGTCATTTCTTCACTGAAGACGGGAAGTGTCACGAAATAAATGTTCGACTTTGTACACCTCAGGCAAACGTTGGTAGCCTGGCAGATCTTATCCGTTTGCAATTGGAAAATCAGCGATGGCAAACTCCTCTTGTAGGAGTTGAACTAGAGGCCTTGGAGGTCTCTCCAATTCTACATCTCCAAGATGAAATCATTTCGGAAGTAAGGCACGAACAGAATCGTCAATTTTTACAGTTGCTGGATCGTCTATCTAACCGTCTGGGAAAGGATGCTGTTGCCCGCCCGGTGCTTCGTTCCTGTCACATTCCTGAGCTTGCTTATCGTTTGATTCCAGTAACTAAAGAAAAAAACATTTCCCAAGAGCCTACCAAGTTGTTTCCCTTAGACCGGCCTCCCGCTTTATTTTCTAAACCACGGCCAGTCGACGCGATTGCTGTTATTCCAGAGGGGCCGCCAAAAGTATTATTTTGGAAATCTAAACGTCTTCAAATTACTCGTAGTTGGGGGCCTGAACGAATTGAGTTTGGCTGGTGGCTAGGCCTAGCGGTTCGGCGAGATTATTACCGCGTTACAACGGTCGATGGACAAAAATTATGGGTGTTTCGTCGACTCCAGGATGATTGCTGGTTTTGGCACGGGGAGTGGTTCTGATGCAATATGCAGAACTTCATTGCTTAACGAACTTCTCGTTTCTGGAGGCAGCTTCACACCCAGAAGAGCTGGTGGCCCAGGCATCTGCATTGGGATATTCAGCATTAGCCATTTCAGACCGCAACACGTTGGCCGGAATCGTTCGAGCTCATACTGCAGCCAAGAACCATTCTCTCAAGATCATTATCGGCTCTGAAGTTCGCCCCAGTGATGGATCTCCTGTCGTACTCTGGGCTACCAATCGCGAAGGCTACGCAAACCTATGTCGTTTAATTACGTGTGGCAGACGCAAGGCCCCTAAAGGGGAATGCCTAATTACAGTTGACGATATTGCCAAGCATACCGAGGGACTTCTAGCAGGGGTGATTCCCACAAGCAAAGCATGGTCTTCTGGAAGCCAGCATGATTTATTTCGATATCGCGATATTTTCGGCAGTTCATCATATTTGCTGGCCGAACTATGTCACGGGGCTCATGACCACGAGAGACTTGCTTGGCTTTGGGAATGCTCGCGTAATACCTCTTTACCTTTGGTAGCCGCGGGGAATGTTCTTTTTCATGTCCCAACTCGTAAGCCATTGCACGATGTTCTCACAGCAATACGCTTACGAAGTTCAGTTGCGCAAATCGAAGCTTATTTAGAGCCTAATGCTGAGCGACATCTAAGGCCGTTGGAGCGTCTAAAGACAATTTTCAAGGATATTCCGGAGGCGGTGCATCGGACTCAGGAGATTGCCGAACGCTGTCAATTCTGTCTAGATGAACTTCGCTACGAGTATCCCGAGGAACTTGCTCCCTCTGGCCTGGCCCCCATTAAGTATCTACGCCAGTTAACGATGCGTGGAGCAGCTGAACATTATCCTGAGGGCATTCCTCAGAAAGTTCAACGACTATTAAATCACGAACTACAGCTGATCGAAGACTTGCAGTATGAGCCTTACTTTCTGACGGTTTGGGACTTAATGCGTTTTGCTCGTAAGCAAGGAATCTTATGTCAGGGGCGCGGGTCCGCGGCAAACTCGGTCGTCTGTTTTTGCCTAGGAATCACGTCGGTTAAGCCAGACCGCATTAACGTATTATTCGAACGATTCGTAAGCCGCGAAAGAGATGAAGCTCCCGACATTGATGTCGATTTCGAGCATGAACGCCGCGAAGAAGTTCTGCAATACATTTATAAGAAGTATGGGCGAGACCGAGCTGGGATTGCAGCCGTAACGATTACATACCGTCCGCGTTCTGCAATTCGAGATGTCGGTAAAGCTTTAGGTTTATCACTCGATCTGGTCGATCGGTTAGCCAAAAACGCAGATCATTACCGTTCGACAGATGATTTTTCCAGTCGCTGCCGTGAAATGGGCTTAGATGATCAGTCAGATTTAGGACGCAAGTTTTTATATCTCGTCAAAGAATTGATCGGCTTTCCTCGCCATTTGTCTCAGCATACCGGCGGCATGGTCATCACTCGTGGCCCTTTGCATGACTTGGTCCCTATAGAAAACGCTGCCATGAAAGGAAGAACCGTCGTCCAGTGGAATAAAGATGACCTGGATGACTTGGGAATCTTGAAAGTGGACTGTCTGGCTTTGGGAATGCTTACCGCCATTCGCAAGATGTTTCAGATGGTTGAAATCAATACAGGCAATAAATTGACACTTGCCAACATTCCTGAAGGGGACCAAAACGTTTACGGCATGATTAGCAAGGCTGACACCATTGGTGTATTTCAAATTGAAAGCCGGGCTCAAATGAGCATGCTTCCCCGGCTAAAGCCACAATGCTATTACGATTTGGTCATCGAAGTTGCAATCGTACGCCCAGGTCCAATTCAAGGAGATATGGTCCATCCATACTTGCGACGAAGACACGGGGATGAAGAGATTACTTACCCCAATGAAGCGATTCGTGAAGTGCTAAAAAAAACGCTGGGTGTTCCACTTTTTCAAGAGCAATGCATGCAGTTAGCAATTGTTGCGGCTGGATTTACTCCTGGCGAAGCTGATCAACTTCGCCGTGCCATGGGAGCTTGGCGACGTCCCGGCATCATCGATCAATTTCGACAAAAACTGCTCGATGGAATGCGAGATCATGGCTTAGAGGGGGAATTCGCGGAACGTGTCTTCCAGCAAATCAGAGGCTTTGGTGAATATGGGTTTCCTGAGTCCCACGCCGCGAGCTTCGCTTTACTCGTTTATGTTTCTGCTTGGCTGAAGCATTATTACCCAGCCGAGTTTGCGGCATCCATTATAAATAGCCAGCCGATGGGGTTCTACGCGCCTGCTCAACTTATCGGTGATGCCAGAAAACACAAAGTCAGCGTACTTCCCATTGATATAAATCGTAGCCATTGGGACTGTACGATTGAAAACAATGGTATTCGTCTGGGGTTTCGGCTCATCGGTGGCCTGTCAAAACCTGTCGCCGAAACAATTATCAAAGAGCGTCTTCTTGAGCCGTTTACTTCGATAACAGAGTTAGTTCAAAGAACGAATCTTTCCCAGTCACAAGTCGAGCGATTAGCAGATGCCGACGCATTGGCAAGCTTACAAGGATCGAGGCGAGATGCTCTTTGGAATGCCTTTGCCGTGGATGATTCACTAAGACAACGTTGGCTCTTCGAAGATTCCGGTGAATCATCAGAGCCCTCGGCTAGGTTGCCAGTTATGTCGCCGGAAGAAGAAGTCTATGCCGATTATCGATCGACCGGCCTGTCTCTTCGCTCGCATCCCATCGCTTTTCAGCGAGAACGATTAAGCAAGTTAAGAATCAAAGCTGCAGACAAACTAGCTGACCTTCCCAATAACTCCCCAGTTCAAGTTGCTGGAATTGTCTTACTTAGACAACGCCCCAGTACAGCAAAAGGCATCACTTTTGTCACTCTGGAAGATGAAACAGGTAAAATGAATCTAGTTGTACATCAAAAAACCTGGGATCAATTCCGAAAGGTCACGCGACATAGCCAAGCTTGGATTGTCTTCGGAAAACTTGAAAAGAAGGACAGCGTGATACACGTGGTTGTGCGACGACTAGAAGATATGTCTAAGGCACTATCCCGACTCAATTTAAAGTCTCGAGACTTTCGCTAACTCGGTGACCTCTAACAAATCTGTGCCTGCGACAATCGCTTCGATGATTCTTAGCCTAGCGATTCATACGCTAATCGTAGCTTATTGCCTTGCTCTGGATTTACCATTTCAACGTAGGCAATCATGCCAGCTAGCCAGGCAGAGAAATTTGGATGGCCTAGTCGATTTTGTTTTTCGAGGCCTTCAAACTTGGCTCGATGCAAAATTGACCGTAGCTTCCGAATCGTTTTTCGATCGATCGACGCCTTGTCGTTAACGATAATTCCCGTCACTGATTGCTGCGAATTCTTCCTAAGAACACGTGTTTTAGACTCCTTTATCTGGAAACCCTCTTCCGACGTTACGTGACGAACACGGGCAAGGAGGTAAGCCACTTTATCTTCACGGTCACTACAAGAAAACGAAAGATCATCCGCGTAGCGTGTGTAACGCCATCCGATTGAGTTTGCGATGCCAAACAAACGCTTATCCATTCGCCGTGAAATCAAGTTCGAGATAGCGGGACTTGTACAAGCTCCTTGCGGCAGCGAGCGATTGCCTACCGCAACGTAGAGTGTTGTCTTCCCCGAGCGTAAACGCATGCGAGGAGATTCGGTTGTTAGCAGAGCCAGAATCGTGGCGACGGCCGGAGAATATCCCAAGCCCCTAAATAGCCCGGCGACTCGCGCAAAATCGATTGTCGGAAAGAAGTCTTTTAAATCAACATTTACTAGTACGCGAGACCCAATGTGCGGCTTCGCTCCGGTGAGAGTGCTTCGACTTGGAACAAAACCGTGAGCCGCATCATGCAAGGGAACCTTGCCAAGAATATTATTAAGAATCCATCGCTGAGCATTGGCGAGCTTGGAATGGGGGCAGCAAATGGTTCGCTCACCTCCAGAACTTTTTTGGATCTTCCACCAGTGATAGTGTGTCGTCCTGCTGGCAGGATGATGAAATGCGAGCCAGCGAAGCGTGCCTATCGATACATCCAGTGCATCTGCAAGATCCGCAGGTGAGGAAAGAAGGGGAAGTCTACAGGCTTGCAATCTTTCGATATTGGATCGGCGGTCTGCGAGACCCTTCGATACGCCACGTCCTAAAAAAACGATGTCTGTTGCTTTCCGTTTCGCAACGGCTTCCTCGTGAGCCTGTTTGCGTTGCTCGGCAAGTCGCTTGAGTTCAGCTTTACGTGCCGCTTGGGCATCCCTCGACGATTGAACGGCTTGTTGGCCTGCAGCTTGAATCGCGTAGTAGTCGGTTCGGAACTGCGACATCTGCTCGCCGACATCGTGGATCTCAGCAAGTTCCTCCGCCGTAATTAGCCCCATGCCGACCATTGTCTGATCGATTACGCGAATGCGCGGGAGCGAAACAGAAGGAATCACGTTTAGAGGGTCAAAGTAGGCTGTCTTCCAACTTGGGTCAGACGTCGCTTCCAATGCGTCGTCGTGCGAAATCGGCTGAAAGCGAGATGCGTCCAACCCAGATAGTTCACTTTCAGGGGGAGGACTTGGCGACGATGTCGTCGGACGCGATGCGGCAGGACTAAATTCAGACGCCTGACCGCTTTCTGATGGTGGAGACAAGTTTCGCTGTTCAACCGACGATGGATTGTCCGCGGTTGATTTTGACTGAGTGGCAGAATGAGATTCATCGAATCCAAACAGTCGTTTCAGATTTTGAAAAAATCCCATGATGAGAAATATGACCGGAGCGGGTGACGAAACAACTTCACGTCTGCGGACCGAGGTCGTTCACCAAGGCCACCACTACCAGGTAGTGTGTCAAAAGCCTCGGCTTGTCCTGGTTGACGCACTACCTGGTAGTGGTGGCCAAACGAACAACGACCTTGGGGAAGAATGGGAAGCAAAACTCGACCGCGGCGGATCGCCGCAGCAAGGTAGTCTTGAATCGTCACCTCGCTCCCGTCATGAATCCTTAGTTTGTAGGAGTTAATGGTTGTGATTTCAATAGTTGAATTGGTGGCTAAGTAAGAACGAATTAAATTTGTTCCGATGTCCACCGATGAAAAATGGTTTAAGCCGACACTTGTCGCTGGTTATGAATCATTCGCAATGCCTGAATATGTCGACAGGGACCATTTCGAATTCCGGATTTGCGATGCCAGCCACAAATGCACTTTCCGCGGCGTGTTATTCCATCTCCATCAATCAATGTCTCGCAGTCAATTCCGTCTACTCTTCCAATTAAAATTGTCCCGCTACGTGGACCCACCATCGCTTCGCGAATTCGAGCCTTTTTAGACTTTGCCAATTCTTCAGCAGCTCGTAATTCGGGGTGAGGAGGAGCGATCTCCTTATCTGAAAGCGGAAGTGGCAAAATGCTTCTCCAGCGATACAGACCAGCATGCAAGTCAAAGATCACTTGCCCCCGCAAAGCTAATTCGTTGAGTGCAGAAGTTGTCACCTCTTTGGATAAATAAGCACTGCCCACAACTGTTTCAAGCGATGCGGCCCCTCGAATACTCAACGTCTCGGCAATAGAAGCGACGGCGGTCGGTCGTGCTTTTTCCTGCGGCATTAGCATGTCAATCGCGCTTCCTGCCGACCAGTCATTGGTCGTCCAACCACTGAGACCTAACGTCAAACGCATAGCTCCCATGCGAACAACCCAAAAACTAGGGAGCCCGGTTCCTAGCAAATACACGTCCACTTTGTCAGCAATTGGTAGTAGGCGCGATAAAGTTAAAAGTCTGCGACGTCCCCAGATTCGGATCGGTTCACATGGGGGGCCGTCGTAGATTGCACCGTTGGCCTCGATCGGCTTTTCCCAAGGTTCAAGCACAAGTCGCGGTGTTTGGCCGGGCGTCAACTCAAATCGAATCGCTCGCGGGCTTGCACGTGCCTTATTTCGCTTAATAAATGCCAAGAGCGAATATACGGCTGCTACCGGGAGAGAAACCTTCCGCATTGGCATCGCCATGGCTGATTGCAAGCGAACGAATCCGCTTAGCCATCCATCGGGCAACTCAATCTTTTCTTCACGATGCTGATCTCCGCCTGCTTCCGTAGAAACTTCAAACGCAGTTGGATCAATTTGAAATCGAGTTTGCCGATAGGTTCGCAGGGATTGAAAACTGTCATAGAGGTCCCACGAGTAATCTACATTGGTTGTGCCAAGTTGGGTCTGACCTGATTCGCCGAAGCCATCGCCTCTATCAACCGTTAGGCATCCGTAGCTCGATTGATCTACTGAGAAGCATTCAAAAAACACGACATCATCCGCCACGGTGATCACCGGGTCATACGGCATCAAGCGTCGCCATAGCTCTTTATTTTCTTTTCTAAGCTGGCGATCTAGAGATTTGCGAGCAGCCCAATATTTCTTTAGTGCGGCCGTATGAGCTGTTTTAAGTTCCGATGATGGCTTATCGACGTTGCCTTGCCGAATGGCCTCTCGTTTTTCATCGATCGCAGATCGTCGAATCACCTGTTCGAGTTTACGCTGATCGGCTTGCCATTGTTGATAGGAGGACTTATCACGCGGCTCAAATCGCAGATCATTAATGACTACATCGTGCAAAGCACTGATTGCCTCACGGAACTCGAGCGGCCGTTTTAAGGCAGCATCGAACGCAACTTGTTCCCTGACTAAATTAGGCGCCAATTGAAGAAGCTTTGCTCCCCCGGAGACGTCGAATATCCCACTCCGACCGGCATACTTCATACTTACGTTCATTTCCATGTTCCCCTAAATTTCGTGTTCCTAACTCAACGACGGAACAATGAAACTATTCCTGCCACTGCCATTCCGAAATAACGCCTTCAACCTGGGCTGCCAAAGTGGGATGCTGGCTGATGATCGTTGCTAGTCCGGATAAACCGGCAGCCTTTTCGGGATCACGGATGGAACGTGCTGCGATTGCCAATACGGGGATTACAACGTCGGACTTCTCAGGATTACGGATTGCAAGGGCCGACAGTTGATTAATGGCTTTCGGCTTATTGCGTGAACCTCGATTGACACAAAGAACAACTGCAGAAAGGATTCGTACGTATTGATCGACGGAGATCGACTCGTCTATCTGCTCTGGAGTTTTATCCAGGAAATCCCCAAGCAAATCGAGCAACGAAAACCTTACTTCATCGTAGGGAGTTTCAATGAGCCTGAGCCAAAGATGAGGATCATGTTGCGTTGGTAATGTTTGATCCGATATTTTCGACGTCAGAACACTAGTCAGCCACTGACAAGCAGAAAAACGAATCGCCGCAGACTTAGCGTCAAAGAACTCCGACAAATATTCCGCTGAGTATCGCTCTGGCTGTGTCAGTTCGACGATGGCCCAGTCGGCAATCGCGTTCGCTTCCCATTCACATCGTGCCGAAGCAAGTCTGCGCAAATGGTCGGTACTTAGCGGATGCTGTTCATGCCGTTGTTGGAGCCAAGCTAGACCCAGTTTTGCAATGGAAGCAGGACGAGCAGTCGTTAAATCAACGAGTTGTTCATCACTCAGGCGAGCAGGGTCAATACTGCTTTTCATTGCCTCACAGATGATTGGAAGAACAGAAAACTCGGCACCATCTAACAGACTCAGCCAAGTTGCGATGTCGACTTTAGACAACGATCGATGTTTTTGAAATAGCTCGACCGCGAACTCTGCGACCGTTGCGTTCCCACTAGAAAGCAGTGGAATCAACTCATGAATTGAAACATTTTCCAGCCACGCTCCGTGAACATTGCGAAGCATCTCGATTGTCCACATTCGCACGAATTGACTTCGAGCATTCGCCAATAGGTTCCAGAGTTTCGAAGCAGTTGAGCTTATCGTCCATGCTTCCGGCCGGTAAGGCGCGGCTTTCAAAGTTGCCAGCGATTGGCCACGAACAATATTGGTATGAGATTCGGTAAAAGAAATCTCCGGTGCGCAAAAATAACACGCGTGCATCAACGACCAGTTGTCGAGGATCGCTTCTCCTGAATCAAAAAACGAATCTTCGTAAAGTGCCAATGCTGATGTGATCGCCTCGACATAACGTTCGCTATCTTGATACGCCATGAACCGGAAGTGGCGCCAGATACGTCTTCGCAAATAGAATCGGGTTCTTTGCGAGAACAACCGGTTGCGGGCACGATTCCGAATATCAGGTAGAGATACGCGTACTTTACGTCCGAGGTAAGTGTATTCTTGAAAGCGATTAGTTTGATCACGAACGGTTTTGTTGGGGCAAGCGAATAAATACTCACGAACAAAGGACTGTCGCACGCGATAGCTATACGAATAGGTCTTAATTCGACTACGACGAACTAATCTATCCAGCATGACCATGTGATGAATCAGTAGCTCATCGTCCCCTTTTTCTAGGGCTGACTTCATTGTCTGCTTAACAACGACTTCATGCCCGGGAAAATTGAGCGGTAACTGCAAGTAGCGCAACAACTGCTTGCGGGCCCATGGACGCTGATCAACGATCCATTGATTCGAGAAGGTTTTAAGGAACTGATAAGAGTCGAACTGAATGAAGATATCGAGAAAGCGATCGTCTTCGCTTGCGAATAATTCCTCCAGCAATATCTTCGATGGCCGGGAGTTACCAGACGCGATGCTTTCCGCCATTTACGATTCATCCATGGTTCGAGAAGAGTGGCAATGGAACTAGCATACCGAAAAGAATTCCGGAATCCAGCAACAACTTAAATCTTGGGTATATCCCCAGTACATTGCCTCAGAGTAACTCGATGGGATGTAGAGACGCCTGCCGTTTTGATTACTGAAAAGTAAGAAAAGGCTGTTAGTCAGGGGCTTCTGTTTTAGTAAGCCGGAATGATCTTATCTCCTGAGAAGTGATTGAGTTAGCTCTGAAGGCCACGGAAGTAAAGTACTTGTTCCAAATAGAGGCAGACGTCCGCGGTAGCAAATTCAACGTCTTGTTGCTTGTCAGTTTTCCAATTCTATTTTCTTTTTGAAGGATTTGCCTCAGTCCTTTTAGGGATCCGTGATGAAAACGAAATGTGAGATCTGAGATTGCAAACTACTGCGAATCAAATTGATCGGAGCTAGAATGCGAGAAGTGCTTGTCGGCGAATAAAACGCTCGATTGGCAAGTAGATCCCCAAGGCGTCTTTCGTTAGAACCATTTTCACGACATCAACCTTTGAGTCTCAAATGATTCGCGTTTATGTAGCAACCGTTTTAGTATTTCTATCGTTCAGTTCGTTCTTGCTTGCTGCGGAGGCCACGCAGAGTCGCCCGAACATTTTGTTCATTTTCTCAGACGATCATGCAATTAAGGCTATCTCGTCATACGGAGGTGAGCTTTCCAGTGTTGCTCCGACACCAAATATTGACCGACTTGCGGAAGAAGGTGTGTTGTTTCGCAACTCGTTTTGCGCGAATTCTATCTGTGGGCCGTCCCGTGCGACGATCTTGACTGGTAAGCATAGCCACAAAAATGGGTTCATGCGAAACACCGGTATGGGCTTGGATCAATCTCAGTGGACAATTGCTAAGACGCTTCAAGAATCGGGTTACAACACGGCGGTGATCGGCAAATGGCACTTAAAGACGGATCCGCTCGGGTTTGACCACTGGGAAGTATTGCCAGGGCAGGGCAACTACTACAATCCTGTCTTCATTCAACAGGATGGATCCACTAAGCGGTTTGAAGGGTACGTTACTGATCTCACGGCCGACAAATCAATCGCTTGGTTGGAAAACCGAGATCGGAATAAACCCTTTTTCCTCATGTGCCAGCACAAGGCACCTCATCGAACGTTTGCTCCTCCGATTCGCCTCCTAGACGCTTTCGATGGCGTTGAAATCCCTGAGCCAACCACGCTTTTCGATGACTACTCCAACCGAAGCAGTACGTTACTTGGAAATGAAATGGAGATTGATCGACATCTCGACTGGGCTTACGACTTGAAAGTCCGAAAAGATGAACGAGGCAACGTTACCCTGCCAAAGCCTGACCGCTATGGGACGCCAGAATACAATCGTATGACTGAAAGTCAAAAAAAGGCTTGGGACGCGCATTTCTCACCCCAGAATCAGGCTTTCCTGAGTGACTTTGCCGCTGGCAAGCTTTCCAAGAAAGAAATTGTTCGTTGGAAATACCAGCGCTACATGCGTAACTATCTTTCGACTGTCAGAGCTGTTGATGAGAACGTTGGGCGATTGATCGATTACTTAGACGATAGCGGACAATCTGACAATACGATCGTGATTTACTCCTCTGATCAAGGTTTTTATCTCGGCGAACATGGCTGGTACGATAAACGCTGGATGTTTGAAGAATCGTTTCGGATGCCACTAATTGTACGCTGGCCAGGCGTTGCTAAACCG
Organism: Bremerella sp. TYQ1; assembly: GCF_020150455.1. Classification (NCBI taxonomy): domain Bacteria; kingdom Pseudomonadati; phylum Planctomycetota; class Planctomycetia; order Pirellulales; family Pirellulaceae; genus Bremerella; species Bremerella sp. TYQ1. Next base: position 1,114,803 of record NZ_CP083740.1, read on the forward strand.
AAATCACAACCTGATCAACTCGTTCAAAACATCGACTACGCGCCTACTTTTTTGGAGATAGCGGGACTGCAGATTCCTAAAGAGATTCAAGGCCATTCCCTGGTTCCAATTCTGAAAGGGGAATCGGTACCGTGGCGAGATTCACTCTACTACGCATATTACGAACTTGGTGAGCATGCAGTACCACAGCATTTCGGCGTTCGAACCGAGCGATACAAACTGATCCATTTTCCTGTCAGTGACGAATGGAATCTGTTTGACTTGCAGAAAGATCCACACGAGATGAGAAGCATCTATGATGAGCCTTCTGCCTCCGAGCTCCGCGAATCGATGAAGAACGAATACTACCGTTTGCGTGAACTCTACGACGCTCCGCCGTTGCCTCAAAGGACGGCTCGAAACTAATTCGTATGTTCGGGGTGATTCTTAGCGGCATCGTTGTGCCATTTACGACCTGAGCTCTCTTAGACCAAATGCATTTAGAGGGCGGATTCAATCCAATGCGGAAAGGGAAACTGCACAATCTTATTGACAGACCACAGATTATCGATAATATAGGACCTGAGAGTTGAAAATGCTTGGAGCCATTATGGTCGAACGTCAATGTATGAGCGATGAGATCCGAAATGCTTTGGCTAAAAGGATTTATGAAGGAATACTTAAGCCTAACGAGCGTTTGACTGAGTTAGGTATCGCGAAGGAATTCGGAACAAGCCAAACCCCAGTACGCGAGGCATTGCGAGAACTCGAGGCGATGCGACTCGTTCATTCAGAGCCTTATAAAGGTACTCGTGTGCGTGAAATTACACCTCGGGAAATGGCTGAAGCGTATTCCGTTCGCGCAATTCTTGAACAGCGAGCAGCTGAACTTGCCGCGCCCTATTTTCAGGGCAATACGATCGCCTTAGAGGAGACCGTTCAGCAAATCTGCAAGTCGGCGAATCATGGCGATGTCGATGCTTACGCCCAAGGTAATCTTGAATTCCATCGAAGTATTGTTGTTGCTTCTGGAAATCTTGTTTTGTTGCAAAGCTGGGATGCTCTTCGATTTGAAGCTCGAATCCGCGTGAATTTGTTTCGGAAAGAGAATGCCATCGTTGCCCGTGCAGAAGAGCATCATCCTATCGTCGCTGCTTTAGCGACGGGCGACGGCCTGGAAGCAGGCAGATTGCTTCGCGAGCATTCCGAGTCATTCGCGGATGCTTGGGCGGAAGAAGACGAGACCTCAGAAAATCAATCCTCCCCATCATGTTCGATCGAGTCGCCTTCGTAACGAATTGATCGAAGCACGCCCCTAAATCCTACCAGTCCTCCTTCCTTCGAGATTCACCGAAATGTGGATTGTTCGTCTAGCGCTCCGGCGCCCCTACACATTCGTCGTTGCATCTATGCTGATTGCGATTGCAGGAGCAATCTCAATACGGCGGATGGAAACCGATATCTTTCCGGAGATCAATATTCCGGTCGTTGCCATCATCTGGAGCTATCAAGGGATACCTCCTGATGAAATGGAAACCCGCATCGTTGGAAGCTTTGAACGAGTCTTATTTGCTACTGTCAGTGACATCGAACATGTTGAAAGTCAGTCGCTAAACGGGATTAGTGTTGTCAAAGTCTTTCTGCAAGAAGGGGCTAGTATCGATGCCGCGATTTCACAAATCGTTGCCACATCGCAGCAATCGTTAAAGTCAATGCCACCAGGCATTTTTCCGCCTCTGGTGATGCGATACAACGCAGCCAATGTGCCGATTGTTCAGGCATCGATTGGTAGTAATAGCCTGACGGAACAACAGCTATACGATTTGGCCACCAATTCAATGCGACCCGGACTCGCTCCTGTTCGGGGCGCCCAGATGACATGGCCCTATGGCGGTAAAGTTCGCCAGATCATGATCGACATCGATCCAGACAAGCTTCACGCTTGGGGAATCTCCGCGAGAGAGGTGTCTCAGGCCATCAATGCACAGAACCTGATCTTACCTGCAGGATCGGTCAAGATTGGTGCCCACGAGATGAACGTTCGACTCAATGGAAGTCCCGAAGCAGTTGAAGCCATTGGAGATTTACCAATTCGGTCAGTAGGTAGTCGCACGGTTTTTGTCCGTGATGTGGCGTCAGTACGAGATGGCTTTGCTCCGCAAACGAATATCGTTCACGTTGATGGCAAGCGGGGCGTGTTACAACCCATTCTCAAGTCCAGCGGTTCAACACTTGATATCGTTCAAGGCGTACGAGACCGTCTTCCTGCCGTCTTGGCGACGTTGCCTGAGGAGATGAAAGTTACGCTGCTGGCGGATCAGTCCGTTTTTGTTCGGCATGCCGTTGAAGGTGTGCTGGTAGAGGCTGGAATTGCCGCTGGTTTGACGGGCGCCATGATTCTGCTCTTCCTGGGATCTTGGCGAAGCACTTTGATTATTGTGATCTCCATTCCATTAGCGATTCTGGCAAGCATTACCATACTTGGTGCTCTTGGACATTCGTTGAATGTCATGACGCTTGGCGGATTGGCTCTTGCAGTCGGTATTTTGGTGGATGATGCCACCGTTGAGATTGAAAACATTCATCGTAACCTTCACCTAGGCAAGGGACTGACGACGGCCATTTTGGAAGGAGCACAACAGATCGCGATGCCAGCCATGGTTTCCACGTTGTGCATATGCATCGTGTTTCTGCCTGTCGGATTCATCACAGGAGCGGCCCGTGCACTGTTCGTCCCTATGGCACTTGCGGTCGTGTTTGCCATGTTTGCCAGTTACCTGCTAAGTCGAACTCTTGTACCGACGATGTCCCGCTACTTGCTTGTGGCCGAGATGAAGCAACATTCAAGCGAAAACGAGCAACGTAGCTTAGGCGTCTTTCGTTGGGTCCATGAAAGATTCAACGCTCTATTCGACAAGATGAAGGATAGCTACGGTGTTGGGCTATCTTGGATGCTGGCTCACCGCGTAGTTGTCCTACTTCTGTTTGCTGGCTTTACGACAGGTTCCTTTCTGCTGATTCCAGCAATAGGACAAGATTTTTTTCCCTCGGTAGATTCGGGACAGATTCGTTTGCACGTTCGCGCTCCCGCAGGAACACGGGTTGAGGAGACCGAACGCTACTTTGCGAAAGTCGTGGATACGATTTATGAAGTCATACCTGCCGATGAAATCGAGTCTGTAATTGACAATATCGGAATTCCCAACAGTGGTATCAACCTGGCGTTAAGTGACGGAACGCTTATGTCCTCTGCGGATGGTGAGGTTTTAATTTCGCTCGCCCATCATCACGCTTCCACCGATGCCTACAAAAAGAGCTTGAGAACAAAATTACAAGGTCGCTTCCCAGAACTGACGTTCTTCTACAAACCGCCTGACATTATCTCCCAGGTACTCAATTTCGGCTTGTCCGCGCCGATCGATGTGCAATTAGTCGGCCCGCGTCGCAACCAAAAAGAGAATTTTAAGATCGCAAGTCAGCTTCGGGATCGGATTCAACAAATACCGGGAGCATCGGACGTTCGGATTCATCAAGTGCCGTTCGCACCGGAACTGCGTATCGAAACCGATCGGACGCTACTCAGTCAAATGGGCATCTCGCAGTATGACGTTGCAAACGATGTGCTTGTCTCATTGAGTTCTAGTAAACAGGCATCACCTAACTACTGGCTCGACCCAAAGAAGGGAATTCAGTATCCGTTGGTTGTTCAGTCACCTCAACGTCAAGTCGATTCGCTTTCGGCCATTTCAGGTACACCCATTGTTGCCAATCAGGAAGATACCGATTCGCAACTCTTGGGAAACCTTTCCGAACTGAAGCGGGATGTCGGTCCAACCAACGTAACGCACTATAACGTCGCGCCAAGTATCGATGTGCTTGCAAATGTCGAAGGAACGGATCTGGGCAGCGTTGCTGCAGAGATAGACGCTGTGGTTGCTGATTTTCAGAGTCAATTGCCTCGTGGGACAACGATCAAAATACGGGGGCAAGTGGAAAGCATGCGAACGTCATTCTCTGCATTGTCGTTTGGTGTTCTTTTTTCAATCGTCCTTGTCTACTTGTTAATGGTTGTGAACTTTCAATCTTGGATTGATCCACTCATTGTGTTGATGGCGTTGCCTGGGGCGTTGAGTGGAATCGTGTGGATGCTCTTTGTTACACAGACGACGCTCAGCGTGCCATCCCTTATGGGCACAATCATGTGTATTGGTGTCGCCACCGCAAACTCTATCCTGGTAGTGACGTTCGCCAACGATCAGCGACAACTCGGTAAGAATGCATACGACGCAGCATGGGCCGCAGGCGTTACGAGATTGCGCCCGGTCTTGATGACGGCCGGGGCAATGATCTTGGGGATGTTGCCTATGTCGCTAGGAATTGGAGAAGGTGGCGAACAAAACGCACCCTTGGGACGGGCCGTTATCGGAGGGCTTCTAATGGCTACGCTTGCGACCCTTGTTTTCGTTCCCTTGATATACAGCCTTCTTCGCAAGAGGCCTCCCAAATCACAGGTTGAAATGGACATGCTCGTCGATCCGTGATTACGCGTTACTCTTCCTAAGCCTACGTTGGATGAAATCATGAATAGTTCAGAACATACTTCCGAGTCCGCAGAAATTGATGAAGCAGGCACTCCTTCGCCCCCACCTCGCGTTGCGCCTTGGAAGCTAACTCTCTTGCTCTTGTGTGTCTCAGGCGTAGTTACCGGTGTGTTCTTTCTTGGATGGCTTCCCAAGGTAGAACAACATAAAGTACTCGCTGAGGAAGCAGATCAGCGGGCCAACGCAGTTCCGCAAGTGCGAATCATAAATCCTGAAACAGCGGATGTGTCGATAGAGGTGCTATTACCAGGGGAAATACAAGCTGAGGAGGAGACGGTAATTTTTCCAAGGACGAGCGGTTACTTGAAAGAGTGGCACGTTGATATTGGAGATGTTGTCACCAAGGGACAGCTTTTGGCAGAGATTGATACGCCAGAAGTTGATCAGCAACTTCAAGAGGCAATGGCAACCGTGGAGCAGCTAAAAGCACGGCGGCAAGTGGCGGAAACGCAACTAGAATTGGCTCGGTTCACATTGGGACGGCTGGAACGGCTTATTTCAGCCAACGCTGCTTCTCAGCAGGAATACGACGAACGCAAAGCTGAACTTGCTGTCGCCAAGCATCAGGTTCAAGTTGCCGAGGCCGATATCGCTGCAGGCATGGCGGATCTTCAGAGAATCAAAGAATTGCAATCGTTTACCAAGGTGTACGCGCCCTTTGATGGGACGATTTCAGAACGATCGATCGACCTTGGGCAATTGGTGACCTCCGGAAATGATCAAGCTCAATCGCTTTTTCGGCTTCTTCGAACAGACCGCGTACGAGTGATCATTCACGTTCCGCAACTCTATGCCTCAAGCATCCGCAACGGCGATAATGCTCATCTTGTAGTTCGTGAGATGCCAAATCGAACCTTTGCTGGGCATATCTCACGAACCGCGAAAGCGATTGATCTCCAGACACGCACTATGCGAGTTGAAGTCGAGCTAAAAAATACAGATGGCATGCTATTGCCAGGCTCGTACGTCCAAGTCAAACTGCCGGTTCAACGGACAGATCCACCCCTGATCGTTCCAGCTTCGGCGTTGATCTTTAATGCCGATGGTGCCCAGTTGGCAGTTGTCAATTCGCAAGATGTCATCGAGTTGCGACACGTCGTAGTCGAAGCAGATCAGGGCGGCAAGCTGGGAATCGCGACAGGTATTTCCGCCTCAGATCGCGTTGTAGTAAACCCTGGCGAACGCCTCTCTAATGGCCTGTCCGTATCTATCGTCGAGGGCATTCGTAACGAAAGTTGATAATTCTTAGGAAGAGCCTGCAAGATGTCGCTAGTCGAAGTAACTTGCAAAGAGTGTTTTCAGCTGAGAGAAGCTAATCGGCTTAATTAAAACCTGCTCGCAACCGACAGCAAGGCAGCGTTCGATGTCGTTGCTCAGCGCCCCTGCGGTCAGGGCAATGATTGGCGTTTCGATCCCCATGGATTTCAGTGAGGAAGCTGCTTCATAACCATCCATAACTGGCATTTGCATGTCCATGATGATCAAGTCATACGGGCTACCTGACTCCTTGCGTGTAATGACCTGATCACACGCATTTTTTCCATCCACAGCGAAATCTGGAGAAACGCCGAGTCTCTCAAAGACTTTCTTCAAAAGGTATCGATTAGCCTCAACGTCTTCGGCAATCAAGATAGATCGACGACTCCAATCACCATCTTCTCCACTATGACTCGATGATTCGTCTTGCTGAGAATCTTCAGATGCTTCACATTCAGGCGCATGAAGCTCTAGACTAAAGACCGACCCAGTCGGTGAAGTCTCTTCAAGCTCGAGAGAGCCACCCATCATATCAGCCAATTGACGGCTAATCGCCAGACCTAGTCCCATACCGAGACGTTTCTTCTCACTACTAGCAGGCCCTTGGTTGAATGGAGTAAAGATACGATCAACGACATCCTCCGGGATCCCTGGCCCGGAATCGATGACACGAATCAGCAACTTCTCTGATTGGTGGTCATACTTAGCTCGACACTCGACGCTACCGCGGTCGGTAAACTTGATCGCATTGCCAATCAGGTTAATTAGTATCTGTCGGAGTCGGACCGGATCAATGTTCGCCATCACTGGGCAATCACTTGGAAGGTCCCAATGAAAATCGAGCCCTCCATCGGTCGCTCGGTACTTAAGTAACTCACAAACCGAATCGATTAGACGACAAATATCGGTAGGTACCGACTCGACCTCCAGAGTACCAGCTTCGACTTTGGCAATATCGAGAAGATCGTTAAGCAGTTCCAACAAGTGTTGGCCGCTGTTGGCGATCATTCCCAACATCTTAGGAGCGTCGTTAACTCCCAAATCATTCTGAAGGATCTCAGCAAATCCAATGATCGCCGTCAGAGGAGTTCGCAATTCGTGACTAAGTGACGTTAGAAACTGAGACTTCGAGCGATTAGCTTGTTCAGCAAGCATCATCGCTTTTTCTGCCTTCTGCTCACTTTCAACGACTTTACGCAGTAGCTTGTGGCGTTCGATCGCGTTGTGCGTAATTCTCGGTAAAATGTCTTCAGTAATTTGCGACTTGCCGAAGAAATCTTGTACACCCCGTTCAAGAATGGTCGCGTCGTTGAGATGGTTTGCGTCAACACTTCCCGTGACTAAGACAATGGGCACAGGCGGAATACTGTGCTTGGCCAGCAGCAGCTCAACGAACCGTTTCGCGTCCATATCAGGCAAGCGATAATCGAGAACAACTAGGTCGATCTCCGATTTTAAGGCGTTGATTTTTTCCAGGCCATCGTTGCCTGTGCACGCTTCGGTGAATCGGTATCGAACATTCACATCCTTTCGCAACGCAGAGATAACGGCGTTTCGATCCTCGGTCGAATCGTCGATAATGAGAAAATGAAGTTTCAAAATCAGCCTGGCCTAGTTCAATAATCTCGACGCGATGCTCTGCACCGTCTTCAAGTAGGTATTTGGATCGGTGGATTTAACCTGGAAATCTGCAGCCCCTAAGTTTAACGCCATCGCACGATCTTGTGGGTTGGACGACGTCGTAAATACCACGACACTCTTCAGACGGTCTGGATACCGCTCGGAAATATGGCGGAGCAACTCCAAACCATTACAACGGGCAAGATTTAGATCTAAGAAAATCAGTTGAGGAGCGTTCTCAGCGAGCAGCTTCTGGCCGTCAGGGCAGCCGATCGCACGGATGACCTGAGCGGAGGGGTTCTCCAAGCTAATGGCCATCATCCCCATTTCATAGTCCAGATCACTGTCTTCAATGAAACAAACGACAACGGGTGACATTGTTAGCTTACCTGTTCCAAGGTGAAACAAACGGTGGAACCAGTTCCTGGTTGGGATTCAATCCAGATTCTTCCACCATGACGCAAGACAATCTTCTCGCAAATTGCCAGTCCTGCCCCAGATCCCCCACCATACTCTCCTGGCAAATGGAGACGGCGGAAAATCTGAAAGACTTCCTGCTGGAGTTCAGGAGCAATTCCTATGCCATTGTCTCGAACAAATACCTTGGCTTCGCGTTTGCCGTCCGCTGTGACATTTGCTGAAGCGCCTATTACCAAATGCTTTACGTCATGTTCGTTGTATTTGAGGGCATTCGAGACAAGGTTCGTAAATAGTTCTCGAATGCAAAGAAAATCGGCCCAGAGAGTCATGTCATTCTCGATTGTGACCAAAACATCCTTAGGATGCGGCCGCCCAAGAACCATCTCAACAGCTTCCTCTGCGACTTCCTGAAGACTGACTCGCTCGAATTCTAGGTTACCTTGTCCGGCCCTAGAAAGACGAAGTAGCCCTTGAATCAGTTCATCCATGCGTGCCGACAGCTTTGCCAGCGTTTGAAGTCGATTCGACGTGTTCTCATCGATTTCTGAGCCAAGTTCATGCTGCAGCAGAAAAACGGTCTGACTAATTCCTCGCAGCGGTTCTCGTAAGTCATGCGATGCTGCATAGGCAAACGAATCGAGATCTGCATTGATCTTGGCGAGCTCATCATTTAGTCGCGTCAGTTCGGCGGCACGTAAGCTAAGCAGCTCAACGAGGCCGTGACGTAGCTCTTCCGCCATGTCTCGATCGACTTGCGTCCATCGCCGAGATTGCTGATGTACGGTTGTCTTCCATTCCTCAAATGATTGACGCGGAGAAAGACGTACCCCATCGTCAGTCTTTACTGCCACTTTATCGGGATTGCCTGCCCAGCTAACTTCGCTGACATATTCGTCACGAAAAAATAGCAGCCAACTAACCTCGGGTCCAAATAAAGGGACAGCCAAACAGCCACAACAAGTGCCTAGGGAAGTAGTACCCGTGGACTCTGCAAGTTCACCAGCAAGACTGTGGGTATATCGTAGAGCAGCCCCTTCGATTTCATTTCCTTCGGCCCAATTAACGATCGAAGGAATTGCATCCAGTGGTGGAGTGCTACCAAAACTCTGGGATTCTCTTTGCGAGACAATCACCAGTCCATTGGCGTCGACCACTTTCTTCATCTCTGGCCAAAGTTCTTCCGTATCTTGCCACATGTTGGCAGTTCGGGTGACCAATTCTAAGACACGGTGAAAGCTTGCCCGACGCTCCGTTCTCTCGTTGTTGGTTCCGGCCTGTTCGCGAGCTGAAAGATAGTTGCCGACGACGAGCCCCATAATCTCACAGGCCGCTCGTTCCTCCAATCGAAGAGGCTTTGCAGAGTAATGATGGCACGCGATTAGTCCCCACAGGCGATTGTCGATGACGATGGATATCGACATCGAAGCCCGAACACCCATGTTTTGCAAATACTCAATATGAATCGGAGACACTGCCCGAAAACAACTAAGACTCAAGTCGAGCGGACGCTCCGCATTCGCATTACAGTTAGGAGTTATCGGTACTGGTTCTGCGTTAACATCCCCGATGGAACGAACTGTGTTGAGAATGTATAGACGTCGAGCCTGCTCTGGAATATCTGTTGCAGGGTAATGCAGACCTAAGAACGATTCCCGTCCTGCAACGACCGACTCGCCGATCACCTCGCCATGGTTATCTTCGGCAAATCGATACAACATCACTCGGTCAAATCCGCTGATGTCTCGCATCTCATCTGCAATGACCTGATACAACTGGGAAAGATCTCGGCAACTTTGCAGCCTCTGGTTCGCTCTCGTCAATTGCAGCGGAAGACTTAGTTCTTCAATGATCTCCGCGCTATGGTTCGACTCCTTGGGTAGCTCTAATTCAACTACCAGCATTCCACGATAGACGTGGGCCGCCGCAGAATAGGGAAGTGAACTTTTAGAAGAAACGGGACGAAGACGTAACGGACGGACAACCTCGCGAATACCCATCGATACGTTTCGTAGCAACGTCGTCGATTCTGCATCAAAGATTGAATCCAGAGCACTTCCAATTTCTGGAACTTCTTTGAGCCAATCCGAAACATTGGCGGATCGATGTTGGAGCGTAAGTTCTCCCAATTGAAACGCAAGCAGCGTCCCGTGTGGCTGGACTGCTCCCGCTAAATGAATTGGCTCTCGATCGCAATTTGTCAGGTCGACCGAGGTTGCATCGTTCGAGGATCCTGGAATTGTCATAGTTTGCTTAAATTCTCGCCGTACAATCGAAACATCATCATCGCCGCTGAAGTGGAACGAGCAATTTCGTCCGGTGAAACAAGCTGCTCGTCCAACCAGCTTTTGGTCTGTTGCCAATGCTTGGGAGTTGCCTCACCGTATGCGTTTAAGTATTTGATCGGTGGAGTTATGCCCTGAGGGAAAGAATGGCACACGACTTTACAGAGGTGCATTGCCCCCATGGTGGAGCCCTCCAAAACGTAGACGACACCGGCCGCTTCGGCAGGTCCCTCAATCCAGCTGACATCACTTTCCCAAGCTGGAATCGCACGGTCAGTCGTTTGACGGTCTGACGGGACGGTCGCCAATTCGGGCATCAACTGTGTTAGCCGTAACCGGTCCTCTTGTGCCCACGAGCCACGACGCCGGTCAGTGAACCAGCCGTGGTCGATATTCAATTGACGTTCTATTGCCAGATCAATGGGACAAATAAGCTGAGAAATCGCCTGTAGAAAGCGGTCATAATTCTCCGCCGAGCCGAGCATCGATTTCCAGTCGACGCTTCGTTCGACCTCGCGATGCAACTCAGCGGTCGCAGACTTCAGGCAATGGCTAGCAAGAGACATGGAGAAACCGGCCCCCAATCGCTGGGACACTTCTAAACTTGGTTTAACGCAATCGCATACCACACTAAGAAACGCACCATGCGCGCGGTTTGCTATGCAGAATTAAAACCAGGCTCCCCACTGCCGGTACGGTAGATTTCACTAATCTCCCATGGAGTTACATGGTAAATAGTTTGTTAGATCCGTCAACTAGTAAGCAAGCAGAGGCAATTTGCTTGGTAACCGCATATTTCCTTCGCTGACCCAACACCAGATCCTTCTATTCTTGCGAAGAATCAGGCGAAGAGTCTTCTTTTCTTAAAGGCTCGTAAAGCTTCGCAAGTGGAATCAGGATAGTTTCGAGCCGATCGAGATACTCTTTCTCGGTAAAGTCTCCCTTTCTTTGGCGAAGATCGGCAAGTTGCTTTTCCAGCTTGTTTCGCTCCAAGACGCTATCTTCCGACAAACGCTCTGCCTCAGTCCCAGGTACTAATATAAATTGATTGGCCAGCGTACCATCAGGTAATGATTCATCCCTCGACGTCTTCGCTAGATGGACTCCGCGAAACCAATCGGCTGGAGTCCCCTTGCCATCGCCATTGTCATCCAACATCGAGTGTTCAGTGGCGAGCTGGGATTTAGACTCGTAGTATTGGCTAGTCTGTTTTGAAGCAGCAATCCAGGCTTCCAGCAGGGAAGTTTCCCCATCTTTGTCCAAATCGCCTGATGCTTGGCCGATCGCTTCAGATAGGAAACCACCAAATCTCGCGAAGTTATACTCGAATCCACTTTGCGTCGCCGTAACGACGACACGTTGCTCCCCGGACAATTCCCCCAAAAACGGCCCACTCGACGATGTGCAGTTAACAATAGCCATTCGGCAAGAGATGGAGCCAATGAGATCACTTATCTCAGTGGACGCGATATCAGGTCCCCGAAGGTTGAACTTTGCCTTCTCACCGTCAAACGTGCCATGTCCTATGAGAACGAGCCAAAGTTCCTGTGGCGGTTTCTTTTGTAGCTTCATCAAAGTATCGTTGAGAAGCTCTACATCTGGCTTGTCACTTACTTCGACAGAGTCGATTCCGATTAAGTGAAATGACTTGCCTGCTCGTTCGGCAGCTTCCTGCCAATTACTTGACCACTGCTGAAACAGCTCTTTGTATTGAGGTTCGCCTGGCTCTCCCACAACGACAACGACGACGGGACCGGGTGGTGAGTCAGACTCAGAAACGCCTAAAGTGACCAATAGGCAGAGGGCGGCAATCATCCAGTACATAGTTAAGCCAACCCTTTCCAACGACGCAGGCCCCATTCGAACGAAAGCAACATGACTGCTATTAAGAAGACACCCCAAGTATGCCAGATCGACCGAACTTGCGGTTCTGTGACAGGGATCTCACGCTGGTTGAGCGTGCTGACAAAACGATCCAATTCGTTCAGTTCGATGACTTCTCCGCCAGTTTGCTGAGCAATGGTCTCCAGAAATTCGCGATTGGAACGAAGTGTCGCAAACTCTTCCCGAGCCGGATCGGCAACCCATCCCGTTTCGACTTCCCCTATCCGACTTCCATCGGGTCCCTGTGCGGCTATCGTGGCACGATAGACTCCTTCGTTTCTCCCAGCAATGCTCGCTTCATAGATTCCTGATTCGGTTCCCTTGGGCTGACTCGCAACCTGAATCGAATTCCCTTCAGGCGTTGTCACAGCGATATCAACTTTTGCGTTGTCCAGCATCTCGTAGTTTTCGTCGCGAACTTGGGCAGACGCCTGGATCACTCTGTCCGCGTCGTCTCCGGCAGGACTAACCTCTGCGCTGATTCGCTGGGGGACTTCTGCGACCAGCCAGCGGATGGTTTGTCGCCAGGCCTTTTCAAGGTCGTCATTCTCCGGCGAATCCTGATGTAGTTTCCATCGCCAAAGATCACCAATCATAAAAGCCGCGGTACGTCCTTTCCCAAAACGCTGAGTTACAAGCACTGGCAATTGACCGCCAGTTGATGCATTGGCGGAAAGGAGCTGACTTGCTGCTGGCTTCAAGCTGGACACTGAATTCAAGACACGCAGCTTCGGCATTTCCCTTAGCCGTCGTGATTCCTCTTCCTCAGTAGACCGCACGCGAACCCATGGCTCTAACAAGCCTTCCCGGGTCAAAGACAGTTGAAGTTCGTTTGCTGGAGGCGGCTGTTTCGTGGGATTGAGATAAACCGGCAACAACTCTCCGATCGATGTGCGGTTGTAATCGCCATTGGAAAACGACTCCATCCCGCCGAGCATGAGCAGACCTCCGCCTCGTAGACTGACGAAGTCTTGGATTAGAGACATCTGCTGCTGCGTGAAGAAGTCTGCTTCTACGTCATCGAGTACGATTGCGTGGTATTGGAAGAGTTCATCAGCCGATTTGGGAAAGCCGCCAGACAACTGGCCTTCCTTAAGCGAACCTACACGTAGAAGAACTGCCTCGTCGTATTGCTCGACTTGCTCCTTCTTTTCATCATCGGTATTTGTGAAGATGCGATTGGCATTGGAGTCCTTTTCCCGAAATTGAAATCGGGGCTCCTTTTTGGCGATCCGAATAAGACCGTGCAACTTCAATTCGTCGTCTTCGGAAAGTGCACGATTTAGATACTTGAATTCCCAGTTGGGTCGACCTGAGACATACAAAACGCTGTAAGGCCCGCGGCCACGATCGACCATCACTTTTCGACTGTTGTTTAGCAATGTGGCCTCTTGGATTCGCGTGCGCCCGCCGAACATTCCCTCTTCCGACTCGGCGTGGGCTTTAACCTCGTAGAACAAAACGCCACGCGATTCCGGTTTTACCTGAAACCGTACAGTAGTACTTCTGCCATTTTCTGCGGCTATAACCTTCTTCGATTGCAGGACTTCCCCTTGCTCGTCGAGCAGTTCGACGACCATGTCATTACCTGAAAGTCCAAATGCAACGATCTCGGATGTGATCGTGATCGGGGCAGCCTCAAAATTCGTTTGAGTGGCTGCCACTTGCGACACGGCAACATCGAAAGATGGTTCGTCAGATCCCAAAACAACCGGATAGACGGGCGGGTAATCTTCCCACGTCATATTCGCAGTAGAAAGATCGGTAGCGTTTCCATCGCTGAAAAGTAAGATTCCCGCGGTGGGTCGCTGAGAGAATCGCTCGCGGAGAGTTGACAACGCGGAGACAATCCCGCTTCCACTGCCGTCGGCGGCGTAACCCTCAAAAGTAGTCACGGGCCTCAACTTGTTGTCAAATTCATACCGCCGTACGTCGAAGTCTTGCCCAAGACGCACCTGCCATGGGTTTTCGGCGTGTAGCACTTGAGAAAGCTGGCTGGCTCGACTTTCCGCCGATCCTTGATCGTGGATTAACAAACTTTGCGACCTATCTGCCAAGACGGCAAATACATTCGCCCCTGGAACTGGGCGAGTATCGCTGTGCATGGGCTCGACCAGTATCGCAGCCAGCAGCACCACGGCGACGGCTTTGAGCAAAGCACACGTCAACTTCCACCAAATGGAGATGTTAACCGTCGCATATGCCCACAGCGTCAGAGCTACGACGAGTCCACCCATGATGCAAGCAGGTAATATCCAATTCCTCGCTCCCCACACATTTGGCCAAGCGATGAAAAATTGATCCTGAAGCCAATCACTCATTCGCTGCCCCCAATCGCTCGTAGTAGCGGCGGACAGCATCTTCGTACTGAGCGGGCACAGGATCCTTGTCGATCGGTACGCTCGCGTCTTCAGACGTCCGTTTTAACAGTTCCTCGGAGACGCGATGTTGAAGCTGCGCGAGAGGTTTTGCGATGCGATCCTGGATGATCTCCCATTGCGGGGCTGCGGATTGATTCAATTGCTCTCGACGAAGTTCACGTGCTTCATCTCGGATACGAGCGGCCTCAGCTCGCAACTCTGGATCGTCAACAATTTCCTCAACATCTCGTAGGCGGTCTGACCAATCTACAAAGTCATCTCCCGAGAAAGGGCCATTCGGCGAAAAACCTCCTTGGTTTAAAAAACGATCTAAACCTCCAGATGCTCCACCTGAGGCGGCCTCGCTAGGATTTGCAGGACGGTTCGACGAACCGTCCTGCTGTTGACCCTGCTGTTGACCCTGCTGTTGACCCTGCTGTTGACCCTGCTGTTGACCCTGCTGTTGACCCTGCTGTTGACCCTGCTGTTGACCCTGCTGTTGACCCTGCTGTTGACCCTGCTGTTGACCCTGCTGTTGACCCTGCTGTTGACCCTGCTGTTGACCCTGCTGTTGACCCTGCTGTTGACCCTCGTTGTTCGACTCCGGTTGGGCAGAAGGTTCTCCTTGCGAAGGGCGATTCGTGGGCGTCTGCGACTGGCCCTGGTCGGAACTAGTCATGTCTTGTTCCAGTTCTTCGTTAAGCCGCTCCAGTTCGTCCAGAGCGCGGCGTAGTTTTTCCGTTTCGTCGCCTAGCACTTGCTCAGCAGCTTTCTCCACTCCCTCGGCGAGTCGCTCAATGCCTTCGCGGGCTTGTAGTTCCTGCTGGGCCGCTTCTTGTCGAAAGCCACGCTGCAGTAGTATTTGGGTTGCTTCAAGGGCTTTATCTGGGTTCGAGACTCTTGTATCGCGAATCGACTCATAAAGCCGTTCCGCTAAAAGCGGTTGAGTTTCCTCTGCCTCTTCCACGGTATTACGCATTTTCTCGAGCAACTGCTCGAGGCGTTCCTGTTGTTCCTTGACTAGCTGCTCGGTCACTGTTTTCTGGTCTGACTCACGAAGGGATGAAGTCGTCGCTTCTTGATCTTCTGCGAGATTTTGCAGTTGTTCGCCAAGCTCCTCTTCTTGGGCTAAAAGTTCTTCCGCCTCTTGTTGGAGTTCCCGTACTTCCTGATCGAATTCGCTGGACGTACGTTTTTGAAACTCTTCTTTAAGTTCGTCTAAACCACGCTGTGCCCTGGTTCCTTCGTTGGCAGCTTGAGTGACCATTTGTTGCTCGAGGGCTTGCGACGCGCGGCGGGCGTTTTCACGTGCCTCGTCCAGTTGCTGTCGTTGTTCGGCCATCCGCTCTTGATTGTCAGGCTGTTCCATCCTTTGTTGAAGCTCTTCGGTATCGCGGAGGATCTCCTCTTGCTCCTCACGAAGTCGCTTGAGTTGACGCTCAGCCTCGGCCCGTTGTTCTTCGGTCTCGGCAGCCTCAAGGACGCCTTGCATTTCCTTGATTCGATCGTTCAGGTCGTTCTGCCGTTGAGCGAGCTCACGTAATCGATTGAGAACCTGGCGATCTTCGCGAGATTCTTCTTGCTGTTGCGTCTGTGCCTGCTGCTCTTGGGCGTATCGATTTTCGTCTTCCTGCAATTGAAGCTGCTGGAGTTGTTGCTGCGAACGCGAGTTCTGAGACTGCTGCGACTGACTGGACTGTTGTTGAGACTGACTCGATTGAACGACTTCATGCTCTCGAGCTCGCAGTCGCAATAGTCCCTGATACGCGGCTTGCTCGTGTGCAAGGGCAGGGGATAGTTGCGCCGTATCAGCTCCTGCAGCGGCTGCTTCTAATTCCTTGATTGCCTCTTCCATAGAGGCTTGGGCCGACTTTCCGTGCCCCAACGATTCGGCATCTTCCAACGATTCCGCTAACTCACCCAATTGACTCAGTGCAGACTGTTGCGATTCGATCAGCAAGGCCGTATCGTTTTGAAAGTCTTCGCTGGGCGTACTGCGAGTCTCTCTGCGAATGACTTTCCATGTGGCATTGATAATCTGTTTCTGGAGTTCAGCGAGTTCCTCCGCTTGCTGAGCTGCCTGACTCCCTTGTTGTTGCTGTTGCTGCTGGGATTCTCCCTGAGGTGGCTGCTCACCCTGTCGAAATATCTCTTCGAAGGGCCGCACCTCTGCGAAAAACATGTCACTCAATGTTCGACGCACCTCGCCATCAGGCCCAACGTCTTCGGCCCAAAAATACCAAGCAACTAATTCATCGGGCTTGGCATTCAGACTTTCCAAAGCCAACAGGTGCTCTGATTCGATGCGTTGCTTCGAATCGAATTGTTCTCGTAGTGAGATTTCCTTTTCCAGCTTTCCTGGAATCGAGTACGACAGCCCCACACGCTGAAGGCCAAAATCGTCCCAGGCCGATACCGCCAAGTCGACTTCCTCGATTGGCGATACTTCAATGTCTCGAGTGGGCTTGGCGAGCTTGAGATCAGGCGGAAGGTTTGGTATCGAGTTAATGCGAATCGTTGGAGGGTGCTTGTTCGTTCTCTCTTCGGAATCGGTCAAAAGCAATTGAAATTCGCGCGATCGGTCAACAGCAAACGTCGCCAGGTAGGTATACGGTTCCTCGATATCTTGTTCAAGGGCAACATCTCCGTTCTCATCGTCATCGCTTGCTTGCAATATGGCAGATGCCAATGGCTTGTTGACACGAAAGAATAGCGTGATCTGCGAGCCTTCGACGGCAGAGACCCGCCGTATGTCTTGGATGAATTTCTCTTCTTTGCCGGTATAACTCGGGAACACGAGTCGGGCATCGGCTTGAAGGAGCAGTGGATATTCGAATACGTCGACGGTAAAATCTTTTGTGCGTTGGTCTCCATAAACTACGCGATACTTTAGTGGCTGTGTTACCGATGCAATTCGCCCACCAAAAACGGGATCGTCGAGCGACTGCGACATTGGTACGGAAAAGCTGCTCGTGTCATCAGTTCGATACTCAAGTGATGATTCCGAGGGAAGCTCGCCAGCAAATTTGGCCAACACCAAAAGGCTGCTACCACGTTCCACTTCCGTATCGCCCGGTTCGATGGCCACCGTTAATTGAGTTAGGTTTTTGGAAAGCGCGTCATCTTGCCTGTCGTTGGGCGTCGCTTTGGCTAGTTCCAAGTTGAGCATTCCTAGCCCTAAAGCCGCCAGAAACGTTGCCAACACACCGATGTAGGCAAACGCCCTCGCCACACGTAATTGGCCGAGCGATACAATCATTCTCCAGTCGTGCGACCGCGCGTGAGACAACGCCCGATTCACGACCTCACTTTGGAGAAAGCCCAACGTCTTGCTGCCTGGTCCAGGATTTTGCTCGATGGCGGTCAACAAAGTTGAATCAAGTTGCGGAAACCGAGTTTCAACTTTCTGAGCAACCGATGAGAAGCTTCTCGCCGTTCGGTAGCTGATAATGGCAACCACGACGGAAGCAGCGCAGGCAAGACTCGTGGTGACAAACATTCCACCTTCAATGAGTTGCCCAGCTGACTTTGTCACCCAATAAAGAATGCCTAGGGTTAGCGCGGTAAGCACCCATACAACCGCCATGCCGAGCCAAAATCGAAACGTCCGCAATCGCTGAGCGGCCTGATTGAGTTGAAAAGCGAGTTCTCGATCAATCATGCGGAATCTCCCAGGTTTGGGGTGGAGGTACGCGATCGCAGACGCCCCAGAATGGTTTCCGCACCCAGCAGTATGAGCACGGCAACGATCAGCCATTTCCAGACTTTTTGACGCTGTTCGAGTTCCAAATCACGTAGCTGACGCTGCTGATCTAGCGTTTCGGACGTCGTTGGTGCTTCCCCTAATACAACGCCAAGTTGTTCTAAATAGCTGGCGTCGAGCGGTTGTGTATCGCTTTCCGATTCCGCCAAATTGACGGCAAAGGGCAAGTGCTCTTCACCAATAATCAAAGTGTAGATGCCTGGTTCGCTGGCGTCAGAAAATGTGGTTGCCGTTGCTGCAATAGAAATTGTTTGACCATCGGGAAAAAGAATCGTCCGTTCTTTGTCCGCTTCCGGCAACGGAATGTCCTGATCCACGACGAAATTCTTCGTATCCAGTTTCGCGGCATCTGAAAGTTCCAGCCAACGCGAAAGCAACGGTATGAACTTGGTGGACAACGCCAACTGGCTATCTTCTTTATGCCAGCCAGAAGTCATGACGTAGAGTTCCCCTTGGCCACGTGACACTTGCCAGATGGCAGGATGCCCTGTGTCAAATCGAGCAAGTACCTGGGCATCAGCCGGAGCATTGACTGGGCGAAACTTCCAGAAGCGGATGTTCGTGAAGTCGTTGTAGCGAGCGTTAGCAAAGGGTAGGAACAGCGGGCTTTGAAAGTCGATCTGCTCAAGCATCGTGTAAGAAGCACGCGTGCTTGGTTCCGACTCAGCACTTTGGGCCATGGCTACTCCGCCGAGCCAATCTCCCATGTCCTTTGCCATCTCATCTGTCTTAAGTATGACTAGGACATTGCCGCCATCGTCCAAATACCTATCCAGCTTCGCACGTTGATCGCTAGTTGCGGGTTGCGAAATGAACACGATTTGAGGAGGGCTCACTCCGTCTAACTTCAGGTCGTCGATGGAGTCGGCCGAGGCAATCTCGACTCGCCGGTCCGGCGTTTCTCCGAAGGCTCTACTCAGATAGAACAGCATGTCGGCTGGGTCATCCACGTCTTCGTTCCCGACATAACCGATCCGCACGATCTTCTGAATAGGCGGCACCACATAATAGGTGTTGTCGAAGTCCATGCTTGGTTCATCGCCGGTCAGCAGAATTCGATCGGGCGCTGCCATGGCGATGTCCCTCGGTACACCGAGGACTAGACTCTCGCCTGGCGGTACATAAAAAGGAACTGGCTGCGACTTCTCACCTTCAGCGTTGCCCCAGGCAACAAAGAAACTGTCGTGTGTCGCATCCGCGGAAGTTCGCACGCGTACCTTCGGAACTGCGGTTAGCTCATCCCCAGGCGATTTGGTATCCAGTAGAATTGCTTTTGCATTCGTGGGGTTCTCTGGCTCGATCCGATGTAAGTCGACTTGAACACCTTGGTTCCACTCTGCTGCCTGGAGCGATTCGAGATTCGTGCCTTGTTGGAGGTCCGTTATAAGTACGATTTGCATCGACGCGTTGGACTGTTGCTGATCTTTGGCAGTCGTGAGTCTCTCTGACACACTCAAAAGGGCGCTGCCAAGATTGCTTGCTCCCCAAGTTGGCTTTAACTCTTTTAATCTTTGACGAACCAGTTCATGACGCGCTGGACCGTCGACGGTGGGTGCCTCTTCCTGTGATACAAGCGGCGTTAACTCATCTGCATACGCAAATAAAGAGACTTCATCCGTTGCTTCGAGATTGTCGAGTATCGAGCGGACTTCTGTTAGCGTCTTGTCCCACATTTCACTGCGTCGCATGCTGGCACTTTGATCGATCAAAATGGCGACATAGCGATTTGGGGCATTCGCGCCCAACAGCTCTGCTTCGGTACGGAAAAACGGACGCATGAACGCAAATGCGAGTAACAAGATGACCAGTGAACGCAGCAAAAGTAGAAGCCACTGATCGAAACGGCTGCGTTTTGTTAGCTTTGGCGGTGTTGGCTCAAGAAAAAGAAGCGAACTGAACTCATATCGCGCCTTGGGCGTGCGACGGATGAGATGAAACAAGATAGGCCCTAGGATGGCTGCCCCACCTAGCAGGAACAGACCTGACAACACACTCATGTTGCACCACCTGTCCTGGCTCCTCGCTGTCGTGGCCCCCCCCTTGATCCACGTAATCGATCTGCCAATAGGTCGAACAACATCAGCTCCAAGGGGCGGTCGATAGAAATCGTATGAAGCTCAACGCCAAGCTGGCTGCAAATTACCTGCAGAGACTGAGCATGTTCACCGAATTTGCTCAAATAGCTTTCTCGCGCTGCCGCAGGGTCGATGTAAACCTCTTGGGACAACTCCACATCGAAAAACATGGCAGGCTTTTCAAACTGAAAGTCGATCTCGCGGGGATCAAGCAGACGCAGAACTACCACTTCGTGCCCTCGGGCTCGCAAAAAGCCTAAATTCTTCTTGAGCGAGCCAATCGGTGTCAGCAGATCGGAAATTAGCACGACCAACCCACGTTTTGCGACGGTCGCGGCAATTTGTTCTAGCGGTTTTTCAATGTCGGTTGCCGTCCCAGCCGGAGCACGTTCCAGACTCATCATGATTTGATGGATATGGCCAGGTCGGAATCGAGCAGGAATTCGATCGACAATCTTCTGATCGAACGCCAGCAGTCCGACGGCATCGCGCTGTAGCGATAAAAAATATGCTAACGTCGCAGCCGCGGTTTTCGCGTAGTCGGCTTTGTCGTAGCCCACTGTTCCGAAACTCATAGAACGGCTCAAGTCGACCAGCAGATGACAGCGAAGATTGGTTTCGTCCTCGAAGCATTTGATGAAGTATCTGTCTGAGCGGCCATACAGCTTCCAGTCGAGGTACCGAGTATCGTCGCCGGGCGTGTATTGACGATACTCGGTAAATTCAACCGAGAATCCATGATAGGGCGAGCGATTCAAGCCTGAAAGAAAGCCTTCGACAATCGCCCTCGCGCGTAACTCAAGTGACTTGATTCGCATGAGCGAACCGGGATCGATCAGCGAGACGTCACCGTATTGCTGTGCTTTCGGACTATCGGAATCTGATCGGAACGTCCCCATCTCAGTCTTACGCAGCTCCTGGAATAGGCACGGTCTTCAGCAGTTTGTCGATCACCGTTTCGACGGTGATTCCTTCTGCCTCGGCACGGTAGCCGACCAGAATACGATGCCGCAGCGTAACATGAGCAAGCGCTTTGATGTCTTCGGCAGTCACGTGTGGGCGCCCCATCAGCAGTGCTCGTGCTTTTGCTCCGAGGACGAGATACTGAGCCGCACGAATTCCAGCCCCCCAGGTAACCCATTCGTTAACGAAATCAGGCGTATTGGGGCGTTTCGGTCGTGAAGCATCTGCAATTCGCACAGCATATCGGACCAGCGCCTCGGCGATGGGCACCTTTTTAACAACGTCATGAAAACGTAGGACGTCTTCACCACTAAAAAGGGAATTGATCGGCTCGTTTGCTCGTGAGGTGGTTTGATTGACGACCGCCACTTCGTCGTCTTCCGGCAAGTAGTCCATCCAGATATTGAACATGAAGCGATCGAGTTGGGCCTCCGGCAACGGATAAGTCCCTTCCATTTCAATCGGGTTCTGCGTGGCGAGTACGAAAAATGGTTCCTCCAGCGGATAACGTACGCCGGCAGCGGTCACTTGATGTTCCTGCATTGCTTCCAGCAGGGCCGCTTGTGTTTTCGGAGGTGTGCGGTTGATTTCATCCGCGAGGATGACATTCGCAAAAATGGGTCCTTTGGCAAACTGGAGTTGTCGTCGCCCTTCGGGTGTTTCTTCGAGGATTTCCGTGCCGGTGATATCGGCGGGCATTAAATCTGGCGTGAATTGGATACGGCGAAAGTCCAAGTCAAAGATCTTCGAGATCGAATTGACCAGCAGCGTTTTCGCGAGGCCTGGTGCGCCTGTAATCAGGCAGTGGCCGCCCGCAAATAAGCAAAGCAGAAGTTGCTCGATCACTTCCTGTTGGCCGATGACCGACTTGGAAAGCTCACTCAAAATGCGTTCACGGCTAGAGCGAATTTGCTCGACAGCTTGTTGTTCGGCTTCGTAGCCTTCCATCTCGGTGCTCACGTTCGATTGACTTTCTCAACGGTAGGTTCAGGGAAGTGGCAACTGGGGCAGAGATCAATGTGTCATGGCGTAGGTGATAATGTTGATACCCAATGGGTAGGCGAACCGCTCGGAATACTCTTTGAAGTATCTAGGATCGACCCCTTCTTCTTCCCAGCCATCGCCTAAGTCGGTGTTGTGGCAGATGACCACCATCATTCGCCCTTTGTCGTCAAAGATTCCTTTGTAGTGCGGTTCCTGAGCATCGTGCCGCTCGGTGTGGTTGCCCCGCATCCAAGCACCGATACTGATAATCATCGGTTTCTCGGCAAGATCGTATACCAAATGAAAGATGTCATGCTCTAAAGGGAGTTCTTCTGGTTCGCGGTTAGGAAACACCCGTTTGATGTTATCGTAAAAGTTTCGCCATTCGTCCTCGCCCCAGAAGTCGTCAACCATGAGAAAACCACCGTTGAGGAGATAACGGCGCAGGCCATTCACCTCGCCTTCAGAAAGGTTCATGTTGCCAGGTTCGACAAGGTACAAAAATGGATAGTCCGAAAGCGATTCGTCGGTCAGCTCTACGATCACGCTTTCAGGATGAACTTCCATAGAAGTCAATTCGCGAAGGCGGTGTGGAAGATTCAAGTCGCTTTCAGGAAAGTCGACGGCCCACTTGTCTCGCCAGCCGTACGAGGTGTACTTCACGCGAGCAAATCGAAACGCATCGTGCTCGAACCGCTCGTCGATCTCCCAATCGTTTCGCGCTCCGCGCTCCGGGCCACGATCGCGGTTATACCGACCGCGACGGCTGAAGTTATCGCGAAAGGGATTGCCCCCTTCAAACTGGGCAAGCACTATGCTCCCGAGCAACATAAGGCCGACCACGGCGGTGATGAGCCTGGCTGGTTTCGCAAACAAGGTCATTCCGTCTCTTCCGTTGGCGGTTGGGAGGGCTGTTCCTCCGTGGGGCTGTCTTCTGCGACAAGGGACAGGAGAAGATGGTGGGCGTCGCGGTATCGAGGAGCTTCCTCCAGCGCAAGTAAAACATGTCGACGTGCGTCCTCACGACGATCAGCTTTCGCCAACCACCGAGCGGCGCGATAATGAATGTCGGCCGGATCAACTGGATCGAGCCTGGCTAACATCGTCAATCCATTGATGGCCATCTCGGCGTCATTGGTCGCTTCCCCCGCTTTCGCCAATAAGTGATATGGTTCCTGGTTAAGGGGATTTACTGCCAGGATTCGCTGTGCATTCTTACCAACTTCGGACCAATTCTCTTGCTCCGAGTAGATATCCGCCAAGCGTTGATAGACCTCTAGCGCATCGCTCTGGCGTACGGCTATTTCGTTTAACACTTCAAGTTCGGTCTCGGTTTCGCTCAATTCCCGAGAAATTCTGGCTTTCAAGGCCAGGGCACTGCCTTCTCCGGCAAAATCGGGCTCTAGCTTCCGTAGCTCATCCACGACCGCTAATGCCTCTTGCCACTTTTCAGCTTGTATCAGTGCGATGGCATAACGTTGGAGGCCAGGGAAGTTATCCGGGTGGTTTTCCGTCCACGCTTTCCATTCGGCTAGATCATTCCCCTCCGGTAGTCCGTTGGTCTCAAAGCTGGCCTTCTCTGCGAAGGCGGTTGCCTTTTCACGAATGTACTGTTCGAACCCTGCATCAATCGCATCTAACGGTGCGGCATGACGAGCAATCGCGTCGTTGATTTGCAGACCGTTGGCCAGTTCGTCCAATATGTTACGTAACGCTTCCTGCCCAAACTTATCGACGATGAATTCGACCGCGATGGCAGACTCGTAATAGGCAAACATCAAATGCCGCGGGCTTGGGGGCCTTAAAAATGCGGCGCTCAGTTCGCTTACGGGAGTAAGATCTTCGCCTAGAATCATTTGGCGATACGCTGGCGACATCGCTTGCCCCCAAGAGGGATCGCGAAGACGTTCTTCGTAAACCGAGATACCTTCGCTCAGCCAGCGTGGCATTTTGTTCTTCGTTTTCGTCAGCGTCACGACATGGCAGAACTCGTGCCATAAGACCGCTTCCCAGTTCGAGGGATTTTGGCTTTGTGAAGCTGGCGAATTCATCGTAATCACATTGCCAAAGCAAACCCCCAAAAAGCCTGCTCCGCCTGGAAGGCCAAACGTGCGAATGGCGAAGTCTTGTTGCTTGGGAAAAATCTCGACCGCCACCGTCTCGGGCAATTCAACATCGTACTTTTCGCAAAGTAACTGCTTGGCCTCCTGGAGCAATTCTAAAACCCGCGGACCATAAATCTCGGATTCCTCGGCATCCATGCGGACGACAAACCCATCCGCTCGTAGCGTTCTGAACTTGGCCATGTGCTCGCGAAGCGTTGAAAGATTGTGGGCTACTACATTGTAGTTGTCCGCATCAAAGACTTCCTCGGCCAGCTGCCAGCCTTTCTCGACATCGCCCAGTCGTAACAAGTCGTTGGCCAATTCCATTTTCGCGGGCAGATAATCGGATTGAAACGAAAGCGATTTGCGCTGGGCAGCCGCGGCCTCGGCGAACCGATACTTGCGGGCCAGGAACTTACCAATGAGATAATCGACGTGCGGATTATCGGTCCAATGTTTAAGTGCTTCCTTACGGCACTCCGCTTCACGATCTGCATCGCTCGCCAAGTGAGCCAGTACTGCTCTTAGCGCCCAGGCATCTGGTTCGGCTGGATTAATCTCGAGGACTTTGCTGATCAGTGCTTCCGTTTCTTCATAGCGTTCGGCGATTAGATGGTTCTCGGCGACCAGCAACAGGCTCGGAACATGGCTGGGATTGGCTTCCAGGGCCTGCTTAACGAATTGCTCTGCTTTTTCCGAATCGCTTGGCTCAAAAGATCGTGCCAGGCCATACAAGATTCGCGGATTCTTCTCGTCCAGCTTCAATGCCTTTTGCAAATCCTCAGCCGCGAGTGCGAAGTCGTTTTTGGCCAACGCCAATTCGCCGGCTGCGATAAAGGCATCCGGCGAGTTCGGAGCACGCTGCTGCACTTGCTTAAATAGGTCGAGTCGAACTTGCTTCGGGTCGGCTCCCACTTCCAAGAAGAACTTGCCGATAATCACCATGCTTTGCGAGTCGCGATACATTCCGCTGGTTCGCTCGATCTGTGCGGCGATCTCAGCTAAAACCTCTTTCGCTTTGGCCGATTGATCGTTGAACCGACGAACGTCTCGTTCCATCCACAGCAATCGAAGGTTTCGCGAGCTGATCTTTTTCGCTTCTTCCACCGTTGCTAAAGCATCGTCGTAACGGCCGATCGCCATTTCTGCGCGAAGCTTCCAAATTCGCCACTCGCTTGAAAAAGGTGAACCGGCGATTCCTGCTTCCGCGACCTCGATGCACTTTTGGTATTCTCCTGTCTGGTAGAGAACTTCCGCTTCGGAAAGTGTTTCGGCGTGACTCGCTGGCGTTATTAAAAGCCAACCGGCACATGTGAAGAGAATCGCCAAGAACCCCGCAGCCGATGGCTGACGGGTACTTTGCGACGGAAACAAGCTTCGCAAATCCAACTCCTTCTGAAAGCAGCTACACTTAAAAGTGCGATGAGGTCATTTTAGGAGGCCCAATTCGCAAATGACAAGAAATATTTATCCCGCGACCGTGGTCCGCTTGGAAACGATGCTCAAGAATTGACATTGGTCGGAGTCACTTGCTACGTTTCTTATTGAACCCCGGAACTGCCCAAAACTCTCTGTCAGGAAATTCCATCGTGCTAAAACTGTTTTTCAGGGTAGGGCGAGACATCCCGTTCGCACTCGCCGCGTGGCTCCTTTTAATGGGTGGAATGCCATCGAGTAGTTCGGCTGGTGATCTTCAGTTGGTCGAAACGGAAAAGACAATTTCGATTCTTGACAACGATCAAACCATTCTTGTTTACAACAAGGTTTCTCCGGACGCTCCAGCAGGAATCGATTCGATCTACGAGCGAAGCGGTTTTTTGCATCCGGTCTGTTCTCCGTCCGGACGCGTGCTGACTGATGCATTTGCAGCCGACCACCCCCACCAGCAAGGCATTTTTACGGCCTGGGTCCAAACCACGTATCAGGGGAAGCCGGTCGACTTTTGGAACCTGGCTGGCAAAACAGGACGAGTATTACATCACCAAGTTCTCGACAAAAACGAAACCGACGGAAACGTCCGCTTCGAGGTGGAACTGATTCATCGCAGGGTAACGGAACCAGCGGTGGATGTTCTGAAAGAAAACTGGAAGCTAACCGCTTATCCAACCGACGGCTCGTATCGCTGCTTCGATTTGGATTTGACTCAAACGGCTTTGACCCAGGATCCTTTAATTATCGAGGAATATCACTATGGCGGCTTGGGAATGCGAGGTCAGTCGCGATGGTTGACTTCCCGTAAAGCCGATACGGCAGGGCCAACATTGGAGGCCAGTGGCTTTCTGAATAATCTTGGTTCGAACCGCACCGCCGGAAACCATCAACGGGCTCGATGGATCTCTCTTTGGGGCAATATCGATGGCAAACCGGTCAGCATTGCGGTGCTTTGCCATAAGGACAATTTCCGAGCCCCGCAGAAGGCGAGAATTCATCCGACAAAGCCCTATTTCTGCTTTGCTCCGTGTGTCGACGGAGAATTTACGATCGATAAGGATCATCCCTATCAAGCTCGATACCGGTACCTGGTCACCGATACGATGCCGGACGCGAAGTGGCTCGATCAGCAGTGGCAAGCTTGGGTAGGCGAATAATCTCGCCGAAAAGGCTCGAGTAATGCTGATTACTCGGAATTGCCGAATCGACCGAACTCGTTTATCTTTGATGGATTAGGTAGTTCCGTTTCACCCCTCTTTCGTTGACAGTAGACCACGCGCATGGGAAGAAGCTTCGAAAATCGGAAGCATTCGATTGCTAAGACCGCGGCCCAAAAGTCCAAGCTTTACTCGAAGTATGGCAAAATGCTGTACGTTGCCGCGAAGAATGGCGTTCCCGATCCGGAATCGAATCCGACGCTGAAAAGCTTGATGGAAAAAGCCAAACGGGAACAAGTGCCTGCCCACGTCATCGATAAAGCGATCGACAAAGCCAACGGCACCGGGGGTGAAGACTACTCCGAGGCTCGCTACGAAGGTTTCGGCCCCGGCGGATGTTCCGTGATTGTCGATTGCTTGACTGACAATCCGAATCGCACGATTACTGACGTGCGAAATTGCTTCACCAAAACGGGGTCGAAGCTCGGTACGACTGGTTCCGTTTCGCACTTGTTCGATCATTTGGCGGTACTTTCGTTTCAGGGAGAAGGCCAGGACAAGATCTTGGAACTGCTGCTTGAGGCCGATGTCGACGTCGATGATGTGGAAGAAGAAGGAGGAAAAATCACCGTGTTTGCGGCTTCTTCCGACTTCTTCAAAGCGAAACAGGCCCTTCAGGAAGCGATGCCGGAAATCGAATTCGAGGTCCAGGAAATCGCTTTTGTGGCTCAAGCGACCACGGAACTGACCGGCGACGATGCCAAGGCGTTCGAGAAGTTCCTCGACATGCTCGATGACTGCGAAGACGTTCAAAACGTCTACCATAGTGCCCAGTTGCCGGAATAGCTGGGCCATTCGGCGAAACGTGTCATTGTTGTTTTTGCCACGTTTCTGCCGACATTTCCCGCAGTTTGCCGCGGATTGACCTCGCGATAGGTTGGCGTTTGGCCTACCTTGGATGCAGTTCCACTTGATTTTTCGAGTGACATGCTGACAAGTTCGACCAACCTTTGACCGCTCGCGAAACGTGTATACCGAAACCGAAGGCAGCCGAAAAGCAATCGGCGACGTGGACGTCGTTTATCACGATGGCCTTTATCATCTCTTCCACCTGGTTCTTCCCAACCACGACTTCATCGCTCATGCGGTAAGTACCGACGCCATCAATTGGCGCCGCGTTAACAACGCCCTGTTCATCGGCGACCCCGGCGCTTGGGATGACTTGATGCTGTGGACGATGGCCGTTTCGCCAGATCCTCATCAGCCTGGCCGTTGGCGAATGTTCTACACTGGGCTGTCTCGCCGCGAGCAAGGGGGCATTCAGCGGCTTGGCTTGGCGGTTAGTGACGACTTGTTCCATTGGCGGAAAGAAGACGTCAGTTGGACCGATGACCGCGGTCCCCACGACCCTGAAAAAGTGCTTCAAGCCCGCAAAATTGCCCGGCAGCAATCCAGCAGTTGCCGTAGTGCGATGTACGACCCGGAAAGTCATTTTCCGCTGGAAGCACCGCCTCAGTATTACGAATCGTCGCTCGACGAAGGACGTAACTGGGTCAGCTTTCGCGATCCCTACTACTACCGCGAAGGAGATCGTGGTTGGCTGATTATGGCTGCCCGCGTCAAAGAAGGGCCGATCGTTCGTCGCGGGTGTGTTGGCGTGATGGAGGAAGTAGCCGAAGGCAAATTCTCGGCTCGCCCATCGCTTCATCACCCTGGTCTTTACGACGACATCGAAGTACCGAACCTTCTAAAAATTGAAAACGAGTATTACTTGATCGGCAGTCTTCGCGAAGACGCCAAGATCCGTTATTGGCACACCGACAAAATCGGTTCTCCCTGGCGAAGTTACTACGACAACGTTCTGCTTGCCCAAGACAACTATGCCGCTCGCGTTTGCGAAGACGACAAAGGCTGGCTGCTCTGGAACTTCTTCACGCTGGGTGGGCCGGATCGGACGAAACAAAACTTGATGCCTCCTCCGAAGCGGCTGCATCGTACGAAAAACGGGATGCTCCGAGCGACGACCTATGAAAAGCTCGATCAATTCCTCGGCGAACGGATCGACACGCGCTGTGTTCACTCGCTGCATAAGGGAATCGGCGAACAGTTTTGCTCCATCGACGGAAACAATCTAGATCTCGGTTGTGAGGCCGGGTTTCAGGCGTTTGTGTTCGATGGAAGCATCGAATCGGCTAAATTATCCGCGAAAATCGACCTCTACGGGCTCGGCAAGTGCGGCGTCATCTTCCGTGTCGATCCAGAAACTCAGGATGGCTACTACCTCTCGCTCGACCTCTTGAAGGGGGTCGCCCAGCTTCGCTCCTGGCACACCGGCGCCCCCGGCAGTGGCGAGCACATGATGCAATTCAAAACCTTGCAAGGTAGTAACTGGCATAGCGAAACTCCCGGTCAGGCCGAGATCTCGCTCACCGCGTTTGGTCATTATCTCGAGTTTTCGGTCGATGGTCGTGTCGTGCTGACGCTGGCCGACTCGACGTTCGCCGAAGGGCTGTTTGGTGTTTATCTCGAATCGGCTCGGATGCGGCTCTACGATGTCGATCTGCGTAAGATGCGTAATCCAGAGCAGTCAGTGCATCACCTGGTGACTGGTTAAGGGGGCTGACTTTGCATTCGTACCGATTTGCGTGGCCCGGGCGTATTCATTAGGTAATATTGCATAGTTGTGTGTACATTGTCCAATAATAGTTTACGATATGCTTACTTCTCGGGGGGTTAAACCCCTTGGCATTGCGCTTAAGTGGCATGTGAGAATCGCTTCCCTTATTTCTACGCCCTTAAGCCGCGGGTAAAACGCTTGAAACTGGCAATTTGAGCAATACTACGCGCAGACTTGGCGCAAACTTCGAGCGCTTTTAGGCTCGAAACCGACTAGATTCGGTCCCCAGGCCATTCTTGCCATCTTTCTAAAAATAGTGGCAGCATAGATCACCTTAAGCTGCCATCGATTCCGAGCGATGTCTTCATTGCTATGAGAGTCTGGTGAGACTGCGAATTCTGGGCGCCCATGTCCGTCTGGGTGTTTTTCTAAGCTGGCAAATTGTCGCTAGCCTCGGCGTAAGTCTTTGATTGATCTTGTCTTCGAGTAAAACGTTAGGCTACTATCTTTGCCGATGGACCTGCCCACTTTACCTCACCGAATTGCCACAGCGCTGCTTCTGCTTGGAATGCACGTTTGTTGGGTGGGCTGCGCCGGTCGCGAGTCCGCGGTCAGTTTGCCGACCCAGCAGCCACCCCCTTTTTCGGATAGTGGCGAAGTTCCTCTAGATAACTTGTGGTGGACTGCTTTCGCCGACGATGCGCTCAATCAGCAAGTCGATTTTGCGATGAATGGCAACTTCGATTTGGAAGGTGCGCTCCGAAGGATTCAAGCCGCTCAGGCAGTCGCGCGTCGTGAAGCCTCTGATCTCTGGCCGGACGTGAACGGCATTGCGGAAGCCGATACCACCATCCTTTCCAGCAGTGCTCCGAACCGATCGAACTTTGTGCTCGGGCTCGATGCCTCTTATCAGGTCGACTTGTGGGGTGAAATTGGCTCGAGAGTCGATGCCCAATGGCTGCGAGCGTCAGCGACAGAGGCTGACTACCAGGTCATCGCATTGACCCTGTCGGCAGATGTTTCGCGAACGTGGTACTCGCTAATTGAAGCCCACGCTCAGCTGGCTTTGCTGGACGAACAAATTGAAACGAACCGCACCGGGCTCGAGCTTCAGGAAGCGCGGTTTGGTCTCGGGCAAATTCGCAGCGCCGACGTATTGCGGCAACGGCAATTGGTTGAATCGACGCGCGAGCAACGTGTTGTCGTGTTATCGCGAATTGAAGTCCTGGAACATTTGATGGCCGTTTTGCAGGGTCAGCCACCTCAAGAAGCGACCTACGAACCTGGCGATCAGTTGCCGAGTTTGCCTCCGCTGCCTGCGACCGGATTGCCTTCGGAACTGCTCAATCGGCGACCTGATATTCGCCGCGAATTCCTGGCACTCTGGGCGGCCGATCGTGATTTGGCTTCCTCGGTGAGTGCTCAGTATCCACGATTGAATTTAGGCGCATCTGTCACGACGGTTGCGGAAAGCCCTGAGAACTTGTTTCGCGATTGGGTCGTTTCTGTGGCGGGGCAAATCATCGCTCCGCTGATCGACGGCGGCCAGCGCCGGGCGGAAGTCGACCGAAATGTGGCTCTCGTGCGACAACGCTTCACTGAGTTTTCGCAGACGGTGCTGATCGCGTACCGCGAAGTGGAAGATGCCCTGACGACAGAGCGTTATCTGCTTCAGCGAATCGAACGGCTGGAAACCCAAGTCGAACTGGCCCATCAAGCCTCGCTCCAACTGCGCGAGCAGTACTTGATTGGCGAGACCGAATACCTCGATGTTTTGAGCGCCATCACACAAGAGCAGAGCTTGCAGCGATCGATTTTGTCCGCAAGACTGGAACTAGTCCTCAATCGCATTGCGTTGTATCTGGCCCTCGCCGGCGACTTCGACCCCCGCAGTACCTACCCCTTAAACGACATCCCGTTGGAATATGTGGATGGCGTTCCGATCGAAATCATTGAAGGCATCCCATCGGAGATCATCGAAGAGCTTCCGGAGGAGAACATGACCGATGAGTGACGCTCCGAAATCACAATTTGTCTGGAAGCTGCTCGGCATTCTGGGAACCGTAGTGGCTTGTGCAGCGATCCTCGGAGCAGCGGTCGTCACCGTCATCGTGATCAACAAGACTGAACCGGTCGCCGAAAAGCTGGAAGCGACACGCAAGTCGGCCGCGCTGGTCGAAACGATTACTGTCGAACGCGGGACCTATTCGCCGACGATCGTTGTTTTGGGAACCGTTCAAGCCGCTCAAGAGATCGTGCTTAGCCCGCGGATCAGCGGTCAGGTCGTTTCGCTCTCGCCCAAGTTCGTTCCCGGCGGCATGGTCAAAGCCAAGGACTTTTTGCTGCGGATCGACGATGCCGACTTCGAGAACGCATTGTTCGTTCGGCAAAGCGAACTGCAACAAGCGGAAGCTTCGCTCGAGATCGAACGAGGACGACAGTCGTTAGCCAAGAAAGAGTTGGCATTGCTGGAAGGAACGATCGACGAAGCGAACCGCGCACTGGTGCTGCGAGAACCGCAAGTCGAATCGATTGAAGCGGAAGTGAATGCGGCCAAAGCATCGGTCGAACGTGCCAAGCTCGACTTGGAACGGACCAACATTCATGCCCCGTTCGATGCGCAGATTCTCAGCCGTTCGGTCAACGTCGGTTCACAAGTCGCCCCCGGCGACGAGTTGGCCCAGCTGGTCGGTGTGGACGAATATTGGATCATGGCTTCGGTGCCTGTGCGTAGCTTGCAGTGGATTCAATTTCCAGAGTTGGATGGTCGCAGCTCGCTGGTAACGCTTCGTAATCCCGACACGTGGCCGAAGGGTGTCGAACGTTACGCGTCTGTTTCTCGCATGATTGGCAGCCTCGACCAGCAAACACGTTTGGCTCGCGTGCTGATTGTCGTCGCCGATCCGTTGGCGTTGAAATCTGACGTTCCTCCGCTGATTCTCGATACACTGATCGAAACGCACATTGAAGGTCGCCCGATCGAAAACGTCGTGAAGCTGAAACGGAACTACGTTCACGAACGCGACACCGTGTGGGTCATGAAAGATGGAAAGCTCGACATTCGGGAGACGAATGTCGTGTTTCGCGATGCCGAGTATGCGTTCATTGACTCTGGCTTAGAGTCTGGCGACGAAGTCGTTACCACGACGCTGGCCACCGTAGCGAGCGGCATCGGTTTGAAAAAGATTGAGTCGCCTGCTTCCTCCGCAAGTTCGAAGGAGGCCCCGTGAGCGACAAAGAATCTTCCCCCAGCCTGCAGGAAGGGGCGATCGCTTGGATGGCCAAGAATTCGATCGCCGCCAACTTGCTGATGATCATTTTACTGGCCGGGGGAATCTGGTCGGCGATTACGATCCAGAAGGAAGTCTTTCCGCAATTTCAGCTCGACATTGTCGAGGTATCGGTCGGCTATCCAGGAGCGGCTCCGGAAGAAGTCGAACAGGGAATTCTGCGGCCGATCGAAGAAGCCGTCCGCGGCGTGGAAGGGATTCGCGAGATCACCAGCGAGGCCCGTGAAGGGCAAGGGACCGCACTGATCGAGCTGGTCGGCGGACAAGACCGCATGAAGGTGTATCAAGACATCGATCAAGCGGTGAATCGAATTCGTACGTTTCCGGATCAGATCGAACAGCCGGAGGTGCGACTGCAATCGCGGCAACGGGAAGTGATGCAAGTCGGTCTGTATGGCCCTGTCGATGTCTGGACGCTGCGCAAGCTGGCCGAACAGCTGCGCGATCAGTTGACTTCGCACCCCAATATCACGCAAGTCGCGCTGAGCCGCGTTCCTGAGTATGTCACCCATGTCGAGATTCCGCGGCAACGACTGCGGGAATATGGACTGACGCTTTCGGACGTGGCTGACCGCATTCGTGTGTCGAGCCAGGACATCGCCGCCGGGGCCGTTTCGACAAGTGCCGGCGAGATTTTGCTGCGAGTAAAGGCCCGGAAGCAATGGGCGCAGGAATTCGCCGATATCGAAATCGTTTCCGGCCGACGCGGCTCGGTCGTGAGGCTCGGCGATATCGCCACGATTCGGGATGGTTTTGAAGAGGTCGGATTTCACTCGCAATTCAGCCAAACGCCTTCGGTGGAAGTCGATGTCTTTCGTGTCGGTGCTCAGTCGCCGATTGACGTAGCCAACGCGGTCGAAGAAACGATGAAAGAATTCGAGTCGGTGTTGCCGCCGGGCGTGAAGTGGCGGATCGACCGAAACAATGCCGAAGAGTTCCGTCGGCGTCTGTACCTGGTGATGGAAAACGCCGCGATGGCGGTGGTAATTGTGCTGGTGATTTTAGCCCTGTTCCTGGAAGTGCGGTTGGCGTTCTGGGTGATGATGGGGATGGCCGTTTCGTTTATCGGCGGCATTTTGCTGTTGCCGTTGGCGGACGTCAGCATCAACATGATTTCGCTGTTTGGGTTCCTGGTGGTGCTGGGGATTGTGGTCGACGACGCGGTCGTCGTGGGCGAAAACGTTTATGAAAAGCGGCAGGAAGAAAGCAACTTCCTGAAGGCAGCCGTGCTTGGCACGCAGGAAGTCGCCGGTCCGGTGGTGTTCAGCATTTTGACGAACATCGTTGCGTTTGTTCCGCTGCTGTTTATCCCGGGCGAAACCGGAATGTTCTGGGGACCGCTGCCGTTGGTGGTGATCATTGTTCTCGCGTTATCGCTGCTGGAATCACTCTTCATCCTACCGGCTCACTTGGCGCATGCTCGTGAGGCTGGTCGCAAGAAGGGAAGTTTGGGTGATACGCTGCATCGCGGCCAACAGGCATTTCTGCGTGGGTTTAATCGGCTGATCGAGATCGTCTATGGACCGATCCTGAATGTCTGCCTGCGGTTTCGATATATCACCGCGTGCGTCGCGCTGGGGCTGTTTCTTGTTGTCGGCGGCTATGCGATGAGTGCCCACATGGGCATGATTTTGATGCCTGAGGTTTCGGCCGACGAGATCGAAGCGGGCGTCCGCTTGCCGGTAGGTACGACCCAAGATCAAGCGGCCGAGATGGCCGAGATTGTCACCGCTGCGAGCGTACGGATGTTCGAGGAACATAATCTGTACGAAGTTGCCGAAGGGATCAAAACCAACGTTCGCCGACAGAACTTCATTGATGTCGAAATTGTGATGAAGCCGCCGGACGAACGCGACATGACCGCCAACGACGTGATCCGTTTGTGGCGCGACTCGATCGGCGACTTGCCTGGCGTCGACCAGGTGACGTTTGAAGCGGAAAGCGGACCTGGCGGGCATCGCAAAGATATTAGTGTCGACCTAAGTCATAGCGACGTCGACGTGCTCGGCAAAGCGGCCGAAGCATTCGTGGAACGCTGTGAAGCGTTCGCCAACACGCGCGACGTGAACGACAACTTCAACAAAGGAAAATCGCAGTACGACTTCACCTTGCGGCCTGAGGGCAGGGCGTTGGGGCTGACCGATGAAGAACTGGGCGATCAACTGCGTGGGGCGTTCTTTGGATCGCTTGCGCTGCGACTGCTGCGGGGGACCAACGAAATTGAAGTCCGCGTCAAGCTGCCGGAAGATCAACGGGAAGATGTCCATCACCTGGAAGATCTGATCATCCGAACGCCTAACGGGGCGGAAGTTCCGCTGCTGGACGTGGCGGACGTCCAAGAGAGCAAAGCGTTCTCGTCGATCAACCGCCGCGACGGCCGCCGGGTCATTTCCGTGGCGATGAATGTCGAACCGAAACGAGCCATCACCCAAGTTATCAACGCCATGAAGACCGAGGTGTTGCCGCAGCTGCGAGAGGATTACCCGGGCATTACCTGGTCTTTTGAAGGTAGCGACGCCGAACTCCGCCGCGCGACGTCTTCGCTGTGGGGGTATTTCGGTTTAGCCCTCGGGGTGATCTATGCGTTGCTGGCGATCGCCTTCCGTGGATACGTACAGCCGCTGATCGTGTTGGTCGCCATTCCGTTTGGTATTGTTGGGGCGATCATCGGTCACATCATTTTGGGATACGACATCTCGCTGGTTAGCCTGATGGGTGTGATCGCGCTGTCAGGCGTGGTCATCAACGACTCGCTGATCATGATCGACTACGCCAATCGCCGCCGGGGAACCAGCAGCGCATTCGAGGCCATTTCCCAAGCTGGGCTGCGACGTTTTCGACCGATCATGCTGACGACGCTCACCACCTTTGGTGGGCTGATTCCTTTGATCTTCGAGACTTCGCTGCAGGCTCAATACATCATTCCGATGGCCATATCGCTCGGCTTTGGAATTTTGTTTGCCACCGGAATTATCCTGGTGTTGGTGCCGTGTCTTTATTTAATATTGGAAGACATCACCAGCTGCTTCTCTCGGGGGGAAGCCCACGCTTAAGAATTTCGGACGCTGGTGAACCTGAGCTCTTGGCGGATCTCTTGTTCGGTATGATCCACGTTCGTCCTGTCAATGACACCGACGCCGAAACGCTCCAATCGCTGTACGCGAACTTTCTGCTCACGTCGTCTTGGATTTCCACAGAAGACTGGCAACAGGCCGACTTTGCCGCCATCAGCGAAGGCGAGAAAGTCTTTGTCGCGACCAATCCCGCAGGAACCGTCCTTGGCGTGATTGCGGTGTGGGAGCCTGATGCGTTCATCCACAGTTTGTATGTCGACCCCGAATATCAAGGGCAGGGGGTCGGCACATGTCTCTTAGCTTCGCTCGATGCCTGGTTACCTCGGCCGTGGAGACTGAAGTGTTCCATTTATAACGATCAGGCCCTGACGTTCTATCGTCACAAAGGCTGG
Organism: Bremerella sp. TYQ1; assembly: GCF_020150455.1. Classification (NCBI taxonomy): domain Bacteria; kingdom Pseudomonadati; phylum Planctomycetota; class Planctomycetia; order Pirellulales; family Pirellulaceae; genus Bremerella; species Bremerella sp. TYQ1. The sequence goes on from NZ_CP083740.1 coordinate 1,151,057, forward strand.
AGACAACTTGAAACGGGAACCAGCGCACAAGGTCCCTACTTTCTTTTGGGCTACGAATAGGTCGCCGCCTGATGGCAAACGACCAAGTGTCCAACCCTGAAAAGAAATGTTCTCAGGAAGTGTGACGAATTCGGAGCTTCGTCGGAACGAGAACTTCGCCAGGCTTTTCCGCGTCGTCGGACTGAATGACATTCACGGCCGCTTTCAGCAGTGCCGGCAAATCGTGGGCAACCGTCGTCAACGGCGGATCAAGCAGCGACGAGAATTGCAGATCGTGCCAACCGATGACGGCCACTTTGTCTGGCACGTGATAGTTCAGTCTTCGCAGGGCTCGGCAAACGGCAACGGCGTTAAAGTCGGTATCGCACAAGATTGCATCGGCCCCGACGTCGTCGACCAGGCGGCGACAAATATCGTCGAATCGAGGAAACGTGGTCGGGTCGTTGACCAGCCAGCCTTTGGTGTCGACTACGATCTGTTCTTCCGAAAGCTCCATGCCGTGGGCTTCCAGAAATTCGCGATACGCTTCAATTCGATCGAGGATCGAAAGCGACTCACGCTGTTCGGTCAGCAGCGCCACCCGTTTTCTGCCTGTCGAGACAAGGTGGTCGATTGTTTCCTTCGCCCCAGTCCGAACGTCGCTAATGACGCGGCAGACGCCATCACGGCCGACGTTCTCTAAGACGGTCAAAACGTTATCGCGCGATTTGAAGAGCTCGGCGACTTCGTCCCATTGCTCTTCGTTTTCGTGGGCGAGATACATCACTCCGTCGACCCAGCCGGCATCGAGATCTTGCACGACGCGCTGTAAACCGTCGGTGCTGGGGTAAGAACCGACCGAAAGAAGCCGCAAGCCATGCTCTTCCGCTTCGCGCTGTAGTTCGGCGGTAACTTTTTGTGTCAGGAAGTTCCGCGTTTCACGTACTACAAGTGCAACGACATTACTTCGCTTGCCAGCCAACTGCTGGGCGGCGATGTTAGGACGATAGCCAAGGTCTTTGGCTGCTTTGCGAATCGATTCGGCTGTTTCTTCGGAAACACGGATCCTTCCGTTGCCGGTTCCCATCAGAACCGCCGATGCCGCCATACGAGAAACGCCCGCCATTTCGGCGACATCCTTCATGCGGACTGCAGTTCGACCAGACTTCTTTGCCATGGCAATTCCAGTTGCTATACTAGCTCGAATGAGCGGTGTACTAACAGAAGAGTGACTATCCCGCGATATGTAGTGGTTTTATTCAATTCTTGCGTCTTTGGCAAGGAAAAACGACAAAAAAGAGGGTGGCTTCTTCCAGAATTACCACGCCACGAAGGCACGGAGGGTTTGACGGGGAACTTTGGACGCCGCGACGGTGTTCCCGGCGAGCTTGTCGAGCATCTTTAAGCCGATGGAGCGGAAAAGTTGACTCCGTAATCTTCTGCGTAGAATTGCACCTAAGTCGTTGATCGAGAACATCTCGAGACTTGCTTGGGGTGTTTGCACGTTTCCAGGGCAGCAGTCCCATCGTTTTGAGTCGAGCGCGACCAGCCAATGCTGACTGTTGTACACATAATGATCGCCCCGAGTGTCATTTTGAGCAAAATCGACTTAGGCGGCAGATTTGAAATAGACGATTAGGTTGGCGCGTTGTACGCTAATGCGTTTTTATTGCGGCGAAAATCTTAATTGATGGTTTTCGCAATCTCGAAGATTAATTAGGTCCCACCTTTCATCACATTATGGTTAGGCTCCCCGGCAAAGGATGCGGGGTACCCCAAGATGATCCCCTCCATGGCAATTTCTGGCAGGACCTTTCAGCTCGAGCCGAGCATGCTCTCGCGTGTCCCGAACCCGGCAGGAACAGGCCCGGTTTGCTTCACGGCCTCCCGATTTTCAAAAAAGCGGGAAATCTTTGCACGGTCACGGTTTGCATCCCCTGTCACTGCTATGCCCTCTGGAACAATCGCGTCATACTTATAGGTAAAGAGGCACCGCGAAGAAAATGATCTCAGAAAGTGCTCCCCGGCAGGAGAAGGCCAAATCGGCGGACGAGGTCGATCTGGCATGTTACAACGCCACCTATGTCGAACAGCTTTTGCAGAAATATCTGGATGACCGCAACGGTGTTCCAGATAACTGGCGCGAATTCTTCGACCGGCAAGCCGCCGAGAATGGTATTTCGGCGGCCGAACTTGGTTCGCACGGACCGACGTTTCAACCGCGAAGTATCTTTCGCGAGTCGAGCGGTGGTGACGCTGGCGGTCCCGTCAACGGGACCGTAGGCAACGTCAAGCTGCAAAAAGTGCAGTACCGTGCCGATCAGCTGGTCCATGGCTATCGCTCGCGCGGGCACTACAACGCCAAGCTCGACCCTTTGAAGCTGAACAAGCAGATTCCAACGCCTCTTTCGCTAGAAGCGTTCGGCTTGAGCAAAAGCGATCTGGAAGAACGCGTCTATTACACCAGCGGCGAAAAGATCGAACAGATCACGCTTCGCGACCTGGTGAAGCGTCTGGACGATCTGTACTGCAAACACATTGGCTACCAGTTCACGCATATCGACGAACTGGACGTCCAGCAATGGCTGGTCGACCGAATCGAACGCCAATCGCACATCAAAGAACTGCCTAACACGGTTCAAAGGCAAATTCTGCAAGGCCTGACCGAGGCGACCGTCTTCGAAGAATTCGTTCGTAAAAAGTACGTCGGAGCCAAGACGTTCTCGCTGTTCGGCTCGGAAATGTTGATTCCGATGCTCGATCTGTTGGTCGACCGTGCCGCGGAAAACAACGTTCGTGAAGTCGTTCTGGGGATGCCGCACCGCGGTCGTTTGAACGTGCTGACGAATATCATCGGTCAGCCGCCACGCGAACTGTTCGCCCAGTTTAATGATGTCGACTTCCACCAGTTCATCGGTGGTGGCGACGTGAAGTACCACTTGGGGAACAGCGTCGACAAAGTGACGTCGTCGGGCAACGAAGTGCACCTTTCGCTTTCGTTCAATCCGAGCCACTTGGAGTTCATCAACCCGGTGGTGCTCGGCCGTTTGCGTGCCAAGCAAGACCGAACCGGCGACTTCAACCGTCGCCGCGGGATGGCCGTGCTGATCCATGGCGACGCGGCGTTCATCGGGGAAGGGGTCGTGCAAGAAACGTTGAACCTGAGCCAACTGGAAGGTTACAAAGTTGGTGGTACGGTACACGTTATAGTGAACAATCAGATCGGCTTTACCACTTCGATCGACCAGTCGCGCAGTACGCGATACTGCACCGACATCGCTCGCATGCTGCAAATCCCGATCTTCCACGTCAATGGCGACGACCCGGAAGCGGTTGCCGATGTGGTTTCGATGGCGATGGACTTCCGTGAGAAGTTCCAGCGCGACGTCATCATCGACTTGGTCTGCTACCGTCGTCTCGGCCATAACGAAGCGGACGAACCAAGCTTCACTCAGCCGATGATGTACAAAGCGATCGATAAGCAGCCTCCTATCCGCGATAGCTACTTGGATCGTCTGGTTGAGCAGAATCGGATTTCGACCGAAGAAGCCAACGAGATGTCGGACAAGTACCAGGAGTTCCTCAAAAGCGAATACGATATCGCCCAGGAAATGAAGGAACGCTCACTGCGTCGTCCTGAAGGTGTGTGGGAGGAATTCGACGGCGGTCTGGAACCGACTTCGCAAGATCCTGAACACGACCCGGCCGACGAATGCCCAGAAACACGGATTTCGACCGAACGTTCTGGCGAGATCCTGCGGATGCTGGCTTCTATTCCAGAAGACTTCCATCGCAACCGTAAGCTGGGGCGAATTGCCGATCAACGACGCGAGATGGCGGATGGCGAACGAATGCTCGATTGGGCATCCGCCGAAGCGCTCGCGTTTGCCACGCTGTCGATGGAAGGGCACCGCATTCGTCTGTCCGGCCAGGACTGTCAACGTGGTACGTTCAATCAGCGGCATGCGGTGCTGCATGACGTGAACGATGGTCACGAGCACAGCATCTTCTCGAATCTTTCGCCGAAGCAGGCCCCCGTTGAGATCGTCAACAGTCCGCTTAGCGAAGCTGGCGTGCTGGGCTTTGACTACGGTTACAGCCTCGACTACCCAAATGCGTTGGTCGCATGGGAAGCTCAGTTTGGCGACTTCAGCAACGCCGCCCAGGTGATCATCGACCAGTTCATGGCTAGTGCCGAAGATAAATGGCGCCGCCTGAGTGGTTTGGTACTGTTGCTTCCACACGGCTACGAAGGGCAAGGGCCGGAACACTCCAGCGCTCGCTTGGAACGCTTCCTCTGGTTGGCGGCCGAAGACAACATTCAAGTGGCCATTCCAACCACCCCGGCTCAGTACTTCCATGTGCTGCGTCGCCAAATGAAACGTTCGTGGAAGAAGCCGTTAATTCTTTTCACACCGAAAAGCCTGCTGCGTCATCCTGCGGCGGTCTCTTCGCTGGAAGAATTGGCCAATAACAAGTTCGAGCGAATCATCAAAGACAATCGCGAGAACCCTGAAAAGACGACTCGCGTGATCATGTGCAGCGGCAAGGTTTACTACGACCTGGCCCACTACCGCGAAGAACATCAGCGGCATGATGTAGCGATTATTCGTGTTGAACAGCCTTACCCGCTGAAGAACCACACCGTTCAAGCGGTTCTCGATCAATATGAAGACGGCGTCCCCTTGTATTGGGTCCAGGAAGAACCCGACAATATGGGCGTTTGGCCTTACTGGAAATTACGATATGGGCATCGTATGTTCGAGCGATTCCCACTTTCCGTCATCGCCCGGGAAACATCTTCCAGCCCGGCAACCGGATCCAAAGCGGCTCACGAGTACGAGCAGCAACAACTACTCGAACGAGCCTTTAATGACACCTAGAAAGGACAGCTGCGGAAGATGACCATCGAATTGAAAGTGCCCGAATCGGGCGAGTCGATTCAGGAAGTGCAAATCCTGAAGTGGCTGAAGAGCGAGGGGGACAACGTCCAAGAAGATGAGGACGTTGTGGAGTTGGAAACCGACAAGGCTTCCATGGACCTCGCTGCTCCGGCCAACTGCACATTGCAGAAGATCCTGAAGCAGGAAGGCGAGATCGTCAATGTTGGCGAAGTGATCGCTCTCTTTGAAGAAGGTGGCGGCAAGCCTGCAGCCAAGAAAGAAAAGAAAGAGAAAAAGACCGAAGTGCCTAAGAAGGAACCGGCTGCCGCAGCTGCGAAGAAGGATGGCAGCGCCAGTTCTTCTTCCGGTGACGAAGTGCAAGCGACTCCTTCCGGCCGTCGCGAACTTCTCAAGCATGGTCTTTCGCCGACTGACGTTGCCCCTCCCGGTAAGACGATTCGTCGCGAAGACGTCGAAAAGTACGTGCAGTCGATTTCGAGCCGTCCGACCGCTGGTTCCGGCAACCAGAACGAATCGGAGATGGAAGAGGTCATTCCGATGAGCCTCATCCGTCGCCGCATCGCGAGCAAGCTGGTCGAAGCCCAGCAAAAAGCGGCGTTGCTGACGACGTTCAACCAGGTCGACATGTCGTATGTCATGGACCTGCGAAAGCGACACGGCGAATCGTTCCAAAAGCGTTACGGCGTGAAGCTCGGTTTCATGTCGTTCTTCACCAAGGCGTTGATCGACGCTTTGAAGGCGCATCCGGAATTGAATGCCGAAATTCGTGACGAAACGAATATCGTTTACCGCAATTACTTCCACATCGGAATCGCCGTCGGCTCGGGCAAGGGTCTCGTCGTTCCAGTTCTGAAGTTTGCCGAACGAATGAGTTTCGCCGAGATCGAACAGTCGATCCAAGAGTTCGCCGGACGAGCTAAGAGCAACCAGCTGAAACCGGAAGAGCTTTCCGGCGGTACGTTCACCATCAGCAACGGTGGCGTCTACGGCTCGATGCTCTCGACTCCGATCGTCAATCCACCGCAAAGTGGCGTCCTCGGGATGCATGCCATCGAAGAACGTCCTGTCGCGGTGAACGGCCAAGTGGTCATTCGCCCGATGATGTACCTGGCGTTGACCTACGATCACCGTATTGTCGACGGCCGCGAAGCGGTGACCTTCCTGCGACGTATCAAGGAAGCAATCGAAGAACCTTCGCGAATGCTGATCGAGGCTTAAGCCTTTGATTTAGCCCGGCTTAACAAGCTAAAAGCCAAGTCACCGTTGGACCATTCCACGGGACTTGGCTTTTTTTACGTCGTGAATGAACGTGAGTCTCTACGGCTCGACGCTATCGGCACTCTCACGGACGTGCTGCGTAACCGATCGGGCATTCGTTTGGTCGAGTATCTGTTTGGCGTAATCGGTCTCGAACGGGTCGCCGTTGGCCACGACAAGGAAACTACCTTTGCGGACTTCCTCTTCGTATTCTGCAACATGATCTTCATGCACGCCCCAACCGATCATCGATCCCAGGAAACCTCCCACAATCGCGCCTGTTAGCCCAGCCGTAATGGGACCGGCAATCAGCATGAGTCCAAAGCCTGGGATCGTGAGCAGCGGCGCCGCCATAAAGAACCCCACCAGGCCCCCCACACCAGCCCCCAACGCGGCATCTTTGTCCGACTCGTCGCCATATTGCAGTGAAGTGGTCGACGGAAGATCGTCGTGGACGCTATTTGCCACCAACGAAACTTGATCGGATGGAAATTTGCTTTCATCAAGCGTTGTCACTGCTTGCTTAGCAGCCTCGAAATCGTCGTAGATAGCAACGGTACAGTGTCTGGACATATTGTTCTCCCCCTGTGTCAAAAGCCGGGTTCTATTGCGGTTTAAATCGCTTTCCTACCGTTCAGTAGACCGCAAAGGACATGCCTTTCCAACTTTTTTGTAGGCCTCGAGCCATTTCGCAACGGTTTTTGGTACGGCGATTGCAAACAGTCTCTCAACCAACTAACCAACAACATCGCGAAAACGGAGTTGAACAATATGAGTACTGTCGCATGCCCTGAACCGCTGACTAAGTCGACCGCTGCTACCAAGTCTCGTTCGGTTGCGGCCGCTTGTCGTGAAGTTCGTCAGTCGTGGAGCCAGGAAGAACGGGCTCGCCGTAAGCAAGTCGCCGAAATGAAGCAGATCGGCTTGCTACTTAACACGATCGACATGACGACGTTTCTGAAAGCGGTGTCGGCAGGCTAAATAAGCTATCAACGACCCTAGGCCGTCCAGTTATTGGACGGCCTATTTTTATGCGCGGTCAAAGATAAAGAATAACGACGACCGCTGAGTGGTTGCCGCTCCATCACCGTTAGAATCCAATTCGCTTTTGCGACGAGCACGTGCCACTAAATATTTCGCCAGGCTCGAGGTGCCGAGAACGCCTCATTGGGAATCATGGCGAACATGGCCAGCAGCAAACCGATCATCATAAAGTTCTGGCCTGCTGGGGGAATTTCTGGCGAAAGCGTTAACCGCGGGACTGCGAACATAAGCACCGATAGAATCAGTGTGCCGACATGGATGTAACGCGTCTTCTCCCAGAACGACAGCGCCGCGAACAAGATAATCATGCTGCCGAGACCAAAGTCGATCAATGAGGAAACGCCATCTCTATGTTCGCCGCGAAATAAAAATGGGCTGCATAGAAGCCAGCAACCCAACATAAATTCAACTACTCTTGGCCACATGATCAACTTCCTTCTCGCGACTCAACCGATGTCATTTCTGCGATGACACGTTGTGACGATGGCGTAGGATATCCGCACAGCGCCTTCCACAATGAACCAACGTGGTGTTCCGCCTTCCACACTTTCCACAGAAAGAGCAGGGAAGAGTAAACTTCGTCGTATGCCAAATAGACCAGCGTTAACGAGATCCCGGCGGTGACTAAGCAAAGGAAACACCATTGCCCAAGGACAAACGTCTGAAGCAATACAAGAATGACGCTGACGATTCCGAGTGGAATGACGTCGATGCCAAAGAGGATCACGATCCATGGCCGCTCGTACCAACGCCGTGTCGAACCTGCCAAACCAAAGATGGCGTCGCCTAGATAAGCGATCGCGCCGAGTGCAGCGTCGGGAACGCCTACCCAGCGATCCATCTTCTTAGCAATGTCAGATCCGATGACGTTAGCGCTTTGCTCGCCAAAGAACGGGTCCCAGACGTATCCTATCAATCCCCACTGAAAAGCGGCCAGGTGCGACGCAATCAGCGTGGCGAAAAATGCCAGCACGCAAACTGGAACCCGTTGCGACCAAGCCGATGGGTTGTACGACCAGGGCGAAACGGGATGATGCTCGTCGGTTGGGAGCGGTTTCGCATCTTGGGAAGCGGTATGCATTCAACTACCCCTTTGCCTCACTCATTTCCAGCGGTCCCAGCTTATTCATCTTGTAGAACGCCGAAGGATTTGCCTTTAGGTTTGCCAACATCGTAGGAAGCGTTCCTCGTAACGTATGGGTGGGCTTCCATCCGAGACATTGTTTTGCTTCGGTTGGATCGATCGGATAGTTTTGGTCGGCAAGATCGACCATCCAGGGCTTGATGAAAGGCTCTTCCTCTGGAGAGGAAGCCATTTGCTGCTTGAACCATGCGCCCGCTTTGGCGATTCCGGCTGGAATGCGGATGGTCGGCCATTCTCTTCCGTGCAGCTCCTGACCGATTAGATCTTGGAGTTCGCCGTAGCTCATGACGTCTTCTTCCCCAATCAATAGAGTTTTGAAGTCGGGAAGCTGATTGCGGCGATCAACCGCGGCGACCATGCAATTAGCGAGATCGTCGAGATGGACGAACGATTGGCCGCACTTCTCGTCACCTGGGAAGAAATAGCTCTCAAGCTGCTTTTCGTAAATACGCTGCACCTGGTGGGTGATTGGGAGCGAATGCCCATGCGCGTCATAAACCCCAGCAATTCGCAAAATGAGCGTTGGGATGTCGCCATGTTCCTGCTGGAGCACTTTTTCCGTCTTGAGCTTTGATTCGGGATAGGCCCATTCGGCCTGGGTTGGTGACTTCTCGGTGAGCTTGTCGCCAACTTTGGCAGACTTCATGACCAGCAAACTGCTGGTGAACTGGAACTGCTCGACTTCCAACGGCTGTAGATGCTGCATCAACCGGCGTGTTCCTTCGACGGTCAATTCTTCGTACAGAGGACTCTCTTTGCCGGAAAAGTCGTAATATGCGGCGAGATGAACCACACTGGCGAGATGGCTACCATGGTTGGCCTGCAGTTCGGCGATTGCCTCGGCGACACTTTCATCGTCGGTCAGATCGGCTTGAATCCAATGATCGGCGTCTGCCTCTTTCTCTTCCGGCGGATGAAGGTCCATCCCAACGACGGTATAGCGTTTTCGTAACGCCGGAACTAAGCGAGATCCGATCAAGCCACCACTACCGGTGACGAGAACGACAGGTCGTTGAATCTGCGGTGAATCCATGGATATTGTCTCCTTTCGGTTAGTTTTCGCCTTTTCTCACCACCAAAAGTGCAAGTTCAATGCCAGAGAAGCGCAACGCGATCGTGTCAAGCCACCTTCGCGAGAGGTCTCCGCAGGTGATAAAACAAGATTCTTCTTCACATTGCGGGTCTCCTTTTACGATTCCGGGAGCCCGCAAAATTCGAGAAGTTGCCCGCTCTTGTGGTAGAGCAAGTAAACTGGATCGCTCAGATTGTTAAGACGAATGTTAAGATTCTGCGCGGATGACATGCGGCGGGTTGTGACACATGATAGTACCCCTTAGATTTTGTGGCTGAGGGGCAAAACGTCCGCAGAAGTTGGCTTTCCCAACGCTCCAATAAGAGGGCCAACGTAAAACGAGACCGCCTCACCCTTACCAGATCTTCACAATCCCCTCGTTCAGGGGCCGACTCCGTGGTTTTGGTAATGGATTTTGAATCGATCTTGAAAGACAACTTGGAACCATTAGTGGGGATTCGACAAGTCATGCAAAACACTCTGTCAAACTTGGGCTCCTGTCTCGCCCTGGCTGCCATGATGGTTGCCACGGTTGGCTGTACCGGCGGAAACACTGGTGGCACACCATCTGGCGATGGTGGCGGCGACTCTGGCGAAATGATCAAGCTGCAAGGTGCCGGGGCCAGTTTTCCTGCTCCGCTTTACATGTCTTGGTTCAAGACCTACTCGAACGAACACGACGACGTTCAAATCGACTATCAATCGGTCGGTAGCGGTTCCGGCGTGAGTGCTGTGATCGACGGTACCGTCGACTTCGGTGCCAGCGATGCGGCAATGAAAGAAGACGAGATGGCCAAAGTCGAACGTGGCGTTCAGCTGCTGCCGATGACTGCCGGTGCCATTGTGTTGGCTTACAACTTGGACGGCGTCGACGAGCTGAAGCTCTCCCGCGAAGCTTACACCGCCATCTTCCTGGGTGAAATCACCAAGTGGAACGATCCCAAGATCGCCGCCACCAACGAAGGCGTTGACCTTCCCGATCAAGAGATCAACGTGATCGTTCGCTCCGATTCCAGCGGTACGACCTACAACTTCACCAAGCACCTGGCCGAGATCAACGAAACGTTCAAAAACGACGTTGGCGTCAACAAAGCTCCTAACTGGCCAGTTGGTACCAAGTCGAAGGGCAACGAAGGCGTCACCACTTCGCTGAAGCAAACGCCAGGCTCGCTTGGTTACGTCGAGTACGGCTACGCCGATAAAGCGAAGCTTTCGATGGCAAGCCTCGAAAACAAAGCCAACAAATACGTCAAGCCTTCGATTAAATCGGCTCAAGCCGCTTTGGCTGGCGTCGATTTCCCAGAAACGCTGATCGCCTTCCTGCCTGACCCTGAAGGGGAAGACTCGTGGCCGATCGTCACGTATACGTGGATCATCGCTTACAAGACGTACGATGACGAAAAGAAGATGGAAGTCTTCAAGGAAGTCATTAAGTACTGCCTGACCGAAGGGCAGAAGTCGAGCGAAGACCTCGGTTACATTCCGCTGCCGGAAGAAGTAACCACGAAAGTGACCGCGGCGTTGGATAACATCTCCGCGAAGTAAGAAATTGCCCCGGGCTTGGTGAGTTGCTCACCAAGCCCGGTCCTTTTTTAAGAACTGGCGTTGCGACACCTATGGATCAACCAACCAGGTCGCCAATCTCAAGGCCACCGACTCCAGCGGAACGTGGGACCGACCAGGCATTTCGATTCTTGTGCCTGGCCTTCTCGTGGCTGACGATCGTCGTCATGGCCTACATTGTGATCCAGATCACTTGGAAGGCGAGCCCAGCGATCCAAGAGTACGGGGCCAGCTTTCTTACCGGTAAGACTTGGGACCCCAACAAGGAAGAGTATGGCATTCTTCCGGAGATCTGGGGAACACTCTACAGCTCGCTGCTGGCCTTGTTGATCGGCTCGCTCTTTGGCGTTGCCGTGGCTGTGTTTTTGAGCGAAGGATATCTCGGGAATTTCGTTTTCCAGATCCTGAAACTGTTCGGCGTTCAGTTCCACCGCTTTTGGGGCAAGCTCCCCAATTGGACCGAAGCAACGCTAAAAAACCTCGTCGAATTGCTCGCGGCCATTCCTAGTGTGGTCTATGGCTTGTGGGGAATCTTCGTGGTCATTCCCTTAATGCGAGATTCGTGCGTCTGGCTGCACGACAACATGGGTTGGTTTCCGCTGTTTGGTACCCGATTCCAAGGGCCCGGCATGCTGCCAGCTTCGTTTGTCCTGGCCATCATGATTTTGCCGACCATCTCCGCGATCAGCCGCGACGCCCTTGTGGCGGTCCCACCGAAGCTACGTGAAGCATCTTACGGACTTGGAGCGACACGCTGGGAGACAATCATGTCGGTCGTTCTGCCAACTGCCTCTGGTGGTATCTTTGGTGGAATCGTACTGGCGTTTGGCCGTGCTTTGGGCGAAACGATGGCCTTGGCAATGCTTGTCGGCAATATGAATACAATCAGCTTCTCCCTGTTTTCCCCCGCAAATACATTGGCAGCGTTGCTGGCCAACAACTTCTCGGAAGCAGGCAGCGACGAAATGAAAGTGGGCGTGCTGATGTACGCCGGACTTGTGCTGATGGCCATTACCCTGGTGGTGAACATCATCGGATCCTTGATCCTGCAACGGGCAACGGCTGGCCTGAAAGGAATGCGATAATGGCATCTCCTAACTCCAAACCAGCTCCCACGACCGACATTGATATTAGCCGGCTCGAACGTTCGTTGCGAAAGCCTCGGACGCTGCTGAGCATGTTTCTCAGCTTCATCACAGCGACGATGACGTTTATGGCCCTCGTGCCGCTGTTTTCGGTCGTCTTTATGCTGTTTTACCGAGGTGCTTCGAAGCTGACGCTCTCTAACTTCTACGAACTGCCACCGACCGCCTTTGAAGAAGGGGGCGGATTTGGCAATGCGTTAGTTGGAACGCTGATTATGGTGGCTCTTGCAGCCCTGATCAGCGTGCCATTTGGCATCATGGCGTCGATATTTTTGGCCGAATTAGGCAGGAACAGCAAATCGGCAAGTATCGTACGGTTTTGCGCGAAGGTTTTAAGCGGATTTCCCTCCATTCTGGCTGGTGTGTTCGCCTACGGGGCCGTTGTTCTGGTCACCGGGGGATTCTCAGCCTATGCGGGGGGCGTAGCGTTGTCGATTTTGATGCTGCCGGTCGTCATGCTTACCTCGGAAGAGGCAATCCGCATGGTCCCTTCTCGCATGAAAGAAGCTTCAATCGGTATGGGCGCCACGCAAACTCAAACGATGTGGTATGTCACATTGCCAACTGCATTGCCGGGCATCATTACTGGGGTTATGCTGGCAGTTGCACGGGCTGCGGGGGAAACGGCTCCCCTCTTGTTTACCGCACTGTTTAGCAACTATTGGCTGATGGCCAAATGGGACGTGGAGTTAAATCAACCGACCGCTTCGATGGCTGTCCTGATTTACAACTTCTCCTCGTCATTTGTCGATAATCAAAAGGAGATGGCCTGGTCGGCGTCGCTAGTCTTGGTACTAGTGGTGTTGGTGACCAACCTGATCGGCAAGAGCCTCTCCCAGAACAGCGGTCCGCGACGTTAAGTCGTCAAATTAGGATTCGAAACAACGAATGATCGCAGATCAAGCCAACGAAACCGTCATCGATTGCGACGTCAAAGAGCTTTACTACGGCAATTTCAAAGCCGTACGTGATACTCGTATCCCCATCAAACATGGTCAGATCACTGCGTTCATTGGCCCATCTGGGTGCGGCAAAAGCACCGTGCTGCGATGCCTGAACCGCATGAACGACCTGATCCGTGGCTTCCGCTTCGAGGGTCACGTTCACTTTCGCGGCCAAGACATTTACAGCCCGACGATCGATCCTGTCGCCGTTCGCCGCCATATCGGAATGGTGTTCCAGCAGCCGAACCCGTTCGCGATGAGCATCTATAAGAACATTACCTACGGGCTGCGAATCAATGGCTATCGCGGCAATTACGACGAAGTGGTCGAACGGGCCCTTCGTGGTGCGGCGTTGTGGGACGAAGTGAAGGACAAGCTCAAGCAAAGCGGTCTTTCGCTTTCCGGCGGCCAGCAGCAGCGGCTTTGTATCGCTCGTGCGATTGCCGTCGAGCCTGAAGTGCTGTTGATGGACGAGCCATGCTCGGCCCTTGATCCGATCGCAACGCGTAAGATCGAAGAGCTGATGAAAGAGCTCAAGAAGAAGTACACGATCGCCATCGTCACGCACAATATGCAGCAAGCCCAACGCGTGGCGGATCAAACGGCATTTCTGTACGTCGACACCACCCAAGGCGGCCGCACCGGCTATCTTGTCGAGCACGAAGAAACGAAGCGTCTCTTTGAAGACCCTCAGCAAGAATACACGCGGCAGTACATCCGCGGTGAATTCAGCTAACGAATCGTTTCAATCACAAACGCGTTCGCATTGTCGGTCGAATGGAGCGGCAATTCGGATACCACGATCATTCGATCGCCCGGGGCGACGAGATCAAGCTGTTTCGCAATCGACGTTGCCGTGGTAAGCATCTCGGCCGTACTTCCAGGGGCACGCATCTGGCGCGAAACGACCCCATGGTAAATCCCCATTTGCCGTACGGTAGACGGGATATCGGAAAGCCCCAGCACCGGACAGTCGATCCAGTTCTTCGCAATAAGTCTGGCCGTCATTGCCGAATGAGAATAAACGGCAACCGCGGCAATCTCTTGCATCTTTAAAATGTGCCGGATTGAATAAGCGAGTGCCGCCGTATTCGGGGGCTGGCCGAAGCCGACTTTGATTGGGCGATCGGTGATCTCCATCAAGCTTTCGGTCGCAATAACCGTTTTGGAAACGACCTCGACCGCTTGCGTCGGAAACTCGCCAACCGAGGTTTCCTCGCCCAGCAAAATGGCATCGGCATGATCGAACACGATGTTCGCGATGTCGAACACTTCGCTGTCGGTTGGATCTTTCTCGTGCAGCATCGTATGGAGAATATCGCGATCCACCAGGCAAGGCTTTGCGCCAATCTGACATTGCCGAGCGACCATCTTCTGCATGACCGGAATCGACCAGGTCTCGAGCTTCGAGAATCCTTGGGTGGTCACGACAACACCGTCGGCGGCTTGAATTATGCTGTCGATATCCCGGTAGTTCGCTTCGTCGTCAAGCCGAGCTAAGATCGTGGCTTGACTGTTCCCTTTCTCAAGGGCTTCGCGGACCAGCGAAATGCTACGCGAACCTTCTGGAGTAGAAATGGCGACGTAGTCGACTTCGTGACTCAAAATCCATTCGAGGCACTTGGGAGAAACCAGCGCGTCGAGCCCATCGGCGTCTTCCTGGAACGGAGTGTACGCGATCAGGGGAATCGGCTGCTGTACCATTCCTTCCACTTCACGAACCGTTTCGTGCCGCTCGTGCATGTCGGCAAGCTTGTCGTCTTCCAGCAAAACTACGAAGGCATCGGCACCGGCGCGGACCAATTGAGCCAGTTCACCGGCGCGTGTCGCGCTAGGGCCGATCGTTGCGACAACCTTAGTACGCTTGAGCATGGCGGACGCTGTAGACTTTGTAAACGAAAACGGTTCTACCAAAGCGAAATACCCTCCGTGAGAAACATTTTATCCTAACCCATTGGACGGCTTCATGATATTGGTGTTGTGATTGGAAGAATACGGGCAATTCCGTAGATGTCCAGTCAGCTTGAATGCCCATGGGCCTATCTTTCAGCATACTAATGAGTTTGGTGCCGCAGGTGAATCCTCTTACGCTTGGTTCCGGCCAATCTCTTGGACCGAATGCCGCGGCGGAATGATAGAATCGTTGATTGACGAATCCCTCCTAAACCTGACGCACGAATAGCAGAATTCGCTGGTTTTCATCACGAGAGTTGTCACAGCTTCGCCCTACGCGTGTCTAAGTCCTAGGAATCACGTGCTCTTTCATCACCCCTTTGGACTACCGGAGCCAAGGCCATGTTGAATCCCTTTCGGGAGATTGCCCTGGACGATACCACCGACGTCGAGCTCGTTAACTCGGCCCAGCAGGGCGATCGCGCAGCGCTCGAAACGCTGGTTTTGCGGCATCAGGCATGGATCTACAACATTGCGGTTCGGATGGTTTTCGAGCCGCAAGATGCGGAAGAGGTGACCCAAGAGGTGTTCGTCAAGGTAATCACGAAGCTGAGCACTTTTAAAGGGGAAAGCAAGTTCCGCACTTGGTTGTATCGAATTGCTGCCAATCATGTGCTGAACATGAAACGCCGTCCAGCCGAGACCCACCGACTGACGTTTGCCGAGTATGGATCGGCAATCAACGGTATTTCCGATGCCGATCTGCCTGATCCACGAAGTATGCCGGTAGCACTACCGATACTCGTTGAGGAAGCTAAAACAAGCTGCACGATGGGAATGCTGCTTTGCTTAGATCGCAAACAACGACTAGTCTTCACCCTGGGAGAAATACTTGGCGCGACCGATACGATCGGCGGCGAAGTTCTGGAAATGTCTCCCGCCAATTTTCGTCAATCGCTTGCGCGGGCACGTCGCGACCTGCACAACTTCCTGAACAACCAATGCGGACTGGTAAACACCAGCAATCCCTGCCGCTGTCCGAAAAAGACGCGGGGCTTCATCGAACATGGCCATGTCGATCCCAATCGCTTGTTGTTCACTTCTGATCACTTCGATCGGGTGCGCGATATGTCAGAGAAGACGGTTCGAGACATCGAAGATATCGTCGAACGGCAGCACACCGAGCTCTTTCAGGATCATCCTTTTCTTCAGCCGACGCAGGAAATTGAATGGCTGCAGCGACTCTTAGAGCGGAAAGATATCCAGCGGACATTGCGGCTAAGCTGAAAGAATAATTGGAGAAGCTGTCACAGTCCGGTCCTTTGAGTGTCCATGAGATTGAGGGACAAGCGTTCCTCAGTACAAACTTACTCGAAGGAGAAAACCATGAGTCTCAATCTTCCCCAAGCAGTCACCAATTACTTCCAAGCGGATGAGTTGAATGGCGAGTCTGTGGCAAGATGCTTCACGGAAAGTGCCGTCGTGACAGACGAAGGAAACACCTATCGAGGCCAGGCAGCAATCCGACAATGGAAAGACGACATCGCCGCAAAATACGACTACACCTGCGAACCGTTCAACAGCGTTCACGAGGATGGCAAAGTTGTTGTCACGTGTCGATTGACGGGGAACTTTCCCGGTAGCCCGGCCGATTTGAGGTTCCGCTTCGAGCTGGAAGGGGACCAAATCGCGACGTTAGAAATTGCTCCGTAAGCTGTTGAGCTTGAAATGCCTGAAGCTTACTCGTCAAAAGCAAGACGCGAAGGCAGTGATAAATATGCCTCGCGTCTTCATGGTTGAAACACTGCTTATGACAATGGGCCGCGCCGTTTAGCGGATCTTTTCGTCCGGCAACTCTTGGCCGATCCCTTGATCGATGGGCATCTTGTCCGTCTTGGGAGTCAGCCCGACATTCGCCATTTCCTGGTCCAGTTCTTTGCGAAGCGACTGAACCAAATCAGCATGCTTTGCATCGGCAGCGAGATTCTTCGTTTCTTTGGGATCGTTCTGCAAGTCGTACAACTCGGCCATGTGACGATCAGGGGAACCATCGCCATGTGGGTATCGGATGTACTTCCAACGATCGGTACGCAAAGCTCGAACGTTCGGCGTGTAAGGAAATTGCTTCTCGTAATCGTAGTAATAGATCCACGATGTTCGCCAATCGTCATCGCTGCCGTCGGCCAGCTTTGCCCAGGATGCTCCATGAATATTCTCGATCGGCTTTCCACCAGCGAGTTCAATCAGCGTCGGAGCCATATCGACGGTTAACACTTGTTGGTCAAGCGTCTTGCCTTTGCCAAGTTCAGGGTAGCGAACGATCAAGGGAACGCGGATGCTCATCTCGTGGGCCGTCCGCTTGTCGACCATGCCATGTTCGCCTTCCAACAGGCCGTTATCTCCCATGAAGACAATGACCGTGTTGTCCAGTTCGCCCGACTTTTCCAGCCAATCGTAAAGACGGCCCATGCTGTCGTCGACGCTGAGGATCGTTCCCCAGTAGGCGTGAACCATATCCTCGAACGCTTTTACACCTTCGGGGCTGTCGTCGGGAAAGTCTTTACGCCAATCGAAAAGCGGACCATAGATCCCGTGCCAGGTACTAAGCCGCTGTTTGATCCATTTTGGCTTGTCCTCCAGATCGAATGCCGTTTTGGGATACTCGACTTGGACATCGTCGAACGCGTGCTCGTACTTCGGTTCTGGAAAATAGAAACTGTGGGGAGCCTTCTGCCCAATCATCAAACACCATGGTTTGTCGCCGTGGTCTTTCTCTAGCCAGTCGATTGCCATATTGGTGACAACGTGCGTGTAATAACCTTCGACAACTTTCGCCCCTTGTCCATTGATATTGAAGGCGGTGTCGAAGTATTTTCCTTGTCCCTTATGGGTGACAAACCAATCAAAACCGGGGCGTGGCTCGTCGTTGTCTTCGCCCATGTGGTACTTGCCGATGTAAGCGGTCTCGTACCCGGCGTCTTGCAATCGCTTGGGGAAAGTTGCCGTTTCGGTCGGGAACTCGGTAAAGTTATTGGTGACACCGTGCGCGTGGGCGTACAGTCCCGTCAGAATCGAGGCCCGGCTCGGCGAGCAAAGCGAGGTGGTACAGAATGAGTTCCGAAACAAAAGCCCTTCGTTCGCTAGACGATCGATGTTGGGCGTTTTCACATGCTCGCTGCCCAGACATCCCACAGCATCTGGCCGCAGATCATCGCACAGAACGAACAAGATATTAGGCTTTTTCGGAGCGTCCGCAGCCATCAATGCTGGGGCAAACGCAAGAATCATCAACAGGCAAAGAAGTCGCCGCAAAATCATGGGGATGATGTCCTCGGTCGAAGGGGGAGTGCAGGGGGCGAGCCAAAGAATCATTGGCCGGATGTTACCCACTAATTTGCGTCATAGAAGACGCAATTTCCAGCCTGGAAGAAGTAAACCCAGCCAAATCGACCGAGAAACCGAGCAATAAGAGCGGAAGGCATGGGATTTGAACCCACATGACCCATAAGGTCGCACGGTTTAGCAAACCGGCCCGACGAACCGTATTCGGCTACCTTCCATTGAAAGGAATTTCAGTGACCAAGGTGGGAGTCGAACCCACAAATTCACCACGTTCTCACCGTGGCCGCTTTTCCGATTTGCGTACCTGATCGTCGATCGTCTTTACTTGTCTCGCTCAAGCAAGTGGCCCAGGCGGGATTCGAACCCGCAACGTCCCCGAAGTTTAAGTTCGAGCGGTCAACCAAATAGCCACTGAGCCATGCGTGGAGTAGCTCGAGTGGGACTCGAACCCACAGCATCCCTGGTTCTGAGCCAAGGTGGTCTGCCAATTGCCTACCGAGCTAGTGTTTGAGCGGAAGCCGTGGGACTCGAACCCACAAGCAGCGTTAAACCGCCAACTGTTTTCAAGACAGTCTCCTCATCCAGCCGGATGACTTCCATTGAGTGACCCGTGTGGGAGTCGAACCCTACCTGCCCAGCTTGAAAGACTGGTGACCTCACCCGAAGTCGAACGGGCCAAAGCAATTGGTTTCGCATTAAGCAAACCATGCCTGGCAATCAGTGGACTGAGAGGCGCTCGAATCCTCGTCTGCGGTTCTTCAAACCGCCGCTAAACCATCTCAGCTATCAGTCCCAAGTTGGATCAAGACACAAAAAAAGCCCGGATGCGTTGCAACTCCGGGCCTTGGTGAAAGATCGATTTCCCATCCAGGAGCTAGAACGCAAATGCCTCTCGCGAAAAACCAAGGCACCGCGATGAAGTACAGCTCGATTCTTCTAAAAGAGTTGAAAACGAATTGAGGTGACTAAGCGTCATTGATTTCAATTTCCGTTGCGAACTTGACTGGTGATTCCCCACGGAATCGATCCCTTACCGACATAGACGAACGTGTCGAGAATAGGTTCGCCCAATTCAAGCAAAAAAAAGCGGACTCGGGTTTCGATCACCTGACGGCGAAAACACGCCGGTTTTGTCACACATTATTTCAAATGCATCGTTAATCGACCGTATTTCAGTGAATTGAAATTGCGACTACTTCGGCAACGATTAAAGCAGTCGCGGACTCTTGCCTGGGCTATTTGCAGTCCGCAATGGAACTCAAAAGCTTTACGCCGCAACTCATTAGATGAGATCCATTTCTGTGCCAGAATAGGGGAATCCTGCCGCAGAAAATCGATCGCCCCAGTTGTGACTTCGGAGATACGACATGACCCCAAACTTCTCTTCACGCAGCCAACTGTTTAGCTGGCTTACCACATGTGCCGTGATGCTTTTTCCTATGGCTGTTCAATCCGCTGAACCTGATCCTAATGCGATAGATGGCCCCTGGAATTACACGGTTGTTCCTCCAAAAGATGGCTGGCAGAATCCGCAGTTCGATACGACGAACTGGGAAACGGGATATGGCGGTTTCGGCACGCGGGGAACGCCCAAGTCGCGTGTGGCGACCGTTTGGGATTCGACCGATATCTGGCTTCGCCGCACGTACGACTTGGAATCGATTCCTGAGAAGCCAGCTCTTCTAATTCACCATGACGAAGACACGGAAGTTTATCTCAATGGAAAACAGGTCGCCACATTCACTAAGTGGTCGGTCGATTACAACGTGTTTCCGCTGACAGCAGAAGGAGTCGAAGCGTTGAAAGTGGGAACCAACGTGCTTGCAGCACATACCCGGCAAGACACAGGCGGCCAGTACATTGACATTCATTTGATCGATGCCAACGACGTTCCTGAACTTCCTCCGGCACGAATCCCTGAAAAGCCCTACCAGTCCGATCTCATCACCGAATGGGGATCGAAGGTCCGCGAAGACAATGTTTGGCAAGAGTATCCGCGTCCTCAAATGACGCGTGACAACTGGGATAATTTGAACGGGCTATGGAACTACGCGATCACATCTGAGAACCAGGATAACATTCCGGAACAGTGGAACGGCAAAATCCTGGTTCCCTTCGCAATTGAATCGAAGTTGTCAGGCGTTCAACGCAATTTACGTCCGACCGAAGCGTTGTGGTACCACCGCAGTGTCGAACTTCAACCGACAGAAGAAGAACGCACGCTATTGAATTTCGAGGCGGTCGACTACGCTTGTCGCGTTTACGTCAACGGTATCGAAGTGGGTAGCCATGTCGGCGGCAGCACGCCGTTTTCAATCGACGTTACCAAAGCGGCTAAGTCTGGATTGAACGATATCGTCGTCCGTGTCGAAGATAAAACCGGCGGCTGGCAGCTTCGTGGTAAGCAGACACTGACGCCTGAAGGAATTTGGTATACGCAAGTATCCGGCATCTGGCAAACGGTTTGGGTGGAACAAGTTCCAGCGACATACGTTTCGGATGTTAAGATCTTGACCGATCCGGACACTGGTCGAATTCAAGTGTTTCCTACCGTGGAAGGCAACGGAGCCAAAAAGGTTTCACTTAAAGCGACCGTGTACGACAACGGCAATCCCGTGGTGGACGTGACTTCGGCTGACGAGTCGCTAGTGATGGAAATTCCCAACGCCAAGCTATGGTCCCCTAGCCAGCCGCATTTGTACGACATCAGCGTTGCCGTTCTGGATGCTGAAGGAAACGTTGTTGATATGGTCGGAACCTATACCGGGATCCGATCTGTCGGAACAATGCGCGACCGGGACGGCCATCTTCGGTTTACGCTCAATGGGCAACCGATCTTCCATTGGGGCCCGCTCGACCAAGGTTGGTGGCCAGATGGCCTTCTGACTCCGCCATCGGATGAAGCGATGCTGTTTGACATCGAGTATCTGCAAGCGGCGGGCTTCAACATGATCCGCAAACATATCAAAGTCGAGCCCCGCCGATACTATTATCACTGCGATCGCCTCGGCATGATGGTTTGGCAAGATCAAGTCAGCGGCGGCAAAAGTCCTCCCTGGACTCGCATGCGTCCTAACCCCACGGATGCCGATTGGACGGACGAAGCACACACGCAATATCTCAACGAATTCGACGAGATGATCGATACGCTGGATAGTCATCCTAGCATTGTCGTTTGGGTTCCATTCAATGAAGCCTGGGGACAGCATCGTACGGTCTCCACAGGGGAATGGACGTTAAAGCGAGATCCGACGCGACTGGTCAACATTGCTAGTGGTGGGAACTATTGGCCGGTGGGTCACGTTGCCGATCAGCACAGCTATCCTCATCCAAGCTTTCCACTAGAACAAAAGCGGTTGGACGACATGGTGAAAGTTGTCGGCGAATTCGGTGGTCATGGTTGGCCAGTCGATGGGCATCTGTGGAAGAAGACCAAGGCCAACTGGGGATACGGCGGCTTGCCACGTTCGGTGAAAGAATATCAGGCTCGCTACCAGGAATCGATCGATATCTTGGAAGACCTGAAGACGAAAGGAATCGCAGGCGCCGTCTATACGCAGACAACCGACGTGGAAAGCGAGATTAACGGGCTGATGACGTACGATCGGAAGGTAATTAAGATTCCCGCCGAGGAATTGCGAACGATTCACGCTCCGCTATTGCCATAGCACGAGACGAACGTCCAATACGATAAGATCTACTCCGAGGTCGCTTGATGGCGGTCTCGGAGTTTTTTTAGGTGACGTCCGATTCCTGTTTCTTAGCACTGCGGGCGCTCTTTTCCAATCGCTCGCTTACCCAAAGAGCTGCCCCGGCAATCAAAACGGATACGACGATGACACTCGTTGCGTTTTCGACCCCGCCAGGCGTCTCCATCTGATCGTAGACGTACAGAGGGACTGTTTGCGTTTTGCCTGGAATGTTTCCAGAGATCATGATTGTGGCTCCGAATTCTCCGAAGCCCCGCGCGAAAGCAAGAATGCACCCAGCGATAATGCCTGAACGCGCCAGCGGAACGGTAACCGTCCAAAATGCATCCCAGGGAGTTGCTCCGAGCGTTTGGGCAGCCATTTCCAAAGTTGGATCGACCGAAGAGATCCCTAGCCGGATCGATCGCACCATAAGCGGAAACGCGACGACGGCCGCTGCAACGGCTGCACCTTTCCAATCAAAGATGATTGAAATACCAAAGACAGATTCGAGAAACATGCCGAGGTATCCCTGCCGGCCAAAACCAACCAACAGAAGATAACCAGTGATCACCGGCGGAAGGACCAACGGCAGATTGATGAGCGTTTCGACAATCGTTTTGCCCCAGAACTCTCGACGTGCCAACAGCCACCCGCACGCTAGGCCCGGAGGGAGGCCCAGGATGACACTGATCACAGACACCTTTAAGCTCAAGAGAATCGCAGCGATTTGATCCGCATTCACAAGTCAGTCCTTCGCCGCATTTTCGCGGAAGAGCCGAAAGCCGTGCGACTTCACAATCTCGTCCGCCTCGGGAGTCGAAAGAAACGCATACAACCGGTCGGCTGCTTCCGACTCAGTTTGTAAACGCACCAGCGGATAAACAATAGCATCGTGAGTTTCCGACGACAGCTCAGTCACTACTTTAACTTGAGTAGAATGCATCGCATCGGTCCGATAAACGATCGCCGCATCGACTTCGCCCCGTTCCGCATAAGCAAGCGTGCTACGGACATCGTGTCCATGAACCAGTTTGCCAGCCGCGACGAGTGCGTCCCATTGCCCCAGCGCGGTGAGGGCCTGTTTCGCATAGATGCCCGCGGGTACGTTTTCTCCGGCCACGGCGAGTCGCTTAATCTCTGGTGACTTTAAATCGGACGCAACGGATATTTTCTGTTTCGAATTAACCGGAACGACCACTACCAAAGAGTTTGCAAGCCAATCGGTAGCCAGCTTGGTTTGCCCTGTGCTTACAATTTCGTCAGCCCATTTGCGATTGGCTGAGACATAGATATCGGCAGGAGCCCCCTTAAGAATTTGCTGGGCGAGAGCGTGGGAAGGGCCCGTACTGATATCGATTTGGACACTCGGACCGATATGAGGTTTTGCGGCAAGGACGAGATCGTTCAGCAGATCCTTGACGCTTGCGGCGCCAAGAATAACTACCGTGTCGCGTTTAGCGTTCGCGTTCTGAGAACATCCCAGCAGCGATCCGACCAACAGCAAAACACGGATGGCATGTTGAAGTGGAGCTGAAATTCGATCGCCTGACATACTCGGAAATCCCTAATTTGAACCCGAGTATTGTAGGCAGAACAGCAGCCAGTCTAAAAGGGAGCGTCTTGGCTGGGGCGAACGTGCAAGAGAATTGGCTGCGTCGCGTGTCCCCCATCGGATCCCGTTTGCAGATGAAACAGACGTGACGTCGGTTCGGCGACTTCGTCCGCCGTGATAAAGAATTCACGTTCGTCCAAGTCAGACATGATCATCAGGCCATTGAGCCCAAGATTCGCCACATTCACTGCAAAAGGGAGATTCCGTCCGGCGCCTTCTTTGCCAAAACTGATGTTCCCTTTTTCGCCACGTCGATCGGCAACGACTTTTAGCATAATGGTTTGGCCTGGTTCGATCTCGAACTCCAATGGCCCGTCGCCTTCGGTATCGATTGGCTGCGCTCCCTTTTCGGAAGGTTCAATACGTAAACCCAGTTTCGTTTCCTGACGGACTTCGACCTTCTTAAAACCTGCTACGTCGTGGGAAACGGTTTCGTCTTCGATGACAGCCGACGCAGAAATTTTGACGTTCTTCATTTGATCGTCTGTAAGCGTCTTAGCATCCTTTTTGGCATGAAGCACGCCCATCGCTTCAATCTGCCCCTCTTCGATAATGATGGGGGAGGTCACTGAAAATGTCTCCGGCAGGCCCTCGACGGTCACCATGATCGGGCCATCAAAGTTATCCATCCGCGTGCAGCGAAATCGGATTTCGCGGTAACTCTCGGCCCCAATCTTGATATCTTTGAAGGCGTTATCGACGCGAAAGTCTTGCTTACGTGGCCGCGCGGTCAGTTCATAGTGGAAGTTCTCCCCTTCGAATCCACGAACATCCCGCACTTTCACCAGGTAATCGCCATCTTCTGGCACCGTGAAGAATAAACGCGAGTCATCTCCCATCGTCCGGCGAGATTCGTCGTCGTTCTCGTAATAAAGCGTGAAGACAGGCAGTCCATTAGGAACAATCGCTTGTCCGGTGGGGACTGGCTGAACCACATAGCAGGGCTCTCCCAATGCATGAGCAAGTGGCGTCGTATCGAAAAATCCCCAGCGACTTCCTTGGCCAGGATAAACCCGAAAACCACTATCAGGGCCACGCGGGTGAAGCCAAAGCCGAGTCACTTCACCGTTGGCGTATAGGTATTGGTTCAGCTTCATCTCTTCCCAATTGAAGATTCGGAAGTCGTCCGATATCGCATCGTCCTTCCCACGAAACGTAAAGTAGGAGTCGCGAATGGCCTGAAGTCGAACGCGCTCGACCGGCGTTCCATCGGTGTGATAGACCGAAATATGCGAGTCGAGCAGACTCTTCTGACGAGCCGCGTTTGTTTCTAGCACCCACGTTTGCCCTGCTTTCGCAGAGAATCGGAAGAAGTCGATGTCAGGCGATTCTTCCTTATTGAAGATTACCCCCTTAATCGTTGCAGGAAACGCAACAGTCTGCGCCGATTCAGGGTCGTTGTTTCCTTCTTTTTCTTCCATCGCAGCCATTTCGGTGGACGCTATGGGCATGGGCGCGATGACAGGGACGTTCGCAGGCTCATTCGTTGATTGCTTTTCGGCCGCCCACTGGATGCGTTCTACCTGACCGTTCATCTGACCCAAGAAGAGGGTCTGACTCGCTGGGTGATAACATGCCGCCATGGCAACTTCGGGACGATCTTCCCACAGTTTCAGCTCGGTATAGTCGGCCGTCTCCCACAGCTTCACCGCCAGGTCGTTACCGACGGTAAACAGCTTCGATCCATCCTCGTTAAACAAAAGTCGCTGCACGGGACCTTCGTGAGCGAAGCGTGCGCGAATCATGGGATTGATCTTCGGGCCATCCTTCGAGACGAACTTCCACACCCGGAGGTTATTGTCCGCTCCGCTGGCGACGATCGTTTTTCCATCGGGCGAAAAGCTGCAGCAATAAATTTCCTTTAACGGTTGCGGTAACGTATCCAGCCGCATCGCATCGCGTACTCGCCACACTTTACAGGTATCATCCGCGCTGCCGGATACCAGGAATTCGCTATCTGGACTGAAGCCGACGTCATAGACCGCCCCGTTATGCCCTAACAACTCGTGCAGTTTTTCGCCGGAATCGATGTCCCAAAGAACGATCTTTCGATCGTATCCACACGTTGCCAGGTACTTTCCATTAGGAGAAATCTCGGCGTCAAAGAGGATATCGTTGTGCCCTTCAAACGAGCGAATCAGGTCTCCTGATTTTACCGAGTAGAGGCCCGCGTATCCGGCAACGCCAGTTACGCCTGACGCAATGGCTACGGAGTGGTTTGAGCGATCGAAATGGATCGCAGTTACTTTGCCAGGCAACTGGTCGATTTCGATCTGCGGATTATTCAAATCGAAATCACCATTCTCGCTCACGTTGAATATCTGAGCTTGCCCATACCGCCCGACCGCAATTTGCTTTCCATCGGTCGACATCGCCATCGCTGAAATTGGCCGTACATCGGATTCCGATTGAATGGGGGCAACGGGAAGCTTCCATTTGTCAGTCTTGGACGACATCACTGCGCCTGCATCAATCCAACTTGCCAACGCTTCGATCTCATTCTGGCTTGGGGTCGGTTCACCTTCGGGAGGCATCTTCGGTTCAGCGGTCCCTCGAATCACCGACATTAAATGGCTGTTCTTCGCGTCACCCGGTTGGATCAGCTTGCCAAGAGATATCTCGGTTTTCTGCGGATCGAACGACTGAAGCGAAAGATCGCCTTCCGGTTCCGTATCGTTGTGGCAGCCGACACAATACTTCCGCAAGATCGGTTCAATATTGTCAGCGTACGACGGCCCCTCGGCTGCGACACTTAGCGCAGTACATCCAAGGACGATCATCAGGGCCAAGGGAGTAAGTGAAACGTATTTCATGACGAATCAATGATTGAAAAGGAATTCGCGAGTGCTCATCAAACCCCAGAAAATGTCTTCGATCGTTTCGCGTTCGTCCGAAGTATCCCGTGGGGGAAGAAATTGAACCAGTTCTTTTCGCTTGTCGGGAGTTGGATAGCGTGAAAAGCATGCCAGGTAGATTTCATCAACAATGGCGTCATCGGAAAGTCCATTTCGGCGGAGTTGCAGCAACGTCTCGACTTGGCTTTGCTTTGACTTCAGCTTTTCGTTGATGGTATTTCCATTCGATATGTGAAGGACTTGAACCATCGTTGGTTCATCGGAACGTTCGCACTCACAAACGATGTTCCGCGGGTTTCGTCCGAAGGTGCTCAAAAAGTAGTTCTCGACAGCAGAGTCGTACAGCTGAATGGCTTTCGTTCCTTCCGGGTAGAAGTCGGTCTTCTGTTTGTCGTTTCCAGGAAAAGCGACCGTGTCGAACTTGGAAGGGACACCGGTTACCTGAACAACGGCATCATGAAGTACTTCCGCCATCAGTCGACGGGGATAGTAGCGACTATAAAAGCGATTTTCGGCTTCGTTGCCAGCGATCGGCTTGCTCGATCGCTGATAGGCGTTCGACTGAAGAATAACACGCATGAGCGATTTCAAATCGAACTGATTATCGATCACATGCTTCGTCGCCGCATCGAAAAGAGGGCCGTTGCTAGGTGGGTTGGATACACGCAAATCATCCACTTCTTCGACAAGTCCAACACCGAAGAAGTTGGCCCACACGCGATTAGTGATCGCTTTCGCGAAGTAAGGATTATCTGGCGATGTCAACCAATCCGCGAACTTCAAACGGCGATCGTTCGGGTCGTCAAACGCCATCGCTTCGCCGTCGAGCGGAGTAGGAGGCTGCGGCTTACCTGTTCGCGGCTGTACCAATTCACCCGACGTTGCCACGTACAACGTTCGCGCACCATTGCCGTTTCTGCTTTCTCCGCCCCAGCCTTTCGCTTTAACGCGTGAGAAGATATTGGCCATCGCGTAATACTGGTCGTTGGTCCATTTTTCCAATGGATGGTTGTGGCATTTAGCACAACCGATCGAGAGGCTCATGAACGCCTGCGATGCGTTCTCGGTCATGTCTTCCGGCGTTTGATTGAGTGCGAAGAAATTGGTCGCACCATTCTCGGTACTTTCGCCGGTCGCGGTAACAATTTGGCGTACCATTTGGTCCCACGGCGTATTTTTCTCGACGTGGTCATGAATCCACTCGTAATAAGTCTTCAACGCCTGAGGCCGCAGCAGCGTACCGTTGAGCATTAAGATGTCGGACCACTTATAAGCCCAGTAGTCGACGAACTCGGGGCTTTCTAACAGCTTATCAATGAGCTTGGTGCGTTTGTCCTCACTCGTATCGGCTAGGAACGCTCGTGTCTCTTCTGGACGAGGTAGTCGTCCAATCGTGTCGAGGTAACAACGTCGTAGAAACTCCGCGTCGGTACAATCTGGCGACGCGACCAAGTTGAGCCGCGCGAGCTGTGCGTCGATATGCTCGTCAATAAAGTTCTTTGGCTTTCGCGAGTCGGCTTGTTGCAGATCTTCCTTACTCACCTCTTCGTCAAATGGAACGGTCGTCCGAGCAATGGCTAGCTTGCTGTCGAACCACGCCACGATCGCTCCTTCGCCTGGGCCCATGACCGTGGCATGTCCCTCTTCGTCAACTTGAGCAACTGTATCGTTTGTACTTGACCACTTCGTCCACCGAGTCACATCGCGGGTCGCGCCATTGCTGTAGAATGCCCGCGCCGAGAACTGCTGCTGGGCACCAATTTTTTGTATCGATGTCTCGGGATAAACTTCGACTCTTTCAATCACCGCATCGTCAGGCGTCGGTGGACTGGCACCATGCGCGATCCATTCGGCCAATGTATGAAAGTCTTCGCTGTCTCGGGGAAGGAGCAGACCTCCTTTATGGGGAACGGTCGTGGTTGGCTTGTTGAGCAGTAAACTGTATTCCGGAGCGGCCAATTCAATTCGACGACCTTTGTCTTGCTTCACAATGTTGAAGTAGTCCGATTCCGGATCGTAACCCCGCAGCGATAGGCGAAAGCCACCTTTTCCAGCAAGTGCCCCGTGACAAGCTCCGGAGTTGCAGTCTCTTTTGGACAAGATGGGAAGCACATCGTTCCGGAAACTAGTCTCGGCGGTGGCTGCCTGACCACTTACGTTCACTTCCACGGAAGACGATAGATCGCCTTGAGACGCGGTTATTGTCACTTTGCCGTCGGCAACGGGTCGCACGATACCTTCGGTAACCGTGGCAATCGTTTCGTCACTGGAAGACCAACGGATCTTTTCGTCGGCTTGGCCGTGCAACTGCTCGCCCAATTTTTTTTGAACGAGGAGCAACTGTTGGCTATGGGGTGAATTCAGCTCCACCTCTTGAGGAACCAGTTGAAACGCGGCCTCTTCGCCAGCCACCAATGAGGATGCGGCGAAGATCATGCCAAAGGCGATTAGCGTGGTGAAGGGGAGGGGGGTGGTCATCAATGGCTCGAGGACGGAGGGTCTAGAATAATTCATGAATCGGCATGTGACCGGAATCGACGATTGGGAATGGACGGCCACCAGGACCTGGCAAAGTCTGCTCCATATCGAAGCCGAGACTATGAAAGACCGTGGCGGCAACGTCGGCTGGCTGAACTGGCCGATCGGCGGGAACGGCCCCAATAGGATCACTCGCTCCGACAATACGTCCCCCTTGAACACCACCTCCGGCAAAGCCGCACGTGAAACATTGCGGCCAATGATCGCGACCACCTGCCGGGTTAACTCGAGGAGTGCGTCCGAATTCGGCCAAGTTGCAGACAAGCGTCGAATCGAGCAGTCCACGCTGATCGAGATCTTCGATTAGTGCCGCATACCCTTGGTCGTAGAGTGGAGCGACGATGTTCTTCATTCCGGCGATCGACGTAAACGGCTTCGATCCATGGATGTCCCACGTAATTTCGCCAAACACGGTCAAAAAGGTATTGATGGTGACAAATCGAACACCATTTTCAATCAACCTTCTGGCAAGCAGACAAGACTGTCCGAAGCGATTCATTCCATAACGCTGACGCACCTTTTCCGGCTCTTTGGAAAGATCGAAGGCTTCTCGTGCTTTTGGACTCGTCATCAACCGAAAAGCCGACTCGAAGTTGTTTCCCAATAGATCGGCGTTTTCGCTGGCCTCGAAGTTAGAGGTGGCTTGATCGACGAGATCTCGAATCCGGCGACGGCGATCGAGACGGCTGGTATCGATTTCGACAGGAGGCAGAAGATCCGGCACTTTAAAATTCGGTTGGGATGGATCGGCATTAAGCACAAACGGATCGTGTGCTTTTCCCAGGAAACCTCCTGCCTGGCCGTTGGGCATGTTGCCGCCGCCTCGCCCCATCAATTGAGGCAACACCGCAAATGCAGGCAAATCGGTTTTGCGTCCACGTTCAAAACTTACGACCGATCCCAAGTGAGGCGTGTTCACACCACCGGTGAAAAGCCGACCGGTCTGCATCATCTGCCAACCAGCATCATGAACGGCCGCCCCGGTATGATGGACCGATCGCACCAAGGAAATCTTGTCCGCAATTTCCGCGTGACGCGGCAAAATCTCCGATAGTTGGAGGTCTGGATTTTTCGTCGAGATCGGTTTGAAGGGACCGCGTACTTCCGCGGGTGCGTCCGGCTTCATATCCCAAAGATCAAGCTGACTTGGAGCCCCCAAGTTGAAGATCATGATGCAATTGCGATCGTCATGATCTGGCTTCAATGCACCGTTGGCTTTCGCAGCGAACATATGAGGCAAACTGAGGCCAACTGCGCCGAGCGTTCCCACTTGCAGGAAATCGCGACGAGTCTGCCCGTTACAAGTGACCGATTTGCCACGGCCTTGGAACGTGAACATGGGGTTCTCTTAAATGTTAAGCCTTGAAGAAAAGGACGGCTTTGCTTCGGGGAGTATTGATGGAGTTTGCGCGAAGTATTGGAAGGTTCACACAATCTAGTCCGCCCGAAACGTGAAACGCTAGGGATATTTCCGCATCGTGTGGTATTATCTGCGCATCGTCCATAAAAAGGAGATTGGCAATTGAGTAATACCATCGGTGCCGAACTTGCCCTTACAGGGCTCTTTGAATACCTTCCTGACGTATTTCACTACGTTAAAGACCGCGAAGGCTGTTTCGTCGCCGCCAACGAAAACCTCTGGCGAATGAGAGGCTGCGAATCGCAAGACGAAATGCTCGGAAAAACCGATCTCGACCTTCACCCGAGATATCTTGCCGAACGGTATATGGCCGAGGATCAGGCCGTCATGGAATCGGGCAAACCATTGCCGAACCAAATTTGGCTTGTTCCGAGTAATCCGGGTGAGTTGAAGTGGTTTATTTCCAGCAAAATGCCACTCCGTTCAACAGCAGGCGACGTTATCGGAATTGCTGGCGTCATGCGTGACTTGGAGAAAGCGAAGTCGGTCTCCAGCACGTTAAATAGTTTCGATAAGGTCGTCAGCTATGTTCTGGGAAACTACGAAACCCCGCTGCGCGTGGATGAACTCGCGGCGATGGTTCACCTTTCGATCAGTCAGTTTGACCGTCGTTTCAAGGCGCTTTATCACATGACTCCTCAACAGTACATTTTGCGCGTGCGAATTCACGCAGCGTGCCATGAACTGTTGGCTAGCGAGGCATCAATCGCCCAAATCGCCACTGCTTGTGGTTTTTATGATCAAAGTTACTTCACGCGGCAGTTCCGGAAGTATATGGGGACCTCGCCAAGAGAATATCGCATGCGGTATCAAGACGCATTAATTGACCTGCCAGGTAATCTTGGCCTCGTTCCCCCACCGCTTTCTTGAAGTAATGAATTCATGACTTCGCAATCGCATGCCACTTCTTTACGCCGCGAACTAGGTATTCCCGGTGCGGTGATCACCGGTCTCGGATCGATTCTGGGAACAGGCGTTTTTGTCAGCATTGGTATCGCCGCCGGAATCGCTGGAGATTCAGTTATTCTGGCCATCGTTGTCGCGGCTTTAGTCGCTATCTGCAATGGACTAAGCAGTGCTCAACTGGCAGCAAACCATCCCGTTAGTGGAGGTACCTACGAATATGGAAACCGTTGGCTAACTCCGTCGCTAGGCTTTCTTGCAGGTTGGACATTCTTGTGGGCCAAGTCAGCCTCGGCAGCGACTGCGGCGCTCGGCTTTTCAGGCTATCTCCTGCAGCTTTGTGGCGTCGAATCCACTGTCTTTCTGGTTCCTCTATCGCTTGCGGGAATTTCGATATTGACATTGATCGTGCTTCGAGGCATCCGGCGCAGCGCCCAGGCAAATGCCATCATCGTCGGAACGACGCTGCTTTCTCTTGGGGTTTTCATTCTTGCCGGAATGCTTTCGGGCGGGGCGCGTGAGCTGACGTGGCAGGAGATTATGCCAAGCTCAGGCTCTGCGTCCTCGTTCGCGCAAGCCGTAGGACTCATGTTCGTTGCTTACACGGGTTACGGAAGAATTGCGACGCTGGGTGAAGAAGTCAAAAGCCCGAGACGCACCATCCCGATTGCGGTAATCGTAACGCTAGGGCTCTCTATGTTGATCTATTTCGGCGTCGCGTTGGTTAGTGTTCAAACCATCGGAGCTGTCGGCTTAGCAGAAGTAACCGTATCAGGTGCCGCTCCCTTACAAACCGTGTCACAGGCATTCAGCTTACCTGGTATTTCGGTGCTGATGTCCGTGGGCGCAATCACGGCCATGTTAGGAGTGCTCTTGAATCTGCTGCTTGGTTTATCGCGTGTGCTGTTTGCGATGGGCCGCCGAGGAGATATGCCGAAAGACTTGGCATCCGTTTCTTCGAAGACCGGCGATCCTTGGATAGCGACCCTTGTCATGGCATTAGTAATCTCGGCGATCGCCAGCCTGGGAAGCGTCAAACTGGCTTGGTCTTTCAGTGCGTTTACAGTGCTAATTTACTATGCCATTACCAATGCGTGTGCGTTACGTTTGAAGAAGTCGGAACGACTTTATCCACGTATATTTCCCATTATCGGCCTGATCTCCTGTTTGTTTCTTTCGTTTTGGGTCGATCGATACGTCTGGTTTATAGGGCTGGGAATCATTGTGCTGGGGCTGATTTGGCATTTGCTTGCACAGCGTCTGCATTCGTCTGTTAACAACAATTAAACGATTACGCGCAGTGACAAAGTCGTTGGACAATTTTGCGGGCAGAATGGTGTTAGCAATCTTCCGGGGAAAGTTGACCGTAAACGCTTCTTGGCGGATACTGGTTTCAACCCACCTGGAAAGCCTCAACTCGCCCGAATCATCTACTAGCTAAGAGAAAGCCCTCATGCGAGCGTTTCGATTTGGCATTATTGCCCTTTTCGCCCTTGTAATCAGCTACGGTCTTACGAGCTCGGCCCAATCCGCAGAACGACCAAACGTTGTCTTCATTCTGATCGATGACATGCGGTACGACGCGATGGGATTCATGGGGCATCCGTTTCTAAAAACGCCTCAAATCGACGCGATGGCCGCCCAAGGGGCAAACTTTACCAATGCGTTCGTAACGACGTCGCTATGTTCGCCAAGCCGGGCCTCAATTTTGACCGGGCAATACATGCATAATCATCGGGTGGTCGACAACAATCATACCGATCTGACCGATACGATTTTCTTTCCTCAGTATCTTCAGAAAGAAGGCTACCAAACGGGCTTCTTTGGTAAGTGGCATATGGGAGGTGGAACGGATGCACCGCGGCCTGGTTTTGATCAGTGGGTTAGCTTCCGAGGACAGGGGCATTACAATCCTCCTGGTCCTAAGTGGACGCTAAACGTCAACGGCAAGTCTGTGCCACAAAAAGGTTATATCACAGACGAGTTAACCGACTATGCAATCGATTGGCTCGACACACTCGATCGGGAAAAACCGTTCTTCATGTATCTCTCGCACAAAGCAGTGCACGCACGCTTTGAACCAGCCGAGCGCCACAAAGATTTGTACGCCGACGTCGAAATCGAAACGCCTGCTTCCCAGGCAAACACCGAAGAGAACTATGCCGGTAAACCGATGTGGGTCAAGAACCAGCGAAATAGCTGGCACGGCGTCGACTTTCCTTATCACTCTTCGCTCAACATCAAAGAATACTACCGCGATTATTGTCGGTGCATGAACGCTGTCGATGACAGTGTCGGTCGGGTTCGAAAGTACCTGGATGAAAATGATCTCGCCGATAACACAATCGTCATGCTGATGGGCGATAACGGTTTCCTCTTCGGCGAGCATGGATTGATCGACAAGCGAAATGCTTACGAGGAGTCGATGCGTGTGCCTCTAGTGGTGGAGGCTCCCGGAATTCTGGCTCCCAATTCAACAGTGGAAGCGGTTGTTGCCAATATCGATATCGGTCCAACAATTCTCGAACTTGCTGGCATCGACACACCAGAGCAAATGGATGGCCGAAGCTTCGTCAAAATCGCGAAGGGAACGATGCCTGTTAAAGATTGGCGAAAGCATCTTCTGTACGAGTACTACTGGGAATGGAATTTCCCTCACACGCCTACGATGTTTGCCCTTCGAGGAGATCGCTACAAGTTCATCCAATACCATGGCATTTGGGATACGGACGAACTTTACGATTTAGAAAACGACCCGCACGAGATGCATAACTTGATCAACGATCCAGGGCTTCAGAGTACCGTTCGTGACATGCGAAACGCGATCAATCAAGAGCTGAAAGAACGTGGCGCCATGCAAGTTCCCTTCGGAATGAAGCGAGGGTCCGGCGCTAATCTTCGACGTGAAGCAGGCTCGCATGCTGCTGAATTTCCAGAAGATATCATTCGTGAAAATAATGCGAATCAATAGACGCCACTGATTTCCTACCTTCTCCTTAGCCTAGCCTTTTCTGTGGAGTTCCTTCATGCAAGCCTCTTCGGTTTTTGGTGCGTTTCTTTTCTTGTTTGCGTTAGCAATTACAGGACAAAGTCACGCCGCCGAGCAGCCTAACGTTGTCATCCTTTTATCGGACGATCAACGCTGGGACGACTATTCGTTTCAAGACCATGACGTAATTCAAACGCCCAATATAGATCGGCTTGCGTCGCAGTCGCTGGTTTACCAACGAGGCTACGTTCCGACATCGCTTTGCCGGCCATCGTTGGCCAGCTTGTTTACCGGGCTGTATCCCCACCAGTCGGGAATCACTGGGAATGATCCTCGTGAAAACAAACGAACGAATGCTGGCCGTCAAGTTTTAGTAGACCGATTCAAAGAGAATCCCCGACTTGCGGATATCTTAGGCAAGCATGGATATGTTAGTTTCCAGTCTGGAAAGTGGTGGGAAGGACATCACAGCGAAGGCGGTTTCACCGCTGGAATGTCTCATGGCGATGTGACCAAAGGGGGGCGACACGGAGACGTTGGTTTGAAGATCGGCCGCAAGACGATGCAGCCCGTTTTTGACTTCATCGACGAAGCGGTGAAAGAAGATAAACCGTTCTTTCTGTGGTACGCACCGATGATGCCACATCTTCCACACGATCCGCCACAACGAATTCTTAAGAAGTACACCGCCGAAGGTCGTTCGCTGAATGTGGCCAAGTACTATGCCATGTGTGACTGGTGGGACGAAACATGTGGGCAAGTGCTCGATCATCTTGAAGAGAAAAACGTTGCTGACAATACCGTCGTCATCTACTTGTGCGACAACGGTTGGATTCAGCGGGCAGATCAGGGTGGAGGAGCCGTCGGTGGCCCGCGCGGGAAACGTTCGGTTTACGACGGCGGCACTCGGACGCCCATCATGATTCGGTACCCAGGACATGTCGAACCAGGGCAAAACGATAAGTCGCTCGCCAGTAGCATTGATGTCGTTCCCACCATCCTGGATGCCGTGGGAATTCAATCCGAATTCGAGTTTCCGGGCATCAGCCTGCTAGACAAACAACAGGTCGGCGAACGAGAGGCGATTTTTGGTGAGATCTATTCGCATGACATTCCTGACTTCCGACACCCTGAGCTAGGTCTCTACTATCGGTGGATTATTGATGGCAACTACAAGCTGATAGTTCCGACAGGGCAGGAAGAAGGGGAGTATGGACCAGTCGAATCGGCACTGTTCGATCTTTCCTCGGATCCCGAAGAGGAAAAGAACATTATCGCCGATCACCCCCAGGTTGCGGCAAAACTAAAGACGAAACTGGATGCCTGGTGGTCGCCAGACGTTAAAACGAAGTAACACCATCTATCGATACGTCGAAAGCAGGCCTCGCTCTTCCTATATTTCGAGGCCTGCCAGATCGCACGGCACTCTATGAAGCTGGCGTGAATTCTTCTAGGTTTTCTCTCGATTCCCATCGAGCATTCTCTAAATGTACCTATCAGCCCGAGAAAATATGGTCGTGGGCAACAGGCGGTTCGAAAGCTGTCGCCAGCAAGTTTTCGTACATCGGATCCCCATGTAACGCGACAAAGCGGTCTATCATGACCGCGACAGCATAGGTTTCAAACGATGCAATACCGCTGTCCGCTTTGCCGAACCAACGGCGTCGTGCCAGATAAGGCACGCGGCCACGAAGTCATGTGCCTAAAGTGCCGCGACCACTTCTTCATTCCTGATCAAACTCTGGAAGAACGAATCAAGCTGGGGATCTTCACCGCCGCAAGGAGAAACGATGGTGAAGTCATCATCGCCCTGGCAGATCGTGGCGACAATTTGGATGTGCAAGAGGAAGAAACAGGCCACACGCCGCTGCATATATCTTCCTACTACGGAAAGCTGTTCGCCGGAAGAGAGCTGATTCACCGCGGAGCATCACTGGAGATCCGTGCTTCAAAAACCGTTCAAACGCCGTTGTTTTATGCCGCAAGAGAGAACAACCCCAAGATTGTACGCTGGCTTTTAGAAAACGGTGCCGATGCAAATCCACAAGATCCAGACGGAACGACGCCGCTGCACTGGGCTGCGCGGAAGGGATATATCGATGTCGCTCGTGCACTTGTCGAAGGGGGTGCGGACTACCGGATTGAGAATCTCAACGGACTGCGGCCTTTGCAATTTGCCGTTTCGTATCACCATCCTGAACTGCGTGACTTTTTAATCTCTGTGGAACGAGCGTCAAAATTCATCGCTTCACAGCGAACACGCTCGAATACCAAGTCTGGTAAGCTCAACAAGT
The DNA here is from genome assembly GCF_020150455.1 of Bremerella sp. TYQ1. Lineage (NCBI taxonomy): Bacteria > Pseudomonadati > Planctomycetota > Planctomycetia > Pirellulales > Pirellulaceae > Bremerella > Bremerella sp. TYQ1. Next base: position 1,187,647 of record NZ_CP083740.1, read on the forward strand.
TTCTTTTTGGCTACGGCAAAAGTTGAGCTGTCGGCAATGCACGATTACGAGACATGTTCATTCGTCGAAATCAATCGTACGATGATGGCATCGGCCTGATCGTGGTCGACATCGATTTGACGTTGGCCGTTGACCAGAAAGTTCCAGGTTTGCTCGTTGTCGGTTCGCGGACCGGTCGTCAATTGATCGCCCAACGAAACATTCACTTCCAAGTTCTCATCAACGTGGGTAACTTCGCCGATGTGCCCTTCACGGAGCAGACTTGCCGAGACTTCCTTGCCTGGAACGAGGTGTACAAAGTCTTCTGGAATCTCTTGGCCGTGAGGGTCGGTAATGGGGTGACCTAAACGGTCGTCTAGATAGTCCACGGCAGCTTCGTCGTTGACATGCTCGAGCAGATGGGCTCGATCGTGGATTTCTTCCTCAGGAGTACCTAGCCTAGCCAAATAAGCTTCCCAAATGCGATGCGCACGCATCAGTCGCTTGGCTTCTAACTCACCAGCATCCGTCAATTCGTACTCGTCGCTCGGGTGTGGCTCGATCAATCCTCGACTTACCATTCGGTCAAGCGTTGCTCGAAGTCTCTGCCCATCGGTTGGCACATTGGCGATGATCGTGGCCAGCGGAGTGAGCTTCCCCTCGCTACGCCGCATGCAGCCAAGAATATCTTCAGCCAGCGTATGCGGAATTGCTGCTCTTTTTCTTATCCAGTTGGATAGCAATCCAAACTTCGGCGAGAATACCAGCACCATCATGAACTGAAACGTGCTGAATAACACAATCGGTGAACTGGTCGCTACGTTTAGCCACACAGAAAGGTAAACTCCGCAAACGACACTCGTTACCCCAAATAGTGCCGACAGTGCCATCATGTGACTAAGCTTGTTGGTTAACAAATAGGCTGTCGCCGCAGGTGTGATCAGAAGTCCCACGACAAGAATAACACCAACAATTTGCACGGCGCTCACCACAACTAGCGACGTGCAGGTGGTCATCAACATATGAATTAACAACACCGGCAAACCAATCGAAGCAGCCATGATCGGGTCGAATGCCGTCAAAAGCAGTTGGCGGTACCACAGAATGATGACGAACATCACGACAGCCGTTACGCCTGCCATCATCCATAGCCGTTCTGAATCAACCGCGAGAACGTCTCCCATCACGAAGTGCAACAAATCGAGATGAATATAGTGAGAGAACATACTCGCTAACGCGCCACCTAACGCAAAGATCCCCGTGTACATGATGCCAATCGCCGTGTCTTCTTTGATCCGCGAGACGCGCGAAACAAAGCTGACAAGCATGACGGTACTGAATCCAGCGATTAACGCACCAACAATCATGGCTGCGAAGTGCGCTTCCTCTCCGTAAATTACCTTCATTAAGAGGTAACCACCGGTGACGCCTGCAAGCATCGAATGCGAAATAGCATCACCCAGAAACGCCATGCGGCGCAAGATAATCAAGCAGCCGATCAGGCCCGAAGAAATAGCGACCAGGCTACCTGCTACAACGGCGCGAAATAGATAGCTATTTCCGACAAAGGGCTCGACAAAAAGTTGGTACAACGTATCCACTATTTCGACGTCTCCTCGACCACGCGACGCAGGTGCTCGAACGCGCGAACGTTGCCGTCATAAACCTCGCTCAGCAATTCTGGCTGAAGGATCTGAAGCGGTGTTCCAAACGCGAAAAGCCGTTGCTTTAGCAAGATCAAAGCGTCGAAGAACTCTGCCGCCGTTGCCAAATCATGGTGCACAACTACAAGGGTACGACCAGACTGCTTGGCGTTTTCAAGAACGTTTAAGATCGCTCTTTCCGTAGCAGCGTCCACGCCTGCGAACGGTTCGTCCAGTAAAACGACACGGGCGCCCTGGGCCAATGCTCTTGCCATGAACACGCGCTGTTGTTGCCCACCTGACAATTCACCGATTTGCCGTTTACGAAGGTTATCCATTCGCACGATCGACAACGCCTCGTCAACAATCTCGCGGTCTTTCGAGGAAGGCCCCCATTGCCACCAAGGAATGTTGCCGTATCGCCCCATCATGGCGACCTCTTCCACGGTAACTGGAAAATCCCAGTCCACGCTTCCTCGCTGTGGGACGTAAGCAACTAATTTGCGAGTTCGCTCAACAGGTGTCCCGAAAATACGAACAGAACCGACGTCCGGACGCAGGAACCCCAAAATCGCTTTGATTAACGTCGACTTTCCTGAGCCATTGGGGCCAATGATCCCTACTAGCTGGCCTTGAGGAATGGCAAACGAGACGTCCAAAAGGGCAGGGACAGCGCCGTAACTGACAGTCAGGTGCTCGACTTCAATTGCTGGGACTGTGCTATCGGCTGTTGAAGGCGAGGTGCCCGCGGTGATCATTCTTGCTCCCCACGATTAGAAGCTTCGATATCGACGTCAAACGGCACTCGCCCTACCACGATACTGTCACCACTTGGTGCCCAAATCGTCACGGATTGCTTAGCTTGCTGAAGATCATTTTCGAACAATTCGACGTGGATCGCCTTGGGAGCATGGCTAAGCGTATCGGCAGGTGTCATCTCGACAAGCAGTTCGTTCACACCATCTTGCAGTTCTAACGGAACATCGGATTCCATCGTTTCGCCTGCGGGAATAGGACGGTTGAGCGAGAACACCTCTTTTCCTCGCAACGAAACCCGCAACGAGGTCGCTTTCTCCACCTCTTCTGCGAAAGGATCGACTCCGGCATCAAACGTTGAAGTTATTTTCAGTCGATAAGTTGTAGTCGTTTCCTCAATTACCTCAGGTCGCATCGATGTCGGCGCATCGGCAAGGGTGCTTTGATAGAGCCAAGTCAACGCGAGCACGGCTATGGCGCAAAGGACAGCAACTAGGAATCTCATAGAGATGAAACCTTCAATCGGCCTCTATTTCAGTGCCTGAACAATCGTGATTACGTTTTCTCGCATCATCCCCATGTAGGTCTCCCCTGCGGTACCGCTTGGCCCCATCGAGTCTGAATAAAGTTCGCCACCAATTTCAACGCCAGCCTCTTTAGCAATTTCACGAACCATGGTCGGATTAACGGAGGTTTCGACAAAGATGGCAGGAACATGGTGTTCTCGAATCGAGTCGATTGTTTTTTGTCGACGCTCAGGAGTAATACCAGCTCCTACTTCATCTCCAGTTGACCAGCCGACCGGAGTTGCTGGACGTAATCCGTAGGTCTTGCAGAAATAATTAAAGGCATCGTGGCTGGTCACCAGCACGCGTCGCTCGACCGGAATCTTGTTGATCTCCCGAAGAATCCAACTGTTCAATGTTCTCAGCTCATCGAGGTAGAGAGCCGCACGGCTTCGGTATTCATCTTCATGTTCTGGGTCGAGCTTAATCACCGCATCTCGAATATTGCGGACATACACTGCGGCATTAGCACAAGAGAACCATGCGTGCGGGTCGCGAATCTCGGAACCCATTTCTGGGATATCCAGTGCTGCGCAACCTTCAACACAGCTGACAATTGGACGGCCTGTCTGGCTGGCCAGTTTTTGCATCCAGTTATTACCTTCTAGATGCCATCCGTTTTCAAGACATAAGTCAGCCGTACTCACAAGCTGAGCATCGCCTGGTTTCTTTTCATACAGATGCGGATCTTGCCCTGGTGCAAGGACGCACTTCACCTCCATCCGACCTCCCACCACTTGTCTGGCAAAATCTGCTACTTGAGTCGTGGAGCAAACAATGACCGGTCGCGTTTCCGCGGCAGACGTTAGACCTACGAGACAGATCGAAGCGAAAAGTGCGGTACATATTCGGAGAAACATATCAAATTTGCTCGCCCAAAGGTGCAGTTTTGGCTATTCAAAATCATCGTATGTGCAACTCGGTCGCTTTTCAAGGGCAGGCGACCGCCAAGAAAAGTTGGACGGGTTTGACTTTTGCTTTAACTACCACGAAACTTCGAGCAACTAACAGTGTTTTAACCCGTGGACCCATTCGCCACTTGTTCCGCCAAAAACGGGAATCTCAGATTGATGAAGCGATTCAACTTCCTCGCATTCGCCGTCGCATCCACACTGGCGTGTTTCACCTACCCTGCTGTTGGGTTATCGGCGGAGCATGATGCCAATTGGTCTAATTGGCGCGGACCGAATTTTGACGGATCTTCGACCGTTGCCACTCCTCCCGTAAAATGGAGCGAGGAAGACAACATCCGCTGGAAGGTAGCCGTTTCTGGAAAAGGAAGCTCCTCTCCGGTAATCTGGGGCGATAAGCTATTTCTGCTATCTGCTGTACCTGTCGAGGGTGCCGAACCTGAAGAAGCTGAAAGCGAGCCTGCTCCAAGTGCAGAAAATCGAGGTCCCGAGCGACCGACGCGGGATGCAGGAGAGCGTCCCAGTGGCCGAGACGCTGGTCCGGGTGATCGTCCTGGCCGTCGGGGGCGTTCCGGAGGACCAGGTGGCCGAGGCGGATTTGGAAGACGCGAATCTCCTTCGACTCCGGTAGAGTTCACGGTGTTCTGCCTTGATAAGACGAGCGGCAAACAGCTTTGGTCTCAAATTGCGGTAACAGCGGTTCCTCACGAAGCAGGCCACAATACAAACACTTTTGCTTCCTCGTCTGCTGTGACCAACGGAGAGATTCTCGTAGCCTTCTTCGGTTCTCGAGGGATCTTCTGCTACGATCTCGATGGCGAACTTTTGTGGCAGAAAGACCTCGGAGAGCAACAAACTCGAAACGCTTTCGGAGAAGGCAGCACTCCCGCTCTTTACCAAGACACCATCATCGTTCCGTGGGATCATGAAGGTGAATCATTCGTGGCGGCCTTCCATGCCAAAACGGGAGATGAGCTCTGGAAAGTCGAACGAGACGAAGCGACTAGTTGGGCCACGCCAGTGGTCACCAAGCGTAATGACGTCACTCAAGTCATTCTCAATGGGTCGACAAAAGTTCGCAGCTACGACCTGAAAACAGGAAAGCTAATCTGGGAATGTGGAGGCCAGGCAACTAATCCGATTGCAACGCCAATTATCTATAACGGCACCGCAATCTGTATGACCGGATATCGCGGCTACGCTGTCTACGCGATCAGCCTCGATGCCAAGGGAGACGTTACTGATAACGACGATTTCATTGCCTGGAGTCGATCGGACGTGGGCCCTTACATTGCCTCAGCGACACTCTGGAAAGACCGACTCTACGTAACCAAGTCGCGCGATGGTGTTATCTACTGTCTCGATGCGAATACCGGAGAGACGATATACGGTCCAGAACGCGTTCCCGAATGTTCGACTCTTTATTCATCGCTAGTAGCTGGCGGTGATCGAATTTACGTTTCGGACCGCGACGGAACCACAGCGGTATTAAAAGCAGGTCCTGACTACGATGTTCTCTCGGTTAACCAGCTAAATGAAGGAATTGATGCGTCGTTGGCATTGCTGGGCAATCAAATTTACCTCCGGGGCTCTGATCACCTCTACTGTATTGAAGCGGCCTCCAAATAGTTTGAATTGCGTAGTCTGTCGATTGGCAGCGTTCGTGCATGGAGCCTAACGTTGCCTCCCTCAAGGGGCGTCATTCACACGTTTTTCATACTTTCTTCATCTCTCGACCTTGGCCGTTGGCAACAATAGCCGAAATCGTAACTCCTTAGTTATTCCGGCCTACGGATTTCGTCTGCAAGTTTCGGACTGACTGGAGTTCGTCGCCATTCCAAGGTTCAAGAGAATTGTCAATGCTCGCCGAGCAACGAGGGAGCTTCGGCACAGACATCTCCAATGTCTGGATAGTCGTACCTGCCTACAACGAAGCCGATCGAATCGCGCGCACCGTCACTTCGTTGACGAGTAGCTTCTCCAACGTGATTGTCGTTGACGATGGGTCGCGCGACGGTACGTTCGACAGCATATGCCAGTTGCCGGTTTGGGCCCTTCGCCATCCGATCAATTTAGGGCAGGGAGCTGCCCTGCAGACCGGCATCGACTTTGCGATGCGGCATGGAGCGGAAATTGTCGTCACATTTGACGCAGACGGTCAACACGATGCCCAAGACATCGAACGTCTGATTGAACCGATTAGTTCGGCGCGGGCCGATGTATCACTTGGATCTCGCTTTCTCGGCAAAGAAGCCGTGAACATGCCTGCTAGTCGCAAGATTATCTTGAAGCTGGGCGTCCTCTTCACAAGGATCTTCTCCCAAATTCAAGTTACTGACACGCACAACGGTCTTCGGGCCTTCTCGCGTTCTGCGGCAAGCCAAATTCGCATCACGCAAAACCGAATGGCCCATGCGTCCGAGATTTTAGACCAAATTCAATATCTGGGCCTGCGTTTTGAGGAAGTTCCGGTAACTGTTCACTACTGTGAAATGGTCCTGGAAAAGGGCCAACAGAACTCAGCCGCGGTTAAAGTCGCCGCTCAATTTCTGCTTGGAAGGATTGTGCGATGATTCTTTTTCAGTGGGTGTGCCTGATTATTATCGGCTGCGTACTGCTCTTTGATATCGCAAGAGCAATTCGTAAAAAGCGACTGAACTGGAGACGCTCGCTCCGAATTTCCGTTTGGCTTGCGGCTTTGCTAGGAATTCTTTACCCCGACATGGTTTCCCGTTTTGCTCAAAGCGTCGGTATCGGTCGCGGGGCAGACGTAATTCTGTACTTGGTTACGCTGGTATTCATCGCGACGACGTTCTACTTCTATTCGCGATATCTCCGACTACAACGCCAGATTACCGACCTGACGCGTTACCTTGCGATTCATGAAGCACGTCGGCCTGAGCTAGAAAACATCGATCAAGACTGCTGAGAACACAGGTGCCGAGAAAAAAGCTCTCTAAAGCTTCGCATCAAGAAGCGTCCCGTTCCGTCTCAAGCGGAATAGCCTCCGTCTTAGAATCTCGTATGTGGCTCTGTACGCTACTCATTCTTTGTGTGGCCGTCGCGTACGCCAATTCGCTGCAAGGTAGCTTTGTTTTCGATGATACGCCGAACATCGTCGCCAAAAAGAATTTAGAAGATGTGCTCGGCGAAATCACGCGAATCCCAAGCGTCGCGACAAGGTCGACCACTCGAATAACCTTCGCGGCCACAGCAGCGACGCTGGGTAGATCACCACTTGGATTTCATTTCGGCAATTTGCTCATTCATCTAATTTCAGTCGTTGTTCTTTTTGAGCTCGTTCGTGGATCGATTCAACGATGGCAGCAGACGCACGATTCGCATCTGAACGCTAATCTAGTTGGCTTTGTTGCCGCACTTTTATGGGGCATTCATCCGCTCGGCACAATGGCGGTCACCTATATCGTTCAGCGGCACGAAGCGCTGATGGCCATGTTCTATTTGTTGACTCTGTACCTACTTTTGCGTGGAACAGAGTCAAACCGACCCTGGGCATGGTATCTCGGCAGTATTACCTGCTGTTGGCTTGGTATGGGCGCCAAAGAGATCATGGTAACGATTCCACTCGTTGCCATTTTGTTCGACTGTACGCTGCTTTCGTCGAATTGGTCTGAGCCTTTGAAACGCCGGTGGTGGGTTCATTTGCTTTTCATTATTCCCGCTGTGCTTTTGTTCGTTGATATTACACCGGCCTTTAGTTCTGGCACTGGTTCCAATACAGCTGTTTTCGGAGCAAATGAAACTGCAACGCCGTGGCTCTACATCTGGACTCAATCGGGCGTGATTCTCCATTACATCCGGCTCTCGTTTTGGCCGGACTACCTTACCTTCGATTATGACTGGCCGGTAGCAAATTCGCCCAACGAATATCTTTGGCCAGCCATCACGATCTGGACAATCCTCGGGTTATCGTTCTGGCTGCTATTTAAGCGCCCTCCGATAGGCTTCGTGGCTCTGTCGTTTTTCTTTGTATTGGCACCCACCTCAAGCGTCGTTCCTATTGTCGACGTCGCATTCGAGCATCGCATGTACTTACCGCTGGCAAGTCTTTGCGTGTTGCTCGCCATCGGATTGTCTTGGGTAATAGCAAAATGGAAAAAGAACGAGTCCCTCGAAATACAGTACGCGACTATTTTTCTGATCGCAATCGCCTTGGCCATCCCGCTGGGTATGCGAACCATCTATCGAAATGCCGACTATGTTTCTGAGATAGCGTTGTGGAAATCAGTTGTCCAATCACGCCCTTCTAATCTACGAGCCAATCACAATCTTGCTCAGGAGCTCCGCAAGCAAGACCGGGTCCAGGAAGCGGAGCAGCACCTCCTTGATTCAATCGCCTACTGCGAACAGCATGGCTACGAGACGTTTACACTCCATGGTGATCTGGCAGAACTTTATGTCTATGTAGGGCGATTCGACCAGGCCTTAAAGCGTTTTCAAACGGCACTGGATGCGGCCGATCATTTTCAAAACAAAAGGCTGAGCAAGTATCGGCAGCTAGTTCGTGATCGCCAGTTAGCAGAAACCAGGACGAGCTATGGAGCCTTGTTGAACCTACTAGGAAATCCATTGGAAGCAGCTGAGCAATTCGATCTAGCTATCGAATTGCGACCTGATGTTGCCAATTGGTACGTAATGTCAGGAGACGCACATCGAAAAGCAGGCCATCTTCAAATCGCGGTTACGCGTTGGAAGCGAGCTCTGGAAATGGATAGATCTCGCAAAGATGTTCGCCGAGATTATGCCCTGCTCTTAGCAGAAAGCGGAGATTACGAACAGGCCGCGAGTCACTTGCAAAAGATCGCGCAAGAGCAACCAGACGACGTTCCCGTAAAATTTCAATTAGCGAAGATTCACGCCGCCGCTCCAATGGAAACCATCAGAGACCCCTTTCAAGCAATTGCAGCGAGCGAAACGTTAATGAAATCTCACTCGCAGTTTGCCGCTGAAATAGCGTCGCTTCGCGTCCTTGCGCTGGGAAATTCTGGACAGTTTGATGCAGCCATCGAGCAAATTGACTCGTTGCTTTCTTCGACTCCGAAATCGGACCAACAAACAACTCGGCAACTAAATGAGATGCGTGCTCATTTCAAGCAACACGAGTTGTTTTTGCTATCTGAAATGGATTAGTCGATTTACGTTAGCCGTGTCATCTTTGAAACACGACCTGTCGAAACCCATTCGGCAACAAATATATTTCCGTTCGCGTCAAAGCAGGCGTCGTGTGGATGAACAAATTTGCCTAACTGCCAATTGTTGGGTTGGGTACGTAAGCTCCGATCGGAGGTGACACGTTTCACGTCGTCTCCAAGCTGCGCAAGGACGTTGTAGTCTGTATCAAGTATGGACAAACGGGCATGCAACTCGGGAACGATCATCCAATCATTCCATGTATCTAAATTTGCCGGCAATCCAAATCCACTTACAGTTTTCGTGTTCGTACCGTCTGCATCAAAAACTTGCAGCGTATGATGAGCTCGATCACAGACAACCGTTTGTGGGTTGTCCTTTTTGCGAGCATCGATCCAAATTCCGTGCGGCGTCGCAAAGGTTCCTTTTCCCTTGCCGGGACCACCGAATTTCGCTTTCCAATTCCCCTCTTTGTCGTAGTGGTGGATAAAGAACGAGCCGTAGCCATCGGCAAGATAGAAATCTCCGTTCTCTAAGAATGCAAAGTTCGTCGGCATGAAGCGGTCTCGCCCCCAAACTTTCTCTGGGTTGGCAGCTTCTCCTTCCGCATAAACTCCAGACTCCATGGGAGCACGTTTCTCCCAAAGGGTTTCGCCCTGCTTCGTGAGTTTGGCAAACGATTTGACTTGTTGATAGGCACAAACGTAGAGAAACTCTTCATTGCCTTCTTTGCGAACTTCTATTCCGTGGCCGCCTCCCTGAAACTGTTCTCCAAACGCCCGAATAAACTTGCCGTCTTTGTCGAACACAAAGATGGATGGATGGTCTTTAAGATCGGCTCTGCCTTCGTGGATTACATAGAGATTTTGCTCTTCATCGACCGCCACATTGTGCGTTGTTTGCCACTGATACTTTGCCGGTAAGTCCGGCCAGTCGTGGGTAATCTCAAACTCAAAACCGGCGGGGCCAATAATTTTTTTGGAATCTGATTTATCGCTTGCATGAACAGCGGGAGATGGGAACGCCCCCGATATCGACAATGCAATTGACGAACCGAGAAGAATTGCTTCGCGACGTGTAGGCATGGGGTAGACTTGAAAAGAGAAGGGGAGAGAACCGTCGGCGGTTAGCCTGAACGCGGCCCAAGGGGCAGGACATGACGATAATTCATGTTCTATGCCCAATTTGCAGTTTGGGCAACTATTTTCTGACAGGTCATTTCCAGCCAGATCATTGCAATGCCCTAACCTCCCAATTATCCTAAACTCCTTATTCGAGAATTCAGGAAACCCTTGACATGCAAGACTTGCTGCTCCTCCTTCTTTCGATGGTCGCGTTCGCTGGCGGATTCCCCGGCGCATGGTGGGTCGCGGATAAGCAACGTCAAGATAATGCGATCGGCATCTTCTTTGGCACTCTTGGAATGCTAATTGTCGGCGGGGCCGGTCTTTTTGGCGTCGTTATCTTGGCTGCCAAGCAGTTCCAATAGGCGACGACCTCGTTAGATTTCGGCAGCCACGAGAACCACCTTCCAAATTATTTTGCTTGTCTGATTCGATTTGAACTGTTAACCTGACTGAACCTGCCCGAATTGCCATTTTGCTTCGGCAACTCCCTTCTGTCTCTATCAGTTCGAAATCATGACTCGCATTTTCACGCGTTTCGGCCTTCTTTCGTTCGCGATTTGTAGCGTTCTCGCCTTATTTGCTCCTCTCTATGCAAATGACGAAGCGAAAGTCGATTTCGCGACTCAGATTCGTCCGATCCTTTCTGATCGTTGCTTTCATTGTCATGGCCCGGACGCCGAGTCTCGTGCCGCGGATCTTCGACTCGACGAAGCGGATGCCGCTCATGATTACGCTATCGTTCCAGGGGAACCAGAAAACAGCGAAGCCTTCCTACGAATCGTCGCGGAAGAACCCGCCGACCGTATGCCGCCACCTGATTCCAATCGAACGCTGTCGGAAGACGAAATCGAGCTTCTACGTCAATGGATCAAACAGGGGGCCGAGTATGACAAACATTGGTCCTTCAAGCGAATTGAAAAGCCCCCAGTTCCACAACTGAAAGAAGATGAATGGTCACGCAACGAAATCGATAAGTTTGTACTGTCATCTCTTCGAGACAAAGGCCTAACCCCCAATCCGGAAGCCCAGCCTTGGCGACTTCTTCGCCGCGTCTCGTTCGACTTGAATGGACTGCCACCTTCGATCGATCAATTGGATTCCTTTGAGGCAGATCCTTCGGACCGCAACTACGCCGACCAAGTGTATGCGCTGCTCAATTCACATCACTACGGCGAGCGTCTCGCAGCAGAGTGGCTCGACGCGGCACGTTACAGCGATACCTACGGATACCAAGTCGATAGGGACCGGTTTGTCTGGCCCTGGCGTGACTGGGTCATTCGTTCGCTGAACAATAATATGCCCTACGACGAATTCATCACTCAGCAAATTGCAGGCGATCTTCTGCCGGAAGCCGATCAAGACACGATTTTAGCTACGACGTTTTGTAGGCTTCATCCACAAAAGGTTGAAGGGGGAAGCATCCCCGAAGAGTTTCGTGTCGAATACGTGGCTGATCGATCCCAGACGGTTGCAACGGCATTTCTCGGACTCACCATGGAGTGCAGTCGGTGCCACGATCACAAGTACGACCCGCTAAGTCAGCAGGAGTACTATCAGATGTTTGCCTTTTTCAACAGCATCGACGAGGCCGGACTCTACTCCTTTTTCACACCGTCGGTGCCGACGCCCACGCTGATGCTGGCGGACGACCGGCGCGCGCAGGAGTTGGCTAAACTGGACAAGACTGTCGCAGAATTAGAGCAACAAATCCGCGAGCTGCCTCATGATGAATCAGGTAAATCACACGATGCTTTGACCCTTCCCGCTCCCATCGAACATTTGAATTTTGATGATGGAGAAGTAGGCGCAAACGTATCCGCCGATGGACCGAAGGGCAAATCGGTTCGTCTCACCGGAGACGACGCAATCAATCTGAAGAAGGGCAATTTTCAGCGACATCAGCCATTTTCGGTTGCTTTGTGGATGAAAACCCCAGACCTCAAAGAGCGTGCTGTCGTTTTTCATCGTTCACGAGCATGGACCGATGCGGCCAGCCGAGGGTACGAGTTACTTTTGGAAGATGGGAAGTTGAAATGGTCCCTGATTCACTTTTGGCCTGGTAATGCCATCAGTGTCAAAGCCACGGACGCGTTTCCGATCAATGCTTGGCATCAGGTCGTCGTCACGTACGATGGCTCGAGTCGAGCCGATGGTCTTAGTATCTTTGTCGATGGTAAAGAGATCGAGAGGGAAGTTGTACGAGATAAATTGACCAAACAAATCACCGGCGGAGGCCACGATCACATCTCCATCGGCGAGCGTTTCCGTGACCGAGGTTTTAAGGATGGTTGGGTCGATGAATTTTCCCTTTATGAAATCGAACTCACTTCGGCCGAAGTCGCCAAGCTAAGTATGCAGCCCCCGTCCGAATCAATGCTGCAGCAGCACTACTCAGCACGAGAATTATCTTCACGGAAAGATCTTCAAGCGAAACTTTCAGAAGCTCGTAAAGCACGGAACTCGGCGTATGATCGAACCGACGAGATCATGGTCATGCGTGAGTTAGAAGAGCCTCGGCCTACTTTTCTGCTTGCCAGAGGTGCCTACGATGCTCCGTCGGATGAGGTATTCCCCGAAACACCAGAGGCTTTGCCAGCCTTCCAAGATAACTGGCCGAAGAATCGATTAGGGCTCGCGAAATGGATTGTTGATCGAGAGAATCCTCTGACCGCCCGAGTTGCCGTTAACCGGTATTGGCAATTGTTAATGGGCGAAGGCCTTGTCAAAACGCCTGAAGATTTCGGTAGCCAGGGAAGTCCTCCGACCCATCCCGAGCTGCTAGATTGGCTGGCGGCCGACTTCATCGAGCATGGCTGGAACGTCAAGAGACTTATTCGGCAGATTGTGACCTCTTCTACCTATCGTCAATCGTCCGAAGCGACTCCCGAACAATTGCAGCGAGATCCGGAGAATAGAGATCTGGCGAGAGCCAATCGGTTTCGCATGTCCGCAGAAATGGTTCGAGACAACGCCTTAGCGGCAAGTGGGCTATTAGTTGACGAAGTGGGAGGGCCACCAGCCAAACCATACGAGGTCGCAAGTTCGTTCAAGCCCATGAGCCACGACAAAGGAAAAGGACTGTATCGGCGTTCCCTCTATACTTTTTGGCAACGGACAAGTCCGGCCCCCGCAATGATGACGTTCGACGCATCCAAACGGGACGTCTGTCAGCTTAAACGTGAGAGAACCTCTTCCCCTCTTCAAGCGCTCGTCCTCCTGAATGGGCCGCAATATGTAGAAGCATCTAAGATGCTCGCTGCTCAAGTTATTCGATCAAATAAAAGCGATGCGGCAAATGACGACGCGTTAATCCAACGCGTTTTCCGCCTACTGACAAGTCGGCCAGCAGATTCACGAGAACTGGGAATACTTCGAGAGCTGTACTCCGAACAGAAGAAGCACTTTGCTGACAATCCACAAGCTACCCAAAAGCTTTTAGCGGCCGGTGAAGCTGACGCTCCCAAAGATCTTGATGTCGTTGAGCTCGCCGCACTTACCATTGTTGCGAACACCGTCATGAATTTCGATGGCTGCGTTACGCGTCGCTAGAATAGGTACCCATACAAATGTTTTCACGACGACAATTACTTCAATCGAGTGCTTGGGGCTTCGGTGGTTTAGCTCTTGGACAGCTAATGTCCTCTGAATCAGACGCTTCCAACGGTGTCCTCGCCAACTTGCATCATATCGCCAAAGCAAAACGCGTTATCTTTTTGTTTCAAGCTGGCGGCCCGTCGCAGCTCGATCTTTTCGATCACAAACCGCTTTTGGTCGAAAAGCATGGCCAACAATTGCCAGAATCTGTGCGAGGTGAACAGCGACTCACCGGGATGAGTGGCAACCAGTCAAGTATTCCATTAGTTGGCTCCCCATTCAAATTTAGTCAACACGGCAATAGTGGTGCCTGGCTGAGCGAACTTCTTCCCCACACCGCAAAAGTCGTCGACGACATTAGCATCATTCGTTCAGTTCATACCGAAGCAATCAATCATGGCCCCGGCGTCACGTTTATCCAAACCGGTTCGCAGATTCCTGGTCGGCCCTGCATTGGTTCATGGCTCAGCTATGGCTTGGGAAGTGAAAACGAAAACCTTCCCGGTTTTGTCGTCCTTGTGACTAAAGAGAAAAAGGGGCAACCGCTGGCGGCTCGACTTTGGGGCAATGGCTTCTTACCGTCGCACCACCAAGGGGTCCAATTTAGAAGTGGAGGTGACCCTGTTCTCTACTTAAATAGCCCAGAGGGGGTCGATCGAACGAGTCGCGAGAATGCTTTGGCAAGTCTAGAGTCGCTGCACCGACTTCAGAACGTCGATTCCTTAATCGACACGAGGATTAAGCAGTATGAACTTGCCTTCCGAATGCAATCGTCTATCCCTGAAGTGACCGACGTTGCCTCCGAGCCTGAGCATATCTTAGAGATGTACGGCCCCGATGCGAAAAATCCCGGTACCTACGCAGCAAACTGCCTTTTAGCTCGAAGGCTGGCAGAGAAGAACGTGCGTTTTATCCAGCTCTATCATCAAGAGTGGGACCACCACGGAGGTCTGCCAGGTGGAATAAAGAAGCAGTGCCGAGAAACCGATCAACCGACCGCCGCGTTGATCCAAGATCTTAAACAGCGCGGAATGCTGGATGACACGCTTGTCATTTGGGGCGGTGAGTTTGGCCGGACCAACTATTGCCAAGGCAAGCTCGGTGCAAACAACTTTGGCCGCGATCATCATGGCCGCTGCTTCACCGTTTGGATGGCTGGCGGCGGAATCAAAGGCGGAGTAACGCTAGGTTCGACCGACGAATATGGCTTTAACATCGTCGAGCAACCGGTCCACATCCATGATCTTCAGGCGACCATCCTTCATTTGATGGGCATCGATCATGAAAAGCTGACGTTCCGGCACCAAGGCCGCGCTTTCCGCTTAACGGATGTGCACGGCCATGTGGTGAAGTCGATCATCGCCTAAAGACAGCTGAGATTTACTCGTCGTCCGCACGCATCCAAGGCGTTAAAACGGGCGAGTATTCCAAGATCTCTTCAGGCTTGAAGTAGAGATTCATTTCGCGTTTCGCAGCGTCAGGCCCATCCGATGCATGAACCAGGTTCATTTGTCGACTGCTGCTGAAATCGCCACGAATCGTGCCAGGAGCAGCTTTCAAACCGCTCGTTGCACCGAGCATGTCGCGAACGACCTGAATTGCTTCCAGGCCTTCCAGTACCAAAGCCACGACGGGTGCGGCCGTAATGAATGCTTCCAAGCCAGGATAAAAAGGCTTTTCTACGTGTTCTGCGTAGTGCTGCTTTGCAAGATCCGGGGTAACGCGGATCAGTTTCATCGCAATGATATTCAGCCCCTTGTCTTCAAATCGGCCAATCATTCGACCAATCAGGCGACGTTCGACACAGTCGGGCTTTAGAAGAACAAGCGTACGTTCCATTGTCTTAACTCCAAGGGCTGTAGTGAGAAGGCGGATTCTAGCGAATTCACCAAGCTGACTCAACCAGGAGTCAAAAGACTAGCTAAGAACTTAACCGTTGTATGCTTATCGCGAGTACTGCGAA
This sequence comes from Bremerella sp. TYQ1, assembly GCF_020150455.1. Taxonomy (NCBI): domain Bacteria; kingdom Pseudomonadati; phylum Planctomycetota; class Planctomycetia; order Pirellulales; family Pirellulaceae; genus Bremerella; species Bremerella sp. TYQ1. The sequence goes on from NZ_CP083740.1 coordinate 1,203,337, forward strand.
GCCACGCCTGTAACAGAAACAGGCTGCTTGGCAGGTGTGGGAACTGATTCTTCGATCACTTCAGGATAGCCGTTCGAAGGATGATAATAGCTAGGCTGAGCCATCCAACTCTGTGAGTGCTTTGTCGGGGCATTCCAATGGTCCCCTTTAGAGTGATATCCATCACTCCAAAATTCGCCAAAGAAGCGCAAAACGCCGTTCCAGCCTGCGTGAGCCGGTTGTGGCATGGTCGTCAAGCCGAGCGATATCATGAGTGCCCAGAAAACTACTAGTCGCTTCATCGTACGCGAAACCCTTTCCCGAAGAAGATCCTCTCCAGGATTCGTCATCGACCAATTGCTGGCAATGCCAGCAATTATTTTCGCGTCTTTGGCCCCAGATCAGCCGTCGAGCTCGAACGAAGATCGGATTAGGAAAGCTGTAACGTCGCCAGAGGTCCAACCGACGTCGTCGATACTTTCCGAAGATCGTATTTCTCAAGAAGCTTGCCAATGTCCGCCAAGGAAACCTTTTGGTAAGACTCGACGGTATCCTTCACGCTACGAAACGACTTGCGCTGAGTCCAGCCAGAGCCGATCGAAAACAGGCGACTAGACGGCCTTTCGCTGCGTAACACAACGTGCGAGCAAACTTTGTTTTTGGCCAGATCCAACTCACGCTGCGTAACGCCGCCGCTCATCAGTTTTTCGACTTCGTACGTGACGACATCTAAAACACGTTGGGCATCTTGAGGCGCACAGCAAACGTAGTTCATCATGACGCCGCAACCTTGGAATTCGTACGATTCCATCGCGGCGAATTCAGCAAGGCCTGGATCGACTAGTTCCCAGAAGAAACGGCTCCCGACATCGTCTCCCATGATCGTGGCCAAAAGTCTGGCGGCATATCGATCTTCATCTTCCGAGCCAGGCGATTCCGCGAGCTGAATCACATACTGTTGTATGGAAGTCTCTTTGGTAATCGTTTGAAAATTTGAATTTCCAACCGGACGGGATGTATTCCGATTGACCGAGTACTTCTTCCAACTGCCGCACAGTTCGTTAGCTTGCTCGACTAACGCGTCAAAGTCGACGTTGCCTGATGCGACCAAAGTCATGTTGGTCGGACTGTAGCGTTGCTCGAAGTAGGACATCATCTGCTGTTGCGTCAGATTGCCTACTGAGTCCTGTGTGCCAAGCACGCTGTTACCCAGCGGATGCTCGCCGAACCAGGCCGCCATACTTTTCTCGTGACCGCCGTAGGGTGGCTGGTCATCGTATTTCATAATTTCTTCGAGAATCACCTTCTTCTCGGTATCGAAGTCTTCCTGGCGCAACGTGGGACGCATGATGTCGGCCAGCAGATCGACGATTTGATGCTGCAATTCCGGAAGAACTACCGCGTAATAGACGGTTTGCTCTTCGCTGGTAAATGCGTTTGACTGAGCGCCAAGTTCGTCGAGTTCTCGATTTACATCTTCGGCAGTTCGTCGCGACGTTCCTTTAAACACCATGTGCTCAAGGAAATGACTTACGCCAGCAACCTCAGGCGTTTCATCTCGTGAACCAGTCTTAACGAAGAATGCTGTCGCTAAAGAGTAAGCATTCAGATTCACCTCTGCGACAATGTCCAAGCCGTTATCAAGCGTCGCTTGACGAAATTCCACTTGGAACCTCCAATCTCTTTGCACCGATGGTCGTGACCCGAAAATTCTTGGGTGGGTTGTTGCTCAAGTAAGCATTGATCGTTTCGACACTGATCCCATCGAGAATGGCTTCCAACTCACTCATCGTGCGGATCCTTCCCAGGTGATACCAGTCTGCCGCCAAGGAAGATGCCCGCGAAGAGCTCGATTCCTGCTGCATGATGATGCCACTTTTGAAGCGGGCCTTTAACCGGTTCAATTCGTCTTGGCGAACTCCCTTAGGAAGCTCGTTGAATTGCTCCAGCATGACGTCGAGCGTTTCCTGAGCCCGCTCTGTGCTAGTTCCTGCGTAGGCCAGAATTGCCCCCTGCTTACGCAGCGAGTTGCAAGCAGCATAAACGGTGTAACATAAGCCACGCTTCTCGCGAACTTCGCTAAACAATCGCGAACTCATCCCGTCGCTCATGATTCCAATCGCCGCTCGTGCCTGATAAAAGTCTGGATGCGAAACTGGAACTCCGGGAAAACCAAGCCCGACGTGTGTTTGGCTCGACTCAAACGGAACGTGGACATACTCAGGCAGCGACTTTCCTTGGTAGCTTATCTGTCCAGGAGAAGACTCCCAGTCGCCAAACAGTTTCTGAATTTCGTCGCGTAGCGTTTCCCAATGAAAATTGCCGGCGACTGAGATTATAGTTTCGTCTGGACGCACCCAATTCGAGAAATACTCTTTGGCGATCTCTTGCGTCAACGATTCGACCGTGGCGAGAGTGCCAGTCGGATGCCATCCCCAAGGATCAGGATACATCTGTCGACGCAAAGAAAGCATCGCCTGCTGGTGCAAGTCATCTTCCAAGGCTCTCAATTCCTGGAAGCAGACCTGCTTTGCGTCCTCAAATTCATCTCGCAAAAAATGAGGGCGTTGAACCAAGTCTGCATAGATCTTCAGCGTAGGTTGCAGGTTATCGGCTAACAGTGCCCCGCCAAAAGTCAGATGACTTGAGGAAACTCCACCGCCGCGGGCCACCCCTAAGTTATCGAGCGACTCTACGAATTGCCTACTATCGAGATCGCCACATCCACGCTGAACCCAATCGCACAGCAAATTGGCAACGCCGCGATTGGATTCTTCTTCTCGCTGCACACCGGCCGGGATCGCAATAGAAAACGCTGCTGACTGCACCCAAGGCATGTACTCTGCCAGTAGGGTCAATCCGTTGTCAAAGCTTTCGGAATAGATAGTAGAACGCACGTTCTCGCCGTCGCTTCCCGCTGTCGCAAACAAGTCCGTTGATGAATCGAAAAAGCCAATCCCCGATTAAAACGACCGAATCAGCCGACTACAAGCCCTAGTCAGCTTACTAGGTTCGCGTCGTCATCTGTACGGTTCCCATTTCCACTGCTTTGTAAACGGTGGAAACGATACGGAAACCGAGTCGCTCGTACAACCGGATGGCGCCGATATTTTGGGAGGTCACTTCCAGAGAAGCTCGAGACAGATCGCTTTCGCAGAATCCTTTCAACGCTCGCAATAAAAGTATTGCTCCAATACCCATTCCACGGAATCCAGGGATGACCCCCAGGTTTTGAATGGAACCATTTCCTTCCCGGTCACGGACACCTTGCACGGTCGCAATGGGCCGCCATTCGGTCTGTTCCAACTCGGAATGCTCGATCAGCCAAGTCGCCGCCGGCAGAAAACCATCCCGCATCGAGATCTCCCGCATCAGTCGAAAGCACCCCTCCGAATCCCCCAAACAGGGAAACACATTGGCGTCGACCTCGAAACGGAAACTCTGAAATTTTACCTCGGCGTGGCGTTTAAGGATTTCAGCATTCCAAGGCTGAAATCGAAATTTGGCCGGAAGAGGTGGTTCCTCAGGCAGGTTTTCCAGATCGATTTCCATCCGAAATCGTTTGAAGTAGGTCAGCGCCACCGGCCATCTTTCTTCAAGAAGACGCATACGAGAAGTTAAGATCTTCTTATATCGTATCCATTTTGCCCCAAGAAAGCGACGCACATTTGAAACTCGCTGCCGTCAGCTTTGCGCCACGTCGATTGGCTGTTGGGCAGAAAATACCTGCATCTGTTTATCTCGCTTCCAGTCTTCCCGATCATAGGAAATGACCGAAGTGTCGGTCTCTTGAACGTCCAATCGAACCAAATCGAAGCCGAAATCGGTTATTTCAGTAAAGAGGTGATAGGCCAGATTCTCGACGGAAGTCGGACCATGAAACACCTTCAACTTAAAGTCTTCTCCGTGAGCTTCCATGTGCTGCCGCAGGGTGTCGTACAACGGATCACTAGCGTTGATCAGCATCCCGTGATCGTACTGGTCCTTGATTAACGGCGTAATCTTTTCGTCGAACTCCGAGAACAGAGTGGAGTACGAACCGGTCCTTTGAACTTCAAAGTGGCATACAATTCCGTAGCGGTGCCCGTGCAGGTTACGGCATTTGTCCTGCAGTTCTTCATTTCGGTGGGCAGCATAAAACTTGTATTCTTTGCGAATAATCATCGCGAACTCCGCAAGCGGCTTATCATTTCGTTAGTTCTGAATTGTCGCCATTAGACGTTAGAAACACAAGCGACTCGAGCGCCGCGACAAACAAAGCACCTTGGAGCTACCGTTATCAATCTTGAGAATTAACAACGTTTCAATACGTCTCCACCGTTGTCGCCTAAAGCTCTTGCCACCAAAACCGCTTAGCTAATCTCAAGTCTCGATCGTATTGAGAATCAGCTACGGGTCAGCACGATAGTGTATTGAGGTCCAGCGACATTGGCGCCCATCAATCCGACTGTCGCGGCACTGACGTTCATGATTAAGCGGAAGCCTGTGAACATTCTCGCTAGTCGCAAAGCTCACAGAACGTGGCCCTTGCAAATCGGGTTACCCTCCCCCCGCCAGCAGCCAATTTGACCATAAAAGTATCGTCATTCGATCTGCTTCAACTCTTGGGAATCCAAAGTAGCATCGTGTTTAGCAGTCACTGGAATTGGCCGATTCTTAGCTGCCGGCAGTTCCATAAGATCTAGCGAATGCCTGGTTTCTAAATAGGGCAGGAATTCGTGTTAATTTGGATCGACAATGCTTGCTAGGCGATTTGAGTAAGCATAAACTGCACCTACGATTTCCGGGGGGACTTCAAGCTACCGAGAGCACTGTTTTGAATTGTGATCTCGTGGAATGGAATTTTGTGCAATGGCAGCTTTGCTCATGCGAACTTGCGTTGCACCTTGGATGCAGGGAAGCGTCACCGAATGATTAAACGGATGACCTTTCATGTACTACCATCTTCTTACTGGGGCAACAGGACTTCTGGGACAGTATCTCTTATACGATGCTGTCGAACAGGATCTGCCATTGGCCGTTTTGGCCAGACCAAACCGCTTTGCCTCGGCATGGCAGCGGATTGACGATGCTTTGGTTCGTTGGGAAAAGTTACTCGGGAGGAGCCTCCCACGCCCTGTCGTCCTCGAAGGTGATATTGGTCATCCCAACTTGGGCTTGGGTGATGAACAATTAAGTTGGGTGCGGGACCACTGTCACTCTGTTATTCATAACGCGGCAAGTCTGAGTTTCATCGCCGAGTCGGATCAAGATGAGCCATATCGCACCAATGTCGATGGGACCAGACATCTGATCGATTTCTGTCGCACCACGGGAATTCGTCAGTTTCACCATGTCTCAACAGCCTACATCTGTGGGTTACGTAAAGATCGAATTCTGGAAACAGAAACTAACGTAGGCCAGCAACTAGGTAACGACTACGAACGCAGTAAGCTGCAAGCCGAGCAGATGGTGGCAGCTTCCTCTGATTTCGATCGAGTCACGGTCTATCGCCCAGGCATTATTATCGGGGATTCTCGGACCGGGTTTACGAGTACCTATCACGGATTCTATGTACCGCTGAAAGTCGCGACGGCTATTGCGCCTCCAGAAGACGTGACGGAAACCATCGATGCGGCTGAGTTGCTTCAGTTTTTTGGAATGACATTGAGTGACCGCAAGAATTTCGTGCCGGTCGATTGGGTCTCGAAGAGCATGATGCACATCATCGCTCGACCTCAGTGGCACGGACGGTGTTACCACCTCACGCCAAGTCGAGCGACAACGCTTAGCGACATGCTCGCTGTGATGAAGGATTACCTGAAACCGAAAAAGCAGGCCAGCGCCGCAGCAGAGCCTTCGATTGAACATCTGGTATCTTCGCTCGAAAGCCAGATGCAGACCTATAAAGCCTATTGGCGCGACGACCCCGAATTTGATCGAACACATACCCTTGAAGCTTGCCATTCGATTCCATGTCCTGAAGTAGATCAAGCAATGCTACGAAGAATGTGTGAGTTCGCCGTTAAGCATGGTTTCGGCTGGCCAAAGCCTCCAATGAACCTGACTAAAAACAGGATAGATACCTATTTCGCCTCCGCGAAAACTTTTCCAGGCCATTCCTCCCCAGTTGAAGTCGTCAACTTGAACGTTTCTGGCTGTGGCGGCGGGCAATGGCACATAGAACTCAACGATGAGAATCTTGTTCAATGGGGCGAGGGATTTAGTACACAGGCCAGCGGCGAAGTTTATCTAAATAGTCACACATTGACGCTGATGGCCAATCAATCGATCAGTACCGAGTCAGCCATTCGCGATGGAAAAGTAATTGCCAAAGGTGGTGCCAATGGTGCGATGATTGAGAGGCTCACCCAACATTTAAAGTCCCCAATTTCCCAATAACACGAACGGTGAATTCGCATTCAGTTCCAAGTGCCGCAATCGCTGCACCCTGATATTGAAACCAAGATGCTTCGCTTCGCGCAGCGTCCCTAAGATCGTCAAGACTTACCAATGGACCGACTCTCCAATTCCAGTCCGATTGCTATCGTAGGTATGGCATGTCGCCTGCCGGGCGCTAATACGCTTGATGACTTTTGGCGATTGATACGCGATGGAATTTCGACAGAGCAGCAGTTGCCCCCAGACCGATTCGATTACGAACTTTACTATGATCCCAAGCGAGGCGTTCGCAATCGGTCGTATTCGCGAATCGGTTGTCTCGTTGATTATGACTACCACAGTAGCGCATTCGACTTGTTACCAGACAGCGTGCGGAACTGCCCTGAAATTGCCTATCGAACTCTCTGCGAAGTTGCAGCGGAAGCTTTCATTAATGCCGATATACCGTGGCATAACCGAACAACTAACGGTGGCGTCTTTATCGGTCATACGCGAAACAGTGGACTCGCTGGTGATCTTTCATACGGAACGTATATTCGCCAGATCGCACCTATTCTTCGCCGCAGCAAGCATTTTCAAGATTTAGGTCGCGTTGGCGAGGAGATCATCGACCAAATCGTCGACGAAGTTCGCCAAGATATGCCTCATCGTGATCCGCATGGAGGCCCAGCAATCGGAGCAGCAATTGCGGCTGGAATGTTGAATCATACGTTCGGATTAAACGGCCCCTATATGGCGTTCAATTCGGCTTGTGCGTCGTCTCTACATGCTCTCGCCCAGGGAGTTCGGGCACTTCAGTCAGGCAGAATCGACCTAGCATTAGTCGGCGGGGCTTCCTTTGCCCATCACGATACGTTCGTGATGTTTTCGCAAGCCCACTCTTTGTCAGCAGAGGGCTCACGTCCATTCGATGCTAAGGCGGATGGGCTTGTGGTAGGGGAAGGATACGCCACAGTCATTCTTAAGCGGCTTGATGAAGCAATCGTAGATGGCAATCGAATTCATGCCGTTATCCGATCCATCGGAATTTCCTCAGATGGTAAGGGTAAAAGTCTTTGGGCGCCGCGACATGAAGGACAAATAGAGGCAATCCGTCGCGCTTATCAGTCCATCTCGCCTGAATCGGTTCAGTACATCGAAGCTCACGCAACATCAACACAAGTTGGAGATGCTACGGAACTCCGCGCTCTGCACGAAGCGATGAGCCTCTCCAAGGGTAAACGCATTCCGATCGGTAGCGTAAAAGCCAATATCGGTCATACATTGGAAACCGCTGGAATCAGTGGATTGCTCAAATCGATTCTATGTATTGAGCATCAAGAGATTCCTTCAGCGACGAATCTTGAGACTCTCAATCCCTCGATTCCCTGGAATGAAATTCCATTTCACGTCCCTCGACAATCTAGTCCATGGCAACGGCCCGAAGATTCTCCCCGTCGTGCCGCTGTCAATGCGTTTGGCATTGGGGGACTCAATGCTCATATTGTTATCGACGAATATGCTGCGGAATCATCTAAATCGTTTCGCCAACTCCAACCTTCGCGTGATCAGTCGGCAGCCAGTTCCAGCGATGAAGCCATTGCGGTTGTTGGCCGAGGGAGCGTTGTTGCAGGAGCTTTAAGTGTTTCCGAACTGATGGACTTGATCCAATCTGGCAAAGACCCGAAGCAACCCCTTACTGCTAAGCATCTGAATGTTGACGACTATCTGATACCAGGCCAAATCGGCGTTCACCAAGTTCATACGACCCTTGCAGGAGAAGTAGTTGGACATGAATACGATTGGCGTAAGCACCGTATTCCTCCCAAACAAATTGCGAGTGCCAGTCCACTTCAATTTATGATCCTGGACGCGGTCGAAGAAGCGTTCGCAGATGCGGGATTGGAACCGAAGGAAATCGATCGCCGCAAAATTGGCGTGATGGTAGGCAACACGTTCGGTGGAGAATTTTCCAACAAGCTGTTGATGGGCCTCCGAATTCCTGATTTCCAGCGTCGCTTACAAAATCACCTGAATCAACTGGGTGTGCAAGAGTCAGTAGCAGAAAACATCTCTCAGGAATATGCGGACGAATTGCTCAAGGAGATGCCCGCATTGCTGGATGAAACGGGGAGTTTTACTAGCAGTAGTTTGGCATCTCGTATCACCAAGTCGTTCGATTTGATGGGAGGAGGTGTCGCCGTAGACTCCGATGCAACGTCATCCTCGTCCGCATTGATGTGCTGTGCCGATCAGTTGCTCGCCGGCGACTGTGACATGATGGTTTGCGTCGGCGCTCAGGAAGATCTCAGCATCACGAGGTTTGAAGGCATGGGCATGGCAGGCATGTTGTCCCAGGGTTCAGCCGTCTCACCATTTGACAAAGCTTGTGATGGAGGTCTTCCAGGGGAAGGCTGTGGCGTACTGCTTTTAATGCGACTCTCCGATGCACGGGCCAAGGGCATGCCGATCCACGGGATCATCCAAGGTATTGGCGTAGCAACGGCACCGAATTTGCGTGATGCATCTGCGTTAGCCTCCCGAAGAGCGCTGAAAGCTACTTCGTTGTCCCAAGCCCCGGTAACCTCCACGGATGTGGCTCGAATTGAAACAACAACTCTTGGCGTGCCTACGTCAACGCGTGAGGAACTGGCTGGCATTGCTGAAGTTTATAGCAGTTCACACCGACCGTATCCGTTATTACTTGACTGCATAAGTTCTCAGGTCGGTCATACCGGCAGCGCAGTCGGGGCCGTCTCGACCGTCAAAGCAACTATTGAGCTCAACTCACTGAAATTGAGCCAAACGTTCAAACTGCAACAACCATCCACCGATGTAATTACCCATCGCTTTGCTGTCCTGCAACAACCACAAGATTTTCATCCAGCTAACCCTCAGGGAAGGCTTGTGACCGCTGTCCACAACACTGGCTATGCCGACTCGGCGTATCACATCCTAATAGAACGAGGATCGACGGTGGCCTATCGTTTTCAACCTACTCAAGACCTTGCACCGAGCAACATGGAATCAGAAACTCAGAACTTCGATGGAATCCCACACTTTGACGCCACGATGGTACGGAAGAATAAGATGCGGCAAAAGGCACAAGCCTCCGCGACTCCATCGGAACTGCGAAACGGTCATCATCCTCCCACATCCAGCAACGGCTTCGCTCCAGATCACTCTCGCATAAGCGATGAACCGTTAGCAGAAGTGGCAGCACCCAACCAGGGAGTTTCGACGCCTGTTCCCGCTTCATCAGACGCCACCAAAGCGCCTGAGTGGACGCCCCAACAGCTAGAGGAGTTCTTAATCAACTTCGTCGTCGAGCAAACCGGCTATCCACCGGAAATTGTTGAAATGGACGCCGATCTGGAAGCTGATCTAGGAATCGACTCTATCAAAAAGGCACAGCTGTTTGGAGAAATCGGGCAGCAATTCCAGGTTGAACCAGATCCCAATCTGACTCTGGATGACTTTCCAACGTTGAAACATGTAGCAGACTATCTTCTCTCTGAAAGCGGGGACACACAGAGCACAGAAGTCGCAGAGTTTACTGCAAGCCGTGTAGTCGAAAATTTACCTAAAGCGACGACTGAATCCATTAGCTGCACTTCCTCATCGATGACTGCGGAAGAGTTAACGGAGTTTCTCGTCAACTTTGTCGTAGAGCAAACCGGCTATCCGCCAGAGATCGTCGAAATGGACGCGGATCTCGAAGCTGATTTGGGAATCGATTCGATCAAGAAGGCCCAACTATTTGGTGAGATCGGACAACACTTCAGCGTCGAACCTGATCCGAACTTGACGCTTGATGATTTCCCTTCTCTGCAAACCGTTGCGAACTTTATTCTCCGTAACGATCGACCAGCAGATCAACCCACTCCAGTTGCTCCCATTACTACTCCGACGAATCCTGCTACAGCATCCTATAGCAATGGTGCTGCAACAAATGGAAGTCCTAACAATGGACACGCACATTCGTGGTCACGCCGCGAACTAGATGAGTTCCTGGTGAACTTCGTCGTCGAACAAACCGGTTATCCGCCAGAAATTGTCGAAATGGACGCAGACCTGGAAGCCGACTTGGGAATTGACTCGATCAAGAAGGCCCAACTCTTTGGTGAGATCGGTGAACACTTTGACGTGGAACCTGACACGTCCCTGACTCTCGATGACTTTCCAACGTTGAGTCATGTTTCGGAGTTTATCGCGAAACAAGTTGTCACTTCATGATCGATACGGCAATTACGCCCCGAATGCGAACCCTGAAATGGGATCTCGTTACTGCCTTTGTCATGCGAAGGACAGCAGTCGAATCAGTTTCGTTTTTCGATTTATCTGACGTTTCGGACGCCGAGCACGCAGAAATGTCAATGTTTCGCGCGCCGCAAAGAAAGCTCGATTGGATCGCGGGTCGGACCGTTGCGAAACAACTGCTAGAAGACGTTACCGGGTATTCGACAAAGTGGGAAATACTTTCCCGAACCACGCGGCAGCGTGGACAACCTCCGCGAGTTTATCTCAACGGCAATCCCTACCCATGTTTTCTATCGATTTCGCATTCCGAACGATTCGTTGCAGCCGCCATCACACTTCACCCTACCGAGTTTATTGGAATTGATTTAGTTGAAAACGACGATATTCCATCCGCCTTTGCACGCGATTGGTTTTCCACCGAAGAAGTCGAGCGTCTGGAAGGGTGGGGAATGTCATCAACAGCAGCTTGGTCGATAAAAGAAGCCGCCTTCAAGTCACTACGCACGCAAGAGGCATTTAATCCCAGAACTCTATCGATCACAGACCGCGATGGCGAAATGGTTCACGTTTCCGCGTCGACCTCGCGATCAATCACGGTCATGCAGACCTCCATGTCGGCCGCGACGGTAAGCATTGCGAGGTCTTGGCCCTGTCGACATTTAATCACCTAAGAAAATACCTACATTGATAATTCGGCAGTATAGCCGTCCAAACCAGGGATAACACGATGATCAATTTGCAAGGAAAAGTTGCCCTCGTATCAGGTAGCTCTCGCGGTATTGGCCGAGCTTGTGCACTTAAACTGGCAGAAGCGGGATGCGACGTCATTATCAACTATGTCAGTTCTCGCCAAGCCGCACTGGAAACCGCACAGCTCATCAAACAGCGTGGTCGCCGCGTTTGGATTATTCGAGCAGATATCAGTGAAGAAGACGATGTCCAATCGATGTTTGAGTACATCCAACAAGAGATTGGCCAACTCGATATTCTTGTCAGCAACGCAGCCACAGGGGGATTTCGTCCACTACTCGACTCTCAATCGAACCACTTTGTGGCTGCGATGAAAACCAATGTGCTTGCGTTGATTCACTTAGTAAAAGGAGCCGCTCCATTGCTGGAAGCAAGCTCCGGGCGTGGCAAAGTCGTAGCCATGTCAAGCCACGGATCACACATGGCGCTTCCTATGTATGGCTTGGTGGGTGGTTCGAAAGCGGCACTCGAGAGTGTCGCACGGCATCTAACGTTGGAACTCGGCGACCGCAATATCAACGTCAACATCGTAAAGTCGGGCCTTGTTGAAACCGATTCGACGCGGCTCATTCCGAACTCCGCAGAGATGTTTGCCGGTCGAGTTCATAAATCAATGATGGGAACTCGCATGCTCGAAGTCGAAGATGTTGCGAACGTGGTTCTCTTTCTCTCCAGCCCGCTAAGCGATCTGATCCAAGGGGAAACCATCACCGTTGACGGCGGCGCGGCAGTGCACGTGTAAGCCACCGAACAACCTATCTACGCCACGGAAGGCAATATGAAAACTCAGCGAACGCAGAATCAATTAGCGCATGAACGAGCAAACACCGCTGGCAATCGTTGGAATTGGTTGCCGACTTCCCGGAGCCAAAAACGTTGATGAATTATGGAAGGTGCTTACCGACGGTCGCTGTACCGTCGGCGAGATGCCACCGGAACGTCTCAACGAAGAAATCTATTTTGATCCGGAAAAGGGACTCGTAGGCCGCACTTACTCTAAGGCAGCCGGGACGATTGAATTTCAATCTCCGGATCCTAGTCAAGTAGATTTGCCCGATCAGTCAAAGACGAAAAACGATCCTGGTCATCTAAGTTTCTGCAATACAACAGCTGAAGCACTTCAGAACGCTGGTTACGACCTAAAAAATGTACCCTGCAAAAGCACCGGTGTGTTCCTCGGCCACACGCGCGGAAGCGATACGCCCGGTGATATGGTCTACGGCACATGCTCGGAAGAAGCTCTTTCGGAAGCATCGCAGATCCCTGAATTTCAAAATCTATTCGGCGAAAGTCCAGAAATCGCTCGAAAGATTTTCGGAGACGCAGCGCTGGAAATTCGTTCCGCGTTACCTCATTTGACCAAAGGCGTCGGTACGCGCGTCTGCTCGCACCATGGAGCGTTGCTCGTTGCTAACACGTTTGGTTTCACGGGACCTGTATGCGCCATCAACGCGGCTTGCGCTTCCTCGCTTCAGGCACTCGCGATCGCCGGTCGTGCACTTCGTCGCGGTTCGATTCGCATGGCAGTCGTAGGAGGCGCATCGTTCTGTAGCCTCGACAGCATGGTGCTGTTCTCGAAGGCTCACTCAATTTCGCCAAACGATTCTCGACCCTTTGACGCCAAAGCCGACGGGCTTCTCGTTTCAGAGGGGCATGTCGTCCTGGTCGTCAAGACTCTCGAGGCTGCACTCGAAGATGGGGACAACATTCAAGCTGTGATTCGTGGTATTGGCGTCTCCTCTGATGGAAAAGGGAAAAGCCTTTGGGCTCCACGTAAAGAAGGGCAGGTTCTCGCCATCGATAGAGCCTACCAAGGATCGGTCGATCCGCAATATCTTCAATTCGTGGAAGCGCATGCAACATCGACACAAGTCGGCGATGCGACCGAAATGGCAGCGCTCATAGAGTCGCTAACCGACCGAATTAAGCCGAATCGTATTCCGGTCGGCAGCATCAAAGCCAATGTTGGTCATACACTAGAAACGGCAGGAATTGCGGGACTTTTAAAAGTAATTCTCGCGCTCAAGCACAAAACCATTCCTAAACAAATCAATTGTCATGAGCTAAATCCACGAATTGATTGGGACCGAGCTCCTTTCTATGTGCCATCCGAAAATCAACAATGGCCCGAAAATGTTGATGGACGGCCACGGCTTGCTGCCGTCAACGCATTTGGTATCGGAGGTTTGAATACACACGTTGTTGTCGAAGAGTTTCAGCCCCAAACACACCGGTCGCGCGTCGATGTAAAGCAAGCCTGCCCGCAACAAGAAGATGCTATTGCGGTTGTCGGTATTTCGGCGATTCTTCCCGGCGCTCGTACCGTCAAAGAATTTGCCAAGCTACTCCAGTCGAATCACGACCCGAAGTCACACGTTCAAAAACGCTGGAAGCCAGAATACTCACTGTCCGATAAGCCGGAACTCTATCACAGTACCGGAACCCTTGGTGGTTTCCTCGAAGACTATGAGTACGATTGGCGCAAACATCGTGTCCCCCCCAAGGAGATCGCCAGCGCCAACCCACTGCAATTTATGATTCTCGATGCCGTGGATGCCGCGCTAGATGATGCCGGACTGACACCTGACACCTACGATCGAACCAAGGCAAGTGTGATCGTAGGATCACAGTTCGGCAGCGATTTCTCGACAGATTTAGTGATGGGAGTTCGCGTCCCTGAAATGCAGCTCGCCCTAGCCAAGCAGCTGAGCAGCAAAGGAATTCTTCGTGCTAAGGTCGATCAAATTGTCGAACAATTTGGTGAGCTTATCTTGAAGCTCAAACCTGCGTTGCTGGATGAGACTGGTAGCTTTACTTCTAGCACGCTTGCCTCCCGGATCACGAAGATGTTTGATCTGATGGGTGGCGCTTTGGCGATTGACACGGGCGATGCCTCGACTGGGACGGCGATTGCTACCGCTGCCGATATATTGCTAAGCGGCGAAATGGATACGGTGATTTGCGCCGCAGGGCAGCGATCAATGGGGCTCCCCGTTTTCGAGGGAATCTCCATGTGCGATGCCCTCGTTCACCAGTCAGATCGGTCGGCGTTCTCAGGTAACGCACCTGGCGTTGCACCCGGAGAGGGTGTCGGCGTCATGATACTTCAGCGTCTATCGGATGCACAAAAAGCAAATCGAAAGATCCATGCGGTTATCAGAGGCGTCGGAAGTGGTTCCGGTGCGAAGCCAAGTGAAGGACTCGCGGCGGCCGTATCGAGGCTTTCTTCACAACGTTTGCCGAAAGCCGACATCATTCAAGTCGCATCGGCAGGAAGCGAGTGCGATGAAGAGACGTTCGAGTCATTCGCGGAACTTTGTCCGGCAACATCAACAACTCCCTATTTGCACAGCGTGACACCTCGCACAGGTCATTGCGGGGGCGGATCGGGGATGATTGCCTTGTTGGCCGCCATCGAGCAGATGAAACAGAGGCATGCGTTCGCAGATTTCCCTCAGCTCCAATCTCCGCAGCAACTTCAAGTAGGAGAACGGAAGTTTCAATTGTCTGGCGGAGCCCTTCCTGGCCACCATCAACCGATCCGATCTATCGTGGCCGATTGGGATCCAAGTGGTCCAGCCAATATCTTCCTACTCGAGCCTGCCGGACAACCTGCTGAAAAACGATCTGACGACCCTCAAGAGGACTCTGTCAATCGCGATACAGTCCATCGAAACGGCAAACACTCTTCGCACACTGTCTCCGTCAAACAAGCGACACAACTAGAAGCCGCGCCTGATTTCCGCGAACCAAAAAGAGTTCACATGCCGCTGGCGATCGTTGGCATGGCATGTCATCTCCCAGATTCTCCGAATCTCAGTGCCTACTGGAATCTAATTCTCGAAGGACGTTCTGCAATCGGTCAATTGCCTTCGGCACGGCTGAATCGTCGACTCTATTTCAACGCTCAGCGAGGAAAACCAGGTCGCACCTACAGTTCGATCGGAGCTCTATCTCCACATAGGGCACAAGCTTTCCAGAAATTCCTGCTTTCCGACGAGGATGTACTAAACGCAGATCCTTGTCACTTGGAACTCTGCCAAATTGTTGCTGATGCATTTCAACACGCCCAAATGGATCCTCACAAAACCGCTGGGACACGGACAGGCGTATACATGGGGCATACCCAAGGAACGTCCTTAAATGGTGATCTGGCGTTCGCTTCGATGTTACCTCAAGGGCTCTCAATTCTCCGGAGTTTGCCTGCATTTGATAGAATCGCCGGAAGTAACGCAGAAACTTGGGTCGAAGAAATCGCACATCGTCTACGTGATCAGCTTCCCTCGCGAAACGACGGCGGAGGACCATTCGTAGAAGCATCCCAAGCCGCAAGTCTGGTGGCTAAATCGTTTGGCCTTCTTGGAACGACAATGTCGCTCAACGCTGCATGTAGTTCCGGTCTCGTCGCACTTGCGTATGCCGCACATGCGTTAGAGCTCGGCCAAATTGACGCGGCCGTGGTAGGGGCATCTTCAAGCCTCAAACTGGAAAACCTACTTCTGTTTTCCAAAGCCCAATCGATCAGTGGTACCGGATCTCGTCCTTTTGACAACACTGCCGATGGCCTTGTTACCGCGGAAGGCCATGTTACTTGTATTGTTAAGACGCTTGAAAAGGCCCTATCTGATGGCGATCCTATTCACGCGGTCATCCGTGGAATTGGATTGTCGTCTGACGGCAAGGGCAAAAGCCTTTGGGCACCTCTCAGAGAAGGACAAGCCGAGGCCCTGCGACGCGCTTACTCGTCCGACGTGCCTCCTGATTCTGTGCAATATATCGAAACCCATGCAACATCAACGCTGGTCGGGGACTCAACAGAACTTCTTGCTTTAAGCGACGTCATGGGGACTAGTCTTGCTAAGGGGCAGAAGATCCCAATTGGAAGTGTAAAAGCAAACATCGGTCACACTTTGGAACCTGCCGGATTGGCTGGTCTCGTGAAAACAGTTCTGGCGATGAAGGCCCAGACGATTCCTCCCGTTACTAACGTCACTCAGCCCAATTCTCGAATCGACTGGAGCAACCTGCCATTCAGCTTGCCACTCTCGGCTCAGCCATGGCAGCTTCCTGCCTCGGGTGGTTCAAGAAGAGGGGCCGTGAACGCATTTGGCGTGGGAGGTCTCAATGCTCACGTTGTGGTTGACGAGTTTGATCGCAGTCGATCGACACAGGTTGCCGTACCGAAATTTCCGCAGCAAGATACCACCCCAGAGGAACGCTACCTGGCCATTGTCGCCGCCGAAGTACTCGTTCCCGGTGCAAAGTCTTTAAAGGACTTTTGGGAGGTCGTTCGCGCTGGAAATGATCAAAGAACAGCTGTTCCTAAGGAACGTTGGGAACCTTCCCTATTGTCTGCCGGGACAGCATCTCAGTGGACGGGAGGTTTCCTGCGAGACTTCGAATACGACTGGCGGAAGCATCGAATTCCACCGCTTCAAATCGCTGCGGCCGACCCACTTCAGTTTATGCTTTTGGATACTATCGACAGGGCTTTAGAGTCGTCAGTATTTCTAAGTAAGCTAGATCGCTCAAGCACAGCTGTCGTGGTTGGAAACGAAGTCGGCGGCGAGTTTTATGATCAGCTTCAGTTTGTCATAAGGCTACCAGAAGTACAGGAGGCTTTTCGTCAACTCCTTTCTGAAAACGGAACGCGTGAAGATGAAATAGAATCAGCGCTCAATGAGTTTCAACAGAAAGTGCATGATCGTTTCCCCGCATTAAACGATGACACTGGTAGTTTCACGAATAGTTCTCTCGCTTCGCGAATAACGAAAACCTTCGATCTGTTGGGGGGCGCATGTGCCATCGACAGCGGAGCGACCTCATCCTTTGCCGCGCTCCAAGTCGCTCAAAACCTTTTATTGAGTCGCTCCTGTGATACAGTAATTTGTGCCGCAGGTCAGCGATCGATGGGAATTGGTGCATATCAAAAGCTGCTCTCTGCGAATCGCTCGAAGGAAGTGCCTGGTGAAGGGACCGGGGTTGTCATCCTGAAGCGTCTTCCTGATGCTCAACGTGATGGCGACAAAATTCTAGGAGTGATTCGCGATGTCCGCATTGAAAGGACTCCATCGTCGGCCGCGGAAGATAACGCCATAAAGAGCGACATTTCGAGCCAATTTGGAAATCTCTCAGGAACCACTGGGATGATTTCCTTACTTAAGGAAATTGTTAGATCAAACGATACACGGACCTCCGCTAATGAGGATTCTAGCGAAGAAGTCAAAGTCGCCCTTCATCCTGTCAAACTATCACAAACGGATCTATCCGGACAGCGATGCCAGCTTGAACTGTTAGCTCCAAGCCAAGGCGCTCAAGATACTTCGCTGCCAAAAGAAAATCCTTGGAAGGCAGCCGTACTCGAAGCGGCGACCGTTTCCGATCTGCTTTCAACGGCTGAAGCGATTCTAAAATCAGCCAGTCCATTCGCTGAACTAGAATCGCGCGTTGCCGATCGAACTGCTCCTTATGCAGTTGGGTTGGTCGCTCGATCAGACGAAGAACTGCGTCAAAAACTTCAAGCCTTGGTAAAGTACTTCGAACACCCGACCCGTGAAAGTATCTGGGAAGGGCAGGGCATCTACTTTGTTTCGCGCGGAACGCAAGCGAAGGTCGCGTTCCTATTTCCTGGACAGGGCTCTCAATACGCTGGAATGCTTCAGGATCTGGTTCAAAGCGATCCCACTGCGCAGCAAACGGTCCAGAAACTTGATCGTACGTTGCAATCGCTTGGCTATCCGACTTACGAAAATCTCGTTGTCACGAATGCAGATCAGCTTGGTGAACACGTATTCCGAACGCAGCTAGCGCTATTAGTTGCGGACGCGATTCTTCTGGACGTGGTACGCAACTTAGGAATTACCCCTGATGTCATCACTGCCCACAGCTACGGAGAATTTCCGGCTCTATACGCTTCCGGGGTATGGTCGTTCCGTGAAGCGGCACTTGCGACGAAACTGCGATGCGATTCCATTGATGAAACGCCAGCGATAGATGGTGCAATGCTCTCTTGTCAAATCGACTTGAAAACAGCCCAACAACTTTGTCAGAGCCACAACGGCGACGTTCATATCGCGAACCGCAATTCTCTTCAGCAAATCGTTCTTTCAGGCAAGCGTGCCAATCTCGAAGCGTTGGAGCGTTCGCTTACGAATCAAGGAATCCGATGCCGCCTACTGAAGGTACCTCGTCCGTATCATTCACCGTTGATGAAGTCCGCTCAGCCGATCTTCAAGCAACGACTCGATTCCATTTCATTCAATGGCATTACGACCCCCTTGTTTAGCAGCATCGACGGAGAATACGCATCCAATTCGGATCGAATTCGTGGAAACCTTGTCGAGCAGCTGACACGTCAAGTCGACTTTGTTCACCAGATTGAACATCTCCGAAGCGAAGGGGTTAACGTATTCGTGGAACTCGGGCCCTCAACGGTGCTGAGCGATCTCACCCGATCTATTGTCAAAGACCCCAATATCGTTGTCGTGTCATCCAATCATAAACGCCGAAGCGATGGTGAATCGCTCGCGAGACTTAAAGCGGCAATGCTCGCTACAGGCGCATTGGCATCCCAGCCTGACAAGTCGACAATGCATACGACTCAATCACTTCCAGACGGGCTTCGCATCGCTAGGCTGTCCGGAAGTCGATACCAAATGGGCAAGACGCACGGCGAAATGTTCGCCCGTGAAATCAAGGCCTGTTTGCAGCGTGTATGTGATCTTGCCGACTCTCAAACAGCGCGAAGTCTGCCGTCCCTCGATTTCGCCTGGAAATTGCGTGACGACCTCTTCGATGCCGATGCGATGGATGAAATCCGCGGCATTGCCGATGGGGCTGGCGTGAACATCGAGTCGGTTATTGCTCATAACATGCGGGGCTACTTCGATATCGAAACAGGCTGCGTTCAAGTTTTGTTACAGGAAACAGATAAACCCAACGCTTGCATTCATGCAGCGAATGAAGACCTCCCACTCGCGCTCTATCTTCGAGAGACTTTAAAGCGATGTGTTCAGATTCGCCATCCTGAGCAAGGAAACGCGCATGTCGTTTTCTCACCTGTGGGTCATGCCAGGGCGATCAACGGTGTTAATGCTGCTGGGATCGCGATTACCAGTAGCAAACTACTCGATCTACCTAGGCGAATTGAAACCCGTCGAGGTCTATTGCACGGAGAGTTGATTCTTAAGTTACTCCAATTCTCCAACAGCATTGATGAAGTAGTACAACACTTAGAGCGTTATCCCAAGACCGGAGCGTGGGGACTTTTTGTCAGTGATGCTAAACGGAATCAACACGTCTACTTAGAATACGATGGAAATCACATCAGGCAGGAAAATGTTGTCTCAGATACGTTTGCGACGAACCATGCTCGCTTATTTACTCCGATTGAGGAAGTTCCTGCTCACTCGCTGCGTCGCCTAGAAAGACTACAGCAATTGCATCGTAATGGGCCTCCTTCGCGGCACACTGTACAGACATGGCTCCGCGATCGCTTCGACATTGGACGCAACAAAGAAGCTCGATTTCCGACCATGAACACAATTCGACGCGTTGATAATCAGATCAGCGTTGTCTTTGACACGGTCAATGCCAAGGTTTGGATCACGCCCGGAACTCATTCCGGTCTGGACGAAAACCAGTTCTATGAGCTAGATCTTCACCAGATGATCGGGCTATCCCCCATGACTCCACAATCCGCTTCTATTAAAAATGAAGTGGGCGAAGTGCAGTCCTTGGATCGCGATGTTTGCATTTCCCCTGAGTCGTTTTGTGAACAAGTTCAGTCAATCAACGGGGCTTCACCACGTCCAACCTCAGGTAATGTTTGCGAGCGATTCGTTGTTCGAGTCATTCCACAGAATCGTCTCGAACCAACATTTGATCTACAACGTTTGTCAGGTGGTGTGATCATTCTCGGCAATAGTCGAGTTGCTACAGCCCTCCAACAACGTCTTCGTCAGCAAGGAATTTCGACGACGTTGGTCGACAACCTGCACGACATCGATGCTACGATCAAAAAGATTGACGCAGCATGCGAAAAGGGCCCCATTCCTAATCTCATCCTTCTCTCTGATTGGAATGAAGGGCCTGATTTTGGACTCGCGGAGGTTGCTTGGAATATACTGCGCGACGAGAAAGTACTAAATCCGTACTTGGCTTGCCAACGTTGGTTTACTCATCTCAACAAAGCAAAGCAAGTCGCTCGTGGTTCCTTCTTAGCAGCGACATGCTTGGGAGGCCAGCTTGGTTTCAACGATCGACATCGGTCGCCATTGGGTGGATTTGTCACCGGCATGCACAAAGGCTTGGCCGTCGAGCAGGGTCGGACAACCGATTGGCAATTTCAAACAAACTTGGTCGACTTCGAGCCCACCGCATCGCCAGATTTTATCGCTGACCGATTGCTGGAAGAATTTCAATCAGGCAATGCATGTAATCAAGAGATCGGTTACGTCGGGGAGCAGCGTTATCGAGTGGTGACCATACCACAGCCGATCGATATGTTGCCTGAACAGAGTCGGTCGTTTGGCAAGAATTGGATCATCACAGGAGGAGCTCGTGGTGTCACTGCGGCGGTTGCCAAGGCAATCGGAAAGCGATACGGGGTGACACTACACTTAATCGGATCGAGCCCTCTTCCCCAAGTCGATCCTGCCTGGCGTGACTTCGACGAGGCTCAAACAAAAGAACTCCGTGCGAAAGTGATGAAGCAAGCCATCGCGGATGGTGCGGTTCCCATTCAGTCCTGGGAGCGAGTTGAGAAGGGAATCGAAATCGACCGCAATTTGGCTGAAATGCAGGCCATGGGTCTTCAAGTCAATTACTACCCATGCGATATCACTAACCGCTCCGCACTCGCGTCTCTGCTGGAGATCATTAGAGCTAAGCACGGCGAGATTGATGGAATCATTCATGGTGCTGGCTACGAAAAAGCGGCGTCTTTCCACAATAAGAAGGCAGATAACGTCAAGCGAACGGTCGGCTCAAAAGTGGACGGCGCCGTAGCTTTAATGGAATTGACCAGCAACGACCCACTCAAATATTTTGTTGCGTTCTCGTCGATTAGTGGACGCTTCGGAGGCACCGGGCAGACCGACTATTGCCTATCGAACGAGCTACTCAGCAAGTTGATTGGGTGGTACCGCCGCAGACGACCAGACGTTGCGTCGGTCGCTATCGATTGGCACTCTTGGGATGAAGTCGGAATGGCGGTGCGGCCAGAGACGAAGTTCGCGAAAGAGTTTGCTCATATGACGTTCATGCCAACGCTTGAAGGAACAAATCACCTTATCGACGAACTCCTTCGTGGCTGTCCAGAACCAGAAGTCGTCATCACTGATTGGAATTACTTCAAGCTTCAGTTTCCCGACGACCGGCTGGAAGAGCTCGCGCCCAACGTAGCAGTAGCACCTCCTGGGGTCATCAAGCAGTCAGACAGAAATGTATCGCTCGACGATTCCACGGCCATCATTGAAAATCTGATTTCCCAATTAGATGCCGGTCAAAAGCAAGGGGAGGTTGCCATTCCTCATCCTAATCATCCAGGACAAATTATTCGCTTTACAGCCTCGACGGAAGCGAAAGGAGATGAATCGGCAATCTGGCCTCTCCCTTTCGTCGATAGCCTAGTGTTCCAAGATGCCGAGCAAGTTCGTGTCCGAATGATCTCTCAGCCAGCGAGCGACCGATTCTTACAAGAGCATATGTTTAAGTCACGGCCGATATTCCCATTGGTCGGCTTCGCGGACGCATGTGCTCAAGCGGCTACACTTTTGATGAAGGATTCATCTTTTGCCGTCTTAGAAGACTTGGAAGTAAAACAAGCCTGGCGACTACTGACAGATGACCCTGCCGAATCGAACATTCAGGTCACCCGAACGGAACAAGGCATCATTTGCGAATTTCTAACCGACTTTTGTAATCGAAAAGGAGTTGTCCTTCAGAAGGATCGTGTTCACTTTCGTTGCGTGGTAAAGGAAGACGCCGAACTTCCGATCGACGAGCCGGTACCGTTTCCACCTGGTTATCACGATGTAAACTATCCGGAAGATCGTTTAGTGCTTTATCACGGGCCGATGTATCGCCAAGTTCGCGGCGTGTATTACGATGGCAGCATAAGTTGGTTCCGCGTGAACGTGCCTGACCCCCAAGAGTTTTATGGAGAACGCTCAACAGGCAGAACGTTCCTTCCGGCAATCCTAATTGATGCTTGCTTCTTCGCCGCTGGCATCCACTTTTGGCTCGGTGAGTCAGCGGCGGTCGTTTTGCCAACCGGTATCCAGCGACTATCGTTGATCGACTTACCAGCCCCAGGAACGGAAGCATACGCTTACATTCGTCTTCGCGAGCGATCTGAAACTCAAGCCGTATTCGATATCGATCTTCGCGACGGGGAAGGGCGATTATTGATTAAAATTGAAGGCTATGAAGGCGTGATTGTCATGACCAATCCTGCAATTTCGCAGGAAGGTAGTCCCATTGCTTAACTGAGAAATCAGACTTTGCCATCATGAATGCCGCCTCGGCGAAACTTACGCTCCGACAATTTGCATTGCAGAAGGCTGGTGTGCTTGAATTTTTCATTACGTTCACCATTAACTTTGTCATTGCCATCGGCGTGTTTTGGCCTGCTCAATCATTACCTTTGATTGGTGGCTATTCACTGCTGTCCATGCTCGGCCCCATGTGCTTCATCCTTCCCCTAGCAAGCTCCTTTTTCGGTGTCGCAAATGCCGCACGCGTACGGTCTCAAGGAATCGTCGACATCCCTTGGCCGAACGATGCTCCTTGGCAACGTTACGGACTTCAAATTGGTTTCGTCCGTGGGCTTTGTTCTTCAGTTGTCACGATAGTCATGCTATGGATCACCGCGTCGATGCTTGGAAACCTCCTGTTGCCGAAATGGCTTTGCGTCGTCGGAATCGGCTTACTATCTGGCATCCTTGGATACGCTTACCATTCCACCGCGATCCTGGCGACAGCCATACGATTCCCGGCTGCCCCATCCCCATTATCGAGAGGTTAGCTCTTTGAGATCGAACGAACGGCATCAGCGTATTGGCATCGGAAGATCAACGGGCTTAGCAGGACTTCTCGTCGTCTTCCTGAGCGTTGCACATGCACAAGCCGAAACCGAAAAGTGGGCTCCGGCCAACTGCGCCACCTACATCCAAGTGGTAAAGCCACGTGAAACCAGTGAGCAGTGGAATACGACTTCGATCGGTAAAATGTGGTCGTCTACCGCTATGGATGCCTTTCACAAGGAACGTCGCCAGGGCCCCGATGGACTTCTCTTAGACTTCTGGAATGTGCTTCAGACGTCGACTACCAATGAAATGGCATGGGTCGTTTCAGGCACAACGTCGCAACAAGCCGTTCCAGGAATCGTTGTTCATTTTCCTGAAGATTCCGATAAAGATGCAATCGTCCGTTCCGTTAGGGATTCACTCGTCCAAAAGGGCGACAGTTGGAACGCTACAGAGACTTCGATTGATCTTTCGACTGAAAACAATCGACGGCTAAAAATTCAAATTCTCGATCAAATTTGGATTGCGTCACCTAGCAACGACGTCATCAACGAGTTTATTCAAGCTCACAACGCAGAGTCGTTAGCCAATTCTCCCGCATTTTCCAAAATTCAGAGCAAGTTTGAACTTCCATCTGACGAGCCACACGTTTTCTGTTATGCGAGTCCTATGCGGCATTTGGAATTGCACGATGCCGCCAACTCGGCCACGGCAGAGAGTGATGTAGCGATTGCGACTAAACGAGGCTATAGCGAAATCGATTCCATTTCGGTTCTTATCTCCGTGGATGCCTCATCAAGTAGTCTTTGGGCTGACATGTTTATTCATGTGCCTGGCAAAAAGCGGGACGTACTCGAACTGTTTCGTTTTGGCGCTGACTTCAAGGGTTCCGTTCCAATTCTTTCCGAAGGTGCATCCGCCGTCCTCGCAGGCGCATGGAAGGTTCCTGCGGCTTTTCGATACATGGGTCCGCTTTTCGATGAGACATATGCCGACGGAATCGAAGGGACTTTCGACGATGTCCTCCTCGATATCAAAGCCGAAGATGGCCTCGGAATCGATCTGGTCGAACGTGTTGCCTCGCTAGGCCCGGAAGCCAATCTCACATTGCGTCCTATGGATGATCGCATGGATTGGATGGTTACCGCGACAGCTCACAAGGATGCGAAGGCCAAAGAAACGATGCAGCTTCTGTTCGACGGGGATCCTCAGATGAAGATCACGGAACATGACAATGGATCAATGTCATGGCAACTTGCTTCCCCCGACGATCCACTGGACGGCCTGACTGCGATGCTTCGTGGAGATCAGTTTTCATTATCTTCTTCACCGGAAGCGGTTTTCCCGTTAGTATCGGCAACTTCCCAGCACTCCAATCCCTCAACGACGCGACTTGAACAATTGACTAAGTTAGACGAAGGAGAAACTTCGCTGAAAGGAATCGGAAATGCTGCTGCTTTCGTACGAACCGGATGGACCCAACTCAAGGAAGACCAACCGACTGATGAGTTCTCTTGGCTCAGATTCTGGGGTTTGAAAGATCAGGACACTGTCTATCAGCGTTTACCATCATTCGATCAAGTCGCCAAGCACTTCAACATTGTCGTCTTGCAAGCCAGCGATACCAGCGATGGGTGGCGAATCCGCGTTGCGCATCAAACGGAAGGGGACACTCCATGATACGAACATCGCCCCAAAGCAAAGTCGCAGTAGGCTATCGAATTTTGGGAATATGCCTTGGACTCCTGATACACGGCACTTTGGTCGCCCAAGAAGGTGCACCGATTGTCCCACCGAAACCTCCAACGCCTCCTCCCAACAAGGAATTAGTTCAACAGCAAAACCAGCATCTTCGTGATGCGTTAGTCGCGTGGCAGCAAGAACCATCGCTTGCGACATTTCGCAAAGGCTACGACGCCGCCGCCTGGCTGGCCGCGAACGACGTTACTTCGCTGCCATTGGACGATGCCCGTGCTGCCTGGAAAGAGCCTGCTATCCAGTTTCATATTTCTGATGCTTTGCTACAGGAAATGACGCGCGGCAATGTAAGTGAATCATTTGATGTCAACGATCGTTTTGCCGGATATCCAGTGACCGGCAACGGAACGCTTACCGGGAAATACAGTCTTGATCCAATTTCCAATGGCACGCTAAATTGGCATTTTCGGGGAACGAGTTCTTCTCAGACGACGGCATATGCCAGCGAAGCAATCGTCTATCAGCGAAGTACCACATCGATCGATGCCCAGTTTCCCATCGCCTGGGAGCAGGGGAAGTTTGTCCTCCGCAACTCGCGTGTCGTTGCCAACGCTAATGTTCAGCCGTACTCCGCTCAAAGCCGCATGCGACGCGGATCAAATACGGTCGTCCAACGGGCCATGCAAAATGCCAGGGCCAACAGCAGTCGTGCCGAACGCGATTCTGAAGCCAAGACGGAAGCATACATCCGGCGACGCATGGGAGACGAAGTCCGTCAGGAAGTTGCCCGATTGAATCAAGCTTGGTCATCCCTGTGGAGTCGTGTGCTATCCAATGAATCAGACGCTCCAAAAATGAATCTAAGTTATCGCGACGCCTCGACGGTAGCATCTTTGGACTTACCGCCGCCCTATCCAGGCTCCCCGCAAGTGCAGGGAATTCGTGGTGGATATGCTGGAGCCAACATACACGAGATCGGGCTCGAGTATTTATGCCATGACTGGTTCGCCGGCGAATCACTTACCGGACAAGAGCTGGAAGAACGCCTGGACAGTGAAAAGGCATCCGAAAAAGCTGCTCCTCCCGAAGAGCAACTGCTTCTCACATTCGCCGACTCCTTCCCAGTACAATTCGAGTTCGAGAAAAATGAACTGACGCTACACGCGTATTTCGCCCAGCTACGGACTCCGAAGGGAACGCTGGACAACATCATTGCAACGGTCACCTATCGCCTAGAAGGGGAACTCGAAAAGGAATGGAATCTTGTTCGAGTCGATAAGCCTAAGATCGAAAACAAGGAAGACACCGGTTCTCGAAACGTCCGCGAGCTGATCATTCGACGAGTCGCACTGAATCTTTTGGATCGCGATATTCCAACAACGATTGATTTGACACCCCTTTCACGACGTCTTCTTGACGAGATGGAAATCGACCAGCCGCTTGTACCGCAAATGGCCGCGACCAAAGAAGGCTGGCTGCAGATCTGGTGGTATTTCTAGACAACATCCAAGCTCTCACTTCCACGTAAGAAACAATCACTTCATGTCACAATCGTCGGATTCATCGCGACAACTTCCTTTAACGCCGTTCGAGCGTTACATGGTCGTCGACGATCGTGATTCGCATCCGATGACATTTCACTACGAAGTAACGTTCGAAGGAACGGTGGATCGAACTATCCTTGAAGACACACTTCGCACGGCAGTCGCTCGGCATCCTCTCCTGACAGCGGCCATCGTAGGCCGCGGAAATGGAATGTCATGGCAGACAGGAACGCATGCGACTCCGCGAATTCACTGGCAACAATCGGGTTCTGTCTGGGAACTGCCCGAGCGAGGTGAAGCGATCGATCTGAGCATCGAGCCAGGTCTTCGCGTTTGGGCTTCTGCTTCTAACGACAAATTAGGCTTGTTACTTCAGTTTCATCACGCTTGCTGCGATGGAATTGGTGCGCTGCGGGTCCTCGGCCATTGGCTGGCGGTCTACCATTCAGCAGTTACTGGGACGAATCTGCCACTTCCACCGCTGAACGAAAACTTACTTGCCCAAAGGGGACGACCGCGCTGGAAGCTACCTCCCGAACCGATCTCGTTCTGGACTGCCACCAAGGCAAAACTCCAGGAAGCCTGGAAGTATCTCTCCCGCTATCCGCTTTCCATCCCCAACAGTTCCACAGTTCCGACGTCGAAGAATCCATCCCATTATCCAGGCGTTCTCTGCGAAACGCTTTCCCGCGATCAAACCCAAGCCCTGCGCGTCCGAGCGAATCGACTCGGAGTCAACGTCAACGACTTATTGCTCACGGCTCTCTTCCGCGTCATGTCCGATTGGCAATGTGAATTCCGCGGCCGCAAAAGTTTAAAGCGTTGGCTCCAAATCAATGTACCTACCAGCATGCGCGACAAAGCGGACGAGCCGCTGTCGGCCACTAATGTGCTTGGTTACGCTTTCCTGGCACGGCGCGTCTCGGAGTGTAACGTTACTTTTCGGGAATTATTGCAAGGACTTTCTCTGGAAATGGAAGCCGTTCAGAAGTGGAATCTTGGCATGTTCTTCTTGGAAGGTCTCGCCACCGTTGATAGAGTTCCAGGATTACTCCGCTGGTTCACCTCTGGTAAACGCTGCTTTGCAACAACGGTGCTAACAAACGTCGGGGACATCTCCCGACGGCTCGGCGTGCGGTTGCCCAAATCGGATGGCTGCGTCGAAGCAGGCGGAATGCGGTTAGTCAAAATCACCGGATCGCCACCCCTTCGCCCTGAAACAAACGCTGTTTTTGGAATCTTGATTTGCGGCGGGCGAATGACGATCACAATTCGGCACCATCCTAAATCACTCGATCTAGACTCGGCGCAAATGCTGCTCGACAAGTTCGCCAAGACCGTAACAGAAGACATTTCCTTAGACTCACAATCAAGCAAGTTCGACAGCGTGGCGGTTTCTTGAAAAGTCGTCAAAGTCTGAACGCATATCCAAACACCATAGTCATCTCATCACCTTATGTTTCGCAACCGAATTGTCTGCTGGCTGATTCTTATTGCGTTTTGCGCGTTGATCCCTCCGGTTTACCATGGTGCGAAACTATCCTGGGAACGTCAGGCTAATCGTGTGGAAGATTGGTTGCCTCCGACGTTTGAAGAAACCCAGCAGCTAATTTGGTTTATCGAACGGTTCGGCAGCGACGAGCTCCTGATGATCAGCTGGAACGGCTGCACACTGGACAATCCGAACGTTGCAAAGTTGGCGGAGGAACTCAAACAGCCCACCGATTTTTATGGCCAAGAGAAAACCTGGTTTCGTGAGGTCTTTACGGGTTCCCAGTCACTTGATTATCTGACCGAAGAACCGCTTGAACTTTCATCTACAGAAGCTCGGCAACGACTCGAAGGTTGGCTGGTCGGCAAAGACGGCGAAACGACCTGCCTGGTCGCATTGGTTTCCGATTCAGGAATTCAAAACCGCGCCGCCGCGGTTGACTACGTTTGGCGAACGGCGGAACGACTGCTTGATAAACCCAGAGCGGAAATCCGCATGGCTGGCCCCACCTACGATAGTGTGGCCATTGATGCGGCCAGTAAAAACTCGCTTCTGGAATTCAACATTTGGTCATGGCTGATTTGTATTGCGTTGCTTTACATCTGCCTTCGAAGCATTCGACTGGCTTGGTTTGTGTTTGTGGTTGCGTTCGTTAGCGAACACCTCAGTCTGGCGATCATGCATTACAGCTTTGCCCAGCTTGATAGCATTTTACTGCTGGTTGCCAATCTCACGTTCGTGCTTGGAATAGCCGGAGGTATTCACCTGGTTAACTACATTCGCGAGTCGATCACGGCCGACGAGGACATCGGTGCGTGTGTGAGCCGGGCTGTTTGGAAAGCACTTCTTCCGTGCACGTTGGCTGGCGGAACCACCGCACTGGGAATGTTTTCCCTAAGCATCAGCCAGCTTAGTCCAATTCGTGCATTCGGTTGGTTTGGAGCTCTCGGCATTCTGGCCGGAGCGGTGTTGTTGTTGACGGTATTGCCCGCATGTATCACCGTGTTTCCTCCACGCAAGTGGCAGAGCGATACTCCTTCGGAATCAAAATTCCCCAGCCGTTTACTGGCAGCGTTCGTCGCCAAACAGCGGATTCCAATTCTGATCACCGCGCTAGGCGTGCTCGTCGCTGGTATCGGTGGTATGCGCTATCTCGAAACGTCGATCGATATGCGCGACTTCTTCCAACCCAAAGCCAAGATCATTCAAGACTACAACTGGCTGGAAGAGCACATTGGTTATTTGGTGCCGATGGAGATCGTTCTGAAATGGCCGCAACTTCCGGCCGATCAGCCTGCCCGCGAACAGTCGGAGGAACTTTTGAGACGGCTCCGAGTACTCGATCAGCTGAACCTGAAACTGAAGAACATGGACGGCGTCGGAACGGCGATCAGTTCCTTAAATTTCCTACCTGATCTTCCTTCGGATCAAGTGCAAGGTTTTCGTCAAATCTCTCAACGACGTGCCACGCTGGCAATGCTTCTAGACCAACGAAGTCAGCTTCAACAAACGGGCTATTTGGTCGATGAAGATGATGCCGCTTTGTGGCGGCTGAGCCTGCGTGTGTCGGCTCAGCAAAAAATTGACTACGGAAATTTCCTCGATCAGGTCGCCTCCGAAACACAGTCGGTTCTTGATCAACAGGAACAGCCACCCGAGGTGGTAATTTGCGGTGGACTTCCTCTCATTTATAAGGCTCAAAGTCAACTTCTCAGCGATCTGTTGACTAGCTACTCCACGGCGTTAGCCACCATCACGTTAATCATGATTCTTCTTCAGCGTAGTATCCTTGGTGGTGTTTTGATCATGCTTCCTAACGTGTTGCCGACGGCTATCGTTTTCGGTGCCCTTGGAGCTCTTGGGCGGGAAATTGAAATTGGCGGCGTGCTGACCGCCAGTGCTGCCCTGGGAATTGCGGTCGACGACTCGATGCATTTTCTGTCGAACTTCCGCACTCAAATGGCGAAACACAACGATGTATCGCTGGCACTTGAGAAAACCTTTCAGACGTGTGGTGTCGCGATGATTCAGACAACGCTCGTTTGTACGCTGGGGCTACTCGTCTTCGCGCTCAGCCAGTTTGTTCCGATCGCTCGATTCGCATGGCTGATGTTCATGCTCCTTTCGACAGCACTTCTGTGTGATTTGATTTTGCTTCCCGCGATTTTGGCTTTTACCAAACCAGGAGCAAAGCCAGACTTGGACGAAACGTAATCTATTGGCCGAAACCTGCCGAGGTGGATAGAATTTCTAAATACTTCTACCCACCCCCGGAGGTTCCTATGTCCGACTCTATTACGACGCTAATCGATCACCTTTGGGACACGTATCGCCGGATTAACCCTCAGGCGGATCGCATTCACCAGTTGCTTTCGCAGCGGGGGGAAACGATCGTTAACGACCACATCGCGTTCCGCACGTTTCAGGATGCTCGGATCGGCATCGATCGGCTTGCGGAACCCTTTCTTGCCGCGGGGTACGTCGAAGGGGGTGAGTACCATTTCGAGGCGAAGAAGCTATACGCGAAGCATTTTCAGCATGCCGAACCCACGTTGCCGAAAATCTTTATCAGTGAACTCCTTCTCGATCAGTTCCCCAAAGACTTTCGGGCGATCACCGACCGCATGCTCGGACAACTGCCGGAGGCCGACTCGCTGCCGTCGCCCCTTTGTGGTGCAGGGCGGTTGTGGAGCGTTTCCTACGACGACTATGAAACGTTGGCTCGGGAAAGCGAGTACGCCGCTTGGATGTCGGCTCACGGCTTCTGCGCGAATCACTTCACCGTGCTTGTGAACCAACTGAAAACGCTCGACTCGCTCGAAGACTTGAAAGAACTCCTTATCTCAGAAGGGTTTGCGATGAATCAGGAAGGGGGCCTCATCAAGGGGTCCGCCGATGTCTATCTCGAGCAGTCCTCGACGCTGGCCTCCGTGGTCGATGTCAATTTCACCGACGACGTCCATCAAGTGCCAGGCTGCTACTACGAGTTTGCTCGCCGCTACCCACTCCCCAATGGATCGCTCTTCGAAGGTTTTGTGGCGAAGAGTGCCGATAAGATCTTCGAGAGTACCGATCAGAAGCTGCAGCAGTAGGTGACTCCTGCGGTGGGCATACTTTTCACCTATTATCTACTATTTTGTGTACACGTGTCCACATTTTGTTGAGAAGGTGCGTTTTTCCCGAGAGTTACGCGGCGCGAGGTTGCACGCATTGCGCAGCGGAAGAAGTCTGCCCTTATCGCGAAGCGTTTGTCCATGAAAAAACGGTCGCATAAACCGACCGTGCTTGGCGAATACTTACAAAGACTTGCCCAATATTTGTTGTACACTTGGACAATACTTCGTTACAATGGCGCTATTGCGGCGCAGCCAAGGCGGCGCCGATCATTAACGACATACGGATCGCCCTTAAGGAAACAGTCCTCGCTTCAGTTTCGCTTCGGCAACGCGTTCGATTCCTTCAATCAGTGCCGCAGTTCGGAAGTCGAGATTTTGTTTCTCGCTTCGGCCCAGGGTTCTCTGGAACGCGTCGACCAAAATCTTCTTCAAGCGCGAATTGATCTCGTCCAGCGTCCACATATAGTTCTGTGTTCCCTGGACCCATTCGAAGTAGGAAACTGTCACACCGCCTGCATTTCCTAGAACATCTGGTACCACGAAAATACCACGTTCCTTGAGCACCTCGTCCGCTTCCAGGGTGGTTGGACCGTTGGCTCCTTCGGCAACCATCTTGCACTGCAGCTTTTCAACGTTCTCTTCGGTAATCTGATTCTGCAGGGCACAGGGGGCCAAGATATCGCACTTCAGTTCCAACAGCTCCTGATTGCTCACTTCTTCAGCGTGTGGATACCCCTTCAGTACGCGGTTGTCTTCGACGTACTGCAGCAAGTCGGTTACCGAAAGTCCCTTGGGGTTATAAAGCCCTGTCGAGACATCGCTCACACCGATCACTTTCGTGCCGAGCTCTTCCAGTAGCCGAGCCGTATTGCTACCAACGTTACCGAAACCTTGCACGACGGCCGTGGCTCCGTTCATGGAGAGTCCCATCACTTTGGCAGCCTCTTCAATCACGTAAACCAGTCCGCGTCCGGTCGCTTCACGGCGACCCAGCGAGCCACCAAGGGCGACTGGTTTGCCGGTCACGATCGTTGGTACCGAGTAGCCCATCTGCTGGCTGTAAGTGTCCATCAGCCAGGCCATGACTTGCTCGTTGGTTCCCATGTCCGGAGCCGGAATGTCCTTGTCAGGACCGATCATTTCGATCACTTCCATCGTGTACCGGCGCGTCAGTCGCTGCAATTCATGCGGCGTCAAGTCGGTCGGGTCGATGCGAACGCCCCCTTTGGCTCCACCAAACGGTAAACGCATCAAAGCACATTTCCAGCTCATCCACATCGCCAGCGCAGACACTTCGCCGAGACCGACATCTTCGTGATAGCGAATCCCACCCTTGGTCGGCCCCATCGTCAAGAGATGCTGTACGCGATAACCAAACACGGTTTCGACATGCTTGTACGAGTCTTTCCGAAACGGCAACGTCACCACCAGCGTTCGTTGCGGGAAGAGGAGCCGCTCGCGGAGGTTCTCGTCAAGGCTCATAATTTGAGCCGCTTTTAAGAACTGCTGCTGAGCCAGGTGCAGCATGGGCGAATTGAATTCCTGCTGCTCGGCATGCGAGCGTTTGACTGCCAAGCGAAGCGACCGGGCCAAGCGATAGCCGTCGATCTTCCCTTTCAGCAAATAGTCCTGGGCACCTGCTTCGACCGCTTTGGGGGCCAGCGTCATGTCGTCGTTGCCGGTCAGCACGACAATCGGAATCATTCCGGCGGCGGAATGCATCCGCTGGAACGTCTCTAGTCCTTCGCTATCAGGAAGCGTCAAGTCCAACAGCACGACGCTCGGACGATTCTGCCGCACATAGTTCAGGCCTGATTCCAAATTATCGACCACGGTAATGGTAAACCGCGTATCGCGAACTTCGGCAAGCAGGTCTTCAATCAGTTTTGCCTGAAGCGGGTTATCCTCGACCACGAGGACGCGAATTTCCGACATGGCTGGTTCCTGTCGAGAGCATGACAAACGGGTGCGGTGGACGAAATTCGGATCACGTCCGCAAGCATTCTATGCCGTACAATACGTTGGGGCGCATAAAATCTCTATGAAACTCTTTTCGGCAGGATGGGCATGGCACTGGAATCCGATGTTCAAACGATCTTGGCCGGTATCGAGTCGCAGCAAGACGCGATGCTGTACCAACTAGTCCTATGGTCTGCTATCAACACTGGCACTTCCAACTTGGAAGGTTTGCGGCACCTGAGTGACCTGGTTTTGAGCGAATTGGAATCGATCGCCGATCACGCGGAAGCGGTTTCCGTCGATCCGCAAACCGTTGTCGATGCTCACGGCGACATTAAGGAGCGAATTCTCGGCGATGTGCTTGTCGCCACTTGTCGCACCGACGCCCCGCATCAGGCCATTCTGTCCATTCACATGGACACCGTTTATCCAGCCGACTCACCATTTCAGAAGGTCAAACACGACGGCGACATCCTTCGCGGCCCTGGCGTTGCCGATGCCAAAGGAGGTTTGCTGGTTCTGTTGGGGGCGTTGAAAGCATTCGAAGCGTACGTCCAAGAAAGTGGAAATTCGCTGCTAGGTTGGAAGGTGATTTTGAACTGCGACGAAGAGATCGGCTCGCCCGGCTCGAAGGACATTTTCAGTCAGCACAGCGAAGGAGTCGACTTCGGATTGTTGTTCGAGCCTTGCCTGCCGGATGGCAACTTGATTGGCCAGAGGAAGGGGTCTGGCAATTTCGAGGTGGTTGTCCGGGGACAAGCGGCCCACGCCGGTCGTGAATTCGAGAAGGGTCGCAACGCCATTGTTGCCGCGGCCCATGTCGCGCAGAAGCTTCATGCGTTGAACCATCGCTGGCCCGAGACCACCATCAACGTGGCCAAGATCGACGGCGGCGGACCAACGAATGTGGTCCCCGATACGGCGGTCGTGCGGATGAATATTCGATACCCTTCCCAAGATATTGAAGCTCCCTTTCAAGCGGCGCTCGATCGGATTGTGGAGGAGCACCAGGAAGGGATTACGCTGATTCGCCACGGCGGCTT
The DNA here is from genome assembly GCF_020150455.1 of Bremerella sp. TYQ1. NCBI lineage: Bacteria > Pseudomonadati > Planctomycetota > Planctomycetia > Pirellulales > Pirellulaceae > Bremerella > Bremerella sp. TYQ1. Next base: position 1,237,567 of record NZ_CP083740.1, read on the forward strand.
TTTCGCTCCGCCGAAACCAATGACCGAAGCCTACCAGCAGTTGCTGGAAACGATACAGCAAAATGGCAGGACACTTGGGCTCGACTTGGCCTGGCAATCGACCGGAGGCGTTTGTGATGGCAACCGTTTGGCGGCGCTCGGCGTACCGAATGTCGACACCATGGGGGTCCGCGGCGGGAACATTCATTCGCCGCAAGAGTACATGCACGTCGACAGTTTGGTCGAACGAACCAAACTGACGTTTCTCACTCTAGTAAGTCAGGCCGAAAGATTTCGCCAAGCCTGAATTTCCCCGGCATGGTAGAATGGAATGACACCACCATCAGCGAAGGAGGCACCTGTGGATTCCAACTCACTTGTGGCAAAGCAGCTATTAGCCGATCCTCGTGTCGCGGAGGCGACGAAACTTCTTAAAGCCGCGCTCGCCGAACATCGCCAGAACATCCAACCGCGCGGTCCCATTGCTGAATTAGCAGAGTCGTTTCAGGCATCGCTTGACGAATTCGCCGATTTGCGCGGTAACTCGCTCTTCTTTCCTTACCTGGGAAGTGGTGCAGGCCAAAGTGCGTTGGTCGAACTGGCCGACGGCAGCGTCAAGTACGACTTGATCACCGGGATCGGCGTGCATGCGATGGGGCATGCCAATACGGAAATGATCGGCGAGTTGATTCCGGCCGCATTGGCCGACACCGTGATGCAGGGAAACTTGCAGCAGAACACCGAATCGCTGGAGCTGAGTCGCGATTTGGTTTCGCTTGCCAATCGGAACGGGGCCGAGCTGGACCACTGCTTTCTTTCCAGCAGTGGTGCGATGGCGAATGAAAACGCGCTGAAGATTTTGTTTCAATATCGCCCAGGCTCCAGCCGCATTCTGGCGTTTGAAAATGCGTTCGCAGGACGCACGCACTTAACGGCTCAGGTAACCGACCGCCCGAAGAACCGTGTCGGTCAACCGTTGACGGTCCCTGTCGATTACATTCCGTTCTTCGATGCGAAGCAGCCGGAGGAGAGCACCGCCCGTTCGCTGGAAACGGTTGAACGTTATTTGCAGCGCTATCCCGACGCCCACTGCGGATTCATCATGGAATTGGTCCAAGGGGAAGGGGGTTACTACACCGCGCCGGAAGAATACTTTGTCGCGCTGTGTGACTTGCTGCGAGAGCATCATGTTCCAATCTTCTTTGACGAGATTCAAACGTTCGGGCGAACCGACGCTCCGTTTGCGTTTCAAATGCTGAATCTGGACAAGTACGCCGACATTGTCAGCATCGGCAAGATGACGCAGATCTGCGCGACACTATTTCGGCGAGAGCTAAATCCGCAGCCTGGCTTGTTGAGTCAAACGTTTACGTCGTCGACAACCGCCATCGTTGCGGCGCGGTGGATTTTGCAGCAACTCACCGAAGGTAACTTCTACGGGCCCGAGGGTCGGATCGCCGAGATCCATCGCCGCTTCGTGGCTCGCTTCGAGGCGATCCACAAACAGGCCCCCGACAAACTTTCCGGCCCTTGGGGAACGGGAGCCATGATCGCCTTCACGCCGCTGGATGGTTCGGCGGCCGCCGCGAAGAAAGTGCTACACGCGCTGTACGATGCCGGAGTGATGGCGTTCGTCGCGGGAGCTGGCCCCGCGCGGATACGTTTCCTGCCGCCGTTTCTTTCGTTAACCAACGAAGAGATCGACGCGGCGTGCGACATCTTGGAATCGGTAATGCTTGCTGTAACGCTCGACGACTGACAACCCTGGAAATAGCGAAGGAGTCGTTATGCTGATTCGACCGGTGGAAGAACGCGACCTCGATCAACTGCACGACCTGGCCCAGCTCACGCAGTATGGCCTGACGACGTTGCCGAAAGATCGAGCCGTATTCGAGAAACGGGTCCGCCAAAGCTTGCGGGCTTTTGAAGACTTAAACGATGCCGATCCGCAGGGACAGCTGTACTTGTTCGTGATGGAAGATACATCGCTGAGCAAAGTGGTCGGTACGTGCGGGATCGTTTCCAAAGTGGGCGGGTTCAAACCGTTCTATGCGTTCCGACTCGAAACCGAAGTGCAGCAGTCGAAGATTCTCGGCAGCGAACATACGCATCGCGTGCTGCACTTGATGAAGAACCACGACGGCCCGACCGAGATCGGCAGCTTGTTTCTACACCCCGACTTTCGCGGCGGAGGCAATGGACGCGTGCTGTCGTTGTCTAGGTTTTTGTTTCTTGCCGAGTACCCGAAACTGTTCGAGGAAGAAGTGATCGCCGAAATGCGGGGCGTTGTCGACGAGCAAGGGCACAGCCCTTTTTGGGCAGCGTTAGGGGTTCATTTCTTCGGCATCGACTTCCCCAACGCCGACATGCTAAGCCTGATCAACAAGGACTTCATCGAAGAGCTGATCCCGCGGCATCCGGTTTACCTCGATCTGCTTTCGCAAGATGCCCAGGACTCGGTGGCCAACGTCCACCCTAACACTGTGCCAGCTCGGCGGTTGCTGGAAAGCGAAGGCTTTCAGTACGACAACCTGGTCGACATCTTCGAGGCTGGTCCGGTGCTGCATTGTCAGCGAACCGAAATCCGCGCCGCCAAACAAAGCGAAGTCGTCCCGATTGCCCGCATTGAAGAAACCCTGGACGAAGACAGCATCGTCGCGATTGTCTCAACGCGCGAGCCCTCCTTTCGAGCCAGCGGTGGAAGAGTGCGAGCTACGCCTGACGGCCTGGTGATCGAAGCCGCACTGGCCGCTGACCTCGCCGCGAAGCCAGGACAGTCAGTCCGCTTCGCCCCGCTTAAACCTCAAGGATAACCCTTCGCGAAGGAGCCTCCTCATGCATTGTATCGACGGCCAATGGATCGCCGGAACCGGAGCGCGATTCACCAGCACCAATCCCGCCACCGAAGAAGACTTGTGGCAAGCCAACGCCGCGTCGGATGACGATGTCGCCGCAGCGTTTGTCTCTGCCGCGACTGCTCAGGCGGACTGGGACGCCCTCGGCTGGGAGAAAAGGGCAGGGTACCTGAAACGTTTCGCCGAACTTGCCGCGGCGAAGAGCGACTTTCTCGCGAACACAATCGCCGACGAAGTTGGCAAAGCCCTATGGGACGCCACAACCGAAGCGAAAGCAGTCGCGGCGAAATGTGACGTTACGATCGATGCCTACCAAAACCTGCGCGACACCACGCAGTTCACCAATGCGAAAATGTCTGGTCGAGTCGGATATCGACCGCTGGGCGTGACCGCGGTGATCGGGCCATTTAACTTTCCGGCCCACGTCGCCAACGGACAGATCATGCCGTCGCTGTTGGCGGGCAACACGGTCGTCTTCAAACCGAGCGAACTAAGCCCCCTCGTCGCTGAAGAAACCGTCAAGCTATGGCACGAAGCGGGCTTGCCGCCAGGCGTGTTGAATCTTGTCCAGGGAGCCGTTCCCACCAGCCAGGCCATTCTACGGCAGCCGCAGCTTCGCGGACTGTTCTTCACCGGCAGCCGCATCACGGGAGGGAAGATTCGCGAAGCTCTCGCCCAGCGACTGGAAGTGTTGTTGGCCCTCGAACTGGGTGGCAACAATCCGCTGATCGCTCACCAAGTGTCCGATCTTGACCAAGCGGTCGATACGATCATCAAGTCGGCGTTCATGACCTCGGGGCAACGATGCACCTGCACGCGAAGGCTGATCGTTACCGGCGATTCGCAGCCCCTTCTGGATAAGCTGATCGAACAAACCGAAGCCGTCACGATTGGCCTGCCGCGTGATCCTTCCAATCCGTTCATGGGGCCGCTCATTCATGCCGCCGCGGTTGACAAAGTGCTGAACGTTCAGCAGCGTATGCTCGCCGATGGGGGCGTTTCTCTCGTCGAAGCAAAGCGTCAGCCGCTGGGCAATGCGTTTGTCAGTCCCGGCATTATCGACGTGACCAATAGCAGCGGACGTACCGATGAAGAAACGTTTGGCCCACTGCTTCAAGTCATTCGTGTCGATGATCTATCCGCGGCAATCCACGAAGCCAACAACACGCAGTATGGTCTTGTCGCAGGCATCTTGTGTGACGATCGTGTCGACTTCGATCGCTTCCGCAATGAAGTCCGCGCGGGGCTGCTGAACTGGAATTTGCCAACAACTGGTGCGAGCGGACAGCTTCCTTTCGGCGGTGTCGGACAGAGTGGCAATTATCGCCCCGCCGGTTATCACGCGATCAACTTTTGCCACGTCCCCGTTGCGGAAGTGGAAGCGGTACCAGCGGAAGGGAACGCGTAATGTCGGCCGTGGAAGTTAACTTCGACGGGCTGATTGGGCCGACGCATCACTATGGTGGACTGTCGCTGGGGAACCGAGCTTCGCTGGCGCATCGGCATGCGGCTTCTTCCCCGAAAAGGGCCGCCCTGCAGGGTCTCTCGAAGATGAAAAAGGTCGCCGACATGGGCGTTCGCCAGGCGTTTTTGCCACCGCAAACGCGTCCCCATTGGCCCACTTTGCAGGAAGCAGGTTTCACCGGTTCGCCTGCAGAGATCCTCACCCAAGCGAGTCAGGATCGGTCAGAGCTTTTAAGTATTGCGTACAGCGCTTCGGCGATGTGGACCGCCAATGCGGCGACCGTTTCTCCTGGCTATGACTGCGAAGATGGTCGTGTTCACTTCACGCCTGCCAACTTGCAGACGATGCCGCATCGAAGGATTGAAGCGAAGCAGACCGCGGCCACACTTAGGGCGATCTTTCACGACACAAGCCACTTCGAAGTTCATGACCCGCTGCCAGCCACGTCGGAATTCAGCGACGAAGGAGCAGCCAATCATACGCGGTTTTGCCGCAACGGTGACGAGCCCGGTGTGGAACTGTTTGTTTACGGTCGCGACCAACAGAACGCCGTTTCGGACAATCAGTTTCCTGCACGGCAAACGTTGGCTGCCTGCGAAGCGATTGCTAAGCAGCATCAATTGAGCCCGGATCGATGTGTCTTCGCCCGACAGCACCCCGGTGCAATTGCCGCAGGCGTGTTTCATAACGATGTCATCGCAGTAGGCAATCAGTCACTGCACTTAGTGCACGAAATGGCGTTCGCCAATCAAGCGGCGATTTTAGCGGAACTGGCTGACAAGTTTGGCGAAGGATTGCAGCAGGTAGTCATCTCGAAAGAAGCGTTATCGCTTGAAGAAGCGGTGTCGACTTACTTCTTCAACAGTCAGTTACTAACGCGGCCCGATGGAAGCATGGTCTTGCTTTGCCCGATTGAATGTGCCGAGTCGCCGAACGCACTCCGGCTGACGGAACAGTTGGTGGCCGGGGATAACCCGATTGCGGATTGCCAGTTCATCAACCTTCGCGAAAGCATGCACAACGGCGGCGGCCCGGCCTGTTTACGGTTACGGGTCGTGCTGACTGAAAAGGAACTCGCCGCCGTTCATCCAACGGTGTTTCTAACCGAAGCACGGTACGAAGAGCTTTCTGCTTGGGTGAATCGCCATTACCGTGATCAGTTGACTGTGGCTGATCTGGCCGACCCGCGGTTGGTGGAGGAAGTGGCTATTGCGCTGGAAGAGTTGCATGCGATGTTGGGGTTTTAACAGAACGCCACGCGTTTGCATTGACCTCTATTCGCTGCGCTCCCCAGGTTGCAAGCAACCGTGGGCTACCCGAGTTTAGGCTATGCAGACATCGTAAGCCCAGACGTTGCGAGGGCTCCTCGTTCAATTGGTTTTAATCCAACATCTTGGGGCGGATCGATGTTAGTGGCCGGGCTTGTTGATAGAAGTGTGCCGCTTGCAGGACCAGGGCATCGGCGTGGCGGGGGCCGACGATTTGAAGCCCGATTGGTAATCCTTGCGAGGTGAATCCGCATGGTACCGAAACGGCAGGTTGCCCGGTCATGTTGAACGGATAGGTATACGGGGTCCATGTCGGCCAACGATCTTGTTCCCATCCGGCAGGCACTTCCAGCCCGGCATCGAAGGCCGGAATCGGCAATGTCGGCGTCAGCAGCAAGTCGTACTTCTGATGGAAAAGACTCATCGTTTCGGTCAGTGCCGCGCGTTCGTTCGACGCTTCTAAAAATTCGAGCATCGACAACTTGCTGGCCCACTCGGCAACATGGATTAAATTCGGATCCATCTTCGCGCGGTCTTCGGGGCCGATATCTCGCAGGGCGTTGGCTGCGCCGCCGTAGAATAATCGGTTGAACGATTCGAGCGGATCGGAGAAGCCAGGATCGCACTCTTCCACGATCCCGCCTGCTTCCTCGAATGCGGCCCCAGTCGCGACCACTGCGGCATGCACGTCGGGATCGTTCTTCACGTAGCCAAGCGTGGGGCTCAACGCGATTCGCAATCCGCTTAAGTCGACATGCTCCAAGACATCGCGGAAGGAAACGGAACAGTTGGGCAGCGTCATGTCGCGCGGATCAGGCTCGGCCAAAACGTCCATCAGCAAAGCGGTGTCGGCGACGGTCCACGTCATCGGTCCCACGTGGGCCAGTGGATAAAACGCACTGGGAGGCCACATGGGGCAAACGCCGTGGGTAGGCTTATGTCCAACGATTCCGCAGAAGCCTGCCGGGATTCGAATCGACCCACCAGCGTCGGTCCCAAGTGCCAAGGGGCCCATGCCAAGGGGAACTGCTGCACCACTGCCGCCGCTGGACCCTCCGGAAACTTTGCTCGGATCCCAAGGGTTCGACGTGACGCCATCGAGCGGGTTATCGGTCACTCCTTTCCAGCCAAACTCTGGCGTGGTGGTTCGGCCGAGCGGAACAAATCCGTTACGGCGAAGTGCCGCAATCGCAGGAGCATCCACCGAAACCGGTTCAGGGGAAGTCAGTGTCGAACCTTTCCGGTTCGGCCACCCTTTGGTCATGAAGATATCTTTGACGGCGACAGGGACGCCATCGATCGGACCAAGCGGCGTGCCGAGTCGCCAACGCTCGGTCGAACGTTGGGCCGCCTCCATGGTGATTTCTTCGTTAAGAATGTTGTAGGCGTTGACTTTTTCGTTGTGCTGATGAATCCGCGCGAGGCATGCCTCGGCCGCTTCGGTGGGGGTAAGCTCGCCGGTGGCGAAAAACGTCGTCATTTCGCCTGCGGTCATATCGGCCACTTGAGTCGACTCGTGAGACATGCTCCGTTCCTTTTTTAAATGCTCATCAGCGTATTATGTCCGGTCGTAACTGTCGGTAAATTCATCGATGGCTATCTGACGAAGCCGCCCATAGCCACCTTGCGTTTGCCAAGCGTCATTCAAGAAGAACGAGCGGAACGCTTAGCGGGGGATGACGAGATCGTCCGCGCCGGTGGGCGACGCTTTGACAGGGGCACCTTCTCGCTCGATCAATTCCATAACGACCGCCGCGTTGCGAACGCGTTCGCGGATTTGGGCGTCGTGGTATTCGGGCGTGTTCCAAGGGGCGTAAATCTCTTCTTCCGACGGGCCAGGCTCGATCTTGAAGTAGCAAGGAGCACACAGCCGCGCGATTTCAGCTGCCTCATAGAAACGAACGAAGCCTCCCATGGCGTTGACCAGGCAGAGGTAAATGTCCATCGGAATGCTGATCGCGCTGCGGATGCTTGAAAGCATCGGTAACGTCAGGTCGGCCAGCGGATTGAAACTGTTGGCCCCCAGCTTTTCAGCCAATTGGGCCCCCGCCGGATTGGCGTGCCCGGCAAAGACCGACAGTTTGAAGATCGTTTCGCTAGGAATCACGTTCTTATCGCGTAGTCCACTGACGAGCGACAACAAACCTTCATCCGGGACAAGAAACCCGCGAAAACCTGCTTCCAGACAGCGATCGCAATCTTTCAGCCAGTGGCGGATACTATCGACACCACGAAGCCGCATGCCTGAGACAATCCCTTCGCTGGTCGAGATCTGCCGCCCGGTATCCCACCCGCGACGCGGGCCGAGGGTCATGATGACTTCAATCTTTTTGTATTTGCAAAGTGCGGCGAATTCGTTCAGTTCGCTTTGCGTAAGGAATGTCGCCCCACCGACGGTGGCAATGATGCGGTGAACAGGAACGTTCAGCTTTTCCGCTTCAGCGAGCATCGTTTCGAGGGCCGAAAGACGTTCGACCCCGGCGATTTCAATTCGAAAGTGTCCGCCATCTGGAAAAGAGTGTGCGGAAGTGGGGAGCGAATAGTTGTCTCTTGTGGTCAGTCCTTGTTCGACGAGGGCAGCTTCCAGTTTCTCGTTGTCGATTCCAGTCAATTGAATGCTCCCTTGGCTGACGAAAGAATGAAGTTGTCCGCCGTTTGCTAAGCATCGGCGACTGGGCAAGTCTCGCTACGACCGTTCCTACATGGAATAAAAGTGTGTAACGCATCGTATCGATTCTGTCGCAAGAGTCCAACCGCGAATAACTTTTTCTTTGGAACTACCTGATTGTTCTTGAAATGAAAACTTAATTTCGGGCAAGATGCTTTTGTCGCACCCCAACCACTCCGAGTGAAGCCAGACCGCGTTGTCCAACGAAGAGGAATTGGAACCTATGTCGAGCGAAATGTCTGAGAAGCTGATTTCTGGTCTCAAGATTCCTACGGCCGAAGATGCTTTTGAATGGAGCCCGCCGCTGAGGGCTTTGCCGGTTCCTGGGATTCGCCGGATGGTGAACCTTGCCGCTTCGATGAAGGATGTCATTCATCTTTCGATCGGACAGCCAGACTTCCCTTGTCCCAAGCATATCGTCGACGCATACATTCATGCGCTGCAGGAAGGAGAAACCGGCTACACCATGGATGCCGGTTTGCCGGAACTGCTGAAAGAGCTTTCCAGTTATTACTGCAAACGAACCGGACGAGAGATCACCGAAGACAACATCCTTGTCACGACCGGGGCAACGGAAGCGATGTACCTGGCCATTAGCGTCACGTCCGCGCCCGGTCGGCAGTTTCTGATTCCCGACCCTTGCTTCCCGCTGTATGCTCCGCTTGTTCGCATGCATGGGGGCGAAGTCAAACCGATCCCAACGCGAGCCGAGCATGGGCATCAACTCGATCCGCAAGACGTCATCAACGCAATCGGGCCACGGACGTTCGCGATTATCTTAAATTCGCCCAACAATCCGACCGGAGCGGTTTACCCGCAAGAGACGATCGAGGCGATCGTGCAGGAAGCAGCCTACCAGGGTATCAAAGTGATCAGCGACGAAGTGTACGATCACTTGTTGCTGGACGACTTAGACTACGCCAGCGTGCTGGGACATGCGTCGGACTTAGACCACGTGATGATCGCCAGTAGTTTCTCGAAGTCGTACTCGATGGCAGGCCTGCGAATCGGCTGGGTTATTTCCAGTCAGGGAACGATCAAGATGCTACGGCGTTACCACATGTTTACCACCACGGTAGCCAACACGCCGTCGCAGTGGGCAGGCGTTGCCGCGCTGCGGGGTGGCGAAGAGTGCATCGCCGACATGGTCAAAGAGTATCGCCGCAGGCGCGACCGCATCGTGCAGCTAGTGAGCGAATCACCTCACCTGACTGGTTATTGGCCGCAAGGGGGTTTCTTCATTTTCCCTTCGCTGCCGCCGCACACCAATGCGAGTAACGTGGCGCTGCGAATGCTGGAAGATATCGGCGTCTGTGTCGTACCAGGCGAAGCCTTCGGCGAGAGCTGTAACAATTCGTTGCGAATCAGTTATTCGACGTCGATGGAGAAAATCGAAGAGGCGTTCCAACGGATGATTCCGTGGCTGGCCAAGCAAGAGCTTTAAGCGTCGTCGAGCGGACGGAGATACTCCGGCGGAACGTGATCGGTAAGCCAAACATCGTTTTCGGTCACGAAGAACTCGTGCCCTGCCGCATGCATCCTTTGGGCGTCGACAGCCAAGACAACCGGTTTCCCATGGCGTTGTCCCACAGCAATCATCGTTTCGCGATTGGTCGAAAGATGAACGTGATGCCGTCGCCCTTTGATGAGTCCTTGCTCGAAGATCGATTCGAGAAAGCGTGTCGCGGTGCCATGAAACAAAAGCTCCGGCGGCGTCGCCACTTCGTACTGCAAGTCAACTTTGGCCGAATGCCCTTGTCGCGCTCGAATCTGCGAGCCATCTTCCGAGAACTCGAATCGCTGCTTGTCGTTGGTACGCACGACTTCGTCCAGCAGGTCTCGTGATACCGTTTTGCCATGCTGCGAGAGAGCGGCTAATAGTTCTTCGACAGTCACCCAGCCGCCAGGGCTTAGTGAAATTCCGATCGAGTCTGGCCGATGCCGTAAGACATAGCTCAGCCGCTTGCTGACCGATTTCCGTTTGTCAGCACTTAGGTTCATTGTTGCATTCCTTGTGTTTGTCGTTTCTTTTCGTTTTGTAATTGTTCGCGTAGCTCCATGAGCAGCTTGCCAAGCCAGTTTTGCCCGGTACCATCTTTTCCAACGCCCCAAAAGTAATCGCGAGCGGCTGCCTCGACGAGCGGTTCGTCGCCGGTGCTCAAAAGTAACTCTCGCAGTTCGGCATGCTCGGCGAACTTTGCTTGAAGCGCTTCGCGCATCACGTCGACTTTCACTTCTTCCCAGTCTTCGCGAATCTTCACTTTGCGGCTCCGGCCAAGACGAGCAGCGATCATCGGACTTTTCGTCTCGCGAATCTTTTCCCGATACGCTTCATCCTCGAACTTCATGACTTGGAAGTAATGCTCGCTGGTTCGATAAAACTGCCCGTCCACGTGAAAACCGAAAGCGGCAAAGTTCGAGAACTCACCATACTTCGCTTTGGTCGAATAAAATTCAATCGCCATCGTTAGCTCCTTTCTAAATCACGTTAATGCCTGCGGCCTGCATCGCTTCGATCGCCTTGTCGCAATCGCCCGGCGAAAGCTCGACACCGCGAATGCCTTCTCGATGGACGATCGTTTTGAAACCAAGCGAAACGGCATCGAGAGCGGTGAACTTCACACAGTAGTCTGTCGCCAGGCCGACCAAGTGGACTTCGTCGACACCCTTTTCCTTGAGGTATTGTTCCAGTCCAGTCGCGGTGCGATGGTCGTTATCGAAGAACCCGCTGTAGCTATCGATCTCACGATCGGTCCCTTTTGGTACAACATGATCGATGCCATGTTGGTTCAGCTCCGCGGCGAATTCGGCCCCCAGACTTCCTTGAACGCAATGATCCGGCCAAAGTACCTGGGGAATCCCGTTCAGCTCGATCATTTCTCCCACGCCATGTCCCTTGTGCTGACTGGCAAACGAACGATGATCGCCTGGATGCCAATCCTGCGTGGCAACCACCAACGGAAATTGCTCCATCAACGAATTCGCCACCGGAACGACAATATCTCCCTCAGCAACCGCCAACGCGCCCCCCGGCAAAAAGTCGTTCTGAATATCAATCAACAAAAGGGCTTTCATGACGCTCTCTCAAATCTCGAAGTGGAATCCCTGTCGCATCAGGCGGTCGTAGTTCTTTTGATCGAAGCGATATAGCTTGGCCGCGCGGTGGGCGACGTCTTTTTCGATTTCGTTGGTCTCTTGCACGATCTGCATGCTGAGCACCTTCTTGCGGAAGTTTCGTTTGTCGAGTTCGCGGTCGAGGATCACTTCGTACAAATGTTGCAGCTGGCGAAGCGTAAACTTCTCTGGCAACAGTTCGAATCCGATCGGTTGATAACGGACTTTACCACGCAGCCGCTGCTGGGCAGTTTCCAGAATCTGGGCGTGATCGAAGGCCAGTTCTGGTAGGTCATTCATTGAAAACCACGCCGCGTTCCGCGCATCGGTACTTGCCTGGACATCATGTCCGGCGAGGTTTACCAGTGCATAATAGGCGACCGTCACCACACGCTCGCGCGGATCGCGATCGACCTGGCCGAACGTATACAGCTGCTCGAGGAAGATGTCTTTCAGACCAGTCTCTTCCTCGAGCTCGCGGCGTGCTGCTTTCTCTAACGTTTCGTCGACATGCACAAAACCGCCAGGCAGCGCCCATTGCCCTTGAAATGGTTTCAAGTCTCGCTCGATCAGCATCACCATCAAGTCTTCTTCGTCCAAAGCGAAGACAACGATATCGACCGTCAACGCGGCTCGCGGGTATTCGTACTGAAACTTCTTGCTGGTCATCAGGTTCCTTACCTCAGTCGGTCAACTGCGACCCTCGCATTTCGTGAATCATCTGGTCACGCAGTTCGTGCAGACCAATATCGAGCCCGACGGGGTATTCGTGCGGGTTCATAAATCGGCGAATCGTCGGGTGGACTTCGGCGATCTGAAGCAGTGCTCGCTCACGAATCGTTTCGAGCGATTCCTTTTCCGCGGTTCGTTTCCCCTCACGAAGAATCGGTTGCAACAGATCGACGGCGTCCGCTTCGTGGGCCAAACGCTTTCGCCGGGTCGTATCTTTCGAGTCAACAATCACCGCCCGCGGATCGACGCCACGGTTTTCGTCGAACACCATGTCGCCGATCATGCCTCGCTCGGTGCGATAACGACGCACTTGCAGCATGCCGGGTATCGACGTTTTGATCGCTTGCTCCGAAAGCTTGACCTTGGGCTCCCATGTTCCGTCGGGTCGCTGCATGGCGGCTAGTTTATAAACGCCTCCGAGTGCTGGCTGATCGTAGGCGGTGGCCAGTTTCGTACCGACACCCCACACGGCGATTTGAGCCCCTTGGTTTTTAAGGCTTTCCATAATGTTCTCGTTCAAGTCGTTCGACGCCACGATGGTGGCCTGCGGAAAACCTGCTTCGTCCAGGATCTTTCGCGCCTCGATGCTAAGGTAAGCCAGGTCGCCTGAGTCGAGCCGGATGCCAACCATCTCGTGTCCTCGCTGCCGGAGCCTCTTGCCGACTTCGCACGCTTGCCGCACCCCGTCGAGGGTATCGTAGGTGTCGGCCAGGAAGACACAGTTGTTCGGCATCACCTCCGCGTATTTTTCAAACGCTTCCATTTCCGTATCGAACGACATGACCCAGCTGTGGGCGTGGGTTCCTTTGACCGGAATGCCATACAGTTTGCCCGCGAGAACGTTCGAGGTAGCCGACGCGCCGCCGATGTAGGCGGCGCGACTTGCCGAGATCGCCCCGTCGATTCCTTGAGCCCGACGCAAACCGAACTCTAAGACCGGATCGTTCCCCGCCGCCGCGCGGATTCGCGATGCTTTCGTAGCAATCAACGTCTGAAAGTTGATCATGTTCAACAGCGGCGTTTCCAGCAGCTGGCACTGCATGATCGGCCCTCGCACACGAAGCATAGGCTCTTGACCAAACGCCACGGTTCCTTCCGGCATCGCGTCGACATCGACGGTCAGCTTGAGCGACGTTAACGCGTCGAGAAAGTCAGGCTCGAACAGCGGTTGATCATCGTTGCCGGTCAACTCGGCGAGATACTCCGCATCGGACGAATCGAAACGGAACGACTCGAGGTATTCCACCGCTTGCTCCAGCCCCGCGGCAATGGCATAGCCACCACCAAAGGGAGGCTTGCGGAAGAAGAGATGAAACACCGCGTGCTGGTCGGCACGTCCCAGCTTCCAATAGCCATACGCCATGGTCAGCTGATAAAGATCGGTTAACAGGGCCAACGGGGGCCGATAAAGCTTACTGAGCATTTTAGCCTCGCTTTCTTAGTGTAGTTTATACACTATCCATAAATTGTCAACACGAATCCCCACCAACTGGTGCCTTTCGACGGCCGTTTATTGTGAGCAATGGCGATCGGTGGGGACAGGAAAATTTCACGCGGCATCATTTCGCTAGAGAAGCCGTATCCCCGATGGGAATTCAGCGAACGTTCCTTATGATGGAATATCGACGCAAGTTGGTCCCTCCTCCCACGGCTGAATTGACATCCCTATGCACTCCGCAACAGCTTCGCCCGCCCCTTCTTCTGAAATGACGTCTGCCTTGGAAGCTTTACGCGGTAAGCTGCGCGGCGAGCTTCATACGGGGTCGCTCATGCGGCGACTCTATGCGACCGATGCGTCCGCCTATCAGCAAATGCCGCTTGCGGTCGCAATTCCGGAAACGAAAGAAGACATCCGGCAGCTGATCCTGTTCGCCAACGAGCACGAAGTCGGCCTCATTCCTCGCACGGCCGGAACATCCCTGGCTGGGCAAGTGGTTGGTAGCGGGATTGTCGTCGATGTGTCGCGGCACTTCACGCAGATATTAGAGATCGATGCCGAGCAGCGCACCGTTTGGGTCGAGCCGGGCGTGATCCGCAACGAATTGAACTTGGCCGTCAAACCGCACGGGATGCTGTTCGGTCCGGAAACCTCCACGCAAAACCGAGCGATGATCGGCGGCATGGTGGGGAACAACTCGTGCGGCTCCAACTCGATCAAGTATGGCAGTACCCGGGAACACCTGCTGGAGATCGAAGGCTTCCTGGCCGATGGCTCCGAAGTGACATTCGGTGAACTGACGGCCGAGCAGTTCGCTGCAAAGTGCGACGGTCCCGACACGCTCGAGACTGCCATCTACCGTCAGATCCGCGAGATGCTTTCCGATGCGGACAACCGCGCCGAGATCGAACGCGAATTCCCTAAGTCTTCCATTCCGCGCCGCAACACCGGCTACGCGATCGATCTGTTAATGGACGCCGAGGTCTTCGGGGGTGGCAGCGAAAAGAAGTTTAACTTCTGTAAGCTGGTCGCCGGAAGCGAAGGAACGCTCTTCTTTGCCACGAAGATTAAGCTGAACTGTCTGCCACTTCCGCCTCCAGTCAGCGGGCTACTATGTGCCCACTTCAAAACGGTTGACGCATCGCTTCGCGCTACACAAATTGCCGTGCAACACGACTGCTATGCCTGTGAACTGATCGACCATTTCATTCTGGAATGCACCGAGCGAAGTATCGAGCACCGCGCCAATCGTTTCTTCGTGCAAGGAAAGCCCGGCGCGATCATCGTTGTGGACATTCGCGGCGAGACCGAGCAAGAGGTCCAAGCAGTCTGCGATCAGATAACGGCTGAGATGCAAGCGGAAGGACTTGGCTATGCGTATCCTGTCTTGTTTGGTGAAGATACCGAACGAATCTGGGATCTTCGCAAAGCTGGCCTGGGACTGCTCGGCAACATGCCAGGCGACGCCAAACCGGCCCCCGTGGTGGAAGACACGTGCGTCGATGTCGATGACTTGCCAGAGTATATCGCTGAGTTCAATCGTCGCCTGAAGGAACGGTTCGGCCTCGAGTGCGTGCATTATGCCCATGCCGGGAGCGGCGAGATTCACCTGCGTCCGGTGATCAATATGAAGACGCCGGAAGGAAACCAGCAGTTTCGTGATGTGGCCCAAACCATCGCCGACTTAGTGAAAGAGTATCGAGGATCTCTCAGCGGCGAACATGGTGATGGTCGTTTACGAGGTGAATTTCTCCGGCAAATGATCGGCGAAAAGAACTACGAGCTTGTTTGCCGCGTCAAGAAAGCATGGGACCCGAAAGGGATCTTCAACCCGAACAAAATCGTCGACACTCCGCCGATGAACAGTTCGCTGCGGTACACTCCGGGGCAAAAGCCACGCCAACCAGAGACGCTGTTTGACTTCTCTTCCAACTTCGGCATCTTGGGCGCCGCCGAGATGTGCAACGGTTCCGGCGACTGCCGCAAGACCCACTTAGCCGGCGGAACGATGTGCCCCAGCTACATGGCAACGCGCAACGAAAAGCACACCACGCGGGCACGCGCGAACACGCTGCGGCAGGTCATCACCGAGTCGGACGAGGCGAATCCGTTTATTAGCGAAGACCTTTACGAGGTGATGGATCTTTGTCTTTCCTGCAAAGGCTGCAAGAAGGAATGTCCTTCAACCGTCGATATGGCAAAACTGAAAGCGGAGTCGCAGCAGCATTACTACGATGCCCATGGCGTCCCGCGCCATGCGAAGCTGATTGCAGACTTTGTAAGTAAACAAAAGCTGGCGGCCAAGTTGCCGTGGCTCTGGAACTTTCTCTTCGGTACCCCGGCCATTCGCAAAGTGATGAACCGCCTGACCGGATTTCATCCGGAGCGAACCATTCCGCTGCTTCCCAAGCAAACGCTCGCCGCATGGCATGCCAAACACAAACCGCACCCCAATGCCGGTAGTGTCGGACGCGTGTTGTTCTTCAACGACGAGTTCACCAATTTCCACGATCCCCACATCGGCATCGCGGCAATTCAACTCCTCGAGCAACTCGGCTACGAGGTGACGCTTCCCCAGCTCGAAGAGAGTGGCCGAACGTGGCTTTCCAAGGGACTGTTGCGAGAAGCGAAAACGCGGATCGATGCCAACCTTCGCGTGCTGAAAGATGCCATGCGCGATGGCATCCGAATGGTTGGAGTCGAACCGTCGACGATATTAACGTTCCGCGATGAAACGTTGGAACTTGCCGATCGATCGCTTCGGCCGGTCGCGCACGAGATCGCTTCCCGCTGCTTGATGCTGGAAGAGTTCCTTGTCGAAGAGAAGCAAGCAGGACGCGTTCGCAGCGATACGTTCACCGACGAAGCGAAGACCGTTTATCTGCACGGGCATTGCTTCCAGAAAGCACTCGCTGGGCAATCGGCCAGCATCGCGGCGCTCGGCTTACCGGCCAACTACACCGTTAAAACGATCCCGAGCGGCTGCTGCGGAATGGCTGGATCGTTTGGCTACGAAACCGAACATTACGACGTCTCGATGAAAATTGGCGAATTGATCCTTTTCCCACGTGTGAGGGATTTGCCGGACGAGGTTTTGATCGCCGCGCCAGGGACGTCTTGTCGGCATCAAATCCATGATGGAACGGCTCGCAAAGCACTCCATCCAGCCGAGATTTTGTGGCAATCGGTTCGGAAAGAAGTAGAAAATCGCGCGTAAACAGGCTCAATTTCTGAAGATTCTATTCTTATTTTGTGTCACGCCGTTTTCTATTTTGTTGCAATCGACGCCCGTGCCCTATCGATATCGCGGGCCATCTGCTTGAGTTGATCCTATAACGCCGTTTCCGATGGCAATCCGCAAACTATTGCATCGCATGTGGGTTTGCCTAGAATTATCGCACCACCGGTAACTCTTGCAGGTACCGTCCCCTCATGAACTGCCCCTCCGACTGAATATCATTCCGCAGGCTCCTTCGCCGCAAGGGGTCTCAAATCTCTTAAAGCATATCGAATGAAACTGTCTCGCGCCGCGTCGATTGGTTTGTTGATTGCCTCTGCTGGGTTTCTTTCAGCGGCCGAAGTCGACTTTGTTAAAGATGTCGCTCCCATTCTGGAGATGAACTGCGTCTCTTGCCATTCGGGCGACGAGCCAGCTGGCGACTATTTGCTCACCACCAAAGAAGACGCGTTCGAGTCAGGTAGCGGTGGCGCCATTTTGCCGGAATCGCCGGACGACAGCATGTTTTACACCATGACGGTGCTGCCGCGTACGGACGAACAGCTGATGCCGCCGCTTCGATCTGGCGGGCCACTCTCCAAAGGACAAACCAACATCCTGAAGCAGTGGATCGAAGAAGGGGCCAAGTGGCCGGAAGATGTCACGCTGAAAGCCAAGCCGAAAGTCGGCCCCAAGTTCGCTTCGCCTGACGACTTTGAATTGGTCAAACAGATCCACGCCAAGATCACCGCTCAAGCAAAGAAAGAGCAGGGTGAGCCGGCCAACTATAAGAATGTCATTCCCGTCACCGAAGTCGAATACGAAATGATCGCCATCCCAGGTGGCGAATTCGTTATGGGCAGCGCCGAGAACGAACCGTTTCGTCGCTCGGATGAAGGGCCGCAAACCAAAGTGGCTGTCAGCCCGTTCTGGATGGGCAAATGCGAAGTGACTTGGGACGAGTACGAACCGTTCATGATCACCCAGGTCGATCGCCGCAAAGATGGATCGCGAATCGACTACGACACCAAGCAGCACACCGATGTCGACGCGGTCAGTCAGCCGACACCTCCTTATACCGAAATGAGTTTCGGCATGGGGCAGCATGGCTATCCGGCCATTAGCATGACGCAGCATGCGGCGAACAAGTATTGCCAGTGGCTTAGTGCTCAGACAGGACATTTCTATCGCTTGCCCACCGAAGCGGAATGGGAATATGCGTGCCGTGCTGGGACCGAAACGGCCTATTCGTTTGGCGACGATGTCGATCAGCTGACGAAGTACGGATGGTTTTACGACAATGCGAACGAAAAATATCAAAAAGTCGGGCTAAAAAAGGCAAATCCATGGGGACTGCATGATATGCACGGCAACGTCATGGAATGGTGTGCCGATCAATATTCGCCGGAGTACTTCGAGAAGATTCAGGACGAGACGAAAAACCCTTACCTGAAGCCAACAACGCTTTATCCACGATCGGCCCGCGGCGGCGGTTGGGACGATGACCCTGATCGCCTGCGTAGCGCGGCTCGCCGTGGTAGCGATCCAGCTTGGAAGCAGCAAGATCCTCAGTTGCCCAAAAGTATTTGGTATCACACCGATGCCCAACAACTCGGCTTTCGCATTATTCGCCCCTTGGAAGTACCTTCCCCCGAGGAAATGTACTTCTACTGGAACAGTGCGAAAGACGTCTACTAACACCCCACTTCCCAATCATCCTTCTCACTTTTCCACACGAACAGGACGGACTATGAGCGAACGATTTGAAGCGAAGAACAATCGCCGCGACTTCATCAAAATGGCGGGTGCCGCTTCGGCGCTGTCGGCGTTTGCCGTGCCGCACGTGCACGCGGAAGAAAAAGAAATCGACACGATCCAAGTCGCTTTGGTCGGCTGCGGTGGTCGTGGTACCGGAGCCGCTGCCGATGCCTTGCGAGTTCCGACCGGACGCACGAAGTTGGTCGCACTCGCCGATGTCTTCCAACATCGTCTGGACGGCAGCTACACCGCCATCAATCGCACGTTCCAGGAAGACAAAGAGAAAGTCGATGTTCCTAAAGAGCGTCAGTTCATTGGCTTCGAAGCGTATAAGCAAGCGATGGATGCCCTCAAGCCTGGTGATATCGTCATTCTCGCGACGCCGCTGGCATTCCGTTGGGTTCACTATCAATACGCGATCGATAAAGGCTTGAACGTCTTTATGGAAAAGCCAGTCATCGCCGACGGCCCTAGCGCCAAGAAGATGATGGCATTGGCAGAACTCGCCGATCAAAAGAACATTAAATCGGCCGTCGGTTTGATGGTTCGTCATTGTCGCGGCCGCCAGGAACTGCACGAACGTATCCAGAACGGCGAAATCGGCGACATCATCTGCATGCGTGCCTATCGGATGCATGGCCCCGTTGCTTCGGCATTCAGCACCACGAAGCCAGAAGACAAGCCGGAAGTGCTGTACCAGATCGAACGCTTCCACAGCTTCCTGTGGGCCAGCGGTGGTTGCTTCAGCGACTTCTATATTCACCAGATCGACGAAACCTCGTGGATGAAGAACTCGTGGCCGGTCAAAGCTTCCGCTCTGGGTGGTCGCCACTATCGGGGTGACTTCGTCGATCAGAACTTCGACACCTACTCGGTTGAGTACACCTACGACGACGGCTCGAAGCTGTTCTTCAATGGTCGCACGATGCTGAACTGCCGCAACGACATGTCCAGCGTCGTGCATGGCAGCAAGGGCTCGGCTATCGTTAGCACCTCAGGCCACACGCCTGGCAAAGTGCGAACGTTCACCGGTCAAAAGCAAAGCCGACGCGAAGTCGCTTGGGCTTATCCGCAGCCGGAACAAAACCCATACCAACTGGAATGGAACGACTTTGTCGACGCGATCGTCAAGGATCAGCCATACAACGAAGTCTATCGTGGCGTGGAAGCCAGCCTGGTGACGAGCATGGGCCGAATGGCAGCTCACACCGGTCAGGAAATCACCTACGAACAAATGCTCAACTGCGAGCAAGAGTTCGCACCGAATGTTGACAAGCTGACCATCGATGGTCCGGCCCCTGTTATGCCCGATGCCAACGGCAAGTACCCAATTCCAAAACCGGGACAAAACCGCGACGTCGAATACCTCGTGTAACGTTCGTCGGCAATCGCAAACCTGCGTCAGCGTTCCGGTCGATTCACGATCGGGACGCTATTTTTATGCGCCGATATTTGCACACTTACAATCAATTCCACTACAGTAAAGGAGGTGGCAATCTGCCATACGCATCAAGGAGAACGTCATGTATCCATTCGGAACAACGCTGCTAGAGCCTGCCGACGATCGTGGATCGAATTGGAAAGATCCCCATCGCCCCCAGCCCAGGCCATGGATGGTTGTGGGAACGATCACCCTTTGCTGGATTCTCGCGCTGCTTGGTCCCTTGAGTATGCTCTTTCCATTGGTCGCCGCACTGGCGATCCTGGTGCTGCTTGGCCAACACCGCTATGTTGCCGCGGGGGCGGTCGCGGTGTTGTCGCCATTAACGTTGGGCTTGGTGATCGGGACGGTAAGCTACTTCAGCGGTTCTGGCGAGATCGTGAGCATGGGTCTGCCAGGCACGACGTTCCATAATCTTGATCCGATTGCTCGCTGTCAACGTTCGACCGGTGGCTGCATTGCGATGGGGAACGAATGGATCTTTCATCTGCCCAACAATTTGGCCGTGTTAGGCTTGTCGGCAACGTTCGGCCCCATGCCAGGCACTTACCGTGGAAGCTACCCCAACGAAGCAGAAGCGAAGAAGGCACTCACCCAGGCAAAAGTGATCGACGCGGACGACTTCCGAATTGACCGTTTTGACGTCGAAGGAGAATCGATCAAGCTCGATCGAGGCGTTGGTGCCAAACTGCTGGACAGATTAAGATACGATTCGCCCATAAACGAACCGCCCGCCCCCATCTCCGCGACGCTGTACGACGACTGTTTGATCGTTCGTATCCCAGTCGATACCTACTACCCGGCCAAAACACCCTCCGCAGCGATTGTGCTGATCGGTCGTGACAAAGGGCGGCCGTTCGCTTACTACGCGGAAGGGGAGTACTCGCATCACTTCACGCCGGTCTCTTGGAACCGACCCGCAGATGAATAGCCGTCATGATCTCTTGTTATTCCAACACTCGCGGAAGCGTTCCGATTGTTTGAACTCGGAGCGTTTTTTTATGCGCGTGTCGGTCCCGTTATTGAACGCAAATGGCTGTAACCTTCCACCTCAATCGGAACTGAAACCTCTCTAGCAGCAGCGGGGGGAGTGATAGCTAAGCGACTTTAACGGCTTGGCAAGACGGCACGGTCGGAAAGCTTTTGAAGGAGCCTTCACGCTGCAAAGTCGATGATATCAATACGACATGCACGCACTTTGCCGCTAGCAACGTGGCCGCGTGCCGTCATCGTGTCTGCTGGAATCGAGGAAGAGGAGTGCGAGTCTCCCACCGCCCCGCGACTGTAACGAGGACGATCGTCACAAACCACTGAAGCTGCGAATGCCGTTTCGGGAAGGGTGACGAAAGGATGAATCGAAGTCAGGATATTCGCCCAGCCAGACGTTGCCAGATTCAAACGTTTCCACGAGGGATGGAAAGGTCAGCGCGTGAAATTGAAATATGGTTGGGGCCCGCCGAAGTTCGGAGCCCTTTGTTTACTTGGGTTCGCATGTTGGACATCTTCGGCAAGCGCCCAAGAGCTGTTGCCGGCCGATGTCTCAGCGGTTCAACCGGTTGCCTTTCAGGATGGGGAAGGGGAGTCGGTCGTCGAGCAGGTGCCAGACGTGCCTCAGATTGCCGATGACGAAGCCG
This sequence comes from Bremerella sp. TYQ1, assembly GCF_020150455.1. Classification (NCBI taxonomy): domain Bacteria; kingdom Pseudomonadati; phylum Planctomycetota; class Planctomycetia; order Pirellulales; family Pirellulaceae; genus Bremerella; species Bremerella sp. TYQ1. The sequence goes on from NZ_CP083740.1 coordinate 1,259,136, forward strand.
AGATGCTTCCCCCGGTGATTGTCCGCAGCCAACCCAACAGTGGCGATTCGCAGCGTGACTACGATGCGACATTCTCGAACGCGACCGTCGTCACGCCCACGGCGATGAACACCGAAGAACGCAAGTTCGGTGGTTCGGTGCAAGTGATCGCACGCGACCAGATCGAACAATCGGACGCATTCACCGTCGGTGAAATCTTGGCTCGTCAGCCAGGCGTCGATGTCGTTAACTCCGGGGGACCAGGCGGCGTACGATCGATCTTCCTGCGAGGGGCCAACTCGCAGCATACTAAGGTACTTATCGACGGCTCTCCGGTAAACGATCCGAGCAGCCCAAGCCGTGGCTTTGACGCCGCAAACTTGACCCTCGATAACGTCGAGCGAATTGAAATCCTGCAAGGGCCGCAAAGCCTTTTGTATGGCTCGGAAGCGATCGGCGGTGTCGTCAACATCATTACGCGTCGTGGCGAAGGCCCGCTTTCCGGAGCGATCTCGGCCCAGGGTGGTGCGTACGAAACGCATCGCGAAGGGGGCTACATCCAAGGCAGCAGCGGCGCGTTCGATTATTCGTTCTCTGGTTCGTGGCTCGATACGCAGTCGTTCTCAGCCGCTACTAGCGGTGTCGAGCGTGATCCATTCGAGGTCGGCTCGCTGGCAGGTGCCTTTGGTGTTCAGCTGACCGATAACACCGAGTTTGTCTATCGCCTGCGTTATACCGACGCGACAGCACGTATCGACGACGCTGCGTTTTCGCTCGGTTCGCCGCCAACGGATGACCTGACTCGGGTCAACCTGACGAAGAACTTCGTACAGCGGTTCGAGGTGAACAACGAAATTCTCGACGGCAACATCCGTCAGCAGTTCGCCTACGACTACGTTGATTACGAACGCCAAGACACCGACGACTTCTTCCCCAGCAACTTTGACGGGGCGACGCGTCAGTTCACTTACCTCGGTACCGCGGTATTGTGGCCAGATCACGAGTTCTCCGTTGGCGTGCAGCATTGGGACGAATCGGCCACGACCGAATACCTGCCATCGGCACCGTCGACGGCCAGCCAGTATCAATCCGGTATCTTCTTTCAGGACCAGATTTCGTTCTGGGATCGATTGCATCTGACCGCTGGTGTTCGCTGGGACGATCATAGCGAAGCGGGTGCACACCAAACCTACCGCACGACCGCTGCATACGAGATTCATGAGACAGGAACGCGCCTGCGTGGAAGTCTCGGCACTGGCTACCGCGCTCCGTCGTTGTCAGAGAACATCTTGCCCTTTGGCAATCCAAATCTCCGTCCGGAACGAAGCCGCGGCTGGGAATATGGAATCGATCAGTCGCTGTGGAACGAGCAAGTCGTGCTCGGCGCAACTTACTTCCGCAACGATTATCGCGATTTGATTCTGTACGACTCGGCCACGTTCACGCTGCTGAACATCGGTCAGGCCCGTTCGCACGGGGTCGAGCTGACCGCCGATTGGTACATCAATGCGGCATGGACCGTTTGGGGATCGTTTACCCACACCGATACCTGGGACGCAGAAACTGACCTGCCGTTGGTACGACGTCCTCGCGACAAAGGAACCTTTGGGATCACGCGTTACTTTGGCGACGGCTGCGGCTCGATCACCATGGCGGCCCGCATGATCGGCCAACGGCTCGATGCTCGCGATGGTTCGGTCGTGCTGGCGAACTACAACGTGATCGATGTCTACGGCGACTACTGGATTACGCCTGACATGCGTTGGTTCTATAAAATCGACAATCTGCTGAACGAGCAGTACGAAGAGATCACCGGCTACGCGACTTCCGACGCGGCAATTTACAGCGGCGTGGAGTGGACGTTCTAACCAACGTTCTCCCCACATCCTAACGCGACAGGCCCTTCGTGAAGCCGCTCACGAAGGGCCTTTTTTTATCGGGAGAACCGTTTAGTCAGGACATTCTCGAAAGCCGCAGGACCAACTTTTCGGATGATACCGAATTAAAAATCGGTACCACCCAATGCAATCCGCATCACGCAATGATCCGGCAGCCGATTAGGTTTTGTCGCAGGCGTTTGATGCCCTCGGGCGAGATTTGCGTTCCAGACAGCGTCATCAGCTTCAGGTTTTGATGCTTCATCAACGGAACAATCGCTCCGTCGGTTAGCGGGGCACCTTCGACGTTCAGCACTTCCAGGCTTTGCAAACTATCCAGCTGATACAGGAATGGATCGTCTGGTTGGAAGCTTGCTTTCGAGAAGTCGAGCGTATGTACCTGGCCGCTCTTGCGAAGGCGGATATGAACCCCTTCCGCTTTGAGCTTTTCGATCAGTTCAGCAGAGTCAGGCTGTTTGGGCATAGGGACCTAAGCGCGGTGAGAATTGGCTGGCATGGGATGAATTTCACCGTCGAGCTGCATTGGCAACATGTTGAACTTCAAGCCTGAGATGGACGCCCCGCCATTGTGGAAGTTGATGCCACGAAACGCATAGTCTGACATCGGCACATGCGTGTGGCCAAAGTAAACATTGCGAACCGAATTGGTCATATCGACCGCTTCGTTGGTCAAGTAATCCCAAATACGTCCGGCAACAACGCGCCGCGGATTGGCCAGCTTGCCAACAACCGCATGCAGCTTGGAACGGATAGCCATCTCGTAAATCTGATGCCGATACTCCGGCTGTTTAAATTGATGCTTGCGACCACGCTGCGCGGCCAAAGCCAAATTAGTTCGCCGCTTCAAATGGACTGCATCGCCATGCAACATTACCGCCGAACCGATCCGCAGGAAGTATGGCTCCCAATAAAGGTTCTCGTGCGTTTCGGTCACTTCACCAAGCCGTGTGACGAAATCGGAATGGCAGTCGTGATTGCCCAACAAGTAATGAAACTGACAGTTAGGGTTCGACTCGACCAAGTCGGAAAGCCACTTCATCGCGGCGTCAATCGTTGCATCGACCGAAGGCAATGTCGTCCAGGAGAAATCGACAATATCGCCTCCCAGCACAAAGACGCGTGCTTCGGCAGCACGAGCAAGAATCTCATCTTCATGCTCGTGATAAATCGAGCGGCGAGAAAACATATGCAGGTCGGAAAGAAACCAATCCATCCCTTCGATCCACCTTCCCCTGGGTGCCCAGAAACTCGGAAACGACGTTACGCTATTGTAACACGCCGAATAGCACGTGCAGGAAATCGATGGCGATCCTCAGCGCGTGAGGTACCGCTTGCCCATCACTTCGACCGAGGCGAAGAAGTACGAGACCTCGGTAGATCGCAGCTGACTCCGTTTGCCAGCCCATATGACGGTGACCGTTTTGCCATCGGCAAAGAATTTTTGAACAACCGCGACATTTTTGGTCAGCCGGGTATCTTTACTTGTCAAAACGTACTGGTGGACCGCCGTTGAACCGACCCAATGGATCGAACTGGAGCTTCGTTTCATGAAATTCGCCGCCGGGACGCCGCGTAAGATCTCGTCGGAATCGATGGATGCAAAGTAATCGTTCCACTCAGGATTCGCATCGGATTGCATCTCGAAGATCATGTTGCCAAATTGCGGATCTCGAAAAACCACGCGGATGTCTTCGTCGTTGGGCGATTGCGTGATTTGCGGCTCGCCAGGCAGACTCAATGCATAGCCCAACTTGGTATCGCCGTAGGGTCGCCAATTTCCGGATAGCTTTTCGACATCAAACGATTGGGGTTCGGCGAGTTCCAGCGGCATCTCCGCTTTGTCGTACACGTACTGCAGCGCGGCCACCGTTCCGCCGATCAGCACCAGCGCGGCAATCGCTCCGCAAGAGATCAGAAACGTGACGTGGCGTTTCTTCTTTCGCAAACGAGCCGTGGCCACGTTGCCTTCGTACTTGGCGTTGGGATCGTCATCGGCGTTGTGATAGAAGTCTTCTTCCACCGGGGCCGAAACGGCAAGCGGCTCGGCTTCGGTGGTCACTGCCGGAGTCGTAGTAGAAGCGGCGCGGGCATGCTTGCGAGGCGTTGTCGCAATGCCAGCTTGGGCTTGAACACGAAACGCATCGCCACAGCGCGGACAGCGAACCGCTTTACCGACGAGGTGGTCTTTGACTTTGAAAGTTGATTCGCAGTGCGTGCACTTGGCAATGGTGGTCATCCCAAGCCCCAGGCCTAACGCAGAGGAAGTAAAACATCGAACCGATGATGAGGGGGAGAGATGCCAGCGCGGTTTTAGCCAGATCCGGGGTACTGGTTCCCCTTCACGCTGATCGATTGAAAGAATTCGTTAACTTCCGACGAGGAACTTCCCCCCGCCCAAAGAAAGACGAACATTCGCTGCTTGGTGAAGAGCAGAACAACCCGACTTTTGCCTGGCTCGCTTCGCAAGACATCTGCCGAAAAGTGATACTCGAAGAGCGGATAGTTGTCGAGCGTCATCTTTTGGGTCTGCGTCAGGTAATTATTGCTGCCGACGAACTTCTGCAGACCGAAGACTTCCAGCTGTTCTTTGGTGGGCATTTGATTGCCCTGAGGCGGGTTTCCTGGGATCGAATCGCTGATCAGCATGACGAACGTTTCGCCATCGCGCACCAGGCGAAACCCGTCGACTTCTGTCCCTAACCAAGGGCGATGGATGGTAGGAATTGATTCGAAATTTTTCGGAAACTTAACGGTCACCAGCCCAGCCGGGCCGCGTGCTTCGACCGGGAACTGACTGGTGATCGGCGTGGTGTAGTTAAACTTGTTCGGGCCATTGCTGTTGCCCAGGGTGCTGCTGATGGTCATCGCCGCAAACGCCAACAGCCCCAGCAATGCGATCCCGCAAACCACACCGACGCCGGTCATGACCAGCGTGGAATTGACCGGCAGGCCGCCGCCAGACTTCTTCGACTGGCCGAAGCCTTCTTCTTCCTTTAGCACGAGTGCGACTTGTTCGACGTACTTGGAACCTTCTACCGCTTCCAAGTCGTCGATCGAAGGACCACGGCCGATCAGTACCCGCGACAAATTCATCGCGCGTTCCAGCAGCGCCGGTTCCATCGAAGTGATGTCTTCGTTCTGGCCTGGCAGGGCAGGGCGGTAGAAGCCACCGTCGTTATCGGCAGTGACCGTTTCGTCGGTGAAGGAACCGTCGATAACTTTCTCTTTGGCCGAACGATGAAAACCTTCTCGGGCTGGCTTCGGCTTGGTGTCGGAATCTTCCGCGACGCCAGCGATCAGTTCGTCGTCGCTGATATCCATGCTGCTCGAGGAAGACGACGTTGGCTTCTTCGTTTTAGCCGGAGTATCTTCCTGGAGCCCCAATTCGTCTTCGATCAGTGGAGCGATCTCGCCTGGCGATTGAGGTTCGATGCGAACTTCTTTCTCTTCCGGCGAAAGCAACGGCGCGTGCATCGAGGGCATCGGACCTGGCGACTGCATCTGGACGCTGCCGCCTGCTTGTTCTTTGAGGAAGTCTTTCGGCGGATTGCAGGGGGAACCCCAAGGGACTTCGACCGCCGGAATGTGGCGATCGCCGGGCAAGATCACCGAAGAAAGGGATCGCCGGCTACGCAAGATCGGGCTTTCCTTGCCTGGCGGGATCTTGTGCAGCTTCTTCTTTTCCGCCTCTTTGCTGGCGGCGACATCGGCCGGGCTGGGTTCGCCGGCCCACTTGGGGCGATCGGCAGGTTTGCTTTTGGCAGGCTTCTTTGCTGGCTTTTGCTGCTGGCCGAGCACTTTCGAGCCTGACTGGCTTTTCGGAATGACCTTGGATTTAGAAAGATTCGCCGCCGAGCCATGCTGGGCCCGCTCTTCGATGCTGGGGGCTACGTCGGTCAGTTTGACGTCGAAAACCTTTTTGCATTTGGGACAACGCACCGACTTGCCATTCAACTCCGCCTTGGCTTTGAATTTGGTTTGGCAATGCGTGCACTGTGCGTATGAGGTCATCCTGAGCCCAGACTTGCAACTAACGTCGGTCGAATTGGTAGTCAATCGTGGAGTGTCGTCCCCCTCATTCTCGTTGGGGGGGCCGTACAATTCAACCTCGTATCGGGCAGTTGGTTCTGGACGATTACCCTTTTTGTGGAATCACGACCCTCACAACCACTTCTCGCTTCGATTTTCCGAGCGTGAACGGCATCGATTGGTACGTTTCCGCGTAAGATCGCCGAAACCGGAGCGTGTAGTCGTCGCTCGGCGTTAATTCGACCGGAAGACTGAAACTGCCATCCGGTCGCGTCAGATAGGCGTTAAGAAGCTGCGTCGGCCCTAACAAATCGACCGGAAGGTTCGCCACTGGCTTGTTGTTTTCGTCGACCGCAATGCCACGGATCACCGCCGAATCTTCTTCCAAATGGTCCGCGGCAGCCATTTTCGAGATCAATTGCTTCAGCTCGCTCGGTTTCGCCGTTCGGATCACGACGCGGTCGTTGTCGAAATCGGCCTGCAATCCGCCGGAAAGCTCGACATCGTTCTGAGCCTTCGAGAAAAGCCACCGCACGTCCCGATAATTCCCCCGATATTCGGCCGTCGGCAGCAGCTCGTCATCCGCCACGACCGGAGTCGCCAATAAGGCTTGAGCCTCGGCCGAAGTGGGGTCGAGAAAGGATGTCGTCAGCCGCCCGCGATAACGCCACTGCGTCGTCAGTACGATCGCAATCGACACGATCACGAACATCCCGAGCAAGCTTTTCAGGCTGAAACGAAAACCAAACATCGGCGCCGAATGACTCCCTGACCCATCGTGGAAACGCAGTGAACCGCAAAGCTTGGGGCGATGCTCTTAACTTCGCAGGCGTACCGTAAATCCTGTGCCCTCGCTCCTTTGAGGAGAGGGGACAAGAATTGGTTCATGCCCTCAAATTCAACGGCAGACGCCCACGACTCTGGTTCACCCATAAAAAATGGACGGTAAACACCGTCCATTTAATCATTACCGTCACCGGGTGAAAGAATCAACGCTTTCCCTGCGGAAAGCTTTTTCTACGCGGCAGCCGATTCGGCCAGCTTTTCTTCGGTTTCCTGCGTGGCGAGGCCTAAGCCAAGCACTTCGCGAGCCAGGTTCGTGTAGTCCTCAGCTCCGTTGGAATGCGGGTCATAATCGAAGATCGACTGCCCAAAGCTTGGGGCTTCGGCCAGACGAATGTTGCGGCGGATACGTGTCTGGAACACTTCCGCAGTCGCCCAGGTCTTTCCTTCGGCGGTACCGCTGAAAAATTCGTGCACGTCGCCGGCCACTTCCCCAGCCAAACGTGTGCCCGATTCAAACAGGCAAAGCACGACGCCGGAAAGACGCAGACCCGGATTGATTCGCTTCGAGACAATGTCGACCGTTCGCAGCAGCTTGCTCAAACCATGCAGGGCCAGGAAATGAGGCTGCAACGGCAGGAAGACTTCATCGACACAGGCCAACGCGTTGAGCGTCAACACGCCCAGGCTCGGAGGGCAGTCGATAATCAGATAGTCGTACTTTTCGCCATGAACTTCCATCGCATCGCGAAGGATCATTTCACGGCCCACTTCCCCGGCCAATTCCATTTCGGCGGCCGCTAAATCGAGATGGGCCGGAACGCACCAAAGATTTTCGCCTGCCGGATGGCAAACTTGCTCTAGCGTCGCTTCCCCCATGAGGACCTGGTAAACCGACTCCGATCCCGAGGCAACGCCGATTCCAAGATGCAGCGATGCGTGGGCTTGGGGATCGAGATCGAGAACACAAACTTTGTGCCCCATGCGAGCAATCGCAGATGCCAGGTTGACGGCGGTGGTCGTTTTTCCCACGCCCCCTTTTTGATTCAAAATGGCAATCGACCGCATGACAACCTCCTTGTTGTGAAGCGAAACGTTCGGCGAGTCTGGCCTGTGCAGCAGTGCCAGCATTGCGGGGGATTGTAATCAGGACCGGGCAAATGATTCCAGACCGGTTTTCCTCGAATTCCCGCGCAAGTTTGTATGGTCGTTGCCTTTCCCGCCAAGCACTGGTGGTCTATGATCGATGGCTCGGTTCCAGAATTGGCGTCACGTCGTGGAATAATGCCCACGAATGAGCGCAAATTCATGGGTAGCCCGCGGTTGCTTGCAACCCGGGGAACGCAGCGAACAGAGGTTTATCCGGCAGGGAAACTTACCCATTTCCCTCGATTCACGTTAGCCTCCTTACGCTGTAGGGCCCGCGTGTCGCGGGTCGAAAAACACCCAAACCGACACAACTCGCCTTCCTAATTTTCGCAAAAGATAGAGGAAACGCCCCGTGCGTGTCATTATCGAACCTTCGGCCGAACAAGGCAGCCAGCGTGCCGCGTCGATTGTCGCCCAGCATGTTCGCAAGAAACCGCGTGCTATTCTCGGTTTGGCCACCGGCGGTACCCCGCTGAAGCTCTACCAGGAACTGATTCGCATGCATCAGGGGGAAGGGCTCGATTTTTCCCGGGTTACCTCGTTCAACTTAGACGAATATGTCGGATTGCCCCCCACGCATCCGCAAAGCTATCGCCATTTCATGACGGAAAATCTTTTCCGCCATATCAATATCGACATCCGAAACACCCACGTTCCCGATGGTCGAGCTCTCGATTACGACACCTACGGGGCCCAGTACGAAGCGATGATCGCCGAAGCAGGCGGGATCGATATGCAAATCCTCGGGATCGGTCGTGACGGACATATCGCGTTCAACGAGCCTGGCTCTTCGCTTGGCAGTCGGACCCGTTTGAAGACACTCGCCCCCGAGACGATTCGCGACAATGCTCGCTTCTTTGGCACCGAAGAAGATGTCCCTCGTCTGGCCATCACGATGGGGGTAGGTACAATCCTCGAATCGAAGAAGTGTATTCTTCTCGCTTTCGGCAAGGAAAAAGCTGAAGCGATTGCCGCCACGGTCGAAGGACCGGTAACGGCTCAAGTCACCGGCAGTGCCCTGCAGTTCCATCAGGACGTGGTCGTGATTCTCGACGAAGAATCGGCCTCGCAACTTCAACGTCGTTCCTACTACGATGAAGTCGAGGAGGCGCACCGGCGGCTTCAATCCGGAGAAGTTAAATAACCACAGAGTATCATGCGCCAAATCGGTAAGCTCTCTTCCGAAACCCACGCCGCCCGGTTCGTTGACTATTTGCTGACGCTGGGCATCCACTCGAAAGCTGACCCCGCTTCCGATGGCGAGTGGACGGTCTGGATTCACGAAGAAAATCAGGTCGATCAGGCTCGTACCGAGTTGGAAGCGTTCCGGTCCAACCCCGACGACGGCCGCTATCGCCAGGCAGGCGAAGAAGCGGCCGGGATTCGGAAGATGGAGCAGCTTCGCGAACGCGAACGTCGCAAGAACGTGCATGAAGTAAAGCACCGCACCGCCCGAGTCGGCAGCGGACTGACAGGAGCCCCAGTTACCAAGGGCATCCTGATCATCTGCATCGGCGTGACGCTGCTGGGCATGTTCTTCCGCGCTCAAACGCCGCAAGATCCGCCAGGCATTGGCGACTATATTTACGCGACGCTCAGCTTTCTTTCGCCCGAAGATACTCAAGCCTATATGGTCTCTCCGGAACCGAACTCGCTTCGCACGATCGAGCGAGGACAAGTCTGGCGTTTGATCACGCCGGTCTTTCTGCATCAACGCAATGGCCGCATGGCGCTACTGCATGTCGGTTTCAACATGTACATGATGTTCATGCTTGGTCCCATTCTGGAACGTCGCATCGGCAGCATGCACTTTCTTCTGTTGAATTTGGGACTCGCGTTGGCAAGCAATTTGGCCCAAGGGGTCATCCCCATGCTGTTGGTCGACACCGCGCTGCAGCGCTACGAGATCTATTACGGATCGGTCAACTTCGTCGGCTATTCCGGCGTGGTGTATGGTTTGTTCGGCTACCTCTGGATGCGCTCGAACAACGATCCGACGTTCGGCCTGATGATCGCCCAATCGTCGATCATCATCCTCATGATCTGGTTCTTCCTCTGCTGGTTCGGCGTGATGGGCGGCATCGCCAACCTGGCCCACACCGGCGGCCTGGTCGCCGGCCTGGTCATTGGCTATATCCAAGCAATGAGCAACCGGCGGTAGTGCGACTGATCAAAATTCCGGCAATTTAACGCGGGAAGAGTCGCCCCTAATTGCAGCGATGTGTTTGGCAAACCTTGCTAGCGCCTATTGTACGCATTTATTGTCCAAGCATCCAACACGTTTGCGCGACTTATTGAACAGGTATTGCCAAGGTGTACACGTTTTTGGCACGTTGGGCGCCGTGCGGAATGGTCGTTTTTTGCGGCAATGATTCCGCCATGCCTCAATCGCGCAAGGGCAAGCTGCGTAACTCTCGGAAAAAACGGCCGCGGTTAAATAATTCTAGACGCGAGTACACATAAATAAGAAACTGGACGAGCTCATCGATCTTTCGCTGCCGCCGCTCGTTGACAATTTACTCGTTCGCGTTGGTCACATCCGCGAAGAATCTCCGCAGACCTGTAGCGGTCGGCTCCTCTTTTGCGATCCGGACCGTGTCAGCATCTTTCAGGCGGACTAGCCCTTGTTTCAGATCGAACTGAACGACCGTCGCCTCGAGGCTTTCTGGCTGAGAGAACATGACCTGATGCGTCCAGTCGGCGTCTGCTTCCTTACTGAGTAACGTGCCGGAAAAGCTGGCGTCTTCTATCAACGCCTGGCGAAAATGGACCAAGCCGGGGGCATCGGAAAGATGATACGTTTGGCCGTTCGCTTCCAGCTGCACGAGCGGGGCATAGCGGATGTTCTTGCCATTCTCGGCCCCCCAGTAAGCAATCGACGCAACCCCTTTGGACCAATGGTGCCAGACGGTGATGCCGGCCAGAATCGCAGCAATCAGCACGATCGCGCCAACAACCAATTGGCCGGAGCCGACACGACGGGGTTCGGAAGTGGGGCTGGGGTCGCGGGGCAAAGTCGGCTCCTATCGGGAATGTTCGTCACGGCTGCTCTGTTTTATACTCAATATTCGGCCGGACGTGGTGCCGGCGAACCCCAGCAGCGTGCCGAGACTCTCAAAGGATAGTCCGTTGCCCGATAAATTCGATCCCTACCGCGAAGCGTTAATTATCGAGGAAAAGACGATCTGGCCTGAAGAGTTGGCCGACGTTCCGCCTGAGAGCCGAGCGACGATCGCCAAACGTCTTCACGCCGACGCAGCGTCCTGCGAGCAGCTGGAATACGTTCGGCTGCACACCGGATTTTGCCGTCAGATTACGGTAACCCAGGCCGACGTGGCACGAATCGAAGCACGCAGTTAGCCCCGGAAAGATCATTGATGAGCTCCTTGAACTCGAGTCCATACGCTTCGCAAACCGTTCATGTCCCGTTGGCGGAACGCTCGTACGATATTTCGATCGGTACCGGCAACTTGGCAAACGTCGGCTCGTGGATTACTTCGCTCCGCAGTGTGACGCACGCGGTGCTGATCAGCGACGCCAACGTGGCCAGGCACTACCAGGAAACGGTCGAATCGGCCCTGAAGGCCGAATCGATTCGTGTTACCAGCTTGGTCGTTCCCGCTGGAGAGCCGAGTAAATCGGTCTCGACTTCGCAAGAGCTGTGGGAAAAAGCACTAGCCGACCGCGTCGATCGCAAGTCGGTGGTCGTGGCGCTCGGCGGTGGGGTGATCGGCGACTTAGCCGGATTCATCGCCGCTACGATGACGCGGGGCCTCGATTTCTTCCAGATCCCGACGACACTGCTCGCCCAAGTCGATAGCAGCGTCGGCGGAAAAGTGGGAATCAATCTTCCCGCGGCGAAGAATATCGTCGGCTGCTTCTGGCAGCCGAAAGGGGTGCTGATCGATACGGCCGTACTGGAAACGCTGCCGCGCCGCGAATACCTTTCCGGCTTAGCCGAGGTTGTGAAGTATGGCGTGATTCTCGATCCCGAGTTCTTCGAGTACCTGGAAGCAAACGTTCAGCCGCTGCTCGACCGAGACGCGGCCGTGCTGCAAAAGATCATTGCCCGAAGCTGCGAACTGAAAGCCCAAGTCGTTGCCGAGGACGAACGCGAAACGACCGGCTTGCGAGCCATTTTGAATTATGGCCATACCTACTGCCACGCGTTGGAAACAGTCTCTGGCTACGGCGAATACCTCCACGGCGAGGCCGTTTCGGTCGGGATGCTGTGTGCCTCGCGGCTAGGCGAAAAGCTGGGCGTGTTCGACTCCTCGCTCACCCAGCGGCAACACAAACTGCTCACCGCGCTCGAGCTACCTGTCGCGGTTCCGAAACTGGAGGAATCGGCCATCCTTGCCGCGATGCAGCGCGATAAGAAAGTCGAGCATGGCAAGCTGCGATTCATCGTGCCGCATTGCCTCGGAAAAGTGGTTCTGACGCCAGACGTTCCCGCGGATGTCGCCATGGAAGCGTGGACTGACGGCTACGAAAAATAGCCGCAGCGGTTTTTGCTCGACAGCGTCGCAGCACCCCCTATAATGGGCGACACCTGACCCATGATAGAGGTGCCACATCAATGAGTTTTGCCGCTGATGATTTGACCGAAGATCCAGAGTTTCTCGCCGCGCTTCGGTTGTCGCTGAGCTCTGGGATTGGACCAGCGAAAGTGCAATCGCTGCAGGCCTATTTCGGTTCGTTGGCAGGGGCATTGTCAGCCACAGCGTCGCAGCTACAAGGCGTTTCCGGCATTGGCCCGAAAGTCGCCAAGACGATCGTTCGCGCCAACGAACTAGACATCGAGCGCGAACTGGAGCACTGCCGAGACTTCGGCATTAAGATCCTCACACGGGAAAGCGATTCGTTCCCGGAACTGCTGAAAGAAATTCCCGACCCGCCGACGCTGCTGTTTACCAAAGGCGAGTTTCTTCCCTGCGATGAGCTTGCCGTCGCAATCGTCGGTACTCGGCATGCTACGCACTATGGGAAGAAGCAAGCCGAGCGATTCGGTTACGAGCTCGCTAAAGCAGGCTTTACTGTGGTTAGCGGGTTGGCCCGGGGAATCGATGCGGCAGCCCACAAAGGAACGCTCAAAGCAAACGGCCGCACGATCGCTTTCCTTGGAGGTGGCGTGTCGAAGATTTATCCCCCCGAACATGTGGAACTAGCCGACGACGTGGCAAAGAGTGGGGCAATCGTCAGCGAGGCAGCTCCCTTGGTCAGTCCCATCGCCGGGGCTTTCCCGCAGCGTAATCGGCTGATTACCGGGATGAGCCTGGGCGTGGTGATTATCGAAGCAGCAGTCCGTAGCGGGGCGTTAATCTCCGCTCGCATGGCCATGGAACAAAACCGAGAGGTGTTCGCCATCCCTGGGCAAATCGATAACCCGGTCGCCCGCGGTGTGAACAGTTTGATCCGCGACGGTGCGACGTTGATTCAAAGCGTGGACGATCTCATCGAACAGCTTGGTCCGCTTCGACAACCATTGAAAGTTTCCGAAGAACAAACGGTTCTTATTCCGTCCGAACTGAAATTGAACGAACAAGAGCAACAAGTCCTGCAGCACATCGAGTTGGCCCCGATGTCGCTGGACTCGCTCGTTAGCAAATCGAAGCTGCCGGTTCATCGCGTGTTATCGACGCTTAGCATCCTTGAAATGAAACGGCTGATCGTTCGCACCAATGGCACCACCGTACAACGTACGGCTTAGTCAGTTTACTAGGCGAACAGGGCTTTGATCGGTTGTCCGCCGTCGGTGATCGGTACCGGACGATCGCCATCGTACAAAGACTTCGCGTAATCGATTCCCATCGCGGCATGAATGGTCGCGAAGAAATCAGGCACGGAAACAGGATCGCTGACAATTTTCTTAGAAAGCTCGTCGGTTTGGCCGTAAGCCCCCGTATGTTTCAGCCCACCGCCAGCGAGTACACAAGTGAATGCCGAGCCTTGATGCCCACGTCCACCGCCACTATCGAACTCGGGTGGTCGCCCAAATTCGGTAGTAATCACGATTAACGTTTTGTCGAGCATCTTTCGGTTTTCCAGGTCCTGAATGAGCGCCGACATGGCGGTATCCATTTCCTGAATTAGCTTATGCTGTTCGAGGATGCCCCCGTTATGGACGTCCCATCCAGCCCCGTTCAGGAAGTTCAAATTGTGCGATACCTCGATGAACCGGACTCCGCGTTCCACCAATCGACGAGCAAGCAAGCAGCGCTGCCCGAACTCGCCGCCGTATCCTTCGCGAAGTTCGTCGGCCTCGTTGTCGAGCTCGAAACTGCTCATAAAATCGGGACCACTTAGCTTCATGCTCAAGTCGATCGTCGCTTCGTAGTCTTTTAAGCGGGCCTCTTTCACTTCTGGCTGCAAACCACGAAGTTGCGTCAGGAAGCGTTCGCGGCGTTGTTGCCGCTCGCGATCGACACCCACGGGCGGTGTCAGGCCTGCCGGGCCGCGACCAGTTTCCGTGAGATACAGATAACTGTGTTGAGCCCCCAGAAAACCAGGTCCGCGCGTCGCATTGGGATAGCCAATCAGCACATAAGCCGGAACGTTATCGGAAGCGGCACCACGCTCGTGAGCGACAATCGAGCCAATCGAAGGATAAACAATTGTCCCACTGACAGGGCGTCCGACATGCATCCAGTTAGTCGCTGCAGCATGTTCGTCGATGACGGCATGATTGACGGTCCGAACGGCCGTAACACGGTCCATCAATGGAGCCATTTTGGAGAGATGTTCGCACACCTCGACACCGTCGACACAAGTCGGAATTGCATCGTAATAGGCCCCTGGCTTTTTAGTCTTTGGATCTCCCTTTGCTTTCGGATCGAACGTATCGATCTGCCCCATCCCGCCGCCGAGCCAAATGGAAATGACATGTTCCACTTGCCCTTGGATGGGCTTTCCGGATGGCATCGCTCCTGCGACAGAAGTTGCCATAGCAGTTGCCGCCGACGCCGCGAGGAACTGTCGTCGATTGACGCCGGAATGTCCGTTGAATTGGGTCATTGTCAGGCTCGTATAGGTATGAGAATTATTTTTTCAATCGATTCGCTGTTAGGGCATCCAGACAAACTCGCCTAGATTCGCGACGCTCCAAACAACGTCTTCGTAAACCTCACGCCATTCGGTTTTCAGACGTGGGTCGGCTGGTGGTCCGATTTGAGCACGACGTGCATGCTCTTGTTGAATTGTATTCGCTTCCGACCGAAGGTGATTCGACCACGTCACGCGAGGTAAGCGTTCCCACGGCTGTGGTTCCACAATTTCGTCTTTGGCGACCAATCGCGTTTCGAAACCCTCTTTGAGCGCGGTGACAAACAACGCACGTTCGGCATCGCGGGGAAGGCGGCTGAGAAAGCGGAGAAAGATCGAGTCGACCAGTTCCTCAGGCGAATCTGCTTCCACAGCGAGGTCGGCGAGCGGACTTTCATGAGAAGCTCGTGTGAGCCAAACCGTCATGGTCCCATTGGCAATCACCGCCGGTTGCAGGACGTTAGGTTCCGACTCTCGATCGGTCTTTGGCACCTGACGTTCAGCAGACCAGCCGAAAGCGGTCAACACATCGTCCAACACGGCAGCACGGGGAAGTGTCAGGCTGGGGCGATCTCGCTCGTTGGAAAGGCTGACCAACATCCAGGCCCGCTTCACTTTGCCGAGATTGTTTCGGTTACTGGCCGGACGACGACCATCGGGATCGAGCGTCATTCGCTCAACTTCAATCTCTTTGCCAGCCGCTGTATAGAAAGAGTCGACAATCTGCTCGGCGGTCATTCGCCGGCGCTGCGGGGCATTAAACAGACGTCGCGTTGGGTCGGCTTCTTTTTGCTCGCCGATCGCTTCGCGCTGATAAAGGTCGGAATTCATGATCAGCCGCACGGTATGCTTCAAGTTGTAACCGTGGGCGACAAAGTCGTGCGACAACCACTCAAGCAGTTCTGGATGGCTCGGCTTGTTACCTTCCCAATCATGCGGAGGTTCTACGATTCCGGCCCCCAGCAATCGTCGCCAAATTCGATTGACCGCAATCCGAGGAAAGCGTTCGTTCTCTGGTGCGGTCACCAGCGTGGCGAGTCTTTCCCGCGTGTCCTTGTCGTTTTCCATATACGCGGCGAGGGCTTCGTTGTCTTCGATCCCTGTTTCCTCAGCGAATGGCCACTGCGGTTGAACCGCGACGCCAGGCTTGAGCGTCACTTCGATCAACGGTTCGCGGTCTTGGCTTTCGAAGAACGCCACAGGAACGGAACTCGACTTAGGAACCGAAAGCGGTTTACGCGCAAACATCGCGGCCAACGCATAAAGGTCTTCCTGGGTCGTGCTGTGGTATGGAGAGTCATGACAGCGAGCGCATTGCAGTTCAATTCCCAGGAATGCATTGGCAACAACATGCCCTTTGGCCGCGAAGGGAGAGTCGTTCTGAGCCGCTTTGGCGAAACCGGCACTCCCGCCATCTTCCGAGCTACCACGCATGAGCATCAACTCGGTGACCATTTGATCGAGCGGTTTGTCGTCGCGCAGTGCTTCGTAAAGAAACCAGCGGAAAGGACCACTCGCATTCGACGTCGCATTGATCAGCTTGGGGTTTTCAGCAAGGACATCTTGCCAATAGCTGACCCAATGATCGGCCCAACGAGGATCTTCCAGAAGGCGATCAATCAGTTTGGCTCGCTTATCCGTCGATGTGTCGCTGAGGAACGCACGAACTTCTTCTTCCGTCGGAACAACCCCAACAGTGTCGAGATAGGCCCGACGAATGAATTTCTGATCGGAAACGGTGGGAGCCAACTCAGTTTCATCTGCCGAAAGAGGTAACTCGGGCCATTCGGCACCATCCTTGATCCAATTTTCCAGAATGGCAATCTGTTCGGCGGAAAGTCGCTTGCCCGTTGGGGGCATTCGCATATCCGCTTCGTCGTGCTTGATGCGATGGATGAGTTCGCTGGCTTCAACATCGCCAGGCTCGATCGCAGGGCCTGAGTAACCCCCGCCGATTGCCATTTCTCTTGAATTCAGTTGCAAGCCTCCCGAGTCTTTTTCGCCATGACAACGAAAGCACTCGCTACGTAGAATAGGAAGCACTTCGGAATGAAACTTTTGGGCGTCGGCCTGAGATGTACCCTTGGTTTCTGCTTTGGCCTCTTGAATTCGGTGCTGCACGAACGCGTCGATGGCGTTGCTCGCACCGTCGATGTTTGGCACCATTGGAGCAGGATGCTCATCGGCCCAAGCGGCGGCAAGCTCGTGACGATTTTGCCAAAAGTCTTTTCGCGATCGAGCTGCACGCCAACGATTCGCGTCATCGAAGTTGGCAAGCGACGCTTCGATTCGCTCAAGTGCGTTTTCAAACGCTTCGTCGGTGAGGGGCAGGGGAGCGTCAGGACTGCCGATGGGGTTCAACACGTGGTACTGCTTTCCGTCGTTGGAAAGGATCGCTACGGTGAACTCGCCAGGTTCGGCGCGGAACTTCTTACCACCGGCCATTGTCTCGACAACAACACGATGAGTTCCCGACTTCGTGACGCGGAATGTACCTGTCGATTCATGAAGGCGATGTTCTTTGATGCGATGGCCTGGCAGCGGCGGTTCAGCTACCGGCGTGATCGGCTCTTCGCCACTTGGCGAGCCTTGCAGCGCCCCCGTTTTTGCGATCAGCTTGCCATCGACCCATAGTCGACTCAATCCCCGGGCACGAAGCAGGAACGTTCGTTCACCTTCGTCCAACGAGACATCGGCGGCCATTCGCACGAGAACCGGGGGCTTCCAGGCATCGCGAATCCCCCAGCTGTCGTACCGCAGTGGCAAACGTGGGGTAAGAAATTCGCTGGTCTCCCAGCGCATGTTTTCCTGGGGATAGGTTTCGTCGAAATCGAGCCAACGTGTATGCGAAGCCATTCCTTCGTGGAATGTTACAGTGACTTTGTCGGCCGGAAGTTCCCCGAGCTGGGGCATCGACTCTGGCAACGGTTCTGGTTTCGGTGCATCGCCGACGCGATGGAAACGCTTACGTAACACTTCGTCTTTTAAAACAACCCGGTGAAGCGCGACCGCGTCGAGATACCCGCGAAACGAATTGGAAGCACTTCCCCCCATCGAGGAACCGATCCAAACGCTGTCGTCATCGACAACAGGAGCGACCGTGGTCGGCCCAGCTTTGTCCCAGCCACCTCGAATCTTTTGGCCGTCGACCCAGCCTTCAACGCTTTCTGGTTTGCCAAATTCGTAGGTGACCGCCACATGGTGCCAGCCAGTTCGCGGAATGAAGCCATCGTTGGTCGTCCAACGATGCCAATGAGCTCCTGTCGCCGTTCGAGGTGTGGCAAATAAGAAACTGACGCACGCTTTACCTTTGACGCCGCGAAGACGAAGGGCCCAGTTTTGGTTATCAGGAGCGAACTCAGGATTGCCGGTGCGTCCTTTTCCTAAGATGTACAGATTCTCTCCATCCTTTAGATCACGTGCATTCACCCAAGCCTCGATCGTGATTTGATCGCCGTTGGTGAAATCGAACGGACTGAGCGGACCAGGATCGTCGTAGGCGAAGTAGGCCCCTCGACCATCAAACTTAACTGCTGTATTTGTCTCGTCGAAATCAGGATAGGACGGAGGTCGTGGACCAGGAACGTCGCGATGAACTCCTCCGTGGGCAATAAGTGGAGTTTCTTCTTCGGCACCAAATTCCCACATCACAACTGGTTCGGAAGCCTCTACGCTGCTGCTGAACGCCGCGAGCATCAAACTGAATGCGAAGTAAGAAAAAAACGCGTATCGCATTGGCTGAACCTATCAAGAAAGCCACAGGAGACCGGAAAAGCCTCGAATTGGCTCGGGATGTACCAGGACTGGAGGGTAAATAGGCCTCAATTAGAGGCAGTAGGAAGGAGTCTTAAATATCCATAGATTTTTTGCTTTCGTCAAGGTTTATCGGCTAAGCTGATATCTCCAATGGTATTAAGCCCCATTCTTAGGCCATTACAGCCTAATCAAACACCCTAATCCGATCCGCCAAAATGCTCATGAGGAAGTTCGCCGCTTGCTGCACGCATCTAATGGTGTGTGTCACTACCTGTTTCTTACTTTGCAATTTTGATTGCGCTGATCTGTATGCCGATGAAGAACGCCCGCCGAAAGCACCGAACGTTCTACTCTTAGTTGCCGATGACTTGGGCTATGCAGAACTAGGTTGCCAAGGCAATCAAGAGGTTCAAACACCCAAGCTTGATGCCTTCTCCGAGACGGCTGTTCGCTGCACCCATGCGTACGTAACTGCTCCTAATTGCAGTCCCTCGCGTGCTGGTTTTTTGACCGGGAAATTCCCAACTCGATTTGGATACGAATTCAATCCTATCGGTGCTCGGAATGAAGACCCAAATACTGGATTACCGCGACAACAACAAACGCTCGCGGAATTTCTTCACGATGCCGGCTACACGACAGGTCTCGTTGGAAAATGGCATTTGGGCGGTGCGGCCGACTTTCACCCTCAGCGACATGGCTTCGACGAGTTCTATGGTTTTCTCCACGAAGGGCACTACTTCGTTCCGAGCCCTTGGAACGAGACAACGACGTGGATTCGCCGCAAGGGACTACCCGAAGGTAACGACTCGCGATACGTCGTTAATCCGAATCTGATTTATTCGTCGCACATGGGGCATGATGAACCTGCCTACGATGCAAACAACCCAATCCTGCGAGGTGGTCAGCCGGTGGTCGAGGAGGCTTACTTTACCGATGCGATCACTCGCGAGGCGACGAGTTTCATAGAACGTTATAAAACGAATCCATGGTTTCTCTATGTCGCATACAATGCCGTGCACAGCCCACTTCAAGCGAAGAACGATACCTTGGCGCTTTTCGTCGACGAAAAAGACATTCATCGCCGAATCTTTCTGGCCATGTTGTACGACCTCGATCATAGTGTCGGACAGATCATGCAAACGCTCGAGAAAACAGGCCAAGCCGACAACACCATCGTTTTCTTCTTGAGCGACAACGGAGGCCCTACGAAGGAAACGACCTCCAGCAATCTTCCCTTGCGAAGCGGTAAAGGAAGCATGTACGAAGGAGGCATTCGGGTCCCCATGATGGTGCGATGGCCCGGGAAACTTCCTGCGGGAACGACCAGTGAGTCAGTCGTGAGCTCGCTCGATATTTTCCCAACTGTTGCAAAAGCAATCGAGCAATCCCCGAAAAACAACTTGGATGGGCTCGATATCGTCAACGCAATTCAAACTCCTGAATCTACCCAAGACAGAACGCTTTATTGGCGTCAAGGAAAAAGGGCGGCACTACGGCAGGGGCATTGGAAATTGGTCGCTCCCAATGGCCATCAAGAACCGTCCGACTGGGAGCTATTCAATCTTCAGGACGATGTCGGCGAAACGCATGATCTCTCTGAAAGTCCCGAGCATGCGATGCAATTTCAAGCACTTCTAAAACAATGGCAAGTATTAGATAGTCAAATGAAAGACCCGCTCTTTCAAAATTGACTTTGCTAACAGTTCATGAATTTGCAGAAACTTGCCACGACCCGTTATGTTGCGGCGCGTACCCTGTTGCCTATAATACCGCGATGAATTTAGTCGAACTTGCCGAACGTATCCGATCTCTTCGCTTGGAACAGCGTCTGACGCTGGAAGAGGTGGCTTCGCGCACGGGACTTACCCGAAGTTGGCTATCGAAGGTCGAGAACTTTCGTGTTACCCCTTCTTTGCCTGCACTGGCCGAAATCGCCAAAGCATTAGGGGTTCCGACCTCGAAGTTAGTGGAAGGCCTGGACGAAAAGCCATCGCTAACGATGGTACGCAAAAACGAACGAAAGATCGTCGAACGCGACCAGTCCGAGGCGAATACCTCGGTCTATGAGTCGCTTGCACATCGACGCAAATCACGTTCGATGGACCCCTTCATGATCACTATGCCCCCAGGCGTGGCTCGTGAAGAGGCGTTGCCCCATTTGGGCGAAGAGTTCTTGCTCGTTCAATCTGGTAATGTCGACTTCGAGTACGACGGCGACATCTTCAAGCTGCAAGCTGGCGATAGTCTTTATTTCGACGCCAGTGTCCCTCACCGCTTGGTGAATGCCTACAAAAAGCAAGCCGTCGTGCTTTGCATTTTTCAGTCTCCTCAGCCCTAATCAGCTCACGGCTGTTAGATAAATCGCTCTATCCCCTCAAAGGACGGCTTGCGTGTACCAATGCGCCGTTTCCCCGCTCAGGCCGCGTGAGGCGTATCAACAGTGGCATTTCTTACCTTTTCGTAGAGAGCTAATTAATTCGACTCGATCTTAACAGTGACTTCACAGCACGTTTGTTGACTACCAGGAAACATTCCGCCAAAATAGGTTCACGAGACGACTTTCCGGTGGCCACAAATGCCGCATCGGAATCTCGTCGACGCAACAATCGAGAGCCAGTTTCCCTGAGTTGAACATGTCACTTCCACTTGATCGTCGGTCGATGCTCGCTTTGTCTGCTGCTACTCTGCTTTCACAGCAGGGAGAAGCGTCGGCTGCCGAGACTTCCGACCATTGTGGTCCGATGATTGGTCATGTGTCACCGACTTCCGCCAAAGTTTGGTTTCGGCCAGCCAAATCGGGAAGTTATACGCTTGCGGTGAAATCAGGGAACGACTCAGAGGAACGGCGATTCTTCGCGGACGCCACCGGTGAGACAGATCAGTGCTTAACGTGGGATGTTGCAGGACTGAAGCCTGGTTTGCGCTATCAGTACCGTATTCTGGCAGATAAAGAGGAATTGCTTGCTGGTGAAACTTTTTATTTCACTACCGCGCCACCCCCAGGCCAAGCTTCGAAAATTTGCTTCGCTCTGGGATCGTGTGCCGGAATGAATCCATCGCCTTTGTGGCAGCAAATGGAAGCAGAAGGGGCTGAGGGGCTCGTCCTGTTGGGAGATACTCCATACATCGATTCGACCGACTTAAGCGTTGCACGGAGTAAGCATCGGCAATTCTTACAGGTCCCTCAATTGGCCTCGCTGATTCAGCATACTCCGACTTGGGGCACCTGGGACGATCACGACTTTGGTCGCAACGATTCCGATGGTCGACTGAAGGGCAAAGAAAACACGCGCCAAGCATTCGTTGAATATCGTGCCAATCCCCAGTCAGGCCACGACAACTCTGGCATTTACTGCAAATTTGAATATGGCCCCATGGAGATGTTCCTGCTGGACACACGTTGGTTTGCTCGCACGGAAAAATCACCGGTCGCTGCCGATAAACCGGCCCTGCTAGGAAAACGACAGTGGGAGTGGCTGAAAGAATCTTTGCTGGCCTCGAAAGCCCCCTTCAAACTTCTTGCCTGCGGTATGATCTGGGATGATAAAGAAAACACTGAGTCGGACGACTGGGGGACTTACACCCACGAGCGCGACGCGTTGTTTGATTTCATCGGAGAGCACAACATTACCGGCGTTGTGCTGATTGGGGGCGACATTCATTGTTCGCGTCATTTGAAATATGACACCGAAGCGTCGGTCGGCTATCCCATTCATCAGTTCATTGTTTCTCCGATTCATAGCAGCACGATCCCTGCATTGAATGTTCCCCATCCGAACTTGGTTCGAGGTGCAGCGGTTCCCCATGTCTGGCTTCGCTTGGAAATCGACAACACGGTTTCTCCAGCGAAGCTTCATGCAAAATGGGTTCAGATGGAAGACCGGCCGATGTGGGACGTAACGCTATCGACCGAAGAACTTCGCCGCGTCGTCTCTTAGAATGGAAAAGTACAAAAGGGCTACGATCTTGGACGACAAGGTAAAACAGCAAAACGTTTTTCTGGCAGAAGGCTCCCTCGCTCAGCTTCCTGCACTCTGCGAAGCAAAACAAGCCAAGCGAATCTTCCTTGTCGTCGATGAAGTCGCCTATAAACTCTCTGGCGCCGCCGAAGCGCTTCGCCCGCATCTTCCCCCTGATGCGGTCACTTTGTTTAGCGGTTTCGAGCCCAACCCTCGCCTTGATGATGTCGAACGAGGTGTGATCAAATGCCGAAAGTCTCGACCTGATTTGGTCGTTGCCCTCGGTGGAGGTACGGCGATCGATATCGCTAAAATGATCGCATCGATGGCCCTGCACGATTCATCGCCGCGAGAGATCGCGACAAAGGGCTTGGCGTTTCCGCAAGGGACGTTACCTCTTATCGCAATTCCCACCACCGCAGGCACGGGAAGTGAAGCGACTCATTTTGCCGTGGTGTACGTCGACGGCGAAAAGTATTCTGTCGCCGATCCATGCTTGCTTCCCGAAACGGCAATTGTTGATCCAAAGCTGACCTACAGCGTGCCAACACGCATGACAGCCGCTACCGGGTTAGATGCTTTTTGCCAGGCCATCGAATCGATTTGGGCCGTCGGGGCAACCGAAGAGTCTGTCGGTTACGCCAAAGAAGCAGCGGCGTTGGCATTTGCTCATTTGCCCACCGCGACAAACAGCCCAACCGAAGAAGCACGCTATGCAATGTGCCGAGCGTCGCATCTCGCCGGCAAAGCGATCAATATCAGCAAAACGACGTTACCTCACGCGATTTCTTACGCGATTACCGCTGACTATGGAATTCCACACGGAGCCGCTGTCGCGACGACGTTAAGCAGCGTGCTTGCATACAACTTTGGCGTGACTTCCAGCGATTGCGCCGACACGCGAGGCGCACCGCACGTTCACCAGCGGCTTTCCATGATCCTGGAAATCCTCGGAGCCGCGACTATCGCCGAGGCGTGCCAGCGAGTTGAATCGTTTGTAAGTTCCCTGGGATGCAACCCGACGCTCGTATCGGCAGGTATTCATCAGCACGAAAAGATTCGCACGCTTGCTGAGCGGGTCAATCCTGAACGTCTCTCGAACAATCCTCGGAAAGCGAATCACGAAGATCTCTTCAGTCTGCTTAGCGGAAAGAACCGCTTGCCCCTAAAGCCTAACGCTCGTATTTCAGCACCTCGATCCGCGGCAAGCTGACTTCACTCGTAATCAGAAAGCCATATTGCTTCCCATGACATCACCAAACTTAAAAGTACGTCTGGCCGTTTTTGATTGGGCCGGAACGACGATCGACTTCGGTTCAAGTGCTCCTGCAGCGGCGTTCAAGAAAGTGTTCGCGTCGCATGGGGTTGAAGTCACCGATGATGAAGCGCGACGACCTATGGGGTTGAATAAGCGAGAGCATCTTGTGGCAATGCTTTCCGAAGAACGCGTCGCAGGCGAGTGGCAGTTGGCCAAAGGTACCTCCTGGACAGAGGCGGACGTTACACAGCTTTACGACGAATTCGTTCCGTTCCAGCTGGATGCAATTCGTCAGAACAGCCAACTGGTGCCTGGTCTCGCTTCAACAGTCGACGCTTTAAAAGCCCAAGACATCAAAATTGGTGCGACGACAGGATATTTCCGCGCCGCAGCTGATCTGGTAACCGAGGCCGCCAAGCAACAAGGCTTCGTGCCGGATTCGATGACATGTGCTGATGATGTTCCTAAAGGTCGGCCTGCCCCTTGGATGATTTTCCGACTTATGCAGAAACTTAACATCTATCCACCGCAATGCGTGGTTAAGATCGGCGATACCGTCGCCGACGTGGAAGCTGGTCGCAATGCCGGATGCTGGACGGTTGGTGTCTGCAGCAGCAGTAGCATGACCGGTTGCACTGAAGCCGAATATTTCGCGCTCAGCCAGGAAGAACGTTCGGCACGCTTGGCCAATACCAAGAAACGCTACGAGGAATCGGGCAGCCATTTCACGATTTATTCTCTGGAAGCTCTACCGAACGTAGTGCAACAGATCAATCAGCGACTTGCCAGCGGCGACAAGCCTTAATCCAGCATTTCGTTTCCCTTAAAACCCAATCAGCGAGCTTCACCGCGAAACCTCATGACACCTTCCACCACATCGGAAACGCATTCGAAGCGATGGGAAACGTTCTGGGAATTTTTCTGGGCATTCTGGGCTGTCGTTGCCGCCTTCGGAACCTACTTCTGCATGTATGGGTTCCGAAAACCATTTACCGTTGCCGAGTACAGCGGTACGATGGTCGGAGGCGTCGATTTTAAAACGATCGTCGTCTCAACCCAGGTCATGGGATACATGCTCTCGAAATTTCTCGGCATAAAGATTATTTCCGAGATGCCAGCTAATCGACGTGCTGTCGCACTGATTGGTTTGATATTGATTGCCGAAATTGGGCTCGCACTGTTTGGTATTCTTCCCCGTCCTTGGAATGCCGTGGGGCTGTTTCTCAACGGCTTGTCCTTGGGGATGGTCTTCGGATTAGTACTCGGTTTTCTGGAGGGTCGTCGGCTAACGGAAGCATTGGTGGCCGGTCTTTGCACCAGCTTTATTCTTGCCGATGGTATTACGAAGTCGGTCGGGGCGTTGCTCCTCGACCAAGGGGTCGCAGAAGACTGGATGCCATTCACCGCAGGTCTGATCTTCCTACTTCCGCTTTGTATCTGTGTCGCCATGTTGGCGAATATTCCTGCTCCGACAGCGCAAGACGTGGCGGCTCGGTCGTCGCGTCACAGCATGACCTCGCAAGATCGGTGGTCGCTATTCCGTAAATATGCGTTGGGCATCTCGATCATTGTCGGAATCTATCTGCTGGCAACCGTTATCCGAAGTATTCGCGCCGACTTCGCTCCTGAACTTTGGAATGGATTAGGCGTCGACGCGGAACCTTCGACTTTCACATTTTCCGAAATATTGGTCGCGTTGGGCGTCATGCTCGTCAGCGGCCTGGCAGTCTGCGTTCGGAATAATCGGCTTGCCTTTTATGTCTCGCTAACGACCTGTGCACTCGGATTCGTTGCGGTAGCTGTTGCTCTAATCGGTTGGCAACTCAATTCGATCGGTGCGTTTCCGTTTATGGTACTAATAGGGTTTGGACTTTATGTCCCCTATGTGACCATCCACACCACCGTGTTCGAGCGACTGCTGGCGATGACACGCGAACGGGGCAACCTCGGCTACCTGATGTACCTGGCCGATGCGTTTGGATATCTCGGGTACGTTATCGTGATGTTCGGAAGAAATCTATTTCTGGACCGCCAAGACTTTCTAACGTTTTTTATCCAGATCAGCTGGGTCACACTCGTAGCTTCTCTGGTCGGCCTGGGGATCGCGCTGTTTTACTTCGCGAATCACGGACGTATGACGAGCCCAAGTAGCGTCGTTCCTGAGCAAGCGTGATGTTGCAAATGCATCGAACGCCGGCGATTAGTCGGTGAGAAGCTTCTTCCGGAAGTTACGCGGAGTCGTGCCGAACTTCTTTCGGAAAGCGATACCAAACCGGGTTGCATTGCTGAAACCGGAACTAAGAGCAACCTCGGTAATCGATAGATCGCGGTTCAACAGCAACTCTTTGGAACGTTCCAGTTGAACGCGGCGAATTTCTTCTGCCGGAGTGCGTCCTAAGTAAGACTTGAACTGAATCTCCAGACTTCGTCGTGAAAGCGGCACCTCTCGAAGAATATCGTCCACACCGATTCCATGCTGCGTATGATTCTGAATGAATCGCAACGCCCGCACGATCATCGGGTCGTCGATCGCCAAAAAGTCGGTGGATTGCCGGCTTGTGACGCCATGAGGAGGAACCAGGATTGGCTCTTGCGGCGCTGGCTTTCCGCCCATCATTTGATGCAACATCGCAGCTGCTTCGTAGCCGATCCGTTCGCAAGCGAGCGAAACCGCCGAAAGAGGTGGCGTCGAAACTTCGCATAGCAGATCGTCCGAATCACCTGCCAAAATCGCAAAGTCATCCGGTACACGAATCGAGGAGAAGTGGCACACTTCGGCAAGTTGGCGTGCATGGTGAGCGTCGACGGCCAAGATCGCGATCGGTCGCGGAAGGGAAAGCAACCAGCGGTTAACTCGACGCTGGAGTTCTGCCCAAGACATTTTACGTCCTGCCCGATAGCCTGGCCGATAAGTATAGCACTTGTGCCCTCGAAGAGTGACCGCACGCTCGAAAGCTTCGCCACGGCTATTGGAGTATCGATGACTTGGCGGGGCGAAGTACGCGAATTGAGTAAAACCTCGCGCCAAGAGATGCTCAACGGCAAATTCGGCTCGGGCCGTTTCGTCGGTGATGACGCGTCCTACGCCTGGCGTTGGCCCATACACGTCGTCGACGTCCACCGTTGGAATGGAACGCTGCTTAACCTGATCGATCTGCTGACGGGAAGAAAGCCGCGCGATAACGCCATCGCCTCGCCAACCGTCTGGCAGTGAAGATCGTTGCTCGTGGTCGCGTGGATCAATCAGCAGATGCCACAGGGCATGCTTGTCGGAATACTGAGCGATCCCACGAATCACACGTCTTCCCCAGCTCGTTTCCGTTTCTACCATCACGGCAACGACTTGAACTTGCAATTTGTCGTGGTGATGTTGCTTATCTTCGGTCATTAACTTTGCAGAAACAAAGGAGCGTCCTGGCCGTTGCTAACTACATCCATTCTAGCCTTCACGAGCCTTTAATTTGCGCAGAAGCGATATTTTTTTACTCTTTTTCTTCGGCCGCAGCGGGAGGGGCTTTCCAGGAAAAACCCACGTAGTAAGCTTGATTCCGATTGAACTACCTTTTCCGGAAACAATTCCCCTCAAAAGAGCGGATCCAGCACCACTTTAGGAACTGCATGGCTGAGAGTCGTCAGCATCGATACACGGTAATCGGCCTCATGAGTGGCAGTTCCGCTAAAGGTGTCGACGCAGCTCTCATCACGACCGATGGCGAGAACTTGGTCGAGTTTCATGGTGGCTTGCGGCATCCGTACGGGGAAGAACTACAGTCTCGAATCTTAGAGGCTTCGCAGCATAACGTACGGCTCGACGAACTGCTTCGACTTGAGCGCGAGATCACGATTCACCATAGTGACGCCGTTACGGCACTTCAAGAACGGCTCGGTAAAGTTGCCGCTTCGGCTCAGTTGATCGGCTTTCATGGCCATACAGTTCGGCACCTGGCTTCCGAAGGCGTGACGCTTCAAATTGGTAATCCATGGCTGCTTGCCGAATTGACGGGTCTGCAAGTTGTCTCTGACTTTCGTCGACGCGATATGGCACGAGGTGGACGAGGTTCGCCGTTGGCATCTTTTTTCCATCAAGCTCTCTTTCATGAACCGACTCGGGCTATCGGCGTGCTGAACCTGGGTGGAATCGCCAATCTTACTTGGCTATTTCCCGATGGTTCGATCGTTGCCGGCGATACTGGGCCAGGTTGCGGATTGCTGGACGAGTGGGTCCAAGAGATGGCAGGACTCAGTCACGATATCGATGGCCAACTTGCCAGTCGAGGAAACGTGCAGAGCCTGATGGTCGAAGAATTTCTCTCGACACCCTATTTTCAGCGTCCACTTCCCAAGTCCGCAGATCGTTTTGAATTTGATCATATCGATGTATCTGGGATGAGCGTCGAAGATGGGGCAGCGACTCTATGTGCTGTTACTGTCGATGCGGTTCACAAAGCGATCTCTCAGATGCCTGAACCACCTGGGATCTTATGGGTTACCGGCGGAGGCGTGCACCATCCCGTTATCATGAAGAGCTTGCGAGATCGGTTTCCAACCGTTCAGACGATCGACAAGCGTAATTTGAGCCCTGACATGCTTGAGGCCGAGTGCTTTGCTTGGCTGGCTGTCCGTAGCTTACGCAACTTGCCGCTGACGATTCCTGAAACAACAGGATGCTCGCAGCCAACGACCGGCGGATTTGTCACTCCGTAGTTTCTACGGCAGAAACTCTACCTCGGCAGGTAGTTTCTCACCAGCCAACATCTTCAGAATTGGCATATTTGGATCTTCAATCAGATTCAACTCGGCGTCAATTCCGCGTGCCTTTAAGTCCTCGTCGAAGAGCGAGATCAACGAAGAACTCGCCATGACAATGCCACCAGACATAAAGATCTGGGAAGGTGACCCGGCGATCTCCATTCGAGAATAAAGCGTCTCTACCAAGTTTCCTAAATCACGCGCCGACAGCGATAAAATATCAAGGACGTCTTCATCCTCAGGCATTGCGAGAACGATCGGTGCGAGCTTCGATACGAACTCACGAAGATCATTCGCTTCGGCCATGCAGGACTTAATTTCCAATGCAGAGCTCGCGTGAAACGCCTTGCTAATCTCCTTTGCCAGAGGCGTAGGCTTGCGGCCAGCTTCTAAGCATTCAAGCGTCCTTCGCAGTGCCTCTCTGCCGATCGAAAAGCCGCTGCCGTCATCACCGACCAGCGGCCCCCAGCCTCCGGCAATGACGTACTTCCCCTGCGAATTGCGGCCAATTCCGACCGATCCTGTTCCAGAGATAATCCCAATTGCGTTCGCAGAGTCTGCCTGAGCCACAAGCGGCACCAGGTCGGGCACCACCAACAATTCTTCGGCGAAGTCCTGATTCGCCAATGCTTGGGAAAGCTGTCGCCGGGTCGCCTCGTGAAGAGTGCCTGCGATCGCGAAAATAGCCCGATGACAAGGCAAGCTATCGAGTCCCGCATCGGCTTTGGCATGCTGCACAGTCGACACGAGAGACTTGACGGCGGCTTCGATGCCGATGGCCCTTGGATTTCCGCCGGGCCCTCGACTGCTGCCGATGATCGTCGCTACACCTTTTTCATCGATGCTGGCGACCGAACACGTTGTCTTCGTTCCACCACTATCGACGGCAAGGACGATTTGGCTGCTGCGTACTTCGGTG
The DNA here is from genome assembly GCF_020150455.1 of Bremerella sp. TYQ1. Taxonomy (NCBI): domain Bacteria; kingdom Pseudomonadati; phylum Planctomycetota; class Planctomycetia; order Pirellulales; family Pirellulaceae; genus Bremerella; species Bremerella sp. TYQ1. The sequence goes on from NZ_CP083740.1 coordinate 1,288,659, forward strand.
GTGCGATGATCGCTAGATCCGTGCGACGCCAGCATTAGCGAGTACTTCCTTTGGGAACACTGACGATCGCCTGTTTAAGGTGACCACCTGATTCATTCAGCAGCGTTCTTGCCATCTCAGGCGTCTCGCCGGTATGGTGCACAACGATCGCTGTCTTGACTTCGCCTTGGCAATCCAACAACAACTGGCTTACAACCGCATCAGGTAGTTGGGTAGCAGCTTTCACGATTCGTTTGGCTCGCGCGGTTAACTTAGAGTTGGTCGCACGAAGATCGACCATCAAGTTGCCGTACGTTTTACCTTGTCGAATCATTGCTCCAGTGCTCAGCATATTAAGCACCATCTTAGTTGCGGTGCCTGCTTTCATGCGAGTCGAACCGCTTAAAACTTCCGGTCCCACGACAGGGGCAATGACTAGATTGCAATGCGACTCTAACTCTGAGTTGTCGTTACAGGTCAATCCAATCGCGAACGCGCCGACGCGGCGAGCATAATCGAGCCCTCCGATCACGTACGGTGTTCGTCCGCTGGTGGCGATACCGACGACAACATCTCTTGGACCAAGATCGATCGACTGGAGATCCTCTGCCCCTAGCTCGGGACGATCTTCAGCCCCTTCGACGGCTGTCGTCAGGGCAGTGGGCCCGCCTGCAATCAGTCCGACAACTTGCTTCGGATCCGAGCTAAACGTTGGAGGACACTCTGCCGCGTCCAAGATTCCAAGTCGGCCAGAAGTACCAGCACCAATGTAGATCAAACGACCAGAGTTGTTTAGCCGCTCCGCGATGACATCGATGGCGGCGGCAATCTGTGGAGCTTGTTGCCCCACGGAAGTTGCCACGAAAGCGTCCTGGTCATTAATGAGTGTCACCAATTCCGTGGTCGACAGTTCGTCTAAATCCTCGGAAGCCGGGTTGCGGGCTTCCGTTGTTAAATGCTCGAGCATGATGGCGCGAAATTCCTTCTTTGGGGGAAGTAAGCTCCCTTGAAGCGGTGCACTATCCACTGACGTCAGTTTAGACGGGACGATAGAATAGGCATAGCTTCAATGCGCAAAACCGAGATAATTATGCGCTTCTGCGACTAGCGACAGCACGTGATCGAGTTAGACTAAAAATGGTCCGTCGCAGCTTCGTTTTTTGTACTTTTGAATTAATTTCAGGACCGGTTCGCCTGCATGATATTTCTGGCGACTTTGGCTATTCACCCTATCGATGTTGCAATCATCGTCGTCTACATCATTGGGACAACGCTGCTTGGGGTGTGGCTTGGTAAAGGTGGCAACTCCACCAACGACTTCTTCCTCGGCTCGAGGAACCTCCCTTCGTGGGCACTCTTGCTTTCGATTGTCGCCACCGAAACGAGCACGGTTACGTTTTTGAGCGTGCCTGGGTTGGCGTTTCGTGACGGCGGGAATTTCAGTTTCCTACAACTGGCCATGGGATTCATCATTGGCCGTTTATTAGTTCTATTCTTTCTACTGCCGCTCTATTTTCAGGATGAAAACTCCACCGCTTACCAGGTTTTCCAGAAAGCGTTTGGTAGTTCAACTCGGCGGCTGGCTTCGTTGTTTTTCCTGATTGCCCGAACCCTTGGTGACGGTCTGCGATTGTTTTTGACCGCCCTCGCACTGCAACAAGTCATGCAATTACCGTTTGAAGTAAGCGTTGCGATGCTTGCGATTGCCACGGCCATTTATGCATTGTTCGGTGGAGTTCGCTCCGTGGTTTGGAACGACTGTTTGCAATTTGGCGTGTATATGGCAGGGGCAGCGATTGCGTTGTCGGTTATCCTTGCGCGGCTACCCGGCGGCACCGATCAGTACTTTCAATTCGCATCGGAAACCGGTCGGCTCCAACTTTTCAATTGGCAACTGTTTCCCCAAGATGGCAGCCTGACATTGTGGGCGGGCCTGCTGGGAGGTGCCACACTCAGTCTGGCTACGCATGGCGCCGACCAGTTGATTGTGCAGCGTTATCTGTGCGCCAAAGACCAACGTTCGGCCGGTTGGGCATTGGCATTAAGTGGACCAATTGTTTTCGCGCAGTTCGCTTTGTTTCTAGCGATCGGTGCTGGACTAGCTTGCTATTTTGCAGAGTTCGATCCTTCTAAAACGACCATGCCTGGCGACGAGGCCCTTGCGACGTTTATTGTTGGCGAACTTCCGATCGGTGTTCGAGGCGTTATCCTTGCGGCCGTATTTGCCGCGGCCATGTCGACACTCTCGAGTTCGGTTAACTCATCGTCAAGTTCGTTGCTACAAGATCTTGGGCTTCGCAGTTGGTCCCAGTTGTCCGACGAGCGTCGTCTTCAAATGGCGCGCTGGTTCACGTTGCTTTTCACGATGTTGCAAGCGACCGTTGCTATTGTCGCCTATCGTGGTCAGTTTGCCGAAACGGTTGTGAATCAAGCTCTTGCGATCGCTGGGTTCTCTGCAGGATTGTTACTTGGCCTGTTCTTTATCGCTCTGACGATTGGCAAAGTGCCCAGTATTTTCGCCAACATTGGTTTACTCGCTGGTACTGCGATCATTACCGTCGTGGCGTTTCGCACTGACATCAGCGGCTATTGGTATTCATTGATCTGCTGCGGCTCTGCTTTCGGCGTCACCGCATCCCTTTGGCTTATCACTTCTTGGCTTGGAAGCTCACCCCAAGCTGCGTCCATAGAGGAAGAGACATGAGTCTTCGACTACTTTCCTGCCTGATTTTAATTGCCCTCTGTCCTGTCAGCCTGTTCGCCGAACTCCCTCACGCTTCGCCTGAATCGGTTGGTCTGACTGAGGAAATCGGTCCGGCAATTGACCAAGAAATTGCTGCGGCACTAAGCGAACAAAAAATGCCAGGCTGCGTCGTGACCATCGTCAAGGATGGCAAAGTGGTTTACCAAAAGGCTCACGGAAACCGCCGTGTCGAACCTTCGGTCGAACCGATGACCGTCGACACCGTTTTCGACATGGCTTCGTTGACGAAGTCGATTGTCACCGCGACTAGCGTGATGCAACTGATTGAAGCGGGAAAAGTTGAACTTGATGCTCCTGTTTCCCAATACCTTCCAGAGTTCAAGGGAAATGGCAAAGAAGCAATCACTGTCCGACAGCTGCTAATTCACACCAGCGGTTTGACGCCAGACAACGCCCTGTCCGACTACGAACAGGGTTGGCCGGAAGCGTACAAAAAGATTTGTGCGTTGAAGTTACTTTCGCCGCCGGGCGATAAGTTTCGTTACTCCGACGTTGGCTTTCTACTTCTCGGTGAAATCGTGGCCCGCGTCTCCGGTTTGCCGCTGGATCAATATGCCAAGCAGAACATCTTTGAACCGCTTGGGATGAAGGAATCGGGCTTCAATCCTGATTCAGCACTGGCCAAACGCGCCGTTACCACCACACAAGTCGATGGAGAATGGCTGCGGGGAGAAGTGCACGATCCTCGCGCTCGATACTGCGATGGAGTCGCGGGGCACGCTGGTCTGTTCAGTACGGCAGATGACTTGACCCTTTATGCCCAAGCAATGCTTGACGCTCGAAAACCTGGCGAAAACAACGTGTTGAAGCCTGAGACATTGTCGCTGATGACCGAGTCGTACGACGCAGCAGGAAGCTTACGCGGCCTCGGTTGGGACAAAAAGAGCGGCTATTCTAGCAACCGTGGTAAATCGATGACGTCCGCGGCCTACGGACATGGTGGCTTTACAGGAACAGCAATGTGGATCGATCCAGACCTCGATCTCGCGGTGATCTTCCTTTCAAATCGTGTTCATCCCAACGGCAAAGGTTCTGTCAACGCGTTGGCTGGTCGGATCGGTACCATCGTCGCCGACGCCTGCTCAGCCGAAACTGACGAGTCGAAAACCAAATTGGGTATCGATGTACTTTCCGACAGTCAGTATCAAATCCTGAAAGGGAAGAAAGTTGGTCTGATTGCGAACCATACAAGCCGCAACAAAGCGGGCAAACCAACGCATGTTCTCTTTGCCGATGCCCCTGAGGTCGACCTCGTCGCCCTTTTTAGTCCTGAACATGGTTTTGCCGGAGCGCTCGATCAATCCCACATTGGTGACACGGTCGATCCGCTTACCGGGATTAAAGTGCAAAGCCTTTACGGCGAGACTCGCAAACCGACTCCCGATCAGCTGAAAGGAATCGATGTGCTGGTATTTGATATCCAGGACATCGGCTGTCGATTTTACACTTACATTTCGACCATGGGCCTTGCGATGGAAGCCGCAGCGGAGCAGGGCATTCCTTTCGTCGTGCTCGATCGCCCCAATCCTCTCGGCGGCGACATCATGGAAGGTCCACTGCTGGACGACCCGAAACAGTCCTTCGTCGCGTTTCACTCGATTCCTGTTCGTCACGGCATGACGATCGGTGAACTTGCGAAGATGATGAACGCCGAACGGAACTGGAAGACCGATCTTACAATCGTCCCGCTCGAAGGCTGGAATCGTGAAGACTTGCTTTTCGAGACCGGACTTCCCTGGAGAAACACTTCGCCGAACATGCGAAACCTGACCCAGGCCCTCATCTACCCTGGTGTGGGCTTGCTGGAAACGACCAACGTCTCGGTTGGCCGGGGAACGGACACACCGTTTGAAGTTTTGGGAGCTACGTGGATTGATGGTCCTGAATTGGCCGAAGCAATCAACGCTTACCAACTGCCAGGCGTAAAAGCGATTGGTATCGAGTTCACCCCAACTTCCAGCAAATATGAAGGGGAACTTTGCGGTGGTGTTAATTTCATCATCACCGACTGGAAAACGTTCCGTCCACTCGAACTTGGTTGGGCAACCGCCTCGAGCCTTCGCAAGCTTTATCCGAACGATTGGGAAACCAAGCGTCTCCCAACGTTGCTCGGCAACTCGAAGGTGCTCTCTGAAATTGTCGATGCCACTTCACCAACTGACATCAAACATGGTTACGCCGAAGAGCTCAACCAGTTCGATACGCGTCGACAACCGTTCCTGATCTATCCTTCGCAAAACTAGAACGAAAGTCTAGGCCGCTTTGTTCGGTTGCGTTTCGCTGCCAATCCAATGCACAGCCGATCGAGCTGGCCGAAGATCGCTTGCAGGCATATTTACTAAGACTCTCGTTCGCGCACTTGGGCGAGCGAACGAGATCGCAACGGTATTTATTCCAAAAAGGCGATACGCTAAGGATTGTCGTATCCTCTAAGACATTGTTCGCGATCGACGTGTCTTGTCTACGCGTACCGCACTAGTTCTGCTGTCCCAAGCCGTAATCTGCCTGCCGACATCGCTTTGTAGCTGCGGATCTCCGTGCTCTTAAAGATGGTTGTTACCGAGGCGTATGCCTGGCTTCGTTGACGATCACGACGTTTCCGGAGCCTTCGGTAGGTTCTCATCGAAAGCAAAGTACTTTTAATTCGTTCATCAATACGAATAAGCGGAGGGGAGACACTCCACGAAGTTGGCTAATGCCCATCGCCAGAACGCGGTTTAACGCTACAGAAATACCGTAGACGCTCAAGACATCGGTCTAGGCAGACTCGTTGATAGACGAGCTCTCGCTAGGCGACTGTTCGTGCATTGCAACTTGAGCACATGAGATCACATTGCCCAAGGATCCAATCCGCAGGCCTTCCGTGCCACGGAATTGTGATGGTAAGAAGTGGGACGAGAACGATTCAACGATCGAATCGTGATTGGCTTGTTCGCCAAGAAACCGGCACTCAGACACCAGTTGTCCTGTCCCAATCATCATCCGCGAGATTGCGGTGATGATTCTTCAATCGGTCGGAATCGAGAGTCGATATTCCGACAGCGTTAGTTCAATTCAATCGCGATGTCCGTCTTACCATCTTCGGGCACTTCGACCACAATCCCGGAAGTGTCGGCATCGCTGTACTTCTTCGGTATTTTGAACTTCGGTGGCGGGATAGGATCGAAGTTCTTCACACCATAATCAGGCGGAAGTGGCGGGCCAACGTAGCTGACCACAACACGGTGCGACCCACTGGGTGCCCCATCCCCGACATCGTTCGTTCCGAGGGTAAAGTGCCCCTCTTCATCGGTCACGCCAGCGGCTGGACGACCTTCTTCAGGAATGAACTGGATTTGATAGTACTCTAGCGGCTTGCCTTGGAATGTTGCCACTCCTGAAGCAGGCGCTGTCGGTACGATATCTCCAGTCGGCACGTCGGTGCAGCCCATGGCAAGACTTGCCACTAGCAATAAGGCGCACGAGAGACTCGTGCGCCGATTGACAAAACGGAAGTGCTTTAACACGTTGGCCTTCATCTCAATTAACTTTCTACGTAAACGTTCGCTGCCCAATCAGGCAATCGACTATTTCGTCTAGTTACGCGATACGATCTCGCCACCGGCCGTGGTGCCCATCGCACGCCAGATTCCATCTTCGATCGTGTCGGTCATGAATGATACCGACCCGTCTGCGAAGCAGGTCTGAGCTCCACCAGGATGGTAGCTTCGAGCCGCCATGTGACCGCGAGAGCCATTGGAACCATCAATACAGTCTCGTCGACGAGCGTTAGGAGTCAGTGTGTGCGTGTAGAAAGTTGTTACGACTGCTCCGCGATAGTATTGCAATCCGCGGTAGGTCCAAGCTTGGGTACTACGCGTTTCGCAATCGGAAGGAGGCGTCTCGGCGTCTGCTCCCCAGAAACCAGCGGTAACAGAAGTCGCGACGCGAAAGTCATTCGGATCGCCAGCAGGTACAACCCTAAGTGCCGCTCCACTTGGCCCCTTCTTAATCTCGGAAAAGACAGCCGTATTCGACGTGCCATCCGTGAAGTTGGCAAACTTCGTATCAGAGTTGCGGTAGAACGGACCAGCCAGACTTGCGTCGAATTCGCTGCTAACCAAAGTCCCTTTGGCACCTAGGTTTTGAACATAGCTCGTTCCGCCATAAACAAATGTTCCGTTTCCAATTGTATTACCAGCCGGCTGAATGTCGGACGGACATTGGTAAGGAGCCAGCTGCTGCTTCGTAGCTTCAATATTGCTCGAGTGCGCGTTGATCGAATAACGGAAATCGAACAGGTTGTAGCTGTTCCCTTGTTCTAGAAACGGAAGAATAAATGCATGTGTGGAAGCATCCGGTGATCCACCATCCAAACACTGGCCAGGTGGGAACACCAAGTGAGTGTTTTCGTAATTGTGCAGGGCGAGACCGATCTGCTTCAAGTTATTACTGCATTGCATCCGGCGAGCTGCTTCGCGAGCCTGTTGCACGGCCGGCAACAACAAAGCAATCAACACACCGATGATGGCAATTACGACCAATAGCTCCACAAGCGTAAAGGCCTTTGGTCGATCGTAACTTCTCATAAGAATCCCCTTCGGAAAAGAAAGACGGTCATGATCCGGCAAATGCTTAATGCGGCCGGTCAAGTTGAGGAAAAGAACGAATTCCACAAAGAACACTGCCGATTCTATCAAGGAAGATACGGTTAATTCTCTACGATATTTAGTCAAACTTTCTTCGTTTTGCGCAGACGTCGAAAGGAACCTGCTTCACGTCTCGCATTTTCACTTTGCATTAACACTTTTTGCTAGCTACAGTGCCCCTGATTGGCAAGTCTCGCTCTCCCTCATCCGTGGTGCTTCCAAGACAATTTTGCGGAACCCCGTACCACTTCGTTTCGCGAGAACTGAGATTGCTCGATACATCTCTGTGAAACGAAGCTCAAGGATGCGGTAAAAGAAAACGTTGACGAATTCAGGCAAACGATCTAAAACGGTTCATTACATAGATTTGTTGTCCCGCCTATTAACCTTCCGGCAGCTTCATCTCGCCCTTTCCCGCCGGGCAGTTTCCTTTTGATGGAAATTTGCCTTGAACATGGTTTCGAGATTCGTAGTCCCACCTGTTGCTGCGTTTCAGTTCTCGATGGCCCGTTTCTCGGAGAGGCGACCCTGGAATGCCACCGTTCCTTCTAGAGTGGTTTGATCCGCTTTGGATTGGAATCTGAACTGAGTGAAACAAACCATGTCACGCGCTTCCAATTCCTTGCCGAAGCAATGCTGTTGCATTCTTCTGGTCACCGTTTTCGTTTCTTTCACAGCCACGACAACGAATGCCCAGGATGCGGTAACTCCTGTTTCGCCGCCGATCTTTGCGGAAGAAACTGACGCTCCCTCGACACCCGAGGTTAGTGAGTCGCAAACTTCGACTGCTTCAGTGCAAGACAAGCTTCGATTCTCGTTTAGCGGCGCATCGTGGCGGGAAGTGTTAGACTGGCTCGCCGAGGCAGGGGAGCTTTCCCTTTACGTCGATGACGTTCCTACCGGCAGTTTCACCTACTCTGATCGACAGTACTTCTCGGTCGACGAGGCAATTGCTCGACTGAACTTGTTCCTGCTTCCGCGTGGTTACACGCTCGTACGCCGTGGCGAGCTTTTGTCGGTAATTAATCTTGGCGATCCACGCGGAATCCAACAGCTCGACGCCATGGCTCGTGTTGTTTCGGTCTCCGAGTTAGACCAACTGAACGATCACGAAGTCGCCAAGTGTTTCGTTGCTCTGGGGGATGTCATTCCCACGGAAGCCATCAACGAAATGCAGCCTCTTTCGCTTATGACCACTCCAGTTGTTTTGCCGAAGTCTAACCAGCTGATTATTACCGACACCGGAAAGAACCTTCGCAGCGCGATTCAAGTTCTCGCCAACATGAAGCAGCCCAAAACTGACGACGCCACTATTCGTCGTTTTGATCTGAAGCATGTCGATGCGAATACCGTAATTCAAGTGGCCGGGACGCACCTTGGCATACCGGAAAACGAATCGAGTGGAATCGACATTACGATCACGACCGACCTGACAGGAAAGCGACTATTCGCCGTCGGCTCGGATGAAAAACTGACTCGTTTGGGCGCTCTCTTGGAAGTGATCGATATTCCGGAAGAAGAGGAAGAGGCCCCGACCCAACAAACGCTCGTATCGCATCCAGTCGGCGGGGATAATTTGCAGGTCATCTACGACGTGCTTCAGACGATTCTGGCGGAGAAGAATCTTCGCCTTTCCATGCAAGAGAACAGCAACACGATCGTTGCGTTGGCTGATGCGGAAGTGCATCAACTCATTCGCGATACCATTCAAGAACTGCAAGCACCTTCGGTTGAGTTTTCCGTCGTCGAACTTGGCTCGGTCGAACCTTACTTTGCCGTCTCGCTGATCAGCGAGATGTTTGACTTGCCAGGCGAAGACGATGATCGTGATGACGACGAGCGACGCATCCCACCTCCGAAGGTCGACGCCGACCCAGGCAACCGTCGCCTTTTCGTCCGTGGAACGGCCGATCAGATCAAGCAAATCGAACAACTTGTCGAACGCTTGGGCGCACGTCCCAGTAGCAACGAAGGCCTACGCTTCGTGCCGGTGACCGGACCACAGCGAAAAGACTTGCTCCAGTCGGCGAAGGAATCTTGGCAAGGGGATAACCGCCTTCAGATTCTCACGCCAACGGAAGCACCCCGTCAGGAAATCATCGAACGAACGATTCACCCGGACGGCACGATCGAAACCAAGACCCCGCATGAAACGATCCGGACTCAAACCCCATCCACAGACATTCGGCAAACGCCTAACAAGCCGCAGCCACAGAATGTTGAAACGCGAGATGGCTTCGTTTCAATTTCCGAAGGGGGCGATACGATCAACACGGCATCGCATACCAAATCGAGTCGTGCCCCTATTCGCAGTCAAGTTGTCCCAAACGGCATCTTGATTCAATCGGACGATGTCCAAGCCCTCGACCAATTCGAAGAACATCTTCGCCTGCTTTCTACGCAGGAAAAGAACATGATCTCGCCGACCGTTGTTTACTATTTAAAATACGTTTCGGCGGAAGAAGCCGTGAAGATGCTTGCCGATTTGCTTGATGGCGGAAACGCTCTGAGCGATACCCCATCCGATACATTGGTTCGAGGTTCCGTCGGCGGCATCGATCCTTTTTACGGCAGCCTTCTCTTCGAGCGAGATGGCATGACAACCGTCACCGCTGGCACCGCCACGATCGTTTCCGACGCACGTTTGAATCGCTTGATTGTCCAGGGGACTAAGGAAGATATTGCGACGATCGAAAACTACATGAAGATCGTTGACAAAGACTCGAGTATTACTGAGATCGAAACGTCTGGTCGATCCCGTGTGATCGAACTGCAGCATGCTCGAGCCGAAGAAGTTGCCGAGATGATCCGCGAAGCATTCCCAGATCGTGTCGACATGTCGGCCCAGCGGGGTGCTCAAGCGAATCAAGCCAACGCAAACAACCGTGGCAACAACGGAAACGAACGCCGAGAGGGCGACGAACAGCGAGGCTTCCAGGAAAAGCCGACCCGCGGAAGCAAACCGACAATGGCGGTCGCTGTGCATGAGGCAAGTAATTCGCTGGTTATCACCGCCCCGGACGCATTGTTCAAAGAAGTAGAAATGCTAGTCGAATCGGTCGATCGCCGCAGCGAACGAGCCGTCCGCGTCATCACGGCCGGCAACGGCATCAACTTGGAAATGATTGAACAAGTCCTCGCCGAGCAGGCCGGTAATTCCTCCCGTAGCAGCTCGTCGTCTCGTTCGCGTAATTCCAATTCGCGAAACAGCCGAGGTCGATAAATGACTACCATCCAATACCGATCGCTTGCTTACCTGGCGGTTTGCGCATTACTGCTCGTCCCGACCGAATTGCTTGCCCAAGGGGAGTGGATTCGCCGTATCGACGACGACAACAACGGCTACATCGAGCCTGACGAAATCTCCGATCGAGGTCGCCGATACCTGGAAGAATTCGCGGTACCGTATGGCCTAAGTCTTTCCCGCCCAAATTCGGTGGAAAAGCTCGAGCAAGCTGCGCGGCTCCATGCCCAACGCAAAAACCGCGATCGCAACGCCCCGATGCCGACACCGGAAGAACAACCAGGATTGAAAGGATTCGGACGACCTGTTGATCAACCGCTGATCCCTGAATTCGGCTTGGGTAAAGTCCCTTACGCCTACACGCAAGCCGATCTCGACGAAGCGTCATCCACATTACGACGTTGGGATCGAAATCGTGACGGTAAGTTGAGCCCGGAAGAGATCGAACGTGCTCGTTGGGACGGCCATGATCCGCTCGATTCCGATTTCGATCGTGACGGACATCTCACGAAACTTGAGTTGACGCAGCGTTATGCCCGCCGACGTTCCGAAAGCGAACGTGAAATCATGTCGCTCGGAAGCATCGAACCATCGCAGCCATCACGCAACGACTCGGACGATCGGAGTCGCCGTAGCAGCCGCATGCGAGCCGGCAGTTCGCGAAATGGAGATCGAGGCAGTGCATCGCTTGCCGACAGCATCATCGAACGCTATGACTTCAATCGAAATGATCAGCTCGACCCTCAAGAGATGGCCAGCGTCGGGATCTCGGTGGCCAAAGTCGACTACGACCGAAACGGAGCCGTCGATGAAGAGGAGTTCGCGCGTTATTTGAACGAAGCTCTGGAACGAGAAGCCAGCCAGAACCAAGAAGCGATTCCGACATGGTTTTTCGAGCGAGATAGCAATAACGACAAGCAAGTCCTGATGTCTGAGTTCACCGATCAGTGGGATCAAGCCACGCTCGATGAGTTCACTTCGTACGACAACAACCAGGATGGAATTATCACCATCGATGAAGTTCTTACCTCGAAGACGGTAGTCGGCGGCGAATTCTCTAACTCTCAGGCCCACCTCCTATTGCCTCGTTCGACCATCGTTTCCGAGATTGAAGTGAGCGACGACTACCTGATTGGTGACCTCAACGTCCAGCTTTCCATCACGCACACCTACACAGAACAGCTAGATGGTTATCTGATCGGTCCTGACGGTCAGCGTATCGAGCTGTTTACAGGTGTTGGTGGTAGCGACGATCACTTCGACAAGACGATTTTCGACGACGACAACGGCGAACGAATTACTCGATCACGTGCACCGTTTCGTGGAACATACCGTCCGGAAGCAACCGAAAAACGGCAGACAAGCCTCAATCACTATCGCGGCAAGAACCTGAAAGGTACTTGGCAGCTGATGATTCGTGCGAGCCGAAGCGAACGCTCAGGAATCCTTCATGGCTGGTCCTTGCTGGTTCAGCCCGATCAAGAGGCAGTCGATAACCCCGACTCGGTTGACGAACGGCTCAATCCGCAAGAGAACGACGAAGAAGAGGCATCTTCCGAGCAAGATGCCTCTGATAACTAACGACAACGGCGGCTGGCAGCCAACTAATCGTCGTTGGCTTTTTGCCAGTTAAGAAACGCCTTGGCGTATCGCTTACCAAATTCGCGATACGAATCGGCGTTGAAATGAACGTTGTCGCCTTTGTGCGTCAATCCATCCGATTCGACGAACAAAACGTTCTCGTCTTCTTCCGCGATTGCCTGATGAGCTGCGTCGACTTGTTCTTTGGCTTTGCTCCAAGGCCTCTCTTCGAACTTGCCAAGCTGACCGATTACAAACGGCACATCCTCAGCGTTCAATTCTTTACGAAATCGCTCGATGAGTTGCGTTAGCTTCTCTTGATAAACTTCTGCTTTGCCGGGACCTGAATCGGACTCGCCTTGGTGCCACAAGATACCCTTGAGTTGGCCTGCTTCAAGCGCGGCTTTGGCTCGCTTCATCGCGTCATCGTAAGGATGAGTCTTCGTTGGGTTATCATACGCCCCAGGCTCCCAAGACTTAATCGGCGAACCACCTACCGCACAAGGGATCAGCCCAACGGTCACGCTAGGATTTGCCTTCAAAACCTCGAGGCCAAACGTCCGCCCCAGTCCGACTCCGACAATTCGAGGCTTATCAAAGTGCAGGGGATCGACAGCGGGAACCCATTTGCCATCCTGATTGAACATCAGTAGCTGGGTGTTCTCCTCTTGATCGGCCGGGGTCACTTTACCTCGTCCAGCCATATTGGACTGTCCCACCAACAGGTAAAGATGAAAGTCGCGTTTCTCTGGAAGCTTCGTTTCTTCGGCATTCAACGCGTTGAAACTGATGGCGAATAGGCACAGCAGCGGCAGGATCGTAAACAGTACGGTTTTTCTCATGAGGGATTCTGCGAAGGAGTTGCGGAGCGAATTAGAAGGGGCAGGATCAACTTTAGATCCAAGGAAACAACTTCCTTACTTTAATCTCTTCGGCAGACAATTTATACTTCACCTTCGCACTGCGCCATTTTGCATGTTTAGTTTTTGGTAGCCGCCACTCCAATATGATTCAGCCACTCGCGATTCTCGCTAACAGTCGTGTCACCACTCCACTCGTTCCCATCGAGCTTCCTGCGTACGGCGTGCCGGTCTGGTGCAAGCTTGAATATTTAAATCCGAGTGGCTCGACGAAGGATCGAATCGCCCGATACATCCTGTCCAAAGCGGTAAGAAGTGGCCAACTAAAACCTGGCGATTCGGTCGTCGAAGCCTCGAGCGGTTCTACCAGCATCGCCTTTGCGCTGGCATCAGCCCAGCTTGGACTTTCCTTCACAGCCATCATGCCTGAAAGTGTGAGCCCGGAACGCGTCAAGATAATTCGAGCCTACGGCGCCGACGTTCAGTTGACGCCAGCCGACGCCGGGATCGATGCATCCATTCGTCTTGCCCAGGAAATTTCTGAGACCCAAGGCGCATTCTGGCCGCAACAGTTTTCAAATCTTGATAACGCCAAAGCCCATCGCGACGAGACGGCCGCCGAGGTGCTTTGCCAGATACCTAGTGGCAACGTTGATGTCTTCGTCAGCGGTGTCGGCACCGGCGGAACGCTCGTTGGTGTTTCGCAAGGCTTGATCGCCGCTGGTTGTACGATAACGCCGGTGCTTGCGAGGCCAGTTAGCAACAAGCTGATATCAGACGTCGAATGCTGTAGCTTCAGCAAACGAATACCTGGCGTGGTCGACGGACTTTCGGAAATCTTTCAAGCCGCCAATTTACCTGACCTGATCGAGTTCGAGATTTCCGATGAAGAAGCGATCGAGGCAACGAGAAACCTCATTCGGGCCGGCTTTCCAGTCGGGCCCAGTTCCGGCTTGAACTATCTGGCAGCCGTACAAGCCTATAAGTCACGCAACGATCAGCCGGTCTGTTTGACGGTATTTCCCGACCGAATGGAACGGTACTTCTCGACCGATTTGTTTCAATAGCAAAGTAACCGCTAGTTGGTACTTAGGTATTCCGATAACTTCCGGCCAAGCAATTCGACAGTCCGAGCGTGCGATTCATCGTTTGCCAAATTGGTCGACTCTTCCGGGTCGTTTAGGTGATCGTACAGCTCTGCGGCAACGATATGCTGTGTATTGAAATCTCGCCACTGCGTAAAACGAAATCGATCTGTCCGCAGCGAATATCCCATCACCTCAGGCTTGCCTTTGTAATAAGCCGGACGCGGATGCTGGGTCAACGCAATGTCCGAAACGAGCACACTGGGGTCATTAAGTACCGGAACGAGACTATCCCCATCGACCTGTTCCGGAACTGGAAGTTGCGCCAGTTCGCATAGTGTCGGATAGAGATCCACGAGCTCTACAAGCGAGTTGGTCGCCTTTCCGGTTGTCGTTTTATTCGGAGCTGAAATGATCAGCGGGACACGTGCATCCAATTCGAAGTTGCTCGTCTTGCACCACAGTTCATGTTCGCCCAAGTGAAACCCATGGTCCGACCAAAGAACAACAATTGTGTTGTCCGCGAGACCTTGCTTTTTGAGCTCCCCGATCAGTTTGCCAATTTGGGCATCCAGAAAAGAGATCGCCGCGTAATATCCATGGTTCAGTTCGGCTGCTTGCTCCTGTGAGATTGGGCCGCTTTTGGCGACATCGGTATAGCCTCGAAGCTCACGACCATCATGCCTCGCGATGTCTGGCGCGGTCGATGGCGGCAACGACTCGATACGTTTGGCAATCTCGTCTCGATCATAGAGATCCCAATATTTCTGTGGAGCATTGAAGGGAAGATGTGGCTTCCAGAAACCTACAGCCAAAAAAAATGGGCCGTTTGCACGTGCCCGTTCTCGAATCACTTCCACCGCCGCGTCGGCGATTCTTCCATCTAAGTAAGCTTCGTCAGGAACATCAACGTTTTGAACCGCAGCGCCCTTGGGTATGCGATGCATTTCAAACGGCTCTCCCGCAACATACCAATCGCTGGAATGAGGCCCCCAATCAAACCGGGAAGTAACGGACCACGATTGCTGGTCGTTTCTTATTTTCTGACCATAGTTGTGGTAGATCTTGCCCAAACTTTGCGCGAAGTATCCATGCTTTTTAAAGTGCTCGGGCAACGTTACCAAACTTGGTTGAACCTCTCGAAAATGTGTGGGCAGGTCCCAAATTTCAAGCGTATGAGGATATTGCCCCGTCATGACGGAAGTACGCGAGGGATTACACAAAGCTTGCTGGCAGTAGGCTCGCTGGAACATCATTCCGTTGTTCGCCAACGCATCGATATTTGGCGTCACCGCGAGCGAGTCGCCATAGCATCCCAATTGCACGCGCAGGTCGTCCGCAGCAATAAACAGAACATTTGGACGCCGCTTGCCATCGGGTTGCATAATGCTGACCTTCTCGGCTTTTTCTTCCGATGGCAGCAACAATATGCCTCCTGTCCACGTCGATTGTGGAATACTGATCCGATCGCCTGTTTCCAATGCGCGTCGATAGATTTGCATCGCCGTGTGCCCGCCGTCGGAATACTGAAAACGACCGTCCTCGACCACTTCCCAGCCGTCGAGTTGGTTCGGTTTGACCGAGGCGGAAATTGCGAAATAGACGTTCGTTGCTTTGGTTGCCGTAACGAAAAGCGGTTCGGCTTCGCCTCCGTTGCCCCGTACAAACTTCCATCCGGCGAATCGATCTGGCACCGATTCCCAGACGTAATTTCGGTTGCCGTAAGCTTTTTGCCCGTTGCCAAAGTCCGCAATCACTAAGCGATGCCGTTCAATACTTATCGGGCCAACTTGCTCCTCTTGGAATGGCTTCCAATTGTTTTCGAGATGATAAAAATGCCCGTCTTCCGCACCAATGAACAGATCAGGCCGGCCGTCTTTGTTCCAGTCGACGGTCGTCGGGCTGGTCGTATGTCCGGCGAGGCGATGAGGATGAACTTGGACCGGGGCATCAAACGCCCACGGATGCTCTTCCGTCGAGACATTTCGCATCAGGTCAATGTTTCGGCTATTCAGCAACAGATCGAGCTTTCCGTCTCCGTCCCAATCCGCAAAATCGATCTTTCGACGACCGCTACCACCTGCCGTTTTTGCGTTCAGTTGCAGCGGTTCTCCACGTCGATTCGTAAAGATCCTCTTGCCAGGTAGCAGACCAAGCTGATCTCCCTGTTTCGTTCGCTCAAAAAACGCGAGAAAGCCTTCATGGTCAAGCATCACCAAGTCGTTCAAACCGTCCTGATTTAGATCAATCACAACCGGCGTAGTTCGCCACTGCGTAGCTAACTCGTTTGCTTTCGGCTTCCACCAATTCCAAGCTGGTTGCGGAGGCGTGTCTTGCCATTGAACTTGTACCGGCTTTGCCGCTTCGAGTTCGCTTAAAGAGCCTTTATTGCGGTACCATTCCACTTTTCCCCATATCGAATTAACGATCAGGTCTTGCTTGCCGTCATGATCCCAGTCGGCCACGCTGAGCGTTGTGTAACCCCATTTTGCCTCGGCAGGTCCTTGAATCGAGCCGTTCGGACCAGCTTGCGGTCGGATCGGTTCACCATCCACTTTCAACAGCTGGACATCAGCCCATTTCGGAGGATTTCCGCCGTCTAGATTCTCAAAAAAGCCGATATATCCAGCCGAGTTGCCAGCGACGATATCCTTGTCGCCATCGTTGTCCCAGTCGACCGAAACCGGAGTGGCCAACGCACCAAATTTCAGGGCTTTCGCCTGCTGCTGAAAGTATTTCGGAGGCAGAAACACAGGCACTCCATCGGTGACTTTTCCCGTATTTTCGACCAGCGCAACGCGGCCATCTTCGTCGCCGACGACAAGATCCATGTCACCATCGCCATCCCAATCGAAGGCGTTCGGGGTGATCATCTGCAAGTCCATCGCCAGCGGTTGGCCTTCGTATGCTAAACGCTTGCCTTGAGCGAACTTCGGACGAGCGCGACTCCCCACATTCTCGAAATACGTGAAGCCATCGAGAAACTCGCCACACAGCAAATCGAGATCACCATCACCGTCAAAGTCAGCCAAATTAGGAGATGGCATTCCAAACACGTCGACCGGTTTTCCATTGGCTGCCAAGCGGGTTGGCTCGGCATATTTCGGCTTTTCCGAGGTACCTGAGTTTCGGATCAGATAGACATAACCATGCAGCGGGCCACGGGTCCAATTCCCTTTTTCGTCAAACGCATCGTCCCAACCATATTCGGTCCAGTCGCCCACACCGACTATCAGGTCGAGTGCTCCGTCATCGTCGTAATCGACGTAGCGCCATTGGTTTGCGCGAACTCTATTGGAATGAATATTCTTCGATGGATAGATCGTTTTTTTCTCTTTGAATTCCTTCCCCAGGAAATTCACCCACTCGGTGCCGGGGGACAAAACGCGCGGTTTCCCATCGACGTAAGAAACATGCACCGAGTGCATTCCGGAACCAACTTTTACCGGCGGTTTGAATGTCGGATATTTTGGATCGTCCCCTAAATTCTCGAAGAAATAGATTCCGTTGAACGGAACATCAGGGCAGGAAACGATCAGATCGAAATCGCCGTCCTCGTCCCAATCCATCGGCATCGGCCAGGCCCAAAGTCCCACGCCCAAGTCGGTTTTCAAACCAGGGTTCTGAAACTCGACGATCTCGAGCGAATCGTCAGCGACAATTGGACTTACGCTGAACACCAAAAGCAAAAACAGAGTTCGCCACAGCATCGTAGCGGATGAAGAGCAGGGGCTGTTTAACGACATGAGCGAGCACACTTCGGGGAGGGGCGAAACGGACAGGGGTGAGAGATCAGGCCAACAACTACCACGCGAGCTTACCACGACGCGTCCGATTCGTAACGTCTTTTCCGTACGAAACATCGGGCGAATCACGAAAGCGCAACTTGGGTCCCTTGAATCTCTGACAGCAAGAATTGGAATGCAATGAATCCTGCTGGGATCCCAGGCTATTGCGTCCGACACCATGCGTCAAGTATTTTCAGATACGATTTTTCCCGAAATGACTTTCCGGAACGCGGCTATCGATGTCAGCTGTCGTTGCGAGCGCACGACCGATAGGACGCATGAACAGAGGTGCGTTCCACGTGATCGCCGGTCATCCTAACTCATCTGTGAAGTTCGCTTGTACACTCTGCTATACTTTTTAACGAATACATTTTAAATCTCATCTCGAACGCCACTCATTCGGCGGAGCGACATGGTCATGTTCCACTCCAATTCCCTGATTTTTCTAGCGTTGTTTTGCCTGTTTGGTTGTTGCAATCTGGCGAGCGCAGACGACGTGACAAGACCGAATATCGTCTTCATCTTGGCGGACGATCTTGCCTGGTCCGATTTGAGTTGCTACGGCCACCGTTGGCATCGCACGCCCAACATCGACAAGCTGGCCGAGCGTGGCACACGATTCACCAACGCATACGCTTCTGCCCCGATTTGCTCAGCCTCGCGAGCCAGTATTTTGACTGGCAAAACGACCGCTCGACTCGGCTTCGAGTTCGTCACGAAAGAGAAACCGGGACGGCAGAACATCGATGTCGAAACGCTGCTGGAAGCTCCACCGCTAACGCTCAATTTGCCGCTTGCAGAAAATACTATCGCGGAACGCCTTACCCATCTCGGTTATGAAACGGCGTTCTTTGGCAAGTGGCATTTGAACCAGCATCACAATCGTTATCTCGGCTGGAGTCCGACGCATGGTCCGCAAAACCAAGGCTTTCAAACGGCCGTCGAAGATTTCGGCGCTCATCCATATGCTTGGAATCGACAGCGTCCGGAAACGATCGAAGAGGAAGGTACATTCACAAACGATTCGATGGTGCAGCATGTCTGTGATTTCATTCGCCAAGAGCATGATCGACCTTACTTTGTGATGGCTTCGTCGTTCTATGTGCATACGCCGGTCAGGACTAATTTGGCCTGGCTGGTCGATCATTACGAAGGTACGATTCCTGCCGACGTCGCGAATCGTGCCAATCGCGTGAAGTACGCTGCTTTTCTCGAAACGCTCGATCATCACGTCGGCGAAATCTTAGCGGCGGTCGATGGATCGAAGCAGTCGAAGAATACGCTCGTCCTCTTCTTTTCCGACAACGGCGGTCACCCTGAATACACCGGCAATGCCCCGCTGCGAGGCTCGAAATGGAACCTATATGAAGGTGGCATTCGCGTTCCAATGATCGCGTATTGGCATGGCAATGTACCTGTGAATCGCGAGAACGCGACGCCGGTGATTGGCTACGACTTGTTACCAACACTGGTTGCCGCGGCCGGAGGCAAAGCGGCCGATGTGGATGGCCAGCCGATCGATTTAACCTCACACGAATCCTCGGCGAACACCGAGCGAACGCTGCTTTGGCATTTTCCTTACTATCACCCGGAACGCGGATATGGCAAAGCTCTGCCGACGATCGGCGTGGATGATTTCGCCGTCAGCAAAACGCGTCCTCAATCGGCTATTCGTCGAGGAAATGACAAGCTACTTTGGTTCGCGGAAGAAGATCGCGTCGAACTTTATGACTTGCAGAATGATCTATCTGAGCAGCAGGATCGAAGTTCATCGGAACCGGAAAAAGCGGCGACATTAAAGACCGTCCTGCAGCAGATGCTGAGCGAGCAGAATGCCCGTCTGGCACAACCTCGCTAAGCTTCGCCTGCCTCGATCCGGTTGATCTCTTCCAACAGATCTTGCGGCAATGCCAGCGGCAACGCGCTGCGAGCTTCTCCCATTGCCTGACGACGGTCGAACGACTCGAGTGCCAATCGACGACTTTCGCGGATGTGCTCGCGCATCCAGTAGCGTGCCAGTTGTCCGTTGGCTTTATTCAACGCTCGGAGAATCCGGCGATGGTAACGATAAACGCTCACGATAATCTTCAGGTCGTGCGGTTCTCGTTTGGCCGTAAAGATCCGCGACAGCACGCGAAGATCCGACACGATCTTCATCATCCGGCGGTTACCGCTGGCTCGCAAGATGACCATATGAAAGCCCATGTCGGCGGCCAGAAAGCTTTGCAACTGCTTCGGGCTGAACGAGCGTTCCTGGCTCGCGCGAAGCTCCCGAGCGGTCTCCATAATCTTCTTACAAAGCATCGCGAGGATCTGCTTGTCTTCGTCGCTCAGATGCTCGGCGACTGCCTCGGCGGCGTGGCTTTCCAAAGCTTCGCGAACCTCGTACAGCTCGGCCATTTCCGATCGATCGAGCGAGTGCACGATCGTTCCGAAACGAGGAACTTGACGCACGAGGCCTTCCACTTCCAGCTGCCGAATCGCTTCTCGGATCGGCATACGGCTCATGCCAATTTCTTTGGCCAGCGCAAGCTCCGAGATCTGAGTTCCGGCCGGCAAATCGCCAGAGAGGATACGCTGCTGGATGTATTGGTAGGCTTGCTGACGCCGAGGGATGTTTTCCATGAAGGACCAAACGAGTTGGATCGCAGAAAATGGGAAGTCTAACAGCTTTCGGTAGCCCTCATCAGGTGGCTACGCCGATTCATGAACCCTAACCCAATTGCGCGCCCAGTTCCAGAGCGAGCCGCTCTGGCGTGAGGCTTTAGGGTGCATGAAGCGGCCTTAGAAGATACTGCAGCTGCTAACTCGCTGATGTCTCCGCGCAGACTTGGCGCAAACTTCGCGCACATTCGGGACAGATACGAGTACGAAACGGCAGAGTTCGGCTCGTTAACGATCGACCGGCCGCGATTTAGGGGAAGAATCAATTCAGGACTTGCGATGCGTTCTCGGGGCGTTCATACTGCTGGGATACCAGTGGTATTCCAACATGTCATCTTCCTCATCGTTCCACTTGGCTCCCCGCCCCAAGGAGTTGTCCCCGTGCACCAATTTGCCGCAGCCGACGTCGCCGTGCTCGTGATTTATTTGGTGGGAGTCGTGGGGCTTGGGGTTTGGTTCTTTCGTCGCAGTCGAAACCCGGAAGGGTACATGGCTGCCAGTCGTTCCATGCCTGGTTGGGTCGTTGGACTGTCGATCTTTGGGACCTACGTCAGTAGTATCAGCTTTCTGGCGCTGCCAGGCAAAGCTTATTCGAGCGACTGGAACGCGTTGGCTTTCAGCTTATCGTTGCCGCTGGCCGCATGGATTGCGACGACCTGGTTCGTGCCATATTACCGCCAAGGCGATGCAGTCTCCGCTTATCAGCACTTAGAAAAGCGTTTCGGCGTTTGGGCTCGAACCTACGCTGCGACATGTTATCTACTAACGCAAATCGCGCGGATGGGCTCGGTCATGTATTTGCTCGCGCTGCCGCTGCATCAGTTGCTCGGCTGGAACGTGCCGGCGCTGATTATCGTCACCGGCGGCTTGACGACTCTATACACGCTGCTGGGTGGCATCGAAGGAGTGATCTGGACCGACGCGCTGCAAAGTATCGTGCTTGCCGTCGGTGCCGTCGCATGTGCGATCATGCTTCCGCTGGGCATGCCGGATGGTCCTGCTCAGATGATGGAAGTGGCCAACAGTCACGGCAAATTCAGCCTCGGCTCGTTCCATCTCAGCCTGGCCGAGCCGACGTTTTGGGTCGTCCTGGTCTATGGCATGTTTATCAATCTGCAAAACTTCGGCATCGATCAAAGCTACGTTCAGCGTTACATTGCCGCCAAATCGGATAGCGAGGCCCGTAAATCGGTCTGGCTGGGTGCGCTGATTTACGTTCCAATCTCGATTGTGTTTCTCTGGATCGGAACGGCGTTGTTCGCATACTACACGGTTCAACCGGACCTGATCCCCGAATCTCTTCAGGCTCAAATTGCCGAAGGCAAAGGGGATGGTGTCTTTCCGTACTTTATTGTCGCTGGCCTTCCGACCGGTGTGTCGGGCTTGTTGGTCGCTGCCATTTTTGCCGCGGCGATGAGTACCCTTTCGACCAGCTTGAACGGTGCCGCCACGCTGACGTTGACCGATTTCTATCGCCGCTTTATCGATCCTGAAGCGTCCGAGAAACGCTCGATGGTGGTGCTGTATGTCAGTACCATTGCCTGGGGTTTGATCGGGACGACGACCGCCATCGCGATGATTCAAGTGAAGAGCATTCTCGACGCGTGGTGGCAATTGGCCGGGATCTTCAGCGGCGGCATGCTGGGGCTATTTCTGCTCGGCATGCTCTCTCGCAAAGCAGGCAACCCGGCCGCGATTTTGGGTGTGCTGCTAGGAGTCGTCACCATTTTGTGGATGACGCTTTCTCGTACCAACTTCTGGCCAGAAAGTCTTTCGGTGGCGGCGAGCCCCTTCGATGGCTATCTGACCATTGTGTTCGGAACGCTTACCATCTTGCTGGTCGGCTGGGCGGTGGCCAGCCTCTTTGGTTCGCCTCCACGTGAAGACGACACCGAC
Source organism: Bremerella sp. TYQ1 (assembly GCF_020150455.1). NCBI lineage: Bacteria > Pseudomonadati > Planctomycetota > Planctomycetia > Pirellulales > Pirellulaceae > Bremerella > Bremerella sp. TYQ1. Next base: position 1,311,148 of record NZ_CP083740.1, read on the forward strand.
GCAACGTAAACAACAAAAAACCGTTCGGCCGCTGGCTGATCGATCCATCCTACAAGGGACAACTTGGTGAATTCGACGACGCAAACGTATCATGGCATCATTCCGCCGCTGGTGACTCCTTTACTGGGTCGTGACGAGCTTGACCGGGAAGGCCTTTCGCGGCTGGTCGAACATGTGATCGACGGGGGCGTGCATGGGCTTTTTATTCTCGGCAGTACCGGGGAAGCTCCGAGCTTAAGTTATCGGCTGCGACGCGAAATGATCGACGCGGTCTGCCAACAAACCGATGGCCGCGTGCCTGTGTTGGTCGGCATCACCGATACGGCGTTTGTCGAGTCGGTGGCATTGGCCCAACATGCGGCGGATGCCGGAGCCGCGGCCGTGGTGCTGACAACGCCATATTACTTTCCGGCAGGGCAAACGGAACTGCTCAGTTACATTCGCAACATCAACGCCGAACTTCCGCTACCGTTGATGCTGTACAACATGCCGCAGTTGACGAAGGTCTGGTTCGAGCAAGAGACCCTCAAGCAGCTGACCGAGCTGGAAAACATCGTGGGCTTGAAAGATAGCAGCGGCGACTTGAACTACTTCGAGCGAGCTGCCAAGCTGAAAGCGATTCGAACGGACTGGTCGGTGATGATCGGCCCTGAAGCGAAACTGCCGGAGGCGATGCAGCTGGGTGGCGATGGTTCGGTGGCTGGCGGAGCGAACGTCACGCCACGGCTTTTTGTCGACTGCTACGAAGCCCAACGAAGTGGCGACGCGACCAAGCTGGCCGAACTGCATCAACGCATCCAAGACTTTCAGCAAGTGTACGAGATTGGTAAGTACGCCTCGAAGTACATCAAAGCGACCAAGTGCTGCTTGTCCCTGATGGGTATTTGCAGCGACTTCATGGCCGAACCATTTCATAACTTCCGCGAGCCCCAACGTCTTCAAGTCGCCCAGATCTTGAACGAACTCGACATCCCCGTAACGCAAAGCTAAGCCCCATGTCTTCATCCAACCCCCCTGTGCAGTTGATCGCCAGTGGCGACTCTCGTCTTTCCGCGAACCAAAAATGTTGGCCGGCTCAGAAGGCGTTGGAAGATGCCTTGCAAGGGGCGGTCGAGAAGCTGGGTTACCAGCTGCAGCGTGCCCATGAAGTGACCGACGAGGGGCATGGTTTTATCGATAGCCAAAAGCGCGGCATGGAAGTCTTTCGTTCGATCGACCCCGACGCGCCACTGATTGTCGCGGAAGCGGTCTGGCAATATTCGCATCATGTGTTGGCAGGACTGCTGAGCCATCGCGGTCCAATTCTGACGGTCGCCAACTGGTCTGGCCAATGGCCTGGCCTGGTCGGCATGCTCAATCTTAATGGCTCGTTGACCAAAGCCGGGACGAACTATTCGACGCTTTGGAGCGAAGACTTCACCGACGAGTTCTTTCTAAACCATCTGAAAACGTGGCTCGAAACAGGCCACTGCGAACATTCGACCGAGCATGTCTCGCCACTCAATCTGTCGCAAATTCCGGAGAAAGCTGCCACGCTCGGCAAGCAATTGGCCCAGCAACTGCGCCAGCAAAAGGCGATCATGGGAGTCTTCGACGAAGGCTGCATGGGCATGTTCAACGCCATCATTCCCGATCACCTGTTGCATCCGCTCGGACTATTTAAGGAACGACTCAGCCAATCGGCCCTGTTTGCCGAGATGCGCGAAGTGAGCGACGCCGACGCACAGAAGGCATTCGATTGGTTCGTTGCCGAGGGAATGCAGTTTCACTTTGGCACGAACGACGCGGAAGATCTGACCGAAGCACAAGTGCTGGAGCAGTGCCGCATGTATATTGCCGCGATTCGTTTGGCCGATCACTTCGGCTGCGAGACGATCGGCATTCAGTACCAGCAAGGGCTGAAAGACATGACCCCGGCCAGTGACTTGGTCGAAGGAACGCTCAACAGCACGCATCGCCCGCCGGTGTTCGATCGGGATGGTCAGCGAGAACTGTTTGCCGGACAAAGCATCCCTCATTTCAACGAAGTGGACGAATGTGCGGGGCTCGATGCGGTTCTCATTCAACGTATTCACAAACAGCTAAATCAGCCGGTTGAAACGACGCTGCATGATCTTCGCTGGGGCTGCCCCGACGCGTCAGGCACCACCGACGATTACGTCTGGGTGTTCGAGATCTCAGGCTCGGCACCTGCGGAACATCTCGGGGGCTGGAAACAGTGCCACGGGTATCGCCAGCCGCCCATGTACTTCCCCAAAGGTGGTTCCACGCTGTCAGGCATTTCCAAACCTGGCGAGATTGTTTGGTCGCGTATCTACGTCGCCGACGACGCGCTGCACATGGATCTCGGTCGCGGTGAATCGATTGCTTTGCCGACGGAAGAAACGCAGCGTCGGCTCGACGCGACGACATCGGTCTGGCCGATCATGCATGGAGTGACCTACGGCGTGACGCGCGATCAGATGATGGCCAAACATCAAGCGAACCATGTGCAAGTGGTGTACGCGAACGACGCGGCCGCCGCTGATGAAGCCATGTGGACGCGCGCCGCGATGGCCAGCGAACTGGGCATTCGCGTGAACCTGTGTGGGACCGCGAAGGATGGCACCCCTTGGAAGCAAGGAGCGTAACGATGGCGGCGAGTCACTTTATTGGCGTCGATGTCGGTACCGGAAGTGCACGAGCCGGCGTGTTCACCACCGACGGACAGATGCTCGCTTCGGCGGTTCAAGTCATCACCATGTTCCGCCCCAAAGCGGACTTTGTCGAGCAATCTTCCCACGACATTTGGCGAGCCGTTTGTCACTGCGTGAAGACTGCCATCGCCGAGGCCAACATCGACGCCGCTTCGGTGAAGGGGATCGGCTTCGATGCGACATGCTCGTTGGTTGCTACCGACGCCGACGGAAATCCGGTCACTGTCAGCCCTGACGGAAACGACGATCAAAACGTGATTGTCTGGATGGATCACCGCGCCAAAGAGCAAGCCGCCCGGATCAACGAAGGGGAGTATTACGATGTGCTGAAGTACGTCGGCTATAAGATCTCGCCCGAGATGGAAACCCCGAAACTGTTGTGGCTGAAAGAAAACCTCCCGCAAACGTGGCAACGTGCCGAGAAGTTTTTCGACCTGCCTGACTTTTTGACCTATCGCGCGACGGGGGACGAGACGCGTTCGCTTTGCAGCACCGTCTGCAAATGGACCTACCTCGCCCACGAACAGCATGCCGGCGGAACTGGCCGCTGGGATACCTCTTACTTCCAAGAGATTGGCCTGGAAGATCTAGCGGAAGAGAACTTTCGTCGAATCGGTCAAACCGTGCAGCCGATGGGCGCCCCGATCGGCAGCGGCGTGAATGCCACCGCCGCCGCGGAACTGGGCGTGCCGGTAGGAACGGCCGTCGGTGTGTCGATCATTGACGCCCATGCTGGTGGGATCGGAATGATTGGTGCGGCTTTGGAAGGCGTTTCACCAAGTTCGAGCGACTTGGAACGACGCCTGGCCCTGATTGGCGGGACATCAAGCTGCCACATGGCGGTCTCGGCCGAAGCACGATTCATTCAAGGGATTTGGGGCCCGTATTACTCGGCCATGATTCCCGGAATGTGGCTGACCGAAGGGGGCCAATCGGCGACTGGAGCGTTGATCGACTTTGTCATTCAGAATCATGGCGCGTCGGCCGAACTTCAGCAGCAAGCCGAGTCGTCTGGGAAAAGCGTCTACGAAGTGCTGAACGATCGACTTGATACGCTGGCCGAAGGAAAGAGCGTACCGGCTTCGCTGACCCACGAACTGCATGTGTGCCCTTACTTCCACGGCAACCGATCTCCCTGGGCCGATCCTTCTCTGCGCGGCATGGTCAGCGGATATGCGCTTTCGGCAACGCTGGATGACTTGGCGCTGTTGTACCTGGCCACCATTCAGGCAATCGCCTACGGTACGCGGCACATCATTTCTGAGATGAACATCGCCGGCTATCGGATCGATACCATTTTTGCATGCGGCGGTGGGACGAAGAATCGTGTTTTCCTGCGCGAGCACGCCGACATCACCGGTTGCCGCGTTGTGCTGCCGAAAGAGCCGGAATCGGTCCTGTTAGGTAGCGCGATGCTAGGAGCGGTCGCATCAGGCGAGAAGCAAGACCTGCTCGATGCGATGGCAACGATGAGCGCCGCCGAGACAATCCTTTCGCCCACCCGAGGCGCCACCGAGACGTACCATCAAGCGAAGTACGACGTGTTTCACCGGTTGCACGATGATCAGTTGGCCTATCGAAAGCAGATGCAAAACGCGCCGCAATAAATTTGTGAACCGCTCCTAAAGCGCTTATGATGGGACCGCACCTGACTTCTCTTTTCCACATGCGTATCCCATCCCACCTCGCATTTCGGAGCCCCACCCATGCGTTGTCGCGCGATTCGATCGATCTGCCTGACGGTAGTTCTCGCCAACCTCTTAAGCGTCTCGGCTTCTGCCCAAGAAGCACCAATGGTCGAAGTCGATCTGCTGGTGGTCGGTGGAACCGAATCAGGCTGTGCCGCGGCTGTACAAGCGGCGCGGATGGGGGTAAAGAACATCGTTCTTGTGAACGACATCGAGTGGCTCGGCGGGCAATTCAGTGCCGAAGCGCTCGGAGCGATCGACGAGAACCGCGGGCACGGATACGACGGCACCGTGCCGATTCCACGCAGTGGCATCTTTCGCGAAGTGATCGACGCGATCGAGTCGAAGAATGCCGAACTGTATGGGGGTATTCGCCGCCCAGGCAATACGCGAGTAATCACCACGAGTCGTCCGATCGTTTCTGAACAAGTCTTCCGCGAACTGCTGGCCCCGTATGAAGCGACCGGGCAAATCAAAAGGTTCTCGAACTACCAGGTCGATTCCGTGATCGCAAACGACCATCGTGTGGAAGGGGTTCGTTTCACGGCCACCGATTCGCAGCCGCGCCTCACCGTGCATGCGAAGCTAACCATCGACGCGAGTGACTGGGGAGACGTCATTCAAAAGTCGGGGGCTGGCTGGGAAGTGGGTGTCGACTCGCAGGACGAGTATGGCGAGCCGAGTGCCCCAGCCAAAGCGGAGCCGCCGACCGACGTGAACCCTATCACGTGGTGCATGATTCTCGAGCAGCAAGATGCCGAATCGCTAATCCCCATGCCCAGCGGTTATGACGAACGCTACTTCACCGGTCGCTGGGGCTGGATCGACGAGAAGTTCGCTTACACCACGCGGCGGTTGGTCGATGGGGAAGGGTACGCCGAGATCGATCATCCCGATATCTTGCTGATCAACACACCGCCGATCGACTACCCGTTGGACGTTTTTCCGGCTGACGTTGCCGCGGCCCTCGAGCGAACGGAAAAGGGGGCTTCGCAAAAACCGCTGGCCGCGATGACTCACCAGCAGCGACAGATTGTTTACGCCGATGCCCAGAACCACTCGCTGAAGTTTCTTTATTACCTTCAACAGAAGTACCCGAAGTTTCGCCGCATGGCGCTGAGCGACGAGTTTGGCACACCCAACCGGCTGCCCCCCAAACCGTATATTCGCGAAGGCATCCGACTCGACGCGATGCATGTTATTCCTGAACAAGAAGTGCTGGGTTTTGAGGGACGCCCTAACTATGCGGCCGCCATGTATCCCGATGCGGTCTTCTCGTGGCAGTTCGAGCTCGACTTCCACCCAACTCGGCGTTCATGGCGAACCGAAGCGAAAGAGCAGGGGCCGTGGGAAGCAGATTTCCGTGGCAATCGTCGCTTCGGTCGCGATGGCACCGGCCGGGCCCTCTTTCCCTTAAGGGCCCTGATACCGAAGCAAACCGATGGACTGATCGGTGCCCAGAAGAACCTGGGTTACACCAGTATTGTCAGTTCGTCTTGCCGATTGCACGATCAGGCGATCCATGCCGGTCAGGCCAGTGGTGCCGCGGCGGCGGTCGCTCTGCGGCATCAGAAGGACCCGCGCGAATTGGTCTTCGATCGCACGGCGCTCGCCGAAATCTGGCAAGGGCTTATCGCCGGAAACGAAGGAGCGCCGCTCACGGTCTGGCCGTTCGCTGACGTCGATCCATACGACCCAGGCTTCGCGGCGATCCAGCAACTGGCCGTACGTAGGCTGCTGGAGTTGAGCCCAAGCGATACGAAGTTCGACGCGGATAAGCCGGAAACTGAAGCCTGGCGTACGACCATCATTCGCCAAGCAGAATCGCAAGGCTACGATATTACGGCGTTCGAAGCGTTACCGCTCCAACCGACGCGGCGCGATGCGGCCGTTTTGATCTGGAGCAAGCTTTCTCAACAGCCCACACCAGATTGGCCACGCTCGTCAAAGCAGGATGCCGACAACGACCAAATTCCTGACTTGCAGGATCCACTGCCGTTTACTACCGGCCGTGTATCTTGGAAGCCGAATCCTGCACGAGACGGGATACCAGATGCCACGCTGCTCGCGGCCGACAACGTAATGGCGTTCAATTTCACTGCGGCCAACGCCAATGAGGTATCACCCTGGGTCAATGATTCGGGAGAACGCTTTCAGTCGGAAAAAGGGTTCGGCTGGCAGGCCAATCTCACGAAGAACATTCGCGTGCGGGAAGCAAGCGCTACGCCGCTGCGAAATACGTTTGTCTTTACCCGGGCCGAGGATGTCTGGGAGCTTCGCGTGCCGCAGGGGAAGTACCGCGTGACAGTGTGCCTGGGGGATGCCGGACACGAACAGATCGGCCAGAACCTGGCGGTGGAAGGGCACCTGCTGGCGAACGATGTCGATACTGCGACCGGTAGCTTTCGAGAGCTCTCCGCTGACGTTCGCGTACAGGATGGTCGATTGACGGTTACAATCGGCCGCCCCGATACGAAAACGAATACGTGCATCAACTGGCTGATCGTTCAGCCACTGCCGTAGTTAACTGGCAGCGGCCGACAGCTACGCCAAGATGGGGTGAATCAATTCCCCATGCACGTCGGTCAAACGGAAGTCGCGGCCCTGGAACCGATAAGTAAACTTTTCGTGATCGATACCTAGCAGGTGCAAAATCGTGGCCTGCAGGTCATGCACGTGAACCGGATCGACGACCGCGTTGTGGCCGAATTCGTCCGACTCGCCATGCGAGACACCAGGCTTCACCCCACCGCCAGCCATCCACAGCGTGAACGCGTAGGGGTGATGATCGCGCCCCCACGTTTTAGTTGCTTCGATCGATCCTTGCAGGAAAGGCGTTCGGCCAAACTCGCCGCCCCAGATCACCAGCGTGTCTTCCAGCAGTCCGCGTTGCTCCAAGTCTTTCACAAGTGCGGCGCTGGGAGCGTCGGTGTCCTGGCATTGAATTTTGAGCTGCGTATTCAAGTTGCGATGCTGGTCCCATCCGGCATGCATCAGCTGAATGAACCGCACGCCTCGTTCGGCCAGGCGACGTGCCATCAGGCAGTTATAAGCATAGGAACCTTTTCGCTGCACGTCGGGGCCATACATATCAAGGATATGCTGCGGCTCTTGGGTGAAGTCGGTCAGCTCCGGCACCGAGGCCTGCATCTTGTAGGCCATTTCGTACTGAGCGACCCGCGTAGCCACTTCTGGATCGCCACTCTTTTCTGCGGCCATCGCGTTAAGCTGCGAGAGGTCGTCGAGCAAGCCTCGGCGGATCTCGCGACTGATGCCGTTGGGGTTGGAAAGATAAAGAACTGGGTCGCCGGCACCGCGGAACTTAACGCCTTGATACTTGCTCGGCAGAAAACCGCTGCCCCAGTAAAAGTCGTAGAAGATCTGTCCGCACGAGGCTTCTTTGTCGCGACTGGTCATCACCACGTAGGCCGGCAGATCTTGCGTTTCCGATCCCAGCCCATAGGTCAGCCACGCTCCCATGCTCGGACGACCGGCCATTTCCGCTCCGGTCAGAAAGAACGTAATCGCAGGGGCGTGATTGACCTGCGTGGTATGCATCGACTTAACGAAGCTGAGCTTGTCGACAATCTCAGCGGTCTTCGGCAGGAAGTCCTCGGCAATCCAAGTGCCTGTGTTACCCCGCTGGGCAAACTTCGTGATCGGTGACAAGCAAGGGCGTGCCGTTTGTCCGCCGGTCATGGTGCTGAAGCGTTTGCCGCCGACCACTTCGTCGGGAATCTGGGTGCCGTGCATTTGATGCAGCTTCGGCTTGTAGTCGAACAAATCGACGTGCGAAGGGGCACCGTTCTGGAACAAATAGATGACCCGTTTCACCTTCGGTGGAAAGTGCGGAAGCATGAACGAGTCGCTACCAGCGGCCGGCAAACTTTCAGCAGGCGAGTTGCCACCGAGGAGCGAACTTAGCGCAATCGAGCCCAAACCAATCCCAGCACGGCCAAGCAATTGGCGGCGCGTCAGAGCGATGGCGTGGTCTTTCTGCGGTGTCGAGAATTGCGGCTTCATCATGGTCGGTTCAGCACCTCGTCCAAGTTCATCAGTGCATTGCAAAGCGCGGTGTAGGTAGCCAGTTCGACGGCAGGGATGGTCTCGTCGGCGGGCGAATCTCCAATGGCAATCAATTGTTCGGCAAGCTTTGGGTGGCCGTTGTATTCGTTTTCCAGAAGATCGATCCGGCGCTGGACGATTTCGCGTTCTTGATCAGTCGGCGGCCGCGAAAGGAGGTAGGCATAGATCTTTTCGATCCGCTGCGAAGGATCGTCACTTTCGTGAATGACACGTGTGGCGAGCCCCCTAGCCGCTTCGACGTAGGCGATATCGTTGAGCGTCGTCAACGCATGCAGCGGCGTGTTGGTAATGGCGGTCTTTACCGAGCACGTTTGCCGATTGGCGACGTCGAAGAACATCGTTGGCCCGACGATTCGCCGCCAAAACACGTACAAACTACGGCGATAAATGTCGTTCCCTTTGTCTTGCACATACTTCTTCTTGCCGAATGTCGCTTCGGCCCAGATGCCGTCAGGCTGATACGGTTTGACCGGAGGGCCTCCCAGTTCCAGCGAAGCCAGCCCGCTGACGTGCAGTGCTTGATCGCGGAGCATCCACGACGGCAGACGGAAGCGGTTCTGCCGAGCCAGCCATTTGTTGGCCGGGTCCTGCTCGCGAAGTGCTTCGGTTTGCTGGGCTGATTGCCGATATGTTGCGCTGGTCACAATCAGCCGATGCATGGCTTTCACGTCCCAGCCGCTCTCTTGGAATTCGATTGCCAACCAGTCGAGAAGCTCGGGATGCGTCGGCGGCACCCCTTGCGTGCCGAAGTCTTCTGACGTCGAAACGAGCCCTTGACCGAAGAAGAGCTGCCAATACCTGTTCACAATCACGCGCGCCATGAGCGGGTTCTCTGGTTCGGTGAGCCATTTGGCAAGCGTCAGACGATTCCGTGGCTCGTCCGCGGGCAGGGGAGGAAGCACTTCCGGGACGCCTGCGGTAATGGCATCGCCGATCGGTTTATCGTAGAGCCCTTTCTCTAAGATCTTCGTTTCCCGCGGCTGACCGATGGTATCCATCACCATCACTTTGATTTTGTCGACTGAGTCGCGCAGCTTTTTGCGGAAGGATTCGACCTGCTCGATGCGTTTGGCAATCTGTGAATAAGTTTCGCCGCTGGGACTGTTTCCTTCATAAAACTCACGGCGGAAAAGGCGACGCAGTTGGCGAGCTTCGTTCGCAGAGCGGGTTTCAAGTGGCTTGGCAAGAATGTTGATTTCCTCTGGCGAAAGCGACTCTTCCCCTTCGCCATTGCCAACGGACAGACGAACGCGTGCCAACGTGTGCGCGATATGCTTCGACTCGCAGTGGAGAACAAAGCGGATCTCAGTTCCCCCTTCGAAGCCAAAGGTTTGCTTGGTGCGGAAGATGGCGGTGTTGTCTTCCTTGCGACGGAACCCCTCGGTGGCCCAACCTCCGCCGCCGGTGAAAACGCCATCGAACGCGGCTTCAATCGGATGGCCTCCCTGGGCGTGCTCGGCAGTGGCTGAAGCAATGGTCAGCTTCGCCTCTTCGTCGTTCTGCTTTTCCAGCGGTCGAATGAAGACCTCAAACTCGCTGAGAACCGCGTTGCCGTTCTCGGCTCGGCCGGTGCTTTTGGCTGGCGTGGCTTTTTCGTCGGCGAGCGCTTCGAGCCGGATGGCACTTAGGTTTTGCCGATCGGTTCGCGCGACAATCGTGTAAACATCTTGATCGGGTCGAGCTCCTTCGACACGGAGCGAACCATCTTCCAGTTGAGTCAGCTTGGAATCGCCGGCCGTTTTCAGCTCGATGATCTCGGGCATCGACCATGGCTGGGTTTGGCGTTGCTTTTCTTCCCACACAATCTGAGCCGCATCGGCTGCGGTGTCGGCGGCGTCGAGAGTGCGATTGAGGCTCGCAAGCTGTTGCTCGTACTGATCCAACTTTTGCTGATTCGACTGACTGACGTAGCTGACCGTCGGCGGAACAGCCCCGCGGGAATTGCGCCCTGCTTCCGAAGTTTGGTTGAAGAAGTCGTACAGCGCGAAGTATTCGGTATGGGTGATCGGGTCGAACTTGTGCGTATGGCAGCGGCAACAGGTATACGTAAGCCCGAGCCAGACGGTGGCGGTCGTTTCGGTTCGGTCGAAGACGTTTTCGACACGTGTTTCTTCCGCGATACGCCCCCCTTCGCCGTTATGCATGTGGTTGCGATTGAAGCCCGAGGCAATGACCTGAGCGTGCGTGGCATTGGGTCGTTGGTCGCCGGCTAACTGGTCGATGGTGAACTGATCGAACGGCATGTTGTCGTTCATCGCGTCGACGACCCAGTCTCGCCAAGGCCACATCGTTCGCTCAGGATCTCCCTGATAACCGTTGGTGTCGGCGTACCGAGCCGCGTCGAGCCAGGGCCAAGCCATCCGTTCGCCATAGTGCGGCGACGCCAAAAGCCGGTCGACCAGCTTCTCGTAGGCGTCAGGCGAATCATCGTCAAGGAACGCTTCCACTTCCTGCGGCGTCGGTGGAAGCCCAATCAAGTCGAGCGTTACGCGGCGGATGAGCGTTCGCTTGTCGGCCTCTTGCGAAGGTGCGAGGCTTTGTTCGTGCAAGCGGTTGAGAATGAAGTGATCGATCGGGTTCTTTGCCCAATCTTTGTTTTCAACTTGCGGTAGATCGGGACGTGTCGGCGGCACGAACGACCAATGCGGCGACCAATGGGCGCCCTGAGCGATCCACTTGCGAAGCGTTTCGATTTCTTGCTTCGTCAGCGGTTTCTTGTTCGCCTCTGGGGGAGGCATTTGCGTGAATTCGTCGTCTGACAGAATTCGGTGGAGCAGTTCGCTCTCGTCTGGCTTGCCTGGCACGATGGCGATGCTGCCAGAGTCCGCTTCGGCGATGGCCGTTTCGCGATGGTCGAGTCGTAGCCCACCATGACGATCTTCTTCGTCCGGGCCGTGACACTGAAAGCAGCGATCCGACAAGATTGGTCGGATTTCACGATTGAAATCGATCCGTTCTTCGGCCGAGACCGCCGACACAGTCAGCGCGAAGAGGAACAGGGAGGCTGCAAATATCCGCATGGTGAATTGGGCGACAAAGCAGTTGGGCAGGGAAGGCGAAAGGGAAAGAATTGAATTCTGATGAGAATTGCAACTCAACTACACAATAGCAGATCAGGCGATACTCTGCCTAGAGAATCTTCGCGAATCGGCAGACTACGCCCATTTTGCACCAAGTGCCTCGCGATATCACCCGCCCATTTTTGGGAACGTAGTCGTTGAGGTTAGTTCGCAGACTGGGCAGCTTCCGGCCACATCAACAGGGCACCGAGAAAGAAACAGATCGCCCCCTGTAGCGTAAAGACGACCGAAAGGGTCGCCACCAGCGGGTGCGGTGGCCCTGGCAAACCGAATGCTAACACGGCCGAGACCATGAAGCCGATGCAGCCCAATAGATTGATAAAGACAATCCACCACGACAAGTTCCTTGGCTTCCAGCCGACGTATTGATGAACGACTTCCGCGTACGCCAAATAGCCAGAGGCGAGAAACAGGATCGAGCCAACAAAGTTCGGAACCCAAACTAAGAGATCGGTTTGAAACCAATTGAGCGACGGCAACATGGCGTCGAATGTATTGAAGTTAAATAGAATCGTCCCCACGAACTGAAGAGCACAGCTTAGCCAACCGACGTCGTGGGGGCGCCATCCTACCAGCTTGCGGCGCGAATGGCTGCGATCGGGTTCGTCGGGCAGGGCGTCGGTGTTGGCCGCTTGAAAAAGTTGCAGATAGGCCGCGACCGTGAAAGGAATTGATCCCAGAAAATAAACCAGGTTGGCCCCGTCTTCGGCAAAATGCCCGAGCACCATGATGCTTGCCGTTGAAAAGAGCAGGGCTCCTACTGCGAACACCAAGCCAATCCACCAGTTCAATGAATTGGGCAGCCACAATCCCCACCGGTCGACCATGCTTTGCGAAACGGTCGATGGTTCTTCCGGCGGCCGCAACTGCTTGCGATGATGCCGCGAATGCCAGCGCTGCACCAGTCCGTTTCGCTGTCGGTAGACACGGTGCGTAACGAATGGAAACGGCCCCGTCGCCTCGATACATTCCGGCGACGGGGTTTCGTGATGGACAGGACAATCAGTCATCGATTAATGATGGAACCCAGATGCTTCCTCTTCGGTCAGGGGAGCATGAATCGGGTGCTGCTCGAAGTACTCCAACGCTCGCTGCATGTCGTCCAACAAGAGCGAAGCCAAGTCGCGGCTGACGCCATGGCGAACCAGAATCCGCTGGATGACGAGATCTTGGCGATTCGCGGGAAGCGAGTACGCAGGCACTTGCCAGCCCCGGGCTCGCAGTCGATCGGCGAAATCGTAGAGCGAGAAACCAGGATCGACGCCTTCCTTCATTTTCCAACAAAGGGCAGGGATACCGTTGTCCATTTCACCGCCGTAAATGATCTCGAACGGTCCCAGCTTGGAGATCTCGTTGGCCAAATACTGAGCCGTATCGTAGCAAGCGGTATGAATGCGGCGATAACCTTCTTTACCGAGTCGCAGGAAGTTGTAGTACTGGCAAACGATCTGTCCACCAGGTCGCGAGAAGTTCAGCGCGATGTCGCGCATGTTTCCCCCGAGGTAATTCACCCAGAAGACCAGGTCGTCCGGCAAGTCGGTCTCCTCACGCCAAATGATCCAGCCGGCACCCAGGGGTGCAAGACCGAACTTATGGCCGGAACTGTTGATCGACTTTACGCGTGGCAAGCGGAAATCCCATTCCAGTTCCGGTGCACAGAACGGAGCCAGGAAGCCACCACTGGCGGCATCGACGTGAATCGGAATGTCGATGCCGTTCTCTTTCTCGAATTGATCGAGCGCCTCGGCAACTGCTTTGACTGGTTCAAACTGGCAAGTAAACGTCACGCCAAGCGTAGGCACGACGCCGATCGTGTTTTCGTCGCAACGCTTGAGGACCTCTTCGGGAGTCATGATCAAGCGATCCCCTTCCAGGGGAATCTCGCGGAGTTCAATGTCCCAATAGCGAGCAAACTTGTGCCAGCAAATTTGGACGGGGCCAGTAATCAGATTCGGCTTGTCGATCGACTTGTCTTCCTTCTTCCGCTTGGCTTCCCAGCGGCGTTTCATGGCCATGCCACCGAGCATTGCGGCTTCGCTCGATCCTGTTGTCGAGCATCCGACGGTGTTGGCTTCATGAGGCGAGTTCCAAAGATCGGCGAGCATATGCACGCAACGCGCTTCGATTTCGGCCGTTTGGGGATACTCATCCTTGTCGACCATGTTCTTGTCGAGACACTCGTCCATCAGTTTATGGACTTCCGGTTCGACCCAAGTCTGGCAGAACGTGGCCAGGTTTTGTCGCGAGTTGCCATCGAGCATCAACTCGTCATGCACCACCGAGTAAACATGGCGAGGGTCTTTCTCGTCGGCGGGGAACTTGTACTTGGGAACCTGAACGGAAAGATCGTTCGAGGCATAGATGTCATCGTCCAACAATTCGCGAACGGTGTTTTTGGAGTGGAGGGCCATTATACTTTCCTTTTAAGGTGGAACGTCAATGATCGTTAAAGCAGCGGGCTAGCCAGCCGAAAGGTATTTTCCAGGAATCGCTCTTTGACTGAACGCTGAGACCATGTGTCGGGATCTAAGCGGTCAGAATTGGCGACATACGTTTGTTGCAGTTCAAACAACTGCGTCGCGAACGACGCGTCGTAAACGAACAGGGCAAGTTCATAATTGAGCCAAAGGCTTCGCATATCGAGGTTCACCGTGCCAAACATCGCGACCGACTGATCCGCGACGATCGACTTGGTGTGTAGTAAGCCACGACGGTACAAATAGACTTCGACGCCACATTCCAGTAGATCCACAAAATAAGACCGACTCGCATAGCGGGTCAGCAGCGAATCGACTTTCTCTGGAACAATTAGCTGAACCTTCACACCACGCGATGCGGCGCCACGAATGGCACGTAGTAAGGATTCATCCGGAACGAGGTAGGGGGTCGTCATCGTCAACGTTGCTTGAGCCGAGTTGATCGTTGCAAGAACCATTTGCAGTAGCGTGTCGCCGAATTCGCCGGGACCGGATGGTAAGACTTGCATCACGGTATCGCCTGTCGGCGCGACCGCTTCCAGCTTGGCTTGCTCAATCAGTGCTTCCACCGATTGGCCTGACTCCAAAATCCAATCACCCAGCATCGTTGCGGCCAGGTTGGCAACGGCACAGCCTTCAACGCGAACCATCGCATCCACCCATTGGCCTACTCCCGAATCTTGTTTGAAGTAGCGAGGATCGACCAGGTTCATGCTCCCGGTCCAAGCGGTGCGGCCATCGACGACGACAATCTTACGGTGCAGTCGCAAATCGGTGCGGCCGACAAATGTGCGAACAATACCGACCGGCAATGCTTCCTTGAGATGTACGCCTGCTTCGCGTAGTCGCCGCGGTTGGTAACTTTTCCACCACGGTCGAGCCCCCAGGGCATCAATCAACACGCAGCAGAACACGCCTCGCTTGGAGGCTCGAATGACAGCCTCGAGGACTTCATCGGCGACTCCTCCGGCCTGCCAGATGTAGAACTCCATAAGCACGCTTTTTTCCGCGGCATCAATATCGTTTGCGATCGCTTTGAGCATCGCTTCGGTTTCAGAGAATAACTGCAGTTGACTGCCACGTGTGCTGGGGCAATTGGCGAGACGATCTCCGAGGTGATCCATGCCCGCGGCACACGCTGGAAGCTGTTCCCACGCGATGCCTCTTGTTCCACTTTGCATTGCATCGGCGGCCAGTTCGCGATATTCGCCGCGCAGGAAACGCAGACGCCGCGTTCGTTGAAAACCAATGCGACGTTCGCCAATCAGCAAATAGACTAACGCTCCAAAAAAGGGAGCGAGGGCAATCAACAGAATCCACGCCATTGCGACCCCAGTCGAGGGGCGTTTCATAATGACGCGAACGGAGAGCCCGAGGACCAGCGACCAGTGGAGGATCCACAGGAGCGATGCGGGATGAAGCAAAAAGCTGGTCATTCGAGCGGTTCGACCTTTGCGGTAACGTTACTTGAGGAAGCGAATCTCCGTAGTATCGAGCAAGTCCGATCCCTCCAACGGCCATCCCGCGCCGTCACGATCGGACTGCCTTAGCTTCGGCAATTGGTCTGGAAAAAGTTCAAGATTTGCATTCACAACGGCGAGAAGAAGCCTTAAACTCGCAGGATCGGTTCGCTTGTTCCATTTCTGCGGACTGTACCCATTAGCTCGCCCCGCCGATCACATCCTACCTGCTATCTCAAATTTTTTTGGCCATGATGATACCTCGTTATATCTCTCTGTGTGCCGTTCTGCTGCTCAGCTTTCTTTTGTTAAGTAGTCCCGCGAATCGCTCTTTTGCGGAAGAGCATGATTACCGCGATCAACTGAAACCGATCGCACCTCGGTCGCCAGAAGAAGCGATGGAAGCGTTTCAAGTCGCCGACGGCTTCCGCATCGAGCTCGCCGCGTCCGAGCCCAATGTGGTCGACCCTGTGGCGATGGCATTTGACGCCGACGGCCGTTTGTTTGTCATTGAGATGCGAGGCTACTCCGAAGACGACGGCGACGTACTAGGCCGCGTTCGCCTTCTGGAAGACACCAACGATGACGGCACGTACGAGAAGAGTACGATCTTCGCCGAGGATTTCTCATGGCCGACTGCCATCTGCTGTACACGCGGAGGCGTGCTCGTCGGTGCGGCGCCTGACATCATTTGGCTCAAAGACAACGACAACGATGGCCAAGCGGACGAGCGGCAAGTGGTCTTCACCGGGTTCGGCAAGTCGAACGTTCAAGGGCTGATGAATACGTTCAAGTGGGGACTCGATAACCGCATTCATGGCGTGACAAGTTCCAGCGGTGCGAACCTTCAAAAAGTCGTCGACGGCAATCCTGTTGGCGAGCCGGTTTCGCTGCGGGGTCGCGACTTCGCGATCGATCCGCTGGCGATGGACCTTACCCCGATCAGTGGCGGCGGTCAGCACGGGATGAGCATGAACAGCTGGGGCGAAAAGTTCACGTGCAGCAATAGCGATCACCTGCAACAAGTGGTGCTCGAAGACCGCTACCTGGCTCGGAATCCTTACTTGGCCGCTCCTCCGGTTCGCCGCAGCATTGCGACCGACGGCCCCCAAGCGGAAGTTTATCGCACAAGCCCTGTCGAGGCCTGGCGCGTGATTCGGACCAGACTTCGTGCCAATAAAATTGTCCCTGGCGTGGTCGAAGGAGGAGGGCGTCCGGCCGGTTATTTCACAGGAGCGACCGGCGTAACGCTTTTCCGAGGCGATGGCTGGCCGGAAGCGTACCAAGGCATGGCGATTGTGGGCGATGTCGGTAGCAACCTGATTCACCGAAAACAACTCGTCGATACCGGAATTGTCTATCAAGGCGTTCGTGTCGACGAAAATTCAGAATTCGTTTCCTCCAGCGACATCTGGTTTCGCCCGGTGCAGTACGCCAACGCTCCAGATGGTTCGCTGTATGTTGCCGACATGTATCGCGAAGTGATCGAGCACCCCAAATCACTTCCAGAGATGATCAAAAAGCATCTTGATTTGACCAGTGGACGTGACCGGGGACGGATCTACCGTATCGTGGGAGATGACTTTCAACGTCGACCGACGACAAAGCTATCGGGGTTATCTTCCACGGAATTGGTCGGCCTATTGAACCATCCTAATTCGTGGCAACGCGAAACGGCCGCTCGGCTGATCTATGAGCGCCAAGACGTGACCGCAGCGCCAGCGCTGATCGATTTGCTTGAAAAGGACGTTACCGCCGAGGCGAAACTGCTCGCCCTGTATGCTCTCGATGGCTTGAATCAACTGACACCAACCCAGCTTCTCGCAGCCATGGACGATAAGCATCCGCGCGTTCGTCAGCATGCGGTACGTCTCAGCGAATCGCATCTGGCTGCGTCTAAATCGCTCCGTGACAAGCTGGAAAAGCTGGCCACCGATACCAATCCGAAGGTGAGATTTCAGGTCGCCTTTTCCGCAGGATACCTTCCGACACAGGAAAAAGCGGCAGTCCTGACTCAGATCGCCAAGTCGGATGCAGACGATCGAGATTTCCGTGCGGCCATCCAAAGTTCGCTTGCCACAGGGGCAGGGGAGTTCCTTGCTCAGTACCTGCAGCAGCCACCCGAATCCGACGCGTTGCTAAACGATGTTACCCGGCAGATTGGCAAACAGCAGCGGCAAGATGACATCGCTGTGCTGGTGGCTCTACTTCCGCAGCTACGTACCCAACAGCCCAAACGGTTTACTTCCATCGTCAAACAACTGAATGCCTCCCCCGGCAGCCCGCTTGCTCAGCAGCTTGCCAAGGCAACCTCCGGCGGATCGCAAATGGTGATCGCCGAAATGATTCGCGATGCCCACCAAACTTCACTGAATGAAAAAGCAACCACCGAAGATCGTATCCGTGCGATCGAAGTGCTTCGCTTTGCAGACTTCGATGCCGATCTGTTCGATGAGCTACTTCAACCAACGCAGCCCCTTTCCATTCAAACGGCCGCCCTGCAAGCCATGCAGCGGACCAATTCACCCGAAGTCGCAAAGCTGCTGCTCGATCGATGGCCCAGCTTGGGGCCTGGGCTAAGAACTCAGGCGGCTCAAGTCCTTACGTCTCGTTCCGCTTGGGCAGGCCAGCTAATCGATGCCATTGCCGACAGACGTATCGCCTCGTCCGATGTCAACTTGACGCAACTGGCAAGCTTGAAATCAATTTTAAACGATGAACAGAATGGAAAGCTCGCCGACATTCTAAAGGGACAAACCAATTCCGACCGTGCAAAGATCGTCAGCGACTACCGCGCGGCCCTTTCACTGAAGGGGAATGTCGAGCGGGGTCAAGCAGTATTCACGAAGCACTGCACTGCGTGTCATCAGTACCAGGGGCAAGGACATCCGATCGGGCCGAATCTGGCTGCTATGAAAAACCGCGGTGCCGAAGCGATCCTCGTGAACGTGCTTCAGCCCAACGCCGAAGTCAATCCGCAGTACATGAATTACCTCTGTTTGACCACCGACGGGCGGAACATTTCTGGCATCATCACGAATGAAACATCGACCGCCATCACGCTGGTCCAAGGAGACAACAAAGCCGAAACCATTCTGCGGATCGACATCGATCAACTTCGCAGCACCGGCACTTCGCTGATGCCGGAGGGCCTCGAAAAAGTGATCGATCATCAGGCCATGGCTGATCTGCTCGCGTTTCTCACCCAATCGGAATAGCCCCTCATCCCGCCCCTTTCAAGCCTCTCAGTCCCTTTCGAGTCAACGATATGATGCATACCAAATTGCTACTTCGGTTCACCCTTTTCACGATCGCGTTTAGCTTCTTGGGCATTTCCTTGAATGCGGCATCCGCCGATTCATTGAAGGTAGCCTCCTTCGCGATCGATGCGTCTCCTCCGGTCGGCAGCCCGTTGGCGTACGATCCGACCAAGGGAATCCAGTCGCCCCTTTCCATGAAAGGTGTCATCCTTCAAGCGAATGAAACATACGTGCTGTGTTCGATCGATTGGCTGGGCGTTTCAAGCGATTCTCAAAAGCACTTCAAGAAGGCAATTGCCGAAGCGATTGGAGCGAAGCCTGAGAACGTACTCATCCACGCGATTCATCAGCATGACGCTCCACGCTGCGATGCCACTACCCAGGCCGTCTTTGACGAATTCGACCTCGACTATGACATGTTCGACCTCGAATTTATTGCTCAAGTGCAGCAACGTGCCGCCGAAGCCGCCAAGTCCGCGATCGCTTCGCTGCAACCGGTAACGCATGTTGGTGTGGGCAAAGCGGAAGTCCACGAAGTCGCGTCGAACCGCCGCATTCTTGGACCGGATGGCAAAGTGAAGTACGTCCGCTACACCGCCACGAAGAATCCTGAAATTCGTGGGAAGCCAGTCGGCTTGATCGATCCGTTATGCAAAGCCATCAGCTTCTGGAACGAAGACAAGCCGCTGATCGTGATGACCTATTACGCGACTCACCCGCAAAGTTATTACCGCACCGGAATGGCCAACCCTGACTTCCCTGGCATGGCTCGCAATGCACGTGAAGAACAAACCGGCACGTTCCACATCCATTTCAATGGAGCCGGAGGCAACATCGGCGCTGGCAAGTGGAACGACGGTGCCAAGGAAAACCGCGCCGTGCTGGCCACGAAGGTTGAAGACGGCATGCGAAAGGCTTTTGAGGCAACGGAAAAGTCACCGATTCAAGCGAGCGACGTAAGCATGGAATCGGTCGAAGTCCTGCTACCACTTTCGCCGTACATCAATGAATCAGACGCTATCGCCGAACTGCAAAACAAGGAACTTGATCGACTGACCCATTTTCAGGCGGCACGCGAACTGGCTTGGAAACGACGTCACGATGCCGGCGACGGAATCGACATCGAATGCTTAACCCTGGGGAACGCCCGAGTCGTTCACATGCCTGGCGAGTTGTTCGTCGAGTATCAACTGGCTGCCCAGGAAATGCGTCCTGATCTTTTCGTGGCGATGGCCGCCTACGGCGATTACGCGCCAGGGTATATCGGAACGGAAGTCGCCTACAGCGAAGGGGGATACGAAACGAGTCGCCCAGCGTCGCGTGTTTCGGCCCGATCGGAACAGGTACTCATCGACGCACTGACGAAATTGCTGAAGCCCCAATAAAGGCTTCGCGTTCGCTAGGCCAGGTCTTTCAGCGGTCCGGTACTATCGCCGAACGCTTCGACCTCGACTCCCATTCGCTCGAGCATCGCGTGGTAAACATTGCATAGCGGCACCATGCCTTCGGCGGCCAAATGCCGGCCACTATTCAGCGTGTTGCCGCCGCGACCACCCAGCAGAATGGGCAAGTTGTCAGGATCGTGGCGATTGCCGTCCGACATGCTGGAACCAAAGAGCACCATGCAGTTATCGAGCAGCGTGCTTTCGCCTTCCTGAATACTTTGCATCTTGCGAAGCATCTGGGCAAATTGATCGACGTGCCAACGGTTGATGCGTTGGTACTGCTCGATCTTTTCCTTTTTGTTTTCATGATGCGAAAGCTGATGATGGCCACCTTGGACGCCATCGAGGAACGAGAAGTTTCTTCCCGAGACGTCGTTAGCAAACATCATGGTTGCGATGCGTGTTGAATCGGTTTGAAACGCCAACACGATCAAGTCGAGCATAATCGAAATGTGATCGCGGAAGTCGCCTGGCACCCCAGGCTTGGAAGCCGCCAGTACATGTTCGTCCACGTCCGGCTGCCAATCGCCGTTTTCGCCTTTGGTCGCGTACTCGATTCGCTTCTCGACGGCACGCACCGAATCGAGGTATTCGTCCATCTTGAACTGATCGTCACGCCCCAGCTTCGGACGCAAACGCCGGGCATCTTCCAGCACAAAGTCTAATAAGTTCTGGTACGACTCCGCCTTTTCCGAATCGGGCGACATCGCTTTACCAAACAAGCGTTCGTAAACCAAACGCGGATTGATTTCCTTTGCGACCGGACGAGTTGGCGACTGCCACGAAATATGGGAACCATACAAACGCGTGTAACCGACGTTACTATCGATTCCACTAATGACCGGCTCGGTGCCTAGTTCCAACGAAGGAAGCGGCGTATTCCCACCAACGTGTTGAGCCATCAGCTGATCAACCGAAATACCACCACTGCTGATATCCTTTCCGGTCGTCTTCGTCACCGGCATGCCCGTCAAGAAATTGGCGGTCTTCGCGTAGTGACCATCACCACCATGGCTGTGTTTTTTGTCCAGCCCCGTCAACACCAAAACGTCGTCGCGAACATCGGCGATCGGCTCCAGCGAAGAGGTCAGATCGTAATCGCTCCCAGTTTTCTCGGGTACCCAATCCTTCTCCCACACGCCATTGGGGAAGTAGAGAAACGCCGAACGAACTGGTGGTTTTCCAGCCTCGGCAGCCCGAGCCATTCGCGGAGCCAAAGACGGCATCCACGGCAAGCTTAACGCCACGCCACAGCCTTGCAAAAACCGACGACGCGAGAGAGGCATTTTCTTTTTCATATCGCAATTCCCTGTCCAAAGCAGGAAGGTGTTTTATTTGTTCGCTTTGAAGTATCGATGCTGAAACGGATACGAAACAACGATCTCTTCAATCAGCACGGCTGCTTTGCCGTCTTGTTCTTTCAGCCGTTTCAAACAATCGTCGACCACGCAGGCATCGAACTTATTCAGCTCTCGCCCATACGCGAAACCGACCAGCTTGCGGACGAAATGCTTTTGAAACTCGCCGCGACGTTTCATCAGGACGGTCTTCAGTTGCTCTGGTCCGTTGAACGTATCGCCGGACGGAAGCTTCCCTTCCGAATCGATCGGTTGACCGTTGTCGGTGTCTCGCCAACGACCGATGCCGTCGAAGTTCTCCAAACCGAATCCGAGCGGATCCATCCGATTGTGGCAACTCGCACACTCTGCTTTTTTCCGGTGAATCTCTAACTGTTCGCGAAGCGTAAGCGATTTGCCTTCTTCGTGCGATTCCTCCAACGCTGGTACATTGGGCGGCGGTGGCGGAACGCGCGATCCCAATACCTCTTCCAAAATCCAACGGCCGCGAAGGACCGGACTTGTTCGGCGTGGGTAGGACGACGAAGTTAAAACGCTGGCCATCGTCATCACCCCACCGCGTTGCCGGTCGGCCAGTTTCACTTGCTGCCAGTCCGCATCAGGCGATAATTCCAGGCCATAAAACTGTGCTAAACGGCCGTTCGCGTAAAGGTAGTCGGCATCGATCAAGTTGGTCAGCGGGGCATCGTCGCGGAAAACGCCAGCAACCGTTCGTACTGCTTCCTCTCGCATGTCGGCGGCAAGTTCCTCGCTGAACTGCGGGAACACCTCGGCGTCGGGACGGGTTCCCTTGCCGAAGTCTCGTAGTCCGAGCCATTGCAGGCCGAAGTTCTCGCCCAGTGCGTTCGCCTTTGGATCGGCGAGCATGCGGCGTACTTCATCCCGTACGACTGCTTCGTCGTACAACGCGCCTTCGTCTGCCAACTGCATCAGCCGCTCGTCCGGGATCGACGACCAGATGAACAGAGCCATCCGCGTTGCCAATTGATGCGGCGTGATCCGCTGAACCCCGCCAGCGTCCGGTTCGGATTCGACGACGAACAGAAAGTGGGGCGAAACCAACACTGCCTTCAGCGGCTGCCGAACGGCCGCGACGAACGAGGCCTTCCGCGCGAGTGCCGCGTCGTAAATCATCATCAGCCGATCGAGTTCTTCTGTATGTATCGGGCGACGCCATGCTCTTTTGGCGAACGCCGCGATCACTTTTCGAGCCGCGTCCCGATCCTCCGGTGACTTGGCATCGACAATCAAAATCTGTTCGCGTGCACGACGCACGGCATCCGACGCCCCGTCGGCGGTCTCTGGCAACGCCGTTTCGATCATTCGATCGGCCGCGCCAAGATAGGCTTCCAAGTGAATCGGCGAAGTAAACAATGCGTCGCCGACGGTGTCGAATCCTTCACCTCCCGCTCCATCGGATGGAGGAAGCTCTTCCGGCTTGAGCTCCAGCCCGACCAGGTCACGCACCGCGTTGCGGTATTCGGTTCGCGTCAGCCGGCGGCTCATCACATGGCCGCGGTACCATGCCTGCGTTTCGTCGGAGGCCAACTGGTTGCACAGCTTCTGATCAGGTCGCGAGTCCAACCAGCCGTAGAACGCTCCCTTTTGCTGATCGTTCAGACCGGGGCTGCCTTCGGGGGGCATTTCGTTCTGGCGGATCCGTCGGGCCACGCGTTCCCATACGTCGCCCCCCTTGGCGGCGGTGTCGGCGGTCATGAAGCCGCCCAAGTCGAACTCGCCTTCCGACTCGGCACCCTGGTGACAATCGAGGCATTTCGACTCGATGATCGGCAGGATATCCTTTGCGTAACGCTGGCCCCACTTGTTCATCTCGGGGGAGAGCTCTTCGCCGTAACCATTGTCAGGCATGCACGTTACGGAGATGACCGCAAGCGAAATAGCTGCGTACAAACACGACTTTTGAGCAAGGAAGCGCATTGGTGGGAAAGCATTTCAGCGGGGAAGGATTCGAGGGGGGACCGTTCATCCTATCCCAGGAATGACATTTAGGCCAGATCGAAATGCAAACCCTTTTGCGGGCACAGGTTACGCGTCCTCCGAAAGCGGGACTCAACTTCCGTTCAGGTAGACACATTGCACATTGTAGCAGACTGTCCAAGCGTCGTTGTGAAAACGTCCGATCACCCTGAACGGTCGCGTATTCTTCCCTTATTTCCGCCCGTTTATCGCGCAGTTTTCACCTTCTTTTCGACTCGTAAGCGGATCGAACCGTAACAGTTCGCTAATACTTCTTGCAAACTGTGCGCAGACTCTTTTAAAATGGTGCACTCAGCCTGCTTTTCGCGAAACAAGGGAGCCTCAAGCTCCCTACGCAAAGGTGAAATTCGCTGCCCTTAGTGCGAATGTTTCTTCCAGGAATAAATGGCGATGCTGCCATACTCCTGAACGATGCCAAATTCTTCCGGCGCGTTCCCTGTCACCAGCCCGTAGGCCTCCGACGGCAGATCGATCTCGCCGATCAGTTCAATCTTGTCATTTCGCGTTGCGAGGATCTGGCACTTCTTTCCCGACGCCGCGACGACGTGACCACTCCGCGTGAACGCCAGAAATGGTCGCTCCATTTCTCGAGCAAACGCCACTTCTCGACCATCGAAGTTATCGTCCCAGGAGATCATGGCGCCTTGCTCTAAGGAAATCAGCAAGCGCGAACGTGTATTGGGAAACGAACCCGTCAGGCGAATGATGTTGCTATCAAACTCCACTTCACGCCATGAATCTCCCTGTTCGTTGATTCGCAGCAACGTTCCTAAACCAATATAGATATGCTTGGAACTTGCCCACATCGGAATCGAACTTCCATCTTCCGGCAGCCAGGGCTCGAACTCATCGGCATAGCTTCCCACAAGCATTGAACCGACCAAGTTGCCGTTCCGGGTGTACCCATCCAGATCGACGTCCCCTTCATTGTGGAGCAGACGCCAGATCTCACCATGCGGGGCGATGGCAGTGCCCATCACGGCATGACCGGTATCTACAATTCTTGTCTCGAAAGGAATCTCGTCGGTCGGAGCAAAGCTCTCCACCGGAAGTGGAAGTTTCGTTGAACTCTCTCTCCACAGAAACAAATCGTTCGGACGGTTCGGGTCGGCGATAACGTTTGGCGTCTTGCCGTTGCTATATGGACCAGTCTGGAACTCCAGAAAATCCTGCGAACCATCCTGCCACGCGATCCGGTAAATCCGTGCTTTCCGCTCTTGGGGAAGGTACATCATATGAAAGATCACGTTCACCGATGTCACCGTGGCAGCTGGTCTCCACTGGGCCGTGGTTTCGCGGATCTTGATCGTGCGGTCCAACTGCGGATCAATGGTAAGGTTGGTCGTCGGCGCGATCTTGCGCAGCGGCGTTTCCTGCTTGGCGAAGCGTAGGCAATCTCTCGCCAGAAGACGGTCGTCTGGCTCAAGCCGTTTGATGGCCTGCAAAATGCGATGGCGATCGACAATCCGCGACGTGCTCAGGTTTTTCGCCGCGACGACACGACACGCGTCAGCCGCCAGATTTTGTACTTCTCGGTCGGTATACTTCGTGGCGTTGTCGGCCAAAACATCAACAAGCGAAGCTTGCCGCTGTGGCGGGGCGTAGTGGGTGCGTAATTCGGAAATCTTCTTCTTTGCCGAATCATGCATGCTGTGCCGCTTAAAGAGCAAGAACAATTGCTCGAGGCATTGGCTTGCTTGATCGCTGTGCGGCCAGCCATCGTCCAGGGCATCGATGGCCCGAGGTACGCTGGCCAGCTTCTCTTCCAAAATCTTTGCCGCCCCCAGCGCATCGCGACGTGAACGACATTCGCTCACAGCAAGTTCGAAGCACTTGTCGGCTTCGTCTTGCTGTTGAAGCTGAACGTACAAGTCGCCTGCTTTCAGGTAACGCTTGTGTTCGAGGTATAACTCAATCGCCTCGCTGCACAGCCCACCCTGTTCCAGACACTCGGCCGCATCCAACGGACGCTTGAGCCGCTCTTGGTAAAGCACTGCCGCTTCCCGCCAGTGCTGACCCTGCTTCAAGACGTTCGCAGCCGCTTCGATGTCGGCCAACAGCTCGGCATAAATGTACGCCGCTCGGCGATACCGCCCCAGTCCGATCTCGCGGTTGGCCAGCTCACGGTATTTGCGCTGCAGTTCCTGCTGTCGCTGGTACGACAAATCCCAATGATCGGCAGGCCCGCCGGCTCCGATCCCGCCGAGGCTGAAATAGGGATTGCGCTGACTTAAATGACTCGAAGGAGAAGCCAACCCGCGGTGGGCATCGCCACCGATCGGCAGCGCCCACTTCAAACCTTCGTCGGGGTTTTGCTCTAACAAGTTCATCAGGCGATTGATCTCTTTATCGCGCTGCGACAACGTGGCCTGATTCAACTGATCCAATCGTTGCTGGGTCCACTGCTTCCATTGCGAAAGCCAGTTCTCGCCACTTCCACTTCCGGCGCCAGTCCCCGTAGGGCCAAACATTCGCTCGACAAACGGTCCCGCGGCAGAAGCCAGATTCAGCCCTGCGTCGAACACCGACAGCCCCATGCGACCGAGCGAATTGCCCATCCCTGGCTGCGGTTCTCCTTCCGGCTTGGGCAATTGATCGAGATCTTTTCCTTTCGTGCCGATCCCATCGCGACCATCTTCCATCACCAACTTCATGTCCGGCGGAATAGCGGGTACGATGGATGCCAACGTGTTCGGCAGCCGCGTCCCAGGCTCACCCCGATCGAACCTGGCTGTTGTCAGTGGCGCAGCCGTTAACAAATGGGCCAGCGTCAGTTGATCGGCCGCTTCGAAGGCAATCAGCCCGACGACAGGATGCCAGACGTAGGTTTGCTCGGCAGACAATTCTGCTTCAAGTTCTGCCGCAGTGATGGCCGGATCAAACTTCGCTTCGATCGGCAACAGCACGCGCGATGCTGCTTCTCCGTAGGGCAAACAGGCGCTTGTCGGAGCGTGGCTAGGAGTTTGCTTCGACAACAAGATAGCACCAATTGGGCTACGATCGTCCGCGGCAGTCGGCAGCGGTAATAGCCGAAGCGAATCGTGATGCTTGGCGGCGTAGCCTTCAACGACGGCGCGAATCCAATCCGACGTATTGCCGCTGTTGACGTACCAGCACGATGTGCCGCGCTGCCGTTTGGGGGTGAACTGAATTTGCAGGGTGGCTTGCATCACAGAAGCTCCCGTACGAAACCAAGGATCACTTGCTCGAAGACTTGCTTCTCGAGCCGATGGGCCTGATTGCCGGTAAAATATTGTTGGCCAAACACGCGACCTTCGGAAGTCCAACCGGCCAGATGGCCGTCGGTCAGCACGATGGTTACTTCCGGTACTCGACCGTTAGCCGAACGCAGATGCAGCATGCCCCGGCTGTCGAGAAACGCCTCGCTACCATTGGGCCACGCGGCACGGCTTAGTTCGTACCCGATTTCCGGAATGTCGAGCGGCGAGAAACTACGACTAGAAAGTTCGACGATGTTAGGCATTTCTCTTGGGAAACGCAGTTTCAAGTAAAAGTCGTCGCAGTCGATCACCATCAATTGTCCGCGACGCGTTGTCAGCGCCAAACGGCCGACGCCATCTTCGCTTTCAAGCAGCAAAATCTTCGTAAAGCGATGCCGCACGTTGGTCGGCGTGATGAAACGAGATGTCGCGGCAAACAACTGAGTCAATGCCTGCTTTTGCTTCAAAGCGGTTGCGGTGCGTGATTGCAGGTCGACTAAGTAGCTGCCGAGTCCCGACGAACCAATGCAAATGCGGCTGCCATGCTGAGCGATGACAAATGCCCGGCTGCTTCCCAGACGGGGCAGTCCGGCATCCCACAGCTCGCCACTTTCGGTAAAGCAAATTTCGCCGCGATGCGTGATGCCAATCGGCCCTTCCACTCCGTCGCATTCGATCATGCTCGTCAGCCAAGGCGTTTCGTCAGACGATTCGGTGAAGACATTTTCAAACCGAATTGTTCGACCATCGTACGACGCGGCACACCATTGATCGGTGCGAGGATTACGGAAGAAACGTCCGCCGCTATGTTTGAATTCGGTCGGGTAGCTCAAGCGATCGATCACGTCACAAGTTTCAAGATCATACGCAAGGATCAAATTTCCTTCTTGCGCCAGCAGCACCCCACCACGCAGTCCGAGTGGCAGAATGAAATGGTCGCTCGGAAACGGCTCAATCGACTTCGTCCCATGATGAAGATTAACCGTGAGCAGGTACTGATCCTTCGTCCCGGTGTTAACCAAAACAATGTAGACAAGGCCTTCGACTTTGTCGTGAAAGCACCACTGCAAATTGGAGGCAGGCAGATCGTCGGCAAGCTGCTTGGCGCCAATCTGCATCGGCTTATGCCAATGAATTAAACGGCGATCTTTGGTGAGCCCGATCACGCCGTCCTCTTTGTTGAGGTGAATCAACTGGTTGTTCGGCACGTTCACCGAACAAAGCAGCGGAAACTGCGGCATCGCGAAGATCGCCGGTAGATCGTTGGCCCATTGCTTTTCGACTGGAGGTGGCAACTGGGCCGGTTTGTGCGGAGTAAGCACGTCGAGATCGAGCTGCAATTGCCGCAAGATTTTTCGGCCTTGGCTGCTGCGTTGCTCCAGCCGCAACGAGCCATCGCGCTGCACGACGACGAGATACAGCGTGCGGAATGACTGCGCAGCGAGGGCCTCTTGAAACGCCCGATCGTCGACGACCTCTTGCGTGGTGAGCAGCACCGGATTGCTTTCGTCCAAGTCGGATGTCGTTTCAGCAAACGCCGCCAGCGCGTCGCCGGGATGGGCTTCGGCTTGCAAGGCTTCAAGATGCGTCACGATTCCTTCGCGAGACAAAAGATCGACCGCTGCAAGCTCCTTCTGCTTCGCCCGAAACGAACGCACGGTGGTGTGCTGATCGGCGTTGGCGACCAGCGCCATGGCTACCGCTGTCGCATAAACACGCGGCAAGCCCCACATCCGGATGCCGGCGTCGAGCAGCAATGTGAACTCTCGCCAGGTATCTTGCGGCGGCGATTCGCGACGGAGGTACAACGCCTCGTTCGAGCTGATACGAACCGCGAGCGTGAGGTCGTCGTGGGCCAGTTCGGTCAGCATCAACCGATCGAGCGACCCACGATTCGAAATATCCGAGATCCCGCCGGTTGGGACGTCGTCGGGATCGGAGATCTTCCTCGGCAGCGAAAGAGCCGCCATCAACTGCCGAGCCAGTTTGGCGACCCCTTCCAGCGTTTGATCGTGCTGCAACTCGTCGAGCAAACCGCGCATTTGCTGCGACTGGGGAAGCTCGATCTCTTCGGCCGGTTGCGGAACGACATCGAGCGACGTTCGCAGCCGCAGGTCGATCGTATCAGCGTCGATCGCTTGCAGACCGCGTTCCAATTGCCGCAGATCGGCCAGCGTCATCAGCGGCCGTGGCTTGTAGGTATTTTGATTGATCTCGAACGACGAAAGCACTTCGTCCATCGAATGTTCGAGGTGCTCGACCACTTCGGAAGCTTCAGCCGGGCCGACGACGCTGCGAACGCGTTCGAAGACGACCTGGCAGATCATCGCACGCTCTTCGGTCGAGCCGCGCAGGCGTTTGGGCAGCGACGAAAGCTTACCGAGCCCGTGGGAACCGACAAGGATCTCTTCGACGATCGACGCGGTATCGTCCTGCGAATCGAAGACAACGATACTTTCCACGACGTCAGCAATCGATCCGTTCCACTCGTCACGGAGCGCCGAGAGAACGAGCAATAAGCTGGACAACGAGGGAAGCCCCATCGGTGCGAGCCGCTGGAGAATTTGTACGAGTTCGGCTCGGAAGACGATCGTGGTTCCGTCTTTCCAGCAGATCACTTCTCCATCGTACGACCATTTCCAGAACGAACGTTCGGCCGGCAGAAGGTAACGCTGGATTTTGCTGACGTCAGACGGCATCGGGGCAGTCCTCCCAAGTGGCACGCACCGCGGACCGCGTGGCTTGCACAAAGTCGTCGGCCGCAACCACGATCCACTCCGAGTTAGGAGACAGGATCGCCAACTGGCGTTCGGTAACGTTCAGCACTTTCTCGACCACTTCGACCGAAACGCTCGGCGACCAGGTCCAACCAGCTTCCACTGCAACGTGCCCTTGCACCACAAACCGTGTCCCGGCGATCGGTGGAAGCGGTTTACCACGGATCAGTACCGTATCGTCGTCGGCCGCCGCGAAAGCCAATCGATCGAGCCGCATCTGCGGGGCCGACAACGCATAGGAAATCCATGCGTCGCGGTGGGATCTCAGCAGCGCAGCAGTGCGGTAACTTTCGTCGGGCGTCAATTGCAGCGGCAAGGGCAGAGGAGCAGTTCCACCAAATGCGGCGATCGGCACGTTGACGCTCAACCAATGGGCGATCGGCAGCCAGGGGCCTTCAAGCATGTAGCCCCACGGTACCCGAGTGCCGCGTTCGATCAACTGACCATCATTGGTCACCACGCTTTGAACGGCCGGCAGATGCATGAATCGCAACTGCAATTCTTCGCTCGGGGTTTTGCAGCGAACCCAAACGCCTTGGGCGCTCTCGCAAACCTCCAAGTTCGGTTCGGTCCGAAGACTGCCAAGCAGTTGGGCATCGTCCGATTTAAGCGTCCAAACCAGCGTGGTCACGCTTCCCCTCCAACGCGTGCAAGCAACTTGTTGACTGTTTCTTCCAAATAGGTTCGCTGCTGAGCTTCCCGAACCCATTGGCATCGCGCGGCCAGCAAACCGAGTTGATCACGAACGTAGGCCACATCGGTGCGGGGAAGATCTCCCTGTTCGATCCGGGCTTCGATCCGCTCGAGTTCGGCCGCTAAACGTTCTGCGTCGGGCGCGTCGTTATCCTGACTGCGTGGATGGCTTGTGGCGACTTCTTCAGGCGTCGCCTCGCGAAGCACGTCGTCAATGATCGCCGACAGCACGTCTTGCTGTTCCTCGGTGTCCCAGATATGCCGAAGCACCCACAGGTCGGTTCGATTGACATCCAACCGACCACACAACAGCGCACTTGCAGCCAAGATTCGCTGGAGCTTCACCGCACGTCGGTCCGAGACTTCCACGCCGACATGCCGCAATCGATGCACCAGTTCAACATACGTTGACTGCACCGTCGAAAGATCGACATGACGCAGCAGAGAATTCAACCGGCGGATATCGTCGACGCTAATCTCGGCGTTCAATTCCCCTTGCTGGGCGTCCAGCTTCCAACCGGCACTGAGGACCGATGCCAACTCTTCGCGATGAACGTTATCGCTCCGAACGCGAAGCAGAAATCGGTCGAACAACGCGGCAAGGGCTTCGTCTTGCGGCAAACAATTGCTGGCCCCAACTACCATCAGCGTCGGCAAGTGGCGTGTCTCGCGTCCACGACGAAAGATGCGTTCGTTGAGCACCAGAAGCAAGCTATTGAGAATCGCACTGTTGGCGTTGAGCAGTTCGTCCAGGAAGACAAACGTCGCTTCAGGAAGCATCCCTTCGGTGTTGGTGACTAACTCGCCGTCGCGCAGTTTGCGAATGTCGAATGGTCCGAAGATCTCGTTCGGTTCCGAGAAACGCGTCAGCAGATAGTCGAACACTTTGCCTTCGATCCGCCGCGCTAATTGCTGCACGAGCGCGCTCTTCGCCGTCCCAGGCGGGCCGAGGATAAACAGGTTTTCGCGCGCCACGAGACAAATCCCCAGCAGGTCGATAATCTCGTCCTTACCAACGAATGCCTCTTTCATCGGTTCTAACACGCTTTGCGAAAGCTTCTCGCCCAATTGCAGGATTTGGGCCGTTTCATCGGTCGAAGGAACCACGCTCACACTTTTTCTCCGTTCTCAGTCAGCAAATTCTTGAGAGGCAGCTTGGGGGCCAATTCGGGATACATGCCGGCAGCGGCAAGGACATGTTCGCGAACTTGTTGGTCTTCAAGCCGCGACTTATCGCCGGTAGCAACAATGCGATCGATATACATCGTCATCAGTCCGGGATGGTCGATCAGCAGCTGTACGTCAGGCAACTCGACGTCGCACATGCCGACCGACGACAACGGCCACTGCCGAGCCCAATGCCGCAGGACGTTCGCCAAAGGGTCTTCCTTCGAAGCAGCTGAAACAAACCGAGCCAGGTCAGGCAAAAAGCGAAAGACAAGATCGACCGAGTAATAGGTTTCGGCCGTAATGCCGTCCGGGAACGACGCAGCGAACGCTTTGCCGATTTCTTCTTCACCCACGTCGCGAAAGATCGCGAACTGGCATGCCAGGCAAAACTGCTCGGCGGCCCAAGCGGCGGCCGACAGATGAAACGCAGGCACGGGACTGGGACACTCGGCGCGGCGAAGTGGTTCGACTCGCGCGAGCAGTTGTGCGCCCGCTTCACGCTGGGCGGCAGTCAGTGGCTCGAGCGGAGGTACTACCGCACGACCTTCGCTGAGAAGCGTTTCCAGAAATTGAACGTACGGCACGACCTCATCTCGCACGAATGTTCCTGATCGGTCCCTTGGCTTTACGAACGACGGATCGCTAGAGGAACGCAGCTATCACGGTTCCGTCCTAGTTTTCCGTTCGTCCCGTATGGACACCCCGACGAACGAGGAAGTTCGTGGGGAATGGCTCTATCATGGGGATTCAGGCGAGAGATTGCCAGCACGTTTGTCGGAATTCGAGCGTTGCTTCGCGCAGGCTTCATGCGAACCGGAACGACCGCTACGATCGGTCGCCCTGGCTTTGGCAGCTGCCGTTATTGCGCGGCTTGCTGATACTTCTGGCGATACTTGTCATTGAGCATCGTTTGCTTGTTGGTCAGATCGACCGGCTTTCCAGCGATCCAAGCCGACTCGATTTGCGTCGGAGCTTCCAGAGGATCTCCATCGCAGATAAATAGCGTGGCGTCTTTTCCAGCTTCCAAGCTGCCGACACGATAGGCAACGCCCAGAATTTCGGCAGGCGAAAGGGTGATGGCCCGCATCGCATCGTCGCGGCTTAAACCAAACGCGGCCGCGGTCGCAGCATGGTATGGCAAATTGCGAACGTTCCAGGAATTGGATCGCTCGTAGCCAGAGATACAAAAGCGAACCCCCGCATCCTGCAAACGTTTGGCCAACGTATAGGCGGTGTCGTATGGTTCATCCCGGCGACGCGGCTCGCGATGGATGGCGGAGATGATCACAGGAACGTCGTACTTCTTGAGCAGTTCGCGACACTCGACGGCATCGTAGCCACCCAGGATGATCAGCTTCAACTGCTGATCGTTGGCAAACGCCACGGCTCGGTTGATTTCGCTGGAGCGGTTCGCCGAAATAATCATCGGCTGTTCGCCGCTTACCAGTTTGGCTAGCGAATCGAGACGCACGTCCTGCCGCACCGCGACTTTTTCTTCTTTCGCTTTGACATATTGTCGTGCCTCGTCGAACAATGCTTCCAAATGCTCGGCATCGTGGGCGTCGTGCAGCGCAACAATCATCGCCGCTTCGGGAAGCAGCGTCATGTCTTCGTACGTCCAACCATCAAGCTGCATTACCGCACTTTGTCCGGAGATCAAACCGCCGGTCGGAGCAGTCATGTTCAGCAGCACGCCATTGGAGCGAGTCACCGGAATGGTTTCGCCATCGGGATCGACGCTGACGTGGGCCCGAACGTTTGGGTTCAACGAGCCTGACTCGCGGTAATCATTACTGGCACGCACCGAAGAAATTTCGGTCAAACCGACACGCGAGTAAGGCTCGAACATGCCAGGGTAGACATGCTTTCCTTTACCGTCGATCTTTTGGGTGTTCTT
Organism: Bremerella sp. TYQ1; assembly: GCF_020150455.1. Lineage (NCBI taxonomy): Bacteria > Pseudomonadati > Planctomycetota > Planctomycetia > Pirellulales > Pirellulaceae > Bremerella > Bremerella sp. TYQ1. Next base: position 1,344,454 of record NZ_CP083740.1, read on the forward strand.
CGGAAGCTTGACATCGGTGCCGACTGCGGTGATCTTGCCGTCTGCGAACAGAAGTGTCCCCTTCTCAACCACAGGGCCGGAGATGGGATGGATGGTCGCGTTGACGATTGCGACAGGGGTTTTGGGCATGGCGCCAGGGATTTGATCGGAGGCGATCGTCACCGAGGCGGAAGCCGTCACAGCGACGAAAACGAAAGTTTTGAGTAGCTTTTGCATGGTAATGCCTATCAACTTTTTAAGAGAAACACGAACGAAGGGAAGCGAGCCGATATTGCCGAGGCAGCGTTAATGCTCGTGTCCATGATCGTGGTCGTGTTCTCCGTGTGAGCCACAGAATTCGTCATGGCGTGGCCACAACTGCGATCCATCTTCCAGCGTTTCCCCTTCGGCCGTCATGGGGGCACGCGTGTCGAGAATCTTTTGGATCAATGTGTTCTTCATGTTGGCGAACTTGTCGCGAAGTGTCTGCTCTTCGCTGCGATCGAAGTACTTGCGACCATCGATCCAGGTTTGTTCGCAGACGGCGAAATTCGACAGCGGCGGCGCCGACCAAATGGCGATGTCGGCATGCTTGCCAGGTTCGAGCGAGCCGACCTGCTTATCAATCCGAAGCTGAATGGCTGGATTCAGCGTGACAAACTTCAACGCTTCTTCGGGCGGCACGTTTCCATATTTGACCGCTTTGGCGGCTTCCTGGTTCATATGTCGGCCCAGTTCGCCGTCGTCGGAGTTGAACGAAACGTTGATCCCTTGCTCGTACATGATCGCCCCGTTGTACGGAATGGCGTCTTGAACTTCGACTTTGTACGCCCACCAATCGGAAAACGTCGACGCGGTCGCGCCATGCTTCTGCATCGCATCGGCCACTTTGTAGCCTTCGAGAATATGCTGCAACGAACCGATGGTGATGCCATGTTCTTCGAGGACTCGCAACAGGGCGAGGATTTCGTCCTGACGATAACTGTGACAGTGAATCCAACGCTTGCGATTAAGGATTTCGACGACAGCGTCCAACTCGAGGTCGCGTCGCGGGGGCAAACCGGTTTGGTTCTTGGCGTAACGCTGATGAGCGGCCTGATAGTCGAGGGCTTCACGGAATTCGTCCTGGAAGACTTGCTCGACCCCCATTCGCGTTTGGGGATAACGCGTGGTGTAGTTATCGCCCCAGTTGCTTTGCTTGACGTTTTCGCCCAGGGCAAACTTGATGCCTAGCGGAGCACCGCGGAACTTGAGATCGTCGTAACTACCACCCCAGCGGAGTTTGATGACCTGATTCTGCCCTCCGATTGGATTGGCCGAACCATGCAAGATGTTGGCCGTTGTCAGCCCACCGGCAAGCTGCCAGTAAATGCTGATGTCGTTGGCGTCGATGAAGTCTTGAATGCGGACTTCAGCGGTGATCGCCTGACCGCTTTCGTTGATTCCGCCATCGGTGGCCATATGCGAGTGGCAATCGATCAGACCCGGGGTGATGTGTTTCCCCTTCACGTCGACCACGACGGCATCCTGGGGAACTTTGATCCCTTTGCCCACTTTCACGATCTTGCCCTCGCGAACGAGTAGCGTCCCGTTCTCGATTTTGCCTTCAGGACCGCACGTCCAGATGGTTGCCCCGGTGAAAGCGACCAGCGCCGGCTGCTCGACCGGTTTTTCTCGGCCATAAGCGCCCAGCGGGTAATTGACGGGGAAGCTGGCCATTTGGGTTCGCTTTTTGGCGTCTTCCTGTTTCTTGTCTTCGTCTTTCTTGTCTGTCTCTTTCGCTTCATCCTTGTCGTCGGACTCTGACTTTTTGTCCTCTTCTTCTTTGTCCTTATCCATGCCGGATGGTGTCATGACGACGGTCGAGACCGTTCCGTCGGGCCAGCGCAATGTTCCTTGGCGTTGCTCGACATCCTTCTGGAAGAGAACCGCCAGCGTGGCAACTCCTTTGCTACCGAAGCTGTCAGCGATGAACTGCCCGGTGAGTTGGCCCTCTTCGTGCTTGAGCGACTTGAGTTCGACTTTGTCTTTGAATTTCGGTGTCGTTTCTGCTGGGCGAACGGTTCCTTTCAGGTTCTTGTCGCCGGTGACGTTCATCAGCAGAACGGCATCCGCTTTCTCTGGCTGACCTTGAATGGCAAGCTTCCAGTCGCCGGCCAAGCCTTCAGGCTTCTCTTCTTCATGTTCGTAGCGATCGCCATGAACCCAGGTCTCGACCACTTCCGACTTTTCCTCGAACAATGGTTTCGACATCACGACAAAGCTGGCCAATTTGCCGGTTTCCAGCGAACCAAGCTGCTTGTCGATGCCGAGCCGTTTTGCCGGCACGGTCGTCATCGCGGCCAACGCGTCGGTTTCACTCAGTCCGCGCTCCACGGCAAGTCGCAGGTTCTTCAGGAACAGGGAAGGGGATTCCAGTCGGTGTGTCGTCAGCAGAATTTCGACCTTCTTGTCGATCAATCGTGCCAGATTCTCCGGAGCGTGATCCCAATGCATCAGCGATTGAAGCGTGGCATTGTCGGCCGCTTCCGGCGTCGCGACGTTTGGCGCTTTGGCAAAGTTCAGAGGAATGATCATCGTCCGCTTCGTCTGCGCGACTTTGTCGAGCTGACGATACTCGCGACCGCTACCGATAACAATCAAATCGAGCTCGAACTCGTTGGCGAAGTCATCCGCACGAAGCAGGAACTGATCGTTGGCCGTTTCCAACATGACCGGCAACTTCGCTTGCACGTAGGGCGCCATCGCGGCGAGTGTGACATTGCTTTCTGGTAGCTCCAGCTTCGGATTTTTAGCGGAAGCTTGATGGGCATCGCGATACCACTGCGCGTCATAAAACGCCTGGCGAGCCAACGCGACCGCTCCCATCGGCGAGTTCGGGTAATTGCCCCGACCCCGGCGGCGTTCCAAGGTCAGTTCGCCGGTCAACGCACACGCATCCCGCAGCAGGCGATCGCTCGGGCGGCCATCGCTTAGCGAATAGATCGCCGCTTGGCCACGGATGATACCGCCTTGCGGGGCAATCAGGCGAGCGACGAATCCTTGCTTGCGAAGATCGCCAGCGGCAAGATTGCTGGAGGTAACTGCCGAGCTGACGAGAAAGTCAGACCGAACGTTGGCGTTCCAGTAAGCCGTCGGCGGACGATTGTCTGACTCGTCGAACGAGGCTTCGCCGTAACTGTCGATGAAACCGGGGTAGATAAACTTCCCCTCCAAATCGATGACTTGGGCGTCGGCCGGAATCTCGACTTTCGGTCCAATCGCTTCGATCTTGCTGTCGCGAACCAAAATGGTTGCGGCCTGAGGTTTTTCCCCTGGCTTGGTAATCACGTTGCCGCCGGTCAATGCGAAGACTTTCAGCGGATTGCGATGCAACCCTTCCTCGTGACGCGACGAGGGCTGGAAGTCTTGAGCGAGCGAGGTGAGACAAAAAGTGGCAAGCAGAACGGCGGAAAGAGCAAACAAACGCTTCATCAACACATCTCAAGCAGGAAATTTCGCGGCGAGCTGAATACGCGACGGGAACAATCCGAGGATAGTCCACTACCAAGATAGTCCGAATTCTTACGTCGCTAATTATCATTATGCGCGAATTCTCACATTTTTTGAGCAGGCCTTTCGCGGATTCTGCTGACAACCGCGGTCGATTTGAGAGTCATCGCATCGCTTCTGAGCCCCCTTTTCACATACTTTTTATGTCAGGTTCTGAAACTGCCACCGTTATATCGATTGGATAGAGCTTCGCCGTCGCGATTCGTTGGAAGAAATTAGGGCGACGAAACGTCCCTTGAGAAACGTAAATCGAGAATTCGACTGGACTTCGGCCGAATTCAATGAAACGATGGAAGCAGTTCGTGCCATCTATTGATAGGCAGCGGGCTCTTTTCACCCTCCAGGGACTCCTGCCGACGTCCTGTCCTTATCCAACACGCCTTTCCGGTCAGATCATTCGGGATGAAGATTTGTCTTGCCCCCATTTCGCGCTCTTGCCTTCTTAGCGGAATTTTCCTTGCGCTGATCGCCGCCTACCCAGTGCTGGGCGCGGAAACCGATGCCCGACCGGAAAGCACCGCTTCCTTTGAGAGCAAGATTCGTCCTTTTCTGAAGACTCACTGCTACGACTGCCACGGAGCGGAAACGCAAGAGGCCGACTTGCGGCTCGATACGCTGACGCTTGATTTCACCAAGGCGACGACCGCGAGCACGTGGATAGAAGTGATGGACAAGATGAACCTGGGCGAGATGCCGCCGGAAGGTTCTACTACGCCGCACGCCCACGAGGTGGTAAACGTCACCGATTGGATTGCCGGTCAACTGCGACATGCCGAACGAAGCAGCCTCGGCAATCAGGGACGTGTGATCTTGCGTCGCATGAACCGTGCGGAATACACCAACACGGTCCGCGATCTCTTGCACCTCAAGTTCCTGCCTGGCGAAAGCCCTGAAAACACATTGCCGCCGGACGGAACGGCCGAAGGGTTCGACAAAGTTTCGCTCGCGCTGATGCTCGATCCTTCGTTGCTGGACAAGTATTTCGAGGTCGCTCAGCAAATAGCGGACATGGCGATTGTGGATGGCCCGCCACCATTTCCTACCGAAACGATGCGGCTGGAAATGGAGGACATCGCCGAGAACCGCGCGATCGATTACCTTTGCGCAACGCCTGGTATCGAATGCGAAGAGAAAGCAATCGTCCTAATGCAAGGATCGACACGCTCGTTTGGCGTCATGAAATACCCCGGTACCCGCGACGAAATTCCGGTCAAAGGAATGTATCGCATTCGTGTTCGCGCCTGGGGCGTTCGCGGCGCCGACGGCGATCCGGTCATCATGCGTGTTCGGCAAGGACACCCCAGCGACGATCAACAACTGCTTCTCGAAACGGAAGTAACGGACTCGCCCAAGGTTTACGAAATTGTTGTCCCGCGTGATCCCAAGTGTGGCGAGTACAACGTTTCAATTGTTAATCAAACTGGTTTTCAGATCACCAGCCACATCGGCAATGACATTCGCCGCGAGCAAGAGAAAGCTGGCCAGGCCAAAGACTACGAGCGTGTCATGCGTCTCCAGTCGCGGCAGCAAATGGAAAACCTGACGTGGGGTAAACCGAATCCCGAAGCAGCCGATACGACAAAACTTCGCAAACTGGTCGTCGATTGGCTGGAGTGCGAAGGCCCTCTCTACGATCAATGGCCTCCCAAAAGCCACGAGTCTCTTTTCGTTCGTGGCAGCGACGCAGCGGAAGACACGGCCTACTTGCGCGAGATCTTCCAGCAGTTCTTGCCCCGTGCGTTTCGTCGCCCAGTGACGACGGATGAAGTCGACAAAGTGGTAACGCTTTGCCAGGCCGAGCTTGCCGCCGGCGAAAACTTTAACGATGCCGTACGGACCGGGCTGATCTCGGTGCTTTGTTCGCCCAAGTTTTTGTACATTGTCGAGCCTGCTTCCGCGGAAGATCGACGTCCGCTAAACGACTGGGAATTGGCCTCGCGGTTGAGCTATTTCCTCTGGTCGAGCATGCCGGACGAAACGCTGTTCGACTTAGCCGAGTCAGGAAAGCTTCGCGATCCGTCGATCTTAGCTGCCCAGGTCGATCGCATGCTGGCCGACGAAAAGAGCGAAGGCTTTGTCCAAGGATTTGGGGGGCAGTGGCTAAAAACCGGGGAGTTCCGCAACTTCATGCCAGATGCTCGGCTCTATAAAAAGTATGACGATCAACTCGGCGAAGCGATGGTAGGCGAAGTGATTGCGTTCTTCCGCGAAGTGCTACGAACGGAGGAATCGACGCTGGCGTTTTTCGATGCCGACTGGACGATGGTCAACGAACGCTTAGCCAAGTTTTACGACTTGAACGGCATTGAAGGGGAAGCATTTCAACGGGTCACATTGCCTAAGGAATCACCCCGCGGAGGGCTGCTGGCAATGGCCGGTGTTGCGATGCGGGGATCGGACGGCAACCGCACTAAGCCGGTGAATCGCGGTGTTTACGTTCGCGAGGTGTTGTTCAACGATCCACCGAACCCACCGCCACCGAATGCTGGCGAAGTCGAGCCGAACATCGAAGGGGAAAAGCTGACCGTTCGTGATCGCTTGATTCAACACCAGCAAATCGCCTCGTGTGCGGCCTGCCATCGAACGATTGATTGCTACGGCTTGGCGCTGGAAAACTTCAACGTCATCGGTGAATGGCGAACCCAGCAAGATGGCGAAGACTTTCGCAACAAGGGTCCCGAGATTGATCCCTCAGGCACACTTCCCAACGGCGATTCGTTCGAGACGTTTGCTCAGTTCAAGCAATTGCTTCTGACGCAGAAGGATCGATTCGCACGCGGACTTTCCGAAAAGATGCTGACGTATGCCCTGGGTCGTCCTGTCGAACCAGCCGATCGTGGATTGATCGACCGACTCGCGCAGCAGATGGCTGAAAACAATTACACGCTACCAACGCTGATTCATGGCGTGGTACAAAGCGAAGCGTTCCTGCAAAAGTAAAACGAATTCCGGCAAGGATGAAGCTGATGTCCCAATCTAAAAAGCCTTGGATTTCCCGACGCACGTTTCTGCGTGGTACCGGCGTCGCGATGGCGTTGCCGTACTTGGAAGCGATGATGCCTTCCAGCGTGCTCGCGGCACCGTCGCCTGATGCCCCTGCGCGGATGGGGATGTTCTACTTCGGTACCGGGATGAACATGCGTCAGTTTTGGCCAGACCAAACAGGCCTTGACTACCAGGCGTCGCGCATCTTGAAACCGCTGGATAAACACCGTGGACGCTTCACCGCGATCAATGGAACGTATCTCTCCGACGGGGGTGGTCACGACGGTGCCTATCCGTTCAGCACGTCGATCGCCAAAGGAGAACGACAACAGCAAAGCCCTGATCAAATCGCCGCGAACACGATAAGTTCGGACACGCGTTTCTCGTCGCTTCAGCTTTCGGTCGATCGTGGAACCAACTACGGTAGTCAGGCCCTCGCGACAATTTCCTGGAACGAACAAGGGGTCCCCCTAGCCGCCGAGAACGACCCGAAAGTGCTTTTCGATCGGCTATTCCGCCCTGACACGGCAGAGCAAAAAGCGGACGAAAAGAACGAATTTCGCCGTCGACGATCGATTCTGGATCTCGTTCGAGACGACGCCAAGCAGCTTTCCAACAAGCTCGGTCAGGCCGACCGCCAACAATTGGAGCAGTACTATACTTCGGTTCGTGAACTTGAGAAGTCACTCGCACGACGCGTCGAATGGGCCGACACCCCCAAGCCGGCCATCGAGACAGACGATCTGCACGGCACCTACGAAAAGAAGATGGCCGGCCCGGAAGGGAACGGCGACTACTTGTACGACGACTACGCCAAACTGATGTACGACTTGATTGCATTGGCTTTTCAAACCGATTCGACCAGGGTCATTTCGTACGTCGTCCGCAAAGAACTGGCTGGAGGCGTTTATCCTGAGTTCAATGTTTCCAAGGGATACCACGCCCTGTCGCACCATGGAAACGACCCGCAAAGCCTGGAAGAGCTCGCACGCGTCGATACGATTTATATGGACCACTGGTCCTACTTCCTCGATCGACTGCAATCGACTCCCGAAGGAGACGGTACGCTGTTAGATCGGACGATTCTTGGGCTTTCCAGTGGCATGGGCTTCGAGCATAGTAAAGACAACCTGCCCACGATCGTCAGCGGCGGACTTGGCCTGGGCGTTAAGCATCATGGGCATTTAAAGCTGGAAAGCAGCGTTCCGCTCGCTTCGATTTGGCAAACGATGCTCGACCGTGTTGGTGTTCCAGTGGAAGGAACGTTCCAAGATAGCGATGGCATTTTGCAGCCAATGGTGGGTTAAATGCGAGTTGCGATCACAACGCTACTTCTAATTAGTTGGGCAACTTCCATCGTCGTCGCCCAAGCGCCCAACAGCACGACAAATTCGATCGGCATGCCCGTCGTGAAGCTGACTGCCGGCGAGTTCGAGATGGGCATGCTCGACGAGCATCGTTTAAAGCTCGAGCATAAACAGAGTGCTTACCAGCGCGAGATCCACGACTACGTCGAGAAGCCAGCGTTTCC